>NZ_CP092364.2:4800000-6000000 GCF_022370755.2 Mycolicibacterium goodii | reverse complement strand
GCCGAGCGCACGGCCCGGCGGGTTGCACCACGAGTCACTGTCGACGGGACCGACGCCGTTGCGTGACGTGTCGATCACGTAGTGCGCCCCGTTGGTGAGCGCCGAGATCGTCTCGCCGTAGCCGATCTCCTCCTCGGTGGTGAAGAAGTTCGCGGTGTTCAGGGAGAAGCCACGCGCCTTGCTCACGCCCACCTCGTTGAGGCGGGCCGCCATGTCCTCCGCCTTCACCCACCGGGAATGCCCGGCGTCGATGTACACCGCGGTGGCGGGGTTACGGGTGAGCGTGTCGACCGCGTACCGCATCAGGTCGAATCGCTCCTGACGCTGGTCCGCCGACAGGCAGTCGGCCATCGCGAGCGCGTCGGGTTCCAGGATCACCGCCGCCGGACCGGAACCGATCGCGCCGGCGACCCCGTCGATCCACCCCTTGTAGGCGGCGGCCGAGCCGAAGCCGCCCGCCGCGAAACTGCCGCAGTCGCGGTTCGGGATGCCGTACAGCGCGAGAATCGGCATCGTGCCCGCACCCTGGGCCGTCTGGATGTATTTCGCGTCGACCGCGAACGTCGACACGTTGTCCATCCAGTACGCGTGCGGCGTGTTCGCGATCATCTGCAGCTCGGGGCTGGGGTCGTTCTTGGCGGCTCGCATCGCCTTCGAGTTCGGGTCGACGTAGAAGGTCTGCCCGGCCAGCGGGTTGCCGTCACTGGTCAGACGCACCTCGACTGCGACACCCGCCGGTTCGGCGAGCGCGCCGGCGCCGGCCAGCGCCGCGACGGCCAGGAAGGGAGCGATCCACCGCGTGGCTTTACCTGCAGCTGAGGACTTCACCCGACGAAACCTAGCGTCGGGTTCGAGACTGTGCCAAACGCGGCCGGCCGGGGCCAGAGAATCGACGGGAAGGTTTCACCGACCCACACGATTGAACGTCTCATGGAACTTCACGGACAGACCGCGCTCGTGACGGGCGGGACGAGTGGTATCGGCCTGGAATCAGCGCGCCTGATGGCGGCCGAGGGCGCCGAGGTGGTGATCGCGGGGCGCGACCGCGAGCGTGGTGAACAAGCCGCGGCCGACATCGGCGCGCGCTTCGTGCCGGCCGACCTCGGCGACATGGATTCGGTGGCGAGTCTGGTCTCGCAGGCCGGCGACGTCGACATTCTCGTCAACAACGCGGGGATCTACCCCACGGCGCCGACCTTCGAACAGGATGTGGCCGGCTTCCAGCAGCTGTTCGACACCAACGTCCGGGGCACCTACTTCCTGGTCGCCGCGACGGCCAAAGGGATGGTGGAGCGCGGGCGCGGCAGCATCGTCAACATCACTACGCTCGCCGCGCACAAAGGCTTCCCGGGCACCTCGGTGTACGCCGCGACCAAGGCGGCGCTGGCGTCGTTGACCCGCACGTGGGCCGCCGAGTTCGGCGCCAACGGCGTTCGCGTGAACAGTGTTTCGCCCGGACCGACGCGAACCCCGACGACGCTGGCGCAGATGGGCGACTTCATCGACGACGTCGCGGCGGGCCTGCCTTTGAAGCGCACCGCGGGACCAGAGGAGATCGCGCAGGCGGTGTTGTTCCTCGCCTCTCCACGCGCCAGTTTCGTCACGGGTTCGACGTTGTATGTCGACGGCGGCGGCTCCGCGGTGTGATGCCGCCGAGCAGTCGATCCGTGTGGACACATCGCCGCCGATTTGCCCTCCCGGAACGACGACGCCAGTAGTTCCAGGCCATTGCCTGCCACACGCCGGGTTGTGCGATTTGCTGTGATCTGCCGAACAACCCCGAATGCTTGACGGTCAAGTCAAAATTTGCCCCCTCCGGGCATGCCACATCGCCCCAAGTGGATCCCGTTGAGCGCCGCGCTGTTTCGAGGGCGACCGGCGCACCGCGGTGTTGCTACCCGCATGCGCGCCATCGAACCGCAGGTCGAGAATTTCGGGGCTCAGAGGCTCTCGCGTTAGGGTGCTGAAGTCGCTTTGAGCGCGTAAGCCGATAGAAAAGTTGAGCAGATTCATGACCGCACCAGCAGATACGTCGACGCTCGAATCGCGGGTCGGCCACTACTACCAGATGGAAGACACGTATCTGGTGGGCCGGGAGAAGGTCCGCGAGTTCGCCCGCGCCGTGCAGGACTACCATCCTGTGCACTGGAATCTCGCGGCCGCCGCCGACCTCGGCCACCCCGGACTTGTCGCGCCGCTGACGTTCACCTCAGCGCCCGCCATGGCCTGCAACCAGCGCATGTTCGAATCGGTCGTGGTCGGCTACGACATGTACCTGCAGACCGAAGAGGTCTTCGAACAGCACCGCCCCATCGTCGAGGGCGACGAACTGCGCATCGACATCGAACTGACCTCGGTGCGCCGCATCGCCGGCCGTGACCTCATCACCGTCACCAATACCTTCACCGACAGCGCGGGCGAGGTCGTGCACACGCTGCACACCACGGTCGTCGGGATCACCGCCGAGGACGTCGACCCGGCCATCCGGCCCGCCGTGCAGGGGGTGATGATGCACGGCATCAACATGCTCGGTGTCGACGAGACCGACGCTCCGTACCAGAAGACGGTCCGGCCGGCTGGTGAGCTCCGCATCGCACAGGGCGGTGCCACCCGCACTCCGTCGTCGCTGTCGTTCGACGACATCAAGGTCGGCGACGAACTTCCGGTACACACTGCCCGGCTGTCGCGCGGCGACCTGGTCAACTACGCCGGCGTGGCCGGTGACGCCAACCCGCTGCACTGGGACGAGAACATCGCCAAGCTGGCCGGTCAGCCCGACGTGATCGCCCACGGCATGCTCACCATGGGCCTCGGCGCAGGATTTGTCTCATCCTGGACGGGTGATCCCGCTGCCGTCACGCGCTACGCGGTGCGGTTGTCGCAACCCGCGGTGGTGCCGGCCGAGGGTACCGAGATCGAGTACAGCGGCCGCATCAAATCGCTGGATCCGCAGACCCGCACCGGTGTCGTGATCGTCGCGGCGAAATCCGCAGGCCGCAAGATCTTCGGATTGGCGACCGCGAACGTCCGCTTCCGCTGACCCTCACGAGGCGCCGTTGCGGCCGTCACCCCAGCTGATGGCCAGTTGTACGGCGCGGTGCCAGTCGTCGAGTTCACGTTGGCGGCGAACCGGGTCCATGCTGGGGCGCCACTCCGCTGCGCGGCGCCAGTTGGATCGCAGCACCGCGCGGTCGGACCAGTAGCCTGCCGCCAGGCCCGCGGCGTAAGCCGCTCCGAGAGCGACGGTTTCGGCCATCATCGGTCGCACCACGGGTGCGTCGAGGATATCGGCCACGAGTTGCATGAGCAGGTTGTCGGCCGTCATACCGCCGTCGACGTGCAGTGAGCGGACCGTGATGTCGGAGTCGCATTTCATCGCGTCGATGACGTCACGGATCTGCCACGCGGTGGCTTCCAGCACGGCTCTGGCGATGTGGCCCTTGGTGATATAGGACGTCAGGCCGACCACCAGGCCACGCGCCTCGGTCGCCCAGTACGGCGAGTAGAGACCGGAGAACGCGGGCACGATGTAGCACCCGCCGTTGTCGTCGACGGTGCGGGCGAGGGTCTCGATCTCGGCGGGTGTCTTGACGAGGCCGAGGTTGTCACGGGACCACGCGACCAACGCACCGGCCACCGCGACCGATCCCTCGAGGGCGTACACCGCCGGTTCGTCATCGAACTTGCGGGCCACGGTGGTGAGCAGCCCACGTTGTGACCGCACGATGTCGTTGCCGGTGTTGAGCAGGACGAAACTGCCTGTGCCGAACGTGCATTTGGCTTCACCCGGCTCGAATGCGGTCTGGCCGAACAGGGATGCCTGTTGATCGCCGATGACCGCGGTGATCGGGATCCCCGCGATGGGATCGACGGTCGACGGAAACGGTCCGGTGTTGGGCCGGATCTCGGGCATCATGCGCCGCGGCACGTGCATGCCTGCGAGCAGTTCGTCGTCCCAGTCGAGGGTCTCGAGGTTCATCAGCATGGTGCGGCTGGCGTTGGTGACATCGGTGACATGCACCCCACCGTCGATGCCCCCGGTGAGGTTCCACAGCAACCACGAGTCGATGGTTCCGAACAGCAGATCACCGTTTTCGGCGCGGGCCCGCAGGTCGCGGTCGCCGTCCAACAGCCAACGCAGCTTGGGCCCTGAAAAGTACGTCGCGAGCGGCAGACCGCAACGCGCGAGCAAAGTCTCGTCGTCGAGTTCCGCGGCGATTTCCGGCAGCAGCCCCGCAGTCCGGTTGTCCTGCCACACGATCGCGCGGTGGGCGGGCTTGCCGGTGCGGCCGTCCCACACGACCGTGGTCTCGCGTTGGTTGGTGATCCCCAGTGCCATGATCTGGCGTGGTTCGACGTCGGCGTCGGCGAGGGCCTGCGGGATGATCCGCCGGACGATGTCCCAGATCTCGGTCGGATCGTGCTCGACCCAACCCGGCCGCGGGTAGTACTGACGGTGTTCGCGCTGCGCGACCGAGACCAGCCTGCCGTGGTGGTCGTAGACGATGCAGCGGGTCGAGGTGGTTCCCTGGTCGAGCGCGGCGATGTAGCGCTCGGTCACAGTTCCCGCCCGTGTCCGAACTCGCGCGACACCGAACGTCCCGCACGCACCACGAGTTCGGCGAGCCGCTCCAGCGGTCGGGCCCGGTGGTCACAGAGCCTTTCGACGTCACCGCTGATGCCGATGCTGGCCACGACGTAACCGCCGCGGTCGCGGATCGGTGCGGCGATGCTCGCGACGCCGGGTTGCTCCTCCTCGACCGATGCGGCCCAGCCACGGTCGCGTGTGTCGGCGAGTTCGTGTTGCAGTTGGGCCCGGTTGGTGATGGTCCGGTAGGTCAGGCTGTCGAGGGCGCCGAGGCTGCGCGCCGCGCCAGGGTCGAAGGCGAGCAGCACCTTGCCCAGCGCGCTGGCGTGCAGCGGCACGGTCGAACCGACCTCCAGCACCTGCGCAGTGCTGTCGGCCCGAAACACGTGGTGGGCCACCACCGCACGGCCGGTGCGGAACGCCGCGACGCGCACGGCCTCCCCGGTGCGCGCGGCCAGCGCGTCGGCCCAGTTCAGTGCCCGCGCCTTGAGCTCGTTGAGATCGAGTTGGGTGGACCCGAGATGGAACAAATCCGGGCCCAGCCGATAGCGCCCGGATTCGTCCTGTTCGACGAAGCCCACACCGTGCAGGGTGCGCAACAACCCATGTGCGGTGCCTTTCGCCAATCCGAGTGCACCCGCGATCTGCACGAGCCCGAGGGACTCGTCTTCGATCCCGAGTAATTGCAATATCGCCGCGGCCCGTTCCACGGATTGCACAGTGCCTGGCACAAGTTTCAGCATCACCAAATCGCTCGACCATGTCGACCCGTCCGGTCGACATTGTCGACCGGCCCCGGGTTCGGCGATGCCGAACAGCGGGTGGTGCCCGGGCGACCTCCGGCTTCTAGGTTCACAACGCACGCCTCATGTGATGCACAACACATGCGGCTTCACGAACCAAGGAGCCCAACATGACACGACGAACCCTCGTCGGAGAACTCTGCGCCGAGTTCGCCGGCACCCTCATCCTCATCCTGTTCGGAGTAGGCGTGGTCGCACAGGTCGTCACCGGCGACGGGGCACTCGGTGACCACGATTCCATCGCGTGGGGCTGGGGTCTTGGCGTGATCCTCGGCGTCTACACCGCGGCCAGGATCAGCGGCGCACACCTCAACCCTGCCGTCACCCTCGCGATGGCGGTGTTCCGGGACTTCCCGTGGCGCAAGGTGCTTCCGTTCAGCATCGCCCAGCTACTCGGCGCCTTCGCGGCCGCGTTGATCGTGCGGGTCACCTACAGCGAAGCCATCGCATCGGTCGACCCGAACCACACGATCGCCACCCAGGGCATCTTCTCGACCCTGCCCGGCAACGGTGCACTCCCCATCAGCCAGGGCACCGCGCTCCTCGATCAGATCGTCGGTACCGCGATCCTCCTGTTCCTCGTGATGGCGTTGACCGACGCACGCAACCACGGTCCATGGACGCGGCTCGCGCCGGTGATCATCGGTCTCGTCGTCGTCGGCATCGGCATGGCGTGGGGTGCCAACGCGGGGTATGCGATCAACCCTGCCCGGGACCTCGGGCCCCGGTTGGCGTCGTTCATCACCGGCTACAGCACGGCCTTTCAGGACCAGAACGGGATGCTGTATTTCTGGGTGCCCATCGTCGGACCACTGATCGGCGCACTCGTCGGGGCCGGGGCCTACCGCTGGCTGATCGAGCGCTTCCTGCCCGACGAGCCTCCGATGCTCGATGACGACGAAACCCCCCGTCCCGCAGCCGCATCCGCGGTCTGACGCAATCCACGAAAGGACTCGCAATGGCCGATTTCGTCGGTGCCATCGACCAGGGCACCACCTCGACACGATTCATGATCTTCGACCACTCCGGCAACGAGGTGGCCCGCCACCAGCTCGAGCACGAGCAGATCCTGCCGCGTCCGGGCTGGGTCGAACACAACCCGGTCGAGATCTGGGAGCGATCGAGCGCGGCGTTGCAGAGCGCGCTCAATTCCGCCAAGTTGCAGCCGAGTGACCTTGCCGCACTCGGGGTCACGAACCAGCGCGAGACCACCGTCGTGTGGAACCGGCGCACCGGTCGGCCGTACTACAACGCCATCGTGTGGCAGGACACCCGCACGGACTCGATCGCGGCCGCGCTGGACCGCGACGGTCGCGGCGATGTGATCCGTGAGAAGGCGGGCCTGCCGCCGGCAACGTACTTCTCCGGCGGCAAGATCCAGTGGATCCTCGAGAACGTGCCGGGCGTCCGTGCGGACGCCGAGATGGGCGACGCACTGTTCGGCACCACCGACTCGTGGCTGCTGTGGAACCTCACCGGCGGCACCGCCGGGGGCGTGCACGTCACCGACGTGACCAATGCCAGCCGCACCATGCTCATGGATCTCGAAACCCTCGACTGGGATGACGAACTCCTCGGCTTCTTCGACATCCCCCGCGCGATGCTGCCCCAAATCCGGCCATCGTCGGATCCGGCCGGTTACGGCATCACGACGAGTTCCCGTCCGTACGGCGGGATTCCGCTCACCGGTGATCTCGGTGATCAACAGGCGGCCATGTTCGGACAGGTGTGCTTCACGCCCGGCGAGGCCAAGAACACCTACGGCACCGGGAACTTCCTGTTGCTGAACACCGGCACCACACCGGTGCGCAGCAAGAATGGTCTGCTCACCACGGTCTGCTACCGGTTGGGTGACGACGCACCGGTCTACGCGCTGGAGGGGTCGATCGCCGTGACGGGTTCGGCCGTGCAATGGCTGCGCGATCAGATGCATGTCATCGACACCGCGGCCGAGAGTGAATCGCTGGCCCGTCAGGTCGAGGACAACGGCGGTGTCTACTTCGTGCCGGCCTTCTCGGGGCTGTTCGCGCCGTACTGGCGCAGCGACGCACGCGGGGCGATCGTCGGACTGAGCCGCTACAACACCAATGCGCACCTGGCACGCGCGACCCTCGAGTCGATCTGCTACCAGAGCCGCGACGTCGCCGAGGCCATGGAGGCCGATTCCGGTGTCCACCTCGACGTGTTGAAGGTCGACGGCGGGGTCACGGTGAACGACCTGTGCATGCAGATGCAGGCCGACATCCTCGGTGTGCCGGTGAGTCGCCCGGTGGTCGCCGAGACGACCGCCCTCGGCGCCGCCTACGCGGCCGGCCTGGCGATCGGGTTCTGGCGCGACACCGATGAACTGCGTGAGAACTGGAACGAGTCCCGCCGTTGGGCGCCGCAGTGGAGCGAGGAGCAGCGCACGACAGGTTACGCGGGATGGCGCAAAGCCGTTGAGCGCACGCTGGATTGGATCGAGGTCAAGTGAGCGTGAGCGCACATCCGTTGGGTCCGTCCCAACGCACCGAGGCACTCGACCGGTTGGGCAGCGACGAGTTCGACATCCTGGTCATCGGGGGCGGTGTCGTGGGTGCGGGTGCCGCCCTCGACGCCGCCACCCGCGGGCTGCGGGTGGGGCTGGTCGAGGCGCGAGACTACGCGTCGGGCACGTCGAGCCGGTCGAGCAAGCTCTTCCACGGCGGGCTGCGCTACCTCGAGCAGTTCAACTTCTCGCTGGTCTTCGAGGCGCTGCGGGAACGCTCGCTTGTGCTCAACACGCTGTGCCCCCACCTGGCGCGACCGGTGCCGTTCATCTACCCGCTGCGGACGCGGTTCGACCGCGCCTACGCGGGACTGGGAATCGGGGTCTATGACGTCATGGGCGCCGGGCGGGGGGTGCCCGGGCACCACGAGCACCTGGGCCGCGGGCGGACACTCGAGTCGTTCCCCTCGGGCAGTTCGGCGATCCGCGGCGCAATCCGCTTCTACGAGGGGCAGGTGGACGACGCCCGGCACACCATGACGCTGATCCGCACGGCCGCGCACTTCGGCGCATCGTGCGCGAACAGCACCCGGGTGACGGGTTTCCTGCGCGACGGCGACCGTGTCGTCGGGGCCCGGGTACGGGATCTGGAGAGTGGCCGCCAATTCGACATCCGCGCACGGCAGGTCATCAACGCCACCGGGGTGTGGACGGACGAGACACAGGGCATGGCCGGTGGTCGGGGCAAGTTCCGGGTACGAGCCTCCAAGGGTGTGCATCTCGTGGTGCCGCGAGACCGGATCAACTCGTCGACCGGCATCATCACGCGCACCGAGAAGAGCCTGCTGTTCGTCATTCCGTGGGGCAGCCACTGGATCGTCGGCACCACCGACACCGACTGGTCGCTGGACCTGGCCCATCCGGCCGCGAGCCGGGCCGACATCGAGTACCTGCTCGGGCACGTCAACACCCTGCTCGCCGATCCGCTCACCGCAGACGACGTCGTCGGCGTGTACGCCGGGTTGCGTCCGCTGCTGGCCGGGGAGTCCGACTCGACCAGCAAGCTCTCGCGCGAGCACGCGGTCGCCAACCCGGTTTCCGGCCTCACGGTCATCGCCGGCGGCAAGTACACCACCTACCGCGTGATGGCAAAGGACGCTGTGGATCTCGCGGTCCAAGGACTCAATCGTGCGGTGCCGGCCTCGTGCACCGAGCGCGTGCCGCTGCTCGGGGCCGACGGCTACCCGGGGGCCTGGAACAATCGGCGCCGCAGCGCCGAGTCGAGTGGATTGGCAGTGGCGACGATCGAACATCTGCTGGGCCGCTACGGGACATTGACCGACGAGTTGCTCGACATCGTCGCGCAGCGCCCGGAACTGGGAGTACCGCTGTCGGGGGCACCCGAGTACCTGAAGGTCGAGGCGTACTACGCGGCCAGTCACGAGGGGGCCCGCCACCTCGAGGATGTGCTGACCCGCCGCACCCGGATCTCGATAGAGGTCGCCGACCGCGGGACGGCCGCCGCACGCGAGGTCGCCGATCTGGTCGCACCGGTGCTGGGTTGGGGTGAGGCCGATATCGCCCGCGAAGTCGCGCATTACGATGCGCGGGTCGCCGCCGAGCGGGAGTCGCAACACCAGCTCGACGACTACACCGCGGACGCCGCACGCCTCGGCGCGCCCGACGTCCGCCTCGGCGTCAGCTGACCCGGGTCAGCCGGCAACCAGGTCGTCGATCTGGTTGATCGCCGACGACGCGCCCTCGACCACACCCATGTCGAGGACCTGCTGCAGCGCCTCGGCGGAGGCGTAGGTGCTCACGTACGTCGCGCGGGTGCCGCCGTTGTGTTCGACGAACGTGTAGACGTTCGTCGACACCGGCAGGTCGGTGTTGGGTTTGAAGTCCTCGTCGGCGAAACCGTCGAGGAAGGAAAAGCTCTGCGGCTCGTCCACGGCCGTGATCTCCCAGTAGCCGGCGTATTTCTCGCCCTCTGGCCCCGTCATGAAGTAGGTGACCCGGCCACCGACCCGCAGATCGTGATCGACCACCGTGGCCGGGTGGCTCGGCGGGCCCCATATCTTCTCCAGCTGACGAGGATCCGCGTAGACCTGCCAGATGCGTGTCACCGGTGCGGCGAATTCCGCGGTGATGGTGAGTGTGAGTGTGTCGAGGTCGTGCTGGACATCGGTCACAGGCATGTCAATGCTCCTTGAGCGGTTCGGCTTCGATGAGTTCGTCGATGCGCGCGATGCGGCCACGCCAGATCTGTTCCAGCTCAGCGAGCATCTGCCCCACTGACCGCACTGCCGCCACGTCGCCGCTGGCGAGCTGCTCGCGACCGCGGCGTCGCTTGGTGAGCAGACCGGCTTTCTCCAGCACCGCAACGTGTTTCTGTACCGCCGCGAAGCTCACGTCGTACTTCGACGCGAGCGCAGAGACCGATTGCTCTCCGGCCAGCACGCGGCGCATGATGTCGCGCCTTGTGCGGTCGGCGAGCGCGTGGAAGAGCGCGTCGGCCCGATCCTCGGCGATCACGGTCACCAGCACAACGTACAACCAAGTGGTTGTACGTTGTCAACCCCCATTTCGGGATCACCCGACAAATGCCCGCAGCGCTTCGGCCATCACCACTGGTTGATCTTCGGGGATGAGCGTCCAGGAATTCTCGACGATCACTTTGGTGGCATCCGGAAAAAACTCGGCCAGACGGTCGGCGTGGCCCAGCGGCATCATGCGGTCTTCACGTGCCCACACCACCAGCACCGGTTTGGTGAACGTTCGCAGCCGCTCCGAGAGTTCGAGCAAGCGCCGGCGCGGCGGAGCCCCGGTGGCAAACTTCACGAGATCGCGTCGCACAGCGGCGTTCTCGACCGAAGGGCGAAACCACTCGTCATACAGCGCGTCGGGCAACCCCGCCTTGCTCAACGCGCCGTACGCCCGGCGACTGTGCCGGAAGAACCTGGTGCCGAAACAAATCTCGGGTGCGGCCAAGGCACCGTTCGGGTCGATTTACCACCACTTCCCCGGTGGCAAGGAGTCGATCAGCGTCGAAGTCATCCGTTCGGAGGGCATCCGCTACGGCGAGTTCGTCGCTGCGGAACTGGCCCACACCAATCCGGCCACCGGAATCCCGCAGTTGTTCGAGAACGCCGGTCGGCTCATGGAGTCTCAGGACTATGCCGAGGCGTGCTCGATCGAGACCATCGCACTGGAGGTGGCGAGCACCAACGAGCGGCTTCGCCGGGAGTCCGCCGCGGTGTTCGAGGACTGGCTCGCCGGGCTGGCCCGGTGGTTCGCGCAACTCGACATCGACGAAGCGACGGGCCGGCGTCTGGCGGTGATCACCCTGACGGCTCTGGAGGGGGCGTTCGTTTTGTGCCGCACCCTGCGGTCCACCGACCCGATCATCATCGCCGGTCAGGGGGTTCAAGCCGCGGTCACAGCCGCACTCGCAGACAACGGGTCATGAACCGGTGACCTCCAGCGTCTGACCTCGGTTCGATGCCGACCGACTCCTGCGGGTTCGGGCGGATTTCCCACGCCCGCCAGCGTCCCTTCGTTACGATCCGTCGCATCAGGGCATTTCGGGTGTGACGACGCAAAGGTGACGACCGATGGACGAATTCCCGCAAGACTACGACCTTTTCGACCTCGGCGACGTGACCTTGCAGCACGGCGCGACGCTGCGCGACGCGAAGCTCGCCTACAAGACGTACGGCGAACTCAACGCCGACAAATCCAATGCGATCGTCTACCCCACCTGGTACTCCGGGCGGCACTGGGACAACGAATGGCTGATCGGTGAAGGTAAGGCCCTCGACCCGGCCAAGTACTTCATCATCGTCCCGAACATGTTGGGCAACGGCCTGTCGACGTCGCCGTCGAACACCCCGCCGCCCTACAACGCCGCGCGCTTCCCCCACGTCACGTTCTACGACCAGGTCGAGGTGCAGCACAAACTCGTCACCTCGTTCGGGATCGAGACGCTCGCACTCGTCACCGGGTGGTCGATGGGCGCCGGACAGACGTACCAGTGGGCCGTCAGCTATCCCGACATGGTGCAGCGTGCGCTGCCGTTCTGCGGATCGTCCAAGACCAGCGAACACAACATCGTGTTCCTCGAAGGTGTGAAGGCCGCACTCACGGCCGACGCTGCGTTCAAGGAGGGTTGGTACACCGAGAAACCGACCAAGGGCCTGCGTGCGTTGGCGCGGGTGTACGCGGGATGGGGTTTCTCCCAGGCGTTCTACTGGCACCAGGAGTACAAGAAGATGGGCTACTCCTCGCTCGAGGACTTCCTCGTCGGCTTCTGGGAGGGCTTCTTCCTGGATCGGCGCGACCCGAACAACCTGCTGGCGATGCTGTGGACGTGGCAGAACGGCAATGTGGGTAACACCCCGGACCGGGGATTCCACGGCGATCAGGTCGCCGCGCTGAAGACCATCAAGGCCAAGATGATCGTGGCGCCGGCCGAGAAGGACCTCTACTTCCCACCTGAGGACGAGGAGTTCGCGGTCAAGCACATCCCGGGCGCCGAATTACGGGTCATCCCAGGCATATACGGCCATTTCGCGGGCGGCGACGCCAATCCCGAGGACAACAAGTTCATCGACGACCTCGTCAAGGAGTTGCTGGCGCGCTGAGACGGCTCGTCGCGTCTAGGGGGTGACCCGCATCTCCTGGCCCGGGTGCGAGCTGAGGGTGACCAGCACGGTTCCGCTGCCGGGGTCGATGGTTTTGTTGGCGTAGCCGATGAAGCCGTAGTGCCCGTCGATCGTGGACACCGCGGTGATGTCCTCGCTCCCCGACGCGCCCGTGTCGAGGTTTTTCCAGTCGGCGGTCACGGTGATCTTGCACGAGCCGTCGTAGATGCCGGCGTCGTAGTTGATGCTCACCCGCACCCCGTCGTGCACCTGGTAGTCGACCTGCACCGGCACCACCATGGCCTCACCGCGGACGGTGCCGCCACACGTGGGCGACGGCCGCACGGGTGCCCAGTCCAGATACGCGACCGGCTCGGCGTGCGCCGCACCCGGCCACAACCACGGCGCGGTCAGGGCCACCACCATCGCGGCGCCGGCACGGAATCCAGTCATGCCGTCCTTATCGGCGGTGCCCCCGGTGGTGTTAGCGCTCCTCTCACGTGAGCCGTGACCGCAGCACGGCTACACCGGGTCCGGCGAGTTGGTCCAGTGCGACGGTGCGCCCGCACACGGCGAGCATCACGGCCGTGCCCGGACCCCTGATCACCTCACCATCGCCCCAGGTGCGCCCGGTGTCCTCGTCATGCAGCGTGATCCCGCGCAGGCGCCGCTGCGGGAAGAAGCCGAACTGGATACGGCTGGTGAGGAAATCGAGCACCCAGGCGACGTTGGTCGGATCGGGCCGGTGCGCGAGCCCCAGCGGGATGCGGATGTCGGCGCCGTGGACCAGTACGTCGGTGAGCCCCGACAGCGGACCGGTGATCGGCGGGCTGAGCCGGAAATCGGCACGGCTGCGCAGGGTGTCGGAGATCTCGGCCGCGGGGGCTTGTGCCCGCTGACGGGCCAGCGCGTCGATCCCCTTGTCGATGCCGCCATGCCGGATGCCGCTGGCGAGGAAACCCCAGAACCCATCGGCGAAATCGCTCACGAGATGTGCGGCGACGGTCTTGACATCCCACCCGACGCACAGGCTCGGCGTCGCCAGTTCGTCGGGGGTGAGGGTGTCGATCAGATCCGCGATCCCGCGGCGCTCATGTGCGACCGCGGCGAACACCCGGTCACGCTCCGCCCTGCTGAGCCGCACATGCGCAGCCTACTCGTGAGCCCTGGAGGGGGGATCACAGCCGGGCCGTTCATCTGCCAGCGACAGCAGGAAATCGGCGGCCGCTTGGAAGTCGGCACGGGGGCCGCGAAGCGTCCAGGACTCGACGACACGCTCGGCAACCCACCGCAACCTGACGTTGTGGTTCTGGGACAGCACACGGAGAACACCGAACGCATCGTCGGCGCACAGTCCGAACGTCTGCATGAGCATCCCCTTGGCTTGCTCGATCACGGGTTGGCTGGCCAACTTTTCCTTCAACTGCACCACTTGCCGACGGAGGCGCTCCTGCTCGTCAACCTCGTCCGATGTACCGAAGCCGGTCGGCGTGGACCGGCGTGCGCCGGAGATGGTGAGCGGTTGCGTCATGACGGCTCCCTTCTGGATGGAACAGCCTCGGCGAAGACGGATGCGGTATGCCGTGTGGTGCAGTGGTCGCCCAGCTCTGGGATCTGTGGCGCCTACACTTCGGATCTATCGGCGTGGTCCACCATCTCTGTCCTACGCTTTTATTTGCAGAGAAGCAACGATTGCATGTTGTGAATCGAACTGTATCCCGACGCCGTGCCACACCTTCCCCTCGACTGTGTCGGGGCACAGGCACATGACCAACGCAACACCGATCACCGTCACGTCAGCTCGAGCCGTCGAGTGTGATGACCACTTTCACATCATCGGAGTGAGCGGCGAACGCCTCTTGGGCTCGCTGCAACGGAATTCGCCGGGTGATGAGGCTCGCCAGCCAGTCCTTGTCGGCCTTTCCCAGTGCGTCGGCCGCCTGTCGGTAGTGGCGCAGGTTCGCGTTGACCGACCCGACCACGGCATCGTTTTCCAAGACGAGTTCGCGATTGATGGTGCCCGCGTCGATTCTCAGCTTCCGTCCGGCGGGCGATACCCCGGTGAGGCACACGATGCCGTAGGTGGCGGTGTTGGCGATGGCACCGAAGACCAAAGGCCCGGCACCCGTCGCCTCGATCACCACGTCCGGTTCCAGTCGGGCGGCGACGTCGTCGATGTCATTGTGGTGATACGTCGCTCCCAGTGCCGCGGCGATGCCGGGTTTGGGCCCGTCGGTGACGCGGTCGAGGATGTGGGTGTCGAGTCCCTGCTGCACCGACAGCAGGGCGGCAAGTAGTCCGATGGGTCCGGCACCCAAGATCAACGCGCGTTGGGGCTCGAAGTAGGCCCGCTGCCCCACGCGCCGTACCTGCTCCCAAGCTTTGGCGACGATCGTCGCCGGCTCCATGAGCATTCCGACCTCGGCGAGCGCCTCATCGAGGGTAACCGCGTAGTCGGTCTCGACCGACCAACGTTGACTGCCGTAACCGTCGATCTCTTTGATCCCACGTTCGGTGTACCGGCCGTTGCGGCACATGTCGAACTCACCGTGCGCGCAGGCACGACACGGCACCGGATCAGGACGGCGCACCACCCCGACGACAAGATCGCCGGGCGAGAAGGCGCTGTTCGGCGGCGCGACCGCCACGCGGCCGAGCGATTCGTGGCCGATCACCATGGACTCACGACCGGGAGGCGGCCACCCGTACTGGCCTGCGACGATCTCCTTGTCCGTACCGCACACGCCGATCGCCAGTCCGTCCACCAGCAGTTCTCCAGGCCCAGGGTCGGGCTCTTCGACTTCGCCTACGGCGAGTGTTCCGGCTTTGCCCGGCTGTACTGTCAGCGCCTGCATATGATGGAGACTTGCCGGAGCGCAGTGATTGCAAACATCAAATAGTTGCGCTCAGGAAACAATTGTGGCGGCGGAAGTGGAGCGAGAATGTCCGGTACGGGCAACGGCGGTGTGACAAGCGATCAGGTCGAGTCGGTCATGCGGGCGGCGCGTGCCCTTGTCGGCATCACGGCGGCATCGATCTCCACTGTCGACGATGTCGTCACCGTGCCTCAGTTACGCGTGATGATGATGATCGCCACTCGTGGTGCGATGAACCTGGCCGGGGTGGCAGAGGCCCTTCAGGTCAGCCCCTCCAACGCCAGCCGAATCTGTGACCGATTGCTCAAGGTCGGCATGATCGACCGGCGCGATGACCCGGCCGACCGTCGCAATATCGCGCTCACACTGACAGCAGAAGGCCAGGCTCTGATCGATCGCGTGGTTCGCCACCGTCGTAGTGCCATCCGGCGGATCCTGCGGCAGATGTCACCGGAGCGGCGCGAATTGCTCGCAGCAGTCATCGAGGAGTTCGCGACAGCCGCCGGCGAACCGCGCGAAGAGCACCGCCACGCGCTGATCTAGCCGGCGGTCGCCCGGCGAATCCGTCCTCGGTCACGGTGTCGAGCGCCCCGCGATGAGTTTCTCCTGGGATCGCCGTCTGTATCGGTACATGCTCAACGGGGATGGCACCGATTCGAGGAGAGCCGCATGACCGCCACCTACACCTTCGATGTCTTCACCAGCCTCGACGGCTTCGGCGGCGCCACCAGCGAATGGGGCGGCTACTGGGGCAAGCAGGGTCCCGAACTGCTCGACCATCGTCTCACGATGTACCAGAAGAATCAGCGGATGGTGTTCGGCGCCAACACCTATCGCACGTTTACGGCGCTGCTCGCCTCCGGGGCCGATGACGTGCTCGATCCATGGGTCACCCGCATGCGCCACCTACCGGCGATCGTGATCTCCTCGTCGCTCGAAGAGCCCCTCGACTGGCCGGACGCGACCGTCGTGCACGGGGACGCTGTTGATGTCGTCGCCCGACTCAAGGAGGAGTCCACGGTGCCGCTGCGCTCGCACGGCAGCCTGTCGATGAACCGCGCACTGATGGCCGCCGGTCTGGTCGATTTCCTCCAGGTGACCATCTTCCCCGTCATCACCGGGCAGACCGGTGACGACCCGATCTGGTGTGGCGCAGCGGACTTCGACCTCGAACTGGTCGAGGCCCGCACGCTCGACGACAGCATCCAGGAGCTGACGTATCGGCCGAGGTGGCGACCTTCTGGTGTGGCCGCTATGACTTGTTGAGGCACACCGGACGGGTGTTCTCACACCTACCGAAGCACCGGTACCCAAAGGGCACGGCGGTGGTTGCGCGGCGCGATCTGAGAGATCGCGATAGGTCCGAGTGCATCAGCACTCGGGTGCAACTGTCGTGCCCCGGCCAGTCGGACGATCAGGCAACGTTCACCGCCAAGCACGGGGCAGCGTCTCTCGCAGTCGCAGAGAGTCCGTTTTGTCGCAGTCGAGCGTTGCCCCGGATACATCGCAAGACTCCACCATCCCCGGTACGGCAATCTGCAGCACAGCACCGGCGTAGCACGCTGGTGGACCGATTGTCCTTGGCCTATGTCGATACCGCATAGAGCATCGCCGGACCAGCATAGGAGCGCTGGAAGACTCTCGATGTGATTCTTGCACAGACCGTCATCCGTGAAGGAACCGTTAACCGATACGAAGCCGTAAACGCGGGACGAGGTCAGCTCCCGGCGGGGCAGCGGAGCCGATCATGAGCAAGGACGGTCTGGGTGCGCCCATCCGTATGCCTGCGGCACTTCCGCCGAATGTCCGACCGCGGACCATCGCCGTGCGCGGTGGGATTATGCGCTCCCATTTCGAAGAGAGCGCCGAGGCAATGTATTTGACGTCGGGTTACGTGTACGAGACTGCCGCCGAGGCGGAGGACGCGTTCTCCGGCGGGGTCGACCGCTACGTGTACTCCCGGTACGGCAATCCAACGATATCGATGTTCGAGGAGCGCCTCCGGCTCATCGAGGGAGCATCCGCATGTTCAGCGACGGCCACCGGGATGGCGGCGGTCTTCACATCGTTGGGCGCACTGTTGGCAGCCGGGGACCGGTTGGTGGCCTCACGCAGCCTGTTCGGGTCGTGTTTTGTGGTTTGCAATGAGATTCTGCCTCGTTGGGGCGTCGAAACAGTCTTCGTTGACGGCGAAGACCTCTCACAGTGGGATGAAGCATTGTCTGTCCCCACTCAAGCGGTATTTTTCGAATCGCCGTCGAACCCCATGCAGTCGCTGGTCGATATTGCGGCAGTCTCGGAAATGGCACACGCGGCCGGGGCGAAAGTGGTGATAGACAATGTATTCGCTACTCCAATGCTCCAGAGGCCGCTCACACTCGGTGCCGACGTGGTGGTGTACTCGGCGACCAAGCACATTGACGGCCAAGGCCGTGTACTGGGCGGCGCGATCCTGGGCGACAAGGATTACATCGACGGCCCCGTACAGAAACTGATGCGGCACACCGGTCCTACGATCAGCGCCTTCAACGCGTGGACGTTGTTGAAGGGCCTGGAAACCCTGCCCGTCCGGGTGCAGCACAGCAACGACTCGGCGCGTCGCATTGCGGAGTACCTCCACAGGCACCCGTGTGTGCGATGGGTGCGCTATCCATACCTGGAATCGCATCCCCAGTACAGCCTGGCGAAGCGCCAAATGGCGGGCGGCGGAACCGTGGTCACCTTCGCGTTGGACGGTGGCAAAGATCGCGTGTTTCAAGTCCTCGACGCACTACGAATCATCGACATCTCTAACAACCTCGGTGACGGGAAGACGTTGATCACTCATCCGGCTACCACGACCCACCGCGCGATGGGCCCGCAGGGTCGTGCCGCTATCGGACTGTCCGACGGCGTGGTGAGGATTTCAGTGGGACTCGAGGACTCCGACGATCTGCTGGCCGATCTGGAGAACGCGCTGCCCTAGGTTCGTGTGGTGCCGTGCCACCGAAACCCCTGCTGTCAGGAGAGGACTGATCATGCGACTCGGGGTAATCCTGCCCCAGACTGAGATCGGCGCCGATGTCGGCGCTGTTCGGACGTATGTCACGGAGGTAGCACGACTGGGTTTTGAACACCTGTCGGCACCTGAGCATGTCGTAGGGGCCGATCCGCGGGTGCACCCCGGTTGGAATGCGCCGTTCGATGTCTCCACGACTTTCCACGAGCCGTTCGTACTGTTCGGCTACATCGCTGCCCTCACCCCACTTGAACTTGTAACAGGCGTTGTCGTCCTGCCGCAGCGCCAGACCGTACTTGCCGCGAAGCAGGCCGTTGAGCTCGACTTGATGACCAATGGACGGTTCCGTCTCGGAGTCGGGGTCGGCTGGAACGCCGTCGAATACGAGGCCCTCGGGATGCCGTTCTCACGCCGTGGTGCACGCATCGAAGAGCAGGTCGTTCTGATGCGCAAGCTCTGGAGCCAGCGCAGCGTCACCAATCACTCGATGTACGAGCAGGTGACCGGCGCAGGCCTTTCGCCGCGGCCGATTCAACAGCCAATCCCGGTTTGGTTCGGTGCCGACAGCGCGCCGGCCTACCGCCGCATCGGCAGGCTCGGAGATGGTTGGTTTCCGCAGATGCCGCCAGGTGCGGAATTGGATGCAGCGAAGAGCATCATCGAGGACTCGGCACGGCAGGCCGGACGTGATCCGGCCAGTATCGGAATGGAAGGCCGGGTGACCTGGACGCCGGCAGGTGTGGACAAGGTTGTCGAAGATATACGCGATTGGCGGTATGTAGGGGCCAGTCACGTCTCGCTCAACACGATGGGTGCGGGGTTCGCGTGCGTCGATGACCACATCGCCGCATTGGTGGAAGTGGCTGCCGCGCTGAACTTGTGACCTGCATCGAGACCAGGGAATCGCCCACTCCAGGGTGGGATGGCCACATCGTTGCTGTGAAACACATTGCGGCAGAAGTATCTTCGACCGATTCTCGTGGACCGAAGGGACGATCTTTTGACGCGACGAACAAAACCGCTGGACCAGGCGATCGCCGATACCCACAATCCCGATTCGCGACTCCGGCGAGATCTGACGTGGTGGGACCTCACCGTGTTCGGTGTGTCTGTGGTGATAGGCGTGGGTATCTTCACTCTCACGGCCTCCACGGCGGGCAATGTTGCCGGGCCTGCGATCGCGGTGTCATTCGTCATCGCCGCGGTTGCCTGTGGTCTGGCAGCGATGTGTTACGCCGAATTCGCGTCCGCTGTACCGGTCGCCGGAAGCGCATACACGTTCTCCTACATCGTGTTCGGAGAACTTGTGGCCTGGATTCTCGGCTGGGATCTCATCCTCGAGCTCGTGGTTGCCGCCGCGGTGATTGCCAGAAGTTGGTCCGGATACCTCGGCACGGTGCTTGGAGTCGGTCGGCTCACCACAGACTTCCTCGCGACGCCGATCGATTGGGGCGCAGTTCTGATCGTCGCGGCTGTCACGGCGCTGCTCGCGTTCGGTGCGAAGGTGTCGGCGAAGGTGAGCCTCGTGATCACTGTTGTCAAGGTGTCCGTCGTGGTGCTGGTCATCGTCGTCGGGGCCTTCTACATCCGCGTCGCCAATTACTTCCCTTTCATTCCACCGGCGGAATACACCGGCGACAGGGCAGAGCAGTCGGTGCTGTCCCTGATCACCAACGCGGGCAGTAGCCATTACGGTTGGTATGGTCTGTTGGCCGGCGCCTCGATAGTGTTCTTCTCCTTTATCGGTTTCGACATCGTTGCGACAACGGCCGAGGAAACCCGGCGGCCACAGCGTGACGTTCCCCGCGGCATCCTGGCATCACTGTTGTTCGTTACCGTGCTCTACATCGCCGTGGTCGTTGTGTTGACCGGCATGGTCAAGTACACGACGCTCCGCGCTGCCGGTGATGACGCCAATCTCGCGACAGCGTTCACGGCCAACGGCATGAACTGGACGGCACACATCATTTCGCTCGGCGCGTTGGCCGGCCTGACCACCGTTCAAATCGTGGTTCTGTTCGGTCAAGCCAGACTCCTGCTGGCGATGTCACGCGATGGGTTGATCCCGCGATGGCTTGCCCGAACCAGCCGACGCGGGGCACCCGTGCGGATAACGATGCTCGGCGGAACTGTTGTCGCAGCGGTTGCGGCGCTGTTTCCGATCGAGAGGCTCGCTGAAATGGTCAACATCGGCTCGTTGTTCGCCTTCACGCTGGTCTCGGCGGGGGTGATCTGGTTGCGCCGTGCGCGCCCCGACCTGCCCCGTGGGTTCAAGGTGCCTCTGATGCCATTGGTTCCACTCTGCTCGGTCGTGGCACTCCTATGGCTGATGCTGAACCTGAGCGCGCTGACCTGGATCAGATTTGTCGTGTGGCTGGGCGGTGGGTTGATCATCTACGGGTTGTACGGACGCCGGCGTTCTCTCCTTGCCGATGGCGTCCCCGCCGAAGTCGCCCGCAGGTGAGGTTAGGACCCACGGCAAGGCTCGGGCGATCTGCGATTCAGGGGAATGCCTGCGCGATCCGGCGGATAATGCGAGTCGACCGGGAGGAAAGCGTCGGCATGGGCATTGGAACACCGTCAGCCACACGGCGCGCCCGACGATGCGTTGCCCGGCCGCACACCATGGCGGCATCGCAAGGGGGCGCCACCGCTGTTCCTATCCACAACATGGGTAGGCACAGACCCACAACCGCCGGGCACCATCGACTTTATGAGCGACATTGTGATCGATCCGCTGACGGCCCAAGGTGCCGGATATCAACGCACGCGCGTCGGTGACCTCGTTGTGACCACTCTCTACGACGGGGCGTTGCCGATTTTCTCGGCTGACATGCACGGGGAGACTCCCGATCGGATCGCCGCCCTGCTGTCCGATGCTTTCCTCCCTCCGGAGGGAGAATTGCAGACGGCAGTCAACGTCTTCATGTTCGAGCGGCAGGGCCGAGTCGTGCTCATCGATGCAGGGGCAGGCACGTCCTTGGGCCCGGGCACAGGGCACCTGGTCGAAAGCCTCTCGGCGGCCGGAGCAAACCCCGCCGACATCGACGACATCCTGATCACCCATCTTCACCCCGATCACGTCTATGGCCTCACTGCGCAAGACCAAGCCGTCTTCCCGAATGCGCTGGTGCACGTAGCCGACCTGGATCTCCGGCACTGGATCCACAGCACCTTCCCGGACGACGCGACCGACGTGCAGTTGAGCATCCGTGGGTGGGCGGCCGAGGCGCTAGAGCCGTACCGCAAGGAAAGCCGCTTGCACATCTTCGACTATGGCGATCACCCGGTTCCCGGCGTGACGGCAATCGATCTGCATGGCCACACACCCGGGCATGCCGGATTCCTCGTCGAGGCAGGCGGTCCGCAGGTGCTCTTCTGGGGGGATACCGTTCACAGCCACGCTGTCCAGTTGCGGATGCCCCATGTCGCGATGGACATCGACAGCGACCGCGATCAGGCCAAGATGTCGCGGCAACGCATTCTCGACGAAGTGTCGGCGCAACGCTGGGCTGTCGGTGCGGCTCACCTACCGTTCCCCGGTATCGGCAACGTCACATACCGGGCAGGCGAGTATATCTGGGTTCCCACCCCTTACCGGCCGATGGAGCTGACATGAGCGGCCGGGCAACGCCACAGGTAGGGGACGACAGCGGACCGGGACGCCGGGCCGCTGCGGCCGAACTCGGCGCCTTCCTTCGCTCCAGGAGGGCTGCCGTGACGCCTGCACAGGTCGGCATTGAACCCTCCTATGGGGCTTTGCGGCGCGTACCGGGGCTTCGTCGGGATGAGTTGGCGCTCCTCATCGGCGTCAGCACGACGTACTACACGCGCCTGGAACAAGGCGAAGCACACCAGGTCTCGGATGCCATCCTGTCGTCGCTGGCCGACAAATTGTCGCTGTCCCCCGATGAACGCGCGCACCTGTATCGGCTGGCCCGCAATCTTCCACCTGCCAGGGCATCCGGTCACGAGGATGAGGTGCGGCCCCCGATCCTGGAGCTCATCAGCTCCAATCACAACCCGGTGGTGCTGGTAGGCCGCCGAACCGACATCCTGGCCGGCAATGCCCTCGGGTTGGCATTGTGGCAACTCGATGCGGGTGAGGTCGCGGCCATCGGCAGTGCGGATCCGCCCAACCAGGCCCGCCGGATGTTCCTTCAGCCGGCGATGCGGACGCTTTTCGCCGACTGGCGCCAACAGGCCGTGGAGTTGACGGCGTACTTGCGCCTCGCGAGCGCTGAGCGTCCCGACGACTTGGATCTTCACCGGCTCATCGCGGAGCTAACGACGGCCAGCGAAGAGTTCGCCGCGATCTGGCACGACCGCCCCGTACAAGATTGCCTGCACACCCCCCGCCGCTACCGGCACCCGCTCGTCGGTGAGCTGACGCTCAACGAGGAGATTCTGCGGCTGCCCGATGATCCGGGCCAGCGCCTGATCATCAGCGTGGCCGAGCCCGGTTCCGCCGACGCAGACAAGTTGGAGCTGCTTGGGGCATTGAGCAGTTCCTGAGTACTTCCCGAACCGCCCTGAACCGTTCTCCGAAATCTCCCGAATATCTCCTCGCCGCACCGTACTGCGGCCAATGGAGTGCATCGACAGTGAAAGGAAAGACCATGATCGTCGTGTCAGCGGCCACCAGCCGAACCGGCTCTGCCGTCGCCGAGGCGCTCCTCAGCTCCGGTGAAAGCGTCAGAGTGCTCGGCCGCACCCTCGATCGTCTCACGTCCTACAGCGCGCGTGGGGCCGAAGCCGTAACCGTGGACCCGGAGGACACGGACTCCGTCCGTTGGGCATTCGACGGTGCTGAGGCCGCGTTCGTGATGTTGGCGCCCGGAATCATTCCCGACAGCCTTGACTTCAACCGGTACCAACAACGCGTCATCGACGCCTATCGGCAGGCGTTGGCCGATCTGCCAGAACTGCAGCGAGTGGTGGTACTCAGCGGCTGGGCCGCCAATTACGTCGGCGCCCGTGGACCGGTATGGGGCCTGCGTCCACTGGAGGAAGCCATCGCCACCGTCGGTTGGGTGCAAGCCACTCACCTACGACCAGGCTGGTTCATGGAGAACGCGTTACCCATGGTGGATCAGATCCGCGCCAACGGCGTGGCACGAGGACTCATCCCTGGTGATCTCGCGCTGCCTGCCATCGCCACAGCAGACATCGGTACAGTCGCAGCCGATCTCCTGACCGGCAAGCGAACTGCGACAAACCCCGTGTTGGAGTTGCAGGGACCTGCCGACGTCACGCTGTATGAGTTGACGGAGGTAATTGGACGCATTGTCGGGCGCACGGACGCGACCTATGACACCGTCGACGCCGAAACCATGCGTAACGGTCTGCTCAGTTCGGGCTTCTCGGCTCACATGGCGCAGGGCGTCGTGGATATGACGATTGATGTCGCCGAGCGCCGAATCACCATGCTGCAGACCCGCAACGCCGAGACGCGCACCCCAACGACGTTCGAGAGCTTCTTGTCGGCACACCTACAGTCGAGCCGGTCATCGACGTAAGCAGCGGTTTGGCGTCGTTCCCCTCCAGGTCCGTGCCGGGTGCGTTCAGGACGACGAAACGGTGTGAACGATCAATGAGGTGGCCGACGTTGTACACGGCATGAACGCGCCTCTCTACCCGACACAAGATTAGTGATGCCATCGTTCATTCAACTCAGGACTTTTCTCGCTGTGGTCGAGCACGGCGGTTTCTCCGCCGCGGGCAGGTTCATGAACTTGTCCCAACCAGCGGTCAGCCGTTCAGTGGCGAGCCTTGAAAAGGAGTTGGGGATGCCGTTGCTCAAGCGGACCCCGGAAGGTGTGGTTCTCACCGAAGTCGGAAAACTGGCAGTGGATCGCTCCCGCGACGCTCTGCGGCACTGGGATCAACTTGAGTCCGAGATCGCGCTGATGAGCGGCGGAGTGGCGGGACCGCTGCGGTTGGCGAGCCTGCATTTCACAACCCGGCATATCATCGAGCCGCAAGTCGAAATCTTCGTCGGGCGCTATCCGCACGTCGATGTCCGAATCCTGGAGGGAAGCGAACCGGAGGTACGCGACTGGCTTGACCAGGGTGCCGCTGAGGCCGGTGTGGTGACCTTGCCCGCACGTGGACTGACTGCCGCATTCCTCACTGCCCAACCGATGTTGGCAGTGGTTCCCGCCTGCCATCCCTTGGCCACGCTCAATCAGATCACCTATGCACAGCTGTCGAGAGAGCCGTTCGTCGGGACGACGGGCGGATGCGCGAGAGTATTCATGGCCGTCGCCCGCGACAACGGGGTTGAGTTCGACATCGCGTATGAGGCCCACGACATGGCGACGGCCATCGAGATCGTGCGGGCCGGACTCGCAGTGAGCATTCTGCCCGCGGCCGCATTTCTCGATTGTCCCAGCGATGTTGCAGTTCGACCGCTCGTACCCAAGACAATTCGTCACCTAGCCATCGCCATCAGCGCCAGTGCTGGGCCGGTCGCGCGCGCGTTCCTCGACCAGATCGCTGAGCTCAATGCCGACTCATCCGTCGATATGCCGCTACGTGACCATGTCCCCAACTGGTCGCAGGTGTGCTGACGGTGCGACCAAGCGATGTGCTGTGAACGGGTTGACGCCGTGCGGCCGACCGTGCACACCCCGACTGCTCAGGCGCTCGCCTTGGGATGAGCCGCGGCCAGCTCGAGGATCCGCACATATCCGGGCAATTGCCACGCGGCTCGGCCGATGAACAGTCCCGTGACGTGGTCGATGCCGAGCAGCTCCTCGGCGTTGTCGGTGTTCACCGACCCGCCGTAGAGCAGACCGAGTGTGCTGCCGCCATATTCGCGTCCCAGGTCGGCGAACGGCTTGCGTAATTCCTCGACGGTGGCGGGCCGGCCGTGCTCGCCGATCGCCCAGATCGGTTCGTACGCAATGAGAACTCGGCGCAGCTGCTCGTCGGTGAGACCGTCGAGCGCGCCGGCGGCCTGCTCCAGGATGAATCTGGATGAGTCGCCGGCGCGTTTGGTCTCGGCGCTCTCGCCGATGCAGAGCAGCGGCACCAGACCGTGCGCGAGCGCCGCGGCCACCTTGAGTCGCGTGGTCTCGAGGGTTTCGCCGAAGTGCTCGCGACGCTCGGAGTGACCGATCTCGACGAGCTGCGCTCCGGCGTCCTTTGCCTGCGCGACCGAGACCTCGCCGGTCCAGGCTCCGTGGTCCTCCCAGTGTGCGTTCTGCACCCCGAGCAGCACCGGCGAATCGTCGCCCAACTCGTCACGGGTGGCGGCGAGTGCGGTGAACGACGGGATGATGAACGGCTGGACGCCGGGTATCGCGTTCGCACTGACGTAGTCGGCGAGTTCGCGCGCGTAGCGACGGGACTCGGCGAGGCCCTTGTTCATCTTCCAGCTGGTGCCGATCCACAGCTGCGCGGCGCCGAGCGCCCGCGCCTCAGGCTCCCTCGTACGCACAGATGTCATTGACCTTGGCGGCGGAGGCGGACTGCGGGTCGAACTCGAGGCCGAGCCATTCCTTCACCAGCGCACGCGCCAGTTCCAGCCCCACGACCCGCTCGCCCATGCACAACACCTGCGCGTTGTTCGACAGTACGGACCGCTGGACGGAGTACACATCGTGTGCGGTGACCGCGCGTATGCCCTTGACCTTGTTGGCCGCAATCGCCACGCCCAGCCCGGTACCGCAGATCAGCAGCGCACGGTCGGCTTCGCCCCGCGCGATCTTCTCGGCGGCCGCCACTGCGACATTCGGATAGGACGTGTTGTCGTCGATGCCTGCGACGCCGACGTCTTCGACAGAGGCCACCCGGTCGTCGGACTCGAGGTCCTTGCGCAGCGCTTCCTTGTAGTTGAATCCGGCGTTGTCGCCGCCGATGACGATCTTCAACGCCATGGTTCTCTCCTTCTCGTTCACTGGGTGAGGTGCTCGCCCAGGGCTTTCATCAACAGCGCGAACGACAGTGCACCCGGGTCGGGCGTGCCGACGCTCTTCTCCCCGAGTACCCGCGCGCGACCCAGTCGCGCGGCTATGTCCGCAGTTTTCTCGGCGGCTTCGCGCGCCACCTTGGCTGCGCTGGCGATCGCGGGACCGGCCTGCGTGTCGAACGACGCGCGGAGCGCATCGCGGAAAGGCACGGCCGCGTCGACCATGGTCTTGTCCCCCGGTTGCGCGCCGCCGAGCCGCA
The DNA here is from genome assembly GCF_022370755.2 of Mycolicibacterium goodii. The sequence goes on along the minus strand of NZ_CP092364.2, from coordinate 5,973,450 downwards.
GGACGGCGTCGATGCCGGCGCAGATGGCGTCGACAATGGTCTGGTCGCCCGCACCGTCGGTATCGGTGAAGACGCCTCCGGCGCTGGTCAGCGCCGCGCCCCACAGCGCACCGGAAGTTCCGCCTGCCGCGTCGGCCCAGGCCTGACCGGCCAGCAGCAGCGTCGTGCGTGCGCCTGCGTTCTGGTCCACCGCGCGGCGCGCCGCCTGCGCCGCACCGCGGGATCCGAACGTCATGCCCTGGCCGTGGTCACCGTCGCCGGCGACCGCGTCGATGCGGCCCAGTTCGCCCTCGTTGTCGGCACACACCTGATGCAAAGTCTCAAGCACCGCAACGATATTGCGTGCGCAGTCCCGCGAGTCCTCGGTGGACTGCGGGATGTTCGTCTCCGCGGCGTCCCAGATCGCGGTGCGAGGTGTGCGGTCCACGGTCGGCATCGCCCCGCGGCGGTAGGCCGGCGTCTCCACCGGTGCGGTCCACAACCGTTCGAGTTCGTCGTCGAGGAACACCATGGTCAACGACACACCGGCCATGTCCAGGCTGGTGACGAATTCACCGACCTCTGGGCGTACGACGGTGAACCCTTGCTCGGCAAGGCGTTCGGCGATGCGTCCGTACACGACGAAGAGCTCTTCGTATTTCACCGTGCCGAGACCGTTGAGGATCACCGCCACGCGGCCGTCGTACCCGTTCTCGCCGCGGGGAGGCTCCTCGGCCGTCACTTCGTCGAACAGCATGTCCGCGACCTCGGCCGCGGTGCCGAGACGGTTGTCCCGCACGCCCGGCTCGCCGTGGATCCCCAGCCCCACGCCCATCCAGCCTTTTTCGACGTGGAACAGCGGCTCATCTGCGCCGGGCAGGGTGCAGCCCTCGAATGCCACGCCGAACGAGCGGGTCGCATCGTTGGCCTTCCAGGCCACCCGCTCGGCTTCGTCGAGGTTTGCGCCGGCTTCGATTGCGGCACCGGCGATCTTGAACACCGGCAGGTCGCCGGCGACGCCGCGTCGGTCGCGGTGGTTCTGCGGACTGTTGGAGGCGATGTCGTCGCTGACGGTGACGATGCGCACGTCGATGCCCTCGTGCCGCAACTTCTCTGCGGCGAGACCGAAGTGCAGGACGTCACCGGCGTAGTTGCCGAATCCGAGGATGACGCCGCCGCCGTTCTCGGCGTTGCGCACCACGGAGTAGACCTCGGTCGCCGATGGCGACGAGAAGATGTTGCCGCACGGTGCGCCGTGCCCCATGCCGGGTCCGACCCATCCGGCGAAGGCCGGGTAGTGGCCTGAGCCCCCACCGATCACCAGGGCGGGTTGGCCCTTCGGGGTCTCGGTCGACCGGACGACACCGCCGGGAACCTCGGTGAGGAGGTCGGGGTTGGCGGCCACGAGGCCCCGGACCGCCTGGTCGGCGAAGTCGTCCGGGGAGTTCAGGAGGTACGTCACTGTTCCATCCTTCGGAATGGGTCCGGTCAGGGCGCGGTGCAAGCACTGCGTGACGCGGTCGGGATGACACGATCCTATAGGATTTCGGTCACGAAGTCAGCGGTGACGGCCATTCTGCGCCGAGTGCGTGTGGACGGCCTCGGCATGCTCGGCCAGTGCGCGTTCCTTCACGCCGCTGATGTGGGCATGCATGATGCGGTACACCTCGGGCCCGTATCCGCGCCGGAACGCGGCCAGAAGTTCCCGGTGCTCGGCGACTGCGAAATCGGAGTCCTGCACGCCTACACCGATGAACAGCCGGAACCGTTGGCCGTGCCCGCCCAGTGCGTCGTAGGCGCGCAGAAGTGCCGCGTTACCTGCACGTTCGGCGATAAGCCGGTGGAACTGCTCGTCGGCGCGGTGGTACTGCCTGATCGCCGCGGCGTCCGCGGTGTGCGGCGCGCGTTCCTGTTCGTCGATCGCCTGCTCCAGCGCGCCCAGCCATTGCGGATCCGCGTGGGCGCAGGCCAGTTCGGCCAGTTGTGGCTCGATGAGCAACCGGGCGTCCATGATGTCGGCGATCTCCTTGGCATCCGGCATCTCCGGCACGCGGTACCCGCGCATCGCCACCCGGACGACGAGGCCCGTCGACTCCATGCGGGCCAGCGCCTCCCGCACCGGCGTTTGTGAAACGCCCAGGTGACGGGCGGTTCCGTCAATGCTGACCGGATCTCCCGCCTTCAGGGTTCCGTTGAGGACCAGCTCCATCAGCCGCTCATAGACCTGGTCGACGAGCGTGCTGCGGACCGGCCTCGGGTCTCCCTCGGGTTCCCGGCCCGCTTCCAGGTCTGCTTCCGGATCTGCTTTCAAGACTGCTTCCAGGTCGGCTTCCACTTCACGCCCATTGCGCACGCGCGGCTCCACTGCCGCCTCGGACGCGTCGGGCTCATGATTGCGGCCCGACAGAGTCGCGCTGAAGTCTAACCGGCGTTGACACGACGGGGTCACACCCCTATATCCTATGTGATTTAACGAGCAATTTGTGACACAAACCACTTGGAGGACCAGGGATGTACTCTGCTCACACCTGGCCGATCGCGGCGAACATGCTGGGATTCGGCAATCGAGCGCCCGATGGCGGCCACATCAAGGACGCCCCGGCCGGCGTGTGGGCGAAGCAACTGCGACAGGTCCGTGAACTCGGCTTCGACCACATCGACCCCACCGACGCCTGGGTTCCGCTCGCCGCGCTCTCGGACAGTCGCGTCGAGGAGTTCCGCACGGTCCTGAGCGACGAGGGTCTGGCGATCTCGTCGATCTCCATGACGCGCAACTCCGTCGTCGACGTCGAGAACGGCGAGCAGAACCTCGCCGACGCTCACCGCCTCATCGACCTGGCACCGTCGTTCGGGGCCACCATCGTCAACACCGGCTTCATGCAGGCGATCACCCCCGAGCAGGACGAGCAGATCTGGTTCTGGTTGGTGCAGGGGCACGTGGACGATCCGGCGCTGCGCGACCTGGCGATCGAACGCGTCCGGGAGCTCGGTGACCACGCCCGCACCAACGGCATCCAGCTCAGCCTCGAGATGTACGAGGACACCTACATCGGAACGCCGGACGACGCGGTGGCGTTCATCCGCGACGTCGACCACGACGCGGTGGGACTCAACCCCGATCTGGGGAACCTGATCCGGCTGCACCGGCCCATGCCGCACTACACCGAGATGTATGCCAAAGTGCTTCCGTACTCGAACTTCTGGCACATCAAGAACTACTCACGAGACTTCGATCCGGCGACCGGCGCCTACAGCTCCGCGCCGCTGCCGTTGAAGTACGGATACATCAATTACCGCCAGATCATCCGTCTCGCACTGGAACTCGGCTACTCGGGTCCGTTCTGCTGCGAGCACTACGGCTCCGATTCCCTGGGCGTGTGCGCCGAGAACCGGGAGTACATCCTGCAGGTCCTCACCTCCGCACTCGCCTGATCCACCACATCCGAAGGACATCTCATGCGCAAGATCAACACCGTCACAGTCGTCGGCGCCGGTTACATGGGCGGCGGGATCGCCCAGGTCCTGGCTCTCAACGGGTTCAAGGTCCAGATCGCCGACGTCAACGCCGATGCCACCCGCGAAGCGCTCAAGCGGTTGGACAGGGAGGCACGGGAATTCGAAGAACAGGGCCTGTTCGGCCCTGGCAGCGCCGACACGATCATGAGCAACCTCACGGCCGGCGAGAGCCTCGAGGCCGCCGTTGCCGACGTCGACTTCGTCATGGAAGCCGTCTTCGAGGATCCCGACGTCAAGAAGGACGTGCTGGCACGGGTGTGTAGGAGCGCCCGCCCCGACACGATCATCGGTACCAATACGTCCACCATCCCGGTGAAGGTCCTCGTCGAAGCGGTCACCAACCCCGAGCGGTTCCTCACCGTGCACTTCTCCAACCCGGCACCGTTCATCCCCGGTGTGGAGCTCGTCGCGGGTGACGCCACAACACAGGAGGTCATCGATTCGGTGAAGGACCTTCTGGTGCGGGCCGGACGTGAGGGCGCCCAGGTGGCGGACACACCCGGGATGGCACTGAACCGGCTGCAGTACGCCCTGCTGAAAGAGGCGACGCTGATCGTCGAACAGGGCGTGGCCACGATGGAGGACGTCGACACCATCGTCCGCACCACTTTCGGCTTCCGGTTGGGCTTCTTCGGTCCGTTCGCCATCGCCGATCAGGCCGGGCTCGACGTGTACGTCAAGGGGTTCCGCACTCTGGAGAACGAATTCGGTGAGCGCATGGCCACTCCCAAGCTCCTCACGGACAATGTCGACGCCGGCCGCCACGGCACCAAGAACGGCAAGGGGTGGACGGGCGACTTCGACGACGACACCAAGGCCGCGGTCATCGCGTACCGCAACAAGGCGTACTCCCGCATGGCCGACCTGCTGCGCGAACTCGGACCGGCCCCGAAGGGAGCCTGACCATCGTTTCATCGGCCGTCTTTCGGTGACGGCCGACCTCCCGCTCACCAAAACTGAAGGGTCCCCATGGACGAGATCGCCCTCGCGGAGCGGCCTGCCGCTCTGCTGATCGTCATTGCGCTTGTCGCCATCGCGGTTCTGCTCTTCCTGATCATCAAGGTCAGGCTCCACGCCTTCTTCTCGTTGATCGTCGTCAGCGTGCTGACCGGCCTCGCCGCAGGCATCAGCATGGGCGATGTCATCGACGTCGTCATCGCCGGTTTCAGCAACACCGTCGGTACGGTCGCACTACTCGTGGGGTTCGGCGCCGTTCTCGGGCGGCTCGTCGAGATGACGGGCGGCGCACAGGTTCTCGCCGAGAAGATGCTCGACCGGTTCGGCGAGCGCAAGGCACCGCTCGCGCTCGCCGTGGCCTCGCTGTTCTACGCGTTCCCGATCTTCCTCGACGCCGGCTTCATCGTGATGCTGCCGATCATCTACACGGTGGCCCGGCGCCTCGGCGGATCCTTCATGCTGTACGTGCTGCCGTCCATCGGCGCGTTCCTGATGATGCACGCGCTGACCCCACCGCACCCCGGCCCGACGGCCGCGGCGACGGTGATGGGCGCCGACGTCGGCATGGTGGTGATCGTGGCGCTGCTCGTCGGCCTGCCGACGTGGTATCTCGCGGGATACCGGCTCAGCCTGATCATCGCCAAGCGCTACCCGAACATGCCGGTGCCGTCGCTGCTCGGTGAGCCCAAGGACTATCCGGAAGACGAGCGGCCAGGGTTCTGGACCGTGATCTTCGTCCTGCTGCTGCCGTTGGCGTTGATCTTCTTCAACACGGTGTTCTCGACCCTCGAGGCAGACGGCGCGGTGACGAAAGACAATATCGCGTACCAGCTTTCGCGTCTGATCGGCACGACCTCGATGGCGTTGCTGATCAGCGTCCTGCTGGCCATGGTGTTGCTGTACATCCGGCCGCGTCGGCGCCGCGGCGAACCGATCGGCGGGCTGCTGGAGAACCTTGTCGACGACGCGCTGGCACCGGTGTGTTCGATCATCCTGATCACCGGTGCGGGTGGTGCCTTCGGCCGCGTCCTCACCGAGACCGGGATCGGCAAGACCCTCGCGGACGGACTCGACGCGCTCGGCCTGCCGGTCATTCTCGCGGGCTTCCTCATCGCGATCGCCTTCCGCGTCGCGCAGGGGTCGGCCACAGTGGCGGCCACCACCACGGGGTCGATCATGGCCCCGGCCGTCATGGAGATGAACCTCGGCAGTGTCGCGCTGGCGGCGGTCGTGGTCGGCATCGCGGCGGGTTCGATCACCTTCTCGCACGTCAACGATTCGGGTTTCTGGCTGATCGGCCGATTCTGCGGTTTCGACACGATCACCACGTTGAAGACGTGGACCGTGGTCGCCACCGCCATCGGGTTCATGTCGTTCGTGCTGGCTTCGGCGGTCTACCTGATCGCCAGCTGATTCACCCACGCCCGGTCGCCATCAACCGGTGAACTCACTCCCTGAGTCGACCGGTCGTGGTGTGCACAGGTCAGCGGGAATGCTCGCCCGTCATCAGGGTGGATCGCGGGTCCGGCCCTTCAGGTGCACCCACACGAATTGCGGTGATGCAACGTCGTCGGCACCCGAATGTGTTGGGGTGCGCTCTCGTCGCCCTGGATGCGGCGCAACAGCAGTTCTACCGCGGTGGCACCGATGGTCTCGACATCTTGTGCTGCCGCGGTGAGCTTGGGCTCGAACAGGTCCGACCATTCGAAGTCGTCGTAGCAGACGAAGGCGACGTCCGCCGGGATCGTCAGGCCCAGACGGCGGATCGCCTTGAGGGTGCCGATGGTCATGGCGTTGTTCATCGACACCAGCGCGGTCGGTCGGTTCGTTCCCGACATCAGCGCGTGCACGCCGCGTTCGGCGGCGTCGGTGTTGGATTCGCCGTCGACGATCAGGTCCGGGTCGAGTGCGATTCCGCGGTGGGCCAGTGCCGAGCGGTAACCGTCGAATCGCTCTGTGGTGGAGGAGATCCCGGCCAGGCCTCGCACCACGGCGATGCGCCGGTGCCCGATATCGAGCAGATGCTCGGTCAACGCGCGGGCCGACTCGATGTTCTCCGGACCGACCTGATCGCTTTCGATATCGGCGCCGCGGTCGATGAGCACCAGAGGTGTTCGGGCACGCGCGATCTCGGGGAGGCTTGCCTGTGCGGAGCCGGCCGCGGGCGCGACGATCATACCGTCGACCTTGCGGCCGAGAAGCGAATCGACCACCCGCTTCTCCGACTCCGCTTCGTCGTGGGAATCACCCACGATCAGCACATACCCGGCGTCGGACAGCGCCCGTTCCACGGCGTGGACCAGGCTCCCGAAGTACGGGTTGGTCAACGCGGAGATCGAGAGCCCGATCGTGTTCGTTCGGCCGGCGGCGAGCGCCCGCGCGACGACGTTGCGCCGGTACCCGGTTTTCTCGATCGCCTCCTCGACGCGCAACCGGGTCTCGTCGTTGACCTTGCGGGTGCCGTTGAGCACATGCGACACCGTGGATGTCGAGACGCCAGCGAGGCGCGCCACGTCATCCATCGTGGTCACGACACACGCACGATCCGGTCCGCGCGACCTGCGGTCGACTCGATCAACTGGGCGTTGCGCTCGTCGGGTCCGAGGGCCCAGCGCGCGGCGTCCTCCGGGGATTTCCCGAACGCCTCGTGGCGGCGCCGCAGCCGGTCGTGGCGGACGTCGGTGTCGAGCGCCAGGAACCACACCTCATCGATGCACGCGCGTGCCGTGGGCCACGCATCACGGTCCAGCAGAAGGTAATTGCCCTCGGTGACAACCAGCGGGACCGTGGAGTGGACCGGAATCGACGACGCGATCGACTCCTCGATCTCGCGGTGGAAGCGCGGTGCGTACAGGACCGGCTCGCCGATGCGCTGCGCCCTCAGGGTCGCGATCAGCCGAGCGTATCCGCCGTCGTCGAAGGTGTCGTGGGCGCCCTTGCGGTCGCGGCGGCCGAGGTCGATCAGGACCTCGTTGGCGAGGTGGAAACCATCCATCGGGACGAGGACGGCCGTGTCGGGTCCCAGCGCGGCGACGAGTTGTTCGGCGACGGTGGACTTCCCGGCCGCCGGCGCTCCGGTGAGGCCCAGGATGCGGCGTTCGCCTGGGACGACGAGTGCTTTCGCCCACTCGACCAGCTGGTCCAGTGTGGCCTCCTGCACGTCCTGCACGTTGGTCACCGTTCTCGCTTTCGAATCTGCACTCCGGCCGGTCGGCCGGGGAGTTTGCTCAGCCACGCCCGTGGCCCGATCACCGAACACCGTAGTGCCGCCACGCGTGACGAGCGATCGATGCGATCGGCAACTCCGCCGTCGGGCCGGGTCGAATAGTAGGAATAAGCCCCGTGGAAGGCGTCACCGGCACCCAGGGTGTCGACGACCGTCACCTCGGGCACCGGAACGGCACCGTATTCGCCACCGGCCCACCACGTGACGGCGTCGCCGCCGTGGGTGATGACCACGGTGCCAACGCCTTCGCCGAGCAGCGCTGCGGCCGTGATCTCCGAGGTGTCGGCGCCGGGTGTGCGGAAGTCGCCGGAACACACCATGTCCGAGACAAAAGGGACGAGGTCGGCCATCACCGGTTTCCACCGTCCCGCGTCGACGACGACGGGGATCCCGCGTTCGGCCGCAAGCCGGACGGCAGCACGGGCCATCACCGGGTGATGACCGTCGACGAGCACCACATCGGCGCGAGCCACGACGTCGGCGAGGTCGTCGGGCGGCGATGCGTCTGAGGTCACTGCGTCGGCCGAGACGACCGACCGGTCGCCGGTGGATTCGACGACCGAGACGCAGGACACGGGAACCGTTCGCGTCGTCCCGGCGGCCGTGTCGACGACGCGGACGTCGTGCGCAGCCAGGTCGGCGCGGATCAGATCAGCAACCGGATCGTCGCCGAGGGCGGTCACCAGTACCGCCTGCCCGCCCAGCGCGGCGAACGTGACGGCGGCATTTGCCGCAGGGCCACCCGCGGCGACGAACTGTGCGGTCGAGGTGATCTTCTCGTTCACCGCAGGCGGTTCGGCGATGCGGTGGATCACGTCGAGCGTCGCCAACCCGACGAAGATCCCGACCGGGGCCTCCTCAGAGACCGGCGCGTTCCTCATCGGTCGGCTCCTCCGCACCGGTCATGAGCGCGACGACCTCTGACATCGAGCGCTTCTTCGGGTCGACGACTCCGGCACGCTGCCCGAGTCGGTGGATGTGGATCCGGTCGGACACCTCGAAGACGTGCGGCATGTCGTGGCTGATGAGCACCACCGGGATGCCGCGGTCTCGAATCGACTTGATCAGGTCGATGACCTGACCGGATTCCCGTACGCCGAGGGCCGCGGTCGGCTCGTCCATGATGATCACGCCACGACCGAACGCGGCCGCACGCGCCACCGCCACACCTTGACGCTGCCCGCCGGACAGCGTCTCCACGGCCTGACCCACCGACTTGATGCCGATCTTGAGGTCCGCGAGGTGCTGTGCGGCATCCTGCCGCATCCCGGGCATGTCCAACCGGCGGAACAGCCTGCCTGCGATGCCTTTTCGCCGGATCTCACGTCCGAGATACAGGTTCGACGCGATGTCGAGGGCCGGTACGACCGCGAGGTCCTGATAGACCGTCTCGATCCCGGCCGCTCGAGCGTCGCGGGTGTTGCGGAAGGATACGGGCACACCGTTCATCAGGATCTGTCCCGAATCGGGGACGATCGCGCCCGCCAGAGCTTTGATGAGACTGGACTTTCCGGCGCCGTTGTCCCCGACGACCGCAAGCACCTCACCGGCGCGCAGTTCGAAGTCGGCGCCGTTGATCGCGGTCACGTTGCCGTACCTCTTGACGAGTCCGCGTGCTTCGAGGACGGGTGCGCCGCTCGTGGTGGTCGTCATTGTGATCTCCTGCGCGCGAATTGATCCACCGCGACCGCCACGATCACGAGGATGCCGGTGGCGATGTTCTGGTAGAGGCTGTCAACGCCGGCCTGGGTGAGCCCGTTGCGCAGCACCGCGACGATCAGCATGCCCACGAGCGTGCCACCGACGCCGCCGCGACCGCCGAACAGGCTAGTGCCGCCGATGACCACCGCCGTGATGGTCTCGAGGTTGGCGTTCTGGTACGCGTTGGGGTCGGCATTCGGGATGCGGCCCAGCGCAGCCCAGGCGGCGATCGCGGCGATCACACCGGTGACGATGTAGACCGAGAACAGCACCCGTCCGGACTTGACGCCCAGCAGATTCGACGCCTGCGGGTTTCCGCCGACAGCGTAAACGTGCTTACCCCAGGCGGTTTGGGACAACGCGTACCACACGACTGCATAAACCAGCAGCATGGCGACCACGCCGTAGGTCGTCGAGAACGATCCGATGCGAAACGACGTGCCGAGGAACGTGAGCGGCCCCGGCTCCACACGGTAGGTCTCCGATCCGGCGAGCAGTCGGGTACCGGCAAGGATCGCGGTGAAGGTACCCAAGGTCACGATGAACGGCGGCAGCCGCAGGGTTGTGACGAGCCCGCCGTTGATCGCACCGAACGCCACGCACACCAGCATCGTCGCCCCGAGCGCCAGGAACGGACCTCCTGGGCCTGCGGCCTGTGCCATCACGATCGTGCCGAATACGGCGACCGCGCCGATCGAGAGATCGATGCCCGCGGTCAGGATGATCAGCGTCTGGCCGACGGCGAGGATGCCCACGACCACCGACTGCTGCAGGATCAACGACACGTTCTGCGGGTTGAGGAACGAGTCCGAGATCGAACTGAAGACGATGATCGCGATGACCAATGCCACGAGCGGGCCGACCAGCGGTTCACGCAGGAGTGTCCCCATGTTGAACCGTTTCGCCGGCGAAGGTGTCCTCGTCGCGGGAGCGGTGGCCGTTACCGATGTTTCGGACATCTCAGCCCCAGCAGTTCTGCTCGCCCCATGCGGTGTCCTTCGACTCGAGCCCCGGCATCGGCCGGTCGGTGATGAGTTCGGACCCCGTGTCGTTGAAGCCGCTGGGCTTGGTGCCGTCCTGGGCGAACTTGACCACGGCCTGCACCCCGAGTTCGGCCATCTTGGCGGGGAACTGCATGACCGTCGCACCGATCTTCCCGGACTTCACATCCGCGACGCCCGTGCAACTTCCGTCGATCGACCCGATGGTGATCTGGCCTGCGCGACCGGCTGACTGGATCGCCTGGTAGGCACCGGCCGCGGCGGGCTCGTTGATGGTGTAGAGCGCGTTGACGCCAGGGGCGCGCTGCAGGAGGTTCTCCATGGCGGTCTGCGCCTTGGTCTGGTCGCCGTTGGTGTTCTCCCGACCGACGATCTCCGGCGAGTTCTCGGTGAGACCGAAGCCTTCCAGGAATCCGTCGTGGCGGAAGGTGTCGACGGTGCCGCCCGGGGTCCCGTCGAGCATGACGACCTGCGGCGGGGTGTTGCCCAGAGCCGCCCTGACCCACTTGCCCTGGCTGACGCCTGCGGCCTTGTTGTCTGTCGCGAAGGTGGCGTCCACGGCGTCCTCGGGCTCGGTGGCGGTGTCGAGTGCGATGACGACGACACCCGCGTCGCGCGCCTTCTTGATCGCGTCGAGCACGCCGGTGGACGAGTTCGGGGTGATCAGGATGCCCTTCACACCCTGACCGACCATGTTCTCGATGGCCGTGACCTGGCCTTCGTTGTCACCGTCGAACGCCCCGGCGACCGCGATCAATTGGGCGCCGTCCTTGTCGGCCTGCGCCTGGGCGGCCTCCCGCAGCTTCACGAAGTAGGGGTTCGAATCGGTCTTGGTGATCAGGCCGACCTTCACGCTGTCGGAACCCGACCCGCCGCACGCGGTCATTCCCAGAACCAGCGAGCCTGCCATGAGGACGGCACCGACCGTGCGCGCGCTTGTGGTGACCTTTCTGAACATACGGACTCCCTTGTCCCGGTGCGGCGCCGGGCGCGCCGCGTGCTCTGCATCACACTAGCGGGCACGCAAGCGCTTGCGTAAGCGCTTTCGCGACATTTCTTCCGGAGATTTTCGGTCGAGCGCCTCGTGCCAGCCGAGGAGCGCCGTATGTAACGCCACGGCGGAAAAACGCGCCTGAGGCCGCCACTGCGTTACGCACGGCGAGTTACCGTCGATCGGTGAGGCTGTCCCGGTCGCGCCTTCTGGTGCTCTGTACCGTCGGAGTCGTCGGTACTGTGGCGGTCGCGGCGTCATCGTGCGGTCAGCCCACACCCTCACCACATGCCCCGGCTCCGGCGAGCACGACCTCGCCGACCGCGTCCCCGACGCAGGTGACCCCGCCCGTCACGCCGACGGGTGACTTCTCCGCGGTCACCCGACTCGTCGACGACGACGTCGGGGCGGGACGGCTGCCGGGTGCGGTGGTCCAGATCGGGCACGCGGGCACGATCGTGTTCCGCGAGGCGTTCGGTTCCCGCAAGCTCGACGGCGAACCGGGTTTGGACGGGGCTCCCGCACCCGCCGAGCCGATGACCGAGGACACCCTGTTCGACCTGGCGTCGCTGACGAAGAGCATCGCGACGACGACGGCCGTCCTGCAGCTCTACGAGCAGGGCAAGATCCGCCTCGACGAGCCCGTGCAGACGTACCTGCCGGACTTCAACCCCACCGACGATCCACGCCGCGCGCGGGTGACGCTGCGCATGTTGCTCACCCACACGTCAGGTATCGCGGGTGATCTCAGCCTGGACGGGCCGTGGGGGTTGACCGAGGCCGACAAGGCCGAGGGCATCAAGCGTGCGCTGGCCGCATGGGTGGTGTTCGAGCCCGGCGCGATGTTCCACTACTCCGACATCGGGTTCATCATTCTCGGCGCCCTGGTGGAGAAGATCACCGGGGAACCCGTGGACCGTTACGTGCGCGAGCATGTCTTCGCACCGCTCGGCATGTCCGACACGTACTACCTGCCCGCGGCGAAAGCGTGTGGCCCACACCAGATCCGGGGCACCGCTCTGGTCTTCGACCCGGACGGACCGCGGGAGGAGAACTGCCCGGCCGGTTCCTGGAGCACCGATCTGCTCACGCGTATCGCGCCGACGGCGCTCGACGAGGACACCCCGGGGATCAATCCGCACTTCGGTCTGCCGCTGCGTGGAACCGTGCACGATCCGACGGCACGCCGCATGGGTGGGGTCGCCGGGAGCGCCGGCGTGTTCACGACGGTCCACGACCTGGGCCTGTTCGCGCAGGCGCTGCTCGATCGACGTGCGGGCCGTCCCAGCGCTTTTCCGCTTCAGCAGTCCACCGTGGAAGTGATGACGACACCTCAGCAGCCGGGCCACCATGCGGGACAGGTCGACGCGGCGAACGCCGCCGACGCGCGGCTCGGCCCGCACTATCCGGCCATCGAGGGACAGGACCTGCGTGGCTTCGGCTGGGACATCGACACCGCCCATTCGCGTCCGCGCGGCACGGTCTTTCCCGTCGGCAGCTTCGGCCACACCGGGTTCACCGGGGTCTCCCTGTGGATGGACCCGGGCTCGGACACGTACGTGATCATCCTCGCGAATGTCATCCACCGGCGCGGCGGCCCGCCGATCACGACGCTCGCCGGCGACGTGGCCACCGAAACCGCCCGCGCGCTGCATCTCTACGGCACCTGACCGGTCGTTCATCCACAGCTGCCTAAGCCTGTGAGCTGGCGGTTCGGCGAATTACACACATGTTATTCACAACCTGAGCGGATCACTTCCCAGCCAGACGCGCGGCGAGATACGGCGCGGTCCGGCTTTCCGTGCCGGCCGCGACCGCAGCGGGCGTGCCGGCCGCCACCACGGTGCCACCGTCGTCCCCTCCGCCCGGGCCGAGATCGATGACATGATCGGCTCTGGCCACCACCGACATGTCATGCTCGGCCACCACCACGGTGTTGCCCGCATCGACGAGACGGTGCGGCTGCCGTTCCAGCAGCTCGACGTCGTCCGGATGCAGGCCTGTCGTGGGCTCGTCGAGCACGTACAACGTGTGACCACGTTTCGCGCGCTGCAACTCCGACGCCAGCTTGATCCGTTGCGCCTCACCGCCGGACAACTCGGTCGCCGGCTGCCCCAGCCGCAGATACCCGAGTCCGACATCACGCAGCGTCGTCAAGCTCCGCGCCGCGCCGGGGAGATCACCGAGGAATTCGGCGGCCTCGTCGACCGTCTGGGCCAGGACGTCGGCGATGGTGCGGCCGCGGTAGGTGACCTCGAGGGTTTCATCGGAATACCGGGCGCCGCCGCATGCCGGGCAGGTGGCGTACGTGCCCGGCAGAAACAGCAACTCCACCGCCACGAAGCCCTCACCCTGGCACGTGGCGCAGCGCCCCTCGGCGACGTTGAACGAGAACCGGCCCGCACTCCAACCGCGCCGACGCGCTTCCGGGGTCTTGGCGAACGCTTTTCGGACGGCGTCGAACAACCCTGTGTAGGTCGCGAGGTTGGACCTCGGGGTACGCCCGATCGGCCGCTGGTCCACGGTGACGAGGCGGTCGATCATCTCGGCACCCTCGACACGTACGCCCACACTGGCGTCGACGTCGATGTCGAGCAGTTCGGCGTCACCGTCGCCGGCATCGTCCGCGGGTTCGACGGACTTCCCCAGCTGCCGGGCCATCACGTCACCCAGCACCTTGCAGACCAGCGTCGACTTGCCCGATCCCGAAACGCCGGTGACCGCCACGAAGCTGCCCAGCGGAATGTCGACGTCGACATCGTGCAGGTTGTGAAACGTGATGCCGCCCAACCGCATCACTCCTGCAGGTGTTCGTGTCTCTCGCTGGGGCGACGGCCCGTCGGTGAACAGATGCCGCCGCGTGACCGATGATCCGACGTCGGCGAGACCGCCCACCGGACCGCTGTAGAGCACCTGGCCGCCCCACTCCCCCGCCCCGGGTCCGACGTCGACGACCCAGTCCGCGCGGCGCACCACATCCATGTCGTGTTCGACCACGAACAACGAATTGCCCGCGCGCCGAAGCCGATCCAGCACATCGAGCAGCGGTTCGGCATCGGCGGGGTGCAAACCCGCCGACGGTTCGTCCAGCACGTACAGAACGCCGAACAGTCCGGCCCTCAGCTGTGTCGCGAGGCGGAGGCGCTGCAGTTCGCCGGGTGACACCGTCGGCGTGCGGCGGTTCAGGCTCAGGTACCCCAACCCGAGGTCGACGAGCACCCCGATCCGGGCCACCAGATCGGCCGCGATCATCGTTGCCACCTCGGTGAACTCGCCCGACTCGGCCGACTCGTAGGCCGCGGCGAACTCGGTTCGGGTGGCCGCGGGTGTGAGGACCTCGGCCAGCGTCGTCAACGGCAACGCCACCAGATCGGCGATGGTGCGGCCCGCGAAGGTCACCGCGAGCGCTTCGGGGCGCAGACCCGAGCCGTCGCAGACACCGCAGTCGACACTGTTGACGTACTGCAGCACCCGCCGCCGCATCGTCGCGCTCTGCGAGTTGGCGAGCGTGTGACGCACGTGCCGCTCAGCGCTGGAGAAGGTGCCGTTGTAGTAGTAATCCGCGGTCACGGGGTGCCGGCCCGGGTCGATCTCGACCGTGGGTTGATCTTCGGTGAACAGGATCCATTCCCGTTGCCGCTTCGGCAGTTTGCGCCACGGCTTGTCGATGTCGTAGCCCAGCGTGATGAGGATGTCGCGCAGGTTCTGGCCCTGCCAGGCACCCGGCCACGCGGCCACCGCGCCCTCCCGGATGGTCAGTGAGGGGTCGGGTACGAGCGTCTCCTCGGTCACCTCGTGGATGCGGCCCAAACCGTGACACTCCGGACACGCCCCGATCGAGGTGTTCGGCGAGAACGCATCGGAGTCGAGTCGCTCCGTCGCGCCGGGCGGATAGGTGCCGGCACGGGAGAACAGCATCCGCAGCAGGTTCGACAGCGTGGTGACGGTGCCGACCGTCGACCGCGACGTCGCGGTGCCGCGACGCTGTTGTAAGGCCACCGCGGGCGGCAGGCCGGTGATGTCGTCGACCTTCGGCGCGTCCTGCGGCAACAGCAACCGGCGGGCATACGGCGCCACCGACTCGAAGTAGCGGCGCTGCGCTTCGGCGTAGATGGTGCCGAACGCCAGCGAGGACTTCCCGGACCCCGATACTCCGGTGAACACCACGAACGAATCGCGCGGTGCCACGACGTCGACGGTCTTCAGGTTGTGGACGCGGGAAGCGTAGACACGGATGTACGGGTCATGTTCATACGTATCTGTTCCGGGTTCCACCCGCCCCATTGTTCACGAGTGCGGGCACGCTCTCCGAAGTTCGAATACCGGGATGATCCGCGCCGGTTTCGGATAGGTGTCGATACGCGGACAGATGTCGACGATCCGGGCGAACACATCGTCACGTTCGGCGCCGGTGATCTCCAGTGCCACAGCGTCATACGCATCCGTTCCGATCTCGACACGCACCGCCGGGTGGGCGCGGAGGTTGTGTACCCACGCCGGATTCTGCGGCGCCCCGCCCCGGGTGCCGACAATGAGGATCCGATCGTCGACGGTGAAGTACTCCAGAGGTGTCTGGCGTTGTTGTCCGGAGCGGGCCCCCGTCGTCGTCAGAAGGAGCACGGCGGAGTCCGCGAACGGCCCACCGACTTTCCCGCCGGTGGCACGGAACTCCTCGATGACCGCGGAATTGAAGTCTTCGAGAACGCGCGGATTCGCCTGTGTCTCTGCATGGGTGGGGATCCGAGGGACGCGTGTTCGATCAGTTATGTCACCACTGTCGACCCGCGCATCGATGGCATCCAGAGTCGGCCGCACCTTGGCTGTGACTGACGGGGGGTCTGCCAGACCCATGGTCTGTCCCGCACTGGCGGCGTAAAGAGGAGCTATGAGCAAGACCGAACTCGGTGCTTTCCTCCAGGCTCGCCGGGCAGCAGTTCCGCCGAGCGCCGTCGGGATCCCGGACACGGGCCGGAGGCGCCGGGTGTCCGGGCTGCGGCGCGAGGAAGTCGCCGCTCTGGTGGGGCTGTCCACCGATTACTACGTGCGCCTTGAGCAGGGCCGCGCCGCACGGCCGTCCGAATCGGTCATCGAGGCGATCGCGGCGACCTTGCTGCTCGACGAACCCCAGCGTGAACATCTGCGTCACCTCGCTCAACCGGTACGTCGACCACCACGGCCCGCACCGGACCACGTCGATGCCGCGACACGCACCCTGCTCGACACGCTGACGGTGCCCGCGCTGGTGATGACCGCCAACACGCAGGTGATCGGATGGAACACCCTCGCCTGTGCGGTCTTCACCGACTTCAGCGGCCGGCCCGCTCGGGAACGCAACGCCGCGTGGTTGTTGTTCTGCGACACCGACGTGGCGACCCGGCACCGCAACTGGGAGGCGTCGGCACGTGACACCGTCGGCATGCTTCGGATGGCGGGTGGCCGCAACCCCGAGGATCCTGACCTGACGGCACTCGTCCGCGACCTGTCGCTGCGCAGTGCGGCATTCCGGCGCTACTGGAACGAGCACCACGTGTACGAGAAGTCGACCGGGCTGACACAGCTGAGTCATCCGGATGTGGGAGACCTCGACCTCACCTTCATCGCATGGCGCGCACCCGCGACACCGAACCAGTTCCTCGTCACCTACACCCCTGAGGCAGGATCACCCTCGGCCCGGGCGCTGGAACGATTGCGCGCGGATCAGGACGGCAACTTGATCATCGACGCATACATCTCGACCATCGGCCGGTAGAGATCGACAAGTCTCCGGAGCACATCTATGTCGAACACCGCAAGACGGCGCTGATATTGGTGGACGCCTCGGGATCGTCCACCGACACCGACCCCGACGACCTGACCATGCACGACCATCAGCGGCGCGCCGCGGCCACCATCGCAGCGATGAAGGAACTCGGCGATCGGGTGGCCGTCTATGCCTTCCGCGCGCATGGATGAGCCGTTCCTGTCGGCGCTGCGCGAACTGGCCGCGCCGGGTCCGTGAGAGGCCTGCCCCTATCGCCGGCCGAGTGCCTGTCCACGAAATCGGCATCACGGTCGCGAGAAGAGCTCACCTGCGTCCGAAGGACGGCCATGAGGTCGATCTCGGTGACGGGGTCCATCACCGAGATATGTGTAGAGACCGCTCAGGCGACCTGGCTGACGTGCGCGGCGGATTCACCGATGGTGGCCTGCGCCTGGTCGCCGATCATGGTGCGCAACAACTTCTGGTGTTCACGCTGTCCGCGCTCGTCTGCCTTCTCGAGCCCGCCCGGCAGGACGAATGCGGCCAAGCTGCGGCTGAGGTTCAGCGGCAGCCGCAGCAGCGGATACCACGGCAACGCGTGGGACGGCAGACCCAGCGACCGCAGCGTGCGTCGGCCCAGGAAGGCGCTGGTGATCGACATGTGCTGCGCGCGGGCGAGCCTGCGGCGTAACCCCGGCAGCGTGTCATAGTGCCAGCCCATCGGATCCTCGACCATCGGTGCGGCCAACTGCCTGCTGGACTCATCCGGTTCGGCGAGTGCCGACAGCGTGTGCGCCAGCACCCGCACGCTGTCGCGGAAACTCCTTGGCAGCCAACGGTCTTCGACGCCGATCAGCCAGCCGACGTAGCGGGTCAGGTGGGCGACGGCGTTGTACTCCGACGGTGAGAGCACCACACCCAGGCCGGCGGCACCCACCGCGGGTGCCACAAGGGCGCCGATGAGCGTCGCGGCCATGTCCGTCTGGTTGACCGGCAGGCCCCACTCGTCGGCACGCCAGTCCGGCATCGCCGACACGTGCCTGCGTACGAACGAATGGATCAGTCGCACCCGGATGGTGGACCGATACCCGACCCCGAGGGGCTCGAGCCCGTCCTCGGCGATGACGTCCAAGGCCCACTGCATGGTTTCGGCGAACCGCTTGTTGGAGCCCTTCTCCAGCGCGCCGGTGCGCAGCAGGGTCTTGTTGAATCCCGAGAACTGGTAACCGCCCAACAGGGACACGTCGCGCGCGACAGACATGCCGTCGGCACCGCCGCGGCGCAGCGCACGCTGCCCCCTCCGCACCGTCTCCATGTCGACCCATTCGGGCAGCGTCTGGTAGGTCTCGAAGAACTCCCGCAGCGGAGCGGGCGCGTCGGGGACGCTGACGATGCCGTCGCGCAGTGCACGCTCGAACAAGGGCCGGGTCTGGTCCATCCCGGTGGCCGCCATCCACTCGACCAGGCGGTCCATGGGTTCGTCACCGACGGTGAGGCGTTCCCCGAGAACCTGCCACTGCTGCGGCGTCGGGTTTCGGATCGCCAGCGCGGTCGCCATGGCGCGGATGCCGGCCGGGATCGGCCGCGGACGGTCCGGGTGGCGCGTCGGAATGGCCCCGCTCATCGTTCCGTCCTTCCACGCCCTCGAATGACAACATACGTAGTCAGAGGCTAGGCTCGGGGCGGGACACTGTCAACGAAGGCGCGTCGAGCGCCCGAAGAGGCCGATTGGCGGTCTCGCGCATCGTCAGCACGGTGAGCAGCGAGACGACGGCGGCCGCAACTGGCCCGCCAACTTCGGCGCCTCGCCGACACCGTCGACGCCTCACCGCCAGGAAGCGGTTCCAGCCAGAAGTGAAATCCGCCCGGCGAGCCACAACAGTTCACAACCGCCTCATTGTTAACATCCGTGCCGTGGAGCACACGCCGGAGAAGCTGGACTTTCGGCGATCGCGCGGCGTATCCCGGCGCGACGCGCTGCGCTACACCGCCGCAGCCTCCGTTCTGGCCGGTCTGGGTGCGGGCGTGGCAGCCGCCCCGGCGTCGGCCGCCGCCCCCCAACTGATCGACTTCGCCGCGGCCCAGATCCCCGCCGAGCACATCCGGGCCGCGGGCTACGCCGGCGTCATCAACTATGTCTCGACGTCACGCCCCGGATCGTCATTCGGCGCCAAGCCGATCACCCGCCCGTATGCCGAATCACTGACCAAGGCCGGGTTGGTGATCGTCAGTAACTACCAGTACGGCAAGCCGGGCGGCACCGCGCCGTCGGACTTCAGGCGTGGCGCGGCGGGCGGCGTCGCCGACGCCAAGACCGCATGGCAACTGCACACCGCCGCTGGAGGCGCCAAGAACGCCCCCATCTATTTCTCAATCGACGAGGACATCGACCGCCAGACGTGGAACGACGTCGCGCTGCCATGGTTCCGCGGCATCAACTCCGTGATCGGCGTCCTGCGCACCGGCGTGTACGGCGGGGTCAACGTCTGTCAGTGGGCCATCGAAGACGGGGTGATCGGCCGGTCACGCACACCCGGCAAGGCATGGGCCTGGCAGACCCGCTCCTGGTCGAAGGGGAAGATCCACCCCGCGGCGGTGCTCTACCAGCACACCATCGACACTGCGTCCAATCCGGGACCTCTGGTCGGCGGCGTGCGCGTGGATGTCAACGATGCCCTGGCCCAGGATGTCGGCCAGTGGAACTTCCACCCCTGAGCTCACATTCACCCCATTTCGGCGCAATTGTGCTGCCCCACTGGTGATCTCCGCTGAGCGGCGACCGGTGTCCACGGGGCGATCTCGTGGAGGCGATCAGTCATGCCCTCGAGATTCCGCCGGCGACGCTGTTGTGACAGCGTCTTGAAATTGGGAGCACATCACAATCCGAAATGGGTATCCACCCGTCCATGACGAACACGCGCGCGACAACGAACGACGGCGAAACCTCGGACAAGCCGGACACCGTCGTGATCTTCGCGCCGATGCCCGTGCTCACCGTGACCGTCGAAGACCGGTCCGGCGAGGACGACATCCACGTGCATGCGGGCGGACAGGGGGTGTGGCAGTCCCGCATGGTGTCCTCGCTGGGTGTGCCCACCGTGCTGTGCTCCGCGCTGGGCGGCGAGACCGGATCGGTGCTCGGCCACCTGCTGCCCTCCACCGATGTCACGCTGCGGATGGTCCCCGTCAGTTCCCGTAACGGGGCGTACGTCCACGACCGCCGCAAGGGGGACCGCGAAGTCCTCGCGCAGAGTTCCGGCACCCCGCTGGACCGTCACGAGCTCGACTCACTCTACGAACTCACGCTCACCGAGGGCCTCACCCACGGCCGTGTGCTGCTGTCCGGCCCGCAGGACGACCGGGTCCTCCCGGCCGACCTGTACCGACGCCTGTCGACGGACCTCGGCGCCAACGGATGCAAGGTTGCGGCCGATCTCGCCGGCGAGCGACTCGAGGCGGTGCTCGCGGGCCACCCGGACCTGATCAAGGTGAGCCACGAGGAACTGCTCGACGACGGCCGTGCGAAAACGGACGACGCCAAGGACCTCGTCGCCGCCATGCGGACCCTGCGCGACGAAGGCGGCGCGGGCACGATCGTCGTCTCACGGTCCGGGGCCGCGCCCGCGCTGGCGTTGTTCGACGACGACGATTTCGGCGAGGCCGCCATCGTGGAGGTCGTGATGCCGAAGCTCGAGCCGGCCGACCCGTCAGGCGCCGGGGACTCGATGACCGCAGGCATGGTCGCCGCGCTGGCCCGCGGCCGTTCGCTGCGCCAGGCGCTGCAGATCGGGGCCGCGTGCGGGGCGCTCAACGTCGTCCGGCACGGGTTGGGCACCGGTGGTGCGCGGGCCGTCGACACGCTCGCCGACCGGGTCGAGCTTCGTCCGTGGGAGTAACTCGTAGGAAGCAGAGGAGGACCCCAGGTGCCACGCGCATTGGTGACCAACGACGACGGGATCGATTCGCCCGGCCTGCACGAACTGGCCCTTGCCGCACGCGACTACGGGCTGGACGTCATCGTGGCCGCACCCGCCGAACAGGCCAGCGGTGCGAGCGCGGCACTCAGCGCGGTCCGCCACGAGGGACGCACCATCGTCGAGCGCCGCGACGTCGCGGGACTGGACGGGATAGAGACCTGGGCGGTGCACGCACAACCCGGTCACATCGTCGCGGCAGCGTTGAACGGCTGGTTCACACCGCGACCCGACCTGGTGCTGTCCGGGATCAATCACGGCGCCAACGTCGGACGGGCCGTCCTTCACTCGGGCACCGTCGGCGCGGCGCTCACCGCGAAGATCAGCGACACCCGCGCGCTGGCGGTGTCATTGGATGTTGCGTTGCGCCCGACCGGCGTGCGGCACTGGGAATCCGCAGCCGGACTCCTGGCGCCGGTGCTGGAGTTGTTGTTCGCGGCGCCCGAGCCCACAGTCCTGTCGCTCAACGTCCCCGACGTACCACCGGACGAGTTGAAACCGATCCGGCACGCGCGGCTGGCGCGTGGTGGCGCGGTGCAGACCCGCGTCGACGACGTCTCCGACGGCGGAGTGCGACTGGCCGAGGTCGAGATCTCGGAGGAGTTCGAGCCCGGCACCGACAGTGCACTTCTGGCCGCGGGCCACCCGACGCTCACGGAGTTGCGGTCCATCGAAGCGCACGACGGTGAGCTGATACCGAACTGGCTGGCGGCTCGGGTCAGCGGTGGTTGAGGCCGAGCGGGGCTAACGCCGCGGTGTCGTGGTGACGTGCACGTGGTCGAAGTGGCCGTAACCGGACGCCTGTGGACCGGCGGGCGTGTAATACGTTCCGCGCCAGATCACGTCCTGCAGCCCGAACCGGGCCGCATTGCTCAATGCGAAATCGCGGATCTCGTTGCCCAGTGCGATGCCCTCGGGGCTCGTGGGGTTGGGGATCATCACGTCGATCGCCAGGCCGCTCGGGTGCCACGGCTTGGAGTCCGGCCGCACCCCGCCGATCTCGGCGATCTGCGGGAATCGCATGCTGATCGCGCGCGCGGCGTAGATGGTGTTGGGCTGCAATCCCACCTCGGACGCGACGCCGACGGGCAACGCCTCCGGGACGTCTCCGGGAACAGCCAGGAGATTCCGGGCCGCAGGGTCCTCACCGGGAGCGGGCCCGGGCATCGCGACGATCGCCGGGTCGACGGGCGCGCTCGGCGGGGTGTTGTCGATGACCGCCTGCTGCTGGGGTGTCAGCGTAGCGTACTGCGCCTCGGCGGCGGAGATCTGCGTCAGCAGGTCTTTCCACTTGGCCTGCAGGTCCGCACGTACCGCGGCGGCCTGCTCGGCCTTGGCGCGGGCATCGGCGGCCGACTGCTCCGACGCCTCGGTCGCGGCCGCCGCGCGATCCCGTGCTTCTTGGTACGCCCGCATCTGGCCGGCGATCTCGGCTGCGACCGTGCGCTCCAGGGCCAGCTGGTCGATGAGCTGTTGCGGCGAGTTGGCGGTCAGCACGGCGGCCATCTGTCCGGTACGCCCACTCATGTAGGTCATCGCCGCGAGCCGATCGGCCGCGGCCTGATGCGGCGCGAGCTGTTCGTTCGCGGCCGCCAGGGCTTCCTGGTCGACGCGGTGGCGCTCGTCGGCCGCCGCCTGCTCGGCCTGCCGGGCATCGACCTCGCGCTGAGCGGCGGTGACGGCTTCGCGGGCTTTCACCGCCTGTTGGGACAACTCCTGAAGTTTGGCCAACGCATCCGCCGCGGGGTCCGCCTGCACCGCGCCGATGGAGAACGCCAGCACCAGGATCGTGGCAACCGCACCGCACACCGCTCGCCGAAGCGTTTGGCGCACTCCGGTCATACGGATTGTCACGTTCCCTCACTGCAGGGGCCCGATCCGGCCCGTTTGTACATGCCCCGGACAGGCTACGAACTGGCCTACCGGATGTCCACTCGTTCCCTTGCCCGCACCGACTGTCCTGGGGCCCTTCGGATTCGGTCGACGTGATCCGCATCACATCGCTGCGTGTCCGTCACAGGGTTCCGGGTCCGCACTGTCGACGCCGGCCGTTTAGGCTGGAAAAACGGTGGGTACAGCGTTGACCTCCCTCTCCCGTTGAGGGTCTATCCGAGGAGAACTATGCGTCGGCGGCAGCCTGAATCGGTGCTGACAGGAATGGCGGTCGTCGCCTGCGCGGCGCTTGTCGTGAGCGGTTGCACGGCGCCGGCCGGGGGCGCGCCTCCCGCCCTCGACCACACGCCGCAAGCAACCGTCACCCCGCCGCAGGCACCGCCGCCGGTGCAGCCGCCCGCGTCGTTCGCCGGGCTCGACTCGCGCATGCAGCAAGCCACCGATGATGCTGCGTCATCCGGGGCGACCATCGAGGTCCTCGTGTTGGACCGCAACACCGGTGAGATCGTGTCGAACGGCAACAGCAAGCCGTTCCCGATCGCCTCCGTGGTGAAACTGTTCATCGCCGACGATCTGTTGCTGCAGGAAGCGGAAGGCAAGACCGAACTCTCCCCTGCCGACCGCAAGTCACTCGACATCATGCTGCGTTCATCGGATGACAGTGCGGCGCAGATGTTCTGGGATCGCAGCGGTGGAAACGCCATCATCTCGCGCATCGTCGGCCGCTACGGGCTGACCGGCACCACCGCGCCCTACAACGGGCACTGGGATGTCACCCAGAGCACGGCAAGCGATCTCGTCCGCTATTACGACATGCTGCTCAGCGGCAGCGGTGGACTCCCCCGCGACAAAGCCGACATCATCATCGACAACCTCGCGCAGTTCACGCCGTCGGGAACCGACGGCTATCCGCAACGCTTCGGCATCCCCGACGGCATCTCGGGTGAAACCGTTGCGGTCAAACAGGGTTGGTTCTGCTGCTGGAACCGCGCCAACCAGTTACACGTCTCCACCGGCATCATCGGACCTGATCGCCGGTACGTGATGGCGATCAGCTCGCTCGACCCGACCAGTGCGGGTGCGGCCCGTGAGAACATCACCAAGGCCGTGCGGACGATGTTCCCTGGCGGGAAGATCTGACGCGTTCTCAGATCTGGATCTGACCTCCGTCGACGACCAGCTCCGCGCCGGTCATGAAACTGCTCTGATCGGAAGCCAAGAACAGCACCGCGGCAGCGATTTCATCCGGGTGACCCAAGCGCTTCATGGGCACCTGAGCGGCCCAGCCGTCCAGCAGATCCTGCTGTTCGCCTGCGGGTGCCAGCCCTTCGAGTCCCGGTGTGCGGACCGGACCTGGAATGAGGGTGTTGACCCGGATCTTGCGGTCGACCAGCTCGGCCGCCCACGTGCGTCCCAGCGACCGGATGGCCGCCTTGGACGCGGCGTAGAGCCCGAACGCGGGGACACCTTTGGCGGGCGCGGTGGAACCGGTCAGGACGATCGACGCGCCTTCGTTGAGCAAAGGCAACAGCTTCTGCACGGTGAACACCGTGCCACCCACGTTGCGATCGAAGTTGTCGCGATAGTGCTGCGGTGTCACCTCCGCGAGTGTGGCGTAATCACCGCCACCGGCATTGGCGAACACGACGTCGAGCCCTTTGCCCCGCTCGGCGATCACCTGTGTGAGCGCGTCGAGTTCCTCCGGCTTGCTGATGTCGCTCTGTAGGCCGTGGGCTCCGATCGACGCCGCTGCCTTCTCGGCGCGAACGCGGTCACGCCCCGTGATGAAGACATACGCGCCTTCCTCCACCAACCGTTTCGCCGCCGCGCGTCCGATGCCCGATGTGCCACCGGTGACCAGTGCCGTCTTGCCGTCGAGTTGTCCCATGAGCGTGCTCCGTTTCTGTGTTCGTGCGGTCGCACGGTCCAACATAGGTGATATGTCACCTATTCCCGGCACGCGTCGAACTGCGCCGCTCTGAGCCGAGCGTGGGCCTTGTGTACGGAAAACACGAGGACAACGTGCACAGGCCCCACGTTGAGCGCCCAGTGGGCGTCAGTGACAGATCACCTAATTCATCGAGGTTCCGGCGGCAGCGAGCTGTTGTGATTGAGGTTGACGTGGATGTGCTCCAGCGCGGCCGTGAACGGGCCGAGCAGATTGTCGGGCAACGGATCGAAGAACAAGCCGCGGACCAGGTCGACATGGCCAGGAGCCGCGTCCTCGATCGCGCGGCGTCCGGTCGCGGTGAGCACGACGATGGTGGTGCGGCCGTCCTCGGCACTCGGGCGACGCGCCGTGAGACCACGTTCTTCCATTCGGCGCAACTGATGTGACAGCCGGCTGCGTTCCCAGCCGATCTGGGCGGCCAGGTCACTCACGCGCATGCCCTCCTCGTCCTCATCGCTGAGTGCGACCAGAACGTCATAGTCGGACAGCGACAGTCCCGAGTCGGCCTGCAACTGGCGGTTCATCTCATAGGTCATCCGCAGCTGCACTCGCATGTACGCGATCCACGCGCGCTGCTGCTTCGGTGACAACCACCCCCGTTTCGGTGATGTCTCCCGTTTTCTCGCCGGAGGCACGTTGTCAGTATGGCGTCCCGCGATGCCGCCACCCTGAGGAATGGTCAACCCTGACATTGCGCGCAGACGGGCATGGCGTTTACCGCGGCTCACGCGTGGGTAGACCGGGCTAGTTGTGATCCACGCCACTACTGGGGGTAGGCCGTGTACCAGCAAGTTCTCGACCCGGTCGCCAACTCGCTCGCCTGGAGTGCAGCGGTCGCCGCGATCCCGCTCCTTCTGCTGTTCGTGTTGCTCGGTGTCTTCAAGATGACGGCCTGGAAGGCATCGCTCATCTCACTGGCCGTCAGCATCGCGGTTGCTGTTCTCGTCTACGGGATGCCGGTCGGACAGTCCTTGTTGGCAGCCAGCGAGGGCGCTGCCTTCGGGTTCTTTCCGATCCTGTGGATCGTGATCAACGCGATCTGGGTTTACCAGATGACCGTGGAGACAGGCCATTTCGATGTGCTACGGCGTTCCTTCAGCTCCATCAGCGACGATCAGCGCATCCAGGCCATCATCATCACGTTCTCGTTCGGGGCCTTGCTCGAGGCGCTTGCCGGGTTCGGCACACCCGTGGCGGTCACGTCGGTGATGCTGATGGCGCTGGGCTTCCGGCCGCTGAAAGCTGCCGTGCTGGCGCTGGTCGCCAATACCGCGCCGGTGGCCTTCGGTGCGATGGCCACCCCGATCATCACGCTGGGCAAGGTCACCGAGTTGGATTTCGACACACTCGGTGCGATGGTCGGTCGCCAGACACCGATCCTCGCGCTGTTCGTACCGCTGGCGCTCGTGGCGATCGTCGACGGACGGCGCGGCATTCGCGCGGTCTGGCCGGCAGCAGTGGTCTGTGGCGTGGTGTTCGCCGTCGCGCAGTACGCCACATCGAACTTCCTTTCGGTCCCGCTGGCCGACGTGGTGGCTTCGCTGGCGTCGGCTGCAGCGGTGGTCGCGCTGGTACGGGTTTGGCACCCCGCCAACACCTATACCGAGGTCAACGAGCTGGAGACGGTCGCCGCACATACCGTGCGCGGTGGTGGCGCAGGTGGGGGTGGCGGTAGCGATACAACTCGGGATGAACCTCGGGGCGAAGTTCGCACCGCTGCCGGGCCGCCGTCAGGAGACCAGGGTGTCGAGGACTCCCGGGCCGATGTCGTCAAGGCGTACGCACCCTACGGAATCATCATCGGCGTCTTCGTCATCTGCCAGATCCCCGCGGTCAAAAGCCTCCTCGATACGGCGACGTTCGCCGGAAGTTGGCCAGGCCTCGACGTGGTCGACGCCAATGGCGATCCGTCGACGATGACGAAATTCACCCTGAACCTGCTGACCACCCCCGGCACGCAGATGCTTTTCGCGGGTGTGCTCACGATGGTCGCGCTCCGACTCTCGCTGTCACGAGCGGCCAAGGCCTACTGGACGACTCTGCATCAACTGCGTTGGGCGATCGTCACAGTCATGACGGTGCTCGCACTCGCGTTCGTGATGAATCTGAGCGGTCAGACGATCACACTGGGCACGTTCATGGCTGCCGCGGGTGGGGCTTTTGCGTTACTGTCGCCCATCCTGGGCTGGCTCGGGGTCGCGGTCACCGGTTCGGACACCTCGGCGAACTCGCTGTTCGGCGCGCTTCAGGTGACCGCTGCGTATCAGGCTGGACTGTCCGATGTTCTGATGGCCGCGTCGAACAGTTCCGGTGGTGTCCTGGGCAAGATGATCTCGCCGCAGAACCTCGCCATCGCCGCCGCGGCAGTCGGCCTCAACGGGAGAGAGGGCGACATCTTCCGCAGGGTGGTCCTGTGGAGTCTGGGTTTCCTCGTCCTGCTGTGCGCGTTGTCGGCGCTGCAATCCTCGCCTGTGCTGTCGTGGATGGTGCCGTCCTGAATCCGCACTTCTACTTCGGGTAAGTGCCGCACAGCTTCTCGACGGCGGCGTGAATCGCCTCGGCCATGGTCGGGCTGCCGGTATGGCCGGAGTCATCGATGATCTTCAACTCTGCGTCGGGCCAGACTTGGGCCAGTTCCCACGCGGTGCGCAACGGTGCGGACAGATCGAGGCGGCCGTGGATCAACACTCCAGGGATTCCGGCGAGGCGATGGGCACCGGCGAGCAGTTGCCGTTTATCGAGCCAGGCGTGGTGGGCGAAGTAATGCGTGCATATCCGGACGAACGCCAACATCGCGCTGCCCGGCTTGGCGCTGTATTGGCCTGGTGCCCCGAGACTTTCGTGCGCAATGACGGCGTCCTCCCACGCGCACCAATTCTGGGCGGCCCTGTCGCGAACCACCGGATCGGGATGCTCCGTCAGCCGCCGGTACGCCTCGACGAGGTTGCCGTCGCGGTCGGCGGCGGGCACACCCGCGCGGAACCGCTCCCACTCGACCGGCAACAGCAGACGAAGGCCGTAGTAGAGCCAGGCGATCTCCTGCGGCCGTGTCATCGTGACACCGATGAGGATGATCCCGGAGGCGCGCTCGGGGTGGCGTTCGGCATACGCCAGAATTAGCGTCGAGGCCCAGGAACCACCGTAGAGCAGCCACCGATTCACATCGAGGTGCTCGCGAAGCAACTCCATGTCGGACAGCAGGTGGTGAGTGGTGTTGTGCCGCATGTCGGTGGTGGGGTCCGCGGCACTGGGCACGCTGTCGCCACACCCACGCTGATCGAACGACACCACGTGACACCGCTCAAGGTCGAACGACTTGTGAGCGTTGCGTGAACGCCCTGACCCCGGCCCACCGTGAACAATCAGGACCGGCCGACCATCCGGGTTGCCTCTGGATTCCCAGTAGATGCGATTACCGTCACCGACGTCGAGCAACCCCTCGCCGTTCACCGCCGCATCAGATACTGCCTCACCGGCCATAGGCCCAGACCGTATCGCTTCTCCGCCCTGACACCGTCGGCGCCTCGTCAGCTACAGCACCCCTCTGGACAGCGCTGCACGCGGCATGGCAAGTGCGCCTCGACGTTCGGCGGCATCATGCGAGCAGGACGGGTGGCGACCATGAGGGACTATCGTATGCACATGTCGACCGTCGCGCCCGGACCAACAGCGACAGCTTCCTCGTCACGCGCTGAACCAAAGGTGCTTCTGACGAGCGCGGGCCTCTCATGGCGGGGTCTCGACGCCGATTTCGTGCACATCCCTCGCGGAATGTCGCACGTACCGGGCAGCAATGTTCATCGCCTCGGCATCCATTTCGGGGCCCCCGTCAACGCCGACTGTTATTGCGACGGCCTGCGGATGCGCCGTGTGCAGAGAACGGGTGATATCGACATCCTCCCGGCCGGTGTCGACGGCACCTGGAAAGACGATGCCGACTGCCATACCTTGCAGCTGAGCCTTCACCCATCACTGCTTCTCGAAGTCGCCGACGAGCTGGGACACGCCACAGCGACCGACTTGAAGCCCAGATTCCAAGTACGAGATCCCCGCATCGAAGCGATCGGGTGGGCCGTCAAAGCTGCTCTGGAATCGCCCGCGGAGTCCGACACACTCTATGTCGATTCGCTGGCCAGAGCTCTGGCCGTTCGCCTTGTCGAGACCACGAATGGCAGGAGTGGATCGTCGCCGGTGAAACGCCGTAACGAGTCCACATTGTCGACGCGGCAGTTGCGAGTTCTCACCGAGTACATCGAAAGCAACCTGAACCAGAAACTGCGACTCGCCGATCTTGCGACGGTGTCCGGGATTGGTGTCACCGGCCTCAAAACGATGTTCCGTAACAGCACCGGGCTGCCCGTACACCAATACGTGATCCGCCGGCGGGTGGAGTGCGCTCGCGCGCTGCTGGCGACGACAGCAATGCCACCGGCCGCCATCGCAACCGCAGCCGGCTTCTCGAGCCAAAGTCACATGACTTCCACCATGCGGCGGATGCTCGGCCAGACTCCGGGCGAGATCGCGCAGCAAACACGAAATGTGCGACCGAATCTGCAAAGATCCGACCGAATCTGAGCGACGGGCACTTCCGAGCGCCGTACGTTCGCAATCGTGGCTGATTCAACGATTGCGGTCATAGGAGCCGCGGGCAATATCGGATACGCAACATCTTTGGCGTTACGTAAAGCAGGGATACCCGTCAGGGCGATTCTGCGGGACCCATCAAAAGCTGACAAACTCAGCACGATTGGCTGCGAGATCGGCCTGGCCGATATTCGGGACGCGGCCGCCCTCAGCGCCGCGATCACCAATGCCGTAGCCGTGCTGGTGATTCTGCCGCCGCCTCCTCAGGCACAGGATGCGGTACATGAAATGCGTCAAATCACCGAAAGCCTCGCAGAGGCACTGGACGCGACACGGCCGGAGCGCGTGGTGGCCATTTCCGACTACGGCGCCCACCTCGACGAATGGATCGGAATGCCATCGGCCTTCCACCTTTTCGAGAGACGACTTCGTAGGGTGGAGGTGCCGAAGGTGTTCCTGCGGTCGGCCGAGCACATGCACGGTTGGACGCCCTTCATACCAGTGGCCCGAGCCAGCGGTATCCTGCCGAGCTTCCACGATCCGGTCGACGCGCTGTTCCCGACCGTCGCCACCTCGGACGTCGGCCTCATCGCCGCAGAACTCCTGTGCAGCACCACTTCCAGTAGCGAGCAGATCGTTCACGCTGAAGGGCCCCGCCGCTACAGCGCCAACGATGTGGCGGCCGCCCTCGGGGCGCTGCTCGGCCGTGAGGTCGTCGCCCGAACGATGCCACGCGACCGGTGGCAGGAGAATCTCGAGCATGGCTTGAGCCCGAGCACAGCGACCCTGGTGGCACAGGTATACGACGCCCACAACAAGGGCGGGCTCATCGACATCGAACCGAATGTAGGAGAACTGCGCCGGGGCGCAACCGAATTGATCGATGCGCTGCGGCCATTCGTCGTCACCACACCCAGCGGCGTCAACGGAACCACAGCATTGCAGTGATCCAGGAGAGAACCCCTGTCTGCAAAGGTACTCCGTGACGACAGCGACTCGATGAAGGCTATCGACGTCGTTCGGACATGACCTCACCTCGGTTGAACCGACCCGTGTAACTGCCTACCTCGGACGAACTTCCCCACGCGCTACCCGTGCGGGGATCAGGCGGCCACGCAGACGATCGCGTCCCCCGAACGGAGGCGGCTGCGCAGTCACACGGAGAGGTACCGCGTCAGCATGGCCACCAACTGCCGGTTCAGATCGTCGATTCCGAGGGTTCGGGGAGCGGCGAGTGCGTGATGAACGACAGCTTCGATGGTGATCACCACCAGACGGGCGGCAGCGTCTTCGTCCTCCACAGTGACTGCGGGATGCGCTGCGAAGAGTTCTCGCATGGCCTCGATCGATTCGTCTCGCCGTTCGGCCACTTTCACCAGTAGGTCGCGGGAACGCGGCGCCTGTTCGATGAGAAGCCGGAGAAACTCCGGGTCGTGGCGATGGTTGTCGATGGCGGTCGCGACAATGTCACCGATGACGTGTTCCAGTGAGCCGGGTCCATGCTGCTGTTGGCGTTGGATGGTTGTGGTGATGCCGTTGTCGAGGTGGCGCGCCGCGAGTGCGACAACGATGGCGTCCTTGTTCGGGAAGTACTGGTACAGCGATCCGATCGAGATGTCGGCGCATTCCGCGATGCGATTGGTTGTTCCGCGTGCGTACCCGTACTCGGCGAAAACCGCGACAGCTGCATCGAGGATGCGGTCACGGGTGAGTTCCGATCGGCGCTGACGGGGACGCTTGCGCGGCTGCAGTTGCTGGTCGGCGGTCACGGCACCTCCTGGCTGTTCGAGCGGACCTCAGCCTAGACCCGCTCGCCACCCCCGAGCGTCGGCGGATCGCGGTCGCTGACGTCGACAAAAGCGAGCAACGACAACGCCGATGACAGTCTCCGCGCAGGCATACCACTGGTCTGGGCACCTGCGGCACGTGCCGATAAACGCGAGTAGCGCGACCATGGCCCGCCCGCGAGAATATGCGGTGGCACTGCAGAATCAACAGCAGGCACCATCGGATTCGGCAAGAGCCCGGCCATTCCACACCTCAAGGAGGTCCGTCGATGGACTCACTTTCCACCCCGCCAGTTTCCGATGTCCTACAGCGGTTGTTTCGCGAAGCCGAACTTGCCGACGCGCCGATGATCGCCCGCATACTGGCGGACGCCGAAGCTGGCATCGACCCAGTGGCCCACATACTCGACGCCGAGACAGGCGACTACAAAGAGTACTACCGCCAGACAGCGACCAACTTTCTCAGTGTCACACCGGAATTCGGGCGGTTGCTCTACATCTGTGCCCGCAGCGCAAAGGCGGCTTATGCCGTCGAATTCGGCACATCCTTCGGGATCTCCACTATTCACCTCGCCTGCGCACTCCACGACAACGGCGGCGGTAGGGTCATAGGCACAGAACTCGAGCCTGCCAAAGCGGAACAGGCGCAGCAGAACTTGGACGCCGCCGGGGTGGGCGACGTTGTGGAGATCCGCATCGGTGACGCTCTGGAGACACTGAGCGACGGCTTGGACGGCCCCATCGACCTCGCCCATCTCGACGGGGCGTTCAGCCTCTACCTCCCCGTGCTCACACTGCTGGAACCGCATCTGCGGCCCGGCGCACTGATCCTTGCCGAGAACTCGACGCCGGCATATCGCGACTACGTCCGCGAACCCACGAACGGCTACCTCTCCCTGGGTCTGCCGTTCGAAGCAAGCCGCGGGAATGAACTGTCACTTTTCACGGGCCGCCCCTGACGAGCCGGCCGGAGTGCTGATGTGGCCATGATCGCTGAGATGTCGCATCGGGGGGCGAACCCACCGAACCCGGTTGGCGTCGATATCCCTTGTAGTCGCGTTCGATTCAGCTCACAGTGCGATCTTCAGGTCTTCTGCGGCGTACCCCAAGCGGCGGTGGTCCAAGTCGTTTCGTCCGGAGACCGAGACCGGGTGCGGGCATGAGGTGCTCACGTCCGGCACCGTAGGCTACGGCGCGGTCCGCGCTTCGACGAAGTGGGTCCTCAACAGTCTTGATCATCGTGTTCATCTAGGCGGCTGATGTCGACATAGCTACGTACGGAAGCCTTCGCAACCTGTGCCTGTACGATGGTGGTGGACGGTGTGCCGGGAAGTCTGGTCGGCAGCACGGGTGCGTTGAGCGCGCAGCGTGCTTGGTGATGTCGAATCGGTCGAGGTGTTCTTTTGTCAGGCAACCGTTCTCGTAAGCTGCGCATGCGTGCACTCTTTGCCCGCGGTTCGTGGTCGGAGACGTCGCGAATCTCTGAGATCTTGCGCAAGGAAACTGTTGGTGGGGCACTGTTGCTGGCCGCGACTGCAATCGCGCTGGTCTGGGCCAACTCGCCGTGGTCGGCAGCCTACAGCAGCCTGCGCGATATGCGGGTGGGTACCGATAGTCTCGGATTGCATTTGAACTTGACGTTGGGGGCGTGGGCTGCTGACGGGCTGTTGGCCATCTTCTTCTTCGTCGTCGGGTTGGAACTCAAGCGTGAATTCGTCGCGGGGGATTTGCGTGATCCGGCACGCGCGGCACTGCCAATCGCTGCGGCACTCGGCGGGATGGTTGTACCGGCGTTGATCTTTGTCGCCATTACCGCGCAAGTGGGCGAGGGCGCGACACGGGGATGGGCAATCCCCACAGCCACCGATATCGCGTTCGCCGTTGCGGTGCTGGCGGTCATCTCCACCCACTTGCCTGCCGCACTGCGGACGTTCCTGTTGACCTTGGCTGTTGTCGACGATCTCTTGGCTATCACCGTGATCGCGGTGTTCTACACCGACGAGCTCAACCTTGGGATGCTCGGATTGGCACTTGTGCCGCTGGTTTTGTTTGCCGTGTGTGTGCAGCATCGCATCCGGTCGTGGTGGTTGCTGGTGCCCCTGGCGGTATTGACGTGGGCTTTACTGCACGAGTCTGGTGTTCATGCCACCGTCGCCGGCGTTCTGCTGGGTTTCACTGTGCCTGTGCTGCGCAGTCAGTCCGGGGGAGGCCCTGACGCGGGCCCCGGTCTGGCGGAGTACCTTGAGCGGCGCATCCGACCGCTCTCGGCGGGGTTCGCCGTGCCGATTTTCGCGTTCTTCGCCGCAGGGGTGACCGTCGGCGGTTACGCAGGTTTTCTCGACGCGCTAGCTGATCCGATCGTGATCGGGATCGTGATGGGCCTGGTGATCGGAAAAACAATTGGGGTGCTCGGCACCACCTGGATTTTGTCAGCCGTGACCCGAGCGTCCTTGGACGCTGCGCTGCGCTGGGTCGACGTGTTAGGAATCGCGCTACTGGCGGGTATCGGGTTCACCGTGTCACTGCTGATCGGCGACCTCGCATACGGTACGGGTTCTGGACGTGACGAACATGTCAAGATCGGGGTTGTCGTGGGCTCTGTGATTGCCGCGGCGCTGGCCTCGATAGTGTTGACGATGCGAAATCGCCGCTATCGCAAGGTGTGTGCCGAAGAGGCGCGTGATGACGATCGCGACGGATTTCCCGACGTGTTCCTGCCTTCTGAGAGTTCGTGAGCGCCACCCAGTATCGGCCGCTGATGGAACACCTAGGTTGGTTAGAAGCTGTAACGCACCACCCAGACGCCGCGGCGGGCTTGTGCGCGCCACCGAGCGAACAGTTTGGCGATTATGCGGGTCGGCCAGGCGAACCTCGCCGCTTCGGGAGCCTGGGCGCCGAGCTGTTCTTCGAGGAAGGTCAGCTTGGGATTGAGCTGTTCGATCGCGTCGGGGTGGTCGAAGCCGAAGCCGCGATAGCCTTTGGGGATGCCGACGGATCGTAAGACGCCCATCGTTCCCATGAGGCGGGCTGCGACTCGCGTGTAGGCGTTGAAGACCAGTTCTCCACCGTTGACGAAGTGGGCGGTGATGGCCTCCAGGATGCGGCGGTTGTCGGATTCGGTCAGAAAGCCCAGGACTCCGTCGGCAACGACGATGGCGGGCCTGTCGCGCGGCACATCCTGCAGCCACCGCGCCGAATCCGTCAGAGATGCCGCGATTAGGTGGGAACGACCGAGTTCGGGGATAACCTGCCTACGCACATCGATGACATCTGGGAGATCGATGTCGTACCAGTCGACACCTGTGGGCGGCGAGACGCGATGCATACGGGTTTCCAGCCCGCACCCCAGTTCCACGACGACAGCATCAGCGTGCTGCGCGATGAACCCGCTGACGAGGCGGTCGAGCATGGCACTGCGCACGGCGACCGCGAGCGTCACGGTGCCCGGCAACTTCACTGGGGCATGAGACAGCCGGCGGCTGACAATCTCGGAGAGCCGGTCATCGAGCAATGGGCGGTGCGCGCGGGCATCGGCCGCGCGGCCGCTGAGTGTGACCACCAGCGTCTTTTCTACAGGTGTCAGGTGGTCAAGGGCGACCGGCATCGGTTGCCTCTCTGTTGTCGCGGTATTCGCTGACCGTGTCGGCGATTTGACGGCCGGTCGGTGCGGCCATGAATTCACCTATCGCCGTATATAAGTCGGCCATAGCCAGACCGGTGCGAGCGGCGTCCGCGCCGCAGAGGTCGCTTCTCATCTGGCGGGCGAGATGATCGTGAAGCATGATCACACCGGTGTGCATCGCGCACATGACGGCTGCGGCATCGCGTACGCGGCGCGAGCCGCGCGGAAACCGTTGCGGCCAGGTGGCAGTGAGGAAATCCTCAGCTCCGGCCGTCAGTTCGTCGAGCACCTCAGCCGCCGCCGGCCCACCCTCCACGGCTGCCGGCCTCAGGTAATTGATCAATGGCGGGGTGGCCTTGTAGAGGTCAGCGATGAAATCGGGCTGCGTGATCTCGCCGGTGACCGCACCCCGGGCCGTACGCCGCCGAAATACCTCGATCACGGCGTCGTCACAGGCCCGACGCAGATTGTCCTTGGTGCCGAAGTGATGTTGAACCAAACCGACCGATACGCCGGCCTGATTGGCGATGCACTTCAATGTGGCGCCGTTGACGCCTTTTTCGGCGAACTGAATCAGCGCCGCATCGCGGATACGTGCGCGTGCCGTCAGATCGTCGATTGGTCGTTCACCTACTCCAAACGGTGAGGTCACAGACCGACTGTACGTCGATATTGCGCACAGTACAGCCATATTGTCGGCGTTGGGGTATCCGTGGTCTTTCGCTACCGGCCTTGTATCCGAGGGGGGTGGTATGCGGTGATGAGTGCTGCTAACGTCAAAAAAGGTGCGCCGGGAAGCCTGGTCGGCAGAGGATGACTTCTGCGACGGCGAGGTGCACAAGTGGCGGTTGGTGTCGAGCGGACCGTGATCGGGCCGACCATGCTGGTAGTGGTCGACCAGCGTGGGTTTCCACCACGGCGTGCTACTAGCTGCCGGCGGGCGTGATGAGCCAAGTGTCATCGCCGGCATCGCCGCGCAAGCCCCGCACACCGATGACAGCGGCAGGCATAGAGCATGCAGAAGCGCACTATCACGAATCCACGGAGAGTGGCACCGACCGTGATAGTCGCGACGCGCGCGGCTTCCACCTAACCGGTGGTGGGGATGGTTAGGCGCGTATTGCGACGGCCGCTTGCCGCTGTTGACGAGGATCTCACCACCCAGCCCAGTGCTGCGCTGGTCGACGTCGTTTCCATTCCGGAATCGTTTGTCAGCCCGGGCAGACGCATCCTGCGACGGGTGATTTATGCGCTGGCGGCGCTTGGCGCGGTGGTGGGCATCGTCTACTTCGATCGTGACGGGTACAACGACGCTGGTGACGGCGAACTTTCGCTCCTGGATTGCGCATATTACGCGACGGTGTCGCTGTCGACGACGGGGTATGGCGACATCACGCCGGCCACCCCGACCGCGCGACTGGTCAATGTTGTTGCGGTGACACCGCTTCGGGTGATTTTTCTCATCATTCTGATCGGCACCACAGTAGAGACGTTGACCGCTCAGTCACGGCAGGCCTTCAAAATCCAGCGGTGGAGGAGGACTGTGCGGAACCACACTGTCGTCATCGGCTACGGCACCAAGGGCCGCACCGCCGTCGCCGCCATGGTGGGTGGCGGCGTCGCCCCGGCCGACATAGTTGTCGTGGACGACAACGCAGCGGCTCTTGAACGAGCCAAGAGCGCCGGTCTGGTCACGGTCCACGGCGATGGCACAAAGGCTGACATCTTACGGCTGGCGAGTGTCCAGCATGCGAAGGCGATCATCGTGGCGACCGACGACGACGCCAGCGCAGTGCTGGTGACATTGACCGCTCGTGAACTGGCCCCAGGTGCCAAAATCATCGCCGCAGCGCGCGAAGCTGAAAATCAACACCGGCTGAAGCAATCTGGCGCTGATTCGACAGTGGTTTCCGCAGAGACCGCTGGCCGATTGCTCGGCCTTGCAACTCAGACACCCAGCGTGGTGGAGATGATGGAAGACCTTCTGACACCGGATGTTGGGTTTTCGGTTGCCGAGCGCGAGGTCACGCCGAAAGAGGAAGGTGGTTCGCCGCGCCACCTACCGGACATCGTTCTAGGCGTGGTGCACGCGGGCCGGTTGATGCGGGTGGACGCGCCGGAGGTCACCGCTCTGCAGGCCGGGGACCGATTGCTCTACATCCGCAGTGGTGATGACCGATGAGTCGCTGCGTCGGTTGCCGCCGCCGAGAGTCAGCGTCGTGCGTATACGGCGCGTTCGATGGGAGAGGCGGTCATGGCACGGCCAGCGGGCCGCAGGTACCGTTCGGCGTACTCTTGGGCGCCGACCTGCTCACGTTGTCGCCAGCCGTAGTCGGCCAAGAACGCCGGCACATCCTCAGGGGCCAGGCCGAAGGTCCACAGTCGTTTGTTCACCACGAACTCCCGATAAGCCCCACGTGCACCGTACATCTGTTCACCGTTGAGGAAGTCCTGACGTAGGAAGGTGAAAACCAGGCGGCTGCCGGATGCGGCTCCAGCCAAATAGTCCATGGTCGAACGCACTGCGCCTTCAGTGAGGTACTGAGTGACAGCTTCCCAGAGATAGAAGGTGGATTGAGTGCGGGCGAATCCCGTGTCATGGAGTAGCCGGGCGAGGTCGTTCGTTTCGAAATCGGTAGCCAGCAGCGTGACGTGTGGCGGCACCCTGCCAAAACAACGCTGTAGCGCTGCGGCCTTGGCCGCAATGTTGGCGGGCAGATCAACTTCGCACACTCGGATGCCAGCGAGTTCAGGCATGCGATAAGCCCGGGTGTCAAAACCGGTGCCGAGGATGACAACTGCCCCGATTCCGCCACGTAGTGCATTGAGCAGCAGATCGTCGATGTAACGTTTGCGGCACAGGAAACTGGCCCAGCCCCCACAGAATTTCTTTTCGGTGGCCGACAACAACGCCTGACGTACCAACGGCCACCGCGTGCTCCACGCGGCGATGCGACCAGCCGAGGGCAGCAGTATCCGTGCCCACGGATCGTGGATCAGGGGTACGGATTCGTACTGGTCGGCGGCGACGATCACCATAGGCCCGACGGCGGTGTTAGCGACGCGGAAGTTCACAAGTACACTCCGAGGTCAGCGAAATACCAACGGCGACCAGGCCTCCCGGCACACCCACAGGCAAACTCAACGGCTGCAGTAATGACCTTGACCATACTGTCAACATCTCGGGCGGTCTAGGGCTGTCCACGATGGCCGGCGGTTTCGAATTCAGCCCTCTGAGTCGGCCCGGCGCGAGCGGTCGGATATCTGCTGGTTCCAACGCTCGAGTACCGCGGGAAGCTCGGCGAGCAGGAAGGTATAGAAATCGCGCATTTGGGTCAGGCGCTCGAACGCCGGCCCCCGCGCGGACGTGGCCGCGATGCCCGCGCCGGCAGCGGCCTGCATTGCCGCGATCGTCTCATTCTGGCTGGTGAACAAGATCGCCCAGGCGTTGTCCCGCAGCCGGTAGTGATCCCGGCGGCTTGCGGGTACCGGCACCCGTTCTACTAACCCCACTGAAGTCAGCGTTTTCAGTGCACCCGAGATTGCACCCGCGCTGGCGTTGAGCGTCTCGGCCAGTTCACCCATCGTGAGGTTCGTTCGATCAGTGAACAACAGTGTCGCCAGCACCCGCGCAGTCATACGCTGCAGCCCGTGGTCAGTCAGCACCAACGCAAGCGATTCGGCAGCTTCCTGCAGGTCTGAACGTGAATCCACGGCCAATCCTCTTCCCGCCAACAGATCTTCACTAATTTCTGAAAGTTAAGTATAGTCAGTTGCGGTGTTCCGGGAAGTCTGGTCGGAAATGATGATCAATCGCGCGTAGGCGCATCGACCCGAAAGGCCATTCGCCCAATGCCTCCGACATCAAGCATGGCCGCCCCAGCGGCTGCCGCAACGACCGACGTCATCGACGTGGCGGGACTGACGTTCACATATCCGAGAGCAGCCGAGCCAGCGGTGCGCGGAATGGACTTCACCGTGACGCGCGGTGAGATATTCGGCTTCCTCGGCCCCAGCGGCGCCGGAAAATCCACCACCCAGAAACTGCTGATCGGGCTGCTGCGAGGACACGGTGGCCAGACACGGGTATGGGGCCGAGACCCGCTGGATTGGGGCCCGGACTACTATGAGCGGGTCGGTGTGTCGTTCGAGCTGCCCAATCATTATCACAAGCTGACCGGCCTGGAGAACCTGAACTTCTTCGCCTCCCTGTACAGACGGCCGACCGCAGACCCCATGGCATTGCTGGATTCGGTCGGTCTGTCGCACGCCGCGAACACTCGGGTTGGCAAGTACTCCAAGGGGATGCAGATGCGTCTGACGTTCGTACGCGCACTCATCAACAACCCCGATTTGTTGTTCCTCGACGAACCGACATCGGGTCTGGATCCGGTGAACGCCCGCAAGGTCAAAGACATCATCTTGAATCTGAAAGCCGAGGGGCGCACGATTTTCCTGACGACTCACGACATGTCGACCGCCGACGAACTGTGTGATCGAGTAGCGTTTGTCGTCGATGGCGCTATTGTCGCCCTCGACACACCTACCGAATTGAAAATTGCACGCGGCCAACGCACCGTGCGGGTGCAATACCGCACCGCCACTGGCGCTTTGGACACCGCTGATTTCGCATTGGATGGCTTGGCCGACAACGCATCGTTTCACGTTGTGTTGCGCAACCACCACGTCGAGACCATTCACAGCCGTGAGGCCAGCCTCGATGACGTCTTTGTCCAGGTGACCGGGAGGCAACTGACATGACGCGACTGGCTTCGGCGCTGCGCCTGGAACTGACGTTGCAGAACCGGCAGAAATTCGTACATGCCGGTATCTTCTCCGGCCTGATGTGGCTGGCGGTTCTGTTGCCGATGCCGCGCCATCTGCGCCCCGTCGCCGAACCGTACGTACTTGCCGGCGATATCTCGATCATCGGGTTCTTCTTTATCGGCGCCGCCGTGTTCTTCGAGAAGCAAGAACGTACCCTGGGAGCCATCATCTCCACGCCATTGCGGTTCTGGGAGTACCTCGCCGCGAAACTCATCGTGTTGTCGTCGATCTCACTGCTGGTCGCCGTCTTCGTGTCAACCATCGCCGACGGGTTCGCCTACCATCCGTTGCCTCTGGTTACCGGTGTGGTCCTGGGCACCTTGGTGATGCTACTCGTCGGTTTCATCACCTCGCTGCCATTCGGTTCTGTGACCGACTGGTTTCTCGCTGCGACAATCCCGTTGGCAATCATGCTGATTCCACCGTTGATCTACTACTCCGGCCTGTGGTCACACCCCGTGCTGTACGTCGTCCCCACTCAGGGACCTTTACTGCTGCTCGGCGCGGCCTTTGATCAGGTGACACTGAGCACGAGCCAGGTCATCTATGCGGTGACCTATCCGCTGATGTGTCTCGCCGGCCTGACGTACGCCGCCAAGGTCCTCTACGTCCGGTTGGTCATCGAAAGGTCAGGCGCGCTGTGACAGCAGTTATCGAACGTTCGCGCAGGGCACTTGTCGCGCTCGGGCACAACGATATACGCGGAACCTACCGCGACCCGTTACTCGTCATGTTGGTTGGGGCGCCGGTAATCTGGACCACGGGCGTTGCGGTACTCACTCCACCGGTCACCGACATGCTGGCCGACCGCTACGCCTTTGATCTGAAGCCGTATTACCCACTGGTGCTCACCGCATTCCTGCTCCTCACCAGCATCATTGTCGCGGGCGGGTTGGCAGCATTCCTCGTGCTCGATGAGATCGACGCGGGAACCTTGGCGGCGCTACGCGTTACACCTGTACCCCTATCGACGTACTTTGGTTACCGTGCAACCACAGTCATGGTAGTCACCACCATCTACGTGATCACCACATTGTCTTTCAGCGGGATCCTCGAGCCGGGCTTGGTGACGGCTCTGATACCGATCGGGATGGTCGCCGGCCTGTCAGCAGTGGTG
Organism: Mycolicibacterium goodii; assembly: GCF_022370755.2. The sequence goes on along the minus strand of NZ_CP092364.2, from coordinate 5,932,584 downwards.
ACTCTGCTGCTCATCGTGGCGGTAGCCAACAACAAGATCCAAGGGATCGCAGCGGTACGTGCGCTGGGTATGCTCATCGCAGGGCTGCCATGCCTGCCATGGTTCATCGACTCGGCCTGGAACCTTGCCTTCGGTGTCCTTCCACCCTACTGGGCAGCAAAAGCCTTCTGGGTGGCATCAGCCCATGGCACCTGGTGGCCATATGTTCTCGTCGGCGCCGCCTACAACCTCACCATCGCGTGGCCGCTGTTTCGCCGCTTCATCGCCAAAAACACGTGATACCCAAACAGCGAACAGACAAGCGATCACCTGTCACATCCCATCCCACCCAGGCTTCGGCTGCCGTCCGCACACTTAGCCGGGCGCCGCCGTCGCGGTGAGCCGCTGCGTCGGCTTCGCGAGTCTGCACCGGCCGACGGCACAACTCGTTGAACCTGGACCCCGCGTCCGCGTTCGGGGCGACCATCGCCACAGCCGATAGCAGGACCGCGCCCACCAAATCGCACACGGCAGGTCGCGAGTGGCGCTGCCCGTTCGTTCGTGTAGTCGCGGTACTTGACTAAGAGGACCGGTCCTGGCCCTTCTTTTCATATCGTGGACAAGCTGGGAACTGGCCCTACCGACATCTACTCACACTCGCCACGGTAATCGACCAGGCGGCGATGCTGAGCACTCGTGCACCCAGACAATCACGTCACAATGCGACGCGCGGGATCGCGTTGCCATGACTGCCCCACCTGAATGACGGTGTCTTTCTTCACGCCGAGCATGGCGGCCGCCGAAAGGACGATTCCGATGACGCCCACGTAGAAGGCGACCAGTGGCCCTGCGGTGTCGGCGATCAGAAGTACTGTGATCGGGGCGCTGGCCAGGATTGCACTGTGCCGTGGGCAATGAGGTGAGCGATAATGCCGACGATGGAGTTGCCGGTTTGGGACGGAACGCGCGAACGCAGTCCACGCACGATGCTGTCCACCATCACCACCTCCGCGCAGGGGATCGACTTCCGGTTCGTGTCCGAACAGGTCACGACACCGACAGATTGGTGCTTCGAGGAAGATCATCACGTCGTGGTCGTGCACCGCGGAGGTCAACTGCGATCCATGGAGATCGAGTTCGAACGCGGGCCTAGCGGCCCTCATACTCCGCGGGTCGGTGATATATGGGTCATCCCCGCCGAGCACAGGTACGCCGCGCTCGCCCAGGGACGTGTTGTGCAGTTCTGCGAATTGACCATCCCCACAGCCACACTCGCCGACCGCGACCTCACTGCCCGCACCAACCATCGCGATCCACTGGTGCACCGGCTGATCGAACGCATGAGTACGGTCGCAGATCGCCGCGATGTCACTGCGCGACTACTCATCGAGGCCCTTGCCGAAACCGTGCGGTTACACCTGGTCGATCAATTCGGCGGTGGCGCTGTCCGCAGGTCGCGTCGCCGCAGATTCGACAGGCTCACAAGGGCCAGGTTGATGGAATATCTGGAGTACAGCTTCGATACGGAGATCTCTCTGGCGGCCCTCGCCGAGCTCGCTGACATGACGGTCTCCGAGTTTTCTGCCACCTTCACCGCTGACTTTGGTAGCACGCCGTACCAGTTCGTCCTCGACCGCCGGATTCACCGTGCGAAGGAGCTGCTGGCCACGACCACGATGTCGATTACGGATATCGGTATGGCCGTGGGTTTCTCAACGCCGAGCCACTTCGCCACGACGTTCAAGAATCGCGTCGGGATGCCACCGAGCATCTACCGCCGCAACGCATAGACATACCGACCAAGCGGCCGGCACCGTCATTGCGTCTCCTGGCGTGTCACTTTCTGTCGCATCGGCATTCGGCAGGTGTCGCGCATTCACATCTGTCCGAGCGAGTCGACCTCGGTGACACTGACCCAGAATCCCTCGTTGGTCAGGTTGTTGGTGAAGCGGGTTCCGTCGCTGAACGCCTCGACCGCCCACCCGTTGACGATGTAGGTCTGGTCGTACCGGACGCTGTGCGGTGGGGCGATCACACCGAGGTCGGCGGCCAGATAGGTGAAGCTGCCGTCCTGGCTGAGCGCTACCGAGTTGACGACGTCCCCGGAGCTCGTCATCGGAGGGTTCACGAATCGCACCGTGCAGTTCACGTGATCGCCCGCAATGCCGCACAGCGTGTGTCCCGATTCGGTCCGGATGTAGGTGACTCCGTTGGGTCCTGTCGGCAGGATCTCGTCAGCCTTGGCGATACTGGGGGCGGCTGACGAGCCGATCAGGATCGCGCCGACTGCCGCAGCGCCGGTAAGCGTCCGTACAGCAACGATCATCGCGTACTCCACGTCGCATATCGCTGCACCGCTGGCCGGCGGTGAGGATCACGGTGACGGGCGGACCCCCGGATTGCAGCCCCGGAACCCCCGACCGGGGCTGCAACGCCCCCCGCGGCATGGTGGAGGTGGGGCCGCGGGAGGCGCGTTCCGGGGGCATCTGACAAGTCGGTCGGCAGGTCAGTCGACATGCTCGGTCGGACTATCAGTGTTGTGCAGGTACCACAGGCCGTCGTCGTGCTTGAGGCCTGAAGCGGCGAGAAAGGCGCCCAGCGTCAGCGCACCAGCAGCGGCGAGCCTGTTCCGCACGACGATCCTCTCGTACCAGTAGCCAAAGCCGAATGGAATCCTACCCAGATCGCGCTGGACACGCTTTCACAAAAAATCCGGACATTGTCGCAAAATTGGGCTCATGCCTGATGCGGTTGGGCCTGATGCCCAGTACGAGGTCTTCGCCGATGAGTACTTCGACCATGCCAGCGACGGCTTTTACAACGCCCACTACGACCGCCCAGCCTGTCTTTCGCTGCTGGGCGATGTCTCTGGCTGTGTGGTTTTAGACGCCGCGTGCGGCCCCGGGCTCTATGCGGCCGAGCTGGATGCCCGCGGTGCTCGGGTCATCGGTTTCGATCAGAGCCCACGGATGGTTGATCTGTGCCGCCAGCGCGTTCCTGCCGGCACTTTCCGTACCCATGACTTGGCCCTTCCGCTGGACTGGTTGCCCGATGGGTCGGTGGATCGAGTGTTGTTCGCGCTGGCCGTGGAATACGTCGATGACCGGACCGCGGCACTGCGGGAGCTGCGTCGGGTTCTACGGCCCGACGGGGCGCTGGTGATGTCACGTCAACATCCCACCGGGGACTGGCTTCGCCATGGAGGGAACTACTTTCACGCGCGGGTCATCGAAGAGACCTGGAGCCGGGGATGGCAGGTCCGTTACTGGTTGTCACCATTGGAGCAGACCTGTGAGGAGCTGCACCATGCGGGATTTCTGATCGAGCGTCTGCTGGAACCACGTCCAACCCCACAAGCCGCTGACATCGATGCCGACCGGTACGCCCGGCTGTCCAGCGAGCCGACCGGCTTCATGACGATCAGGGCAATCCCGGATCCGCGGCTGACGTAAGTAGCCAGCAGCTCCGCCTCAAGTTCGGAAGACCTGAGGTCGATTACTTCCTGTCTCGCTTGGCGAGAAGCCGGCGCTGCTAGAAGTCGATGCCGGCCCGGATTCGTTCGAGGGTGCGGCGGCAGTTTCTGCTCATGACCGGGTTGCTGTCGACGTAGTACCAGACAGCGTTGGTGCCGTGCTGGAACACCCACCCGCGGCCCCGTTTCCATTCGTCGTCGTCGCACCCAAGGGGTTTCGAAGCAGTTCACGACGGGGAGCATCGAGCAGATGCCAGGCGCTCACCAGGTCCAATGCTGGATCGGCAGCCTTGAAGCCGCTGACGTCGAGAATCCGGGTGAGGTGGTCATTGGCGGTAAGAACGTGGGAGGGATCAGGTCTCCGTGATTCATGACGTCGGGAGTATCGCCGCGAGGAAGTTGGCGTATCTGGTCCCCGATCGTGCGCGTGAATCGCCCCGTGTTTAGTTGAGTCCCGCATAGTGGTGTAACGCGGTTGCTGGGTTCGTCATCGTGTCGGTGATGGACGTAAAGCGGCCACCGCGTGATCCTTCGAGTCAACCTTCCACAGAATCCTCGAGGAGCATCACGATGACCGCACCCCACATTGTCGACCCTGCAGGCCTTCTTGGCGAGGCCCTCTCCGAAGCCTCGCCAGATTTGATGCGCTCGCTGCTGCAGACCGTGATCAACGCCCTGCTGTCGGCGGATGCTGATGCCGTCGTGGGCGCCGAATGGGGCCAGCCCACCCCGGGACGGCGAGCGCAGCGCAACGGCTACCGTCAACGCGGCCTGGACACCCGGGTGGGCACCATCGATGTCGCAGTCCCGAAGCTGCGCAAGGGAACCTACTTTCCCGACTGGCTGCTCGAACGCCGCAAGCGTGCCGAATCCGCGCTGATCACCGTCGTGGCCGACTGCTACCTGGCCGGCGTCTCCACGCGGCGGATGGACAAGCTGGTCAAGACCCTGGGCATCGATTCGCTAAGCAAATCCCAGGTCAGCCGCATGGCCACCGACCTCGACGAGCACGTCGAGCAGTTCCGCCACCGCCCACTCGATTCTGCTGGCCCGTTCACCTTCGTCGCCGCGGATGCGTTGACGATGAAGGTCCGCGAAGGCGGCCGCGTGGTCAACGGGGTCGTGCTGCTGGCCACTGGAGTCAATGGTGACGGACACCGCGAAGTCCTGGGCATGCGGGTGGTCACCAGCGAGACCGGCCCGGCTTGGAACGAGTTCTTCGCCGATCTGGTCGCCCGCGGGCTGGCCGGCGTGCGACTGGTCACCAGCGACGCCCACGCCGGGCTACGCGAGGCGATCGCGGCCAACCTGCCCGGCGCGGCCTGGCAGCGCTGTCGCACCCACTACGCGGCCAACTTGATGAGCATCTGCCCCAAGAGCATGTGGCCGGCGGTCAAAGCCATGCTGCACAGCGTCTACGACCAGCCCGACGCCCCCGCGGTGGCCGCGCAGTTCGACCGGCTCATCGACTACGTCACCGACAAACTGCCCGCCGTGGCCGAACACCTCAGTGCTGCACGCGAAGACATCCTGGCCTTCACCGCGTTCCCCAAAGATGTCTGGACCCAGATCTGGTCCAACAACCCTGCCGAACGGCTCAACAAAGAGATCCGCCGCCGTACCGACGCCGTCGGGATCTTCCCCAACCGCGACGCCATCGTCCGTCTCGTCGGCGCCGTGCTGGCCGAACAGAACGACGAATGGGCCGAAGGCCGCCGCTACCTCGGCCTCGACATCCTCGCCCGATGCCGCCTGACCACCATCACCAACGATAACCCCGAAATAGGAGCCCATGACATGCCCGCACTCACCGCCTAACAACCACCGGATCACGCAGCACTACACCACTTCCCGGGACTTGACCCCGTGTTTGATGCACACCGGTTAGGTCGGCTTGGACGCGGGGCCACGCTTCTATAAATCGCTGGACCTACAGAAGCAAGATTTTCAATCCGTTCTTGAGCGCTGCGCAGATGCAGGAGGCAAGCTTCTTTCGGTGCACAGTGTGCGCAGCTCTCCTGCGGTACTCGACATGGTCGAAGAATTTTTTCCGCTGAGCCGTGGCACGGTTGTACTGGACTGGTTTACGGGCACGATACGTGACGCGCAACGCGCGGCCGGCCTCGGCTGCTACTTCTCAGTGAACGCCGCGATGACTCGCACCGCGAAGGGGCAAGCGCTTGTCAAGGCTCTGCCACTGAATCGAATACTCACCGAGACCGATGGGCCGTTCACCTTGTCTGAGGATCAAAGGCCCGCAGAGCCAAGAAGTACCCACGAGGTGGTGAACGCCATCGCCGCCCTACGCTCGGCTGAACGCAGTGGAGTAACAGCCGCGGTTGTCTCGAACCTTCTCACTCTGCTCGGGCCGTCCGATACCCCCTTCTAAAATACAGCTAGTCCGGACCACCACTCAGCAGGGGGGAGCGGAGAGGTCTGCGCCACAATATCGGTCGTGACCCAAATTGGGTCACGCACATCACTGGCTAAGAGCTCGCGGCCCCTATGGCTCGCCGCGTTACGTCGTGCGATGAGGCGAGACACATAGTAGGCGGGTAGTGGTACGGCACAGTTGTTGATCCAGTACTCACACAAGCCGAAGGTGATCAAACGCAGCGAATCAACCGCGAAGCTGTTCACGAACGATACCGAGACCGAGGTTCTAGCCGATTTGATCATTCAACCGGTCGCCCGATCAATCCTACGGCTGACGAAGCGTGCGCCAGGCGGCGAAGCAGGCGTCCTTGAGTTTTCTGCTGAAGTGTCGTCTTGGGCCCTGAGGTACTGGGCAGCGAGCGAGCTGACGAACGTCTTCAGCTGTTGAATCCTCAAGCGGCATAATCAGAAAGAGCGCACTCGCACGCAATAGAAGTGCGGAAACGACAGGGTCCATCTGTCTTAGGAACCCATGCGCGATATCGTTGCGGTAGTTCTGCCCATCCGCCGACGTCAACGTCTGTAGATAGCGTATCCAGTCGTGATCAAAGCCTTCCTCCTCCAGCCGCGGCAAGAGCGCGCCCAGTTGAGCGAACTGACCCTTGGTTTTTCCAGCTTCAACCCGATAGATCGGCTCGTTCAGGGTCAACAGAAGAGTTCTCGCTCCCGCTTCGATAAACGGTGTGACAAAATATGCGCACACATGATACTCAGAGTGCCAGAACAGCCTTAACCCTTTGGCGAGGATCCGCGCATTGACGCCTGGACACCGATATCTCTCAAGGAGAAGTGCGGTCAGCTCGTCCTCCGAAACACCCTCTGCGAGTTGACCGACCGCCTTCAACGCATGAAACAAGGGAAGTCCTTGCAGCATCGCGCGCCGGAATTCAGTCTCTCGGATCGCACTGTCAAGGCTGTCATCAACCGCACTCCTTCGTTCCGGCATCCCATGGCTACCGATCCGAACGCGGGTAAACAGCTGTTGAATCAATGAGCCTTCCAGTGTCTTTCGAGCAAGCGCTTCGTTATCGGCGTAGCAACCAGACGGGGGCTCGGTGGCGAGCCATTGGCGAAGGCCGCGCCTCCAGTCTCCATGATGGGTGAAACTACCTAGATAAGACGCGATGAAGTCTGCGGGATACTCAACTTCCGAACTGACCTTGGTCCAGTTCATCGCATCAGAGTCGACCTGTTGAAGCTCTGCGACAGCTTCATCATAGAGATCTGAGAAGCCCAATTTCCTGGCCTCTTTGGCCGCGTCATCAAGGTGAAACATCTTGAGCTCCGCTGTAGGGTCGTTCCGCGCTCTGTCGAGCCGGGTCGTAACCCGGCTCCTTCGGACACTCTCCTTGCGAGGAGCGGTCACATAGTTGGAGATCCGAAAAAGCTCCGCGATGTAATCGATGTGATCTGCGGTGCCGTAGCGGTCTAGCACCGCCTCAAGTAGCAGTGAATTATCTTGCTGGCCAGACTGATCCGAGTTTCCGGCTTCGACGAGTGCTGCCACCATCGGCAGGGTAAGGCCTGGTTGCTCGGTAGTGTTGGCGAGATCTTCATCAACCATGTCGCGGATAAGCTGCAGTGCGCGCGGGAGTTCGTCAACTGAGTTCGTCAGCTTGATCATCGTGAATGCCCTCAGTGCACTGTGGACCCTCACGTGGCGGCTTACTGTCGATGTCGCCGCCGTGATCTGGTAGAGACCGATTGCATCACGTGCATGCTTTCCCACGTTGCCATCTCGTTGCAGAAACAGGAGGTCGTGTACCAAGCTCTTTGGCATCGGGTGTTCGAGGTTCTCGACTAGGACGCGCCATACTGCTACTTCGTCGTCTGATATCTCAGGGGCAAAGTCACCGTTCGGCGCCACTGAAACTCGTGTTGAATCAGTAATCTCGAGGCGGAGATATCGAAAGAAGGTGTTAGAAACCAACTTCCGAAGCATTGCAGGGACAACCTCATCACCGAGCTGGGCCATCGCTTCAGTCGGAAGATCGAAGTGGTCTTGATCCTCGGCCGCGGCTGCGCTGTCGATTGCGCGTGCCACCGTCTCAATATCTACAGGAGTGAACCCGGACGCGTCCCCGTCGTCCTCCAGTTGTTCGGCCACGCGTCTTCTCCTCATACTGGCGGTCCATCGAACGCTCTTCGCTGCGGTTAACTCCACGACCGCCATCTCCGCGTGCTCCGATCGTAGGGAGCTCGCCTCCTCGCTTAGTGACCAGTTGCTTGTTCAACCCTTAAAGCACGAATCTGGCTCTCCCACAGCTAGTTTTGAATCACCCGTCGGCCGTAGTCGAAGATTCCTTCGAGCGTGTCCTCCGTCTTGGTCGTCGCGGAGGGTTATCCGCGTCCTCCTGGCAAGGCTTAAGGGCCCCGGGCAACGCCCCGGCGGCACTTGGAAAATCTCACTCAAATGTCCAATTGGACATCAGGTGGACATTTCACTTGAGAAAAGGACATAAAACTTGAGACCCTACACAACCGGCGCGTCACCGCGCCATATTCGTGAATCGCGAGAAGTGCAGCTGGTGCGCCACAGTGATGTTCGCGGTCGGACCGTTACGGTGCTTACCCAGGATGATGTCGGCCTCGCCACCGCGCGGGTCGTCGCGATCGAAGGCGTCAGGCCGGTGCAGCAGCATGACCATGTCCGCATCCTGCTCCAAGCTGTTGTGGGCAGAGATTCCCTGGGCCACAAAGTTATGCGTGCCAGGCACCGTGCCGTCGTACACATCATGCTCGCCGATGCTGGTGATCTCTACGATCTCGTCCCAGAACACGTCGTTGGTGGCGAGGTCATGCAGTTCGTCCAGGTTGGTGTTCTGGGTGATGCCATCCAAGTTGGCGAGCACCTCGCGGGCCGCCGCGCCTCGCGCGCCGTGTACACCGACATGTGCCAGGAATCGCTTCTGGTTCTCGCGGCCATAGATGAGCACGTGCCAGCAGACTCGGTATCCGACCTTCTTGGCCCGTTTGACCCGCGCGTACACCCCGGCCCGGAGCAGCAGCTGTGCAACGTCATCGGCCAACCGCCGGCTCGTGGTCGCGTAGAACAACCGCCCCTGACCGGCTTTAGCGTCCCACCGCACCGAGCCGTCGGTCGCCCACAGGTGCCGTAGGAACAGCGCCACCTGATCGTTCGGCAGCGCGAAAACCTCAGCCGGAATGAACTTTTCGTAGCTGCGCTTGCCGAACAATCCGTGCCTGTCGAGCCATTCGGCGATCGGGTTGCGCTTGCCGTGGGTCAACCGGTGCGGCGCGGGAAGCCGAAGGGTGGTGACCTGAGCCGCGGCGTACTCATCACGGATCGGTTTGACGCCGAAGTGTTCCGCAGTCTCAACGGCGAGGAGATTTCCCTCATCGATCGATGCGTAACGAATCGGCTGGCGCTTCACACAGGACCCATCACCGATCATGTGCGCCAGCATCACGACCTCCGAGTCGTGCATACGCTGCGTCTCGACGGGCTCGGGTACCAGGCGAGGCGTCGCGAGCCGGTCGCCGGGCTTCAACTCGCCCAACTGAACCCATCCGTCGAACGTGAGGAACGGATGATTGGCCGTCGCTTCGACTTCGCGCCCCGACGCCATCCGCAGTGTGAAGACCTCTTTGCGTCCGCTGGGAAATACGTTGGTCATCGGTCGCGCGACCATGCGTTTGTGTTCGTCCAGCGACCACACCAGGGGCCGCTCTCCGGTCGCCATGAGCTCGCCGAAGGTGACCTCGGCACCGGTGTCCGCGCGCAGGATTCGGGTGTTCGCGGTCATGCACCCTGACTCACGGAGGTCAGACACCTGTGGACGCTTGTCGGTACGCTGTTCCGGCCCACGGTTGAGCTGGCTGATCGCGACCACAGGCACGTCGAGTTCCTTGGCCATCAGCTTGAGGCTTCGCGAGAAGTCCGAGACTTCCTGCTGACGCGACTCGTACTTCTTGCCGGAGGTCATCAGCTGCATGTAATCGACGACGATGAGTCGCAGGTCGGACTTCTGCGCCAAACGTCGTGCCTTGGCGCGGATTTCCATCATGGTCAGGTTCGGCGAGTCGTCGATGTAGAGCGGCGCCTCGCTGATCTCGCTCATGCGCCGAGCCAGGCGAGTCCAGTCGTCGTCGGTCATGCGGCCCGAGCGCATGTCGCCGAGCTTGATTTTCGCCTCGGCCGACAGCAGACGCATGACGATCTCGGACTTGCTCATCTCCAGCGAGAAGATGACGCTGGCCATGCGGTGCTTGATCGAGCACGACCGCATGAAGTCCAGGCCGAGCGTCGAGTTGTGCGTGGGGACCATGCCCCGGCCGGCGAGGTACAGGTGCTCAGGGTTGTCCACCTCGACGCACCGCACCGGCACACTGGGCCGTCGTCGCACCCCGGTGACCTGAACCGTAGGCGCCAGCAGGGCGGTACCGCCACGGCCGCCGGACGCGCTCACCGTGGTATGCATTCCGGGCCGCAGGGTCGCCGTTGTGCGGACTCCGTGCTCGGTGGGCCACTGATGCTGCGCGTCGGCGACGATCGCGGTGCCGTCGGAGAACTCGACGACGTAGCACGGTCGGCCGAGCATCACGTCGGTGCCAGCGACCACGCGTGTCGGCTCGCCGTCGGGGCCGAGGAGGGGGTCCCCCACCGCCACGTCGCCCATGGTGGTCCACCCGCTGGGCGTCGGAAGCGGGGTGTCCAGTGCGAGCGCCTTCCCCACGCCGGGCCGCGCCGCGATGATGATCATCTGGCCGGCGTGCAGGCCGTTGGTGATCTCGTCGAGCTCGGTGAACCCGGTCGGCACACCACGCGCGATACCGCCCTGGGACGCGATGGCGTCGATCTCGTCCATCGTGGGCTGCAGCAGGTCCTCGAGCGGGACGAAGTCCTCGGAGGCGCGTCGTTCGGTGACGTCGTAGATCTCGGCCTGGGCACGGTCGACGATGTCGGCGACATCGGCGCCGTCGGCGCCGGCGTAGCCATACTGCACGACACGGGTGCCGGCCTCCACGAGCCGGCGCAACAGTGCCTTCTCGGCCACGATGCCGGCATAGAAGCCCGCGTTGGCCGCGGTGGGGACCGTCGAGATCAGCGTGTGCAGATAGGGCGCACCGCCGATGCGGCGCAGCAGACCACGACGGTCCAACTCGGCGGCGACGGTGACCGCGTCAGCGGGCTCACCGCGACCGTAGAGGTCGAGGATCGCGTCGTAGATGCTCTGGTGAGCGGGACGGTAGAAGTCTCCGGGACGGAGCCGCTCGAGAACGTCGGCGATGGCGTCCTTGCTCAGCAGCATCCCGCCGAGCACAGCCTGCTCGGCGGCCATGTCCTGAGGCGGCTGGCGGCCGAAATCTCCGCTGGGCGGCGGACCATCGATGTCCGCGGGCCCATCCGGATGCCCGAGGTCGTCCACGACTGCCAAGGACTTCCCACCCCCTTCGAGACCAGCCTCACGACACTCTCGAACGTCTATTCGAATCGGTACTGCAACTGTAAAACAGGGTGCCGACACCACTCGGTAACGGCACCGCAGCGCCTCACGCTAGACGTTGCTGGAGGCTGGGAAAACCCGGCCTGTTCATCAACCTGTGGATGGCATGGGGATATCTGTGGACAGCGATGTTCACGCGCTGGGGAGAACTTGTGGATTACCGCAGTGTGATCCGATGTCTTCGCAGTTCACCGGCCTAGCCGGGACCTTGGACATTGTGGATGGGAAATTCATCGGCGTGTCGTGGCGGGTTGCCCGTTCGGGCGTGTTGTGTTGCGCAGAAGGGCCCAACAGGTTAACGCGCGGTTAGGTTCGCTGTCCTTATTTTCATCCGAGAAGTTCGCCAGCCGAGCCGCCGGAAGCACAGCAACGCCCGGGTGGAAACCGTGACGGGTTCCCACCCGGGCGTATGACTGCCGGCTCGACAAGTCGGCGACGTCGAGTCGGGCCTATCGGGCCACTTACTGAGCGACCACGTTCAGCGACACCTTGGCTTCCACGCCGGTGTGCAGCTTGACGGTCACCGGATGCGTGCCGACGGACTTGATGTGCGCCTTGGCCAACTGCACCGTGCGCTTGTCGAGATTCGGGCCGCCGGCCTTCTTGATGGCGGTCACGACGTCGGCGGCGGTCACAGAGCCGAACAGCTTGCCGGTATCCCCGGCAGCGTTGACCGACAGCGTGACGTCACCGAGATCTTCCAGCGCGGTCTTGAGCTCGTTGGCGTGCTCGATGTCGCGGATGACCTTCGACTCGCGCGCGCGGCGGATCTCCTCGGCCTGACGCTCGGCGCCGCGGGAGGCGACGATCGCCAGGCCGCGCGGCAGCAGGTAGTTACGGCCGTAGCCGTCCTTGACCTCGACGGTGTCGCCGGCGGCACCCAGGTGCTCGACCTCGGCGGTGAGAATCAGCTTCATATCTCTCTCCGTTCCTGGCTAGCGCGTCGACGAGCCGAACGGCAGCAGAGCCACCTCACGGGCATTCTTCACGGCGACAGCGATGTCGCGCTGGTGCTGGACGCAGTTGCCGGTCACGCGTCGGGCGCGGATCTTGCCGCGCTCGCTGATGTAGGTGCGCAGCAGCGCGGTGTCCTTGTAGTCGATGTTCTGCCCCTTCTTCGAGCAGAACACGCACTTACGGGTCTTGACCGGCTTTTCCGGTGCCGGCCGTCTCTTGTTGGACTTGGCCATTGGTTATCTCTTCCTTGCAAAAATTCGAAGTTGATCAGAAGGGCGGTTCGTCGTCGGCACCGCTGAAGGAACCCGACGCCGGAGCGCTACCCCACGGATCGTCCTTGGGCTCGGACTGGCGGGATCCACCACCGCCGGCGCCGAAGCCGCCACCCCCGCCGCCGCTACGGCTGGCCTTGTTGACCTTGGCCGTGGCGTAACGCAGGGACGGACCGATCTCGTCGACCTCGACCTCGACAACGGTCCGCTTCTCACCCTCACGGGTTTCGAAGGAACGCTGCTTGAGCCGACCGGTGACGATCACCCGCGAGCCGCGGGTCAGGCTTTCGGCCACGTTCTCGGCGGCCTCACGCCAGATGTTGCACCGCAGGAACAGCGCCTCACCGTCTTTCCATTCGCCGCTCTGGCGGTCGAACATGCGCGGCGTCGACGCAACGGTGAAGTTGGCGACGGCAGCGCCGGACGGGGTGAAGCGCAGTTCCGGGTCCGCTGTCAGGTTTCCGACAACGGTGATGGTGGTGTCACCAGCCACGAGATCCTCCTGGAGTGGGCGTCCTATTGCGGGCGAGCCTACGCAAGCTGCACGACAGGAGCAGCCGTTCGCTCAGTGCTTGTCGGTCCGCAGCACCTTGGTGCGCAGCACCGACTCGTTCAGGTTGAGCTGACGGTCGAGCTCGGACACCGTGGCGGGCTCGGCCTTGACGTCGATGACGGCGTAGATGCCCTCGGCGTGCTTGGCGATCTCGTAAGCGAGACGGCGGCGGCCCCAGATGTCAACCTTGTCAACGGTCCCGCCATCCTTGCGGATGACGTTCAGGAACGTCTCCAGAGACGGAGCAACAGTGCGCTCGTCAAGTGTGGGGTCGAGAATGACCATGATTTCGTATGGACGCATTAGAACCTCATCACCTCCTATGGTCGTCGCGGCCACGGCGTGTTCCGTGGCAGGAGGGTCGCCTGCGTCGGCAACCGGCTAAGGCTACAGGAAACTGACCTGAGCTGCGAAATCGGTGCTGCCCCGCCGCCTGTTCTGCCGATACGCTGAACTCCTCGTCCGATCAGCCAGGGGGTTCTGTGAACAGTCCGTACGGTCCTTATGGTCACGGGTTCCCCGGGCAGCAGCCGGGACCTCCTCAAGCGCCCGGTTATCCCCCACCGCAGTTCAACTACCCCCCGCAACAGGGCTACCCGCAGCAGGGCTACCCGCCGCAGGCCGGGTATCCGGGCGGCTACCCGTACCAACCCCCGCAGTCGCCGAAACCGAGCGCTGCCACCGCGATCGTCGCGATCGTGCTGGCCGGCCTCGGTGGCGTGGCGAATTTCTTCGGAGGCCTCGTCATGGCCTTCGCCCTGGCGGCGATCAGGGCGGACGCGACAACGTCGTCCAGTTCGGCGGTCAGCGACGGCGTGTGGACCCCGCTGGTCATGGTCACGATGCTCAACGTGGTCTGCGGCGTGCTGCTCCTGACCGGAACCGTGATGCTGCTGCTGCGCAAGATGGTGGGCCGATGGCTCGTGGTCACCGGTTGCGCGGTGACCATGCTGAGCACCGTGGTCAGCTTCACGTTGGTGCCCTCGAACATCGGTGAATACGAGTACGACCGTGGCGCCGGGCCAGACGCGGTGGGACTGGTGTTCGCGATCGCGACGGTCGTGCTCGTGCTGCTGCCGTCCACAGCGGCATGGATCCAGGCCAAACGGAATCCGCCTGCGCCCCAGTACTATCCGCCCTACCACCCGCCGTATCAGCGCTGAGGTGGTTTCGCCGGAACGCACGCCCGGCGCGCCGGAGGCGCGGTCGAGTCTCTAGGCGTCTGTCACCGCGGGCTCGCGCGCAGGCGAGTCCTTGCGCACGCGGGCACCGGACGGACAAAACCAGTCGGGCAGCCATTCCGGTGGATTGTCGGGCGCGCGGTCATAGATGCCGCCGGCCGGATCGTCGATGCGGCCGTTCCAGCGCACGAGATCGAGTTCTGGACGGTAGATCTGACGGATCACCAACGCGCACAACCCGATCACCGCGATGTCGCGAAGCAGAACCGTGGTGGTGAACCACTGCTCGGGCAGACCCTTGTTCGCCTCGCCGTACAGATAGAGCATCCGTGGCACCCAGACCAGGGCGTCAATGGTCATCCACGCCAACAGGATCCGGCGATGCGGCAGCGCAAGGACGGCGAGCGGCACGAGCCACAACGAGAACTGCGGGCTCCACACCTTGTTGGTCAACAGGAACGCCGCGACGGCGAGGAACGCCAGTTGCGCGAGCCGTGGCCGCTGCGGGGCCGTCAACGCGATGTAGCCGATGACGATGCAACAGGCCGCGAACAGGATCGCGGTCACGGTGTTGAGCGTGGTGGGCGGCTCCCAGAACCCGAGGCCGGTATCGAAGCCGCGCCAGTCGGTGAACGACTTGATGACGTTGTAGATCGAATCCATGTCGTCCCCGCGGCGGGTGTTGAGCCGGAAGAACTCCGACCACCCGCGGGGGAACAGCACCATGATCGGCAGGTTGACCACGAACCACGTGATCACCGCCGTCACCGTCGTCTTGCCCGCGTCACGCATCCGGCCGGTACGCAACGCCAGCAACACGAGCGGGATCAGCAACAGCAGCGGATACAGCTTCGCCGCCACGCCCAGACCGATCAGCGCCCCGGCCACCACGGGTCTGCGCCGCGACCACGCCAGCATCGCTCCGGCCGCCGCTGCGGTGGCCAACGCGTCGAAATTGGTGAAGATCTGAAAGATCACGATCGGCGAACCGGCCACGAGCGCGGCGTCCCACACCCGCCGCCCCGCCATTCGGGACGTGGCCCAGATCGTGGCGAGCCACGCGAGCGCGAGCCCGAACGCCGCGATGTTGAAGAACATCACCACCTCGGCCACGATCGGGATCGCAACGAGTTTGGTGAGAGCCGTGTAGGTCTTGGCCAGCGACATCGACACGTACTGGTAGATGCCGGTGATGACCGGATACTCCATGTAGCGGATCGCGGGAGTGCCGTCGTACTGCACGCGCGGCCTGCCCGACGAATCCTTCTCGATCCAGCTGGACTTGTACGGAAACTTGCCCAGGTTCAGCAACTCTGCGGTGTACAGCGGAACGGTGTCCGAATAGCAGAGCTGGTAGTAGGCGCGGTTGTTCTCCCAGTTCGCCACGCGCTGGCCCGCGGTGCCGCTGCCGGTGGTCTGCAGGCAGGCCGCCTTGGTCGAATAGCCCAGCGCCAGGAACACCACGGCGATGAGCAGGATCGCCCGCAGCGGCGTCATGAACCGCGCCCGGCCGATCAACGCGTGCCTGCCGACCGGACCGCCGATCACCTGCGACAGCGCAGAACTCAACCGGTCGTTGCGGCTGGGCAGGTCACGCTCGTCCACGCTCGCGCGATTCGCCGCGAGCGGCGCAGGTGACACCCGGGCGGGCCCGGGAGCTTCGTCGCCCGTCACGGAGGCGGCGGGGCTCCGGGCACACCTGGGGCACCAGGCGCCACGGGGACCTGGGGCGCGCCTGGCGCGACGGGAGCGCCAGGCACACCCGGCGGTTGTGGTCCGACCGGCACGGTCGTCGGCGGCCCGATCGGGATCGTGATGCCGGGCGCGACCTCGATGGTCGGCTGGATCACGGTCACCTGCGGCTGCCCCGGATCGGTCGGTGGACCGGTGGTCGGCGGGCCGACCGGCGTGGCGGGCGCCTGCGGCACCCCGGCGTAACCGCCGATCTCGGTCGGCTTGGGGAAGGACTCGACATCGGTGCCCTCCAGCGCGCCGTCCATCGTGGCTTTCCAGATGTCAGACGGCAGCCCGGACCCGTAGATCGGTGAGCCCCACTTGTTGACGAGCGGCTTGACGCCCTCGGTGGTTCCGACCCACACCGCGGTCGACAGTGACGGTGTGTAGCCGACCATCCACGCGTCGCGGTTGTCGCCGGTGTCGCCGAGCTGGACGGTGCCGGTCTTGGCCGCCGACGGACGTCCGCCGGCCAGATTGTGGCCGCGCGACCAGCCGGCGATCGGCTGCATCGCGGACGTGACGTTGTCGGCCACGGCCTTGTCGATGCGTTCCTCGCCGTTGTCCTCGTTCGAGGCGTCGAACAGCACCTGCCCGGAGGAGTTGACGACCTTCTGCACGAAGTGCGGCTTGTGGTAGACGCCGGATGCCGCGAGCGTGGCGTACGCAGAGGCCATGTCGAGGACGCGGGACTGGTACTGACCCAGCACCACACCGTTGTTCGGCGGGCCGCCCTTACCGTCCTCGCTCAACGTGTGTTCGACTCCCGGGAAGCTCTCGGCGACGCCCGCCTCGTGTGCGGCCTTGGCCACATCCGCCGGGCCGTTCTCCAGCTTGAGCATGAGCCGGTAGTAGCTGGTGTTGAGCGACCGTTTGAGCGCCTCGGCGATGGAGCAGGTGCCGCAGCCCTCACCCTCGACGTTGCCGATCTTGATGCCGTTGACCTCAAGCGGCCCGCTGTCGATCTGATAGCCCAGGCCGATGCCCTGCTGCAGCGCGGCGACGAGCGCGAACACCTTGAACGACGAACCCGTCGGCAGGCCGGCCTGTGCGAAGTCGAAGCCGTTGGCGTCGGACCCGCCGTAGTACGCCTTGATCCCACCGGTGCGGGGGTCGACCGACACGACCGCCGCACGCATGTCGGGGTCCTGGCCGTCGAGGTACTTGTCGACGGCGTCGACGGCGGCCTGCTGGGCCTTGGGATCGATCGTGGTGGTGATCTGCAGACCCTCGGTGTTGAGCGTCTGCTCGTTGATGTCGAACAGGTCGAGCAGTTCGTTGGTCACCTGCCGCTCGATCAGACCGTTGGGACCCGTGGTCTGGTTCTGCTGAAACGCGTAGTCGGGCGGCACCGTCGGCGGGAACACCTGCGCGTCGCGGTCGGCCTGCGACAGCGCACCGATGTCGACCATGCCGTCGAGCACCCAGTTCCACCGGTCGGCGGCACCCTCCGGGTCCACCGCAGGATCCAGGGTCGAGGGCCGCTGGATCAGCGCGGCCAGCAGTGCCCCCTCGGCGACGTTGAGCTGCTCGACGGGTTTGTCGAAGTACGCCTTGGCCGCCGCCGAGATGCCGTAGGCGCCGCGGCCGAAGTAGATGATGTTCAGGTAGGCCTGCAGCACGGCGTCCTTGGACCATTCGCCGGACATCTTGGTCGAGATGACCAGCTCCTTGGCCTTGCGGATCAGGCCGCCGATCCCGGCGCGTTCGTCACCGACGAGTGCGTTCTTGACGTACTGCTGCGTGATCGTCGAACCACCCTGCAGACCGCCGCCCCCGAACAGGTTGTTCTTGATCGCGCGCAGGAAGCCCGTCCACGAGAAGCCCGGATTGGAATAGAAGTCACGGTCCTCGGCGGCCATGACCGCGTCGCGCACGTGCACCGGGATCTGGTCGATCTTGACGTCGACGCGGTTGCCCTCAGGAGGCACGATGCGCGCGATCTCACTGCCGTCGGCCGCGAGGATCGTCGACACCTGCGGCGTGCGGATGTCGCCGGGTTCCGGCACGTCGACGATCATGTACGCCATACCGAAGGTGATCAGCGGCAACAGCACCATGACGGCGACGGCGGCCACCAGGCCGCGCCGCACCCACTTCCAGTTGACCCGGAACTCACGGCCGCCGCGAGGTCCCGACGGGCCGCCCGGACCGGACGGGCCTCCCCCGCCTTTCCCTGGCGGAGGTGGTGGCGGTGGTTTCGGGGGCGGCGTGCCCTCGAGCGCGGCCCGCACGACGTCGATCGGCGGGGCCAGATCGCCGTCACGCACCGGCGGCAGCACCGCGGTCAACCGATCGTCGGGGGGCACCGGCGAACGGGGCGGCACCGAAGGACGCGGATTGCGCGCCGGGGGACGATTCTCGCGCGCACCGAGGCGACCGGCTGCCTCACGGGCATCGTCGGTCGACCGGGTATGGCGCCCTTCGCTATTCACTGGCCGTACGCGCCGATTTGCGCGTGCTCGGCGTACGCTTCGGCCTGCGCGCCTCCGGTGGACGGGGCGCGCCGAGCACGTACGACTTGACCAGATGATTCCAACTGCAGGTCCGGCATACCTCCACCACGTGTACCGCGAATTCGTCATAGCGGCTGGCGAGCATCACCAGCTCCTCGGCCGTGCGCGCCGACCCGGAGACCGGGCCCAGATGCTCACCGAAGACCCACGACACGAGAGTCAGCTGTTCCTTCCGGCAGATCGGGCACATCACCGAACTCTGCTTGCCGTGGAACTTCGCGGCGCGCAGTAAGTAGGGATTGGCGTCGCAGACCTCCGAGACCCCGGTTCGCCCGGAGTACACCTCGGCCAGCAGGGACCGCCGGCGCAGGGCGTAGTCCACCACCTGTCTCTGCAATCGCACGTTGACCAGAGTACGTCGGCCCTCGAAAGACCGAGGCGCGACCGCGTCACAGCTCATACGATCTTCGTCGTGGCAACGCGGCAGACGTCCATGACACGGGCCAAAGACAGCGATCGCAACGACACCTGCAAAGTGCTCGACAGCGCGATGGCAGAAGGCCAGCTGTCGATGGAGGAGCACCGTGACCGGGTGAGCTCCGCGATGAGGGCGACGACGCTCGGGGAGCTGGCGGCCCTGGTCGCCGATCTTCAGAACGACGCGGCACCCGTGAAGCTGCCGACGCTCAAGCCGCCCCGCATCCCGCGCCCGTCGTCCGGTGCGCCCGGCTGGGGATTCAAGCTCGCCTCGGCGGTGGTGCTGGTGGCGCTGGGCGTCGGGATCGGCTGGGGCATCTACGGCACGAGCCCGTCACCGCTGCACCTGGCGTCCGATCCGGGGGCACAAGCCGACGGCATCTCCGCCGAAGTTCTCGCTGCCCCGAGGCAATTGCAGTCGCTCAACGGGTTCACCGGCCTGTTCGAGCAGATGCGCAAGAAGTTCGGCAACACCATGGGCTACGAGCTCGACATCCACTCCGACATCGCGTTTCTGGACCGGCCCGATCCGGCGGACAACCGGCGGGAGCTGAGCTACCAATACCGCGGCGGCTGGGGCGACCCGACCGGCTCGCCGTCGGCGGTGAGCAGCGACGCGCGGCTGGTGGATCTGTCGAAGTTCGACCACGAGAAGACGCTGGCGATCATGCGGGGCGCCCCGGACACCGTCGGCATCAAACGCTCCGACGTCAAGGACACGTGGCTGCGCATCAGCCCGTCCGAGGACCCGGCGACCCCCGATTCGGTGAACGTCGAGATCTTCGTCAACAGCGAGTTCGGCAACGGCCGCATCGAGCTGTACCCGGAGGGCACCACCAAGGCCATCTGGCCGGCCGACCGCTGAACCCCGGCAGCCCCTCTACCTGCGCCCGACCTGACAAATGTAGTACTTTGTCAGCCTGCGGTAGCGCTCAATATATCGGCGCGATACAGTTGGCCGAGGTGTTGATCCGTCGTAACGACGAACCCACAACACGCCACATTGATGTCGACAGGGGGTGATTCCGGTGCTGGAGCTCGCGATCCTGGGTCTTCTGCTCGAATCACCCATGCACGGCTACGAGCTGCGCAAACGACTGACGGGCCTGTTGGGGGCTTTTCGGGCTTTCTCGTACGGTTCGCTCTATCCGGCGCTGCGCCGTATGCAGGCCGACGGGCTGATCATCGAGGACGCCGCTCCCGAGGGAGCAACGAAAGTGCGCCGCGCGCGCCGGGTCTATCAGCTCACCGAGGCCGGTAAACAGCGGTTCGCCGAGCTGGTCGCCGACACCGGACCGCAGAACTACTCCGACGACGGCTTCGGTGTACACCTGGCCTTCTTCAACCGCACCCCGGCCGAGGCCAGGATGCGGATCTTGGAGGGGCGTCGCCGTCAGGTGGAGGAACGCCGGGAAGGTCTGCGTGAAGCCGTGGCGCGGGCCAGCAGTTCGTTCGACCGCTACACCCGACAACTCCACCAGCTGGGCCTTGAGTCCAGCGAACGAGAAGTCAAATGGCTCAACGAATTGATAGCGGCAGAACGGCTGAGCCAGGGGCGCACCGACAACCCATGAACGCACCCCTGGTACAGCCCTGAGATTGCAAACGAGGCCGCTGGCCGAGCAATACGCAACGAGTAAGGAGACCGTCCATGTCTGAGCACACGGGAGAAATCCGGGTCGCCATTGTCGGCGTCGGCAACTGCGCATCCTCCCTGGTACAGGGTGTCCAGTACTACCGGAACGCCGACGAGAACACCACCGTGCCCGGGCTGATGCACGTCAAGTTCGGCCCGTACCACGTGCGCGACGTGAACTTCGTCGCCGCGTTCGACGTGGACGCCAAGAAGGTCGGCTTCGATCTGTCCGAGGCCATCTTCGCCTCGGAGAACAACACCATCAAGATCGCCGACGTGCCGCCGCTGAACGTGCCGGTGCTGCGCGGCCCGACCCTCGACGGCATCGGCAAGTACTACGCCGACACCATCGAGGTCTCCGACTCCGAGCCGGTCGACGTCGTCAAGGCGCTCAAGGACGCCAACGTCGACGTGCTGGTCTCCTACCTGCCCGTGGGCTCCGAAGAGGCCGACAAGTTCTACGCGCAGTGCGCGATCGACGCCGGCGTGGCCTTCGTCAACGCCCTTCCTGTGTTCATCGCGTCGGACCCGGTGTGGGCCAAGAAGTTCACCGACGCCGGCGTGCCGATCGTCGGTGACGACATCAAGAGCCAGGTCGGCGCCACCATCACCCACCGCGTGATGGCCAAGCTGTTCGAGGACCGCGGCGTGCAGCTCGACCGCACCATGCAGCTCAACGTCGGCGGCAACATGGACTTCCTGAACATGCTCGAGCGTGAGCGCCTGGAGTCCAAGAAGATCTCCAAGACCCAGGCCGTCACGTCCAACCTGCAGCGCGAGTTCAAGACCAAGGACGTCCACATCGGCCCGTCCGATCACGTCGGCTGGCTCGACGACCGCAAGTGGGCCTACGTCCGGCTGGAAGGCCGCGCCTTCGGCGACGTCCCGCTGAACCTGGAGTACAAGCTCGAGGTGTGGGACTCCCCCAACTCCGCGGGCGTCATCATCGACGCGGTCCGGGCGGCCAAGATCGCCAAGGACCGCGGCATCGGCGGCCCGGTCGAGGCGGCCTCGGCCTATCTGATGAAGAGCCCGCCGAAGCAGCTGCCCGACGACATCGCCCGGGCTCAGCTCGAAACCTTCATCGAGGGCTGATCTTCGCGTGATCGTGGGGTCTTCCCGGCGGTGAGCGCTGGTGAGACCCCACGATCGCCTATGGTCGGATCGTGTCGACCATCCGCGAGATCTCTGACGACGAACTGCCCGGCCTCGACGAGTTCGCGCTGCTGCACGAGAACGCCGCGCAGATCGGGCGAACAGAACCGCTGCCGCCGGTCGAACGCCTCACCCACGGCCCGGTCAGCGCGCTGAGATTCGGCGCGGAAGAACCGCGTGTGGTGTTCCTCCACGGCGGTGGGCAGAACGCCCACACGTGGGACACCGTGATCCTGGGGCTCGGTGAACCCGCGCTGGCGATCGACCTACCGGGCCACGGCCGCTCCGCGTGGCGCGAAGACGGCGACTACGGACCCAAACTCAACGCCGAGACCATCAAACCCGTGCTGCGCGACCTCGCACCGCATCCACGACTGGTCGTCGGGATGTCCCTCGGCGGGCTCACCGCACTGCGTGTCGCGGCCACCGAACCCGCTCTGGTGCCCGAACTCGTGCTGATCGACGTCACTCCGTCTGCGCCCGAGCGGCACACCGAGATGACCAAGGCCCAGATGGGCATCGTCGCCCTGGTTCGCGAGAACCGGACCTTCCCGAGTTTTGCGGCGATGCTGGACGTCACCGTCCGGGCAGCTCCGCACCGAGACCGGAACTCGTTGCGCCGCGGCGTCTTCCACAACTCGAAGCGCCTCGACGACGGCACCTGGACGTGGCGGTACGACTCATTCCGCAAAGGCGACGGGTTCGAGGGCCTGTGGGACGACGTCGAGGCCATCACGATGCCCACCACCCTGGTGCGCGGAGCCAACTCGTTCTTCGTCAACGACGAGGACGCGAAACAGTTCGCCGACCGCGCACCGGGATTCAAGCGCACGCACATCGTCGCCGACGCGGGCCACTCGGTGCAGGGCGATCAACCGGCGAAGCTCGTGGAGATCCTGCGGGGAATCCTCGGGTAGCCGATCGCCGGTGTGGCCCGAATACACCGATCGTTCACCTTCTCCTTGCCGAGTGATTGCCGTGCTGCCGTAACTTCCGCCGTGACCGGCCGATCAGCCCTCGGCCGGTGTCGAGCGAAAGGACGTACCGGCCGTGGCGCTTGTGCCGTTGAATCTCTTTGTCACCCACCGCGGCAGGTCATCCCGCCAGCACATCACGTGCCGCTACCGCTGCGGCGACGCATGCTCGAAGCCCGCACCCAACACCAGCGACAACGAGTACTTCGGCGACATCGTCGCGCAGATGTCGCGCCGGTCGATGCTGCGTGCCGCGGGCGTCACGGTGCTGGCCGTCGGGGCGGGGTCCGCACTCGCGGCCTGCGGCGCCGACGAGCAACCCGGCGCCACACCCACCTCGTCGTCGGAGCCCGCGGCCACGCCACCCGGGTTGAGGTTCGACGCCGTCGCGCCCAATTCCGAAGACGCCGTGATCATTCCGCAGGGGTACCGCCAACAGGTCGTGATCGCCTGGGGTGACCCCGTCCTGCCGGACGCCCCGCCGTTCGACATCGCCGCACAGACCGCCGACGCGCAACGCAAGCAGTTCGGGTTCAACAACGACTTCGCAGCCCTCATGCCGATCCCTGGGCAGCGCAACCGCTTTCTGCTCGTGACCAACTTCGAGTACGTCACGCCGCAGTTCATGTTCTCCGGCTACGACCCCGAGGCGCCCACGCGGGACCAGTTCGACATCGAGATCGCTGCGATGGGCATGGGTGTGGTCGAGGTCGAACGCGCAGGCGACGGCGCACTGCGGCCGGTGATGGGACGCTACAACCGTCGCATCACCGCCGACACCCCGTTCACGCTCACCGGACCTGCCGCCGGCACCGACTTCGTCAAGACCGCCGCCGATCCCACCGGCCGGACGGTCGCAGGCACGTTCGCCAACTGTGCCGGCGGCGTAACGCCTTGGGGCACAGTTCTTTCCGGTGAGGAGAACTTCCACGGTTACTTCGGCGCGCCTGCGGACGCCCCGGCCCCGAAGCCCGTCGAGGGCGACCGCTTCGACCGCTACGGCATCGAGCTGCAGCCGTCCGAGCTGAGATGGGAGTCGTTCGACCCGCGCTTCGATCTGACGGTGACGCCGAACGAGGTCAACCGGTTCGGCTATGTCGTCGAGGTCAATCCGTGGGATCCCGGCTCGACCCCGGTCAAACACTCGGCACTGGGCCGTTTCAAGCACGAGGGTGCCACGATCCACGTCACCGCCGACGGCCGCGTCGTCGCCTACACCGGCGACGACGAACGCTTCGACTACATGTACAAGTTCGTCGCGGACAAGTCGGTGGCCCCTGGCTGGGAGAACGATCCCGCCGCGATGGCGCACAACATGTCGATTCTCGACGAGGGAACACTCTACGTCGCGAAACTGGGCAGCGACATCCCAGCGGAGGAGATCGACGGAACGGGCAAGCTGCCGTCGTCGGGATCGTTCCGCGGGACGGGCACCTGGATCCCGTTGCTGAGGTCGGGCCCGGATGGCACCGGTGAATCCCTGGTCGAGGGCATGACCGCCGCCGAGGTGGCTGTGTTCACCCGCTTCGCGGCCGACAAGGCCGGAGCCACGAAGATGGATCGACCCGAGGACTTCGAGGCCAATCCGCTGACCGGCAAGGTGTACGTCGCGCTGACCAACAACGACAAGCGCGGCACCGACGGCGAACCGGCGGCCGACGCCGCCAATCCGCGCTCGGAGAACAAGAACGGTCAGATCCTCGAGATCACCGACAACCACACCGGCACCGATTTCACGTGGGACCTGCTGCTGGTGTGCGGGGACCCCGACGCCGCCGACACGTACTACGCCGGCTTCGACAAGTCTGCGGTGAGCCCCATCTCGTGCCCCGACAACCTGGCCTTCGACCGTCACGGGAACCTGTGGATCTCGACCGACGGCAACGCCCTCGGTGCCAACGACGGCCTGTTCGCGGTGGCGCTCGACGGCCCGAATCGCGGTGAGACCAAACAGTTCCTGTCGGTTCCGCTCGGCGCGGAGACCTGCGGCCCGGTGGTCACCGACGACGTGGTGACGGTCTGCGTGCAACACCCAGGGGAGAGCGACGACCACAGTCTCGACAACCCGCTGTCGCACTGGCCCGGTGGCGGCACCACCCCGGCGCGGCCCGCGGTGGTCTCGGTGTGGAGACCACAAGGCCAGATCGGCGTATAGCCGATGACGTCGCGGTGACGCGGCTACGCTCGCACAGATGACTTCGCCTATTCGCATAGGGGTTCAACTGCAGCCCCAACACTCACCCGAATACCGCTACATCCGCGATGCGGTGCGCCGCTGTGAGGACATCGGCGTCGACATCGCGTTCAACTGGGACCACTTCTTCCCCCTCTACGGCGATCCCGACGGCGCCCACTACGAGTGCTGGACCATGCTCGGCGCGTGGGCCGAGCAGACGTCGCGCATCGAGATCGGCGCACTGGTCACGTGCAACTCGTACCGCAACCCGGAACTGCTCGCCGACATGGCCCGCACGGTCGACCACATCTCCGACGGACGTTTGATCCTCGGGATCGGATCCGGTTGGAAGCAGAAGGATTACGACGAGTACGGCTACGAGTTCGGCACGGCGGGCAGCCGGCTGGACGATCTGGCCGCGGCGCTGCCGCGCATCCGGTCCCGGCTGGACAAGCTCAACCCCGCACCGACGCGCGAGATCCCGATCCTCATCGGCGGGCAGGGTGAGCGCAAGACCCTGCCGCTGGTGGCCGAGCACGCCCACATCTGGCACGCGTTCGTCGACCGCACGACCTATCCCGACAAGGCCGAGGTGCTCGACAGGCACTGTGAAACCGTCGGCCGTGATCCCTCGGCGATCGAACGCTCGGCGGGCGTGCAGTCCGAGGGTGGCATCGAGGCGATGCTGGCCGAGGCGGACGCCCTCGCCGATCTCGGCGTGACGATCCTGACCGTCGGCGCCAACGGCCCGGACTACGATCTGACCGCCGCCGAGGCGCTGTGCCGGTGGCGCGACGGACGTCACGGAAACTGATTAACCGCGTTAACGACTTGCCCCTCCCCGGGCCCCCGCGCGTGCGAACATTAGCCCATCGATGTTTTCGCAGGGGGGCCAGCACGAGGTGCCGAAGAAGTACGGGGTCAAAGAAAAAGACCAGGTGGTCGCGCACATCATCAACTTGGTGATGACGGGCAAACTTCGGACCGGAGACCGGATCGACCGCAACGAGATCGTCCGGGATCTCGGGTTGAGCCGCGTGCCCATCCAGGAGGCCGTCGTGCAACTGGAACACGACGGCATCCTGTCCACGCGCTACCACCGCGGCGCGTTCGTGGCCCGCTTCGACGAGTCCACCGTCGCCGAACACCATGAGCTGTACGGCATCCACAGCGGCATCGCCTCGGCCCGCTGCGCCGCCAACCCCACGCCGCGGATCCTCGCGCAGCTCGAGGACACGGTGCGGATCATGCGCGCGGCAAGGGACCTCAAGACCTTCCAGGACAACTGCTGGGTCTTCCGCCGCGCGATCAACGAGGAGTACGCCGGCCCACGGCTGCAGGCGACGATCCGTGCCGGCGAGAGCTTCGCACCATCGGACTTCTGGACGGGCTACACGCCGGCCAAGACCGAGTTCCTGCCGACCTACGAAGACGAGTTCGCGGCCATCCACGACCGCGACCCCGAGAGCGCGCGCAAGGCCTGTATGCACCGGTCGGAGACCATGTCGAGAATCATGATCGCCGAGCTCACGCGACGTGGGGTGTTCGGCGACCTGCGCTCTCCATGAGCGTGAATCGCGCATGAGGGCGCCATCTCGCATTAGGTTGCTTTAGATGAGCGTCAGACGATTCGCAGCGCTGCTGGCACCGGCCCTGATGGTTCTGGGGCTCGTGGCGGCAGGGCCGGCCGGCGCCGATGTCGACCAGTGCGCGCCACCGGGGATCGACAGCGCCAGCGCGCTGCCGACCAACCTGGCCGCCGCGGCCAGTGGACCCGGCGCCGACAGATACACCACGCCGACCGTCAAACCCCTGCAGGACATCCGGATCGATCAACTCGGATTGTCGACACCCGGCGTCCTGACCGTCGGCACCCTCTCCGACGCGCCGCCGAGCATCTGCATCGACTCGGCCGGACAGTTCACCGGATTCGACAACGAACTGCTGCGCGCCATCGCCGACAAGCTCGGCCTGCGCGTCAACTTCGTCGGCACCGAGTTCTCGGGCCTGCTCGCGCAGACCGCGTCCCGACGGTTCGACGTCGCGTCGTCGTCGATCACGACCACCGATGCGCGCAGGCGCACCGTCGGATTCACCAACGGCTACGACTTCGGCTACTTCTCCCTGGTGGTGCCGACCGGTTCGTCGATCACCGGCTTCGACCAACTCGGGCCGGGACAACGCATCGGCGTCGTTCAGGGCACGGTGCAGGAGTCCTACGTCATCGACACCCTGCACCTGGAACCGGTGAAGTACCCGGACTACAACACCGTGTACGCGAGCCTCAAGACGCGGCAGATCGACGCCTGGGTGGCCCCATCGCAACAGGCTTCCGGAACGGTCCAACCGGGCGATCCCGCCGAGATCATCGAAAACACCTTCAGCTTGGACAATTTCGTGGCATGGGCGGTCGCGAAGGAGAACCAGCCCCTCATCGACGCCCTGAACTCGGGCCTCGACGCGATCATCGCCGACGGGACGTGGGCCCGGCTCTACACCGACTGGGTTCCGCGCGCGCTGCCGCCGGGGTGGAAGCCCGGCTCCAAGGCCGCGCCGCTGCCGCAGTTACCCGACTTCAACGCGATCGCCGCGGCCCGCGAAAAGCCTGCGGACACGGGCCCGGCCGCTCCCAAATCCGTTCTGTCACAACTGGCGGACTCGTTCCTCGACTGGGATCTGTACAAACAGGCCATCCCCGATCTGCTCAAGACCGGCCTGCCGAACACCCTCATCCTCACCGTCAGCGCAGGCGTCATCGGCCTCGTGCTCGGCATGGGGCTCGCCATGGCGGGGATCTCCCGCGCGGTGTGGTTGCGCTGGCCCGCGCGCATCTACACCGACATCTTCCGCGGCCTGCCCGAGGTCGTGATCATTCTGCTGATCGGGTTGGGCGTCGGTCCGGTCGTCGGCCACCTGACCGGCAACAACCCGTACCCGCTGGGCATCGCGGCACTGGGCCTGATGGCAGCGGCCTACATCGGTGAGATCTTCCGCTCCGGCATCCAGAGCGTGGAGGCCGGCCAACTGGAAGCCGCACGCGCACTTGGCTTCAGCTACCGCTCGTCGATGCGGCTGGTGGTGGTGCCCCAGGGCGTCCGCCGCGTGCTGCCTGCGCTGATGAACCAGTTCATCTCGCTGCTGAAGGCGTCGTCGCTGGTGTACTTCCTCGGCCTGATCGCCAACCAGCGCGAACTGTTCCAGGTGGGCCGAGACCTCAACGCGCAGACCGGAAATCTCTCACCGCTGGTGGCGGCCGGACTTTTCTACCTGATGCTGACCATCCCGCTGACCCACCTGGTGAACTACATCGACAACCGGTTGCGGCGGGGCAGGCCCGCGACCGCGGAGGACCCCGTACCACCCGCCGCCTCCCAGGAGATGATCTGATGCCGGCACCCGACGCTGTCTCCCTGACCGCCAAGAACGTTCACCTGGCGTTCGGTCCGAACAAGGTGCTGCGCGGCGTCGACCTCGATGTGCCCGCCGGAACGACGACGGCGATCATCGGGCCCTCGGGTTCGGGGAAATCCACGCTGCTCCGCACGCTGAACCGGCTGTACGAGCCCGACGAGGGCGATGTTCTGCTCGACGGGCGATCCGTGTTGCGGGACAACCCCGATCAACTGCGTCAGCGCATCGGCATGGTGTTCCAGCAGTTCAATCTCTTCCCGCACCGCAGCGTGCTCGACAATGTGACGCTGGGCCCGCGCAAACTCAAGGGGCTCAGCGCCGACGAGGCCCGTGCGCTCGGTCTGGCGCAACTCGACCGGGTGGGGCTGCGTCACAAGGCGGATGTGCGTCCCGGCACGTTGTCGGGCGGTCAGCAGCAGCGCGTCGCGATCGCCCGCGCACTCGCGATGGCACCGCAGGTGATGTTCTTCGACGAGGCGACCTCGGCACTCGACCCGGAGCTCGTCAAGGGCATCCTCACGCTGATGGCCGATCTGGCCGCCGACGGGATGACGATCATCGCGGTGACGCACGAGATGGGCTTCGCACGCTCGACGGCAAACTCCGTCGCGTTCATGGACGAGGGTCGCGTCGTCGAGTCCGGAGAACCCGATCGGCTCTTCGAAGCAGCGGAAACAGATCGATTGCGACGCTTCCTGTCCCAGGTTCTCTGAATCGATCCGGCAAACCTGACAACCATCTCACCGAACCGGCGCAGACAGGTTAGACTAGCGAACTATGGCAGAGACCGAACCGCAGGTCACTGAGCTGGCTGGGGAGCTGCAACGCGTTCTCTCCAAAGTCTTCTCGGTGCTGCGCCGCGGCGACACGCATCGCGGCACCGCGGGCGATCTGACGTTGGCCCAGCTGTCGATCCTGCTGACCCTCCTCGAGGGAGGCCCGATCCGCATGACCGAGCTCGCGGCCCGCGAGCGCGTCCGGACGCCCACCACCACCGTCGCGATCCGGCGCCTGGAAAAACTGGGCCTGGTCAAACGCTCACGTGACCCTTCCGACCTGCGCGCCGTACTCGTCGATGTGACACCGCAGGGCCTGGTGCAGCACCGCGAGTCGCTCGCGGCCCGCCGTGCCGACCTCGCCGAACGACTCGCCAAGCTCAGTGCCGAGGACCTCGAGACCCTCACCAAGGCACTCGGGCCGCTGGAACGCCTCGCCGGCCAGGAAGAGGAGAAGAAGAACGAGGGAGACGCGCCCAAACCCGCTGAGCACACCAGCTAGGTGCGCGGCCGACCCAGCGTCAACCCAACCAGTCCAACACCGCCGCGGCGGTCCACGACTGCTGCATGCTGCCCAGCGGTTCTCCGGTGAACGGCTCGTAGTACTCGGCGAACGTGCCGTCGCTGGCCTGACGAAGACCCTCCTGGCGCAGCAACCGGGCCCGCTCGGCCCAGCCCCGGCGCGCGAAGCACCACGAGAACAGCCACGTCATCACGGGCCACACCGGCCCGCGCCAGTACTCGCGCGGCCGGAAATCACGTGACACCGGCGAGGTCGACGGGATGAGCCCGTAACGCAGATCGGGATGACCGCAGAACCGTGGGCCCTCCAGACGTTTGATCAGCGTGCGCTCCTTGTCGTGCGGCAACCCGCCGCACAGCAGCGGCGCGAACGCCGCCACGGTCTCCGTGGCCACCCACTTCCCGGCGCGCACATCGAAATCTCTTGCCGCTCCGGTCCGTTCATCGGTCGAAGCGACGACACCGGCCCGGAAACGGTCGGCCCACGCGTAGAGATCCCGCACGTCGGCGTGCGGGCGTTTGTAGTCCTCACCGATTTCGGCCAGCACCTGGCACGCCACCGAGAAGATGGCCGAGACGAACACGTCCTCGACCGCGAAGCTCATCACCTTCGGCAGCAGATCGTCGTCGTAGCGAACCGATTTCATCTCCTCGAGCAGCCACAGGTACCGGTCGTACTCCAGGTCGCTCGGCCGTTGCGTCGCGTCGGTGACGATCGTGTTGTCCTCGCGCTGGTACTCGGGGACGTTGCCGGGAACCACGTTGGCGTAGGCGCTGTCCCAGCGTGGCGAATTGTCCATGCCGGACTCCCAGCCGTGGTACAGCGTGATGCGCCCGCGGTTGTCCTGATCGCGGGTCTCGGCCAGCCACCGGTGCCAGCGCACGAGATCGTTCCAGCGCCGGTCCAGGAACGCCGCCGCGACCGCGCGCGTCGAGCGCCCCCGGTTGCGGGCATGGTCGAGGATGCGTTGCACGGCGATCGCGTGCACGGGCGGCTGCGTGATACCCGAGGTGTGGCGGATCCGCGGCGCGTTGGCGGCCAGCGCCTGCGTCGCCCAGCGCGCGGGACCCGGGAAGTACCCGTCGACACCGTTGGCGAACACGATGTGCGGGATCATCCCGTTGCGCCACTGCGCGGACAGCAGGGTGTCGAGTTCGACGACGGCTCGTTCGACGCTCAGCGGTGCCAGGCCGATCGCGACGAACGCGGCGTCCCAGCTCCACATGTGCGGGTACAACAACGGCGCGGCGGTGGTCATAACGCCGAGGTCGTTACCGCGCAGGAGATAGGCCGCGCGGGCGGCGAGTTGTGTCGGTGCGAAGCTGGGATCGGGTGGCATCGCTACCATCATGCGACGCCGGAGCCGAAGTTGCAGGTCGGTAGGCTTGTCGGCGTGCCGACCGCGTTGATCACCGGAGCGAGCGGGGCCATCGGTTCGGCCATCGCCGCTGCGCTCTCCCCCACCCACACCCTGCTCTTGGCGGGCCGCCCGTCGGCCCGGCTCGATGAGGTCGCCGAGCGGCTCGGCGCGCCGACCTGGCCACTCGACCTCACCGACGCCGACTCGATCGAGGCCGGCACCGAGGTGCTCACCGAACTCGACGTGCTGGTGCACAACGCCGGTGTGCTCTACCCGGGCCGCGTCGGCGAGTCCACCGTCGACGAGTGGCGGGCGTCGTTCGAGATCAACGTCACCGGTGCGGTCGCGCTGACGCTGGCGTTGCTGCCCGCGCTGCGGGCCGCCCGCGGGCACGTCGTGTTCATCAACTCCGGCGCCGGTCGCTCGGTGTCACCTGGCATGGCGTCGTATTCGGCGAGCAAATTCGCGTTGCGCGCGTTCGCCGACTCGCTGCGCGCCGACGAACCGTCGCTGCGGGTCACCTCGGTGTTCCCGGGCCGCACCGACTCGGACATGCAGCGCGAACTCGTCGCCTATGAGGGCCGCGGGTACGACCCGGCGGACTTCTTGCGTCCGGAGACCGTCGCGGCGCTGGTGGCGACGGCGGTCAACACCCCACGCGACGGCCACGTCCACGAACTCGTGGTCCGCCCCGGCGGCCAGAACCCGCGCTAGACGACGAGGTTGACCAGCCGGCCCGGGACGACGATGACCTTCTTGGGCGTGGCCCCGGCCAGGAACGCCTGAACCTTGTCGTCGGCCAGCGCCGCCGCCTCCAGCGCGGCCTTGTCCACGTCGGCAGCGACGGTGATCTTGCTGCGCACCTTGCCGTTGACCTGAACCGGGAACTCGATGGTGTCCTCCACCAGGTATTGCGGGTCGGCCTCCGGGAACGGACCGTGCGCCAGCGAGGTGTCGTGGCCAAGGCGTTTCCACAGTTCCTCGGCCAGGTGCGGGGCGAGCGGCGCGACCATCAGGACCAGCGGTTCTATCGCGGCGCGCGCCGCGACGCCTTCCTTGGTCAGGTGGTTGGTGTACTCGATGAGCTTGGCAGCGGCGGTGTTGTTGCGAAGTGCCGCATAGTCTTCGCGCACGCCTGCGATCGTGCGGTGCAGCAGTCGCAGGGTCTCCTCGCTGATCGCCTCGTGCTCGACGACGCGCACGTTGCCGCTGTTCTCGTCGATCACGACGCGCCACACCCGCTGCAGGAACCGGTGCGCGCCGACGACGTCCTTGGTGGCCCACGGCCGCGACGCCTCAAGCGGACCCATCGACATCTCGTAGACGCGCAGGGTGTCGGCGCCGTAGGTGTCACAGATCTCGTCGGGTGACACCGAGTTCTTCAGGCTCTTGCCGATCTTGCCGAACTCCTGGTTGACCTCGATCTCTTGGTGGTTCTCACCATCAGAGGGGCCGGGCCAGAAGAACTTTCCGTCGCGCTCGATCACCTCCGCGGCGGGCACGTAGCTGCCCCGCGAATCGGTGTAGGCGAAGGCCTGGATGTAGCCCTGGTTGACCAGGCGCCGGTACGGCTCGCGCGAGGACACATAGCCGAGGTCGTAGAGCACCTTGTGCCAGAACCGCGAGTACAGCAGGTGCAGCACGGCATGCTCCACGCCGCCGACGTACAGGTCGACACCGCCCGGATCGTCCGGGCCGTGCTCGTCGGGCCGCGGACCCATCCAGTACGCCTCGTTCTCCTTGGCGCACATCTCATCCGGGTTGTGCGGATCGGTGTAGCGCAGCTCGTACCACGAGCTGCCCGCCCACTGCGGCATGACGTTGGTGTCGCGCGTGTAGGTCTGCAGCCCGTCGCCGAGGTCGAGTTCGACGTTCACCCATTCGGTGGCCTTGTTCAGCGGAGGCGACGGCTCGCTGTCGGCGTCGTCCGGGTCGAACAACACCGGTGAATAGTCGGGGACATCTGGAAGCTCAACGGGCAGAGCGGATTCCGGCAGCGGGTGAGGGCGCCCGTCAGCGTCGTAGACGACGGGGAACGGCTCACCCCAGTAGCGCTGGCGGGCGAACAGCCAGTCGCGCAGCTTGTATTCGACGCGACGCGTCCCGCGGCCGTCGGCCTCGAGGCGGGAGATGATGGCATCCTTGGCCGACGCCACGTCCATACCGTCGAGGAAGCCCGAGTTGACCATGGTGCCGTCACCGGCGTACGCGGCCTGCGCGATGTCGCCGCCGGTGACCACCTCGACGATGGGCAGGCCGAACTCCTTGGCGAAATCCCAGTCGCGCTGGTCGCCGCCGGGCACCGCCATGATGGCGCCGGTGCCGTAGCCGGCCAGCACGTAGTCGGCGATGAAGATCGGAACCTGTTCGCCGTCAGCCGGATTGGTGGCGTAGGCGCCGAGGAACACACCGGTCTTGGTCTTGTTCTCCTGGCGCTCCAGATCCGACTTCGCCGCGATGTCCGACCGGTAGGCCGCGACCGCCTCGCGCGGGCTCGCCGCGCCGTAGGTCCACCGCTCGTCGGTGCCGTCGGGCCACGCATCGGCCACCAGCGCGTCGACCAGATCGTGCTCGGGGGCCAGCACCAGATACGTTGCCCCGAACAAGGTATCGGGACGCGTGGTGAACACCTCGATGTCGTCGACCGCGGTCGCGAACAGGACCGAGGCGCCCGTCGAGCGGCCGATCCAGTTGCGCTGCATGGTTTTGACCTTCTCGGGCCAATCCAGCACGTCGAGGTCCTCGAGCAGCCGGTCGGAGTACGCGGTGATGCGCATCATCCACTGCCGCAACCGCTTCCGGAACACCGGGAAGTTGCCGCGGTCGCTGCGGCCCTCGGAGGTCACCTCCTCGTTGGCCAACACGGTGCCAAGGCCGGGGCACCAGTTCACCATCGAGTCGGCGCGGTACACCAGGCGGTAGCCGTCGATCACATCCGCGCGCTCACCCTTGGACAACTCGGCCCAGTTGCGGCCGTCGTCCAGCGTGCGCTTGCCCGATTCGAACTCCTCGACCAGCTCACCGATGCGGCGGGCCTTGTTCTGCTCGCGGTCGAACCAGGCGTTGTAGATCTGCAGGAAGATCCACTGCGTCCACTTGTAGAAGTCGACGTCGGTGGTGGAGAAGCTGCGCCGCGTGTCGTGGCCCAGCCCCAGCCGGCCCAGCTGCCTGCGGAAGTTGACGATGTTCGCCTCCGTGCGCGTGCGCGGGTGCGTCCCGGTCTGCACCGCGTACTGCTCGGCGGGTAGGCCGAAGGCGTCGAACCCGAGCGCGTGCAACACGTTGCGGCCGGTCATCCGGAAGTAGCGCGCGTAGACGTCGGTCGCGATGTAGCCGAGCGGATGCCCGACGTGCAGGCCTTCGCCCGACGGGTACGGGAACATGTCCTGGACGAACATCTTGTCGGCAGGCACGTCCGAGCCGTCCTGCGGTGCGAGTGACCCCACGGGGTTGGCGACGTTGAACGTGCCCCGGTCGGCCCACGTCGCCTGCCAGGCACGCTCGATCTGCCCCGCGAGGTCCGCGTTGTAGCGATAACGCGGTGACTGCTCATCAGGTGCTGACGACGTGGTTGCAGGCTCGGTCACGACCAACAGGGTATAAGGCGGCCACAAACCGCTCGACACGCCTGACCTCCACGGATCTCAGGGCACAGCTTGGTATCGGTTCCGTCGCGAGCAAGTCAGAGCTTGGTTCCAGGTTTGTTGAGACCCTGGTTTCGGCACCTTCGGCGTGGATACAGTCAGCGCCTGACGTACGGCAGCAAACAGCTACGAATCGTTGGGGAAGGACGCACGCAATGACCGAGAGTGCCCGTCGTTGGCGGGTTCTGAGCGCAGGAGTGGCCGCGGGTCTGGCCGGGGTGATGGGGCTCGCCGGCAACACCGCATCCGCAGAACCCGTGTTTCCGCTGCCGCCGGCGCCCGGCCCGGGGCCGGTGACACAGGCGGCCCCGCTCGCTCCTGCGGCCGCTCCGGCCGCTGCCGCCGTTCCCGGCACGTCGAGCCTGGGCGTGACGAATCAGACATCCGGAGTGCCGGCCGGCACGGTCCCGCCGGGGGCCGCGCTGCCCGTCGCGGCGCCGCAGCCCATCGTCGCGGCGACCTCGGGCACGCTGTCGGAGTTCTTCGCCGAGCACGGCGTGAAGATGGAGCCACAGGTCAGCGACAACTTCACGGCGCTCAACATCGTGCTGCCGATGCCGACGAACTGGACGAAGGTCCCCGACCCGAACGTGCCGAACGCGTTCGCCGTGATCGCCGACCGCACCAGCAAGGATCTGTACACGCCCAACGCCCAGGTGGTGGTCTACAAACTCGTCGGTGACTTCGATCCGAAGGCCGCGATCAGCCACGGCTACGTCGACAGCCAGAAGCTCCTCGGCTGGCGCACCATCGACATGTCGATGGCCGATTTCTACGGATTCCCGTCGGCATTCATCGAAGGTAGCTACACCGAGGGCAGCCAGGTGCTCAACACCTCCCGCCGCCACGTCATCGCCACGTCGGGCAGCGACCGCTACCTGGTGTCGCTCTCGGTGAACTGGTCGGCCGCCAACCAGGGTATTTCGGCGGCGGCGGACGCGACGGACGCGATCGTCTCCGGCTTCCGGGTCAGTGCACCGGCGCCCGCGCCGGCGGCGCCGCCTGCCGCGCCAGGACCTGTTGCACCGCCCGCGCTGCCGGCTTTGCCGCAGCTCCTGGGCACACCGAACTAGGAACGTCGGCACCGGCCGGGTCGGGGCGCAAAGCCCCGGCCCGATACCGCACACCCGCCTCCGAACTCGTATTGTGGGCCCATGCTGATCGCCGCGCTGCTGTGTCTGAGCGCCGCCGTCGTCGTCGCAGTCCTCGGGCTGTGGCTGCTGACCAGACCCCGGAACGGGGATCCCGTGCGGGGCGTGTTGAGAGCGGTCGCCCCGACGCAACTGGCCGCCGCGGTCATGCTCGCCGCGGGTGGCGCCACCGCGTTGTCGGCCGCACCGCAGACCGGGCTCATGGTCGTGGTGGTGTGCGTCATCGGTGCGGTCGCGACCGTGGCCGCGGGCTGCTGGCAGAGCGCGAAGGCCGTCGCGGTGAGTGAAGCGGCGCGCGAGGGCGGCGGGTGCGCACCGGAGGCGTGCGCCAGCTGCACGCTGTCCTGCAGCAAGTAGCTAGTTGCGGCTCACGTCGATGGGGTGGGTCGCCAGCAGGGACATCGGCAGCGGCTGACGTCGCAGCACACGTCCCCACAGATCGATCCGCGGCTCGATGAGCACATCGGAAGGCAAGGCCGACAGCACAATCCAGTCGTCTCGCTCGATCTCGCCGTCCAGCTGCCCCGTGGTCCAGCCGGAATACCCCGCGAAGATCCGCACGCCCTCGACCACCGGCGCGAGTTCTTCTGGATCGGCGTCGAGATCCACCATCACCACGCGGCCCTGCACATGGCGCAACCCGTCGGCGTCGTCGGCCTGCATGCCGACCCGCAACGTCGCCAGGCACAGCGCCGAATCCCGCTTGACCGGGCCGCCGATGAACATCGTCTTGGGTCTCGCGGTGATCTCCGCCCACTGCGGCAGGACGTTGTACACCGCGGTTTCACTGGGCCGGTTGAGGATCACCCCGAGCGTGCCGCCCGAATTGTGCTCGATGACGTAGATGACCGTGCGGCGGAACGTCGGCTCGAGCAGATCGGTGTTCGCGAGAAGCAGTGTCCCCGGACGCACCCGGTGGGCCGCAGGGGCGATGAAATCCTCCGGATCCTCTGACTGCGCCACTCGTACATCATGGCACCAGCACCGGCGTGACGTGGCGAACAAATTAAGGCGTGGCCGGAAATATCCGGATCTTTGTACTGTGGAGCGGGTTGCCGACCGGTGTCCGGACAGCCCCCCGAACAGGACGTGATCTTCGTGGTTGACGCTCGCGCGCCCATCGCCTTGTGGCGTTCGTTGCGGGCCATGGTCGAGTTCCGCCGGCTGCTCGAGCTGCGCGCGGTCAGCCAGTTCGGTGACGGTCTCTTCCAGGCCGGGCTGGCCGGGGCGATCCTGTTCAACGTCGAGCGCGCCGCCGGTCCGTGGCAGATCGCCGGATCGTTCGCCGTGTTGTTCCTGCCGTACTCGGCGCTCGGGCCGTTCGCCGGTGCACTGCTGGACCGCTGGGACCGGCGGCTGGTGATGATCGGGGCGAACCTCGGGCGGCTGCTGCTGGTGCTGCTCGCCGGCGTGTTGCTGGCATTCGGCGCGGGCGATCTGCCGATCCTGTGCTGCGCGTTGATCGTCAACGGTTTCACCCGGTTCGTGTCGTCGGGCCTGTCGGCCGCACTGCCCGACGTCGTTCCACGGCAACAGGTGGTGACCATGAACTCGGTGGCCACCGCGACCGGTGCCGCCGCGGCGTTCATGGGCGCCAACTTCATGCTGTTGCCGCGGTGGCTGTTCGGCGCCGACGACACCGGCGCCTCGGTGGTCATCTTCATCGTGCTGATCCCGGTCGCGCTCGCGTTGTGGCTGTCGGTGCGGTTCGGGCCCCACGTGCTGGGCCCCCACGAGAGCAAGCGCGCGATCCACGGGTCGGTGGCCTACGCCGTGTCGACCGGATGGCTACACGGTGCCCGTACGGTGCTGGGGGTCCGCACGGTCGCCGCGACACTCGGCGGGCTGGCGGCGCATCGCATGGCATTCGGCATCAACACGTTGATCGTGCTCGTGCTGGTCCGCCACACCGACACCCCGACCGAGGTGGCGGGGGTCGGGCTCGGGACCGCCGTGGTGTTCGTGGGCGCCACCGGGGCCGGAACATTCCTGGCGACGTTGGTGATGCCCGCCGTGGTCGCGCGCTTCGGGCGCTACATGACCGCCAACGGTGCCCTGGTGTTCGCCGCGCTCGTGCAGGCGGTCGCGATCAGTCTGCACCTGCCCGTGCTGCTGGTGTGCGGGTTCCTGCTGGGCGCCGCCGGTCAATTCGTGAAACTGTGCGCCGATTCGGCGATGCAGATCGACGTCGACGACGCGCTGCGCGGGCACGTGTTCACCGTGCAGGACGCACTGTTCTGGATGTCGTTCGTGTGCGCGATCGCCGTGGCGGCGTTCGTGATCCCGCCCGACGGGCACGCTCCCGGCCTGGTGGCGGCCGGTTCGGTGATCTATCTGGCCGGCCTCGGCCTGCACGCGTTCGTGGCCTCCCCGCGGCGTACCTGAAAGACCCGCCTACGCTGTCGGCATGGCGACAGCCGAACCGATCGTGGCCGACCTGCGGGCCGAGAGCGACTCCCTCGACGCGCTGGTGGCCGATCTGCCCGAACCGGCGTGGGCCACCGCCACCCCGGCTGTCGGCTGGACCATCGCCCACCAGATCGCACACCTGCTGTGGACCG
Source organism: Mycolicibacterium goodii (assembly GCF_022370755.2). The sequence goes on along the minus strand of NZ_CP092364.2, from coordinate 5,894,232 downwards.
ATCGGATGGCGCTGCTGGCGATCACCGACGAGGCGGGCTTCGCCGATGCGGTCGCGCAGGCCGCCACCAACCCCATGGGATTCGTCGACGACGGCGCCGACGAGCTCGCCGCGACCCCGGTCCCGCGGCTGCTCGCCGATTGGCGCGCGACCCGCAATCGGCTGCACGACGCGCTGCCGGCCGTGGCCGACGGCCGCAAGCTGCCGTGGTTCGGGCCACCCATGAGCGCGGCGTCGATGGCCACGGCCCGCCTCATGGAGACCTGGGCGCACGGTCTGGACGTCGCCGACGCGCTCGGGACCGTGCGGCCCGCGACCGATCGTCTACGCTCGATCGCCCACTTAGGCGTTCGGACACGCGATTTCGCGTTCACACTGCACGGGCTGACCCCGCCCGCCGAGCCGTTCCGGGTCGAGTTACTGAGCCCGTCCGGTGACCTGTGGGTGTGGGGACCGGAACAGGCCGCACAGCGCGTCACGGGTGCGGCCGAGGATTTCTGCCTGCTGGTGACCCAGCGTCGTGCACGCACGGCGTTGGCGGTGCGCGCGACGGGCGCCGACGCCGAGACGTGGCTGACCATCGCGCAGGCGTTCGCGGGCCCACCCGGGCCGGGCCGGGGCTGAGAGCTACAGGGCCGCGGCCGAATCGGCCCGCCCGTCACCGTCGTCGTCGACGAGCTTGAGGTCCCACCGGCCGTCGCGGTCGGTGTCGACATGGGCCGAACCGTCGGTGTGCACCTGGTCGGCCAGCCCGTCACCGTCGGCGTCGACCAACCGGTCATCGACCGCGCCGTCGCCGTCGAAATCCACCAAATCCCCTGTGACACTGTTGCTTTCAGCACCGTCGAGACCGAACCACCGGATCTGGCCGGACCGGTCGACGCTCACCGCCCATGTGCCCGAGCCATCGTCGGTGTAGTAGGCCTCGGCATGGCCGTCGTCGTCGAGGTCACGCAGCAGGTGGTCGGCGAGACCGTCGTCGTCGAGATCGGCGAGCACGTCGTCGGTGCGTCCGTCGCCGTCGATGTCGAGCCCGACACCGTCGAGGACGCCGTCACCGTCGGTGTCGATCGCGGCCGGCGTCGTCCACATCGTTGCGGTGCCGTCAGGGTCACCCAGGCAGTAGTCCATGACTGGTCAGACGCACGCTCAGCCCTTGGCGTTCCACCATTTCATCAATTCGTCGACGGCTTCGTCGTGGGTCAGCGGGCCCCGTTCCAGGCGCAGCTCCTTGAGGTACTTCCATGCCTCACCGACCTGCGGGCCCGGCGGGATCCCCAGGATCTGCATGATCTCGTTGCCGTCGAGGTCCGGCCGGACCCGCTGCAGATCCTCCTTGGCTGCCAGTTCGGCGATGCGCGCCTCGAGGTCGTCGTAGTTCGCCCGCAGCCGCGCGGCCCGGCGTTTGTTACGCGTCGTGCAGTCGGCACGCACCAGCTTGTGCAGCCGGCTCAGCAGCGGGCCCGCATCGGTGACGTAGCGGCGCACCGCCGAGTCGGTCCACTTGCCGGTCCCCTTCTCATCCGCGTAGCCGTGGAACCGCAGATGCAGGTACACCAGCTGCGAGACATCCTCGACCATCTGCTTGGAGTACTTGAGCGCCCGCATCCGCTTGCGGACCATCTTGGCGCCGACCACCTCGTGGTGGTGGAAGCTCACTCCCCCGTCGGGCTCGTGCCTGCGGGTTGCCGGCTTGCCGATGTCGTGCAGCAGTGCGGCCCACCGCAGCACCAGGTCCGGCCCGTCGTCCTCCAGGTCGATCGCCTGGCGCAGCACCGTCAGCGAATGCCAGTACACGTCCTTGTGCTGGTGATGCTCGTCGATGGCCATGCGCATCTCGCCGACCTCGGGCAGCACCACCGCACCCATGCCGGTCTGCACCATGAGGTCCACTCCGGCGACCGGGTCGGCGCCGAGCAGCAGCTTGTCGAGTTCGGCGGCCACCCGCTCGGCGGTGATCCGCTCCAGCTGCGGCGCCATCTCGATCAATGCCTCGAGCACCCGCGGCGCGACCGTGAACCCCAGCTGGGAGACGAACCGCGCCGCGCGCAGCATCCGCAGCGGATCGTCACCGAACGACACCTGCGGCGCCGACGGAGTGTCGAGCACCTTGTCCCGTGCGGCCGCGAGCCCGCCCAGCGGATCGTGGAACTCGCCGGGCCCGTCGGCGGTGATACGCACCGCCATGGCGTTGACGGTGAAATCACGACGGACCAGGTCGTCGTCGAGGTTGTCGCCGAATTCGACCGTGGGATTGCGCGACACCTGGTCGTAGCTGTCGGCACGGAAGGTCGTGATCTCGAGGCGGTCTTCGCCCTTGCCGACGCCGATGGTGCCGAACTCGATGCCGGTGTCCCAGAGCGCATCGGCCCAGCCCCGAAGGAACTTCTGCATCTGCTCGGGTCGCGCGTCGGTGGTGAAGTCGAGGTCGCTGTCCTCGGTGAGCCGGCCCAGCAGCGCGTCGCGCACGCTCCCGCCCACCAGGTACAGCTGATGGCCTGCGGCGGCGAACACCGCACCGAGGTCGCGCAGGACCGCGGCGCGCCGGTTCAGCGCGACCAGCGCACGAGCCAGCAGTTCGGCATCAGTGGCAGCAGCTTCGGGCACGTTCGATGAGCCTAATGCGCGTGCCACGCGCGCTACCGGCGAGTGTGGCAGGAGCGGACCCGGGTGGCAGCTACTATCGCTTGGGTGTCCGACGGCGAACAGGCCAAACCACGACGACGCCGAGGCCGGCGCCGTGGTCATCGCCGTGCGCAACGGGCCGCGGGCCCGCCGGCCGCAGGTGCCGAGCATCACACCGAGCCGGCCGCCGACACCCGCGCAGAACCATCGCCCACCGCGCCGCCGGTCGAGAAGAAACCCCACCCGGGCCGCGGTGCCCGCGCCGGTGCGGCCAACCCGACGCCCAAGGACCAGTCCAAGCAACGGAAGTCCCGGCCGCGCCGGCCACCGGACCGGTTGCGAACCGTGCACGAGACCTCGGCGGGCGGTCTCGTCATCGACGGCATCGACGGACCCAAGGACGCACAGGTCGCGGCCCTGATCGGGCGGCTCGACCGGCGGGGCCGCATGCTGTGGTCACTGCCGAAGGGCCACATCGAGCTCGGCGAGACCGCCGAGCAGACCGCGATCCGCGAGGTCGCCGAGGAAACCGGAATCCAGGGCAGCGTGCTCGCGGCGCTGGGCAGCATCGACTACTGGTTCGTCACCGAGGGCAGGCGCGTGCACAAGACCGTGCACCACTACCTCATGCGCTTCCTGGGCGGTGAACTGTCCGACGACGACGTCGAGGTCACCGAGGTCGCGTGGGTGCCGCTACGCGAACTTCCGTCCCGCCTGGCGTACGCCGACGAGCGCAGGCTGGCCGAGGTGGCCGGCGAGCTGATCGACAAGCTGCACACCGACGGCCCGGCGGCACTGCCTCCGCTGCCCCACAGCGCGCCGCGGCGACGCGCGCAGACGCATTCCCACACCCGTAACCGCCGCGACGACTCTGCTCAGTCCCAGACCCGCCGGCGCACGAACGGATGCGGACAGGGACCGTGACCCGGGCCGGCTCCAGGATCGCCGGGATCCTGCTGGTGACGGCCATGGTGGCGTTGTTGTCGGCGATCCTCCCGGCGTCGGGTCTGCTACCACGCGCGGCGGCGCAACCGGACGAGGCGCGGTTCCTGCAGATCCGCATCGACCGGGTGTCTCCCGACATCGTCACCACGACGAGCGACTCGACCGTGACCGTCAGCGGTGTCGTGCAGAACGTGGGCGACCGCCCGGTGCGAGACGTCGTCATGAGGATGGAGCATGCCCGCGCGGTGACCTCGTCGACCCAGTTGCGCACCGACCTGAGCGGCAACCTGGACCAGTTCGAACCGGTGGCCGAGTTCGTCACCGTCGCCACGGAGATGCAGCGCGGCCAGTCCGTGCCGTTCTCGCTGTCCTACCCGCTGCGGGCGGGCAACCAGCCCTCGCTCAAGGTCGAACAACCCGGTGTGTACCCCGTGCTGATCAACGTGAACGGCACGCCCGACTACGGTGCCCCGGCCCGGCTCGACGACGCGCGCTTCCTGCTGCCGGTCCTCGGCGTACCACCCGATCAGCCCTCCGACTCGGCATCGGCCGCCGACAACCTCAACGCCGTGGTCCCACCGGACACCTCCGACCCGGTGCAGCTGACGATGCTGTGGCCGCTGGCCGACCGTCCGCGGCTCGCGGCGGGCGCGCCCGGCGGCACCAGACCCGTGCGCCTCGTCGACGACGATCTCGCGACCTCGCTGGCTCCGGGGGGCCGCCTGGACACCCTGTTGTCGGCCGTCGACTTCGCGACGGGCCCGACCGTCGACGCCTCGGGCCAGGTGCGCTCGGCGCTGTGCCTCGCCGTCGACCCGGACCTGCTGGTGACGGTCAACGCGATGACCGGCGGCTACGTCGTCAACAACGGACCCGACACCGGGCGCTCCACCCCTACGCGCCCCGGCACCGGCCAGGAGGCGGCGATCTCGTGGCTCAACCGCCTGCGGACGCTGGCGGGACGCCTGTGCGTGGCCCCGACCACCTACGCTCAGGCCGATCTGGCAGCGCTGCACCGCGTCGGGGACCCGGGGCTCGGCGCGATCGCCACCAACAGCCCCGGCGACATCGTCGACCAGATCCTCGGGGTCAAGACCCTCCGCGGCGCCACGCTCGTCGGCGACGGACCGTTGACCCGGCCCGCACTCGACCTGTTGTCGTTTCAAGGCAACCGGACCGTCGCGATCGCGGCCTCCCCCGTCTCCACGGAGGAGACCGGCACCCCGCAGACCGCCGATCTCACGCCGCTGCGCTACAGCCCGACGGTGTCGGTGGCGCCGTTCGATCCGGCCGTCGGCGCAGCCCTTGCCGGTGCCGGAAGCGATCCGGTGGCGCCGTCGTACCTCGATCCCTCCCTCGACATCCCGGTCGACCACGACTCCCAGCTCGCGCGACGCCAGTCCGCGGTCGGCGCACTGTTGTGGCGGGGTCTGTCGCCCGAGCTCACCCCGCGCACCCAGATCGTGATGCCGCCGCTGGTGTGGAGCCTGGGACCCGACGACGCGCAGGCGATCCTCACCGCCGTCGCGACGACGATCCACGCGGGCCTGGCCGTTCCGCGACCGTTGAGCGCCGTGATCGCGCAGGGTGACGCGCTGCCCGCCGAACCGGCGCTACAGGCGCCCGCGAGCTTCGGCAACCCGACCAGCCGCTTCGACGACGACATCATCGGCGGCATCGCGGGCGTGACAGGCCGGCTGTGGGGCCTGACCGCCGCACTGACCACCGACGAACGCACCGGGCTGACCGGTGTGCAGTACACCGCGCCGCTGCGGGAGGACATGCTGCGTGCCCTGAGCCAGTCGGTGCCACCCCCGGCCCGCAACGCCGACGCGCGCCGGCGCCTGGGCAACGTGGTGGGCAGTGTCGATGACATGTTCGCCGCGGTCACGGTCGTCAACCCCGGCGGCGCCTACACGCTGGCCACCGAGCGCAGCCCGCTGCCGATGGCGCTGCGCAACGATCTTCCGGTGCCGATCCGGGTGCGCCTGCACATCGACGCACCGCCGGGCATGACCGTGACCGACATGGGCGAGATCGTGCTCCCACCCGGCTACCTGCCGCTGCGGGTGCCCATCGAGGTGCACTTCACGCAGCGCGTGGCCGTCGACGTCACGTTGCAGACCGTCGACGGACTCGAACTCGGCGAGCCGGTGCGGTTGTCGGTGCACTCCAACGCCTACGGCAAGGTGCTGTTCTTCATCACCCTGTCTGCCGGTGCCGTGCTGTTCCTTCTCGCGGGCCGACGCCTGTGGCACCGGTTCCGTGGCCAGCCCGACCGCGCCGACCTGACCCCGCCGGGCGAGCATCCCGACCCGCTCGAGGTCGCGCTCGCGTTCCCGGAGAAGGACACGCCCGCCGACACCCCCGCGGACGGGCGGCGATGAACGCGCCGCAGCCGCAGCGGCCGCCCGGGCCGCGGCGGATCCCGCGCGGACCCGCACCCAGCCGCAGGGCCGGGCGCCCGGAACTGTCCGACGCCGCCGTGGTGTCCCGGTCGTGGGGCATGGCGTTCGCGACGCTGATCTCGCGCATCACCGGGTTCATGCGCATGGCGCTGCTCGCCTACATCCTCGGCGATGCGCTGCTGAGTTCGTTCTCGGTGGCCAACCAGTTGCCGAACATGGTCGCGGCCCTGGTGCTGGAGGCGACGTTCACCGCGATCTTCGTGCCCGTGCTGGCCCGCGCCGAACGCGACGACGCCGACGGCGGCACCGCGTTCGTCCGGCGCCTGCTCACGCTGGCGACCACCCTGCTGCTCGTCACCACGGCACTGTCGGTGGTGTGTGCCCCGCTGCTGGTGCGGGTGATGCTGGGCGGTGACCCCCAGGTCAACAACCCGTTGACCACCGCGTTCGCGTACCTGCTGCTGCCGCAGGTGCTGTTCTACGGGCTGTCGTCGGTGTTCATGGCGATCCTCAACACGCGCAACGTCTTCGGGCCTCCCGCGTGGGCACCCGTCGTCAACAACGTGGTCGCGATCGTGACCATCGGCGTGTTCGTCCTGATGCCCGGGGAGATCACGCTCGACCCGGTCCGCATGAGTGATCCGAAGCTGCTGGTGCTCGGCATCGGAACGACGCTCGGCGTGGTCGCGCAGACGCTCGTGGTGTTCCTCGCGATCCGGGCCGAGCGGATCAGTCTGCGACCGCTGTGGGGTATCGACGACCGGCTCAAGAAGTTCGGCGGCATGGCCGCCGCGATGATCCTGTACGTCCTGATCAGCCAGGTCGGTCTGATCGTGGGCAACCAGATCGCGAGCACCGCGGCCGCGTCGGGGCCGGCCATCTACAACTACACGTGGCTCGTGCTCATGCTGCCGTTCGGGATGATCGGTGTCACCGTGCTCACGGTCGTGATGCCCCGACTGAGCCGCAACGCCGCCAAGAACGACACCCCCGCGGTGCTCGACGACCTGTCGCTCGCGACCCGGTTGACGATGATCACCCTGATCCCGATCGTGGCGATGATGACCGTTGGCGGGCCCGCGATCGGCAGCGCGCTGTTCGCCTACGGCAAGTTCAGTGAGGCGTCGGCGAACTACCTGGGCCTGGCGATCACGCTGTCGGCGTTCACGCTGATCCCCTACGCGCTGGTGCTGCTGCAGCTGCGGGTGTTCTACGCCAGGGAACAACCGTGGACGCCGATCATCATCATCGTCGTCATCACGATCGTGAAGATCGTCGGTTCGATCGCCGCGCCGCATCTGACGAGCAATCCCGAGATGGTGGCGGGGTACCTCGGCGCGGCCAACGGGCTCGGTTTCATGGCGGGCGCGATCGTCGGTCACGTGCTGCTGCGGGCCAACCTCAACCCGCCGGGAGGCAGGCTCGTGAGCCTCACGGTCGTGCGCACCATCCTGGTGACACTCACCGCGTCGCTACTGTCGGTTCTCGTCGCCGTGGTCGCCGATCAGCTGCTCGGGCTCGAACAGCTCACTGTTCGCTTCGGCGCGGGCGGTTCGATGATCCGCCTCGTCGCGCTGGGACTGATCATGATCCCGATCATTGCTGGGGTGTTAGTCGCCGCGAAAGTGCCCGAGGCACAGGCCGCGATCCGCGTCCTCCGCAGGCGCCTGGGCCGCTTCGGCGGCAAAGAAACACCCGCCGTTGACGCTGCCGCAAAGGTAGCCCTGCAAACTGTCGGTCGGGCTGTCCCGCCTCGGGCCGCCGGCACGGTCACGTACCCTGATCAGAGGAATTCTTCTCCCGGCCGGGGGCCGTCCACCCCGACTCCCGGCTGGACAGGGGCTCCGGCCTCCGTTGCCGGAGCGGGGACTCGGAAAGGATCACCGGTGACCGACGAATCTGCGGGCGGCCCGGCACTTGACGGGACCGCAACCACCAAGCTGCCCCGCCAGGCGCCCGACGATTTCCAGCCCGATGTCGTCGACGAGAACGACGCAGAGGCCGCAGGCGCTGGTGCCGCACCGACCGTCGAGGAAACCATCACGATGTCGAGCGGTTCGGGGCGGCCGCCCGCCGACTACGGCGGCGACCCCACCCGTGAGCCGATCTCTTTTGCCCCTCCGCGTGAGCCCGCCGTGGAATCGGCGACCTCGGGCGACGATGTCCACCTGATCCCCGGCGCCACGATCGCCGACGGCCGGTACCGCCTGCTGGTGTTCCACGGCGGCCCACCGAACCTGCAGTTCTGGCAGGCGCTGGACACCGCGCTGGACCGCCAGGTCGCGCTGACGTTCGTCGATCCCGACGCCCAACTGTCCGATGCGCAGGTGCAGGAGATCCTCTCGCGCACGCTCAAGCTCAGCCGGATCGACGTGCCCGGCATCGCCCGGGTGCTCGACGTCGCCCACAGCGGGTCCGGGGGGCTCATCGTCTCGGAGTGGATCCGCGGCGGATCGCTGGCCGAGGTCGCCGACACCGCGCCGTCCCCGATCGGTGGCGCCCGCGCGATCCAGTCACTGGCCGCGGCCGCCGAGGCCGCGCACCGCGCCGGTGTGGCGTTGTCGATCGACCATCCCAGCCGCGTCCGCGTCAGCATCGAGGGCGATGTCGCCCTCGCGTTCCCCGCCACCCTGCCCGAGGCCACGCCGGACGACGACATCCGCGGGATAGGCGCCGCGCTGTACGCCCTGCTGGTCAACCGGTGGCCCCTGCCCGAGTCGGGGACACCCAGCGGACTTGAGCCCGCCGCGCTCGACGCGGCAGGCCAACCGGTCGAACCGCGGGCCATCGACCGCGACATCCCGTTCCAGATCTCGGCGGCGGCGGCCAGGGCCGTGCAGCCCGGCGGCGGTATCCGCAGCGCGCCGACGCTGCTGAACCTGTTGCAGCAGGCGACCGCGATCGCCGACCGCACCGAACTCCTCGAATCGGTCGACCAGACGCAGACCGTCGAAACCGACACCCGCGCCCCGCGCGAGGACGGCGACGACGCCGAGGCACGACGCCGTCGCGCGCTCATCGTCGGCCTGACCGCGGGCGCCGCGATCATCATCGTCGCGCTGGTCGTGATGGCGACGATCCTGAGCCGCATCTTCGGTGACGTCGGCGGCGGCATCAACCGCGACCAGCTGGGCCTCAACGCTCCGACGTCGGAGACCGAGTCGGACGGCGAGACCTCAGCCGCCGGCGCCACGGTGAAACCTGTTCGGGCAACGGTGTTCTCACCTGAGGGCGAGGCCGACAACCCGGGCCAGGCCGACCTCGCGATCGACGGCAGCAGCAGCACGATGTGGTCGACGGACACGTACTCCGACCCCGTGCCGTTCCCCGGTTTCAAGAACGGGGTCGGGCTGATCCTGCAGTTGCCGCAGCCCACCGTGATCGGCGAGGTCGGCCTCAACGTCACCAGCACCGGCACGGCGGTCCAGATTCGTGCGGCCAAGAGCGCATCGCCATCGTCGCTCTCCGACACCACCGAGTTGACCTCGGCGACCACACTCAAGCCGGGATCGAACACGATCTCGGTGGGCCGCGCTTCGCCGACACAGTACGTGCTGGTGTGGATCTCGACGCTGGGCACCGTCGACGGCAAGAGCAAGGCCGACATCTCCGACGTCACCGTCAAAGCCGCGTCCTGACCGGTTATCCCCAACCGTCAAGGCGCGCTGACCTCGCGGTTCACGCCTGCCGCCGAAACAAGTGTCCGGAATGTGCCGTGACACCGTTTAGGTTCGGCTTGTGGGACGGGGAGAGTTCGCGGAGGCGGCGCACAGTCGCTCGGATGCCGAACTGCTCGCCGCCCATGTCGCGGGCGACCGGTACGCCTTCGAGGAACTGGTGTTGCGACACCACAGCCAGCTTCGCCGGCTCGCCTACCTCACGAGCAATCACCTCGACGACGTCGACGATGTCGTTCAGGAGGCCTTGCTCAAGGCACACCGCACGGCGGCGACGTTCCGGTTCGACTCCGCGGTGAGCAGCTGGCTGCACCGCATCGTGGTCAACACGTGCCTGGACCGCCTGCGCCGCGCGAGGTCTCGGCCCTCGGCCACGCACTACGTCGAGTTGGGTCACGTCGACCACCTCCGCGATCCGGCCGGTGATCCGGCGCCGCGCGTTGCCACCGCGATCGTGGTGGAGCGTGCCCTGCTGCAGCTGCCGGTCGACCAGCGCGCAGCGGTCGTCGCGGTCGACATGCAGGGCTATTCGGTGGCCGAGACGGCGCGGCTGCTCGGCGTCGCCGAGGGCACCGTCAAGAGCCGGTGTGCCCGCGCCAGGGCCAAACTGGCCCGCACGCTGCAGTATTTTGATGGCGATGAACCGCAGCCCGCGACCAGCGCCTATCGAGGGGCCGATCACCCCTGAGCTGCTCGCCGACCTGCAGGCCGGTCTCCTCGACGACGCCACCGCCGCCCGGGTGCGCCGACGGGTGCGCGACGATCCCGACGCCGCACGCATGCTCGCGGCGCTGGACCGGGTTCGTCGCGAGATCGCCGAACTCGGTGAATCCGGTGCCGAGTCGGCGCCGCCCGTACCTGCCGACGTCAGCGACAAGTTGATCGCGGCGCTGCGGACCGCGGACTCCCCGTCGCGGTTGCGCCGCTGGCGCCGCGTCGGCGCGATCGTCGGCAGCTGTGCGGCTCTGCTCGCCGTCGGAGTCGGGATCGTCATGCTGCAGCGGCCGGACCCGCCGCCGCAGGCTCCGACCGCGCAGTTCGGCCACATCACCGCGAAACCTCGGCCGTCCGATGTCGGCCTCACCGAACCGCAACTGCTCGCGGTCCTCTCGACACCGCCCGACTACGGGGCGTTGGGCGATCCGGTGCGCCGGACCGGCTGCCTGGCCGCCCTCGGTTATCCGCCGGGTGTGCTCGTCCTCGGCGCCCGCCCGCACGACGTCGCCGGCCGGACCGGGGTGCTGATCCTGCTGGCCGACGACCGGCCCGACACGATCGTGGCACTCGTGGTGCCGGCGGACTGCGAACGGGGCACGACATCCCAACCGCTCGCCCAGACGGTCGTCCGGCAACCGCACGCGCGTCCGTAGGCTTGCAGCAAAGCATGCGTGCTGTCCCACACGTCTGACGGGAACAGCGCAGCATAGGCTGGTGTTGTTGACGGTGCCGGGAAATTTCCGGCGGAAAGGCCCATATGTCCACTTCACAGACGGTTCACGACGTCATCATCATCGGATCCGGTCCGGCCGGTTACACCGCCGCGATCTATGCGGCCCGCGCCCAACTCAAGCCCCTGGTGTTCGAGGGCACACAGTTCGGCGGCGCGTTGATGACCACCACCGAGGTGGAGAACTACCCGGGCTTCCGCGAGGGCATCACGGGTCCGGAACTGATGGATCAGATGCGTGAGCAGGCCCTGCGGTTCGGTGCGGACCTGCGCATGGAGGATGTCGACGCCGTACAACTCGAGGGCCCCGTCAAGACCGTCGTCGTCGGCGACGAGACCCACCAGGCCCGCGCGGTGATCCTGGCGATGGGCGCGGCCGCGCGTCACCTCGGTGTGCCAGGGGAAGAAGCGTTGACCGGCATGGGTGTGAGCACCTGCGCCACCTGTGACGGCTTCTTCTTCCGCGACCAGGACATCGTGGTGGTCGGTGGCGGTGACTCCGCCATGGAGGAGGCGACATTCCTCACACGCTTCGCGCGCAGTGTGACGTTGATCCACCGCCGCGACGAGTTCCGCGCGTCCAAGATCATGCTGGAGCGGGCCCGCGCCAACGAGAAGATCACGTTCCTGACCAACACCGAGATCGCCCAGATCGAGGGTGATCCGAAGGTGACTGGCGTCCGTCTGCGCGACACCGTGACCGGCGAGGAGTCCAAGCTCGACGTCACCGGTGTGTTCGTCGCGATCGGTCACGATCCGCGTTCGGAACTCGTGCGCGGGCAGGTCGAGCTCGACGACGAGGGCTACGTCAAGGTTCGTGGCCGCACCACCTACACGTCGATCGACGGCGTGTTCGCCGCGGGCGATCTGGTCGACCACACCTACCGCCAGGCCATCACCGCCGCGGGCAGCGGCTGTGCGGCCTCCATCGACGCCGAGCGTTGGCTCGCCGAACAAGACTGACACACAACAACTTTCGATCTGACAGGAGACATCCATGAGCGAGGACAACGCGACCGTAGCGGTCACCGACGATTCGTTCTCCACCGACGTGCTGAACAGCACCAAGCCGGTGCTGGTCGACTTCTGGGCCACCTGGTGCGGTCCGTGCAAGATGGTGGCCCCGGTGCTCGAGGAGATCGCGGCCGAGAAGAGCGACGAGCTGACCGTCGCCAAGCTCGACGTCGACGCCAACCCGGCCACCGCACGCGATTTCCAGGTCGTGTCGATCCCCACCATGATCCTGTTCAAGGACGGCGCGCCGGTGAAGCGCATCGTGGGCGCCAAGGGCAAAGCCGCGCTGCTGCGCGAGCTCTCCGACGCCCTGTAGAGCGCGTTGCCCGCACATTGGCGGGCCATTGGGAGCTCATGAGAGCTCTCCAGGACCCGCCTGGCGTTTTCCGGATTCGGGTCGGAGTCTGAGACAATGCTGCCTAGCTAGTCCGGCAGATTGCCGTCAACCAGCCTGGAGGGGCCCCGTATGTCGAGTCTGCGTCGCGGTGATCGCGGCGGTGCGGTCACCGAGATTCGGGCAGCACTGGCAGCGCTCGGGCTCATCGAGAATCCCGACGCCGACCTGAGCACCGGCCGCCACGTGGCGCTCGATGTGTTCGACGACGAGCTCGACCATGCTGTCCGCGCATTTCAGCAGCACCGCGGCCTGCTGGTCGACGGAATTGTCGGCGAGGCCACCTACCGTGCCCTGCGTGAGGCGTCGTACCGCTTGGGCGCGCGCATCCTGTCCCACCAGTTCGGTGCGCCGATGTACGGCGACGACGTGGCGACGCTGCAGGCGCGACTGCAGGACCTGGGTTTCTACACCGGCCTGGTCGACGGATACTTCGGCCTGCAGACGCACAACGCGTTGACGTCCTATCAGCGTGAGTACGGGCTCTATCCCGACGGGATCTGCGGCCCGGAAACACTGCGTTCGCTGTACTTCCTCGGTTCGCGTGTCACCGGCGGATCGCCGCACGCCATCCGCGAAGAGGAACTGGTGCGCCGTTCGGGCCCACGGCTGTCCGGGAAGCGGGTCATCATCGATCCGGGCCGCGGGGGTTCCGACCACGGCCTGATCATGCAGGGGCCCAACGGTCCGATCAGTGAGGCCGACATCCTGTGGGATCTCGCCAGCCGGCTCGAGGGCCGGATGACCGCGATCGGGATGGACACCGTCTTGTCGCGGCCGCCGAACCGCAGCCCCTCGGATGCCGAACGCGCACAGACCGCCAACGGCGTGGGTGCCGATCTGATGATCAGCCTGCGCTGCGCGACGCAGCCCAGCCCCGCTGCCAACGGTGTCGCGTCGTTCCACTTCGGCAACTCACACGGCTCGGTGTCCACCATCGGCCGCAACCTCGCAGATTTCATCCAGCGGGAGGTGGTGGCGCGCACCGGTTTACGGGATTGCCGCACGCACGGCCGCACCTGGGACCTGCTGCGCCTGACCCGGATGCCCACGGTGCAGGTCGACGTCGGCTACATCACCAATCCCGGTGACCGTGGGCTGTTGGTGTCTCCGCAGACCCGTGACGCCGTCGCCGAGGGCATTCTCGCGGCCGTGAAGCGTCTGTACCTGCTGGGCAAGAACGACCGGCCCACAGGCACTTTCACATTTGCCGAACTGCTCGCCCACGAGTTGTCGGTCGAGCAGGCCGGTCGCGGCGCCTGAACCTGTCCGCGTGATCCACTGAGCCGCAATCCATTACGGGTTGCGGTTCTTTTTCTGCCCGGAATTGTTGTACGAGAAGCTGCCTCAGCTCACGGGAAACACGAGCCTGCGCCGACCGGTGCCTCCATACGGGCGCGCTCGAGCAGACGCTCCAATGCCGCCTCCACCTCGGCCTTCCAACCCAGGCCCTTGTCCAGCTCGAGACGCAGCCGGGGGAAGTACGGATGTGCGGCAACCACCGTGAACCCGACATCCTTGAGGAACTCCGCGTCGAGCATGCACTGCGCAACCGTGCAGTCCCCCAACACCTGCACCACCGGGGCAAGCTCGGTGGGCAGCGCGGCGAGGTCCTCGAGCTCGGTGAGCGCCGTGGTGTAGGCGAAGGCCTCGAGCGCGCGCACACCGCGGCGCACCAGATCGGTGATCACCGCGGAAAGCAGGCCTGCCGACATGTCCTCGGCGCACTCGGCCGAATCGACGCCGACGGTCGTCAGCAGGATGGCGTCCGCGCTCACCGGCGCGGTCGGGAACAGACGCGCGCGTGGCACCGACGCCGGCGGCGCATAGAAGGCATAGCCCAGGCACGGCTCGTCGCCGGTGATCGGAACATCGAAATCGTCGCTGTACGGCGCCTGCACCGCGAGCTGGCCGCAGGAACCCCACTCGAGCATGACCATGGACAGCCACGCTTCCTTCTCGAATTCCGGGTCGGCCAGATGATCCTCCCCCGCCACGGTGGACGGATCAACCTCCCAGAACACGCAGCGACGCGCATGCTTGGGCAGCTGCTCGAAACCCTCGAGCCGAAGCGGCGTTATTCGTGTCGACACTAAATTCTCCGGACTTCACGCGGGCTGAAGGTGCGTGGCTGCCCCTCAAGGATAAGAGAGTGTGCGGCCATCGGCCCAGTCCCGGCAGAAAATCTCATCTGAACCGCCTCTCATCCCAAAAGGATTGGTGCACAAGAGCTTTACTCTCGCCACCGGTCCGCGGGTGGTATGTGGACCGGCAATATGTCACAGTGACGGAACGACCGCGTGTGGTTGGTCGTCCCGTTTCACTCGTCTTGGGCGCTCATCAGGTCGACAATGCGCTGCAGATCGTCCACCGACCCGAACTCCACCACGATCTTGCCCTTGCGTTTGCCGAGGCTCACGGTGACCCGGGTGTCGAACGCCGTCGAGAGCCGTTCAGCGACGTCCTGCAGGCCCGGCATCTGAATGGGCTTGCGTCGCGGGGCAGGGGCGGTCTTCCCCTCACGGTTCGCGAGGGTCACGGCCTCCTCGGTGGCCCGGACGGACAGCCCCTCGGCGACGATGCGTGCCGCGAGCTCCTCCTGTGCCTCGGGGCCGCCTTCGAGAGCCAACAACGCCCGGGCATGACCCGCGGACAGCACGCCTGCTGCGACCCGACGCTGCACCGCGATCGGCAGACGCAGCAGGCGGATCATGTTCGAGATGAGCGGTCGGGACCGCCCGATGCGCGCCGCAAGTTCATCGTGGGTGACCCCGAACTCGTCGAGCAGTTGCTGATAGGCGGACGCCTCTTCGAGCGGGTTCAGCTGCACGCGGTGGATGTTCTCCAGCAACGCGTCGCGCAGCATTCCGTCGTCGGCGGTCTCGCGCACGATCGCCGGGATCACGTCGAGCCCGGCCTTCTGGGCCGCACGCCACCGCCGCTCCCCCATGACGATCTGGTAGCGGATGTCGCCCTTGGGTTCGACCTCGCGGACCACGATCGGCTGCATGAGACCGAACTCACGGATCGAATGCACGAGTTCGGCCAGCGCCTCGTCGTCGAACACCTGGCGAGGCTGACGCGGGTTCGGCTCGATCGCCGTCGGGGGGATCTCGCGGTACGTCGCACCGACCTCGTCGCGGTCCAACGGCTGGACCGCCGGAGCGGCGTCGGAGTCGTCAGACATCGCCCCGGCGCCGGACGGGCCGGCGGGCGCGGGCGGCCCAGCGGGTGCGGACGGCGCCCCGCCCATGAGAACGTCGGCTGCCGTGGCACCGATCTTCGGGCTCAACCCGTCGGGTGCCCCGTCGACCGGGCCGGTGGGGATGAGAGCTGCCAGTCCCCTACCGAGGCCACTACGCTTGCGTGCCGGCTGATTCATGGTCGTCTCCTGCTCATCTCTGCATCCGCTATACGACTGTCGATCATGTCCCGCTATTGCTGCCGCGGTGGCGCCCCACGCTCGGCGATCTCCCGACTCGCATCGAGATAGCTCAGTGCTCCACGTGAACCGGGGTCGTAGTTGAGGATCGTCATGCCGTAGCCGGGCGCTTCGGAGACCTTCACGCTGCGGGGGATCACAGTCCTTAGCACCTTGTCACCGAAGTGTTCCCGGACGTCCTCGGCCACCTGGTCGGCGAGCTTGGTGCGCCCGTCGTACATGGTGAGGATGACGGTGGACACCGAGAGCTCGGGGTTGAGGTGTGCCTTGACCATCTCGATGTTGCGCAGGAGCTGACCCACTCCCTCCAGGGCGTAGTACTCGCACTGGATGGGGATCAGCACCTCGGGCGCCGCGACGAGCGCGTTGATGGTGAGCAGTCCGAGCGACGGCGGGCAGTCGATGAACACATAGTCGAAATTGTGGTTCTTCAGCTCCGCCAGTGCCGTGCGGAGCCGACCTTCACGCGCCACCATGCTGACCAACTCGATCTCGGCACCGGCCAGGTCGATGGTCGCCGGGATGCAGTACAGCCGTTCGTTGTGCGGGCTCCGCTGGAGCGCTTCCTCCACCGGGATCTCACCGATGAGGACCTCGTACGACGACGGTGTGCCCGGGCGGTGCTCGATGCTCAACGCGGTGCTCGCGTTGCCCTGGGGGTCCAGATCGATGACGAGTGTCCGGAGCCCCTGCAGGGCCAGGGCCGCCGCGACGTTGACCGCCGTGGTGGTCTTGCCGACCCCACCCTTCTGGTTGGCGATGGTGAACACCCGCTGTCGCTCGGGACGCGGCAACTGGCGGCGCGCGGAGCTGTGGAGGACGCGGGTCGCCTGCTCGGCTTCCGCCGCGATCGGTGTGTCCATCGCCGCATCGGTCACCCATGTCGAGGTCGCGGCGTCCCATGTTTCACGTGAAACATCCGGCTTCTGCGCCACGCCTCGTCCTTCGCTCTGACCCGAACCCATGCTCATCTCCTGCCCGTTCTTCCCCGGGACCCCGAGGCTCTCCCCGACCTGTTCCGTCCCGGTTTGGCCGCCCGCCGTCGTGCGTCGACGACGGTTACGGGCGGGCTCAAATAGTTCGCGCCACATCTCACCACCCTGGCATCCACCGCTCCGAGTGACTCCATCACACGCCGATGTTCTTCGATCTCTGCTTCGGCCCTTTCGCCTTTGATCGGGAGCATCCGGCCGCCGTCCCGAAGGAACGGCACGCTCCACCGCGTGAGCTTGTCCAACGACGCGACCGCGCGCGACGTCACCACATCCATCTCCCCCACCCGCTCACGAACCTCCCGATCTTCGGCACGTCCGCGGACCACCGTCACGTCGATCCCGAGTTCGGCCACCACCTCACGGAGGAACTCGCTACGCCGAAGCAGCGGCTCGATCAGCGTCACGTGGACGTCGGGCCGCGACAGCGCCAACGGTATCCCGGGTAACCCCGCTCCGCTCCCGATGTCGGCGACGCGCTCACCCGGCTCCACCAATTCACCGAGAGCCGCGCTGTTGAGAATGTGGCGGTCCCACAGCCGATCGACCTCACGCGGTCCGAGCAGTCCCCACTCCACCCCGGCGCCGGCGAGGATCCTGGCGTACCGTTCCGCCGCCTCGAGCCGCTCGCCGAAAACAAAAGAAGCGACCTCCGGGGTCGCAGGAACGGATCCATGTTTCACGTGAAACATCCTCCGCACTCCCGCGACCTCCGGAGGCCGCATCCGAACTACACCTATGTAACTAGCCGAGCAGAATGACCACGCGGCGAGAGGGCTCGACACCTTCACTCTCGCTACGGACGCCCTCGATCGCCGCGACGGCGTCGTGGACGATCTTGCGTTCGAACGGGGTCATCGGCGCAAGTTCCTCGCGCTGACCGGTCTCCAGCACACGCCGCGCCACCTTCTCCCCCAGGGCCGCGAGCTCGTCGCGACGGCGCCTACGCCACCGGGCGATATCGAGCATCAGGCGGCTGCGCTCACCGGTCTTCTGGTGCACCGCCAGCCGGGTGAGCTCCTGGAGGGCGTCGAGCACCTCGCCCTTGCGGCCCACCAGCTTGCTCAGATCGTTACCTCCGTCGATGCTGACGACCGCGCGGTCGCCCTCGACGTCGAGATCGATGTCCCCGTCGAAGTCCAGGAGGTCCAACAGCTCCTCGAGATAGTCGCCGGCGATCTCGCCCTCGGCGACCAACCGCTCCTCGAGATCGTCCTCCGCACCGGCGGCGGGCGACGTCGTCGCGACCTTGTCGTCTTCGTCGGCGCCGGGTTCAGTCGTCTGTGCGTCTGTCATATCCGTCTCTCCCTACTTGTGCCAGTCGGAACTGGTCATCGTTTCCGCTTCTTGGGGCGCGCTCCCGGCCTGGGCGTCCGATTCGTCTGCGATGCACCCGACGAAGACGCACCCGACGACCCCGCGGAGCCCGACGTACCCGTCGCGCCTGAATCTGTGGTCGGCTCACTCGTCTCGGAACCCTCCGCGGCCGTCTTCGCGCCCGCGGCCTCCGCCGTGCCTTGAGACTTCTTCGCCCGGGTGGGCTTCGCCCCCGGCGCCGGCGCATTCGCCGCCCGGCGCTCCAGCATCTCGGCCTTCTTGGCTTCCTCTTCCTTCTCGATCTTGCCGAACACGTAGTGCTGCTGGCCGTAGGTCCAGATGTTGTTCGCGAGCCAGTACATGATCACGGCAAGCGGAAGGAACGGACCGCCCACGACGACGCCGAGAGGGAACACGTAGAGCGCGAGCTTGTTCATCATCGCGGTCTGCGGGTTCGCCGCGGCCTCGACGCTCTGACGCGCGACCGAGGCCCGGCTGTTGAAGTGCGTGGCGATACCGGCGAGGATCATGATCGGCACACCGACGGCGATGACGGCCAACCGGTTGAATTCGGTGAACGCCTCAAGGCCGTGCTGCTGGATCATGGTCGCCCCGAGCGGCGCGCCGAACAGGTTCGCGTCGAGGAAGTGCTGCACGTCGGTCGCGCTGAAGACGTAGTTGCCCAGCGACCGGTTCTCCTCCACCGACAGACCCAGCCGACCGATACCGGTCTGGGTCCGGTTGAACGACATCAGCACGTGGTAGAGGCCGAGGAACACCGGCACCTGCGCGAGCATCGGCAGACAGCCGAGGATCGGGTTGAACCCGTGTTCGCGCTGCAGCTTCTGCATCTCGAGCGCCATGCGCTGGCGGTCCTTGCCGTACTTCTTCTGGAGCGCCTTGATCTGCGGCTGCAGTTCCTGCATCTGGCGCGTCGTGCGGATCTGCTTGACGAACGGCTTGTACAGGATGGCGCGCAGCGTGAACACCAGGAACATCACCGACAGTGCCCACGCGAAGAAGTTGGTGGGGCCCAGCAGGAAGGCGAACGCCTTGTACCAGACCCACATGATCGCCGACACCGGGTAATAGATGATGTCCAGGCTGAAGAAGTTAAACACGCGACTTGCTCTCCCCTCGCTTCGCTGGGGTCTCCCAGACTGGGTTTTCGGCCGCTGCTGTCTCCTCGGAGGCCTCGGTCTCGGCCCCGTGGGCGCAGCGCTCAGGTATCGGGTCCCATCCTCCCTGATGCCACGGGCCGCACTTGAGCAGCCGGACAGTGGCAAGCCAGGTTCCGCGAACCAGCCCGTATTCGGTCAGCGCATCGACGGCGTACTGACTACAGGTGGGCATGAACCGGCATGAGGGAAGCCGCAGGGGGGAGATGGTGTGGCGGTAGAGCTGAATCACGTAGATGACAGCGCGCACCGCCCGCACGCCGATTCGGCGTCTCATGGGGACGTCCCGCGCTTCGAGCTCACCCGCTCGAGCGCTTGACGCAGCTGTCGTTCCAGGCCGGACGACGCCGCATCACGACTACTCGGCCTGGCCCGGATCACGATGAGGTCTGCCGGGTCCAGACCGGGGACGAACGTTCTGGCGACGTGGCGCAGACGCCGTGACACACGATGCCGTTCGACGGCGTTGCCGACAGATTTGGACACGATCAGGCCGATCCGCGGCCCGTTCGCGTCTGTGCCCTCACTGTCATCACGAAAGGCGTGTACGACGACATCAGGTTGCGCGGCACGCACGCCGCGACTGACGGTGACACTGAACTCCGCGGACCGCCTCATCCGGTTTCGAGCCGGAAGCACCGCGCTACATCCTGCTTGTGCTTGCGCAGGATCACGCAGTGAGCGCGCGACGGCCCTTGCTACGCCGATTGGCAACGATCGCGCGGCCGGCGCGGGTGCGCATCCGCAGCCGGAACCCGTGAACACGCGCACGGCGGCGGTTGTTGGGCTGGAAGGTCCGCTTGCCCTTGGCCACGGCAATCTCTCCTTGTATCCGTATGGCGACCGCGGCCCCTCGACACTGCCGTGTCGATCAGACGCGCCCACCGTCACTAAGCTCGTTAAGCTTCGTCGGTCGTGCTTTACTAACCGGCGCGGTCTCCGGGCGAACCCGGGCGCAGCCGTATCGCCACGTGCGGGCGACTGCTCGAGGGTACTGACGAGATTTGCCTGGGTCAAACCTGCTCCAACCGCTTGATTGGATGCTGCCCAGAGTGTTGCAGAACTGTTGGCACCCGGACAGAAAACTGTTAGCTTCTGGCAATGCCGTTCTGCTCACGGACGGCCACCGACAAGAAGCGAGGATGTCGCCGAGCCGCCCACTGCCCAGCACGGGGCGAATTCGAGCTGACACCCCCTCACTACACACAAGAGAGCGACGACGGCTGTCCTTTCTCCACAAGCTGTGGATAAATATGTGGACAGATCGCCATCGTTCTTTTGGTCGTCCATGGGTCGACCCCAGCGCCTCAAAGGGGGTAATCGTCCTTGACTGCTGACCCCGACCCACCGTTCGTCGCCGTCTGGAACAGCGTCGTCGCCGAGCTCAACGGGGACGTCAACGGAGATCGCACCGGCGACTCCTCGTTGCCGGTCCTCACGCCGCAGCAGAGGGCGTGGCTCAAGCTGGTCAAACCCCTGGTGATCGCCGAGGGGTTCGCTTTGCTGTCGGTCCCCACGCCGTTCGTGCAGAACGAGATCGAACGGCACCTGCGGGAGCCGATCGTCACCGCACTGAGCCGTAAGCTCGGTCAACGCGTCGAACTCGGCGTCCGCATCGCGACGCCGACCGACGAGCCCGACGACGCCCCCGACAGCTTCGCCGATTCGCCGGCACCCGCGGCCCGTCCCGCCGACACCGACGAGATCGACGACGACCGCGACGCCAGGGTCAACGCCCAGGAGACCTGGCCGAAGTACTTCAGCCGGCCCGAACCGGACACGTCGTCCGACGACTCCAACGCGGTCAACCTCAACCGCCGCTACACGTTCGACACCTTCGTCATCGGCGCGTCCAACCGGTTCGCACATGCCGCGACGCTGGCGATCGCCGAAGCCCCGGCCCGGGCCTACAACCCGTTGTTCATCTGGGGCGAATCCGGCCTGGGCAAGACGCATCTGCTGCACGCAGCCGGCAACTATGCGCAACGTCTCTTCCCCGGCATGCGTGTCAAGTACGTCTCAACCGAAGAGTTCACCAACGACTTCATCAACTCGCTCCGCGACGATCGCAAGGCGTCGTTCAAGCGCAGTTACCGCGATATCGACATACTGCTCGTCGACGACATCCAGTTCATCGAGGGCAAGGAAGGTATCCAGGAGGAGTTCTTCCACACCTTCAACACGCTGCACAACTCGAACAAGCAGATCGTGATCTCATCCGACCGCCCGCCGAAACAGCTCGCGACGCTCGAGGACCGGCTGCGGACACGGTTCGAATGGGGGTTGATCACCGATGTCCAGCCGCCCGAGTTGGAGACGCGCATCGCGATCCTGCGCAAGAAGGCGCAGATGGACCGCCTGGATGTGCCAGACGACGTCCTCGAGCTCATCGCGAGCAGCATCGAGCGCAACATCCGTGAGCTCGAGGGTGCGCTGATCCGTGTCACGGCGTTCGCGTCGCTGAACAAGACCCGCATCGACCGGTCGCTGGCCGAGGTCGTGCTGCGCGATCTCATCGCCGATGCCACGACGATGCAGATCAGCACGGCCGCGATCATGGCCGTGACGGCCGAGTACTTCGAGACCACCGTCGAGGAACTCCGCGGCCCCGGCAAGACCAGGGCTCTGGCGCAGTCCCGGCAGATCGCCATGTACCTGTGCCGCGAACTCACCGATCTGTCGCTGCCCAAGATCGGTCAGGCGTTCGGCCGCGACCACACCACGGTGATGTACGCCGAGAAGAAGATCCGAGGCGAGATGGCCGAGCGCCGTGAGGTGTTCGACCACGTCAAGGAACTCACCACCCGCATCCGCCAGCGCGCCAAGCGCTGAGGCCCAGCATCATGTCGGCACAGACGCCCCGGAATGTCCGGGGCGTCTGTCGTCTGCCTGGATGGCCTGTGCCCGATGGGCGGCGCCGGTGACCGGGCCCCGATATCCCCTCCCCCGGCCCCGGCGAGCAGAAAAATCTGCGAACAACTTCAGTCACACACGTGCCAGCCGTCACGCGCCGGGGCTGTGGACACAGGTGTGCAGAACCTGCGCGTAAACCACAGGATCGCTGCGAAAACTGTCCACACGGTCCGGCCTGTCCACAGCGCTCGAGGGGTTCACCCACCGCTGTCCACACTCCACGCACACCGCGACACACCGACGGTGCTGGGCAAACAGGCGTCCATCCCCAGATTCCACAGCGCCTATTACTGTTACTCGAATATCTTCCAAGAGTTCTCTTCAGAAGAAGCACCTTGGGGAGATCGGGCTCGTTCGCCTCGAGAGCCGTCCCCTCCTCACCGCATGTCGGCCCGATCGATTAGCTTTCAAGTTGGTGCAGAAAGCTCTACGGTGTTTCATCGACGGCGGTTCTCAGCGCGTGTCATTCGGCGTCTCGCCGATGGTGCGACTCTCGGAACCTGCTGCTTAGAGCTCATTGCGGGGATTATCGAAGGGGCGCATTGGACGTGGCGACGACGACGGCTGGGCTGACCGACTTGAAGTTTCGCGTGGTCCGCGAGGACTTCGCGGACGCGGTGGCCTGGGTGGCCCGCAACCTGCCGACCCGGCCGACCATCCCGGTGCTCGCCGGTGTCCTGCTGACCGGGACCGATGAGGGTCTGACCATCTCGGGGTTCGACTACGAGGTCTCGGCCGAGGTCAAGGTCGGTGCTGAAATCGCCTCCGCTGGAAGCGTTTTGGTGTCCGGTCGGCTCCTGTCGGACATCACCAAGGCGCTTCCTGCCAAACCCGTCGAGGTCAGCGTCGAAGGCACCCGGGTGTCGTTGACCTGCGGTAGCGCGCGCTTCTCGCTGCCCACGCTCGCGGTCGAGGATTACCCGGCCCTGCCGGCGCTGCCGGAGGAGACCGGTGTGATCTCGTCGGATCTGTTCGCCGAGGCGATCGGTCAGGTGGCGGTCGCCGCAGGCCGTGACGACACGCTGCCGATGCTCACCGGTATCCGGGTGGAGATCTCAGGCGAGAGCGTGGTGCTCGCCGCCACCGACCGGTTCCGCCTCGCGGTGCGCGAGCTCACCTGGGTGACGACCGCCGGTGACGTCGAGGCGGCGGTGCTGGTGCCGGCCAAGACGCTCGCCGAGGCCGCCAAGGCAGGGACCGACGGCAATCAGGTGCACCTGGCCCTGGGTTCCGGCGCATCGGTCGGCAAGGACGGCCTGCTGGGTATCCGCAGCGAGGGCAAACGGAGCACCACGCGCCTGCTCGACGCCGAATTCCCCAAGTTCCGCCAGCTGCTGCCCGCCGAACACACCGCGGTCGCCACGATCGGCGTGGCAGAACTCACCGAAGCCATCAAACGTGTCGCACTCGTCGCCGACCGTGGCGCCCAGATCCGCATGGAGTTCGGTGACGACACACTGAAGCTGTCGGCGGGTGCCGACGACGTGGGCCGCGCCGAGGAGGACCTGCCGGTCGACTTCGCCGGTGAGCCGCTCACCATCGCCTTCAACCCGACGTATCTCACCGACGGGCTGGGGTCGCTGCACTCCGAGCGCGTGACGTTCGGGTTCACCACGCCGAGCCGGCCTGCGGTGCTGCGGCCCGCGAGCGAGGATGATGGAGCGAACGGTGGCGCGGGTCCGTTCCCCGCCGCCAAGACGGACTACGTGTATCTGCTGATGCCGGTGCGGCTTCCGGGCTGACCGGCCACGCCGGGAGGGGAAGGGCGCGTATGCAACTCGGGTTGATCGGCCTGGGCAAGATGGGCTTCAACATGCGCGAACGTCTGCGCGAGGCCGGCCACGAGGTCGTCGGTTACGACCCTCGCCCAGAGGTCAGCGACGTCGCGAACCTCGAGGAACTCGCGGGTGCGCTCTCGGCGCCCCGTGTGGTCTGGGTGATGGTGCCGTCGGGCACGATCACCCACAGCACGATCGTCGAACTGGCGGATGTGCTCAGCGCGGGTGATCTGGTGATCGACGGCGGCAATTCGCGCTACACAGAAGACGGTCCGCACGCAAAGTTGTTGGGTGACAAGGGCATCAGCTTCATCGACGCCGGTGTGTCGGGTGGCATCTGGGGCCTGACCGAGGGTTACGGCCTGATGGTCGGCGGCAGCGACGACGATGTGGCCCGGGCCATGCCGATCTTCGACGCGCTGCGGCCGCCGGGTGATCTCGCCGACGGGTTCGTCCACGCCGGGCCGGTCGGCGCGGGCCACTACGCCAAGATGGTGCACAACGGCATCGAGTACGGCCTGATGCATGCCTATGCCGAGGGTTATGAACTGCTGGCCGCCGAGGAGCTCATCAAGAATCCGCAGGCGGTGATCCAGGCATGGAGCAACGGCACCGTGGTGCGGTCGTGGTTGCAATCGCTGCTCGCCAAGGCGCTCAAGGAAGACCCTGGTTTCGCCGAGATCAGTGGTTACACCGAGGATTCCGGTGAGGGGCGGTGGACGGTCGAGGAGGCCATCGCGCACCGGGTCCCGATGCCGGTGATCGCCGCGTCGCTGTTCGCCCGGTTCGCCTCGAGGCAGGACGACTCGCCGACCATGAAGGCCGTCTCGGCGTTGCGCAACCAGTTCGGTGGTCACGCCGTGAAGCGGATCAGCGAATCAGGTTAGGCAGATGGAATGTATGTCCGGCATCTCGGACTGACTGACTTCCGGTCGTGGGCACGGGCTGAGCTGGAGCTCGAGCCGGGGCGCACGGTCTTCGTCGGCCCCAACGGTTTCGGTAAGACGAATCTCGTTGAGGCCTTGTGGTATTCGGCCACACTCGGATCCCACCGGGTGGCCACCGACGCGCCACTGATCCGCGCGGGTGCGGAGCGGGCGATCGTGTCGACCATCGTGGTCAACGAAGGACGCGAACTTGCGGTGGATCTCGAGATCACCAGCGGTCGTGCCAACAAGGCCCGGTTGAACCGCTCCCCGGTCCGGAGTGCACGAGAGATCCTCGGTGTCCTGCGCGCGGTGTTGTTCAGTCCAGAAGATCTGTCGCTCGTGCGGGGTGATCCCGGTGATCGCAGGCGTTATCTCGACGAGCTGGCGACCACCCGTCGTCCAGCGTTGGCGGGCGTGCGCGCGGATTACGACAAGGTGGTCCGGCAGCGCACCGCGTTGTTGAAAACCGCAGCGGGAGCACGTTACCGAGGCGACCGAAGCGTCCTCGACACCCTCGATGTGTGGGACGGCCACCTCGCCGCGCATGGTGCCGCGCTCGTCGCGTCACGCGTGAAACTCGTCGAGGAACTGCAGCCGGAGGTCGAGAAGGCCTATCAGCTGCTGGCACCTGCCTCCAGACCCGCGGCCATCCGGTACCGCAGCAGTGTCGAGGCGATCGAGAATGCCGCGGCCCCCGAAGGTGTCGAGTTCTACGAGGCGGCGTTGCTCGACGCGCTCGCGCGCAAGCGTGACGCCGAGCTCGAGCGGGGCGTGTGCCTGGTCGGACCGCACCGTGACGATCTGGAGTTGCGGCTCGGTGATCAACCCGCGAAAGGCTTTGCGAGCCACGGTGAATCATGGTCGATGGCGTTGGCGTTGAGGCTCGGTGCCTACGAACTGTTGCGCTCGGACGGTGTCGAGCCGGTGCTGTGCCTCGACGACGTGTTCGCCGAACTCGACACCGCGCGCAGGCGCGCGCTGGCCAACGTGGCCGGGGCCGCCGAGCAGGTTCTGGTGACGGCCGCTGTGGGCGAGGACATTCCGGACGACTGGGACGCGCGGCGCGTCGAGATCCGGATGATCGAGGACGACGGTGGCCGAGTGTCGATGGTGCAGTCATGACCGGCGAGTTCGACGATCCCACGGACGACCGGATGAGCGGGGTCGGCAGTGGCAGCGACGTACCTGCTTCTGGCCCCCCGGATCACCTGGCGGGTCTTCGCGGAATCGACCTGGTGCGTCGCACGCTCGAGGAGGCCCGTGGGGCGGCACGCAGCCAGGGCAAGGACGTCGGTCGCGGCCGCAGCGGGCCGGTGCGCCGGCAGCCCGGAAACCGCAGGCGCCGAACCTGGTCGGGACCAGGTCCGGACGTGCGGGATCCACAACTGCTCGGCGCGGTCGCCAACGACCTCGCGAAATCCCGGGGATGGACACCCCGCGTCGCGGAGGGTTCGGTGTTCGGACGGTGGCGCGCCGTGGTCGGTGACCAGATCGCCGAGCACGCGACCCCGACCGCGCTCAACGAGGGAGTGCTGACCGTGACGGCCGAGTCCACGGCGTGGGCCACGCAGCTGCGGATGGTGCAGTCCCAGCTGTTGGCCAAGATCGCGGCCGCGGTCGGCGACGGCGTGGTCACGTCACTGAAGATCGTGGGTCCGGCAGGCCCGTCGTGGCGGAAGGGCCGCTACCACGTGTCGGGGCGCGGTCCGCGGGACACCTACGGGTGACGCGCGTCACAGCCGCCGGGCGGTCGGGCTCAGAGCCGCCACAGGCTGTGCAAGTGTGCGCTGAAGCGTCCTCACGCTCGGACGGCCGAGAAATTCGGCACACGGCGCGACTAGATAGGTGGAAACGCGGCTACAGAATCGGTGCTGTCGCTATCTCGCGGTAGACTGGACGACGGATCTCAGGCGGTGTCTGCACCGCCTCCCAGTGAACCCCAAGGAGACGCGTCCGACGTGGCTGCCCAGAAGAATAATGCGCCCAAGGAGTATGGCGCCGATTCCATCACCATCCTCGAGGGTCTGGAAGCGGTCCGCAAACGTCCCGGTATGTATATCGGCTCGACCGGCGAGCGTGGTCTTCACCACCTGATCTGGGAGGTCGTCGACAACGCGGTCGATGAGGCGATGGCCGGGTTCGCCACTCGCGTCGACGTCAAGATCCACGCCGACGGCAGCGTCGAGGTCAAGGATGACGGCCGCGGTATCCCGGTCGAGATGCACGCGACGGGCATGCCCACCATCGACGTCGTGATGACCCAGCTGCACGCGGGCGGCAAGTTCGACGGTGAGACGTACGCGGTGTCGGGCGGCCTGCACGGTGTGGGTGTCTCCGTGGTGAACGCGCTGTCGACGCGTCTGGAGGCCACGGTGCTGCGCGACGGCCACGAGTGGTTCCAGTACTACGACCGTTCGGTGCCCGGCGAACTCAAGCAGGGTGCGCCGACCAAGGAGACCGGCACCACGATCCGGTTCTGGGCCGATCCGGAGATCTTCGAGACCACCGATTACAACTTCGAGACGGTCGCGCGCCGCCTGCAGGAGATGGCGTTCCTCAACAAGGGCCTCACCATCGAGCTCACCGACGAGCGGGTCAGCGCGGAAGAAGTGGTCGACGACGTCGTCAGCGATACCGCCGATGCCCCGAAGACGGCCGACGAGAAGGCCGCCGAGGCCAGTGCGCCGAACAAGGTCAAGCACCGTGTCTTCCACTACCCCGGCGGTCTGGTCGACTACGTCAAACACATCAACCGCACGAAAACCCCAATCCAGCAGAGCATCATCGACTTCGCGGGCAAGGGGCCCGGTCATGAGGTCGAGATCGCGATGCAATGGAATGCGGGGTATTCGGAGTCGGTGCACACCTTCGCCAACACCATCAACACGCATGAGGGTGGTACGCACGAGGAGGGTTTCCGTGCGGCGCTGACCAGCGTGGTGAACCGGTACGCCAAAGAGAAGAAGCTGCTCAAGGACAAGGATCCGAACCTCACCGGTGACGACATCCGCGAGGGTCTGGCGGCGGTGATCTCGGTGAAGGTCGCCGAACCGCAGTTCGAGGGCCAGACCAAGACCAAACTGGGCAACACCGAGGTCAAGTCGTTCGTGCAGAAGATCTGCAACGAGCAGCTGCAGCACTGGTTCGAGGCCAACCCCGCCGAAGCGAAGACCGTTGTGAACAAAGCGGTTTCGTCGGCACAGGCGCGGATCGCGGCGCGTAAGGCGCGCGAGTTGGTGCGGCGTAAGAGTGCGACCGACATCGGTGGGTTGCCGGGCAAGCTGGCCGACTGCCGGTCGACCGATCCGAGCAAGTCCGAGCTGTACGTGGTGGAGGGCGATTCGGCGGGTGGTTCGGCCAAGAGCGGTCGCGACTCGATGTTTCAGGCGATCCTGCCGCTGCGCGGCAAGATCATCAATGTCGAGAAGGCCCGTATCGACCGGGTGTTGAAGAACACCGAGGTGCAGTCGATCATCACCGCGCTGGGCACCGGTATCCACGACGAGTTCGACATCACCAAGCTGCGGTATCACAAGATCGTGTTGATGGCCGATGCCGATGTGGACGGTCAGCACATCTCGACGTTGTTGTTGACGTTGTTGTTCCGGTTCATGAAGCCGTTGATCGAGAACGGGCATGTGTTCTTGGCGCAGCCGCCGTTGTACAAGCTCAAGTGGCAGCGCTCGGAGCCGGAGTTCGCCTATTCGGATCGTGAGCGTGACGGGTTGCTGGAGGCCGGGCGTAAGGCCGGCAAGAAGATCAACGTCGATGACGGTATCCAGCGGTACAAGGGTCTGGGTGAGATGGATGCCAAGGAGTTGTGGGAGACCACGATGGATCCGTCGGTGCGGGTGTTGCGTCAGGTGACCCTCGATGACGCGGCCGCCGCCGACGAACTGTTCTCCATCTTGATGGGCGAGGACGTCGAAGCGCGGCGCAGCTTCATCACCCGCAACGCCAAAGACGTTCGCTTCCTGGATGTTTAAACCGCGATCCGACAAATCAAGGATTGATTCATGACTGACACGACGCTGCCGCCGGAAGGCGAAGCGGGCGACCGGATCGAACCGGTCGACATCCAGCAGGAGATGCAGCGCAGCTACATCGACTACGCCATGAGCGTGATCGTGGGCCGCGCGCTGCCCGAGGTGCGAGACGGGCTCAAGCCCGTGCACCGCCGCGTGCTGTACGCGATGTACGACTCGGGCTTCCGCCCGGACCGCAGCCACGCGAAATCCGCACGCTCGGTTGCCGAGACGATGGGTAACTACCATCCGCACGGCGACGCCTCGATCTACGACACCCTGGTCCGTATGGCCCAGCCGTGGTCGTTGCGCTACCCGCTGGTGGACGGCCAGGGCAACTTCGGGTCACCGGGTAACGATCCGCCAGCGGCCATGCGGTACACCGAAGCGCGACTCACTCCGTTGGCGATGGAGATGTTGCGTGAGATCGACGAGGAGACAGTCGATTTCATCCCGAACTATGACGGACGGGTGCAGGAGCCGACGGTTCTGCCGAGCCGGTTCCCCAACCTGTTGGCCAACGGTTCTGGCGGTATCGCCGTCGGCATGGCCACCAACATCCCGCCGCACAACCTCGGCGAGTTGGCCGAGGCCGTGTACTGGTGCCTGGAGAACTACGAGGCCGACGAGGAAGCCACGTGTGCGGCCGTCATGGAGCGCGTCAAGGGACCTGACTTCCCCACGTCGGGTCTGATCGTCGGCACACAGGGCATCGAGGACACGTACAAGACCGGCCGCGGGTCGATCAAGATGCGTGGCGTCGTCGAGATCGAGGAGGACAGCCGGGGACGGACGAGCATCGTCATCACCGAGCTGCCCTATCAGGTCAACCACGACAACTTCATCACCTCGATCGCCGAGCAGGTCCGCGACGGCAAGCTCGCGGGTATCTCCAACATCGAGGACCAGTCCAGTGACCGCGTGGGTCTGCGAATCGTCGTGGAGCTCAAGCGCGACGCGGTTGCCAAGGTGGTGCTGAACAACCTCTACAAGCACACCCAGCTGCAGACCAGCTTCGGCGCCAACATGCTGTCGATTGTCGACGGTGTGCCGCGCACGCTGCGCCTCGACCAGCTGATCCGCCTGTACGTCGACCACCAACTCGATGTGATCGTGCGGCGCACCCGGTACCGGCTGCGCAAGGCCAACGAGCGGGCCCACATCCTGCGCGGCCTGGTCAAGGCGCTCGACGCCCTCGACGAGGTCATCGCGTTGATCCGGGCCTCGCAGACCGTCGACATCGCGCGTGCCGGCCTGATCGAGCTGCTCGACATCGACGACATCCAGGCCCAGGCGATCCTCGACATGCAGCTGCGCAGGCTGGCAGCTCTCGAGCGGCAGAAGATCGTCGACGATCTCGCCAAGATCGAGGCCGAGATCGCCGATCTGGAGGACATTCTCGCCAAGCCCGAGCGGCAGCGCGGGATCGTGCGTGACGAGCTCAAGGAGATCGTCGACAAGCACGGCGACGCCCGTCGCACCCGGATCGTGCCCGCCGACGGCGAGGTCAGCGACGAGGACCTCATCGCGCGCGAGGACGTGGTGGTGACCATCACCGAGACCGGGTACGCCAAGCGCACCAAGACCGACCTGTACCGCAGCCAGAAGCGCGGCGGCAAGGGCGTGCAGGGCGCCGGGCTCAAGCAGGACGACATGGTCAACCACTTCTTCGTCTGCTCGACCCACGACTGGATCCTGTTCTTCACCACGCAGGGCCGCGTGTACCGGGCGAAGGCGTACGAGTTGCCCGAGGCGTCCCGCACCGCGCGCGGTCAGCACGTCGCGAACCTGCTGGCCTTCCAGCCGGAGGAGCGCATCGCCCAGGTCATCCAGATCAAGAGCTACGAAGATGCGCCGTACCTGGTGCTGGCGACCCGCAACGGCCTGGTCAAGAAGTCCAAACTCAGCGACTTCGACTCCAACCGGTCCGGCGGCATCGTCGCGATCAACCTGCGTGAAGGCGACGAGTTGGTGGGCGCGGTGCTGTGCTCGGCCGACGACGACCTGCTTCTGGTGAGCGCCAACGGCCAGTCGATCCGTTTCTCGGCGACCGACGAGGCGTTGCGTCCGATGGGCCGCGCGACCTCCGGTGTGCAGGGCATGCGGTTCAACGAGGATGACCGCCTGCTGTCGCTCAACGTGGTCCGGCCGGATACGTATCTGCTGGTGGCGACGTCGGGCGGGTATGCGAAGCGCACGTCGATCGACGAGTACTCGGTGCAGGGCCGCGGCGGCAAGGGCATCCTGACGATCCAGTACGACCGCAAACGTGGCAGTCTGGTCGGAGCGTTGATCGTCGACGATGACACCGAGCTGTACGCGATCACGTCCGGTGGTGGTGTCATCCGGACTGCCGCACGTCAGGTCCGCAAGGCCGGGCGGCAGACCAAGGGTGTTCGCTTGATGAACCTGGGTGAGGGCGACACACTGATTGCCATCGCCCGCAACGCCGACGAGGACGCGGAAGCCGAATCGGAAGCCGAATCGAATACCGAAAACGCCGAGTCACCCGAGGCGTGATGTCAACCGCTGAGGTCCGCCGCGGCCCTCGGCCCGAGCTAAGGAGCTGTTAGGTGAGTTCACCCAACGAGCCGGGATACCCGCGCGCGGGGGACCGGCCGGGCGCCACCAACGGCACGGGTCCGGGCGGCGACGGCGGAGCCCTCAGCAGCAGCTCGACGCGGGCCACGGGGCACATCACCGACTCCGGTGACGTGCCACCGTGGCAGCGCGGGGTGTCGCGAACCGCCCAGCAACCGGCACAGCAACCGCCTGCCGACGGTCGGATCGGCGACACCGAACAGCAGCCGCGGCCGGCGCCCCGTCCGGAACCGCCACGACCCGAGCCTCGGCCGGAGGCCCGCAACGAGCCTCGGCCGGAACACCGCACCGAGGCCTACGCAAGTGAGTTGCCGGACCTGTCGGGTCCGGTGCCCCGCTCCGCGCAGCGCAAGACCGGATCCGATGCACCGCGTGGGTCGGCACCCACCACCCGCATCCACGTGGCCGGCAGGCAGCAGCCGGCCGGGCCGGTGCGGGCCAGCATGCAGATCCGCCGCGTCGACCCGTGGACTGTGCTGAAGGTCTCACTGGTCCTGTCGGTGGTGCTCTTCTTCGTGTGGATGATCGCCGTGGCCTTCCTCTACCTCGTGCTCGGCGGCATGGGCGTGTGGAGCAAGCTCAACAGCAACGTCGGCGACCTCCTCACGAGTGCGAGCGGCAGTTCGGGCGGTGAACTGGTCTCCAGCGGCACGATCTTCGGCGGTGCGGCCCTCATCGGCCTGGTGAACATCGTCGTGCTGAGTGCCATGGCAACCGTCGGCGCGTTCATCTACAACCTCACGACAGACCTCGTCGGGGGTATCGAAGTGACGTTGGCGGATCGGGAGTGAACCGTTTTGGAGAACGAGCCCTGCGTGAGGTAATCTCGTCGCTCGGTTGATCCACCATTCGGGCCTATAGCTCAGGCGGTTAGAGCGCTTCGCTGATAACGAAGAGGTCGGAGGTTCGAGTCCTCCTAGGCCCACGACGCCGGCACTGCCGGTGATCACCGAAAGGGTGTGCCATGCGGTTCGTTGTGGTGGCTGTCGTGGCGGCCGTGGCGGTGATCGTCTGGCGATCACGACACGGCCGAGAGGTGTGGCATCAGGCCGGTTGAACCGACCCGATGCGGGCCAGGGGCCTTAGCTCAGTTGGTAGAGCGCTGCCTTTGCAAGGCAGATGTCAGGAGTTCGAATCTCCTAGGCTCCACAATCAAGGCGAAGATCGAGCGGTACCGGCGCGTTCAGCCGGAGCCACACCGCACAGCTCACCGCAAGGGTTGGTTAGGTTACCCTCGCCAACGTGAGCTTCTCGTATGCGTCCGTCATCGAGACCAAGGCGCTCAACCCCCGGATGGTCCGGATCACCCTGCAGGTCGAGGACCTGCGCACCCTCGATGTCAAGCAGGCGCCCGACTCCGCGGTCGCGGTGTACATGCCCGGCACCGACGAGGGCCGGAATTACTCGGTTCGGAATCAGCGTGGCGATCTGATCGATCTCGACGTGGTGCTGCACGCGCGCGGTGTCGGGACCGAGTGGGCGGCGCGGGCCCGACGCGGTGATCGGGTGGGCCTCGACCACGCCCGCTCGTGGTACCGGCCGGATCCGGACGCGCAGTGGCAGCTGCTGATGACCGATCTGTCGGGTCTGCCTGCGACGGCGCGGATTCTCGACGTACTCTCCCCCACGGTGCCGGTCACGGTGATCGCCGAGGTGGCCGATTCCGCCGACCTGGACTATCTGCCCGTACACGCGAGCGCGCGGCTGATCCCGTCGATCGGAACCGGCAACGGGAATGCGCCGAGTGAACTCGCCAACCTCGTGCGGGAGCTGAAACTGCCGCAGGGGCGAGGCTACTGCTGGTTCGCGGGTGAGGCCGCCGAGTCGCGGGCGGTGCGGAAGTACTTCCGGGGGCTGGGGTACCAGGTCGATCAGCTGGACATCACGGGGTACTGGCGATTCGACTCCGAAACCTGGGATGCCAAATTCGCGCTGGTGGAAACGGATGTCCTGGCGGTGTACGAGCGTGCACTCGCCGACGGCAAGGGGGACAAAGTGGCATTTGAGGAATTCGACGCGGCCTGCGAGCGAATCGGTCTGTAGGCCGGTGATCACCCAGGCACCGGCTGCACCCACGCGGAAGACCCGCAACAACCGTGCCGTCGGCCTCGCGGTCGCGACGGTCGTGCTGGCCGTGACGTGCGTGGCAAGCCTCGCGATCGGCACGCAGAACGTCTCACTGGTCACGGTCTGGCAGGCCGTCACCGACTACCGGGACGTCGGCGACCAGTGGATTGTGCACGACCTGCGGATCCCCCGCACCGTGCTGGGCCTGCTGGTCGGCCTGGCGCTCGGACTCTCGGGCACCCTGATCCAGGCTGTGGGGCGTAACCCGCTGGCCGACTCCGAGATCCTCGGCATCAACTCCGGTGCGGCGCTGTTCGTCGTCGCGGCGATCGCATTCTTCGGATTCAGCGGAATCTGGACGTACATCGGATTCGCGTTCCTGGGAGCACTTTTCGCGATGCTTCTGGTGTACCTCATCGGCATGACCGGGCGTGCCACCGTGACGCCGGTCCGCGTGCTGCTGGCGGGCGTCGCGATCGGCGCCGTGATGGACGGTTTCGGCTTCGTCATCCGGTTGCAGAACCCGCGCGCGTTCGACAACATGCGGTTCTGGGACGCCGGCGCCCTCGACGGCCGCCCGCTCGAGGTGGCAGGTGCAATCGCCCCGTTCATCGCCGTCGGCGCCGTGCTGTGCCTTGTTGTTTCGCGGTCGCTCAACATCACGGCCCTGGGCGAGGATCTCGCCAAGAGCATGGGCGGCAACGTCGTTCGCACTCAGGTCCTCAGCATGACGGCGGTGACGCTGCTGGCAGGTGCGGCCACCGCGGGCGCCGGCCCGATCGGCTTCGTCGGCCTGATGGTGCCGCATGCGGTGCGGCGGTTCACCGGGCCCGACTGGCGTTGGGTGCTCGCGTACGCGACGGTGGTCGCGCCGAGCCTCATGCTCGCCGCCGACATCGTCGGCCGCGTCGTCATCCGACCCTCGGAACTGCCCGCGGGCATCGTGACGGCGTTCCTCGGCGCCCCGGTGCTGATCTGGCTGATCCGGCGATCGAAGGCCGACCGCGCATGACCGCGATCGAGTTCGGCAAGCGCCAGTGCGTGATTCGTGTCGGCAGTGTATCGGCGCGTACCTCGTGGCGGGCCGTCGTCGTTGTCGCGGCCCTGCTGTTCGGGGCGTTCGTCGCCGCGGTCCTCGCGCTGGGGATCGGGAAGTACCCGATCGCACCTGTCGACGTGCTCCGGGTCCTGATCGGTGCCAACTCGACGTTCGACCGCGTGGTGGTGCTCGAATGGCGCATGCCGCGAATGCTCATGGCAGTGCTGATCGGTGCGGCACTCGGGGTGTCGGGCGCGATCTTTCAAGCTCTGACCCGAAATCCGTTGGGCAGCCCCGACATCATCGGCGTGAACTCCGGTGCGTACACCGGGGCGCTCATCGCGCTCGCGGGTATCGGAACCGGTGGGCAACACGGTGGGTACTACGCGGTTGCCGGTGGCGCGCTGATCGGTGGGCTGGTCACCGCGGCGGCGGTGTACGCCCTGTCGTACCGCAACGGACTGGCCGGTTACCGGCTGATCGTCGTCGGTATCGGCGTGGGCGCGGTGCTCAGTTCGGTCAATCAGTGGATCGTGATCAAGTTGGACCACCACACCGCGGTCACCGCGTCGGTGTGGCAGCAGGGCACGCTCAATGGCCTCACCTGGTCGCAGGTCGTGCCGATGACGGTGTGTCTCCTTGTCGTGACAGTCGCATTGCTGGCGCTGGGTCCGCAGCTGCCGATCCTGCAGATGGGTGACGACGCCGCAGGCGCGCTCGGCGTGAGTCCGGAACGGGTGCGCTTGGGCTACCTGGTGGCGGGCGTCGCGCTCGTCGCGTTGGCCTGCGCGGCGGCGGGACCGATCTCCTTTGTGGCGCTGGCCGCTCCACAATTGGCGCGTCGATTGACCGCGAGTCCCGGCGTGGCGCTGGTGCCCGCAGCCGCCATGGGTGCGGTGCTGCTGCTCGCCAGCGACATCGTGGCCCAGCACCTGTTCACGGACAACGAACTACCGGTGGGCGCGGTGACCGTGTCGCTGGGCGGTATGTATCTGGTCTATCTCCTTGTCACACAGGCACGCCGGTGAAAGAACACGCAATGACTCAACAGCCACAGAACCCGGCGCTCCGAGCCGACGACGTCTCGATCGCCTACGACGACCACATCATCATCGACGGTCTGTCGGTCGAGGTACCCGTGGACCGGGTGACCGCGATCGTGGGGCCCAATGCGTGTGGCAAGTCGACACTGTTGCGGGGTTTCGCCCGGTTGTTGAAACCGTCTGCCGGGCAGGTGATTCTCGACGGGCACGACATCGCGACCATGCACACGAAAGAGGTGGCACGGCGGCTGGGCCTGTTGCCGCAGACCTCGATCGCACCGGAGGGCATCACGGTGGCCGATCTCGTGGCGCGTGGCCGATTCCCGCATCAAAAGGTGTTCCGGCAGTGGTCTCGCGACGATGCGGCGGCGGTGGCCGACGCCATGCGGCACACCGGGGTGACAGACCTCTCGGCGCGACTGGTCGACGAACTGTCCGGTGGCCAGCGCCAGCGGGTGTGGGTCGCGATGGTGCTCGCGCAGCAGACCCCGCTGATCCTGCTGGACGAACCGACCACCTACCTCGACATCGCACATCAGGTGGAACTGCTCGACCTGTTCGCGATGCTCAACCGCGAACACGGCCGAACCGTGGTCGCCGTGTTGCACGACCTCAACCAGGCGTGCCGCTACGCCGACGAGCTGATCGTGATGAAGGCCGGTCATATTGTGGCCCAGGGCGATCCGAACACCGTGATGTCAGCGGAACTGGTCCACGATGTCTACGGGCTGGAATGCCAGATCATCGATGACCCGCAGACCGGTACCCCACTGATCGTCCCGCGCGCGTCGCGGCACGCAAGAATCGTCAAGCGGTGACGAATTCCGCTGTGGCGGTCAGATATCCGCCTCCGTGGCCGAAGTAGTCAAGTGCCGCGTGGTCGACGCCGTCGTCGGTACGCACCACGTCGAGCACCAGACCAGGTGACTGTCCGCGGAACGCCTCGGCGCCCGCGACGATCACCATTCCACCGTCCTCTTCGATGAACACCCGGCCCGGGGTTCCGCCGTAGGTGCAACGCGAGACGTGCGCGGCGATCAGGCGGAGTCGTTCACCGCGAAAGTAGGTGTAGGCGTTGGGATAGGGATCCGACAGCGCGCGGATGAACCGCTCGATGTCGGCGGCCGGCCAGGACCAGTCCACGAGACTGTCACGGTCGGAACGCTTGTGGAAGAACGTCCGTTGCGCAAGGTCTTGCGGAACCGGCGCGGCGGTGCCGTTCTCGATGGAGTCGAGTGCCTCTTCCAACACCTCGGGTACCAGGTCGAGCGTGTCGTATACCAGGCTGGTACCGGTGCTGGTGGGGGTGATCTCGACGGACCGCTGCAGCAGGATGTCGCCGGTGTCGAGTTCGTCGTCCATGAGATGGGCCGTGAGCCCGGTGTGGCTGGCTCCGCTGATCAGTGACCAGATGACCGGTGAGAATCCGGTGAACCTCGGCAGCAGCGAGTCGTGCAAATTCACGGTGCCGTATTTGGGTATCGAGAAGAGTTCGCGCGGCAGGCGAGTACGCCAGTTGTTTGCCACGGCGACGTCGGGTGCCAGCGCCTCGACGCGCTCGATCAGTTCGGGTGTGGGCCGTTTGGCCAGGAACACCTCGATTCCGGCTTCACGCGCCAGGTCTTCGACCGAGTCGGCCCAAATCGATTCGTAGGCATGGTCACTCGTCGGGTGAGTGACCACCAGGCACACGTCGTGCCTCGATTTCAACAATGCCTGCAGGGTCCGATGGCCCCACGTCTGGTAGCCGAACATGACCACGCGCACAGGAAACTCCCAGCTTTCTAACAGGTTTCAGCAGCACCACATTGGTAAGCCTTACCTTTGATAGCATGCCGCTTGGCTTCCGAGTCGTCCAGTGCATCGACCGCACCGGCTCGAAGCGTAAGGGGTCTTGAGGGGTAAACCACCACCGGTGCAGAACCGAGGTTACGGTGGCGAAGACATCGAGGGGGGAAGGAACAGCTTGTCCGACAATCCATTTGACGACGCCGAAGGGCGCTTCATGGTCTTGGTCAACGACGAGGGCCAGCATTCGCTGTGGCCCGTGTTCGCCGACATTCCCGCAGGCTGGTCGGTCGTCTACGGCGGACCGGACGGTGCTGATCGTGACAGCGCCCTGCGGTACGTCGATGACAACTGGCACGATCTGCGTCCGCGATCGCTGCGCGAAGCGCCCGGCAGTACGGCAACTTTGGCGTGATCATGGCCGACACCACGCGAACCCACCGGCGTTGGACCGGAGTTCGCGTACTTCGGCGTACCGTGAGTCGAAACCTGAAGTGGCTCACGTCCGGTACGACTCTCATCGCCGTGCACCAACTGTGCGAGGTGTCGGTCCCCGTGCTCATCGGCATCATCGTCGACCGCGCCGTGGCAACCGGCAGCGTCGAAGCGATCATTCGCTGGATCGCCGTGCTTGCCGCACTTTTCGTGGTGCTGACGGTGGTCTACCGCTTCGGCGCACGATTGTTGATGTTCGCCATCGCGCGCGAATCACACCTGCTTCGGGTCGAGTCGAGCGCCAAGATCCTCGACCCGCTCGGAATCAGAACCGACTACAAGGTCGGTGAACTGCTCTCGATCTCGTCCGACGACGCCGACGAGGTGTCGTACCTGCTCGACTACGTGCCGCGCATCGCCGGCGCGGTGGTGGGCACCGCGGTGAGTGGCGCGGTCCTGCTGACCATAGATCTGCCACTGGGTTTGATGGTTCTGATCGGTGTGCCCGTGGTGGTGCTCGGCCTTCAGCTCACCGCGCCGATGATCGCGCGTCGGGTGGAGGATCAGCAGGCCGAGATCGGCCGCGCCACGGCATTGGCGACCGACCTGATCAGCGGGCATCGACCGCTGCAGGGCATCGGCGCACAGGCCAACGCCGCCGGACGCTACCGCGTCGCGAGCCGTCGCGCGCTCACCGCGACACTGCGTGCCGCACGCATCCAGAGTGCTCATTCAGGTGCGGCCGCCGCGGCCGGAGCGCTCGCCGCCATGGCCGTGGCGGTGGCCGCCACATACTTCGCGATCCGCGGGTCACTGACCGTCGGCCAGTTGATCACCGTGATCGGCCTCGCACAGTTCCTCATCGAACCGTTCTCCCTGTTGGCGATCGTGCCCAGCTGGGTCGCCGAAGCCCGCGCCTCGGCCAACCGCGTGGCCAACGTCCTCAACGCCGAGACCCGCCACTCCCCCGGCATCGCGGCCGAGCCGGGGAACTCCGCGGCGCACCTGTCGGTCCGCCGCGCGACCCACGGCGGTCTGAAAGGTCTGTCGTTCGACGTCGAGCCGGGCGAGTTCGTCGCGGTACTCACCACCGATGTCCGTGACGCATCTGCGCTCGTGGACCTGCTCTCCGGGTTCGAGCGAGCCGAGGACAAGGGCACCGTGCTGGTGGGTGGCCGCCGCCTCGACCAGATCCCGCCCGGCGAGCGGCGCGAACAGTTGCTGGTCGAACACCATCTGAGCGCGATGTTCAGCGGCACCCTGGAATCGAATCTGCACGTGATCCCGCCCGAAGCGCGTCGCGGTGAGGTCCGCGTCGCGGACGCGCTGCAGGCGTCGTGCGCCCTCGATGTCGTCGACCTGCACCCCGACGGCCTCGCCCATCGGGTCGTGGAACGGGGCGCCAGTCTCTCCGGCGGGCAGCGTCAGCGCTGGACGCTGGCCCGCGCCCTGCTGGTCGACCCCGCGGTCCTGGTGTTGCACGACCCAACGACCGCGGTCGACGCGGTCACGGAACAGGCCATCGCCGACGGCATCCGCCGGCTGCGTGCCGCCGCGGGACGCACCACGCTTGTCCTGACGAGCAGCCCCGCCCTGCTGGCCGCGGCCGACCGCGTCCTGCTCGTCGTCGATGGCCGGCTGCGCAGCGAGGGCACCCACCGAGAACTGGTGGACGCCCACGACGACTACCGGGATCTGGTGACACGATGATCTCCGACGAACCGATCACACCACCGGTGCTGCCGGTCGCGACGGCAAGGCGCTCCGCCGCGTGGCTGGTGGCCGACCTGCGCCGCAGGCGGAGCGCCCTGGTCGCGGTGGTGGCGGTCGGGATCGCGGCTGCCGGTGCCTCGGTGGTCCCGATCTATCTGCTCGGCATGCTGGTCGACCGGGTCCGACAGGGCGGTGACACAAGCGATCTCGTGACGCTCGGCGCGGTGATCGCGGCAGCGGCCGTGGCGGGCGGTCTCGGGACCGGGTTGTCCACCTACCTCACCACCAAACTCGGCGAACAGATGCTCGCCGACCTGCGCGAGCGGGTCCTGGAACGCGCGCTGAACCTACCGGCGACCCTGATCGAGGAGAGCGGGCGCGGCGATCTGCTGTCACGTGTCGGGCCCGACGTGGCTGTCGTCGCCCGCACCGTCGCGCAGGTCCTGCCGGTGATCCTCAACGGGTTCTTCCTGGGGATCGTCACGCTGGTCGGCATGGCGAGCCTGGACTGGCGTCTCGGTCTCGCTGGCGCGCTGGCCATCCCGGCCTACATCGCCGGCTTGCGTTGGTACCTACCGCGATCGGCCCCGATGTACGCCGACGAGCGGATCGCGATCGCCAACCGGGCGCAGGTCACGGTCGAGTCGATCCAGGGTGCCAGGACCATCGACGCCTACGAGATCCACGATCGGCACCTCGCCGACATCGACCGGGCCTCGCGCCGGGCGCGGGACATCTCGATCGCGGTGTTCACGTTCTTCACCCGCCTGGTCGGGCGCGTCAATCGCGCCGAATTCATCGGCCTGACCGCCACATTGGTGGTCGGTTTCCTGCTGGTGCGTTCCGGTGGTGTCACGGTCGGGCAGGTCACCGCGGCGGCGTTGATGTTCCACCGGCTGTTCAACCCCATCGGTGAACTGATGTACAACTTCGACGAGATACAGTCGGCCTCGGCAAGCCTCGCACGTCTGGTGGGTGTCATCGATCTGGACGTCGGCGGGCGGGGCACACGGCACACGGGGTCGGCGACGCCGTACGGCGCCGACGTCGTGGTGGACAACGTGTCGTTCGCTTATGACGCGGGACGTGAAGTCCTGCACGGTGTTTCGCTCACCATCCCGGCGGGGACCCGTTGCGCGCTGGTGGGCACCACCGGCGCAGGCAAGACCACGTTGGCCGGAATCGTCGCGGGAATGCTCACGCCGACCGCCGGGCAGGCCCGCATCGGTGGGGTCCCGGTCACCGAGATCGCCGATCTTCGGCGCTGGGTCGCCACGATCACGCAGGAAGTGCACGTGTTCTCCGGTCCGCTCATCGACGACCTGCGACTCGTGGCGCCCGCCGCGACGCTCGACGAGGTCTTGGCCGCACTGGAAACCGTCGGCGCGAGTACCTGGGTCAAGGCACTCGACGACGGGCTCGACACCCACGTCGGCGAGCACGGACTCGAGCTGACGGCCGCGCAGGCCCAGCACGTCGCGATGGCCCGGCTGGTGCTCGCCGATCCGAAGGTGGTGGTTCTCGATGAGGCCACCGCGGAGGCGGGCAGCGCCCATGCGGCCGAACTCGAGGACGCCGCCGCGGCGGCCACCGCGGGCCGCACCACACTCATCGTCGCGCACCGCCTGACCCAGGCCGCTCAGGCAGACCAAGTGGCGGTCATGGCCGACGGCCGCATCGTCGAACACGGCACCCACGCGGAACTGATCGCCATGGGCGGTCGGTACGCGCAGCTGTGGCAGGCCTGGAGCAGGCACAACTGAGACCCGGGCCGTACCCACCGAAAACGGTTGGCGGGTCGGCACACGACGCACATGGAGGACGCTCGCACGTGACCGCGGATTCGCTGGACATCGCAGAGCTTCTGGAGCTGTGGAACAACCACTCCACACCGGAGCGCACATCGACCGTGCCCGCCCTGTTCGCCGCGCAGTGCGCGCTGACGCCGGACGACGTCGCCGTCGTCGACGGGACCCGCCGTCTCACCTACCGCGAACTCGCGACCCACGTGGCGCAACTCGCGCACGCCGTGCGGGCCGCGGCAGGGGACGGGCCCGAGCCCATCGTGGCGATCGGCGTTCCGCGGTCGGCAGAGATGGTGGTGTGCGTGCTGGCCGCGATGATGGCCGGTGTCGCGTTCGTCCCGCTCGACCCGGCATGGCCCGCACACCGGCGCCGCCAGGTGCTCGCCGACTCCGACGCGGTGGCGGCGTTCGTCGCGTGCGACGACGAATCCGGCTGGGACGTCGCGTGTTTGCGTGTCGGTCTGGAGCATTGGCAGTTCACGGCCGAGTCGCCGATGCTGCCGGACGTCGATGCGCACCCAGCGCAGCTGGCTTACGTGATCTTCACGTCCGGGTCGACCGGGAAGCCCAAGGGCGCGATGATCCGCCACGACGCGATCGCCGAGCGGTTGCAGTGGCAGCGTGACCACATCCTGCAGTTCGGCAAGCACGACCACACCGACGCCTCGTTGTTCAAGGCGCCGTTGTCGTTCGACATCTCGATCAACGAGATCCTCCTTCCGCTCGTGAGCGGGGGTCGCGTCGTCGTCGCCGTTCCGGACGGTGAGAAAGACCCCGAGTATCTGTTGGAGCTGATCCGTACCGAGCAGGTGACGTTCGTGTACCTGGTCTCGTCGATGCTCGACACCCTGCTCGAGCTCGATCGGCTCGCGACCGCCGACGGCGCCGGCAGTTCGCTGGCGTCCCTGCGCCATGTCTGGTGTGGCGGTGAGGTTCTCACCCCCGATCTGTTCGCGCGTTTCCGCAAGCAGTTGACCACGACGCTCTACCACGGCTACGGCCCGGCCGAGGCCACCATCGGCGTCTCGCACGTGATCTACCGCGACACCGCCGAGCGCATCGCGACGTCGATCGGCCGCCCCAACCCCCACACGCAGCTGTACGTGCTCGACGAGTATCTGCGCCCGGTGCCGCCGGGGATCGGCGGAGAGCTGTATGCCGCAGGCTTCCTGCTCGGCCGCGGCTACGTCAACGCGCCGGCCCTGACCGCGTCGCGGTTCGTGGCGAACCCCTTCGACGGCACCGGCTCCCGGATGTACCGCACCGGCGACCTGGCGCGGTGGACCGAGGACGGCACACTGGAGTTCCTGGGCCGCGCCGACAACCAGGTCAAGATCGGTGGCAGGCGTGTCGAGCTCGAGGAGATCGAGTCACAGTTGGCCGATCACCCCGCGGTGCGGCAGGCCGTCGTGGACGTGCACCGGGCCAGTGGCGCCGACCTGCTGGTCGGCTACCTGGTGACCGTCGACGGCGTCACCAACGACGCATCGTTGCACGCCCGGGTCGCCGAGTGGGCGCACACCCGCCTGCCGGAGTACATGGTGCCCAAGGCTTTCGTGGCGCTCGAGCGGGTTCCGCTGACCGCCAACGGAAAAACCGACCGCCGTGCGCTGCCCGCGCCGGACATCGCGCGCAGCAAAACGGTCAGGCCGCCGCGCACACCGCGGGAAACGGTGCTGTGCCAGGCCTTCGCCGACGCACTCGACATCGACGCGGTCGGCGTCGACGAGGACTTCTTCGCGCTCGGCGGCGACAGCATCGTGGCGATCCGCGTGGTCGGTCGGCTGCGCGCCGCCGGCTACACCCTGCGTCCCCGCGACATGTTCGCCCACCGCACGGTCGAGGCGCTGGCTCCCCTGCTCGACGAATCCCGCACCGACTCCCACGTCGACGCCGTCGGGGTGGCCATCGAACCCTCGGGTCCGGCCGATGCCACACCCATCCTGCGGTGGCTCGACGAGGTCGGCGCCACGGGCTCGGTCATGGACGGCTTCTACCAGGGCATGTCACTGGTGACACCCGCCGACACCGATGAGACCACGCTGCGCGCGGCGCTCACAGCGACGGTGCGGCGCCACCACGTGTTGTGGTCGCGGCCCGGCCGCACCGCGTCGGACCTCGAGATCCCCGACGCGCCACCGCAGATCACGTTACTCACGACCCACTCCACCGGGGAGATCTCACAGGCCGTCGAACATGTGGCGATGCAGCTGGTGTCTGCACTGGACACCACCCGCATCGCATTCGGATGGATCCGCCGCCCGCAGGCACCCGGACGCCTCGTGGTCGTCGCCCACCACACCGTGATCGACGGGGTGTCGCTGCGCATTCTCGCCGAGGACGTCGCCACCGCACACCGCCTCATCCTCGACGGCAGGCCCGCTGAGCTGCCCGCCGAGAACACGTCGTGGCGCGCGTGGGCGCAACGTCTCACCGAAACCGTCGCGAACGGTGGATTCGACGCGGATCTGCAGTACTGGCGGCAGGTGTGTGCCACGAGTGAGACATTCTGGG
Source organism: Mycolicibacterium goodii (assembly GCF_022370755.2). The sequence goes on along the minus strand of NZ_CP092364.2, from coordinate 5,850,144 downwards.
GCGACCGGGCGTTGGATCCCGAGCGCGACACCGTCGCCACGGAGTCCCGCCTGACCGTCGAACTCCCCGCCGCGGTCGCCGACCCGATCCTCACCGCGGTCCCCGACCGGATCCACGGCCACGTCAACGACGCCCTCGTCGCCGCACTGTACCTGGCGTTACGCCGCTGGCTGCACGGGCGCGGCGTGAACGCCGACACGCTGCTGGTCGAGATGGAAGGCCACGGCCGCGAAGGCCACCTGATCGGCGACCTCGACCTCTCGAGCACGGTCGGCTGGTTCACCACGCTCTACCCGGTGGCCCTGCGCGACAACGGGTTCGACTGGCAGGCCGCCGTCGGCGGTGGTGCCGACCTCGGTGCGGCGGTACGGTCGGTCAAGGATCAGCTACGCGCGGTGCCGTCGCACGGCTTCAGCTACGGGGCGTTGCGCTACCTGCGTGAGGGCACCACCGGCCTCGACGCGGTGCCCCAGGTGCTGTTCAACTACCTCGGCCGATTCGACACGGCCGACCGGCCATGGGCATTCGCCGACGACAACGTCGCCGTGCTCGAAGACCGTGACCCGGGCATGCCGCTGCCGCGTCTGCTCGAGGTCAACGCCGAGGCCGTCACGGTGGCCGAGGGTACGGTGCTGCGCGCGACGTTCAGTTGGCCGGCCGAGGCCGTCGCGGAATCGGAGGTCCGCGCGCTCGCCGGGATGTGGACCGATCTGCTGACCGCCATCGCCACCAGCGACGACGTGCGGGGACACAGCGCATCGGACTTCGACCGGGTCGACATCACCGCAGACGATGTCGCCGAACTCGAACGCCGCTATCCGGATCTCACGGACATCCTCCCGCTCACCCCGGCCCAGCAGGGCATCTACTTCCATTCGACCTTCAGCCGCAACCGCGACCCGTACGTGGTGCAGCAGATCGTCGACATCACCGGCCCGTTGGACACCGAACGGTTCCGGCGCGCAACGGAATCGGTGGTGGCCCGGCACCGCGCCCTGTCCGCGGTGTTCACGACGCTGTCCGACGGCACCCCGGTCGCGGTGCACGCCGCGGCGGTCGCCCCCGACTTCGATGTGATCGACGCCCGCGACGCCGCCGATCCCTCGGCCGTGGTGAGCCGGCGGGCCCGGTGGGAACGCGAACGCCGCTTCAACCTGGCCGCAGCGCCCCTGACCCGTTACGCACTGGTCCGCCGCCGTGACGACGTGCACACCATGATCCAGACCGTGCACCACATCGTCGCCGACGGTTGGTCGGTGCCCATCGTGCTCGACGATCTGCTCACGGCTTACACCGGCGACGACTTCAACGGTCCAGCACCGCAATTCACACGGTTCGTCGACTGGCTCCAGGCACGCGACGCCGAGGCCGACCGGACGGCCTGGGCACCCGTGCTCGAGGGCATCGCCGAGCCGACCCGCCTCGCCGCGGCCGACGGTGCCCGCAATCACGAAGCCGGCTCCGGTTTCGGCACACGCACCGTGACCCTGCAACCCCGCAGTGTCGTCGCGGCCGCGGCAGGCAGCGCCGCGGTCACGGTCGGCACACTGCTGCACACCGCCTGGGGCCTGACACTCGGGCGCCTCACCGGCCGCGACGACGTCGTGTTCGGCACCGTGGTGTCTGGGCGTGGTGGCAGTGTCGACTCTGCCGATGGCATCGAGTCGATCGTGGGCCTGCTGGTCAACACCATCCCGGTGCGTGTGCGATGGACTGCCGGTGACTCCGGTACGGAGGTCGCCGCACGGCTGGCAGCCGCGGAAGCGGCCCTCCTGGAACACCATCACCTGCCGCTCACCGAGGCGCACCGTCTTGCCGGGCTCGGTGAACTGTTCGACACCCTCGTCGTGATCGAGAACCTCGGCGCGACCACACATGCGCGTGGTGAGCTGACGTTGGGTGACATCGGGGTGATCGAGGCCCCGCACTATCCGCTGACACTCATGATCAGCGTGCGCGACACCATCACCGTGACCGTCACCAACGACCGCCGGCACGTGTCTGACGTGCTGGCCGAGAGCGCCGTCTCGGCATTCGCCGAGGTGCTGACCGCGCTCACGGCCGACCCGATGGTGCGCCCCGAGGACATCAACCTGGCCGGCCCTGTGGTGCGGGCCGAGCCGGCCGGGCCGCCGCAGACCGTCACCGCCATGCTCACCGCCGCGGTGGCCCTGCACCGCGACGCCACCGCGCTGGTCGTCGGTGACAGCGAATGGACATACGGCCAACTCGACACGCGTGCCCGCGAACTGGCCGCCGCTCTGGTGGCGGCGGGTGTACGCCGCGGCGACATCGTGGGGCTGGCGGCCGCACGGTCGGCCGACCTGGTGGCCGCGATGTGGGCGATCATCTCCGCGGGCGCGGTGTATCTCCCGGTGGACCTGTCCTACCCGCGGGCGCGCATCGAGTACATGCTGCAGCATGCGCGCCCGGCCGCGGTGATCGTCGACGGGGTGGGACTGCACGTGGTGTCCGGGACCCTGCCCGCGGACACGCCGATCGTCAGGACCACCGAAACCGCAGGCGCGCATGCGGAATTCACGCCCGTGGCGGTGGACGGTGCCGACGCGGTATCGCTGCTCTACACGTCGGGCTCCACGGGTGAGCCCAAGGCCGTCGTCGGCACACACGCCGCGCTGGCCAACCGCCTCGCGTGGGCCGTCGCGGTGTGGCCCGCCGCCACACGCGTCGCCAAGAGCTCACTGTCGTTCATCGACGGCACCACCGAACTGCTCGCCGGGCTGGTCGCCGGTGCCCGCACGATCCTCGCCGGCGAAGAGACCGCCCGTGACGGCCGCCGGCTCGCACAACTCGTCGCGGCCCATGGCGTCGAACAACTACTCGCCGTACCGGCGCTCGCCGCGGTGCTCGCCGACGAGCGCACGGAAGACGTTGCGGCCCTGACCCGCTGGATCGTCAGCGGCGAGGCGCTCGAACCCCAGCACCTGCACACGCTGCGCCGCGCCTGCCCGGACGCCGAGATCGTCAACTCCTACGGGTCCTCCGAGGTCACCGGCGACGTGCTGATCGGCGCCCAGGACGCGGCAGGCATCACCCTCGGCGCGGCCGTGCCGGGTGCGGGTGTCCGCATCCTCGACGCCGGACTGCGTGAACTCCCGGCCGGTGTGATCGGTGAAATCTACGTCACCGGTGTCCAGTTGGCACGTGGCTACCTCGGCCGTGGCGGTCAGACCGCCACGCGTTTCGTCGCGGCACCCGGCGGCGTGCGGATGTACCGCACGGGCGATCTCGGCGCGGTACTGCCCGACGGTCGCGTGGTGTTCGCGGGGCGCGCCGACGATCAACTCAAGATCAACGGCCACCGCGTCGAACCGGGCGAGGTCGAGAGCGTGTTCGCCCGGCAGCCCGGCGTACGCGAGGCGGCGGTCATCGGCACCGGAGCACAACTCGCCGCGTTCGTCGTGCTCGAGGCCGCAGCGGCGGGACCCGAGGCGCTCCTGGACACCGTGCGCGCCGAACTGCCACGACACCTGGTACCGGCCACGGTCCGACAGGTACGCGCGATTCCGCTGCTGCCCAACGGCAAACGCGACGCCACGGCGCTGCGCGCGCTCCTCGAGCCCGGCCCGGCCACACGTGGTACCGCAGCGCCGGCCGACCACGTGCAGCGCACCGTCCTCGACGTGATGTCCGGTGTGCTCGGACGTGACGGTCTCGGAGCCGACGACGACTTCTTCGCCGTCGGCGGCGACAGCATCTCCGCGATCCGGGTCACCACCAGACTCGCCCGGGCCGGATACCACGTCGCCACCGAGGATGTCTTCCGCGGCCGCACCGCCGCGGGCGTGGCCGTCCTCGTCGAGGAGGCCCCAACCGTGGCCGCGAACGCACCGGTCGAACCGCTCGGCACCGTGCGGCTGTCCGGTGCGACCGTCGAGCGGATCCGGGAAACCGATGCGGTCGAGGACATCTGGGCGATGTCGCCGTTGCAGCAGGGCGTCTACTACCAGAGCACGCTCGCCGACGCGGGCCCGACCTACATCGCGCAGAACATCTTCGAGTTCGACCGCCGCATCGATGTCGACGCCATGCAGCGAGCCTTCACGGCGCTGTTGCGGCGCCACCGGCAACTGCGGGTCGGGTTCCGCACCGTCGAACACGTCGAAGCCGAGCCCGCGCCGGACGCGACGGCCGTCGTGCAGCTCGTCATCACCGATCCCCCGTCGGACATCACCGTCGTCGACCTGTCCGACCGGGACGACCCGGCGGCGGGACAGCATGTCGCCGACAACGACCGCACCGCGCCCTTCGACCTCACGACACCACCACTGCTGCGGCTGACGGTGATCCGCCTTCCCGGCGGCCGTGACCGGATGCTCTTCACATACCACTTCCTGCTGTTCGACGGCTGGTCCCGTGAACTGGTGCTGCGGGAACTGTTCGCGCTGTACGACTCCGGTGCACAGCGTGGTGCGGTGGCCCCGCACGCCGACCTGGTGGTGCGTCACCTGCAGTGGCTGGCCACCGACGGCGACCCGCACACCTCGGGCGCCGCGGACGCGTGGCGGAACCTGCTGGCCGGCCTCACCGAACCGACGCTGGCGAGTGGTGTGTCACCGGACCATCCCGACGCGCGGCCAGAGACCGAACCCGGCCGCATCGTCGTGACGGTGCCCGAAGAGGTCACCGAACACCTGCACGCGTGCGCCGGCGCACGCGGTGCGACGCTCAACTCCGTCGTCACCGCGGCCGTGGCGCTGGTGACCGGCTACCACGCGGGGACCACCGACGTGGTGATCGGCACGACCGTCGCGGGCCGCCCGGGACACCTCGTCGGTATCGACGAGACCATCGGCCTGTTCCTCAACACCGTGCCGGTGCGGGTCGACATGTCGCCCACGCGGTCCGTGGCAGAAGCCATTGCCGCGATCGGTGCGCAGCGCGTGGCGATGATGCGTCACGATCACCTTGGGCTCGGCCAGATCCAGCGTGCCGCAGGTGATTCCGGCAGCGCACTGTTCGACTCGCTGCTGGTGCTGCAGAACTTCCTCGACGACGACACGTTCACCGACCTGGAATCGCGGCACGGGATCGTCGACGTCAGCTACCACGACACCACACACTTCCCCCTCACCTGGGTGCTGACACCAGGCCGGGAGCTCACGATCAAGCTCGAGCACCGGGTCGTCGACGACGCCCGCGCCGCCGAGATGGTCGGACAACTCCTGGCCGTCCTGCGCACCATCGCCGCGCAGCCCGACATCGCGGTCGGCGCCGTCGACCTGATCGGCACGGATCGCAGTGCACAGCTCGAACGCCGGTGGTCGTCCACCGCACGGCCGCTCGAGCCGGTCACCATCGCCGAACTCCTGGCACGGCAGGCCGAACGGAGTCCGCACGACATCGCGCTGGTGTTCGGGGACCGGGCGGTGACCTACCGCGAATTCGACGACCGGGTGTCGCAGTTCGCGCGTTACCTGCGGGCCTGGGGCGCGGCACCCGAGACATTCGTGGCGCTGGCGCTGCCCCGATCGATCGACATGGTGGTGGGGTTGTTCGCGGTGCTGCGTGCCGGTGCGGCCTACCTGCCGCTCGAACTCGACCTGCCGATCGACCGCCTGCGAACCATCATCGACGACGCGCAGCCGGTGCTGCTGGTCACGACGGGCGACCGTACCGAGTTGGCCGCGCACGCACGCGGACACGGCGCCGAGGTGATCACCCTCGACGATGCGGGGACCGTTGCGGCGCTGGCGGATACGCCCGCCCACGCGCTGACCGCCGACGAATTGGGCCGCTTCGCGTCCGGAGCCGCGCGGTTGAATCACCCGGCCTACCTGATCTACACCTCGGGTTCCACCGGACGGCCGAAAGGCGTGCTCACCGGGTACGCGGGCCTGACCAACATGTACTTCAACCACCGCGAAGCGATCTTCGAGCCGACGGTCCGGCGGGCCGCGTCCAGCGAACCGTTGCGCATCGCGCACACCGTGTCGTTCTCGTTCGACATGTCGTGGGAAGAACTGTTCTGGCTGGTCGAAGGCCACCAGGTGCACGTGTGCGACGAGGAGTTGCGCCGTGACGCCCCTGCCCTGGTCGGCTACTGCCACCGGCACCGCATCGACGTCATCAACGTCACGCCGACGTACGCGCACCACCTGTTCGACGCAGGCCTCCTCGACGAGGGAGCTCACGCACCGGCGCTGGTGCTCCTCGGCGGCGAGGCCGTCGGCGACGGTGTGTGGTCGGCGCTGCGCGATCACCCCGACTCGGCGGGATACAACCTGTACGGGCCCACCGAGTACACCATCAACACACTCGGCGGCGGGACCGAGGACAGCGACACACCGACTGTCGGACAACCGATCTGGAACACCCGGGGCTACATCCTCGACGCGGCGCTGCGGCCGGTGCCCGACGGCGCGGTCGGCGAGCTGTACATCGCAGGCACCGGGCTGGCGCGCGGCTATCACCGCCGGGCGGGGCTGACCGCTGCGACGATGGTCGCCGACCCGTATGTGCCCGGCGGCCGCATGTACCGCACCGGGGATCTCGTGCGGCGACGCCCCGGCAGCGTCGAACTCCTCGACTATCTCGGCCGGGTCGACGATCAGGTGAAGATCCGCGGGTACCGTGTCGAACTCGGGGAGATCGAGTCCGTGCTCGCGGCCGCGGACAACGTGGCCCGCTGCGCGGTCGTGGCGCGCCAAACCGGTACCAACCCACCGGCGAAAACCCTGGCCGCCTACGTCATTCCGGCACAGCGACCCACCGGCGAGGCCCAGTTCATCACCGGCCTGCGGGACCACCTCGCGCGCGTGCTTCCCGGCTACATGGTCCCGACGCGCTACGGCATCGTCGACGCCCTGCCGTTGACCATCAACGGCAAACTCGACGTCGCGGCCCTACCCGAGCCTGTCGCCGCGACCAGCGGCTCTGGCCGGGCCCCGCGCACCGACCGCGAGGCCATCCTGCTCGAGATCGTGTCGTCCGTGCTCGGCATCGACGGCATCGGCGTGGATGACGACTTCTTCACACTCGGGGGCGACAGCATCTCCTCGATCTCGGTGTGCGGCCGTGCCCGCAAGGCCGGCCTCGCCATCACTCCGCGGGATGTGTTCCGGCGCCGGACCGTTGCCGCGCTGGCGGCCGGTGCCGAGGCCACGACCGTGTCGAGGCCGGGACCCGACACCGGGGTCGGGACCATTGCCGCGACTCCGATGCTCGCCGAGACCGAGCAGGCCCGCACGCCGCTGGCGAACTTCTACCAGGCCATGGTCCTCGCGACACCGGTTGGAATCACCGCCCACGATGTCGAACGCGTGCTGCAGACCGTCGTCGATGCCCACGCGATGCTGCGCGCACGGCTCGAGGACACCGCGACGGGCTGGTCCTTGACCGTCCCGGAACAGACCTCCGCGGTTCCGCTCGCGGTCCGGACCGGCGCACTGACCGCGGACCGGGTCGCGGACGAGAAGGCCGCGGCCGCAGCCGAACTGGATCCGCACCACGGCGTCATGGTGCGCGCGGTGTGGTTCGACGCCCAGGAGGCGACTGGCCAACTGCTGCTGGTGATCCACCACCTCGTCATCGACGGTGTGTCGTGGCGCATCCTCTCGGAGGATCTCGCGCGGGCGTGGAATGGACGCACCGGTGGGCGTGACGTTTCCGTCGACCCGGTGCTCGACCCGGTCCCGACGTCGTTCCGCACGTGGTCGAAGGCGCTGGCCGAGCGGACATTCGACGATGAACGCGACCATTGGGCAGACGTGCTCGCCACGCCGGATCCCGATCTGGGGCCCCGCCCGCTCGATCCGGCGATCGACACGGCGAGTACCGTCCGCAGCCACAACGTCACGCTGTCGTCGGACATCAGCGAGGCCCTGCTGTCCGCTGTGCCCGCCGCGATGTACGGCGGCGTCAACGACGTGCTGCTCACCGCGCTGTCCCTGGCCCTCGCGCAGTGGCGCGCCGACCGCGGCCAGTCACAGGACAGCACCGCGGTGATCAGTCTCGAGGGCCACGGCCGCGAATCCGACCTGGTGGCTGCCGATCTGGACCTGTCACGCACCGTCGGCTGGTTCACCTCGATCTATCCGGTCCGCGTCGATCCCGGCCGGCTCGGTTGGGACCAGGTGGTGTCGGGCGGCGCCGAACTCGCCGCAGCCGCCAAGGCCGTCAAGGAACAGCTGCGTACGGTGCCCAACCGCGGTCTCGGGTACGGCGTCCTGCGGCACCTCAACGGGGCGTTGCCCGGCACGCCGCCACAGATCCTGTTCAACTACCTCGGCCGGTTCAGCGGCGGCTCGGGCAGGGAATGGCAACCCGTCGCAGGCATCGGTGCGCTCAGTGAAGGCGTCGACCCCGCCAACCCGGCGATGACGCTGGAGATCAACGCCCTCGCCGAGGACCGCCCCGACGGCACGGTGCTCAGCATGACGCTGGCCTGGCCGGGTGGACTTCTCGACGCGGAGGATGTCATAGAACTCGGCTCGATGTGGGCCGATGTGCTTGCCGCGCTGACCCGTTGCACCGAGCTGCGCGGCCACACCCCGTCGGACTTCGGCCTGATCAGCGTGACCCAGGACGACATCGACGGGTGGGAACGGCTCGGCGAGGTCGAGGATGTGCTGCCCCTGCTGCCGCTGCAGGAGGGCATGTACTTCCACAGCATGTTCGGGGATTCGAACACCGACACCTACCGTGTCCAGCAGATCGCCGAACTGTCCGGCCCGGTCGACCCCGAGATCCTCCGCATGAGCCTGGCCGCGGTGACGCGGCGCCACCAGGCCCTGCGCGCGAGCTTCCGGGAACTGACCGACGGCAGGTTGGCGCAGGTCATCTGGGCCGACGTCCCGGTCGACTTCCAGGTCGCCGACACCGACGCACTGGAGAGCATTGCCGCCGAGGAACTCACACGGCCGTTCGACCTGGCCCACGCACCCTTGGTGCGGTACACGCTGGTGCGGTTGGGTGATCACGAGCACCGGCTCATCCAGACGATGCACCACATCATCGCCGACGGGTGGTCCTACCCGGTGTTGTTCGGCGACATCGTCGACCACTACAACGCGGCGCTCGGCCTCGGTGCTCCACCGCAACCGCTCACGGTGACCCTTCGCGACCACATCGAAACCGTGACCGCCGGTGACCGGGACGCGGCGCGGCAAGCGTGGGTGCAGGCGTTGGCGGATATCGAACCGACCACGCTCGTACCCCGGCCCGACGGCGCGGTCGTCGGTGAACACCACAGCGTCGTGCGGACACTCGATGCGGCACGCACCGCGGCCGTCGTCCAGGCCGCACGCGAACACGGCGTCACGGTCGGCACCGTGCTGCACGGCGCATGGGGCCTGCTGCTCGGCAAGCTGCTCGGCCGCAACCACGTGGTGTTCGGGTCCACGGTCTCGGGCCGCGGCGGCGAACTCGACGGCACCGAATCGATCGTCGGCCTGCTCATCAACACCATCCCGGTGCCGATGTCGTGGGATCTGCACGCGAGCCTCAGCAAGGCGTTGTCCGATCTGCAGGACCAGCAGAGTGCGCTGCTCGACGCCCAGCAGCTGGGCCTTGCCGAGCTCGCCCGGCTCGCGGGGGTTCGTGAGTTCTTCGACACCATGGTCGTGGTCGAGAACTTCCCGACCACCGGCTCCACCGACCACACCGATCCGCGAGGCGTTGCGTTCCACGGCTTCACGGGCACCGACTCGCCCCACTATCCCGTTTCGTTCGTGGCGTACGTCGACGACGAACTCACCCTCGAGATCAAGTACGACGCGGGTGTCGTCACCCCGGCCGCGGCCGAGCGGTACGCCGAACGCGTCGAGCACATCCTCACGGCCTTCGCCGAGACACCCGAGCTGCCCGTCGGCCGGATCGACCTGCGCACCAACGACGAACGGCAATACACCGCGAACCACACGAGCCGGCCCGGACCGGACCGCACGCTCGATGCCGCGTTCGCCGACATCGCCGCGGCGTATCCGGAGGCGATCGCCGTGCGTTGCGGGGACACCGAGCTCACCTACCGGACGCTCGACGAACGTGCCGCTGCGGTCGCGGCCACGCTCACCGAACTCGGCGTGGGCGCCGAATCCCGTGTCGCGGTCGCTCTGCCGAGGTCGGCGGATCTGATCGTCGCGTTGCTCGCCGTGCTCAAGGCCGGCGGCACCTATGTGCCGATCGACATCGGTTCGCCCGCCGCACGGGTGCAGCACATTCTCGCCGACTCACACCCGGTGTGCCTGCTCACCGACACCCGCGACCGGTTCAGCGGTGTGCCCCAGGTGATCCTGGCCGAGGCCGCCCGGAGTACGGCGCGCAAACCGGCGTCCCCGGACAGTGCCCATGACCATGCCCCTGACAGTGCCGCCTACGTGATCTACACATCGGGCTCCACCGGTGTCCCCAAGGGCGTCGAGGTGACCCACCGCAACGTCGCGGCGCTGTTCGCCGGCACCGCGGCGGGGCTGTTCGACTTCGGCCCCCACGACGTGTGGACCATGTTCCACTCCGCGGCGTTCGATTTCTCGGTGTGGGAACTGTGGGGACCGCTGTTGCACGGCGGGCGCCTGGTGGTCGTCGAGCAGGAGGTGGCGCGGGATCCCGAGCGCTTCGTCGATCTGCTTGCCCGCGAACGTGTCACGGTGCTCAACCAGACACCGTCGGCGTTCTACCCGCTGATCGAGGCGGACCGGCGCCTGCGTCGCGACCTCGCGTTGCGTTACGTGATCTTCGGCGGCGAGGCGCTCGACCTGCGTCGGCTCGCGCCGTGGTACGAGAACCATGAATCGCATGCACCGCGTCTGGTCAACATGTACGGCATCACCGAGACGTGTGTGCACGTCACGCACCGCGCGCTCGAGTCGGCCGACACAGCCTCGTCGGGCAGTCTGATCGGTGGGCCCATTGTCGGTCTGCGGGTTCACCTGCTGGACGACACCCTCCAGCCGGTGCCCACCGGCGTGGTCGGCGAGATGTACATCGCAGGCGGTCAGGTGGCCCGCGGCTACACCGACCGGTCCGGCCTGACCGCAACCCGGTTCGTGGCCAACCCGTTCGACGGTGCCGGCGAACGGATGTACCGCAGCGGTGATTTCGCGATGTGGTCGGACACCGGTGAGCTGATCTACCTGGGCCGGTCCGACTCACAGGTCAAGGTGCGGGGATACCGCATCGAACTCGGGGAGGTCGAGGCCGCGCTGGTCGCGTTGCGGGGCGTCACCAACGCCGCCGCCGACGTGCGCACAGACGACACCGGCCGCAGCCGGCTCATCGGCTATGTCGTCGGGGTCGTCGGGGCCGGCGACCTGGACACCACCGCACTGCGCGGGGCGCTGGCCGAACGGCTGCCCGACTACATGGTGCCGTCGACGCTCGTGACGCTGGACACGCTGCCGTTGACAGTCAACGGGAAACTCGATCGCGCCGCACTGCCGGAGCCCGAAACCGTCGAACCGGCCCGGGCGCCTGCCGCCGAGGAGGCAACGGACACAGCATCGCTTCTGGCCGGGCTGTGCAGCGAGATCCTCGGTACCACAGTCGGTGTGGACGACGACTTCTTCACCGCGGGCGGTGACAGCATCGTCGCGATCCAACTCGTCAACCGTGCGCGCCGCTGCGGCGTGCGGATCACACCGCAGCAGGTGTTCGTGCACCGCACGCCCGCCGGTCTGGCAGCGGTGATCGACACCGTCGACGTCGCGGCCGACAACCCGGAAGACGACGCGGGACCCGATCTGGGTGAGATCATGTTGACGCCGATCGTGCAACGCCTCGCCGAACTCGGCGGCACCATGACGCGGCTCAACCAGGCCGAACTGCTGCGCACTCCGGCCGGGGTCACCGTGGCGCAACTCGAAACCGCCGTCAACGCCGTCATCGCGCGCCACGACGCGTTGCGGATCCGGTTGCACCGCCCCGCGCCGATGCTGTGGTCGATGGAAGCCACTGTCGGGGCCCCGATTTCGATCACGCGGGTCGACGTACACGACTTCGACGATGAGCGACTGCGCACGGCGATCGCCACGGAGTCCGACGCCGCTGCCGACCGGCTCGACCCGGAGAACGGCGTGGTCGTGGAGGCGGTGTGGTTCGACCGCGGGCCCGGCACCCAGGGCCGTCTGCTGCTCGTGGTGCACCATCTCGCGGTGGACGGCGTGTCCTGGCGCATCCTCGTCGAAGACCTCGCCGAGGCCTGTCGCCAGGTGCTGGACGGTCAACGTGTCGTGCTGGCCCCGGTGACCACCTCCCTGCGCTCGTACGCGCGGACGGTCAACGAGAACGCGCAGCACTCCGCACGTCTCGCCGAGTTCGAGCACTGGACCGGGGTGCTGGCACCCGGTGGTGAACTCGACCCGCAGGCCGACACCGTCACCCTCACGGTCGGCACGACCCGCGACCACGAGATCCGGCTGAGCGCCGACGACACCGAGCCGCTGCTAACCACGGTGCCGGCCGCCGCCCATGCCGACGTCACCGAAACCCTGGTCGCCGCACTGCATCTGGCGCTCTGCCGGTGGCGGACGGCTCGCGGTGGCGCCGTCGACGCGCCGCTCGTGCTCGACCTCGAGCGGCACGGACGCGACGGTTGGGGCGAAGATCTCGACCTGTCCCGCACCGTCGGCTGGTTCACCGCGATCGCGCCGGTGCGCCTGCCCGCGCCCGGTGACGATCTGATCGCCGTCCTCAGAGCGGTCAAGGAGAGCCTGCGCGCGGCACCCGACGGCGGTCTCGGATACGGACGGTTGCGGTATTGCAATCCCCGCACCGCCGCCGCACTCGCGAGGTTCGGCACGCCGCAGGTGCTGTTCAACTACCTCGGCCGATGGGCCGCCGACGCGCCCGACGACTGGGCCTCGGCCCCGGAGGTCGACGCCCTGCGCACCGGCCCCAATCCCGACCTCGGAACGCCGTACCTGCTTGAGGTCAACGCGATTTGCGACGACACCGTCGACGGACCGCGGCTGCGGGCCACCCTGACATACGCCGACGGCGATATCGACGAAGCCGCCGTCGCCGAGCTGGGTGACCTTTGGGTCGCGTCCCTGCGTGAATTGGGCAGCATCGCACGTGGTGGCGGATCTGCGGCGCTGGCGCCGTCGGACCTGCCGTTGGTGAAGCTCACACAGGACCAGATCGACCGCGTCGTCGACGCGGTGTCCGGCCGTGTGGAAACCATCTGGCCGCTCTCACCGCTGCAGGAAGGCGTCTATCTGCAGGCGCGGTATGCCACAGCCGCGGTCTACATCGTGCAGAACGTGTTCGATTTCGCCGCAACCATCGACACGGCAGCGCTGCAGACGGCGTACTCGGCGGTGATGGCACGAAACCCCGTGCTGCGCTCGGCATTCTGTTCCGACGATCTGCCGCAGCCGGTGGCGGCCATCGTCAACGGCCCGGTCTGTGAACCACGCGTCATCGACCTCACGGGGCTGCCGGGCGAGGCCGTGGACGCGAAGATCGACGAGATCACCGCCGAGGACCGGTTGCACACCTTCGACCTCGCCGCGGCACCGTTGGCGCGGATGACCGTGCTGCGCACGGCCGACGGCGACCGGTTGATCTTCAGCTACCACTTCCTGCTGCTCGACGGGTGGTCGCGCGAACAACTGCTGCGTGAGTTGTTCGCCGAGTACACCGCGGTGAGGGCGGGACGACGTGCGGACCTGCCCGTGCCGACCGCCGATTTCACCGACTATCTGAGGTGGTTGGCGCAGCAGGACCATGGCGTGTCGGCTCGCGAATGGGCCGAGGCGTTGCGTGGCCTCGAGGCCCCGACGCTGCTGGTCCCCGATGCGGTGGGCACCGACCCGACGCTGGCGCTACGGCTGGAGTTCCTGCTCAGCGAAAACGAGACCGAGGCACTGTCCGCGGCCGCGCGGGCGGCAGGCGTGACCCTCAACGCGGTGATCAGCACGGCGCTGGCGCTGGTGCTGGGCTACGAAACGGGCGCCGAGGACGTGGTTTTCGGCTCCACGGTGGCCGGCCGGCCCACCGACCTGGACGGCATCGACACGGTGATCGGGTTGTTCCTCAACACCGTGCCCACCCGGGTGCGTCTGGCTCCCGGCCGCACGGTCGCCGACACCATGCGGACGGTGCAGTCCGACCGGTTGCGGCTCATGGATCACGAGTACCTGGGACTCGGTGACATCCAGCGGGCGCTGGCGGCGGCCAACCGTGGCAACGGCGCGCTGTCCGGCGGCGGCCCGCTGTTCGACAGCCTGTACGTGCTGCAGAACTTCCTCGACGACGACACGTTCACCGACATGGAGACCGAGCACGGCATCGTCGGTCACGACTCGATCGACGCCTCGCACTATCCGCTCACGTGGGTCGCATCCCCCGGACGGCGCCTGTGGATGAAGCTCGAGTACCGGCCCGACGTCGTCGAACACGCCTACGCGCAAACGCTCCTGGACCGGCTGAGGCATGTGCTGCTGCAGATCACGGACGACGCCGAACGGCCAACGGCCACGCTGACGTTGATGCTGCCCGCCGAAGCCGGCGCCAAGGGCGCACGTGACACCGAAACCGAACATGAGTTGCCCGCTGAATCGGTGCTCGACCTGCTCGCCGAGCGTGCCGCGCAGTCCTCGGAGCTCACGGCGCTGGTGTGCGGCGACGGGTCGATCGACTACGCCGAACTGCTCGCGCGGGTCAACCGCCTGGCCTGGCTGCTGCGTGGCAGCGGAATCGGACCCGAAGACACGGTGGCACTCGCGGTTCCCCGCTCGATCGACGCCGTCGTGGCGCTGTTCGCGGTCCTGCGGGCCGGTGCGGCCTACCTACCGCTCGAGTTGGACTATCCCGACGAGCGACTCGCCGTCATGCTCGGCGACGCCGAACCGGTGTGCGTGCTCGCGACGTGCTCCACGGCGCAACGGATCTCCGGGCTGACGCCGACCGCCATGCTGGTGCTCGACGCACCGGACGTCGGCGAGCGCCTGGCGCGCAGCCGGACCGACTGGGACGGCTACTCGCCGCACCCCGATCAACCGGCGTACGTCATCTACACGTCGGGGTCGACGGGGAAACCCAAAGGTGTCGTCACCCCGCATCGGGGACTCACCAACATGCATCTCAACCACCGCGAGGCGATCTTCGCACCCGCGATCGCCAAGGCCGGTGGCCGTCGGCTCAAGATCGCGCACACCGTGTCGTTCTCGTTCGACATGTCGTGGGAAGAGTTGCTGTGGCTCATCGAAGGTCACGAGGTGCACATCTGTGACGAGGTGCTGCGTCGCGACGCGACCGCTCTGGTGCGCTACTGCCACGACCGCCACATCGACGTCATCAACGTCACGCCCACGTATGCGGCGCTGCTGTTCGAGGAGGGACTGCTCGAGGGCGCCGGTCAGGGTGGCCACCCACCGGTCCTGGTGCTGCTCGGCGGCGAGGCCGTCTCGACGGCCGTGTGGGACCGTCTGCGCGACAGTGACCGCTGGTACGGCTACAACCTGTACGGCCCCACCGAATACACCATCAACACCCTCGGTGGCGGCACCGACGACAGCGCGGAGCCCACGGTCGGCACGCCGATCTGGAACACCCGTGCGCACATCCTCGACAGCTGGCTGCGTCCGGTGCCCGACGGCGTCCCCGGCGAGCTGTACATCGCGGGTGCCGGCCTGGCGCGAGGCTACCTGGGCCAACCCGGGCTCACCGCAAGCCGTTTCGTCGCAAACCCCTTCGAGCCGGGACGCATGTACCGCACCGGTGACCTGGTGGTGCGCCGGGCGACGGGCACCATCGACTTCCTCGGCCGCACCGACGATCAGGTCAAGATCCGGGGCTACCGCGTGGAACTCGGCGACATCCAGGCCGCCCTGGTGGCACATCCCGGCGTCACACAGGCCGCGGTGATCGCACGTCCCGACACCGCGGGCTCATCCCGGCTCGTGGCGTACGTGGTCCCCGCGGTCGAGAACACCGATCTGCTCGACCAGTTGCGCACTCATCTGACGGGCACGCTACCGCCGTACATGGTGCCGACCGCGATGACCACACTTCCTGAGATCCCGCTCACCGACAACGGAAAACTCGACACACGGGCACTGCCCGACGTCGCGCCCCTCGGCGGCCGCGGTGCCGGCCGGGCACCGCAGAGCCCGGTCGAGGTGACCCTGTGCGGAATGTTCGCGGACATTCTCGGGCTTTCCGACACCGACACCGACATCTGCATCGACGACGACTTCTTCGACCTCGGCGGGCACTCTCTGCTCACCGTCCGGCTCATCAGCCGGGTCCGGTCCGAGCTCGGGGCCGAACTGTCCCTCGCCGACGTGTTCAACGCACGTACCGTCGCGGCGCTGGCACAACACATCGCCGTGGCACCTGGCCGCGGTGGTCGACGACCCGCGTTGGCGGCAGGCCTACGGCCGCAGCACATCCCGGCCTCACCGGCCCAGCAGCGCATGCTGATACTCGACCGGCTCGGGGAGACGGGGTCGGCCTACAACTATCCGCTGGTCTTCCGGGTGCGCGGCGCGCTCGACATCGATGCGTTGCGGCACGCCCTCACCGATGTCGCCGACCGGCACGAGGCGCTGCGCACGGTGTTCGACGACCGTGACGGCGTGTACCACCAGCGGATCCTGCCGCGCGGCACACAACCACCGCTGCACGTGACGGACTGCGCCGCAGACGAACTCCCCGCCCGCGCCGATGTCCTCGTCGACCACCGCTTCGACCTCACCACCGTGATCCCGTTGCGCGCCGACGTTCTGCGCAGCGGACCCGAGGACCACACCGTCGTCGTGCTGCTCCACCACATCGCCACCGACGAATGGTCCGACACCCCGTTTCTGGCCGACCTCAACACGGCGTACGCGGCGCGCCGCGCCGGCACCGGCGGGGCGCTGCCCGAACCGGCGGTGCAGTACGCCGACCACACCTTGTGGCAGCGCGAACTGCTGTCCGACATCGGTGCACAGCAGCTCGAGTTCTGGCGCACCGCGCTGGCCGGCGCGCCAGACGAGACGACACTGCCCACCGACCGGCCCCGGCCCGCGCGGCCCACAGGTGCGGGCGGCATGCTCGACGTCGAGATCCCTGCCGAAACGGCCTCGGCGTTGCGCAGATTGGCCGGCGATCACCAGGTCAGCATGCTCATGGTCCTGCACGCGGCGGTCGCGGTGCTGGTCCACCGTCTCGGCGCGGGTGACGACATCGTGGTGGGCACCCCGGTGGCGGGCCGCGACGATGCCGCGCTCGACGACGTCGTCGGGTTGTTCGTCAACACCGTCGTGCTGCGGGCCGATCTCGCAGGCAATCCGACGTTCACCGAACTGCTCGACCGGGTCCGCGCGGCGGACCTCGCCGCGTTCGCGCACCAGGATGTGCCGTTCGACCGGCTCGTCGAAGAACTCAAACCGCCACGCGTGGTGGGCCGCAACCCGTTGTTCAACCTGTTCGTCGGCTACCACCTGCGCACCGGACCGGACCCCGACATGTTCGGTCTCGTCACCGAGTGGACCGAACCCGCGGTGTCGGCAGCCATGTTCGACCTCGGGTTCACGCTGATCGACCACGGCGGCGCCGCCACCGCGCACCTCATGGCCGAGTACGCGGCAGACCTGTTCGACGAGTCCACGGTGCGCACGCTCGCGCGACGCCTCGTGACGCTGCTCGAACGTGTGGTCGCCGGATCGGCGGCCGTCGCCGACATCCGCGTCGGTGCGATCGACCTGCTCGAGCCGGGCGAGCGCGACGCCCTGATCGTCGAGCGAAACGCCACCGACCATCACGTCGAGCCGACGAGCCTGGGGGCGTTGGTGTCCCGGCAGGCCGGCCAGACGCCCGACGCCACGGCGCTGCGGTTCGACGGTCACGACCTCACCTACCGCGAACTCGACGAATGGTCGGACCGACTCGCCGCACTCCTCGTGCGGCAGGGTGCGGGGCCTGGCACCGTGGTCGGGGTGTCGCTGGCGCGGTCGACCGAACTGGTCGTCGCACTGGTGGCGGTCGCGAAATCCGGCGCGGCGTTCCTGCCGCTGGATCCCGAGTACCCGGCGGAGCGGCTCACGTACATGGTCGCCGATGCCGAACCGGTCACGGTGCTCGACGCACCGGATGTGGTGCAGCGCAGCCGTACAGAAGGGGCGGGCACCCTGCCGAGCATCGACCCGGCGGCCTGGGCGTACGTGCTCTACACGTCGGGCTCGACCGGGCGGCCCAAGGGTGTCGCGGTGGCCCATGCGGGCATCGTCAACCGCATCGCGTGGCTGCAGCACGCCTATCCGCTCGGCACGGACGACCGCATGCTGGTCAAGACACCGATCAGCTTCGACACGTCGGTGTGGGAAGTGTTCTGGCCGTTGAGCGTCGGGGCCACGCTTGTCGTCGCGCGCCCCGGTGGACACCGTGACCCTGCCTACCTCGCCGCGACGATCACCGGGCAGGCCGTCACCGCGGTCGACTTCGTGCCGTCGATGCTCGAGGTGTTCCTCGACGAATCCGACGCACATACCTGCGCGTCCCTCACCCGGGTCACCGTGGGCGGCGAGGCGCTGTCGACCGAACTCGCGGCACGGTTCACCGAGGCGTTCCCCGGGGTGCCGTTGCACAACCTGTACGGCCCCACCGAGGCCGCCGTGGACGTCCTCGGGTGGACCGCCGACGGCGGACCGGTCGCACTGGGTGGTCCGGGCTGGAACGTGCGGGCCTATGTTCTCGACGAGTACCTGAACCCGGTGCCCACCGGGGCGCCCGGCGAGTTGTACCTGGCCGGCATCCAATTGGCCGACGGGTACCTGCACCGGTCGGCGCTGACCGCGGCGCGGTTCGTCGCGTGCCCGTTCGACACGGGGTCGCGCATGTACCGCACCGGTGACGTGGTGCGGTGGCGCACCGACGCGCACCTGGAATACCTGGGCCGTTCCGACGACCAGATCAAGCTGCGGGGGGTCCGGATCGAACCGGGCGAGATCGAGGCAGTGCTCGCGACCCATCACGCGGTGTCCTCGGCCCGGGTGATCGCCCGTGACGATCGCCTCGTCGCGTACTACGTTCCGGATGGAACCGAGGCCGATCCCGACGCCTTGCGTGCGCATGCGGCCGCGGCGCTGCCCCTGCACATGGTGCCGTCGGCGTTCATGGCGCTGACCGAATTCCCGCTCACCCCGAGCGGCAAGCTCGATCGCAGAGCGCTCCCCTCACCGGCACACATCACCACAGGCCGCGCACCCGAGACCGATCGTCAGCGCAGGCTGTGTGAGCTGTTCTCGAGCGTTCTCGGCTTCGAGGTGACCGGTATCGACGACGACTTCTTCGTCCTCGGCGGGCACTCGCTGCTGCTGGTGCGGCTGGCCGCGGCGCTGCGACGTGAATTCGCGGTCGACATCCCCGTCGCCGATCTGATGGTGGCACCGACCGTGGCCGACATCGACGAGCGGCTCGACACCGCGGGCGGTGCCACCAGCAGCCTCGCGCCGGTCCTGCCGCTGAGGGTGACGGGTTGCGAGCCGCCGCTGTTCTGTGTGCATCCGGCCAGCGGCCTGAGCTGGCAGTTCGCCGGGCTCAAACGCCACCTGCCACCGGAGGTCCCGATCTACGGGCTGCAGTCCCCGTTGTTCACCGGTACGCCGTTGCCAGAATCGATCACCGAGCTCGCCGCGCGCTACGCGGACACCGTCACCGGCGTCGCGCCGTCGGGGCCGGTTCGGTTGCTGGGCTGGTCGTTCGGCGGATCCATGGCGTTGCTGATCGCGCAGGAGCTGACGCGACGCGGTCGTGAGGTGACATTCGTCGGCATGCTCGACGCGCGCACCGACACCGTGGATACCGATCCCGACGGGGTCTCGGGCGCCGGGTTCGATACCGAAGCGGTGCTGGCCGGTCTGCTGCGCGAGATGGGTTTCCCGGTCGATCCGCGCGCCAGGATGACCGTGGCCGAGGCCGTTGCCCTGGTCCGCGACACCGACGATGTGATCACGGTGCTCGACGACGATCAGATCGCCCTGGTGATCGAGAACTACGTCGCGGCCGAAAAACTCACCGCGGCGGCGGATTACGGCCGCTACGACGGGGACGTGTTCTTCGTCGACGCCACGATCCTGGAGATGGATCTGCAGGGTGTGGCCTCGCACGGATGGCGCGGACACGTCGGTGGGGAGCTGAAAATCGTCGAACTCGACTGCAGGCACTCCGAACTGATGGACGCCGATGTGCTCGAGCGGTTGGGTCCGCTCATCTCCGCGGCGCTGCGGGGGCGGCGGTGAGCGGCCGGATCAGTTGCCCGAATACCACGATGCCCCGCCGCGGGGTGCGGCGGGACATCGGAATCCGGCTGCGCGCGTCAGGCGTTCGACAGATCGGCCACGGGCCGGCCGTTCAGCGCGTTCGCGAGTTGCGGGGTCAGCACGTCGAGCGCGTACAGCAGCGAATCGGGTCCGCTGTAGGTCAGCGCATCGCTGAGTTTCGAATCGAAGGTGGTGTAGAGCGTGCGCCCGTCACGGACCACGCCGAGCCGCTCGAAAGCGGGCGAGGTCATCAGTTCCTCTCTGGTGGCGCCATTGACGAAAAGCACGTCGCGGTCCAGCAGGTCGAGCTTCTCCTCGCTGACATCGCCGACCACGTCCTGGGTCTCGAACCCGAGGGCGGTGAACAGCGAACGGCGCGGGTCGTTTTCGCCGAGCAGGTAATGCCCACCGTCGGCCGGCCCGAAGTCGACCACGAGCGTCTTGCCCTCGAACTCGGGATTGTTCTTGCGGGCCTCGTCAATCTTGCCCTGAACCTCGCTGACCAGCTCCTTCGCCTCGGCTTCCTTACCGAGCGCCTTGCCGGTGGTGAGAAGCTGGACATCCCAAGGTGTTTCTTCATCGGCGTAATCCGCGGACTGGATCACCGTCGGGGCGATCTGCGACAATCTGTCGTAAGTTTGCTGATCGACAGTCTCGTAGATTGCGAGAATCAGATCTGGCTTCTGCGCCGCGATCGCCTCGAAGTCAATCGAATCCGAGCCCCAGGTGGGAATTCCTTTGCCGCCGGTGGCCTCCTTGACCCACGGCAGATCGTTGTAGTTCTCCGAGAATTCGCGTGCGCTCACCGGCACGACACCGAACGGCAGGACAAAGTCCTGGTCGGTCCAGCCGACCGTGACCACGCGGCTCGGGTCAGCGGGAACCGTTGTCTCCCCGAACTTGTGGCTGATGGTCGTCGCGGCGGAATCGGCGGCGGGCGCCGATTCGGAACCGCAGGCGCTCACCATGCCGACGGCGACAATCGCGGCCAAGATCGGGGCCATGGCCCGGCGCCATTTTCGGTGCTGACGTATCACGTGTATTTCCCCCTGTGGGTCCGGTCGGATGAAAGACCTAGCTTAGGCTTGCTTTACCACCATAGGACGAAAACTCACAGGGAACTGACAGCGACTTCGCAGAAAGCGTGGCGGCGCAGGGATTTTGGCGCGCTTCCGGCAAAAGGCAAGGGCTTGCAATGCGCGTTAGATAGGTTAGCCTTCGCTATGAAATCGCCGTGGAACGGCGAACGATCGGCCGTGCTGATCCAACTGCATACAAGAGGGGGGTGACGATGCAAAGAGTGCTGCTCGCAAGCAAGATTCACCGCGCAACAGTGACTCAAGCGGACCTGCACTACGTCGGGTCCATCACGATCGATGCGGACCTGATGGCGGCTGCGGACATCGTCGAGGGTGAGCAGGTGCATGTCGTGGACATCACCAGCGGCGCAAGGTTGGTCACCTACGCCATCACCGGAACTGCCGGTTCGGGGGTCATCGGGATCAATGGCGCTGCCGCACATCTGATTTCGCCAGGCAACCTGGTGATCATCATGTCGTTCCTACATCTCGACGAAGCCGAACGCGGCGACCACCGGGCGAACGTCGTGCACGTCGACGCCGACAACCGGATCGTCACCATCGGATCGGATCCGGCACAACCGGTGCCAGGGGCAGCCGATCAATTGGTGGGACGGGCCTGACAGGAAACAACATGCAGAGCATCGATCATGCGAAAAGCCGCAGCGGGGACTCCCCCGTGCTCGACGTCGTAGGTGTCGGCTTCGGGCCGTCGAATCTCGCGCTTGCCATCGCGATCCGCGAATACAACGAGACCCACGTAGACCGCATCCACGCCGAGTTCGTCGAGACCAAGCCCGAGTTCGGCTGGCACACCGGGATGTTGATCCCCGGCGCCACCATGCAGATCTCGTTTCTCAAAGATCTTGCGACACAACGGAACCCGACCAGTGAGTTCACCTTTTTGAACTACCTCACCGAGCGGCGCCGGCTCACCGAGTTCATCAACTACAAGACGTTCTTCCCCACCCGCCTGGAGTTCCACGACTATCTGTCCTGGGCTGCAGACAAAGTGGGCGCGACGGTGCACTACGGCTCCCGCGTGGTGTCGGTGCGCGACGTCGACGGGGCGTTCGACGTCGCGGTCAACGGGGCGACCGAGTCAATTCTGCGGGCGCGCAACGTCGTCATCGCGGGCGGTCTGGAGCCGCAGCTCCCTCCGGGTGTGCAACGCACACGGCGCCAGATCCACAACCACGGGCTGCTGCACGATCTCGCGGCGCTGCCCACCGTGCGCCACAACCGTTACGTCGTCGTCGGCGCGGGCCAGAGCGCGGCGGAGGTGTGCGCCTACCTGCACGATCTCTCACCGCAGAACGAGGTCCACGGGGTCTTCGCGAAATACGGCTACAGTCCGGCCGACGACAGCCCGTTCGCGAACCGTGTCTTCGATCCCGACGCGGTCGACGACTTCTTCCTGGCCGACCCGGGTGTGCGCCGCCAGCTGATCAACTACCACCGCAGCACCAACTACTCGGCTGTCGACCTCGAGCTGATCGAGGACCTCTACGCCCGCGAATACGCCGAGCGCGTCGCCGGGCGCCGCAGGTTGTTCCTGCGCGGCGCGTCGAGCGTGCAGCACACCGACGAGGACGACGACGGCGTGCGGGTGCACATCCGTCACCACCCCACGGGCGCGGTCGACGAGCTCGAGTGTGACGCCGTCATCTACGCGACGGGGTTCCTGCCCGCCCGCCTCGACGGCATCCTCGGCGACCTCCACAACGACCTGGTGCTCGACGGTGGCCACCCGGTGGTGTCGCGGGACTACCGGTTGTCGACGGTGCCGCCCACCGCGGGTGGGCTCTACATCCAGGGAAACACCGAGCACACGCACGGGCTGACCTCGTCGCTGCTGTCCAACATCGCGGTCCGCAGCCGGGAGATCCTGGATTCGATCGTCACCCACGCCAACGACCGGTTGAGCCCGGTCGGCAGCGACGCCTGACGCGTCAGGGTTTGGGGGCGACCTCGACGCTCGGCGGCAGCGTCGGTGGCTCCTGAGGCCTGCTGCGGCGGCGCACGATCGAGAACGCGGCGGCCCCTCCGGCGAGGACGGTGACCGCCACCGCGGCGATCAACAGCGGGCGTCTCCGTTTCCGCTTCGGGGGACTGACCACCTCCTGGACCGCTTCCTGGATGGTCTCGGGCAGTGCAGCAACCGCCTCGGCGGCCGCGGCGAGTTGGCGCTGGAGCTTGCCGGACTCGTACCGGCGGCGTAGCTCGGACGCGGTCGCCTGCGCCGTGTTGGCACCGATGCCCAGCACGCCGCGTGTGATGTCGACCGGCCCCACGGCGGTGTATTTCAGGCCGCGGGTGAGGCGTTGACGAGGGGCCAATCGGACATCGGCTTTGGCGGACATCTCGCACCTTTCTGACCGGGAGGACATGCTGACTGTCCAGAGTGCCATCTCCACGCCCTGTGGGGGCGGATCTGGCGGGCGCTGCCCGCACACGGGCCCGGGGATGGCAGACTGAGTTTCGTGACGAGTCCCATTCAGACCGCGACCGCGACCCTGCACACCAACCGCGGCGACATCAAGATCGCACTGTTCGGCAACCACGCTCCGAAGACCGTGAACAACTTCGTCGGCCTGGCGCAGGGCACCAAGGACTACAGCACCGAGAACGCCTCGGGTGGGACGTCCGGCCCGTTCTACGACGGGGCCATCTTCCATCGCGTCATCGACGGCTTCATGATCCAGGGCGGCGACCCCACCGGCACCGGTCGTGGCGGTCCGGGCTACAAGTTCGAGGACGAGTTCCATCCCGAGCTGCAGTTCGACAAGCCCTACCTGCTGGCCATGGCCAACGCCGGACCGGGCACCAACGGCTCCCAGTTCTTCATCACCGTGGGCAAGACGCCGCACCTGAACCGGCGCCACACCATCTTCGGCGAGGTCGTCGATCCCGAATCGCAGAAGGTCGTCGACGCGATCGCCTCGACCCCGACCGACCGCGGCGACCGTCCGACCGATCCCGTCGTGATCGAGTCCGTCACGATCGCCTGACGTCTGTTCACGCCCGCGGCCGTGTGGTCGCGGTTTCGGCGGGGATCTAGTACCCCGCAGTCTTCAGCGCGTCGAGCACGTCGATGGGGTCTGTTCCCAGATCCCACCGCGTGAACACGACGAGCCGGCCGTCGACGGCGTCGATCTCGAGCAGCCGCACCTTGCGTGCGAGCCGGCGGAACTCCGTGATGCGGATGGTGTCGATCTCATCCCGCCGGAATGTCCTGGTGCGCAACCATCCGCGGACGGCGAGACCCCCGGCGGTGATTGCCAGTTTTGGCCTCGCCCGTAAAGAGAAGCTTGCAAACGTGAGCAATCCCACTGCGGCAATGCCGGCAAGAACACGTCCGGGCGGGTCTGTGATGAGTGTCACAGCGGCGATAGCCATCATAAGTCCGGCTATGCCACAACCTGCGATTCCCGCCGTCGACGGGCTCCATTGAGTTTGCTGCACGGGTTACTCACACCCTCCTACCCGTACCGATGGAGTTATCCACAGGTGCTATCCCCAATGGGGATGAATCACAACGGTGTGATTGACGGCGGTCGACGTTGCTGGCTGGGTAACGCCGAGGGCATAAGATGAATTCATTAACGCCCTGCCCCGGGTCAGCGCCAGCGCATGGTGAGCAACAGACCGGTGATCATGAAAGCAAAGGCGATCGCGTAGTTCCACGGACCGAGATCCGCCATCCACTGAAGGAACGACGGGGTGTCGATCGGGTTGGTTGCCGCCAGCTGGAACACCAGTAGCCAGATGAGGCCGAACAGCATGAGGCCGATGAACAGAGCGACGAACCAGACACTGGACGGCCCGGCCTTGACCTTCACCGGCGTCCGGCTCACCGGCCTGGAGGTGAAGTCGTTCTTTTTGCGGACTTTGGACTTGGGCATGGGTACCTTCGCGGACAGTCGGCGTCACACGGTGCGACGATGAAGAAAGATTGCTTCAAGAGCCTAACGTAGCTGTAAGTCCTGGAGAGGAGCCGATGGACCAGCCCAGCCGTTCCCGATGGCGCTTCGGTGTGCCGGTCATCTGCCTGCTCGCGGGTCTGCTGCTGGCCGCTACCCACGGCGTCTCGGGAGGCGACGAGATCCGTCGCAGCGACTCCCCACGCCTCGTCGACCTGGTCCGGGAGGCCCAGCAGTCCGTCGACCGGCTCGCCGCGCAGCGGGACGCGCTCGCAGTCGAGGTCGACAGCCACCATGGCGGCTCCCCCAGCTCGCACGCCGCACTCGACGCGATCACCGCACGCACCGACCAACTCGCCGCCGACGCCGGCATGGATCCCATGCATGGGCCGGGCCTGGTGGTGACGCTCAACGACGCTCAGCGCGACGCCGAGGGCCGGTTTCCCCGAGACGCGGCCCCCGACGATCTCGTGGTGCACCAGCAGGACATCCAGGCAGTCCTGAATGCGCTGTGGAGCGCAGGCGCCGAAGGCATCCAGATGCAGGACCAGCGCATCATCGCCACCTCCGCACCGCGCTGCGTCGGCAACACCCTGCTGCTCAACGGCCGCACCTACAGTCCGCCGTACGTCATCACCGCCGTCGGCGACGCCCCCGCCATGCAGGCCGCACTGGCGGCCGCGCCGCTCGTCACGCTCTACAAGCAGTACGTGCTGCGGTTCGGCCTCGGATACACCGAGGAGCCCAAGGCCGAGGTGACTCTCGCCGGGCACACCGAGCCCGTGCGGATGCGCTACGCGAAACCGGCGGGCCCCCTCGGCTACTGAGCCGGTAACCTGGGCCGATGCAGGTTTTGGTGGTCGACAACTATGACAGCTTCGTGTTCAACCTGGTCCAGTACCTGGGCCAGTTGGGTGTGCACGCGCAGGTCTGGCGTAACGACGACGCCCGGTTGGCCACCGACGACGCGTTAGCGCAGGTCGCCGCTGACTTCGACGGCGTGCTGCTGAGCCCGGGACCGGGTACGCCGGAACGCGCGGGCGCCTCGATCCCCGTCGTGAAGGCGTGCGCCGCGGCGGGCACTCCCCTGCTCGGTGTGTGTCTGGGCCACCAGGCGATCGGTGTGGCATTCGGCGGCACCGTCGACCGGGCTCCCGAACTGCTGCACGGCAAGACCAGCGTCGTGCACCACAACGACCACGGCGTGCTGGCGGGGCTGCCGGATCCGTTCACCGCGACGCGGTACCACTCCCTGACGATCCTGCCCGAGACGCTGCCCGCCGAGCTCGAGGTCGTCGGGCAGACCGACAACGGCATCATCATGGCGGTCCGCCACACCTCGCTGCCGATCCACGGCGTGCAGTTCCACCCCGAGTCCATCCTCACCCAGGGCGGGCACCGCATGCTGGCCAACTGGCTCGGCTTCTGCGGCGCCGCACCGGACGAGACGCTCGTGCGTCGGCTCGAGGACGAGGTCGCCCGCGCGGTCGCCGCCGCTACGCAGCGAAGCTCAGCGTGATCCGCGCGTCCTTGTTCACCGGCGTTCCCGCGGCGGGGCTCTGCGTCACCACGGCGTTGGTGCGCTGACCGCTGTCCCGGACGTCGGGGCCCTTGTCGAGCACACCGGTCCAGCCCAGCGCCGTGAGGCGCGGGTAGGCATCCGACCAGAACTGGCCGACCAGGTCCGGCATCACGAACTGGTTGCCCTTCGACACGTGGATCTGGATCACCGTGTCCTTGGGCACCTGCTGCCCCGCAGGCGGTTCGGTGCCGACGACTTGGCCCGCGGGTTGCGGGCTGTCGATCTCGACGACTGGGGTATTGATGAAGCCCGACGCGCCCAGAATCGCTTTGCAGCTGTCGGCCGTCAACCCTGCGCAGTCGGGAACCGCAGCATTCTCCGGGCCCGATCCCACCACGATCGTGATCTCGTTGGTGATCGCCGCGGTCTGGTTGGCCTGCGGGTTGGTCGCGATGGCCCTGCCCTTTTGCTCGGGCGTGGATGGGCTCGGTGATTCCTTGACCTTCTCGAACCCGGCGTCCTTGAGCTTCTGCCTGGCCTGCCCGGGCGACAGTCCCGCCACGTCGGGCACCACGGCCTGTTCGGGACCGACCGACACGTTGATCGTGATCTGCTCGCCCGCTCCGACCTCGGAGCCCGCCGCTGGATCGGTGCTGATTACCTGACCTGGCGCCACCTCGTTGTCGTTCTGGCGGTTGATGACGGTCTTGAACCCGCGGTTCTGCAGCGCGGCCTGCGCGTCATCGGCACGTTGCTCGGTGACGTCGGGGACCTGCACGTTGCGCGGGTTGTCCCCGACCATGTTGATCGCGACGGTCACCACGACGGTCAGCACCGCCAGCACCGCGACCGCGATCACCCAGCGCGCCACCGAGGTGCTGCGCTGCTTGCTGTACCCGGCCGGACGCGGGACCGGCATGTCCTGGGTGGGCACGCCCGCACGATCGGCGGGAGGTGCGGCCAGCATCGAGCTGCGCTCGGCGTCGGTGAGCACCTTGGGTGCGTCGGGCGCCTGGCCACTGTGCACACGGATGAGGTCGGCGCGCATCTCGGCGGCCGACTGGTAACGGTTGTCGGGGTTCTTGGCCAGCGCCTTGAGCACCACTGCGTCCAGTTCGGGCGTGACGTCGGAGTGGCGCCGCGACGGCGGCACCGGATCCTCCCGCACGTGCTGGTAGGCGACCGCGACGGGTGAGTCCCCGATGAACGGCGGTTCACCCGTCAGGATCTCGTAGAGGACGCAGCCCAACGAATACACATCGGACCTGGCGTCGACGGTCTCGCCGCGCGCCTGCTCGGGTGACAGGTACTGCGCGGTGCCGATCACCGCCGCGGTCTGGGTGACGCTGTTGCCGGTGTCGGCCAGCGCCCGCGCGATGCCGAAGTCCATCACCTTCACAGCGTTGTTCTTGCTGATCATGATGTTGGCGGGCTTGACGTCGCGGTGGATGATGCCGTGCTGGTGGCTGAAGTTCAGGGCCTGGCAGGCGTCGGCGATGATCTCGATCGCCCGGCGCGGCGGAATCGGGCCGTCGGTGTGGACGATGTCGCGCAGCGTCACACCGTCGACGTACTCCATGACGATGTACGGCAGTGGACCGTTGGGCGTCTCGGCCTCACCGGTGTCGTACACCGCGACGATCGCGGGATGGTTCAACGCGGCCGCGTTCTGCGCCTCACGTCGGAACCGCAGGTAGAAGCTCGGGTCGCGCGCGAGGTCCGCGCGCAGCACTTTCACCGCGACGTCGCGGTGAAGACGCAGATCGCGCGCCAGATGGACTTCGGACATCCCGCCGAAGCCGAGGATCTCACCGAGTTCGTATCGGTCGGAAAGGTGCTGAGGCGTGGTCATCGCAGTATCTGTTCGGATGGCGGCGGCTCGGGCTGAGTCGCGCGCAGGACGATCATGAGGTCAGGCATCGCCGCCGGTGTCTCCTGGTAGGGCGTCGTCTCGGTGACGGTGTCGGTGACCGTCGGCGGTGGCGACTGCTCGCGGTCCTTACGGTCCTGCGCGTTGAGCACGATCAAGATCGCGATCACGATGGCCAACGCGCCGAGGACGCCAGCCGCCCACAATAGCGCCCGTTGTCCGGAGGAGAACGTGCGTCGGGGTGGCGGTGGCCGATGCGCGGCCGTCGCGGTGGGCCTGGCGCGCGCGGCGGTGATGGGTGCCCGGCCCGTGAGATCGGCCGCGGCGCGGGCCTGCGCGGCCGACGGCACCGCAGCCGGTGCCGCACGTCCCAATGTCGGCGCCTGATTGGGCCGCGGGGGCCGACGGCCCGCACGGACCGCGGCGACCGCGTCGGCGAACGGCCCGCCCGATTTGTACCGCATGCCCGGGTTCTTGACGAGCGTGATCTCGATCAGCTCGCGCACGTTCGGCGGCAGATCGGCGGGAAGCGGCGGCGGGGTCTCCTTGATGTGCTTCATCGCCACCGTCAGCGCACCGTCACCGGTGAACGGACGCTTGCCCGAAACCGATTCGTAGCCAACGACACCCAGCGAGTACACGTCGCTCGCCGCGGTCGCGTCGTGGCCCAGGGCCTGCTCGGGCGCGATGTACTGCGCGGTGCCCATGACCATGCCGGTCTGGGTGACCGGCGCGGCGTCGACGGCCTTGGCGATACCGAAATCGGTGAGCTTCACCTGCCCCGTCGGCGTGATGAGGATGTTGCCCGGCTTGACGTCGCGGTGCACCAATCCGGCGGTGTGCGCGACCTGCAGCGCCCGGCCGGTCTGCTCGAGCATGTCCAGCGCGTGGCGCAGCGACAGCCGGCCGGTGCGTTTGAGCACCGAGTTCAGCGGCTCACCGTTGATGAGTTCCATCACCAGGTACGCGGTGCGGCCCTCACCGTCGAGTTCGGTCTCGCCGTAGTCGTACACGCTCGCGATACCGGGATGGTTGAGCATCGCGACGGTGCGTGCCTCGGCACGGAAACGTTCGACGAACTCGGCGTCGGTCGAGAACTCGGCCTTGAGCACCTTGACGGCCACGCGTCGGCCCAGCCGCGAGTCCACGGCCTCCCACACCTGGCCCATACCGCCCGTGGCGATCAACCGCTGCAGCCGGTAGCGGCCCGACAGCGTGACTCCTACCCGCGGACTCATGAACCCTCCCGCAGCGCCGCAGCGATCGTGGCGCGTCCGATCGGGGCGGCGAGTGCGCCGCCGGTGGCCGACAACCGGTCCCCACCATCCTCGACCAGCACGGCGACCGCGACCTTGGGGGCCTGAGCTGGTGCGAAGGCGATATACCAGGCATGCGGCGGTGTGTTACGGGGGTCAGTCCCGTGCTCTGCCGTACCGGTCTTCGAAGCGATCTGCACGCCGGCGATGGCTCCCTTCTGCTGAGTCACCTGCTCGGCGGCGACCATCAAGTCCGTAAGTGTAGCCGCGACCTGGGGTGACACTGCTCGGCGCTCTTGCTCCGGAGTGGTGGTGCTGATAGTAGCCAGGTCGGGCCCCTTGAGGTTCTCGACGAGGTAGGGGCGCATGGCTATGCCGTCGTTCGCGATTGTCGCGGCCACCTGTGCGTTTTGCAACGGGGTGAGGGCCACGTCGCGCTGGCCGATGCTCGACATGCCCAGCGCGGCGGCGTCGACGATGGGTCCCGTCGTGGACTCCGCGACCTGCAGCGGAATGGCCGGTGGCGGTGCGTCGATGCCGAACGCCTGGGCCATCGCCTTGAGCTTGTCCGTGCCGGTGCTGAGACCGAGTTCGACGAACGCGGTGTTGCAGGACTTCGCGAATGCCTCCTGCAGCGACACGGTCGGTCCCGGCCCGCACGGCGCCCCGCCGAAGTTCTCCAGCGTCGCGGTGCTGTCGGGCAGCGGGGTGCGCGGCGCCGACGTCAGCTGTGTCTCCGGGCGCGCCCCGGCCTGCAGCGCCGCGGCCGTGGTGATCACCTTGAACGTCGAACCGGGGGGATAGGTCTCCGAGATCGCACGGTTGAGCAGCGGGGACAGTGGGTCGTCGCGCAGCTTCTCCCATGCCTGGGTCTGCGCCGCGAGGTCGTGGGTGGCCAGCAGGTTCGGGTCGTACGACGGGGCCGACACCATCGCCAGGATCTTGCCGGTCGACGGTTCCAGTGCCACCACCGAACCGCGGCACGGACCGTCGCAGCCGTTCTGCATCGCGTCCCATGCGGCCTGCTGCACCTGCGGCTTGATGGTGGTGTCGACGTTCCCGCCGCGCGGGTCGCGGCCGGTGAAGAAGTCCGCGAGTCGGCGGCCGAACAGACGCTCGTCGGAACCGTTGAGCACGGTGTCCTCGGCGCGCTCGAGGCCCGTGCTGGAGTAGCCCAGCGAATAGAACCCGGTGACCGGCGCGTACGCCTGCGGGTTCGGATACACGCGCAGGAATCGGAACCGGCCGTCGGTGCCCACCGAGTACGCCAGCAGTTGCCCGCCCGCGGTGATCTGGCCGCGCTGGCGCGAGTACTCGTCGAGCAGCACGCGTTGATTGCGGGGATCCGCGCGCAGGCCGTCGGCGGCGAAAACCTGGGTCACGGTGGCGTTGGCCAACAGCAGCACGATCAACACCATGATCGCGACGGCCACCCGGCGCAGTGAGGTGTTCATACCTTCTCGATCACCTCGGTGCTGGCCGCGGCGATCGGCGTCGCATTCGGCGGCTTCGACGTGGTGATCGGCCTACGGGCCGCATGCGAGATCACCACGAGGATCCCCAGCAGCACGTAGTTCGCCAACAGCGACGACCCGCCGTACGACATCCACGGCGTGGTGAGCCCGGTCAACGGGATCAGCCGGGTGACACCGCCGACGACGATGAACAACTGGATCGCCAGCGTCGAGGCCAGCCCGGCCGCGAGCAGTTTGCCGAAGCTGTCGCGCACCGCGATAGCCGTGCGCAGGCCCCGGATGATGACGATGGTGTACAGCATGAGAACACCTGCCAGACCGACCAATCCGAGCTCCTCACCGATCGCGGCGGTGATGAAGTCGGTGGCAGCGGCCGGGACGGTGCCGGGCTGACCGTTGCCCAGCCCGGTGCCGAAAATCCCACCGGTCGCGAAACTGAACAGCGACTGCACCATCTGGTATCCGGCGCCGTCGGGATCGGCGAACGGGTCGAGCCACGTCTGCACGCGCACCTGCACGTGCCCGAAGATGTTGTAGGCCACCACACTTCCCGCCGCGAACAGCGCAAGGCCGATCACGACCCAGCTGAGCCGTTCGGTGGCGACGTACAGCAGCACCAGGAACGACGCGTACAGCAGAAGTGAAGTGCCCAGGTCTTTTTCGAAGATCATGATGCCGACCGACGCGGCCCAGGCGACCAGCAGCGGCGCCAGGTCCCGGGGTCGGGGCAGATCGACGCCGAGGACGTGTTTGCCCGCGCTGGTGAACAGGCTGCGCTTGGACACCAGAACCGCGGAGAAGAAGATCAGCAACAGGATCTTGGAGAACTCGGCGGGCTGGATCGAGAAGCCGGGGAACTGGATCCAGATCTTGGCGCCGTACTGTTCGGAGAACCTCGCGGGCAGCACTGCCGGAATGGCAAGCAGGACAAGGCCTGTCAGTCCGAACACGTAGCCGTAGCGCGACAGCATCCGGTGGTCCTTGAGGAAGACCACCACGAGCGCGAACGCCAACACACCGACCAGCGTCCACAGCATCTGCTGGTTCGCGGTGCCGCCGAGCCCGTCGGCCGTCAGCTCGCCCTCGGCGAGGTCGAGTCGGTGGATCATCACCAGGCCAAGGCCGTTGAGCAGCGCCACGACCGGCAGCAGCAACGGGTCCGCGTATGGCGCGAATCGGCGCACCGCGAGGTGCGCGGCGCCGAACAGCGCCAGGTAGCCGATCATGTAGCGGGCCAGGTCCCAGGTCACGCCCTGCTCCTGGTTGGCCTCGACGATCAACAGGGCCACGGTGGTGATCAGCGCCGCGAACCCCAGCAGCAGCAGCTCCGCGTTGCGCCGGTTCGGTAGCGGCGGCGTGACGGTAACCGGCGACTGGGGTTGCGTCGTCATGACACCGCCCGGCAGTTCGTCCCCGGTTGTGGTGGTGGGGGAGGCAGTGCGGTCACGGTCGGCGACGGCGACGGCGAGGCCGGAGGCGGCGGATTCGGCGAACCGGGCACCCCGGACGGCACGGAGGGGCTCGGTGCGGCCGTCGGACTGGGGCTCGGGCTCGGCGGTATCGGGGATTCACCCGCGCCTCGCCCGCCGGCTCCGGGCGTCGGCGACGGCGAGCCCGGCGGGGGAGGAGGTGTCGTGGTGGTCTTCGTGGGCTTTGGCGGTGCGCAGACCGGCAGCAGCGAGCTGCGGGCGAGTTCGCCGATCTGGGCGAACGCCTCGTCGAGTGTGCCGCCGGGCAGCCCCGCGACCACCTGGGCGCGTTCCGACGGGCGCATGTCGTTGACGGCCATGAGCCGGCAGCCGAGACCTTCGCGGTTCTCGTTGGCGCCGATCAGTGACAGTTCGTTGCGGGCGTTGAGGCAGCCGAGCCGGTAGGGCTCCTGCAGCGCGATGCCAAGGAACGAGCCTTGCACGCCGCGCATGATCGACACCGTGCCGTCGTGTTCGGCGACGTAGTAGTTGTTGCGCAGGATCTCGCGGCCGATCGCCAGTCCCGCCACCACGACCAGCACCAGCAGCACCGCGGCGATGATCATGCGGCGGCGCGAACGCGGCTTGCGGGCCGGTTCGGCGGGTTGCGGGATGACGCGTTTGGGTTCGTTGCGGCGCGGGTTGAACGCCGAGGCCCGGCCCGCGGCGGTGTTCGGCGGGGCGCTCTGGTCGTCGTCACCGGACACCGCACCGGCCAGGATCGGCTGCGTCTGGCCGTAGTCGTAGTCGACGACGTCGGCGACGACCACCGTGACGTTGTCGGGCCCGCCGCCGCGTAGCGCCAATTCGATGAGCCGGTCGGCGCTTTCGGCGACATCCTCGATCTGCAGGGCCTCGTGGATGGTCTCCTGGCTCACCGGGTCCGACAGGCCGTCCGAACACAGCAGGTAACGGTCCCCGGCCTTCGCCTCGCGCATGATCAGGGTCGGCTCGACCTCATGCCCGGTGAGCGCACGCATGATCAGCGAACGCTGTGGGTGACTGTGGGCCTCCTCGGCCGTGATACGGCCCTCGTCGACGAGGGTCTGCACGAACGTGTCGTCCTTGGTGATCTGCGTCAGCTCACCGTCGCGCAGCAGATAGCCGCGGGAGTCGCCGATGTGGACCAGGCCGAGACGGTTGCCGGCGAACAGGATCGCGGTCAGAGTGGTGCCCATGCCGTCGAGTTCGGGATCGGCCTCGACGTGCGCGGCGATCGCGGCGTTGCCCTCGGCGACCGCGGCGTGCAGCTTGCTCAGCAGATCGCCGCCTGGCTCGTCGTCGTCGAGATGCGCGAGCGCGGCGATCACCAGTTGTGACGCGACCTCACCGGCGGCGTGCCCACCCATGCCGTCGGCCAGCGCCAACAACCGGGCACCCGCGTACACCGAGTCCTCATTGTTGGCGCGGACCAGTCCGCGGTCGCTGCGGGCCGCGTAGCGGAGAACGAGGGTCATTCTGCTCCTCGCGTGCGCGGTATCTGATCTGCTGCTCGCGTGCGCGGTATCACGGGCGCAGCTCGATTACCGTCTTGCCGATTCGCACCGGCGCGCCAATGGGAACCTTTACTGCTGTTGTCACCTTCGCCCTGTCAAGGTAAGTGCCGTTGGTCGATCCTAGGTCCTCGACGTACCACTCAGAGCCTCGTGGCGACAGTCTGGCGTGGCGCGTCGACGCGTAGTCATCGGTGAGCACCAGCGTCGAGTCGTCTGCGCGGCCGATCAATACCGGCTGGTTGCCCAGCGTGATGCGGGTGCCGGCCAGTGCGCCCTCGGTGACCACGAGCTGACGCGCGACATGCCGGCGCTGCCGGTTGGGCAGCAACGAGCCACGAAGCGCCAGCCCACGTCTCACCATCACCGCGCCCGTGGGGGCATAGATGTCGGTGCGCAGGATGCGTAGCACCGACCAGATGAACAGCCATAGCAGCAACAGGAAGCCGACGCGCGTCAGCTGCAGCACTAACCCCTGCATCTGGCGTCCTCCCCGTGACAGTCCCGTCGGTATCGGTCAGCGGCGACCGTAGGCACCGTCACGATACTTGGACGCCGATGGGCATGCGGGTGAAGCGGGCTGCTTGTCACCCCGATGTGTCCGGTCTCGCGGCGCTCAGTGCACGCGCACGATGATCTCGGAGTGGCCCAGCCGGATCACGTCGCCGTCCGCCAGCTGCCACTCCTGCACCGGTGCGTTGTTGACCGTGGTGCCGTTGGTGGAGTTCAGATCGGAGAGCAACGCAACCTGGCCGTCCCAGCGGATCTCCAGGTGCCGACGCGACACGCCCGTGTCGGGCAGCCGGAACTGCGCGTCCTGGCCGCGGCCGATCACATTGGCGCCTTCACGCAACTGGTACGTGCGGCCGCTGCCGTCATCGAGCTGCAGCGTGACCGTCGTGCCGCCGGCCGGATAGTCGGCGCCGTAGCCGCCGCCGTACCCGCCCTGGCCTGCGGGAGCGCCGTAATCGCCGCCGCCGTACTCGTAGTCACGA
The DNA here is from genome assembly GCF_022370755.2 of Mycolicibacterium goodii. The sequence goes on along the minus strand of NZ_CP092364.2, from coordinate 5,814,855 downwards.
CTGGGTTCGCCGTAGCCGCCCTGCTCGGGATAGCCGCCCTGCGGTTCGCCGTAGCCGCGGCCGGGCTGCTGGCCGTAATCGGGCTGGCCGTAATCGGGACGCCCGTAGGCCTGGCCGCCGTAGCCGCCCTGCTCCGGGTAGCCACCCTGATCCGGGTAGCCGCCGCCCTGACGCGGATCCGGACGGCCGTAGTCGTCGTGCCGGGCCGGGCCTGGCTGCCTGCCGTAGTCGTAGTCGGCGCCGTATCCGGGCTGGCCGCCGGGAGGCGGACCCGCCGGCGGGCCGGCGGGCGGATAACCGCCGGGCTGCTGGCCGTAGCCACGGTCGTAGCCGCCACCCTGCGGCGGCGGGCCGTAGCCGGCGGGCGGGCGCTGCTCATAGGACTGCGGCGGGTACCCGCCCTGGTCGGGGTAGCCACCCTGGTCGGGGTAACCGCCCTGGTCCGGGTAACCGCCCTGATCGGGGTAACCGCCACGGGGCGGGTAGCCGCCCTGGTCCTGCGGGGGATAGCCACCCTGCTCCGGCGGGTACTGCCCGCCACGCGGATCGTCCTGGCGTCCGTAACGGTCGTCGTAGTAGTCGTCACCGGGCCGCGCCGGTCCCTGGCCGCCTCGGTAATTCGGGTTATCGGTCATAGGTGGTTCTCCTGATTCTGCGGTGAACGCATGGTCACGTGGAGCTCGCGCGGATTCGCCAGCGGTCGAATCGGGGTTGACCGCGCCACGCGCGCGGAATTGTCCAGTGTGCAAATTCGGTGATTGCTCGAATCTGACGACCACCTCACCATACGTTTGCCACCCCTGATCATGGATGTATCCCTTCAGATGCTTGGCGAACGTGGTCGAGGTCAGGTCAGTATCGGCGCTTACCTTTTGATAGTCAGTGCCACTGAGGGTAATTACGTAGTCGTTCGGTGCCAAAACTTGGCCGCCGGCCATGGTCCGTGCGCGGGTCTCGGCCTCCCGCCGCAACGCCACCTCGACTTCCTGCGGCACGATCGAACCGCCGAACACCCGCGCGAAGGCGTCTCCGACCGTCGACTCGAGCTTGCGTTCGATGCGGTCTACCAGACCCATGACATCGCCCGCCTTCACTCGTCGTCGTTCGTGGCTCACCACGGCAGCCTCGTACCACCGCGTGTCGCTCTGGCCACACTGCTAACAAGCATGGTATCGGCCGGAACTACATGTGCGGGAGCAACAGAATTCTGAGAATCAGATCGCCGCTGGTCAGTGACATGATCTTGATGACGCCAAACCACCTGCGGTGACCTCCACCGCGCCTGAGCGGCCGGTTTGGGATCGGGCCGAGCGCAGTGATACGCTGCCTCGGTCATTCAGGGCGAGTGGCGGAATGGCAGACGCGCTGGCTTCAGGTGCCAGTGTCCTTCGGGACGTGGGGGTTCAAGTCCCCCTTCGCCCACAGCGAGCGGTTCTACGAACTGCTACGCATAAGGTCACGAACCAGAAATGGTTCGTGACCTTTGTGTTTGTGTGGGTGTTCCTGACCTAGCATCCATTGCGCGGGCCCGTGGGGATTTCGGTCGTCAAATCCCTGAAAGCGGTTGCGATGGGTAAGGGTTTTTCGGATCGCCTTCAAGACAGGCCAGCGCTCAAGGTGGCGTCGCTGGATACTTGGGGCAGTCGGGACCCAACATTGCTGTCAATTAGCCGGGCGAACGGGTGCGTCAGGCCGGCACTACCTCGCAGATCAGTACCGCAGGCATGCAGCACACGCACGAAGCCGCGACGACTCGCCAGATAGATCGACCGCAATGTCCTGAGCCGGTGTTAGACACATTAGACAACTGACGGTGCCGGCAGAAGCAGAGGGTCATCCGGACTGAGTTCTGCTGGGCAGGAGAAGCTGAGGACACATTGCATATCTCGCGCGTAGAGATCCAGAATTTCCGTAACTTCGAGCATCTGCAACTGGATCAATTCCCCTCGCCCGCAGTGATAGTCGGTGAGAACGGGGTGGGGAAGTCGAATCTCCTCGAAGCCCTACGGCTGGTTCTGGATCCTTCGATTCCGGATACGCGCCGGATGCTTCGTGCTGAGGACATATGGGAGGGCCATCCGAGGGGGTTGGCTGGCGGGGCGGAAGTCAAGGTCGTGATCGAACTTCAGGGATTCGACGATGACGACGACGCCAAGGCCGTCCTCGGGGCCTGTGTCGTAGCGAGCACGCCGTATACGGCGAGACTCACCTATCGATTTTTTCCTAGAAGAGGGCCTGACGCGGGAGGCGCTTCCGAAGAGCAGGGAGGCGGTGAGCCGCCAGAGCCACTTACTTCGCAGGACTACGACTTCATCGTCTTCGGGGGTCTAGCGGAGGATGAGGACGTTCGTTCAATCCGACGTGACATCGCGATGAGGCTCTTACCAGCTCTAAGAGACGCAGAGAGCGACCTGCAATCGTGGCGCCGCAATCCGCTCAGAGACCTTCTCGAGTCTCTGCCCATAAAGCCGGACAAACTGGCTGCTACGGCAGACGCCATAGCGGTAGCGGTCGATGAGCTTACGAAGGACGAGAATGTTGGTGCCCTGCAGACCCACCTGTCGAATCGACTCGGCGACATGCTCGGACCTCGGTTCTCAGTCGAGCCCACGCTGGGTTTCGCATCAACTCGAGCTGACGAACTGCTGAGGGCCGTTCGGCTATTCGTCGATCAGGAACGATCACGCAGCGTGGCAGACAGCAGTCTTGGCAGCGCGAACGTCATCTACCTCGGTCTCCTTCTGGAGGTTCTAACTCGTCAACGGGCCGCAGACCAATTCGTCGCGACCCTCGTCGCTGTTGAAGAACCCGAAGCTCATCTGCATGTTGGCTTACAGAGGCGACTGTTCCATTACCTGCTTCGCAGCGAGTCGTCGCTAGTTCTGACAACCCATAGTCCACATGTAGCGGCTGTGACGCCGGTTGGATCGTTCGTCGTGCTCCGTCGCGATAGCAAAGGCGCCGCCACCGTTGGTGCTACGACCTCTCGACTCCCCATCTCGGAGAATCAGGCAGAAGATCTCGAGAGGTACATCGACGTCAGTCGCGCTGAAATCCTCTTCGCGGCGGGCGTGATTGTCGTTGAAGGTTTGGCGGAACTATATGTGCTCCCTGCGCTGGCATCTGCAGCCGGCTTTGATCTCGACAGCCACGGCGTGGTGATTGCGAGCGCGCACGGCACCGATTTCCGACCATATCGTGCCCTCCTCGGGAAGCAAGGAATCAAGACACCACACGCGATTGTCACCGACGGTGACACGGATCCAGACAAGCGTCGACGAACCCATGCGGGGATCAAGCGCGGGGCGCGGCTCTTGCCCAAGACGCAGAGGGAAGAACTGCTGAAGCGCATCAAAGAACTGCCCGAATTAGATGATGAGGATCTTGTGCCAAGGCGCGAGCCGATCGTTGACGAGCTCGGTAAAGCAGGGATATTCGTAGGATGGCAGACGCTGGAAGCTGACCTTTGCACACTCTTTGGAGACGAGATCAAGGCAGCATTTGCTGAGCTGTCACCGTCGCAGCCGGCGCGCGACGACGTTAATGCTGGGGTTGATAACCAATTGGAGACACCTATAGACGTCGCGATACGAGACGCGATGCTCTCCCGGATCACGGTCATCGGCAAGGGCAGATTCGCGCAGCGTGTTGCTGCGCATATCGCCAAAGTCGATCTGCGGGCGCGTATTGCGGAGCAGGTCACCGGTAACCGGTTAGCCGATCTGCCGAGCGACGTATATGACAGCTTCTACTCCGGCTATATCTTCAAAGCCCTCAATGCGATTTCAGAACAAGTGCGCAAGGAACCTCTTCTGCCACAATCACTTAGGGAGCCGTCGGAGTAGCGGATGATGTTGGTAAGCGATCGCCTTGCGGCCGAACTAGCCGATCTCAACGCTGAACAACTTGCCGCCGTCCTCCACGAGGGTGACGCCGTACTGAGTGCTGGACCGGGCAGTGGCAAGACGCGGACGCTCGTCGCCCGTGCGGCGTACTTACTGGAGGCTGAACTGTCACCCTTCCGGGGTGTTGCATGTCTCACGTACACGAACGCCGCAGCAGATGAAATTGGTCGACGTGTTTCCACTTTGGGAGCCCATACGAGCCGTCGATTTTCTTGTTCGACTGTGCACGCATTCTGCAGAAACGAGATACTGGGCGCCTACGCTGCTCTAACCGGTTACCCTGCGCCATCGACCGCTTCAGTATTGGGCGAGAGTGGACAGCAAAAGCTTCTACAGTGGTGCTTCGATGAGCTGGGCATTGCTGACCTTGATGCGAAATTCCGGACCGCCGCTAGCAACAAAATTCGCCGTGCGATTGCGTGCGATGAGGACCTCGCGGGATTCGACCAGCGAGAGGTAGCCGCGGCGCATCTCTACGAAGCGGAGCTGTTTGGTCGTGGCAAAACAGACTTCGAGGCAATGGTCGTCGGAGCGGTGGGGATAGTGAATTCTTTTCCGTCGGTCCGTGACCTGCTCAGCTCGAAATTTCCGTATCTGCTCGTGGATGAGTATCAGGACATGGGCGGCGTACTTCACAAGTTGGTAGTGACGCTGCACGATGCAGCCGGTATATCAGTTCTTGCTGTCGGTGACGGAGACCAATCAGTGTTCGGGTTCTCTGGCGCAGACCCCCGGTACCTAAATGAGCTACGGCAGCGTGTCGATTTCACCGACTTCCCGCTCACCACGAACTATAGATCCGGCCAGGACATCATCCAGGCTGCTGAGGCTGCGTTAGGCATCGCGCGCGGGAGGAAGGCCCGGGAGGGCGCTCCCGCAGGCAACATCGAGATCATTAATGCGGAAGGGGGACTCGACGAGCATGCCAACGCGGCTGTGGAAATCGTCGCCGAAGCAGTTGATGCCGGGGTTAGATACGAACAAATAGCTGTGCTCTATCCGGCACGTGGCCCGGTGCTCGATCACTTGCTTGCCGCTCTAGGAGCCTGCTGAATTAGTGGGTTGATGGGGCGGGGCGTCTCAAGCGCTCGTCGGCGCGTGTGTGAAGTCACAGGCAGGCCGACAGATTTGGGATTGCCCCGCCGTTTGGGGCGTGGCAATCCGATGTTCGCGCCGCAAGGCCGCCGGGATGTCTGGGCTTAGGCGATGGCCCAGGTGGTGCCGGTGTGGGTCAGGCCCATGCTGATCAGGCGGCGCAGGTTCAATGCGGCGGCGCGGTGGTGCAGCCAGTGGTTGTTCTTGCTGACGCCGCGGTAGCGGACTTTGCGGTTGCCGCGGGTCAACCAGGCGATCGAGCGTTCCACCATGGGGCGGTGTTGGCGGTACTCAGCCTGCCATTCGGGTGTGCGCGCGAGGGCGCGGGCGGCACGTAGGTGCGGTTCGTGTTCGCTGATGGTGAGCTTTCGCCCACGCACTGCGGTGGTGCACAGGTGCCTCAAAGCGCATGACCGGCAATGCTTTTCGAATGCAGCTCCACCGCTAGGTCCGATGGGGATGGTGTGCTCGGCCGGACACGTCACGGTACGGGCCGCGAAATCGATGGTGAAGTCATCGCTGGTGAACCCACCCGGGACCGGGGTTCTCAGCGGGAGCGGTTTGATCACGGCGACATGCTTGAGCTCGGCCAGCGTCGCCCGTGCCTGACCGGTGCCGTAGGCCGAGTCGCCGAGCACCCGCACCGCCGTCGTCTCGTGTGCCAGCAGCGCCAGTCCGATGACGGCTTCGTGATTGTCTTGTCCGCTTGCCTTGGTCAGCGCGCAGTCGGTGATGATTCCGGTGTCGGGTTCGACGGCGATGTGGGCCTTGTATCCGTCCTGGCGGCGATGCACCGTCTTATGGGCATGGCGGGCTTCGGGATCCACGGTAGAGATCACCCGATCACCGGCCACCTTCTGGGCGATGCGCCACTGCCCGTCGGTGCCATCAGAACCCTCGACCGGTTCGACGTCCTGGCCGGCGACCAGCGCCAACAACGACACCGCCTCAGCGGCCCGCGGGCCCAGTTCCTGGTCGGGCAGATGCCTTAGCAGCCGGTGCGCATCGCCGACCAAGGCGTCGACAAGCTGGTCGCGGGCGGTTCTGTCGTTCCAGGCGATCGCCGGTTTACCCGGATCGCTGTAATCGTGGGCGGTGCAGTAAGTGGTGATCACCTCGCCGGCCCCCGGGACTTCGCGCCCGACCCGGCGGATCGCAGCGATCAGCTGGGTTACGGTGTCCTGGGTGGCCACCGCATCATCGAGCACGGTGGAGTCCAACGCTCGCCGCGTCTTTTTGGCCAACACACCGGTCTGCGCCACGACGGCCTTGACCGCCTCAAAGATCCGGTCCGGCGCCTGCGAGGCCGCCAGCCGGCGCCGCCAGTAGGTCAGCGTGGTCGAGTGAAACGCCGGCGCGGTCACCGCCAACCCGCACGCGACTTTCCAGCGCAGATCGAAGGTGACCGCGTCCACGGTCTCGCTATCAGAGAGCCCGTGCAGGGCCTGCAGGGTGATCACCGAAGCCATCACCTCGGCCGGCACGCTCGGACGCCCCCGCCGCGACGGGAAAAGATCAGCGAACATCGCCTCGGGAAACAACTCGTGGCGGTGTTCGGCCAGAAATGCAAACATGCTGTCGGACTTCAGCAGATGCCCGGCAACCGACTCCGCATCCAACAGCTCACGCTGATCATCAGAATGCCCCTGCATCCATTAATCATCTCGAGAACCCAGCCACAAACCCCGCCACCACGCCGGATTAATTCAGCAGACTCCTAGGCGCCAGCGCGATCCCCTTCCTGCACGAACGCGACTCCCGGCTACCAGCTGGGTCGGTCTCTAGTTTCGTGCAGCAGTGTGCTGGCCGGACTGTCGCGAATATGCAAATTCGCGAATCCGCGACAGTCACGTCTGATCTCACCCGATCGACCCATGTTCCTAGCACCATGGAGCTTGTGCGCAAGCTTGAGCGGCTTCGACGCGACTCGGAAGTGTCATTGCCTCCAACACGTTTGGCACTGGTGCGTGCTGTGCAAGTAGCTGTCGACCCACCTGGGGTCGCCTACGACCCGGAAGGGTCCGCGGCCCAATGGCTCGACCGTCTCACGACCGAGCTTGAACTGGACGCCGTCGCCGAGCGACATCCTGACGAAGACAATGCCAGCGTGACCGATAGGTTGAGGAGAGTCGTCGAGGAAGAGGCCTTGTCTCTGATCGACATCGCGCGGTTCCCATTGGTCGCTGGAAAGGTCGTGGTCACGACTTATCACAGCGCCAAGGGCCGAGAATTTCATACCGTTGTGCTGCCCGGACTTGTGAACGGCGTTGTACCAAGGCAGGTGAAGGTTGCGAGTGGCTGGAGAGACCCGACCCCCAAAGAGATGGAAGAGCCTCGGCGAGCTCTCTACGTGGCGATTACGAGAGCCCAACACGATGTCCGTCTTATAGTCGGCCCAGGCTATTTCACTCCATACGGTCGTTGGATCTCTACCGGGCCATCGCCCTTTGTCATCGACATGGTGGACATCCTCAACGGGGGGACTGACCACATCTTGTAGGGCGAGCCTGTGCTAGCGCAGGATGTGACTTCAGCAGCGGGGGGCAACTGATCGACGGGCAGATACTCGACACCGTCCCTCCACGGCACGCCAACAACACCGTCAACGACACGGCGCACCGGGTTGAACCGATCTGGGATCGGCGACAAGCACACCAACGCGTGGCGAGCAGTCTGGGCGTACTCGGCCATACGGGTATGACTGAACAGTAGGTCCGTCAGCAGCTGTGAAGGCCCTCGCAGTTCAAACTGCGCGATCTATGGGCACCACATTGACGGGAATGCCACGTGCTTCCAAATCTAGGTACGTGCGCACAAGCGTCACTTGGCTGAAGCTGTACAGGGATTCGGCGGTGAAGGCCTTGTCGGAGTTGCGTGCGATGCCGAACACGATCGCTGGGGGCTTGTCCTGCACCAACTTAGGGTCCCCGCCAGCTTCGATCACGCGGGCACGAAACTTATCGCGCGCTTCCTCGTCGAAACTTAGCGTGTGGCTTGAATTCGCGCCCTGGGCGAAGAGGTGACTCGCGGGGGCAGAGGCATCAAGGTTCTTGACGTGGACGAGAGTACCGTCAGGAGTAAGGATGTCGCAGGTCTCGAAGCCGCGCGGATTCTGGTTGGTATGAACGAGCTTTCGGTCGAGAAGTACACCACCACATGCGCGGGCGGCGAGTTCGTTGTAGTCCTTCTCGGGGATGAGCTTACCGTCGGCCGTTGCGGGCCAGGCCGGAAGTTGCAGGTCGCACGGGCGGTTGAAGATGGTCTGAACGCGCTGCTTGAGCTGGGCAGCATAGGTGTTGTCGATTCGGTACCAGAGCCCGTCGTGCAGGAAGTGTTTGTGGCCGTCGAGGTCTGCTTCGAATGCGATCCACTTGCGTAGCGGGATATCTGGACTGATCGGGCTTTCGCCGTCTGGATCGCTATAGAGCTGGATCTTGACGCGGTCGAGTGATTCGAGAATATTCTCGGTATCGAGGGCGGAAAAGAGGTCCTCGACGGTGGGAGTGCCGGGCCGGATTTCAGGTCGGCCGCGTTTCTTGACCGCGAACGCGGCCGGTGTGCCGTTCTCGTTCACACTCTCGTGGGGCCATGCTGCCCCGATCGGTGTGGCAGAGGCTCGCTGGAGGGCGTCGACTAGCTTGGCGTCGAGTTTGGTGGCGTCTTCGCTGCCCTTCTTTAGTGCGATGAGCTGTTCGAGGACCTCTAGGTCCTTGACGACGGGCAGCAGGAGCGCCTTGGTGATGGCGTCCAGGTCGGCGAGCAACGTTCCAGGTTTCTTACCGAGCGGGATGTTCAGCCCATCGGCGCCGCGGAGCTTGATGGGCTTGTCGGTGCTGAGGCCTGGAAGTGTTGCGGTGGCTACGAGTCGGGTCACCAATTCTCCGAATCCGCCGATCCCGAAGCCTCGAAGATGGTCACCGGAGGGAATGGATGAGCGGTCGACCTTGGCGCGGTCGTCCATGGTCTTCCGCGTGAGCGAGTTGAGCTGATCAGCATCGGCGACGCGGACGGCGAGGCGTTGCCCGAAGCCTGGGTCGACGTAAGACTGGTCTAGCAGTAGGAAGCCCATTCCGTAGGACAGAGCCCAAGTGACGTCCTCGTCGCCCGGTACCAGCAATACGGCTGCCGCGGTGGTGTTGTGGGCATCGACGGGATCCTCAATGAGTGCGCTTACGGTGCCTGTCCACTTCGCGCGCTCAGTGATGATGTGGCCAACCACAAGCGCTGATTCGCGGCTTCCCACTGAGGGGGTGCTGAATGTGAAGGCGGGAGACTCCAGGTACTTATTGCGGATCGCCGAGCGAGGGCTGGTCAGTCCGACGAGTCTGTACAGCGTGGTCGCTGCGGCGACGGCAGGTTTGCGAGCCATAGGAACTCCGAGTTTCAGTTTCAGGTCGTACGTATGGACCGGCGTCGGGTACGTGGCGCTTCAAGCACCCGTGCTGGCCACGTGTCACCGCAAACGCGGGGACGACCCAATGATCGGCTATACCTAAAGCGCGCAAATTAACTTGAGCTCGCGCGGCGCGTCACCTCTGTCCACCTCATCGAGAATGCGTGTTGCCAGTGGTTCTACATCGGTGGATACCTATGCTTATGCCCGCGATGAAACGCGCAGATAAACTCTAGACGGGAGAGGCAAATGTCGGGTGACGTCGTGGACTTCGCCGATCGGCGCGACGATGCGGAGCTTCAGGTTCTGCAAGCGACATGCGCCAACCCAAGATGCGATGAACAATTTCTGCGACAACTGGGCCCCGGCCGGCGCAAGGATTTCCATAGTGAGGACTGCCGACGCAACGCCGAGCGAGACCAACGCCGTCTCTGCGGTCTGTTAGAGCACTACGACCGTCAAGCTGATCAGATGCGCGCGCGCATCTCCGCCTACTTGCGAACCAATCCCGATGGTGTCGTGGCTCCGGTAGGGCCGACCGCGGAGGAACTTGGGCGTGCGCGTGAGGCTGTCGCGGAGGTGCGAGGGATGGCACGGTTCCTGCGGGGTCATCAGGACGAGTTTGCCCAGGAACTCTTGCGATTGTTAGAAGCTGTTGAACCGGTGGTTGGTTCGCGCCAAGATGCCTGAACGGCCGGTGCGCCGACGACGGCGATACAGCCGATAATCCCGACGAATGTCAATCACGATGACCTTGTGCCGGTCAAGTGGCGTCGCCGAGATCGTTGACCTGCGAGCATCGCTCCACCAGTGCGCTCAGTCGTGGGTGGTTGAGCAGAGCGTCGAGCACCTTGGCCTCGGGAACACCGAGTTCCTCCAGGGCAACCAGATAGGTCACGAGGTGAACCGACTCGGCGACCGGATGAAGTTGAAAGCTGTCACTGTGCGGGCGCCACGCATGGGTTCCGCCATGTGCAACATGGTTGCGTGCCCACACCGCCCAGCTTGCCCAATGAGCGACGTCGAGGCCGAGTGCCGCCTGAACCTCAGGGGCGAGCCTGTCGTGCAGTGCCTGCAGTCGGGTGTTCAACGTGACGTTGCTTCCGCCGCCGAGGCACCAGCGGTGGAAGCCCTCGGCTGCGGCCAACGCCTGGCTCACGTATTCCTCGACGATGCGTGATGAGTGTCCGCAGAGGCCCACGACGACGCTCCATGCATAGCTTGACTGGAGACTGTCGGTGAAGCGTTGCCGCGTCTGGAGGTATGCCTCGAGTGTGACATCGGCGAGGGTGAACACGATGGCCGTCGGCTTGTGCGGATCATCGGGACGAGCAGTTCGGCCGGTATGCATCAGCAGGGAGATACTGTCATCGCTGGCGGTCTGAAGAGACATCTTTGAGGTACCGCAGGACTCGAATGTAGCCAGTTGAACGAGGTCGTCGACGGCTGGCTTCCGATCCGCGAAGTCGGCCACCGACCCAGGTACTTTGTCCGGCAGCTCAATACAGGCGTGAGCACTGACCTGTAGAAGAACCTGTGGGCCGCTGCGGAGGTTGGTCGTCATCATGTCGAGCTTCAGGCCCGGCATGGCCTCTGTCGCTGGACTTATCCATGGTCGCGTCGCGGTGGTTGCGATCGCATACGACGCGTCTGAGGTGTCAGCTCGCGCGTACTCAGCTCGGTAACCGCCGACGACAGGGAGAATGTACGGGGTCAACAGTGTGCCATCGGGCTGCTTTTTACCCGGATTTTCAAGTTCCAGTCCTTCGATTGTGGCCCACTGCGGTGCGCAGAACCTACCGTCGTCGGTGAGGTAGTAAAGCTCATCGATGGTGATGGTGGCTTTGACCAATGCCGGTTCCTGCGGGCTGATGATGTGCGCCCCGACGCACATCCACGAGGAATGCCAGAACTCTTCACGCACTGCGCCGTCAAAGCCTGCGGTGTGACTGCCCCGCTGAGCGTCCCAGACAGAAATCTGTTTTCCAGCAACTGTTTCACCGTAGACGGTCCCCGGCCGTACGTCGCCCACGAAGTTAGTAGCGACCCGTCCGCCGGTCGGATTCCGGCGGAACTCGGGTCCCGGAGAGAAACCGCCGATCAGCTCCAGGGTTGCACCGTCGCCCGGGTCCCAGGTCAGCACTCCCGGCACACGGTTGCTGGGATCCTCGGGGAGGTAGAACCAACCCGTGATCCGTTGCGGCTCAGACTGTCTCATGACCGTCCTCCGCCTGCTGTCGAGTGATCATCGGAATGGGTTCCCCTATTGCTGGCGCAGGTAGGCCGTATCGGTCTGCCCACAGCAACACCGTCGGGTCCAGATGGTCGGGGTAGTTCTTGCGGCGCACTCGGGCTCGGGCGGGGTGCGTCGCCTGGGCCTCGTATAGCGCCACCGCGCACTCGGTCATGATGACCGCCGCGGCAAGACTCTCAGCGAGTTGGGTGAGGACGTTCTCTTCGGTGCCAAGATAGGCGGTCATCCATTTGTATCCGTGTACGAAGCTCGAACCGACGGTGTAGAAGCGCTCGGCCCCGATCGACATCCCGTGCGGCAATCCGTCGGCATCAGTGATGTGCGGGGGCGGATTCTGGTCGATCCACTCCCCGGCCCAACGGACAAAGAACTCATAGTCTGAGGGCGGCCGCTGTCGGGCTGCCTTCGGTAGCGACGTCAGGAAGTTCAACCGCTCACGAAACTGCTGCTCCGTCTCGGCGAAACTCTGGCGCGCGGCGTCGCGGCGCTCGTCAGTGCGCACCTCGAGAAAGCGCGTCTCGACGGCGATGTACTTCTTCTGGTAGCCGATCTCGCGCTCGGTGTAGCCCAGTGAGCGAGCGCGCCGGACGGCGCGGTTGGGGTCGGCGAGAAGCCAGATAGTCTTGGCAGCGCTCTCGATGGCGCTGCGGCACAGGATCCCGGTCGACAGTGTGCTCGTGCGCTTCTGCTCCAACGATGCCCCGAACGCCTGGGATGCCCCAACAAGACACTCGGCCGCGTTCATCACAGGGAACCGCGCCGTCGAGCTGACGAAGTTCGCGCCAAGCTCGGGTGAGATGTGTCTGTCATCGAGGTCGAGGCTGCTTCCCCTGTCCGGAACAAAACGGGACGGATCCCGGGGTTTGCTGCTGCCGTCGGCGCGGACCTGGTGCAGCAGCGCCCACTCGCCCATCCGCCACGCCCGAGCGGCTCGGTCGGCGTTACTCCACATCAAGACCGCCATCCGCAGAAGGCGCTCCGTTGGGTCGCTCGTCACAGCCAGCCAGCGTATTCCCCGGCTGTGACACGCCTCGCCAATTGTTGTGTCTGGACGAGAACACAAGCGATGGCGATCGGCATGGTGACACTGCGGACCCACACCACGATGCTGTTTTGGAATCGGCCCGGAAGCCGTCTTCGGCTAATCCTGTACGAGACTGATTCCGCACGTCGGACACCAGTCGACTTCGACCCCGACGACGGTGCAGATCGCGCGGAGTTTGTCGAGGTGATGGGAACAGGTCTTCCTGCGTAGGTGGTCGCGGATCATCGTGGCGATGAACCGGGCCCGTCCGGCGGAGGCGGTGCCGTAATCGTCGGTATAGATCGTGCCTGAAGCGATGATGTCTCCGCGCTCCAGGTTGAGCTGTCGGTAGCGGGCGGTGCCGTCGTCGTTGTGACCGTCAATGATCCGCATGGACTCCCCAGTCGGACGGAGGTCGATCTCGAGGTCCCAGTCTCCGCCGCGTTCGCGGAAGTAGAAGCGGTGTCCGTCGACGGTGCCGCGCCACTGTTCGGGTGCCCAGCCGCCGTGACTATCGACCACGACACCCTGTTGTTGGTTAAGCCAGGCCTGCAGCTCATCCTCGGCGGCCTCATCGGAGGCTCGGGCGCGGAAGCCTTCGGGGGATCGCCAGTATCCGTCGAGGTCTGTGAGCAGCTTGCGAACTGAGTTGCGCCGTTGGTCCTGTGTGCGGGTGCAGTTGCAATCGAAGCCGAAGTCGTGGAGCTCGCTGCCGGGCAGTTGCGGGTGACAGGAGCAGCGGCACGGCTCACCGGTTTCGACGTCGGGCCACTCCGTCAACGCAGATATCACCACGTCCGCCAAATCTGCGGCATCCGCGACTCCGCGCTCACCCAGCACCTCCTCGAGGTAGGAGCCGTAGCGTGCACGCGCGTGATCGCGGGCACGCTCGCTGCGCTCCCTGTAGTCGGCCGCCGTCAGCGGATACCGTTCGTCGGTCACGGGGCATCAGGATGACACCACCGCCGCCAACGTGTCGCGCGAATTCCGTGCCGCCGCGTTTCGTGTCGAGGAGATGCGACGCAACGCGTCGCGAGCATGACGGAGAAAAGCCCTTGCCAGTTCGTCGCTGAGGTGAGATTCTGTACGACTTTGCTCGTCCCGCCGACCCCCTTTGAAGCGATGACTCTCACCGAAGATGCCACAGCCACAACGCCTGACCACGTCATGAGCGGACGCGTTACCCGGCGCCGGCCGATCACCGATGTCGGCGCCTACCTCAACGGACTGCCCGAGGACGCCCGAGCGGGGCTGCGGGCGCTCGGGGAGTTGCTCGTCGGCGTCACTCAGCGGCCGGCGGGGGCGGAATCGGCGGACCGGTTCACCGCCCGCTGCCTCGGCGTCGCCGACAAGGGCTTCTCGTCGATGAGGACTGCGAGCTCAATCCGGTGTCGCGGCTGACCACCGCGGTCGCGCTGGCCGAATGGATCACCGCGCACTCCGAGGTGGTCCAGATCGGACCCGGCGAGCGGGCGCAGCCCCCGAAGTGGACCCAGACCGAGATCGGCGACCGTACCTACCGCCACCCGCAATGCCTGCGCGCGCACTTCCCCGCCGGCGCCCTGCTCCCCGACACCGGGTGTGTGATCGGTATCGAGACACGACAGACGTCGATGCGCTTCCCGGAGGTCAGCGCGTTCGTCACCCCTGATCACCAGGACGCCGTTCGTGCGGTGCTGGATCGGTTGGCTGAGCGCGCCAACGAGCTCAACCCCTACCGCGGACGAGCCTTGCGCGCCAGCTTCAGCCACGGCCTGCACCTGACGGTTATTGCCCTGCCCACCACCGCGACCCGCGACACCGTCATCGTCGATGAGCAGGTGTGGCGCGAGATCGACCTCGGCCTGACCGCCGTACGCGACCGCCACGACCTGCTCAACACCCACGGCCTGGGCGCCCGCCGCGGCGTGTTGCTATGCGGGCCACCGGGCACCGGCAAATCCGCCGTGTCAGCGGTAGTCGCCGCCGACGTCGTCGGCGAGTTCACCGTGATCTACGTCGATGCCAGAGCCGGTGAACACCTCCTGAGTGCCGTCGTCCAGGAAGCGCAGCGTCTTGGCGGGCCGATCCTGCTGATCCTCGAAGACGTCGACCTGTGGTGCCGCGACCGCAGCACCGGCGGTGGCGGGCTCTCGGAACTGTTGCAGGCCATGGACATCGCCGCCGACGCCCGCATCCTCACCTTGGCCTCGACCAACGATCCGGACACCTTGGACAGGGCCGCGATCCGCACTGGCCGCTTCGACGCCATCGTCGACATCGGCTACCCCACCCGCGCTGATGCCGCCCGCATCCTGGCCGCCCTCCTGACGGGCCTGCCCGGCGCGGCACGCGTCGACACCGACGCGGTGGCCGCCGCTCTCCCGGAGCACACCAGCGGCAGCGACCTGCGCGAGATCGTGCGCCGCGCCGTCCTGGCCGCCGACGACACCGGTCTCCTCACCACTGCGGCGCTGCTGGCCGAGGTGGGCAGCGGTCGCTACCGCGCCACCCCCACCGAGGGGATGTACCTGTGACCACCGGCGGCGACAGCGACGGCATCCCGGATCTGACCGCGGCGGAGAAGATCCGCTTGGCAGCCGTCGAATCCGACATCACCGCCATGAGCGAGGCGCTCAACAACGGCACCGCCACACCCGAGGACGTCGACGTGACCGGCCGCCTCACGGCTATGGATATCGACCCACGCGAGCATCGCAATGCGCTGCGCATTCCACCCGACGCCGGAGAACACAAAGTTGCGATCGAGACCATCCTGCGGCGCATCCCGGACGGGTGGGGGCGCTGGTTAAGCGTCGGCGCCGGCTGGTATCCCCTCGTGATCGCCACCGACGCCGAGCTGGCCCGGCTTGATCCCGACTATCGAGTGCATCAGATCAAGGAGAAGTTCGGCACCCTGCGTTACTACTGTCAGGGAAGCGGCGACGATCCCGATCCCGAGTTGCTCGATGCCATGGACGCCGTCACCGACGACGCAGAACGCGCCTCCGCCCTCATCTGCGAACGCTGCGGAGCGCCCGGCATACTGCACCGCAGCCACCGCATCCGCGTCAAAACCCTCTGCTCCACCTGCGCCGGAACGCTCGGCTACACACCGGACTAGCGACGGGCCACGGGCTCAGCTGTCGACGGGGTCCTCATCGGCCAGGGCATCGAGGAGCAGATAGCCGGTCGAATCATCGGGCCGGCCGGCCGCCGCAGTCGGCGTGATCCGGGTGATGGATTCGACCCGCGACGACTGCCGGAACTGCTCGTACTCGAGCGGCCTCGCGGGGTCGTCGTAGAACACCAACGACGTGGAACCGACTCGCGGCCACCGTCCCACGCGGGTAATCGGCATGCGCTGACCGTCCAACGCGAACCGTCCAGACTCACTATCCTGGCCGGCGATACGCATGTAGGTCATCGCGTCCAGATCCCACTCGTGACGACTGCCCTGGGACACGACGAGCCAGACCCCGGTCATACCCGGCAGCAGCTCATCAACCCCGACGCGATCGGACTCCTCGCGGCTGTTGGTCATGACCGGCACTGTCGCATGCATGGCGGACAAGTCCTTCGGCGCTGGCCATTCGTGGTGCGACCAACCCGTTGCAGCATCCGAAAAGGCATAGATCCGCAATGCCCCCAGCAACGATGACCAGTTACCCGGAAGTGATCGAAACGGACAAGAACCGTTGGTGCGCAACAGCATCAGCATGTGATCCGTCGATCTAAACCCCGACGTTGACCCCGTCCTGCTCGCCCCGCGAGCAGGACGGGGTCCACAGTAGCCGTGCCGCCCGCCCAGCCGCGACCCAGTCCGGCATGTCGAATTGACGCAACAGGCGACAGCCGCCGCGCCCCACCCAGCACCCCGTTGATGTGATCCCTCTCACATCTTGTGTCGCTGGCGGGTGGCCGGTGTTGCATTTCCGAACATTGTCGTGCGCTGGACTCGCCGGCCCCAAGAGCGAGACGTGGCCTACCCGTCGGTGAGAGTTTCCGCCAGCGGTAAACATTCGGGTTGCCAAGGCAACCCGACACGCCTAACACGGCCTTAACTGTGTTTGCTGTAATCGGCCGTTATTTTCCCGGATATGAACCGGTACATCGGTGGGAATTTCCCGTGACGCCGCGCCAGGCGCCACGCCTGCAGCGCACTCGTGTGGAGCTGCGGCTGTTCCCGGCGACAGCGGAGGCGCTGTATCAACGCGCCGAGGAGTGGAACGTATCGGTCTCTGAAGCGGGCAACCGTCTGATCGACGCCGGACTGGCAAACACAACGGAGCCGAACGAGAAAGCCTGAAAACAACTAACTTTCGGGACGCCACCTTCGGGAAATCAACCGGCCACGTCCACTAACAAGACACGCGGGCGAAGGGAGACAGACCAGAACGCGACAACAGTGAACGCCCTCCAGCGGAGGGCCGCCAAGACCGTAAACGCAGACAAGGCCGGGGGTCGGATCCCGGCCTGTCTCGCGCGGCGCTGAGCCGCAACTTCTGTATTCAGATGTTCCCTCGAGGAGGAACTGTGCTCATTGCACTCTGTTTGCTCAACCATGTCAACAACATGCCCGGTGTGTCGCGGGGGAGTCGTTGATGGCGCGCCATCCTGCCATGGCGGCGGCATCGCCAGACGAACCAGATCCGCACACACCAGCTGTGCACGTCGAACCAGCCGCCAAGGGTGCCCGCCTGGTACTGCCGGCGTTCGACCCGGCTATCGACCCGCAGCGGTACGCCCGTCTCGACAGCATCGATGTATTGCGCGGTGTGAAGAAGGCGTACGTCGCGCCGTCGATCGAGACGGGCAAGCGACTGTGGTGTCTCACCGACGAGGCTACGAGCTACACCGATCGGGATGCAGTCCGGACCGTGGCCCGGTTCCTCGCCATCGATGCCGACCGAATGGACGCCTTCAACTTCAAGGCGTCGTTTCGGCGCGCCAACGTCGACACCTACCTGAACTACCTACAGACCTATCGGCCGGCACGAAGCATGCGCACGATCCGCGGCCAGCTGTATGCCGTGGGCCGACTCGTTCACCCGCGCGAATACCCGCAACGGCAGGCGCTGGCCCAACCACACGTCCCTCGCACGCCGGCAGCAAGCCCGAAGCTGATCGATGAGCTCTACGCACTGGCCCCAACGCTGCCCACCTCGCTGTCACAGCGGCTGTTCGTGGTCCTGGATTGCTGCCTGGGCGCCGGGGCGCGGGCCGGCGACTTCAAAGCCCTCACCGGGCACTCGATCTCCCAAGCCAGCTGGGACGGCGAGCCCGTGGCGATCGTGAGCCTGCCGAACAACGCCGGAGGACACCGGCAGGTACCGGTCGCCGACGTCGAGATCAGTCAGCGACTGCTGGCACTGGCAAGCACCAGAAAATCAGGGTTCTTGTTGCGAAACGCCAACGGTGAAGTCGAACGCAACGCCACCAACCGAGTCGCCGAACACCTCCGTAACCGCGGCTACCGCGGATTCGATGCCAGCGCCCTACGCAATCGGTGGCTGATCGAGATGGCCACCCGGGTACCGGCGGCATTGATGCTTCAGCTCGCCGACGTCCAGACCGCACAAATCCTGTCCGACCAACGAGACCACCTACCCACTTTCGCCCTGCAACACGCCATCGCCCTGACCAAGGAGAACACCCTATGATCGCCGACTTCCAGCCCTCATACCGGCTGTCGGACAACATGTTCCGCCAAGCCAAGATCATCATCCAACGATCCGGGGCCGCCCGACTCATCGACAGCTACCAAGCGCCCGGCAGCGACAGGCCGCACACCCAACGAGGGGTCAACTACACGATCGAGGCCGTGTTGATCTGCGCGCTGAGCCTGATCATCCTGGGCAGGACGCCGAGCTACAAAGCGATCCTCAACACCCTCGCAGACCTATCCGCGCGTCAACTCGCCGAAGTCGGGATGGCGGGCCAGGATCTCTCGCGGCTGTTCGGGACTCGCAAGGATCAGGACCGCGAGTATCACCGGTTCGAGCGGTGGCTGACCCGCAGACTGAGCCCCCTGGACTCACAACCCGACCAGCCCGCCCGACGGATCTCCAATGCCGCCCACCGCGCCATCGTCAGTAGCCGCACCCCACAGCAACAGCAGGACTACGCCCAGGCCGCTGAGCGATTGCGCATCGTGATGAACAAAATCGTGGCCGGATCGATCCGCGACCTTCAACCCGAAGGAGCCTGCGGCGACATCGTCGCCGACGAAACGATCTTCGACCTCGCCGGACCGTCCAGCGGGCTCGGAGCCAAAGACCACCTCAAACGTGGCGCCTGCTACTTCGGGGCCTACTACGCCCGCGACGACAACGCCAAAGGTCCGTTCAGTGAAGACGCCAAAGGCACCGGCAAACGGGGATTCGGGGTCGGTGTCACCGTTGCGGTGCGCGTCGGACCACCACACAAACTGCACTCAGTCGCGCCGGTCATCGTCGGGATGGACATTCACGCTCCCACCTCGGGCAGCCCCGAAGCTCTTGGCACCTGTATCGAGCACATGAAAGCCAACGGCCTGGACACCCGAGCGACAGGCAAAGATACCTACCCCCGCGTGACCGTCGACATGGGCTACAACCCCAAACGCGAATGGGTGCCGTTCCTGATCAAGCACGGTTACAGCCCCGTCGTGCGATACCCGAAGCACTGGACCCTGACCGAAGCCTCGACCAACCCGCCCGGGTCATCGGCGACCGCGCCACCCGGACCGATCCAGTTCGCGGGCTCGTTCTACTGCCCTGCCGTTGAGCAGCTCCTCCGCGGTCACACGGTCCCCAAGACACGAGAGCTGCTCACGAGCGGCCGCTGGGCCGAACACGACCGCAAGCTCGCCGCAGTGCTGCCGTTCCTCATGGGCACCAACTCACGACCGATCGTCAACGGCCGACCCGGCCGCCCACGCCTGGGCGACGAACCCGAAATGAACGTCAAAGCAGAGCTGGTCTGCCCTGCCGTCCAAATGCGCGTCCGATACCCACTCAAACCCGCATCGATGCAAAGCGCCGCCTTCGGCGTCCCGCTGGCAACCCCGACCTGGCAAGCCGACGAGCGGACCTGCTGTCGGCAATCCACACTGCGCGTCACCCTCACCCAGCCGCAACTTCAAAAGGCAACATGGGGAGGACCGGTCGTCACCAGCTGGGAACACGCGCTGTATTTCGAGGCCGCCCGCAGCGCGACCGAGCAGCGTTTCTCGCTGCTGAAGTCGCCACATATCACCAACCTCGTCCAGATGAAATCCGGACCCAGGCGCGAACCCATGGTCAAGATCCTGCTCGCGCTGGCCATCGCGGCGACCAACCACAACATCCAGCAGCACTACTCAGCCCCCAAGCTGCGCGAAGAATCGATCGACATCCGGATGAGACAACTGCGCAAGAGCCTGGGATACGAACCCACCCGAACACCACCGCGAACCTAAGGGAACTGTCTTCACGCGAGCGGGCCGACGCCAAGTGCGTCGGCCCGCTTCGTGCTGTGCGCACCCGACGAAACTCTCTGGCAGAAAATCCCCATCACAGGTAAATCGCGCCACACGTCCCTCGGCGCCCCATCCGTGAGCGACCCCGAGCAGTGCAGAGCGCAGGACCGCCAGGCCCTCACCGGCTCCTGAGCGGCCTCCCACACGGGCACTAGGACCAGCACGATCAGGTCGAAAACTCTCTGGAGAATTCCGGGAAACTCTCTGGACGACCCGACTGATAACCTGGTCTGACCAGCCTAAATGAACCACACACAGCAGCCAGAGGCCGCGGACTCAGCAGAGTTCGCGGCCTCTGTGGTTGGTGGGTTGAGCTCGCCGGCCGAACGTCAACACGAGCGTCGCCATTCAATCGGGAATTGCTGCAACAGAGTACGACAGCGATCAGCCTGGATTGGAAACCGTCGAAGAGTGCGAGTGGTGCCTGCTGTTACTCGATGCGTGCACCGGCGCGATTGTCAGCCCTCGGAGACGATGTGGGGTTGCAGCCGAGCGTCGTCGACCTGGGCTGCGGTGTGGGGAGCCTGCAACACGCTCATGAGCTGAACGTCGCTGACAGAACGACGTTCATCACCGCGTCGATGGATGACCTTGCACTTGCCGACGGCACCGCTGATGCCGTGATGTCCCGGATGAGTGCGCTGCTGTTGGGCGACCCGGCGGCGACCACGCGTGAGATGGTCCGCGTCCTCAAGCCCGGCGGGCGCTTCGCCCCCGCCGTCTGGGCGCGAGGTGAGGACCATCCCTTGCTGGCGCTGTCCCACCGCGCCATCGTCGCGCACGTCGCGGCCGAGGTTGCCGTCGACACGATTCACTGGACCGTCCACCGCCCGGACTTCGACGCCATCTGGGAACTGGCCTGGTCGATATGGAGCGGCGCGCTCGCCGACCTCAACCAACGAACCGTGACCCGCAACCAGTCGACCGTGCGTCAACTTCTGGAGCCGTACCGATCCCCGATAGGTAACGGCTATGCCGTTCCGGCGACATGTCAGGTGGTCTACGGCACCAGATAATCAGAGTCGACACATGTCGTGCGCCGGGAACCTGCTTCACCAAAGGTACTGGTGGTGCGATTTTGTTGTGGGACAAAGGACTACACATCTTCCCCGGTGGCGCGCCTCGGCCTCGCGCAGTCACCGCGCCCGCCGGATCAAACCGCCTTCGTCCAGTACGCGCCATCCGGGAGCGCGATGACTTCGGAGGCGCTGTTGATGATCTCCAGGAATTGGCGGGCCGGCGGAGAAGGTGAGCGTCGGGTGCTGCGTAGCACTCCGATCCGTCGAGCCACCGGCATCGTCCCGATCGGACGTGTCACCACCCCCGGAATCGCCATCAGTGGCAGGACGAAGCCCGGTGCCGCGGAAACACCGAGTCCAGCCGCGCACATTCCAGCGATGGACGCGACGTTTCGCGCACTCACCAAGCGCGCGGGCACCACGCCATGGGCAAGCAGGACCTCGTCGACGATCACGCGGACCGAACTCGACTCCTCGAAGGCGATGAACGCCTCTCCGGCCAGGTCCGACCAGTCGATTGTCGGCTGGTCGAGTAGCCGATGTCCATGCGGTAGAACGCAATAGAAGTGGTCCACCGCGATCGCCTCGAATCGGATGCCGGCACTCGTCATCACCGCCTGCAAGGACGGGGTGGGGGCGGCAGTGACCGCCAGATCGACCACCCCGCTCCGTACGTAGTCAGTGATCTGCCCGGCGAGTACATCTTCCACCTCGACCAGGATGTCGGGATATCGGTCGCGGAAACGGGTGATCATGGGCGGCAGGAGTGACACCGCTAACGAGGGCAGTGCAGCGAGCCGCAGAACCCCTTTGGTGCCCGCGAGGTAACCCTCGAAGTCCTCAGTCTCCTGCTGATAGGTATGCAGAATCCGCTGTGCCATCTGCACGAACTGCTCACCCTCGTCGGTGAGTTCGAGCGCTCGGGTGGTGCGCTCGAACAGCTTCACCCCGTACATTCGCTCGACCTGCGCGACCGTTCTGCTCAACGAAGACTGCGCCAGCATCAGTAATCGGGCCGCCTTGCTGAAACTCCGTGCATCGGACACTGCCACCACACACTGCAGCTGGGCCAAGGTCGCTTCTATGCGCACAAATCATAAATCTATGCCGGATCTATGTTGGACGCGAGTAGGTAATCGGTTTCATACTCGGGGGCGTCATGTGATCAGGGCTACAGGAGCAGCGATGACCGCAACACTCGGATTCCTCACGGTGGGGGCGTTCCTTGCTCTGACGTTGTGGACGCGGGCGTCGGTGCTGGTTTGTCTGGTCCTGGTGCCCATCACTTTCGCCCTGATCGGTGGGCACGGGCCGCAACTGGGCGGTTTCATCGGAGACGGCGTGCTCAAAGTGGCTCCGGTCGCCGTGATGATTGCGTTCGCCGTCCTGTACTTCAGCCTGATGGTGGATCTCGGCTTGTTCGATCCCGTGATCCGACGCGTAGTGGCGTGGGCGGGCGGCGACCCGATGAAGATCGCAGTCGGCACCGCGGTGGTGACACTGCTCGTGGCTCTCGACGGCGACGGCGCCTCGACATTCCTGATCACAGTGTCGGCATTTCTGCCGATCTACAAACGCATTGGAATGCGGCCCCTGGTGCTCACCGGCATCGTCGCGCTGGCGGCCGGAGTGATGAACATGATCCCGTGGGGCGGCCCTACGGTCCGCGCCATGGCGGCACTGGATCTGTCGAACGCCGATCTGTTCCTGCCATTGCTACCGGCGATGGGCGTCGGGATCCTCTGGGTTTTGTTGGCTGCCTATCTGATCGGCCGTCGAGAGCGGTCGAAGATCGGCAGCTGTGAGGTCGACGGGTCGGCACCTCCCGACGTGCTCACGCACCCCGGGCACGGCACTGGTGGGCCAGGCGCTGTTCACCGGAACGCACTTTCGAGGCGACAGCGAGTGACTGACCAAGCCAAGCAGATTTTCAACGTCGGATTGACCATCGCACTGATCGTCGTACTGTTTTTCCAGCTGCTGCCGCTCGAGGTGGCGTTTATGGTCGCGTTCGCCCTGGCGGTCGCGGTGAACATCCCGAACTGGGATCAGCAGCGCGAACTCTTTGAAAAGCACGGCGGGAACGTGGTTCTGGTTGTTTCGATGATCTTTGCGGCCGGTGTACTCACTGGGATCCTGTCCGGCACCGGGATGATCACGGCGATGGCCGAGGCAATGGTCGGTGTGGTCCCCAACAGTGCAGCGGGTCTGCTGCCGTTGATCACCGCGGTGGTCGCCATGCCGCTGAGCCTGGTGTTCACCCCGGACGCCTTCTACTTCGGTGTGTTGCCGGTGCTCGCCGAGACCACCGCCGCTTTCGGTGGAGATCCCGCCGAGATCGGCCGAGCCGCCATCCTGGGACAGATGACGACGGGATTCCCGCTGAGCCCGCTGACTGCTTCCACCTTCATTCTCGTGGGGATGGCACAGGTCGAACTCGGTAAGCACCAACGCCATATCTTCTTATGGGCTTTCGGCACCACCCTGATCATGACTGTCGCGGCGCTGGCCACCGGAGCCCTCAGTGTGTGAGACGAGAAGGTGAGCGCAGTGCGGAACGAAACACGGATCGGGTCGGGTGCAGGGTTCGCCGGCGACCGAATCGACGCCGCGGTCGAGCTGGTGCGCGACGGCGCACTCGACGACCTGGTTCTCGAATGCCTGGCCGAGCGCACCATCGCCCTGGCACAGGGTCGCCGACACGCCGACTCGTCTTTGGGCTACGACCTCTACGCCGCGGAGCGGTTCAGAGCGTTACTTCCGGTGGCCATTCCCAGGGGAGTACGGATCCTGAGCAATCTGGGTGCCGCCAATCCCGTCGCTGCGGGTCGGTTGGCGGTACGGGTGGCCGAGGAAAATGGTCTCGAATGCCGCGTGGCCGTCGTCACCGGTGACGATGTGCTTGACCTCATCGACCGGGAGGCACCTGCACTCGAAGACGGTAAGCCATTGTCGTCCCATGGCGAGATCATTTCTGCCAACGCCTATCTCGGCGCCGATGCGTTGCTGCCGGGCCTCAGAGCCGGTGCGGACGTGATCATCACCGGCCGGGTCGCCGACCCGTCACTGTTCGTCGCGGCCTTGGTGGACCGGTTGGGCTGGGATCTCGCAGATGAGTCGTTGATTGCCGCGGCGACACTTGCCGGGCACCTTCTCGAATGCGGCGCGCAGGTCACCGGCGGTTATTTCGCCGATCCGGGGTACAAGACCGTCCCCGGACTCGAGTCGCTGGGTCTGCCGTTCGCCGATATCCGCCACGACGGTTCCATGACCATCGGAAAGGTCAACGGCACCGGGGGGATGATCGACCGACGGACCGTGCGCGAACAGTTGCTCTACGAACTGGGAGATCCCGGCGCCTATAAGACACCCGACGTGACGCTCGACGTATACGGGGTGACGCTGCGCGAGGTGGCGCCTGATCGCGTCCATGTCAGCGGCGCGGTCGGGCGACGACGACCTGACGAACTCAAGGTCAGTGTCGGCTATCGCGCCGGCTTCCGCAGCGAAGGCGAAATCTCCTATGCCGGCCTCGGGTGTGTCGACCGTGCCCGGCTGGCGGGGGAGATTGCCGCACAACGTATTCGACGGCGCGGAGTCGAACCACGGATCGATCTCATCGGTACCCTCGACACTCCGAACTCAACGCCCGACGGAGAGTGCCGGCTCCGGGTCGCTGCAATGACCGACACAGTCGACCACGCCCGTGATATCACCCGCGAGGTCGAAGCGCTCTACCTGAACGGGCCCGCCGGAGGCGGCGGTGTACGGACAACGGTCACCGAGGTCATCGGCATTCTCTCGACATTCATCGATCGAACCGCGGTGACATCGCACACCGAGATTCTGGAGGCGAAGTGAACACCGTGTTCCTGCGCGAACTCGCACACGCCCGCGCCGGCGACAAGGGTGACACCGCCATTCTGTCGGTGTTTCCCCTCGACGACCGGGATTACGAGTGGTTGCGCACCTATGTGACGGCCGAGGCGGTCAAGCATCATCTGGCCGACTACATCAACGGCGACGTCGAGCGCTTCGACGTTCCGTTGGTATGCGGTTTGCAGTTCGTCTGCACCCACGCTCTGGGCGGCGGTGTCACCACCTCGCTGGCGCTCGACAGCCACGGTAAGTCACTGAGTTCGCGGCTTCTGGCGATGCGGATTCCGGCACGCCCTGAAGACGCAAATAGCCAGCGTTGTTCGTCCGGCGAGACTGACATAGTTCAGCGCTGAGCCGTGTCAGCCGGCCTTTGGTCGCGGGCTCAGGCGGCGAGCAACAGCACCGCCGTCACCACCATGACCGCAGCCGTGGCGAAGTGCACACCCCACGCGGTGGCCTTCGAGCCGCCGTTGGTGAGCACGATGGCGGTGTCGGCGAGCGGAATGACCGTGGCGGCCAACAGCACCCAGCCGAGCAGATGGGTCGCCCCGGCGACCATCAGCACGATGACGATCAGACCAGAGGCGATATCGCGGACACCTTTGACACCCAGATAGGCGCCAGTGGACCGCTGCGCGAGATCGGGCACCACGCCGTAGCCGGCCGCCGCGACTCGTGGCGCGACGAGGAACCGCGCGCCGATGACGATGATGGCTGCGGCGATGAGCCCGGACAGTATGTAGGCGGCAGTGGTCATGGGAGTTCCTGTCAGTGGATGGGGGAGAAGGCGGTCGGGTCGAGCGGGATGGCCTGGACGTCGAGAATCTCGGTGACGTCGAAACCGTCCATGTCAGAGTCGAATTCGCGGCTGGACATGACGCGGTGGGTCAGCTCGTCGGGGTCGGTGGGGTAGTGGATCAGGGCGACCAGGCGGTTCGCGTCCCGCTCGGTCCACACGCCGTGTGTGGTGATCCCGAACGTGGCGAACGTGTCGACGTGGCGCGCCCAGTGCACGGTCGCGTATTGATGCAGCGCCTCGGGGGAGCGGAGCGTGTAGATCCTGAGCTGGAACATCTCAGACCGCCAGGACCACACACAGCGCCGCCACGGCCGCGCCCTGCAATACCGCGCGGACGCCGATGACGTGATCCCACTTCCCCTGCAGCGCACGGCCGTTTACCAAGGACCGGCCCGCGTCGGCGGCGGCGGTGAGTTGCCGGTTGACGGGCGCGCTCACCCGCAGGTAGAGCGCCAGCCAGGCCAGGAGCAGCGCCAGCGCGACGACGGCCGCGAACACCTGGGCCCAGTGCGCGGCCACCCCCGCCAGCGCGACGCACGCCGCCGAGGCCACGATCCCGATCACCCCGGGCACGGGCATGCGGCGATCCCCGAACCGGTGCACGTGCCCCATCACACTCACCAAGGCGCCGTCGTCGACCGACGCCAGCGCCGGGCGCAGCACGGCCGCGCAGAAGACGTCGGTGCCGTACACCACCGCGGTGCCGAGCACCGCGATCACGGCGGCGGTCTGGATGAGCAGGTCAGCGTTCATGCTAGCAACGCTAACCCCAGGCCCACGGCACGTCAATAGCAGTGCTAGCGCAAATAGCGCTGCTACCATCGAGCCATGGCCATCGAAGATCGTCGGGAGCGCGAGCGTGCTGCCCGCCGGGATCTGATCATGTCCACGGCTCGACGACTGGCCGAGGCGGAAGGTTGGCAGGCCGTGACGACGCGACGGCTGTCCGCCGAGATCGAGTACAGTCAGCCTGTGCTGTACAAGCACTTCGCCGGTATGGAGGAACTCGCCGACGCGGTGGCCCTCGACGGCTTCGGCGAGCTCGCCGAAGCGATGCGACAGGCCCGCAGCGGCGACGATCACCCGGACCACGTAGTGACCCAAATCGCGCAGGCCTATCTCGATTTCGCGCGCGCCAACCCCGCCGTCTACGACGCGATGTTCGCGCGCACGACGAACCTGCGCTTCGCCGCCGACGACACCCCGTCACCGCTCACCGAGGCCTTCGCGCAGTTGCGTGACGCCGTGGGCCGAAACGAAGACGCCGATACGCTCACCGAGGTGCTGTGGGCCGCGCTGCACGGCCTGGTGACGCTCAGCCGAACCGGGCGGCTACGGCCCGACCACGAAACCGAGCGTCTGCGACTGCTCGTGGGCCAGTTCACGACCCGATCCGTTTGAGTGCCTCGCGTCTCGAGAGGCCGCTCAACTGGGTTTCGTGGTCTGCGACGAAGTCCCGCACCCAGTCCGGGTCGACGCGCGCGTACTGGCGCAGCGCCCACCCGATCGCCTTGCGGATGAAGAAGTCGGTGTCGCCGATGTTCGCTTCGATCGCATACGTCAGCAGTGCGAGATCCGTCTGCTCCTTGGCGCCGAGTTGCGCGATGATCGCCGTTCTGCGAAGCCACAGATCCTCGTCGGTCGCCCATCCGACTACGGTGAGGCGCACTTCGGACGGGTGCGCGGCGAGGATCGGGCCGACGAGGTTGCCCGCGATCTCGTCGACGGTGTCCCACCAGGCCCCGGCGACGATCAGGTTGCGGTACAAGGGGATCCGGTCGGCGGTCTGGTATGGGCGGTAAAGACGGTGTTCGGCGAGCTGGATTGCCGCGTAACGTTCTTCGCGGTGCGACGCCTCGAGAAACAACTGCGAGACCGCCGCCTCGAGGGTCGACGCCGAATCGAGCGGGTGCTGGGCGAAGATCACCCGGCAGATGCGCCGGACCTCGGGCATCGGCACGCCGTGATAGGGCATGTCCGACTTCATGTACCGCTGCATGGCCGGCGCCCGCTTCGGGTCACCGGCAGCCGCCAGCTCGCGGCGAACTCTGTCGATCAGCGTGGCAGTCGACACCGCATCATCATCAGGGATCGCACCCGAGAGCGCGTAGCACCGACTCGGTGAGGCGACGCGCGAAGTCGGGCGGGAATTCCTCGTCGAGGATCACACCGCGAAAGTAGAGGGGGCCACCGAAAAGGTCCTGGACCAGGCTGAAATCCGCGTCGGGAGCGATCTCGCCGCGTTCGACCGCGCGACGGAGCATCTGGGCACCGGCCGCGCGGCGGGGCTTGATGAACCCTTCTGTGATGACCGTGTCCAAATCGGGTGACCGACGCCGTTCGGACACCAGGGCGCGGATCACGTTGCGGACGAGCGGGTTGCCCAAGGCCGCGATGGCGTCGTCGGCGACGGCCAGCAGATCGCCGGCCAGGGTGCCGGTATCGGGCGGCAGGACGGCCTGGGTGGCATAACGCCCGACCAGGTCGCAGAGCATCTCCTGCTTGGACCGCCATCGGCGGTACAACGCCGCCTTTCCGACCCCCGCACGCTCGGCCACGCGATCCATGGTCAGACCTTCGTATCCGCGGTTCCCCAGCTCGGTGAAGAACGCGCGAATGATCGCCTCAGTCTTCTCTTGCCGCAGCACGGCGGCTCCGGCGGGCTGACGAGCATGCATCGGGCTCAGTCTACCTACGTCGATACTCATTGGTTCCGACGGTCGAGTACAGTCGACCCCGTCGGAACGAAGCGGTTCCGTTCTGTCGTGAGCAACGCAGACAGAAGATGCGGAGGTAAAACAGCAATGACCGAGGTCAACGATCAGGTCGTGGAGGAATTCAGGGCGAACGCCGGGGTGGTCGCCAACGCAATGGGCGGGCACTTCAAGGGCGTTCATCTCCTCTTGCTCCGCCACACCGGACGGCGCACCGGCCGTCCCTACGTCACGCCCCTGATCTATGTCGCCGACGGCGACAGATACGTCATCGTCGGCTCCAACGGCGGCGCGCAGAGCGAGCCGGCGTGGGTGGCCAACGTCGCGGCCGTGGAAGAAGTGGTGATCGAGGTGGGGGCGCAGACGTTGACGGCCAAACCGACAGTGCTGCGCGAGGGTCCGGAGTGGGACCGCCTGCACGCGAAAGCTGTCGAATACTGGCCGGACCTCGTCGAATACCAGACCCACACCACCCGTAGCTTTCCGCTGATCGTGCTGGAGCCCGTGACCTACGCGGACAGCCCGAGCGTATATGCGCTCATCGACAACGAGCCGTAGGTGTACCCGCTGACGAGCGTGTCGACGGAACCCGTACTGGCCGAGGCGATCCCGGCGAAGTACAGGAACGGGATGAAGTGGTCGGGGGTGGGGACGGCGAGCGCGTAGTCGCGGTGCGCGTCGAGGGTGGCGACGTCGCCGGGGGAGTCGTGCAGTTGCGCCGCGGCGGCCTCGTCGAAGCGTTGCGCCCAGTCGTACCCGGAGTCCGACAGCCGCGGGTCCATGCCGCGCAGGTTGTGGACGATGTTGCCGCTGGCGACCACGAGCACGCCGCGTTCTCGCAGTCCGGCGAGCTTGGCCCCGAGTTGCAGGTGGTACTCGGCCGGTTCGTTGGCGTTGATCGCCAACTGGACGACGGGGATCGACGCGTCGGGGAACGCGTGGACCAGCACCGACCAGGTGCCGTGGTCGATGCCCCAACTGTCGACGTCGGCACCCACCCACGTGGGATGCACGAGGTCGCTGATCTCCTCGGCCAACTCGGGCAGGCCCGGAGCCGGATACTCGACGCCGAACAGCTCACGCGGAAACCCGTAGAAGTCGTGGATGGTGCGCGGCTGGGGCATCGCGGTGACGGCGGTCGCATTGATGTACCAGTGCGCGCTGACCACCAGGATTGCGCGGGGCCGTGGCACGGCCTGCCCGAACCGCTTCCACGCGTCGGTGTAGCGGTTGGATTCGATGGCGTTCATCGGGCTGCCGTGGCCGACGAACGCTGCGGGCATGAGTGACGTCACGCCCACTGCAACCACCTGCCGACCGTCACGTCTTCCAGGCTAGGCCGTGTGATCGGCCACTGAGCCGCCCCAGCGGTTCGCCTGGCGAACTTGCGCGGTGGCACGACCCGGTTGGCCCCGCTGGGGCTAATCTCGAGGCTGCCGATTGTGACGTCGGGTTTACTGGAGGGGCGTTGGCGCAGTACTGCACCTGGCGCCGCATGCCGTCCACGACACCGGCTCGGGCGGCATGTGACGGGGGAACAGGGGGAAGTGGTGTCTGACCTGCACCCCTCCGACGATCACGACGCCGATCCCCGCCTCGCACCGCTGCTGGCCTGGCGCCAGCAGCTCGTGGATTCCGGCGCGGTGGCGCCCCGCAGCTTCAAAGAGGCACATCTGCGTCTCGTGCTGCGGTCCGGACGCACCGACGTCGAGCAGATCCGCGCCATGCTTCCGGGGTCGGTCGCCGAGCACGCCGAGGAGATGGCGCGCATCCTGGCTGAACTCGAACCACCGCCGGACCCACCGGTCCCGCCGGCCCCCGGAGCGCCACCGGCCCCCGAGCCCGAGCCGAACGCGGGCAAGCACCGCAGTCCCGAGTTCGAACCGGAGCCACCTGCCGTCACGACGACGGAGATCCCGATTCCGACAACCGGTTTCGCGCCGTTTCAGTTCAGCAGCCAGCAGGTCGCGCTGCACGACATCTTGGTGCGCCGCACCGATGGCGGCGGGGTGGAGCTGAGCTGGCCAGCATACGAGGCCGGGGAGGGCCAGGACGCAGCCGCGGTGATGTACCGCGTCGTCAGCTCCGACGACCAGGCGCCGTACTCCCCGGACCCGGCGCATCTGGTGGCGCTGACCGACGAACGCAGGGCCACCGACGAGCGCCAACAGGTCAGCCCGGTGCGCCACTACCAGGTGTGGGTCAACGTCGGCGCCACCGAGGCCGCGGCGCGCAGGGCCCAACCGGTGCTGTATGCGACGGCGGTGCTGGTGCGGCCGGTGACCGGGTTCGAGATCCGCGAGGACGCCGGCTGGGTCATCGGGCAGTGGACCGCACCACCCGGGGTGACTGCCGTGCACGTCTTCCGCATCCCGATCGACGAGATCGAGCGAGACGAGGCGCAGTACCGGATCCTGACGGCCAGCGAGAACCTCGCCGGATTCGTCGACACCGAGCCGGTCCGCGGTCAGCGTTACCGCTACCGGGCCCGTTGTGCGGTCAACATCGACGGGGTCGTGCGGCTCTCCGAGGCGGCCGAGGCCGACGTCGAACTGGCGGCGGCACTCATGCCCGTGACCGACCTGGTGGTGGAGACGGCGGCCGACGGCGCCTCGTGTGACCTGTCGTGGACCCCACCGGCGGGTGGTCAGGTCGCGATCTACCGCAGCCAGAACGGCCCGAGCGCGGGCGCGGAGGCCATCGAGCTGCCGCAGGGCGCCCTCGAGCAGGTCGGGTTGACGCCGGAGTTGCGGGTGACCCAGAACGTCGCCGAGGAGCCCGGTCCGGACGGGCGGCGCCGCGCGCGCCTGACCGGTGTGACATGGCCGTCGGAGTGGAGCCGCGCATACTTCACGCCGGTGACGCTGATGGGTGAGCGGGCGATGCTCGGCCGGACGCTGTCCTCGGTGCGGACGGGCACGATCCGCGACATCGAACTCGCCGAGTACTGCAACAAGCAGGTGCTCACCTTCGACTGGCCCGACGGCGCGGCAGGCGTCATCGTGTATCTCGCCCCCAAGGGGCACGATCCGCGGTCCGGCCTGAACGGCAAGTCGTTCGAGATCTCGCTCGAGGAGTACGAACGCTACGGTGGCATGCACCTCACCGGTCAGCTGCCGGTCGGCGGATGCTCACTGCACCTGGCTCCCGTGGCGTTCGCGGGTGGCCGCCGCGTGGTCGGGGCGTTCTCCAGCATCGAATACCGCGGCCTGCTGCGCCTGCAGTATGCGGTGCGAATCGGCCGTGACCCCAATGGTTTTCCCACCACCGCGACGGTCGCGCTGCGCGCCGAGCACAATGTCCCTGGATCGCCGGGGTTCGTACTCGTCAACAATCCGCAGCGGCTTCCGCTCAGCGTGCGCGACGGCC
The DNA here is from genome assembly GCF_022370755.2 of Mycolicibacterium goodii. The sequence continues at coordinate 5,782,924 of NZ_CP092364.2, read as the reverse complement.
ACCCCGTCGACGTCGCACCGCTCAACGAGCACGGACAGCTGGCCGACGTCCCCAGCAAGGAGCTGCGCTGGTCGGCCCTGACCACCTCGGGCAACGGCGAACTGTGGGCGGCCAACGTCAGCGGACTGCAGGGCTGGATCCGGTTGTTCGTCAACATCGGATCGCCGGCACAACTGCGGGTCATCGCGCTGCTGGATCCGCCGGTCGAGACCCTGCGACTCACCGCGGCCACGCTATGACGTCGCGGTTCGGTCAGCTGACCTACACATCGTTCGATGCGGTCGGCACGGTGGGCGGCTGGCAGGTCAAGGAAACCAGCGATGCGCTGACACCGGAGGAGACCCAGCTGATGCTGGCCGGTGTGCGAACCGTGTTCAGGTCTGTCGAGCCGATCCCCGACTACCCGACGCCCGAGCAGTTGGAGGCGGCCCCGCGCCGTCTGGCCTACAGCCGTGTCGGCCAGACCTGCGCGGCGTTGTGGCACACCGTGCCCGCGGGTGCGGACAGCACCGGGCGGCCGGGCAACGTGTTCGCGCATGTGCTGCTGGATCGCACGCCCGACGTCGCGCCGCGGTACCGCGCGATCCAGTGGTGGCGCTCGCCGCACTGGCTGTGTCCGTACGGTGCGACCGCCGTGTCCCGCGCCGCTCTGGCCGATTCCCGCCCGGATCCCGGTGACGCGGTGACGAAGGACAGCGTGGTGGCATTCGCGCTGGACACCACCACGTGGCGGTTGGCGACGTTGTTCGGGCTGCTCGACGCGGTGGCGGCCGCGCTCGACGGCGGTGCCCCGGTGGTGCTCGGCGTGGAATCACCTGACACCGCTGCCCAGTGGATCGGTCTGTTGAGCTTCCTGATGTCGCCGGGAACCGCTGCGCAGCTGAGCTTTTCGACGTTCGACCGGGCCGATCAGCTCAATGTGCACAGCGGGCAGGTGATCAGCGCGGTCCCCATCGAGGACCTGTCGGCGGTGCCGGCTGGGCTGGTGGCGATCAGCGAGACCGAGACGGTGTCACTGGGCGAACTCGGGGGCGAACCGCACCGCACCGCGAATGGGTACAGCATCGACGTGACGCCGTGGTCGGCGATGGCGCAGGTGGCGCTGCTGGACCCGGATTCGGCGCGGCGCCTGCTCGACGACATCGACGCGGTGGCCGAACAGGTCCGCGACGTGGGCCTGCATCCGGCATGGCCGATGGCCATGGCCGTGGCGGGTCGCACGGAGTTCGCCGACGCCGAGGAGGAGGCGCACGAGGTCATCGCGGCGCACTCGCCGCCCGGGGTCGCGGTGGGATCGGCGGCCGCGCGCACCATCTCCAGCGTGCTGTCGGCCGCGGTCGGGACCACCACCGCCGACGCGTGGCGCGCCGTGCAGGAACTGCCCACCGGGCCCGGCGCGGTGTTCGCCGACACCACCTACCTGTGCCGCGCCGTCACCGACGACGAGTGGTTGTCGGAAAACAGCCCAATACCGTTGGGCCCGAGGATGTTTCACGGGAAACCAATCCCTCCGCCGCTGCGCACGGCGATCGGCCGGGCACTGGACCCCGGGCGCGGCCCGCAGCGATTGCTGCAGGTGGCCGACCTGCTGGTACGCGCCGGCGTCGAGGACGGTCGCATCCGGACCGCGCTGATCGACGACGTCGTACCACGCCTGCGGCACATCGAGATGCGCGACCGCATCGGGACCGATGCCCGGCTGACGTTGGGGGCTGTCCTGCTGCGCGACGCCGACGGCACCGTCGTCGACGACGACCTGCTGGACTGGCTGGCCGACACCGCGCCGGCGCCTCCTCCTGGCGAACTGGCACACGCGACGCCATGGGACCGCACGTGGACCATCGCCGCGCTGCGCGGCGAGCGGGCCCGTCGCCGCGGCGCCGCGGGCGCAGCGGCGGATGCCGGCGCGCACCTGTGGTGGCTGAGGATGACCGGATCGGCGGACTTCGAACAGACCGCGACCGCGTCGGCATGGAATCCGGAGGATCTGCTGCTGGCCGTCGGCGCCGACCCGTTGCCCGGCGCGGCGGCGGTCCGCACCCTGGTCGCGGCCGCTGATTCTCCGGCGTTGAAACGATTGGCCGCCAAGGTGATCGACGAGAACGGGGACAGCTTGGCCGTCGCATGTGCCGCGGTGCGCACCATCGAACCCACGACGTGGTTGCAGCAGCGGTACGTCGAGACCCATCAACACGCCTACGTGCCGCTGTGGGACGAGGTGCTCAACGTCGTCGACCCCGCCGAGGTGCATCCCGACTTCTCGACCCGGTTGTTGGCGTTCGCGCTGCTGGGGCTGTTCACCGGACATCCGTATCCGCGTGGCTGCAGCGTCTTTGCCGCCTCGGACCGCCTCGGCGATCAGGCGATCGAACGGCTGCTGCCGCTCGTGCTCGAGGGACTCCTGTCCCCGCATGCCGTGGTGGCGATCAGCGTGCTGCGCTCGGCGGCCGCCACCAACCCCGACGTCACCCTCGACGAACTCGCAGGCCACCTCGCAGAACGTGTGGTGACCACCGGCATGGTGGGCGACGACAACGACGTCGAGGGCGTGATCGCGGTGATGGCGCAACTCTCGGGTGACTCGTCGGAGCCCGCCCTGCGCGGATACCGCAAAATGGTCACCAAACTGATGGCGCGGCTCGGGGATTCGCCCTCGCTGACCGCGCGGCTACGGGGAGGCAGGCAGGCATGAGCAAGTGCCCGCGGTGCTTCACCGCGCTCAACCCGAACCAGTACCTGTGGACACTGCCCGAGCAGGCCGGCGGTACGCGGTACCGCGACGAGGTCGCCACGGCCTACTCCGGCGCGCCCGCCGACTGCGGGCCGCTCTACACCTGGACGCGCAGCCCTGGCTACAACGGGCCACCACCGCCGACATCGGAAGCCAGCCGCGCGCTGCAAGCGCCCGCCGTCGAGATCTGCCCGGTGTGCCACTTCACGCTGCCCGAGGGCTGGCGCGAAGGGCACGCGATCTGCATCGCGCTGGCGGGTGCCCGCGCCACGGGCAAGAGCCTGTACATCGCGGTGCTCGTCAAACAGCTTGAGCTGCTGTGCGAACGGTTCGGGGTGTCGATGCAGCCGGTCACGCGCGGCACCGCGCAGGCCTACACCACCAACTACGAGACCCCGCTGTACGTGCAGCGCGGTCTGATCCCGCCCACCCCGACCGTGCGCACCCAGACCTCCGATCACCGTGAGCCGCTCATGTTCTCACTCGGCATCTGGCACGGCGTGCGGCGGTTCCTGGTGCTGCGCGACGTCGCGGGCGAGGACATGGAGTCCGGTGACCTGCACGCACCGCCGTTCCGGTTCTTCGCCCACGCCGACGCGGTGTTCTTCATGTTCGACCCGTTGCGGGTCAAGACAATTCGCGATCAACTGCACGATCTGCTGCCCCCGCAAGTGGTCAGCGGCGGCGATCCGCGCACGGTGCTGACGAACGTGCTGACTGCCGTGAGCCCGGGCCAGCCCAAGTTGGCGGTCATCCTGTCGAAGTTCGACGTCCTGCGGGCGTTGCGCGATGTGGAGGGTTCCGAGTGGGGCCTGATCATGTCGAACGGTGGTGCGGCCTATCTGCGCGACACGTCCGACGGTCAGCACTACGACGAGACCGACGGCCAATTGCTGCACGAGGAGGTACGCAGCCTGCTGCTGCGCCTGCACGGCGGGTCGATCCTGGCCGCGGTCGAGAACCCGGCGACGGGCGTGCGGTTGCAGAGCCGCAACTTCGTGGTGTCGGCCCTCGGGCATCCGCCCTCGGGAAATCGGCTGCACGCCAGAGGGATCGCCCCGTTTCGCTGTGTCGACCCGATCCGCTGGGTGACCTCGGGTTTCGGCGTGCTCTGACTCACTGCGGCGTCAGTGCGCGTGGTGGACCGTCGCGAGGATCTCGTCGATCAGGCGTGGGTCGGGTGCACCCGGGTAGCCCTGCTCCATCGACACGATGAACATCACCGAACCCGGTTGTCCGTCGACTTTGGTGGCGACCATGGAGTGCAGCGCTTCCGGCGGGGTGCAGTCGTCGGCCTCGATACCCGTGACGGTCGCGACGATCTGTACCGCCGGCTCCCCGTCGATCGTGAACTCTCGCGGATCCCCAAGGGAAACCTGAGGCACCACACCGTTCTTCGAGGTGAAGATGTCATCGACGAGTTGGGTCTCGAGCTGCAGGGCCTCGTTGATGTCGTCGGTCTTGCTGGCGCCGGGTACACCGGTGAGCATGCGTGCGTGATCCGGGCACTGTTTGTTGGGCAGCATGGCCGAGCCGCTCATGCTGCGGACGGGGCAGAAGCCGAACGGCCCGTCCGGACAGGGCTTTTCCCAACCCACCAGAGTGGTGCAGCTGTTGACCGTCCAGTCCGGCGGAACGGCGTAGTCCAAGCCGCGCGGACTGGCGACCGGAATCCACTCCGGGGGAGTGTCCGGCGTACGGGCCGCGATTTTCCCTTCGCAGGCTGGTTTCGCCGGGGTGCTGGGGGCGGTGCCGTTGGGAGCGGTTTCCGGCGCGGCCGACGCCGAGGTCGTCGCACCGTCGGCGGTGGCGTCCTCGTCGTCACTCCCGGTGAGCCTCCACACCACCGTCCCGGCGACCAGCGCGATGATGACCACACCGGCGAGCACCGCGAGGATCCACGGTGTCTTGCTCCGCTTGGGTGGCTGGTGTGCGGGCGGCGCCTCGCCGTAACCTGACCAGCCCGAGTCGGACCATCCGGGGCCCGACCAGCCCGGGCCGGACCAGTTCGGTTGGTGACCACCTGGATATTGACCGCCTGGCGGCCAAGGCGGTGGAGGTGGACCCGTCACCGAAGGGCTTTCGTCGTCGCCAAGGTCTCTCCTATGCCGTGGTGTGGCCGATTATAGGGATCGTCGTGCCCCCACCCTGTGATCGGCGCCGCAGGCGCCGCATATGGTGGGCACACCGAGCAGAGAGGTGCTGATGCGTGGGTAGGAACGAGCGCGCGAAAATCGTCATGTCCGATGAGGAGATCGCCGAGTTCGTCGAGCGGAGCCGCACGGCGACCATGGCCACCGTCCTACCGAACGGCAGGCCGCATCTGGTGGCGATGTGGTATGCGGTCCTCGACGGCGAGGTCTGGTTCGAGACGAAGGCCAAGTCGCAGAAGGCGGTCAACTTGCGGCGCGATCCGACGGTCACCGTGCTGATCGAGGACGGGCACACCTACGACACCCTGCGCGGCGTGTCGATCGACGGCACGGCCGAGATCGCCGATGATCCGGAAACCATTCTGCGCGTGGGCATCAGCGTATGGGAGCGGTACACGGGACCCTACACCGACGACATGCGGCCGTACGTCGACCAGATGATGAACAACCGCATCGCGGTGCGCGTCGTCCCCGGCCGCATCCGCAGCTGGGATCACCGCAAGCTGGGTCTGCCGGAGATGCCGGTGGCCGGCAGCACCGCGCAGTATCTGAACGTCTGAGACGCGTCAACCGGCAGGGTTGGGCCGTGGTTTGAGCCTGCCGTTGGGCAAGGGCGGGGCCGGCAGGCGCGACAGTGCGCCCGAATAACCGTCGACGGCGCCGAAGCGTGCGTCGTGTGCTTGCCACAGCTCGCGGTAGGTCGCGATGTCGTCGTGACTGCGGCCCACGAAGTTCCACCACATCACGAGCTCCTCACCGAACGGGGGCCCGCCGAGCAGGATCATCCGCGCCGGGACGGTCCCGGTGTTGGTGAGGTGCAGTTCGTGGCAGCCGGGGCGTTGGTAGGCGAGATCGGCGACTGCGAGCGGGGCGCCCGCGACCTCGACCGCGCCGCGGTCGAGCAGCACACCGTGTTCGTAGGACGCGTCGACATCCAGGGTGAGCTCAGCACCAGGCGGAAGGTCGATCTGCGCGCCGAGCAGCGGCGTGAACGTGTGCACCGGTGAGCGTGACCCACCCAGCTCGCCGAGGAAGACCCGCAGTGTCGACGAGTCGATGACCAGTGGAGTGGGGGCGTAGTGGGCGAAGTCGCGGTCGGTATCGCGCGCGGCATCCGGCAGGGCCACCCACAACTGGACGCCGTGCAGTATCGACGTCGCGTCTGTCGACACCTCGGAGTGGCAGATGCCTGCGCCGGCGGTCATGAGGTTGAGCTCGCCGGGACGCACCATGGCATGCACGCCGGCGCTGTCGCGATGCTCGATCTCGCCGGCGAAAAGCCAACTGACGGTCTGCAATCCGGTGTGGGGATGTGGCGGTACATCCATTCCCGGGCCACTGCGAAGATCCTGCGGGCCGTAATGGTCGGCGAAACACCACGCACCGATCAGGCTTCTGTCCCGCTGTGGCAACGTACGTCGCACCGCGATCGCCCGGGGGCCACCGAGTGGAACTTCCCGAGCATGCAGCACGCCGGTGAACCCCGAAGGGCCGCAGGTGACCTCGGGGGGTGCGACGTCGGTGTTGCTCATGGAACCACCGTAATCCGGGTTCAGCGCCGGTGGGCGCTGGCTAGCATGAGCGCCATGAGCCGGGTCGTGAGCGCCGAGGACGTCCGCACTGTCGAGTTCGCGAGGCCGCCGATCGGCAAGCGTGGCTATGACAAGAAATCGGTCGACGACTTCCTGCAACTCGTGGCCCGCAGGCTGGAGGGCCGGGGTCACCTGTGTGCCGACGATGTCCGCAGGATCGCGTTCCCCAAACCGCCGATCTTTCAGCGGGGGTACAACGAGAACGAGGTGGACGCGCTGCTCGATGACGTGGTGGCCACGCTCGAGGGGTGAAGTTTGGGGACGGTGCCGTCAGTGCGCCTCTCGGCGAGTGGTCGCTCGAAGCGACGAAGTGGATGGGGCCCGGGGCATGCCCGGCACCGTCGCACGGTGTAACGGGATACCCCGGGCTCCTATTCCCCCGCATTTCCTCCCCCGATTTCCCGGCTTTTCCTCCCCCGAAGGAAAAGCGCTCTCCCGCCGCCGTCCCCTCGAACCGGCGGCGAGAGAGCCGGAACCGCCTCAGGCGGCGTCGGGGAAGATCAATTTGGTCTTGCGCACCGGGTAGCCGTGACGCTCGGCCAGCGAACGCAGCTGCTTGAGCGCGAACGCCCGGCCGCGGCCACTCTCGGGGACCATGATGCCGGCCCACAGGCCCTCGGCCCGGGGCAGCTCGCACGCCTCTCGGGCACAGAGCCACCGGCGCGGGCATTCGCGGCAGATGACCTTTGCCTGCTCGTCCGGGGTGGACGTCCACCGCTCGGGGTCGCTGGTGCACACGCCGAGCGGAATTCCGTTGGTCATCAGTGCGGTCATGCTGTTGCTCCTGTTAGGGCTTCGTTGCGGTCGGTACCGCGTTGAGGGGAACGCTATAGCAATAACCGTAGCGATGCAACAGTTTGAGTCGAAGCGTTGCGCGATGCTGCTACGGAACCTTGCATTGGAAACAACGCCGAACCACCTGCGCAAAGCTTGGATCCAGCAAAAGCCCACGTCAGAGCCGTCCGTCCGAGGCGGTGCGGTTCTGTAGCGTCTGAGTGGTTTCGCGCGCGACAATTACGTAGCAGTGGTGCGGTTTGCTGGAGCGTGGCCAAAACCGAGGCGTAGCGGTGCTGCGGTACCGGGTTAGGATTAGTGCGTCCCAACAGGCCGCCCAGGTGGCCCGGCTCAGCAGATTCACCAGCGAGGAACCATCGGAGATGACCGACGCGGAGTTCGACCTCGCCACGGGTGAATTCGACGTCGGCCTCGTGCGCGCGGGCGCCGCGGCCGCGGCCCGGCGACGTGAACTCGACATCAGCCAGCGAAGTCTCGCCGCTGACGGCATCATCAACGCCGGGGCCCTCATCGCGTTCGAGAAGGGCCGCAGCTGGCCGCGTGAGCGAACCCGCTTGAAACTCGAAGAGGTGTTGCGCTGGCCGCCGGGGACCATCGCACGGCTGCGGCAGGGCGGCTCCGTACCGACGGCCTCGGCGCCCGTCGCCCCGCCTCCGCCGGAGCCTGCCGCGGCTCCCGCACCGGTCGCAGCGGTGCCTGCGGCCGACGAGGTGCCCCTGATCGCGCAGGCGGTGCTCACGGCGGTGCGCACACTCGAGACGACGATCGACGCGATGCCGCCCGAGAGCGATCCCGACTTCGTGCCGCGGGTGACGGCGATCCTGGGCGACCTGCGGCAGCTGGAAGCGGTCGCGTCGCGGGCAGCCCGGATCAGCATGGTGACCCCACCGCTGATCAAGGCGTTGAGCGCGGTGCGTCGACAGATCGACGAGCTGACGCTCCGCGCCGCCAACGCGCCAGGGGCCACGCTCGGTCAGCGGCTGTACGCCGCTCGACGTCAGGCGAACCTCACGGTCGCCGAAACCGCCCAGGCCGCAGGCGTTTCCGAGGACGCCATCGCCCGAACCGAGGCCGAGTATCCGGTGGATGCGTCGGCCGTGCACGCCATCGAGGCGCTCATCGACTCGTTGCGCTAGTTCCGCTCGCGTCCGCGGTCGTCGCTCGTGGGGAAGTGGTCGGCCAGTGCCGCCGCCACCTCAAGGAACTTGCGTCGCACCTTCGGCGACATCTCCTGGATGTCGACCACCCCGCCCGGCCGCAGATGCCCGTCGAACGGGATCTCGACCACCACCTGACCCTGGCCGGCGAACTGGTTGAGCAGGATCGTCCGCGTGCGTTTGTCGGCGTGACCGTCGGAGTCGTTCAGCACGACGACTGTGCGCTGCAGCAGGCCCGTCATCCCGTGAGCCGACAACCAGTCCAGGGTCTGACCAGCCGTGGCGGCGCCGTCGACCCACGGTGAGGACACCACGATCAACGCGTCGAGGTCACGCAGAACCTCTTGGGTCACCGGAGAATCCATGGTCGAACTGCAGTCGACGACCGAGATCGAGAAGTGCTTGTCGAGCCGCGTGACGGCCTCGCGGTAGATCGCCGCGTCGAGGACCCGCCGCCGTGCCGGGCTCGACTCGCCGGCCAGCACGAACAGGCCCGCCGAGTTGTTGCCGACGCGGCTTCGCACATCGGCGAACGTGTCGAGGTTCTTGTCCGTCGCGATCTCCCAGTACGAGCTCTGAGCACGGGGATCGACGCGGCTGCCCAGCTTCCCGAACGACGTGTCGGCGTCGATGGCCACCACACGGTCGTCTTGGCGCAGATGGGCGAAGATCGAGCCGATGGTGGCCGACACCGTGGTCTTGCCGACGCCGCCCTTGCCCATCACGCCGATCTTGTAGTGGCCGCGAAGGACACCCCTGATCTTGGCCTCCAACTCGGCCTGCCGGAGTTCCTCGGCCGACGGTCCGGGATTCACGAGCCCGAAGGTCGCGCGGTAGACCAGCAGGCGCCATCCCCCCGATGGCGGTTGTCGCCGCGGCGGCACCAGATCGCTGGCCCGGATCCGGTCGGCGTAGGACTGCGGCGGCGCCGGCGGTGGTGGGGCCTGACCGGGGCCGGCCGCGAAGCCGCTTTGCGCAGGCCAGGGCCGCGTATTCGGCGGCGGGCCGTATGGCGGCTGCGACGGCCCGGGATGTTGCGGCGCGTTCCATCCGGGCAGGTGCTGATCCCACGGATCCGGCCGCGGATGATGCGCGGACGGGGGCGGCGGAGGCGGCGCCTGACCGGGTGGTGGCGGCTGAGGTGGCGGGGGCGGTTCGCGGAACGTCGTGCGGGCACGCTCGGCGTCGGGGTCGACCGGGATGCGGTCCTCGGCCTCGGGGTTCACCGGTTTGGGTGGTGTCGGGGAGACCGGTGGCCGACCGGGTATCGACGGTGGTTCGGGCGGTCTGCGGGTCGGCCGCGTCGGGCCGGTGTCGGGTTCGAAGTCGTCTTCTTCGGGCCCGGTCCAGCCAAGCTCTCTACGCAGCGTGTCGTCGGGGTCGGCCACGACTAAATCTCCTCCGGAATTCAGACGACGAGAAACTGGACCGCCCTCAAGTATCAACTACCACACCAGTGGGCCGCATCGCCCATGCTCGGCGCGTTCGCAGCAAATCGAATTCGGGGGAACCGACATGCCTTCGAGAATTGAGCCACCGGCCGCAGATGATCGGATGAAGTGCGGTCCCGTCCACCCTGCCCCCAGCATGCGGCGGGATTGCCCCAGGTACGGCCGTGGCAGTGGCCGGTAAGTGCTCGCAGCGCCTTCACGTGCGGCGATGGCCGGAATGCGGATTGTGCCGCGGCACAGTGAAAGCCGCACTGTCGGGCCGAAATTGGTGCAAGGGAGGGGTCGTGGGCGCTGGTAATCTCTGATCCGGCGGAGGGGATACCAGGCATGGGATTGCTGAGCGAAGTCGCCGATTTCGGCAAAGACGTCATCGACGATCGCGAGAAGTGGGCGGACCGGTTCCAGAAGGTCGGCCATTTCATCGAGCGCAACGCGAAAGGCGAGCGGCTCGAGCGCGTGGCCAAGTTCGGGCGGGCGTTGGGCGATTTCAGCGGCAAGTTCACCGACTTCTTCGAGTCGAGCTTGGGCAGGCGGATGGTCAAATCCGCCAGATCGCCGATTCTGGCGGCCGGACAACACGTCATCACCGGCATGAAGCTGACCACCGGGATCGGGGATCCGGAGAACGGGCGGCGGTTCGGCGAGGGGGCGAACCAGTTGAGCACCGCCGGACGCACCCTCAGCGACGCATACCCGGGCGACGGCTGGCACAGCGGGGCGTCGAGTGCGTACCTGTCGCAGAACAGCGAGCAGGTGACCCGTACCCAGGCCCTGATCCATGCGGACCAGGTGGTCGCTGCCGTGCTGTCCCGCGAAGCCGAACAGATCGCCATGACACGGGAACACCTCGACAGCGAGGCCGACTGGCTCGGCGACATGAGCCTGGTGACGATGGCCACCGGGTTGATCCCGTATGTGGGCCGGGCGGCACAGATCACCGCCGAGATCGCGATGGTCACCAAGGCCGTCGGCGAATCCACCGACCAGTTCATGATGATGCGGGACAAGGCCGACGAGAACGCCGCCGAGGTGCGTGACGCGCTGGGCCAGTACGAGGCGGTCGCCGGTGATGCGACGTCCAGCGGTGAGGCGCCCGGTTTCGATCCCGACGCGGCTGACGGAGCCGATCAGACGTCGGACGAACACCTGGAGAGCGACCCGGAGAACAACCCGGACAACAACGAAGACGCGCGGCGCGGGGGTCCGGCCGCCGTGCCCTACGGCGCAGGCGGCGCCGCAGGACCTTCTGGCGGTGCGGGCGGAGGTGCGCCGGCGTCGAGCCCCGCCGCAGGTCCGATGGCGGCACCGACGACGGTGGCGTCGTCCCCGGGGCTCGGAACACCGAACGCTGCGAGCGCCGCGCAACAACCCGGTGCCACCGCCGCAGGTGACGCGGCAGGCATGCTCGGATCGGTGATGGGCGCGATGTTGGGTCCGCTCGGCGGAATCGTGGGTGGTGTGGTGCAGGCGGCGGGCCAAGCGGTCCAGGCCGCCACCCAGGCCGGGGCGCAGGCCGCGCAGCTCGCCGGTCAGGCGGCGGTCGCGGGTGCCCAGCAGCCGGACAACGTGGAGCTCGCCGAGGACAGCGACCGCGATGGCGGCACCGACGACGAAAAGAGCGACAAAGACGGCGACAACGGCGACGTCGAGGGCAAAGAGACCGAAGCACAGCCCCGTGAACGGGAGGGCACCGGCGGGGCAGGTGCGGGAGCCGACGGGAGAAACGCACGCCCTGACACCGGTTCGGGCACTGATTCCGCTGGCGAAGACGACAAAAAGACCCCCATGACGTTGCCTCCGGACCTGCAGGCGGCGTCGGCGCTGGACACCGGCGCCGGACCTGCGCCCGTGCCCGTCGGTACGGATTTCGAGCACAGCCAGCTACGCATGCCGGCGGCGGCTACATTAGATCCCGGTGTTCCCGGGTCTGCGGCCGCGCGCGGCACGTGACGATCCAGAGGAATGTCGGGGAATCGAGGGGATTCATGTCTGACGATTTGCGGGTGACCACCGCACATCTACGTGAGCTGTCCGCCAAACAGGGCAGGGCCGCAGCCGAGCTCGCGACGGCGACGGCCGTCGTCGAGGGCGTCGACACCGCGGTCCGTTTCACGCACGGGCCCATCTCATGGGGAACCGCTGCTGCTGTCGAGGCGGTCCAGCGCGCCCGCCGCGCCGCAGGCACCGGCATGGTCAAGGTCGCGCAGGATCTCGAGACCAAACTGGACACGGCCGCGGGCCGGTACCACCGCACCGACTCGACGATGGGCGATGCCCTCGACGGAACCATTCAGCAGAGGTAGAACAATGACTGCTCCGTACAGCGCAGATACCGGCGCGGCCCACATCGATGACGTCGTCGGCGTCGAGGTCACGATCGACGGCATGCTGGTGATCGCCGACAAACTGGGCCTCACCGACTTTCCGCCGTCGATGGGCATCCGGCTCAACATCCCTCAGCCCGACCTGCGCAAGATCGTGTGGGAACAGGTCGAGCGGGATCTCACGGCGCAGGGTGTTCTCGACGTCTACGGCAATCCCCATCCCGAGGTGGCCGCCATGGCCGACAGCCTCAGCCGCGCGGACCGCACCCTCGAAGGCCGGTGGTGGCGCCGTGACGTCGGCGGCAAGATGATCCGGTTCGTGGTGTGTCGTAAGGGGGGTCGGCATGTCGTCGCGGCTCGGGACAACGACCTGTTGGTGCTGCAGCGGGTCGCGCCGCAGGTCGGATTGGCGGGCATGGTCATGACGGTGCTGGGTGAGGGCTCACCTGCGAACGTCGAGCCGCTCACCGGTGTCGCGGATCGGTTGGCCCAGTGCCGCACGGCCGAGGAGCTGACCGGTTACGGAATTCCGCCGACCTCGGCCCGGGCGTACGCCTCGATCATCTCCGAACCCGACGGCTGGGTCGAGATCGTGGCGACCGAGCGTCATCCGGGTGGCACCACCTCCCAGGTCGACGTGGCCGCGGGGGTGCTCGACGCCAAACAGGGCCGCATCGTGTCGATTCCGCGACGCGTCAACGGTGAGCTGTACGGCAGCTTCCTGTCCGGCACGAAGGACAACCTCGAGCGTGCGCTCGAAGGTCTGGTCGAATTCCTGCCCTCGAAGACCTGGTTCGACAAGACCGATGCGGACAACGCCTACCAGCACTGAGAAAGGTTGCGACGGTGGGTGACGGTTCCCCATTCGATCCGGAGTACGACGATGAGTTCGACAGCCTCGCCGCTCTGGATTTCTCACGCACCGACGACGAAGCGGAGTCGTCGTTGGATGTGTTCGACGTGTTCGAGGTCGGTCAGCCGGCGGGCGGCGACCCCGACGCCGGCCCGAACGGCGAGCCATGGAACCCCGCCGCGTCCGTCGACGATGCGGACGAAACGCCGGCGCCGGTGTTCACCGTCACCAATCCGCCCGGCACCGTCACGGTCGCGACGTACCTCGACGGCCGTGTGCACCGGATCGCCCTGTCCTCCAAGGTGGTCAACATGACCGAACGCGAACTCGGCGACGAGATCGTCGTCATCGCGGAACTCGCCGCCCAGCAGGCGCGGTCCGCGCAGTATTCGTTCATGCTCGAAGGCATGCGTGAACACGGGCATGACGATGCCGCCACGCGTGACTTCCTGACCCGCGACCTGAATCTGCCGACCCCGGAACAGGCCGATGCCAATCAGGCACAGGTCTTCTCGACTCGTTATGGAGGTGACCATGGTTAACCACCTCGCCGGCATGTTCGGCAGTGCGGTTGGCATGATGTCCAATTCCCGTGCCCGCGCGTTGGAGATCTTCACCGAGATCACCAACTACGACGAGTCGGCATGTGACGCCTGGGTGGGACGCATCGGGTGCGGTGACACCGACCGGGTGACGCTGTTCCGCGCCTGGTACTCGCGGTCGAACTTCGGCCAATTGGCCGGTGCGGCCGAGATTTCGATGAACGGGCTGGGCGCTCGGATTCCCATCGGTGGCATCTACAGCCGCGACATCACCTATCCGATCAACTCGCCGCTGGCCATCACCATGGGCTTCGCCGTGCACGAGGCCGGCGAGGGCAACTACGCCGACGCGATGGAGGCGCTCGAGGACGCGCCGGCGGCAGGTTCTGAGCACCTGGTGTCGTGGGTCAAGGCGGTGATCTACGGTGCGGCGCAACGTTGGACCGACGTCATCGATCAGGTACGCGGCGCCGAGCGCTGGCCCGACAAGTTCCTCGCCGCGGCCGCGGGCGTCGCACACGGTGTGGCCGCGGCCAACCTCGGCCTGTTCACCGAGGCCGACCGGCGACTCACCGAGGCCAACGACACCCCGGTGGCGCAGGCATGCGCCCCGGTCATCGCCTGGTACCTCGCCATGGCGCGGCGGAGTCAGGGCAACGAGGAATCGGCCCAGGTGCTGCTGGAATGGCTGCAGGCGAACTTTGCGGAGCCCAAGGTCACTGCGGCGCTGCGAGATCCGGCCTACCGGCTGGAGACCACCACGGCCGAGAAGATCGCCGCCCGCAGCGATCCCTGGGATCCGTCGAGCGTGGTGGCCGACACCTCGGCGCGTGACAAACTCCTGGCCGAGGCACAGGCAGAGTTGGACCGCCAGATCGGTCTCGGCCGGGTCAAGGAGCAGATCGAGGCCTACCGCGCGGCCACGCAGATGGCCAGGATCCGCGCCGCGCGTGGCATGAAGGTCGCCCAGACGTCCAAGCACATGATCTTCGCCGGCCCACCCGGTACCGGCAAGACCACGATCGCCCGCGTGGTCGCCAACATCCTCGCGGGTCTCGGTGTGATCGCCGAACCCAAGTTGATCGAGACGTCGCGTAAAGACTTCGTCGCCGAATACGAGGGACAGTCGGCGGTCAAGACCGCCAAGACCATCGACCGCGCGTTGGGCGGGGTGCTGTTCATCGACGAGGCCTACACCCTGGTGCAGGAGCGCAACGGCCAGACCGACCCGTTCGGCGCCGAGGCGCTCGACACGCTGCTGGCCCGCATGGAGAACGACCGCGACCGCCTCGTGGTGATCATCGCCGGGTACAGCAACGACATCGACCGTCTGCTCGAGGTCAACGACGGTCTGCGGTCCCGGTTCGCGACGCGTATCGAGTTCGACTCGTACTCACCCGAAGAGATCGTCGAGATCTCGAAAGTCATTGCCACGGCCAATGATTCGAAGCTCGACGACACCGCGGCCAAACGTGTGCTCGAAGCGGCGACCCTACTGAGCCAGCGCACGCTCAACGGCAAGCCGGCCCTCGACATCGCGGGCAACGGCCGCTACGCGCGTCAGCTCGTGGAAGCCGGTGAGCAGAACCGCGATATGCGGCTGGCCCGTTCTCTCGACTTCGACAGCCTCGGCGTCGATCAGCTCAGCGAGATCAACGGCGACGACATGGCGGCGGCGATCGCCTCGGTGCACGGTCGTCTGAACATCGGCGAATAGGCAAGCGATGGCAGGTTTCCGCCTCACCACCAAGGTCCAGGTCAGCGGCTGGCGTTTTCTGCTGCGCCGGGTCGAGCACGCGATCGTCCGCCGCGACACCCGGATGTTCGACGATCCGCTGCAGTTCTACAGTCGTGCGGTTTTCGCCGGGGTGGTCGTATCGGTGTTGATCTGCCTCGGTGCGGCGCTGATGGCGTACTTCAAGCCGCTGGGCAAGCAGGGCAGTGATCAGTTGTTGGTGGACCGCACCACCAATCAGCTCTACGTGATGTTGCCGGGCAGCAACCAGCTGCGCCCGGTGTACAACCTCACCTCGGCCCGGTTGGTGCTTGGCAACGCCTCGAACCCGGTCGCGGTGAAATCCGAAGAGCTGAACCGGCTCGCGAAGGGCCAGTCGATCGGCATCCCTGGTGCCCCGTACGCGACACCGACCGGAACGCCTGCCTCGCAGTGGACGCTGTGCGACACGGTCGCCAAACCCGACAGTTCGGCGCCGAATGTCGAGCAGTCCATCCTGATCCGTTCGCTCACCATCGATTCCGGTGTCGGTCCGATGCGCGCCGACCAGGGCATGCTGGTGTCGTACGAGGGTGCCAACTGGTTGGTCACCGAGGGCGGACGGCACTCGATCGACCTGGCCGATCGCGCGGTCACCTCGGCTGTGGGCATCCCGGTGACGGCGAAGCCGACGCCGATCTCGCGGGGACTGTTCAACGCGTTGCCCAACCGTGGTCCCTGGCAGCTGCCGCAGATCCCCGCCGCGGGCGCCCCCAACAGTGTCGGACTGCCGGAGAACCTCGTGATCGGTTCGGTGTTCCGCACGGCCACCGAGTCCGACCCGCAGCACTACGTGGTGCTGCCCGACGGCGTTGCGCGCGTGAACAACACGACGGCGGCCGCGCTGCGCGCCACCAACTCCTACGGACTCATGCAGCCGCCTGCCGTCGAGGCCAGCGTGGTCGCGAAGATCCCTGAGCAGGTGTACGTTTCACCGCTTCCGGACGAGCCGCTCGATGTGCTGCTGCGGCAGGACTCGCCGGTGCTGTGCTGGTCGTGGCAGCGTGAGCCCGGCGATCAGGCGCCCAAGACCACGGTCATCGCGGGCCGCAGGCTGCCGCTGCCGTCGAGCGCGATCGGCACCGGGATCGACCAGATCGGCGGCGACTCGACGGTGTACATCGAAGGCGGGCAGTTCATCCGGCTGCAGTCCCCGGACCCACGGGTCGGCGAGAGCATGTACTACATCGACCCGCAGGGCGTGCGGTACGGCATCGCCAACGACGATGCCGCCAAGAACCTCGGTCTGGCCGGACCGGTGAATGCGCCGTGGCAGGTGGTGGGACTACTCGTGGACGGCCCGGTGCTGTCGAAGGAGGCGGCGTTGATCGAACACGACACCTTGCCCGCCGATCCCAATCCACGCAAAGTGGCAAGCGGGGAGGGCTGATGACAACCAAGAAGTTCACGCCGACCATCAAGCGTGGCCCGCGCCTGACGCCGGGTGAGATCAACGTCGCGCCGCCGGACGACCTGGGTATCGACATCCCGCCGTCGGGTATGCAGAAGGCGTTGCCGTGGGTCATGGGCGGCTGCATGCTGGGCATGATCGCGATCATGGTGTTCACCGGTGTGCGGCAGCTGTCGCCGTACATGCTGATGATGCCGTTGATGATGATCATGGGCACCGTCGGTTTCATGGCCGGTGGTGGGTCGGGCGGCAAGAAGGTCCCGGAGATCAACGCCGACCGTAAGGAATACCTGCGGTACCTGGCCGGTCTGCGCACCCGCGTGACGTCGTCGGCCTCGGCGCAGGTGGCGTTCTTCAGCTACCACGCACCGCATCCCGACGATCTGCTGTCGATCATCGGCACCCACCGGCAATGGGCCAGGCAGGCCAACTCGGAGTTCTTCGCCGCGACGCGCATCGGCATCGGCGCCGAGATCGCCGTCGACCGGCTGCTCAAACCGAACACCAGTGGCGAACTCGCAGGCGGGCAGGCCGCGCCTGCACCGCACCTCGAACCGGTCAGCCACATGTGGGTGACGAAGTTCCTGCGCACCCACGGCCTCATCCACGACTGCCCGAAACTCGTTCAGCTGCGGACGTTCCCGACCGTCGCGGTCGGCGGTGACCCCGAGGGCGCCGAAGGTCTGCTCACCGCGATGATCTGCCACCTGGCGGTGTTCCATCCGCCGGACCTGGTGCAGATCCGGGTGCTCACCGACAACCCCGAGGACCCCAAGTGGTCATGGCTGAAGTGGTTGCCGCACACCCAACATCAGACCGATACCGATGCCGCGGGACCGACACGCCTGGTCTACACCCGGCCCGATGGCTTGAGCGATCTCACCGCGCGCGGACCGCACACCCCTGACGCGGCACCGGGCGGCCCCTACGTCGTCGTCGTCGATCTCACCGGTGGCAAGGCCGGCTTCCCGCCGGACGGCCGGGCCGGTGTCACGGTGCTCACCCTCGGAGCGCAACGCCAGGCGGCCTACAAGCTGAAGGTCGAGAAGGACGGCAAGGCCGAGGACCGTCTGCCGAACCAGCCGTGGCGTGAGGTCACACGCGTGGCCGACCGGATGACCCCGGGCCAGGCCGGCCGCATCGCGCGCAAGCTCGCGGGCTGGTCGATCACCGGCACGATCATCGACAAGAACGTGCGGGTGCAGAAAAAGGTCTCCAACGAGTGGCACCACCTCGTGGGCGCGCAGTCGATCGAGGAGGTCACACCGGCCCGCTGGCGGATGTACGCCGACACCGACCGGGACCGGCTCAAGATCCCGTTCGGGCACGAACTCAAGACCGGCGAGATCATGTACCTCGACATCAAGGAGGGTGCCGAGTTCGGCGCGGGTCCGCACGGCATGCTGATCGGTACCACCGGCTCGGGCAAATCGGAGTTTCTGCGGACGCTGATCCTGTCGCTGGTCGCGACACACCATCCCGATCAGATCAACCTGCTGCTCACCGACTTCAAGGGTGGTTCGACGTTCCTCGGCATGGAGAAGCTGCCGCACACCGCGGCGGTGGTCACGAACATGGAAGAGGAAGCCGAACTCGTCAGCCGCATGGGTGAGGTGCTCACCGGTGAGCTCGACCGCAGGCAGTCGATCCTGCGCCAGGCCGGTATGCAGGTGGGTGCGGCGGGTGCGCTCTCGGGTGTCGCGGAGTACGAGAAGCACCGCGAACGCGGTGCGGATCTGCCGCCGTTGCCGACGCTGTTCGTGGTGGTCGACGAGTTCGCCGAGCTGCTGCAGAACCATCCGGACTTCATCAATCTGTTCGACCGCATCTGCCGTGTGGGCCGCTCGCTACGTGTCCACCTGCTGCTCGCGACGCAGTCACTGAACACCGGCGGCGTGCGCATCGACAAGCTCGAGCCCAACCTGACATACCGGATCGCGTTGCGTACCACCAGCTCTGCGGAGTCCAAGGCCGTGATAGGCACTCCCGAGGCGCAGTACATCACGAACAAGGAAAGCGGCGTCGGCTTCCTGCGGGTCGGCATGGAGGATCCGGTGAAGTTCCGTGCCGTCTACACCGGTAACAACTACGTTCCGGCAGTGGCCGAATCGGTCGACCGCGAGTCGAAACCCAAGGCGCAGCGGCAATCCCGGGTGCGCATCCACCAGTTCACCACCACGCCCATCTTCGATACGGCGGTGTCGTAAATGTCCACAGAAGCTGAGCCCAGGGTGCTGCGTGAGGTGGTCCTGTCACAGCTGGCCACCGGCGAGAGCCGCGCGTACAAGATGTGGCTGCCGCCGCTCACCGACCCCACGCCGGTCAACGAACTCGTCGAGCGCGACTATCAGCGTCGCCCACTGAGATTCGGGCTCGGGATCATGGACGAGCCGCGCCGCCACCGCCAGGAGGTCTGGGGTGTCGACGTGTCCGCGGCGGGCGGGAACATCGCCGTCGGCGGCGCACCGCAGACCGGTAAGTCGACGTTCCTGCAGACGCTGATGCTCTCGGCCGCGGCCACACACACCCCGCGCCAGGTGCAGTTCTACTGTGTGGACCTCGGTGGTGGCGGTCTGATGTACATGGAGGACCTGCCGCACGTCGGCGGTGTGGCCACGCGCGCCGAGCCGGACCGCGTGAACCGTGTCGTCGCCGAGGTGAAAGCGGTTCTGCGCGCCCGTGAACAGGTGTTCAAGCAATACCGCGTCGGATCGATCGCGTCGTACCGCGAGATGCGCGAGGACCCCAACAACCCGGCCGCGCAGGACCCGTTCGGTGACGTCTTCCTCGTGATCGACGGGTGGCCGGCATTCGTCGCCGAGTTCCCGGATCTGGAACCGGCGGTTCAGGACATCGCGGGGCAGGGCCTGGCGTACGGCGTGCACGTGATCATCACGACGCCGCGGTGGACCGAGCTGAAGTCGCGTGTGCGCGACTACCTGGGCACAAAAATCGAATTCCGCCTCGGCGACGTGAACGAAACTCAGATAGATCGCATCACGCGTGAAATTCCGGCGAACCGGCCCGGACGCGCGGTGTCACTCGAAAAACACCACCTGATGATGGGCGTGCCGCGGCTCGACGGCGTGCACAGCGCAGACAACATCGTGGAAGCCATTTCCTCGGCCGTCCAGCAAATCGCAGGCAGGCACACCGAGCAGGCACCGCAGGTGCGCGTGCTACCCGAACGCATTTACCTGCACCAGCTCGATCCGAACCCGCCCGGGCCCGACTCGGACTACCGCACGAGGTGGCAGATCCCACTCGGCGTGCGCGAAGCGGACCTCACGGTGGCCTACAACCAGATGCATCTCACGCCGCATCTGCTGATCTTCGGCGCACCCAAATCCGGCAAGACCCGCATCGCGCACGCCGTCGCGCAGGCGATCTGCAAGCGCAACAGCCCGCAGCAGGTGCGGTTCATGCTGGCCGACTACCGGTCCGGTCTGCTCGACGCGGTGCCGCAGAGCCACCTGCTCGACGCGGGTGCGATCAACCGCAACAGCGCGACGCTGGAAGAAGCCATCAAGGCCCTGGCCGTCAACCTCAAGAAACGGCTGCCGCCGCCCGACCTGACCACCGCGCAGCTGCGGGCGAGGTCGTGGTGGTCCGGGCCGGACGTGGTCCTGCTGGTCGACGACTGGCACATGGTGACCGCGGCGGCAGGCATGGTCTCGCCGATGGCGCCACTGGGCCCGCTGTTGCCCGCGGCCGCGGATATCGGCCTGCACATCATCGTCACGTGCCAGATGTCCATGGCCCACCGCGCGACCATGGACAAGTTCGTGGGTGCCGCCTACGGTGCCGGATCGCCCACCTTGTTCCTCTCCGGCGAGAAGAACGACTTCCCGTCGCGGGACATCATCGTGAAGAAGAGGCCCCCTGGCCAGGCATTCTTGGTCGGCCCCGACGGAAAAGAGGTCATCCAGGCGGCCTATGTGGACCCACCCGAAGAAGAAGTGTTCTCACCACCTTCAGAGGGCAGTTAGTATTTGTTCAACGCACTCAGCAACGCTGGCGGCAGCCCGCCAGCAAAGGGATCGGGGGACAGATCCTTTGACGCTCTGGCAAATTGCTGCCGGGGGAGTTTCGAGTGCTTGTCCTTGAATATGTCGAGTGGGGAAGGGGAGTACGCAAATGCAACCGATGACGCACAATCCGGGCGCGGAAGCCGTTGCGGCGCAAGTTATCGCAAATGCGGCACGTGGACTGGCCGGTGGCACCACCGCGTCGGCGGCCGTGACCGCGCTGGTTCCGGCCGGGGCTGACGAGGTGTCGGCGCTGGCGGCCATGGCGTTCGCCAGCGAGGGCGTCGAGGCTCTTGCGGCGAATGCGTTCGCGCAGGAGGAACTGACCCGCGCAGGCGCCGCGTTCGCCGAGATCGCGGGCATCTACAACGCCGTGGACGCCGCCAACGCGGCCACGATGTAGTCAGGCCGTTCAGCAGAGAGTTAGGGACACCAGCCGATGGTTGCGGCTCCGCCTATTCCTCCGGTGTGGATCGCTCTACCACCGGAGATCAACACCGCTCGCCTGATGGTCGGCGCCGGCCCGGCGCCGATGCTGCAGGCCGCGGCGGGTTGGGAAGGTCTGGCGGTCCTGTTGGAGACGCAGGCCGCCGAGTTGGCGGCCGCGCTCACCAACCTCACGTCGGTGTGGACCGGCGCGGCCAGCGAGCGTGCGGTCGCCGCGACGATGCCGATGATCACGTGGCTGCAGACCACCGCGGCGCAGGCCCAGAAGCGGGCGCTGCAGGCGTCGGCCCAGGCCAGTTCCTACAGCCTGGCGCTCGCGACCACGCCGCCGCTCCCGGAGATCGAGCAGAACCACATCACGCACGGCGTCCTGGAGGCCACGAACTTTCTCGGCATCAACACCGTGCCGATCGCGCTCAACGAGATGGACTACTTCGTCCGGATGTGGAACCAGGCGGCGGGTGCGATGGACGTCTACCACGCGGAGACCACCGTCAACCTGCTGTTCGAGCCGATCATGCCGATGAAGCCGATCGTGCTTCCCGGTGTTGGTGAGACGACTGCGGCGGCCGCGTTGGCGCAGACCGCACCGCGCGTGGCCGAGGGTGTGATGCGCAACGCGGTCATCGAGAGCGTCAGCGCGATCGCCACCATCGAGTCGGTCGGGTTGGCGGCAGGACACGCTGCGGCGCAAGCCAATTTCGCCGAGCAGCGGGGCCAGGGCGCCGCGCAGAAGGGTGAGAACGCGGGCCAGGAGGTGGGCCGCGAGTCGGGCAAGGACCTGCAGCAGGGCATGCAGATGGTCATGCAGATGGGTTCGCAGGCCGCGCAGGTTCCGGCTCAGCTGGGGCAGATGTTCCAGACCAGCGTGCAGACCATGACCCAACCGCTGCAGCAGGCCACCCAGATGGTCAGCCAGTTCACCAGCATGGGTGGTGGCGAGCGTGCCATGCAGGTCGGTTTGATGGGGGCCAGCCCCTTCTCGAATCACCCGATGCTCGGCGGTTCTGGTCCGAGCACGGGAGCCGGCCTGGTGCGCGCCATGTCGCTTCCTGGTGCGGGAGGCACAGCGCCGCGAACTCCGTTGCTGTCCAATCTGCTTGGGATCAGCGGCGAGATGAAGGCGGTTCCCGCGGGCGCGGGTTCGGGAGCCGCGGGCGCTGTGGCGCCGGTGGGCGCCGGAGGCGGAGGCGGCGCAGGTGCGCCGGTGACGCACGCCGGCCAGAACAGCAAGAGCGGGGGGAAGAAAGACGGGTTGGTGGCACCGACGCCGTTGACGTACGACCTCTCCGAGGACGAAGACGACGAGTGGTGAACACTCGCGACAAGAACTTTCCGGTGTACTTGCCGGAAGACTCGCCATTGATTGGTGAGGACACAGGGAAATAAGGGGAATCCAAATGGCAGCAATGAATACAGATGCCGCCGTCCTCGCCAAGGAGGCGGCGAATTTCGAGCGCATCTCCGGCGAACTCAAGGGCGTCATCGCGCAGGTTGAGTCCACTGGCTCCGCTCTGGCCGCTCAGATGGTCGGCCAGGCCGGCACCGCCGCGCAGGCCGCGCTGGCTCGGTTCCACGAGGCCGCCGCCAAGCAGGTCCAAGAGTTGAACGAGATCTCGGCCAACATCCACACCTCGGGCACGCAGTACACCTCGACCGACGAGGATCAGGCGGGCACGCTTGCGTCTTCGATGAACATCTGACCACTGAGCTCACTGAACGGAGATAAGACATGACAGAACAGGTATGGAATTTCGCCGGTATCGAGGGCGGCTCTGCCGAGATCCACGGCGCCGTGTCCACCACCGCCGGCCTGCTCGACGAGGGCAAGGCCTCGCTGACCACGCTGGCCTCGGCGTGGGGCGGCACCGGTTCGGAGGCCTACCAGGCCGTCCAGGCCCGCTGGGACAGCACGTCCAACGAGCTGAACCTGGCCCTGCAGAACCTCGCGCAGACCATCAGCGAAGCGGGCCAGACCATGGCCCAGACCGAGGCCGGCGTCACGGGAATGTTCGCCTGAGAACACCGATGCACGATGGTGGGCGGGTTGTCGGACATCAACGGATGCCCGATCCCGCCCATCATGTGCGTGCGGGTGTAAAGATCTAACAATCTGTTTGAACTACTTGAGGGGTCCCCATGTCGGCCGACTATGACCGGCTCTTCCATTCGTCCGAACCGGGCAAGCCGGTCGATGACGCCACGATCACCGTGGACAGAGACGCGATCTTGAAGGCCACGGCGGCGACGCCGCCGATGCCGACGGGGGAGAAACCGCCCGCCGACGCGCCGTCGGGTGCGATGCCGGTCGCGCCGACTCAGACTCAATCCGCTGCGGCCCCGTCGCGGCAGGCCGAACCTCAGGTGCCACCGCCCATGCCGCCGCCCCCGGCGACTGCGCCGCAGTGGCCCCAGAACTCGATGCTCCGTGCGCCGCAGGGGCAGCAGCAGTTCGGCCCCGGTGCACGGCACGAGCAGCCGGCCACGTTGCCGCCGCCGGCGCAGCGGCTGGCGCCGGGACCGGCACCGTCGCAGCTCAGCGACATCGACCCCGAGATCAGCGGGGCGTGGCGCGCCGGGCAGGCCGTGCCTGCGCCCGCGCAGCCCGGGCCGACGTCCGCGGCGTCGATGGGCAATCACCGTGCGATCGATGCGCTGTCGCACGTCGGGGTGAAGACCGGCGTGAAGATGCCGTCGCAGCGCGGCTGGCGGCACTGGTTGTACGTGATGACGCGGATCAACCTCGGACTCTCGCCCGACGAGGTCTACGAACTCGACCTGCACAACCGGATCCGCCGCAACGCGCGCGACAGCTACCAGATCGGCGTGTTCGGTCTCAAGGGTGGTGTCGGCAAGACCGCTGTCACCGTGACACTCGGGTCGGCCATGGCCAAGATCCGCGGTGACCGGATCCTCGCGATCGACGCCGACCCCGACGGCGGCAACCTCGCCGACCGTGCGGGCCGGCAGTCCGCGGCCACCATCGCTGATCTGCTGGCGGATCAGGAATTGACGCGGTACAACGACATTCGCGCCTACACCAGCATGAATTCGTCGAACCTCGAGGTGCTGTCGTCCGAGGACTACAGCGGTGCCCAGCGGGAGTTCAACGACGACGACTGGAAGGGCGCGACCGCGGTCGTGTCGCGTTACTACAATCTGGTGCTCGCCGACTGCGGCGCGGGCCTGTTCCAGAAGGCGACGCGCGGTGTGCTGTCGACGATCTCCGGTCTGGTGATCGTGGCCAGCGCCTCCATCGACGGCGCCAGGCAGGCCGCGGTCACGATGGACTGGTTGCGGCAGAACGGTTATCAGGATCTGCTCGGCCGGTCCTGCGTGGTGATCAACCACGTGACCCCGGGCAAGCCGAATGTCGACGTCGAGGACCTCGTGCAGCAGTTCGAGCGTCACGTGCCGCCCGGTCGTGTGATCGTGCTGCCGTACGACAAGCACATCGCGGCGGGCACCGAGATCCAGCTCGATCTGCTCAGCGACACCTTCCAGCGGCGCATCACCGAACTGGCGGCGGCGCTGTCGGACGATTTCGACAGGCTTGAACGGCGTTGACCTCCACCGCTGCAGCGGCCGACACGTCGAGTGTGACCCCGGGGCGGCCGTCGACAACCAGGGTCACGATCCTCACCGGCAAGCGCATGACCGATCTGGTCCTGCCTGCCACGGCGCCCATCGAGACCTACATCGATGAGACGGTGAGCTACCTCGCCGAACTGCTCGAGGACACCCCGAAAGACGTTCTGGCCGGATTCAACTTCGGTGAGCAGGGGGTCTGGGCGTTCGCGCGTCCCGGCGCCCCGCCGCTGAAGGCCGACGAATCCCTCGATGACGCGGGCGTGGTCGACGGAACGCTTCTCACGCTGGTGTCCGTCAGTCGCACCGAACGGTATCGGCCGTTGGTCGAGGATGTGATCGATGCGATCGCGGTGCTCGACGAGTCGCCGGTGTTCGACCGCACGGCGCTGAAACGCTTTGTGGCAATTGCCCTTCCGATCGTCGCGACAATCATCACGGTCGCCACGCTGATCGCCTGGACCCGTTCGGGGCATGGCTGGTGGTGGGCCGTGGCACTCGGAGTTCTCGGCCTCGGCCTGCTGGGCGGAAGCATGGCGGCCAAGAGCCGCTACAACAGTCTCGACATGTCCGAGAGCCTGCTGCTCGCGGCGACCCCGGCGCTCGCCGGTGCCGTCGGGCTCGCGGTACCGCTGCCGCGCGGGGTCGACGGGCTGGGTGCGCCGCAGTTGGCCGGTGCCGCTGCCGTGGTGCTGCTGCTGACCCTGGCGACGCGCGGCGGGCCCCGCAAACGGGCGGAAGTCGCGTCGTTCGTCGCGGTCACCTCGATTGCGGTCACCGCCGCGGCCATTGCCTTCGGCTACGGCTGGCAGGAGTGGGTGCCCGCCGGTGCCATCGCTTTCGGCCTGATCGTGGTGACCAACGCGGCGAAACTGACCGTGGCCGTGGCCCGTATCGCCCTGCCGCCGATCCCGGCGCCCGGTGAACATGTGTCCAACGACGAACTGCTGGACCCGGTCGTCACGCCCGATTCGATCGACGATGCCTCCCCGACCTGGCAGGCCATCATCGCGTCGGTGCCGGAATCCGCGGCACGCCTGCAGGAACGCAGCCAGCTGACCCGCCAGCTGTTGATCGGCTTTCTCTCTGCCGGTGCGCTCATTCTCACCGTCGGAGCGATCGCCGTTGTGGTCCAGGGACACTTCTTCGTCCACAGCATGATCGTCGCGTCGCTCGTGACCGTCATCTGCGGGTTCCGGTCACGGCTGTACGCCGAAAGATGGTGTGCATGGGCGCTGTTGGCGGCCACGGTCGCCGTACCCACAGGGTTGATGATCAAGCTCAGCATGTGGTGGCCCGATTCCGCTTGGATCGTGATGGGCATCTACACCATGCTCGCGCTCATCGCACTCATCGTCGTCGGCGCCACCGATGGCGTCCGACGCGTCTCCCCGGTGACCAAACGCATCCTCGAGCTGTTCGACGGCGCCGCCATCGCAGCGGTGATCCCACTGCTGCTCTGGATCGCCGGCGTGTACGACCTGCTGCGAAACCTGCGGTTGCACTAGGGGTTGCATTGACCCCGCGCCCGCGGCGCTAGTCTGGGCGGCGTACCAACGGCCTCGACGGCTTCACTTTCCGAAGTACTTACACACACCAGGGCGGTGGCTGGCAAACGCGGCAGGCGAAGCCAACCTTAGCTCGCTTTAATGCTGGCACTAGGAGAACCACTCGGCGGCTGCAGACAAATTGGCGCACACCAGCTTGGGAATCGGCCGTTAAGCTGATTGTGGCTGCGTTGCCTGTGGGGCGGGACACCCACGCGGCGGTGCGTGTCTGTGCGAGGGGATGACTGATGGGATACCGAGACCGTGACTGTCTCGCGTGCCGAAGGATCGCGAGCGGGGCTGCAAGGCCGGCGCCCACAGCCGTAAGCCGAAAGGCTGCCGGACCGACATATGTACATTTGGTGTGCCGAGTGATTGGGGATGCCGGTGACCAGTGAGTTGAGGGTCAATCCAGCCGAGGTGCGCACCCATGGGGCGAGTATGGAAGCCAGTGCGCGCGCGATTCCGGAGCCGCCCGACCCATTTAAGACCGAGGGCACCGATCCGTTGTCGAAAGCGCTGGCTGACAAGACCTGGCAGGTCGAGGCACCGTTCATCGAAGGAATAGGCAAGACGAAAGCGGAGGCTCAAGAGACCGCCCGTCGTATACAAGAGGCAGCTGACAAGTACGAACAATCGGACCGAACTATTGCCGAGAATCTGCAGTCGTCAACAGGTCGGTTCGACGCGTCGACGGGGACAGAGGGCACGAGTCAGGGCGGCTTGCAAGGCCTAGAGCAGTTGCAACAGATGATGCAGATGCCGATGCAGGCAGTCCAGATGGCAGCACAGGTTCCAACGCAGATGGCACAGATGGCCGCCCAGGTTCCGCAGGCAGTGATGCAAGGTGTGCAGCAGATCGGTCAAATGTCAGGCGGAACCGGCCAGGATACTGCCGGGCCTGCGGCTCCTCAAACGGACTCGCCGGTCGGGAAGTCTAAGGGCGGACGCGAGCGGGATGATCAGCAAGAACAGCATGAGGGCGCGGCTGCCGACCCCGCGTTTACGCAACAGGCTCCAGTAACTTCACAGGTCCCAGGGGCTGCGGCATCGGAACCAGAAGCCGGACATTCCGAGGGGAGGCCACGTGCGAACGGCACCGTGCCTCGTCCAGTGCCCAGTGATCCTGCGATTGTGTTGTGACCAATTTCGCGACTGATTCGAAGGTGTGCCGATGACTTTGCCTCCCCCGCCAGGCTCGTTTGGACAGCAACCGCCTCTCGGTGGGCACTCTGGCGGCGGTTCACCCGAATCTTGGCCGCAATATCCAGGCGGTCCTACATCGCCACCACCGGCCGGCCCACCGCCATGGGGCCCGCAGCCGCAATGGGCTAATGGGCCAACACCACCCAACGGCGGTGGCAAGGTCAGGTGGATGCTTGGTGGTCTTGCGGTCGTCTTGGCAATCGCGCTCGCAGTGGTAGTAACGGTGCTCGTGGTACGGCCCGATGCCGAGAACGGCTCTAAGGATGAAAAAACCGGCGGTCCTGCCTCTGGTTTCGCCAGTGAAAATGACGAAGGACCGGTCAGTATCATCACGGATGACCCAACCTGCGACGGGTGGGCAAGGATTACGAGGGAATACAACGCTGAGTCGACCGCAGTCAGGTGGGCCGAGCGCGATGCATCGATACCAGCGAATGCTTGGACGCCGGAGCAGCGAGACATGTACAACACCATGGCAAAGGCCATGACTACCGCGGCAGACCATACGGAAGCCTTAATTAAGCAGACGCCGCACAGAGCGATGCGAGAACTCTATCAGCAATTCAGCGCTTACGTGCACGTTTTTGTGCCACTAATCCCTGCTTACGTCCCCGAGAATAATCGATTTGTGCCGGTGATAAATGCTCTTGCCAATTCGGCCACCGACATATGTACAGCTATAGAGTTCAGGTCTGCGTCAACGTTTGCTGGACGGATTCCGAGTGTCGATCCTCCGTCTCGTTTGGCGTCGACCAGCGGTGCAGATGCGAGCGATCTGTTCCTGGGTGATGGCAACCCCGTGTGCGCTGACTTGGCATCCGCCGTCGTCGCGTTCGATGAGCAAACGCGTGCATGGCAGGCTCTCGATCCCAAACTACCTGCCGCGGAGTGGTCGCCCGACCACAGAGCGGTGATGGATGACGTGGCGCCTGTAATGTCCGCCAATGCCGACAACTTGGAGCGCCTGGGCCGCGCGAGCGATAACGCTATTGTCGAGGATTTCACGGTTCTGGCTGCGCAGTACCAACGTGGATATGTCGAAGCGATTCCAACTTACTCCTCTGCGGACAATGTCCTCTGGCAGGTTGTTGCCTCACTCGTCAAAGCCGTCAACAGCGGGTGCAAGGCATCGTGATGATGGGTCTCGGCAAACTTGAAAAGCCCAAAGGCGGACACTTCGATAGAATGGTCGGTCCTGGCGCGTGGCCAGAAACTGAAGAGTCTGAATTTAGCAATCGCCAAGCGGAAATTCTCGGAATTCGGCAGCGTTTAACTGGCGCAAAGGAATCTTGGCAAACCCATCAATCCTACTTAGATAGTGAGGCGACATGGGCAGGAACCTCCGCTCGGGCGGCGAACGCCAGGGTTGAACAGCACACGAAGTCGATGGTGACGCATGAGCACCAACTTCAAAAGGTTGAGAAGTGGTGTGGCGAGGCAATCGGCCTGATTGGCACCGTAAAAGAAGCAATTATCGGTACCGTCAATTCTGCCGTTGAAGCTATTAATGAGGCGGCTGCGGACGCCGACAAAAACGAGACAGATGCATCGTCCAAAATTGAAAAGATCAAAGATTTAGCTTATGACTTCAACAAGTCAATCGTTCAATGGGGCGCCGACACCGTCCAGGGAAAAGAAGATATACCTAGCGAGCCCCCCAAATTACCCAAAGACATCTTTAAAAATGTGGAACCGGCGACCGGTAGTCAGGATGGCGAGATTCGCGATGGCCAGGCCGACGTCCTATTTATGAATTCGAGCCTCGGTGGAGACGCATCGGATGTCAGAGCAAGCGTTAAGCCTAGCCGCCCGGTAGACACGTGGGAGCAGGACAACGTTGGCCTCGGTGAAGACGCGTCCGACGTTAGACCGACTCCTGCGATAGAACCCCCGGTGGAACAAGTGGAACCGGTAAACTCCGGGCTTGGTGGCGAGCAACCGGACATCAGACCTGCCCCGCCTGTACCCCAACCCGTGCTAGGAAGGCCTCCGAGCGCACCAGCACCGACTGCCGGCGGTCCGTCTGGCCCAGGTTCAGCGATCTCTCCTTCGGCACCGACTCCCGTTAGTTCCTCTAGTTCCTCGGGTCCGCCAACTGGTGGCGGCGGAGGCACATCGATTGCACCAAGCAGCCCGCTCAGTAGCGGCTCTTCGCTTGGTGGGAGTGGTGCCGAACAAGCTGCCGACGCGTCCGCTGCGGCCCTAGGTCAGAATCCCGTCGGCCGAGCTCCGGTCGACCCGTTGCAGCAGTTCACCCAGTCGTTTTCAGATTCGGCGGGGACTCCGGTGCACGCGGCATCGACGGGTGGTGGCTCAGTGCCACCTCCGCCGTTAACGCCTCCGCCGACAGTCCCGGCCGGAGAGTCCATGGGACCGGCAAGTGCTCACTCGGCGCCGACATCACTCAATAGCGCTCCGGCGGCGCCGGTTCAGCCCCCTGCCGCGGGCGGGCCGATGGGCGCAGCTAGTGGAATGCCTATGGCGTCGCCTCCACTCGGTCCGCCGCCCACCCCACCGCCAGCAGCGCCTGTAGCGGCGCCGCCCCCGGCTGCCGCGCCGCCACCGGCACAGCCAAACGCCGCGGGGGGCGGCGCGCAGGTCGCACCGATCCCGGTGTCGGCGGCGCGAGCTGAACGTGATCTTGCCCAAAGAGCGGTTCGACGGTCGGGCGTCGATCCGATGGAGACTGCACGCAGGATTGCAGCCGCGCTGAACGCCCCAGGCATGACCAATGTTGAGGACTTCAAGTTCTTCTGGGTCACAGGCCTCACGGCCGACGGAAAGATCGTCGTCGCCAACAATTACGGAATTGCCTACATCCCTCAGCAGGTGCATCTGCCCGAACAGGTGCATATGGCGTCTGCGGATGAGTCGATTTCACCGGCCGAGCGTGCTCGCTGGGTGAACGAGCCGATCGTGGCCGTGCAAAGGTGGGCCGAACATCACGGCAAGAACTTGCGCGCCGTCATCGCGACGGAGGATCAGCTGAAGAACTCGGATGCCGGCGTACACCACGAGGTTTTGAGGCCTGAGGATATCCCGGAGAGCGGAAAAATGGCTGGTCGTGACCGCCTGCAGGTGATCGCTCCCGATGTCAGCTCGCAGTTGGCGCGGGTCAGCGATACCGATCTGGTGAAAATCCTGCCACCGGCGTCGGCCGATGCGAATCCGCCCGAGGACCGCCGGAAGTTATTGTGGGACAACGTGTGGAAGCCGTTGGCAAGTCGATCCACGAAGAGAGGGGAGCGGCATCTCGCTGCGTTCGTCGCCTACGCGGCACATGCCCAGGAATATGCGCTCTACGCGGCCCATACCGCAGCGCTGCCTGACGATCAGCGGCAGGCCATCCGCGAGTTCATTTATTGGCAGCACGTAGGGCAATTGACTGCCGACGCCCTCACGCCAGCGTGACGGTGCCGGTGAGTTGAATGGGGAGCTTCTGCGGCATACGCCCGGAAATTAACGCAAACCGTGCCGCCGCCGCGACCTTATGATTGCCTACGGAACACCGACCGGACGACTTGGGAAGCAAACTAGTCGTTTGCGGGGGGTAACTTCGGATTCGCCAAATGGCGCGTCTTTTGCCTCATCCGGTATGGCAAAGCGCAGGGAGGGTGATCGGTCATGAGCGAGGAGTTGCATTACTCGGTTCCGGGGCTGGAACGGAAAGCGCACGAATGTGAGTCGCCTCGTCCCGAAGGTCCCGGTGAGGCATCGAAGCCGGACGAACTCGCCACCACCACTGGTGTGTACAACAAGCTCATGGCGTCTGCCGCCAAACTGAAAGCGACGTTTGCCGCAGGGGACCGCGAGGGTGAGCGTATTGCTGCCGCCATCCGTGCTGCAGCCGGTGCCTACCAGAAGATTGAAGAGCAGAAGGCCGCCGCGCTCAGCCGTCAGATGAATGGCAGCGACGCTCCGCCGCCGCCGGCCGAGGCGGTGGTCCCCGACATGTCAGGAATCCCCGGTCCTCTGACCATCCCCTCCATGGACTACCCCTCCGCGGCGGCCGCTGCGGATGAACTGGATTGGGATGCGGCCGCGAGGATCATCCATAGCGGTGACACACAAGCCCTGTCGATGAAGTACTTCCGAGATCAGTGGCGGGACTACCAGTCCACACTGGAGGGCCATGGGCGACATTTCGCGAACCCCGCCGAAGGTTGGTCGGGCGCTGCCGCCGAAACGAGTGCCGAGGCGCAGCAAAGACTCTCGACGTGGTGGGCGGATATGGGTGCGGAGTGCGGCCGTCTGGCGCAAGAGGCCACGACGTTTGTCGATGCGCATGACAAGTTGGTGGCAAACCATCCCAACATGGATGACGTCAGAGCATTTGAAGAAGCCGAATGGGAGTCCGAGTGGGATCGGCAATATGCGTGGGCGCAATACCAGGAGAAATCCGAAGATGCCCTGGACGCTTACGCGAACGGCAGCCAAGTCCAGGAGATCCGTCCAGGGAAACCACCGGCGATGGGCGGCCTTCCTGCCGTGAATGATGGTGACGTTCAAGCCACTCCGACTCAAGGCCAAAAAGGGCCCAGCGCGCCAGGCGGACCGGGCAGCGGCTCGGGCGGCGGTGGCGGAGGTGGAGGCGGCGGCACGCCTGAAATGCCGGAGATGCCGTCGATGGATCCGTCGATGTCGCCTGCGAGTGCGAGCTCCCCAGGGGGAGAGCAACCTTCAGGTTCGCCTTCCGGTGGTGGCTCGCCGTCCGGCGGTTCACCCTCTGGTGGTTCGCCCTCTGGTGGTGGTGCGCCCTCGGGGGGTGGCATGCCGGAAGGCGGCCTTCCCACGGATATGCCTGGAGGCCCGGACATTCCGGGCCTCGAGGATCCCAGCCTGAAGCCTGCCAGCGCCGGTGGTGGTGGCGGTGGGGGAGTTGGCGGTGGTGGCGGCGGGATGCCTGCCGCACCGCTGGGCCCCCCTGTCGGCGCGGACTCCGTGGCCCCCTCGCCGTCCAGCGCGCGTGGCGGCGCCGTCGGGGGCCCGGGCGGCCCGGCCGGCGGTGGTATGGGCGGCATGATGGGCGGCGGCATGGGTGGCATGGGCGCAGGCCACGGCCAAGGCGGCCAGGGCAAGGAGAAGCGCCGCGATCCGAAACTGTCTCCAGACGAGGACCTTTACACGGAAGACCGTGCTTACACCGAAGGTGTCGTCGGCCATCGTCCGCGCAGGGAGAAGGACAGTGGAAAGCAGCAGTAGAAACCGTGTATAGACCAGCGTGCTGCCAAACATGCTCGGCTGCCTCGGGTTTGGGGGCGCTTGGCGAGCAGCAGCGCGTGCGCATGTGTGGTGAGTGTTAGGGTTCGACGTGCTTGCCGCCACACGTACATATCTCCTGCTCGGCTTCTTTGTCCTGTGCGGAGCATGGATTCTGCAGGCGACGTCACACGGCGTTCTTGTCACTATCGCAATTGTCGCCCTGTACGTGATCGGAATCGGGCTAATAGTGGTCGGTTGCTACTACTACAGGCAGCTTCCTTGGCCGGAACCTGAAAGGTACAAGAAGGTCGGGGCGCCACTTGCGGTATTCGGCTGGATCGTTGTTGCCATCAACCTCGGGTTCGGCCTCGTATACCTGGTTTGGTATGTCTTGCTGAAATGACGCCCTTCGAGGCCAGCCAATTAATGTGGAGTGTGCCGCCCGCGTGACGCTCAGCGCCCTTGCATCTCGCCGTCGAGGTGGCTCGCCTGCGTTGTATCCGTCCGCTCGTAGTTGGCGGCTGCCGCGTCCAATTTCTCGGCGAGCGAGGTCGACACCGCCTGCATGGCAGCCACCGCCGCGTCACGCGAAAGCCCGGCAGCGCTTATCGCTGTGATCGTCGGCGCGCATACCGGACCGTGCGTGATGCCCACAGCCACCGCGGTGCCATCGACGATCTGACCCGCCGCCGCGATCCTGTCGACGATCTGCCGTTGCCGTTCAGAAAGTTGACGCAGCGCTGTTGTCGTGACTTGCAACTCACCGCTCACCGGCGGCCCCTTTCCTCGTCGTTCTGATGATGGATCACTGCGCCTGCGCCTCCGCGGCAATCCGGTCGTAGGTGGCCCCGGCGCGCCGGATCACCGTGGCGTTTTCCGACGAATCAGCGATCATCCGATACATCCGCTGGGTGGCGATGGGAAGCGTCTTCGCGACGCCACCCCACTGGATGATCTGGGAGGCGATCTCGCCCGAACCCGGCGGAGCGTTCCAGAATTTCGCGGCGATGGCGGCCGGTATCAGCCAGGTGAGTTCGGTCATTTGGTGATCGATCTGGCGCCGGGTATCTACGATCTCGCCGGCTTCCTTGTCGAGCACCTCTTTCACGATGCGATCGGTCTCGGCCATGAGCGCTGCGCGCTCCTTCTGTTCGCGATTCCTGTCGGAGTAGGCATCCGAACTGCTGCCTTCCCAGCTGTCAGGCGAACGGGTTCCATCGAGGCCACTGCTGACCCCTGAGAATGCTTCGCCGCCCTGCCCGAAACGATCTCCGCGTTCAGGGCCTTCAAACCCGGTCAGGTTGCTCATGATGGTCATCGTTCTCAACCCGAAGGCGATGATCGGTGTCGCGGCGGCCGCCGCGAACTTCGCGTTATCCAGCTTCTGTGCGCCTTCTCTTGCGAGAGATTGCCCGAAGCTGACGACATTTGCTCCCAAGCCCGCGACCGTATAACCGGTGTCTTCACTTACACCTACTGTGTGCGAGTAGCCGCTGTACCAGTTATTGGCTATATCGTAGAAATCTCCGAAGCCGCCCACGTAGCGTCATCCCTCCATCGGTGCTCGTCCAGACTAGCAATCGGGAGACACACTCTGACGCACCAATTTTCGCGACTAGTCGCCGGCACCTTTTCGCCGTTCAGCCGCGGATTGCACCTCGTGAAACCGCTCTACTGCGCGACCGTCGGCGAGTTCGACGCGACGTTCGGGGTGTAGCCAGTAGAAGCGCACGAACTCATACAGCGTCCGCCCATCCCTGGTGTACATGGCGGAATTGTCGATCGAGTGCTGCTGGCCGTCGTCGGTTGTGATGACCAGAGGGCACGTCGCCTGTGGTCGGTCCGGGGCGGTGTCGCTGACGTCGGTCACCTCGTCCCACCGTCGCGTCGCGGTCTTCCGGAACGCTTCTGCGCGTTCGAATCCCTCGGGGCCCAACCGCAGATAGCCGATTCCGCCGAACTTCACGATCAGCGCGAAGAACACCGCGAAAAGGCCGGCCAGCCCGCCGCAGATGATCGGGACCCAGGTGAAGAGCCCACCTTCGGAACCCACAGAGGACGTCGGAAGATCCAATCGTCCCAATGCGCTCAACACCGCACAGAGGCCGAGAAGCGGCGCGCCGCCCAGGGTGGCGATCAGCATCATCCGGTCCAAGCGCCGGTCCGGTCGGATCGTGGTTTCGCCGTCGTCGCACGTCACCCTGGGCACCGCGCCGGACATGACGGACTGGGCGACGGCGGGGATCGTCCACCAGGCGGCGACGCCGACGCACAGCAG
The DNA here is from genome assembly GCF_022370755.2 of Mycolicibacterium goodii. Next base: position 5,747,845 of record NZ_CP092364.2, on the reverse strand, counting down.
TGCGGTCACGTAACTGCCGCGCAGAAAGGTGATGACGGCCCAGGTCAGAATGGCCGCCTGGACAATCCCGAGGCAGGTCAGCAGGAGACGTCGTTGTGCTTTCGTGGCCGTCTCCTGTCAGTGCCCGTCGCGCGCATACCGCCTGGCGTACGCAGCCTCGGCTTCGGCGGCTTCTTCGGGTGTCGGTAGCCCGAGAGTTTCCTTGAGCATGTCTCGGACATCGGGGCTGTCGCCGATCTCTTGGACGGTTGCGTACAGCAGAAAGACGTACCGGCCGGCCGCGGCTTTCTTGGTCGCGATCTCGGCAAGCTCGGCGACCTCGCGTGCCAGTTGGCTCTCGGCCATGTTCACCACGGAGGGCGCAAGGTCGATGCGCTGTAGCCAGCCGCTGAGATACGCGGTCACCGTGATGGTTCCGGGCGGGTTGGTCGCCGAGAAGAGTGGCCCAGGATCATCTTCGTCGGGCTCCTGGGCCGGCGGCGTCGCCATCGCGTCGAGATGCCCGGCATCGTCGTCGAACGACTCCGCTGCGACGTACTCGTCGAGCGCATCGAAGCCGGCGTCCGGTTCGTCACCGGCCGGGGAGTGAACATCGAAGACACTCAGATCTGACGTTGCGTCGTCGGCATAGGCGTTGTCGAACGCGGAGGAGTCACCCCAATCGTCGTCCGACGACGAGAAGGGCGTGTTTGGGGCCATCAAGCGCTCAGATACCTTCAGCGGTGATGTCGTTGACGAGGGCGTCGAGCCGTTCGCGGTCCGCTTCGATCGAGGCGGTCGCCGCTGCAGTGGCCTTGTGCAGGGCCTCATTGAGGCGTTGTTCGACGGTCTCCGCGCCGAGCCGCAGGAGCCCGTCCTCGATGTACACCGATGTCAGGTGGTGGTGTCCGTTGAGCGTCACCTCGACGGTGTCGGTTTCGTCTGCCGCGGTGAACGTTTCGGTGCCCATCTTGTGCAGCTGTTCGTCCATGGCTGATTGCAGTCGCTGTGCCTGGCGCAGCACGGCCGCCACTTGCGGATGGATGTCGTCGTCGCTCACGTGTTTTCCCCCTACTGCTCCAGAGCCATCTGGTAGCGGCTTTCTTCACGCGGGTTGATCAGCTGGATCGGCAGCTGCCTGTGCCGCGGTGTGTCGATGAAGTTGGGCCGCAAGATGACCCGGCCCACTCCCTGATGCGGGCCGAGGTATGTCGTCGAGTTCGGCCAACCGATACGCGGTGTCCGCCCTACGCGGCCGTTGATCATGGTGGCGAATTCGCGGAACTGGGGACCGAGGGTCACCACCGCGCCGGCCGCGGCAGACCGGATCACGAACTGCGTGAACAGCCGGGCATCACCCAGGTTGATGCTGACGTCGACGTTGTCGAACGGCATGTACACCGGGTAGCGGTCGGAGGTCTCGCCGACGAGCACACCGGCCGAGCCGATCGGAAGGTCGTAGTGCTTGTCGGAAACCGGGACGATGCCCTGCAGCGCGGCGCGCTGACCGCCGAACAGGCACGAAAACCCGCGCGGAGTAGCGGGATTCGCCAGCGTCGTCAACAGGATCGCGCTCGAAGGAGCTGCGCCGGGACGCACACGCACGCGCGTGATGGTGTGGTCGGCGCGGGCAGACCACCACATGTCGGGACCGCCGGGAGCGGTGTAGGCGGCGGTGAACGTGCTGCGGCCCTTGATCGACGACCACGTCTCGCGCTCGTAGCTGATCTCGGTGGCCTTGTCGTAGTCGTCGAAACTGCGGCAGCAGCGGGCGTCGACCCCGTTGCTCGCCAACTGATCCGCGATCCGGGTCGCCGATGCCACGAGGTAACGGGCCAGGCCCGACACCCCGGAGTCGCGGCGACGCGCGGACCGCTGTGTCGTCTCGGGATCGGCCCGCAGCACGATCCAGGTGCGCCGGTTCGCCGGCGCCGGGTAGGGCCCCACCACCTGCTCGTAGAGTGCGATCAGGCTGGCAGGCGCGGTCTTGCCGACACGGTAGCCGGCCGACACCACATCGGCCTCGAGGTCGGGGCAGTGCGCCTCGAGCAGCCGCTCGACCAACTTGGTGCTGACCACGTCGTCGGTCATCGCACTGCCGTTGACGATCACGGTCGGCGTGAAAGGCCTTGGCACCAGCTCGATCACGGCGATCAGATAGTCGCCCTGCCAGCGCACCGCGACGTGGTCGCCGGGCATGACCGTGGAACCAACCGCCGGCTCCGATGCGACGTCGGGCGTGCTGCGGTGGCGTCGGCGCCAGGAGAAGATGGCCCGCACCCACCCGGTGATCCGCAGGCCGCGGATGGTGAGTACCGAGAAGATCGCGATCAGCACGGCGAGCGTGATGCCCAACCACAGGAGATCGAAGTGCAGGCAAATCGCGATGCATGCCGGGATCAGTGTGGCGGCCCAGATGCCGTGCCCGGTGGTGAATCGGAAACCGAACTGCCGCAGGAAGTTCATTGCTTCCGCCTCAACGCGCGCCGTGCCAGCGCACCGACACCCAGAGCGAACGCCAGGGTGGCCCCGGCGATCACGACCGCCGTGATCGGCCCGCGGTCCGGCGGCGGGATGTACACCGGCGGCGGAACTTCCTTGACCCGGAACGGCGCCTTCTCGGGGCCGTCGGGGATCTCCCAGGTCAACGCGGCGACGGGATCGATCACGCCGGCGCCGACATAGTTGTCGACCCCGCCACCGGGATGACGTGCCGTTGCGGTGATGCGGTTGATGATCTGTGCCGGTGTGAGATCCGGGAAGCGCTGCTTGACGAGTGCGGCCAGGCCGGAGACGTAGGCGGCCGAGAACGACGTGCCGTTGAGCGGTACCGGGCCGTCCTCTCCGGGCGTGGCGTTGACGGGCTGACCGTCGTACCCCAGTGAGGTGAGGTTCTCGCCGGGTGCGGCCGCTCCGACCCACGGACCCGACATCGAGAAGTTACTGGGCTGACCGTTCTGGCCGATGCTGCCGACGGTGAGGACCAGCGGGTCGTACCAGGCCGGGCTGACGATCGTCTGCACTTCCCGCCAGCCGCGCGGGTCGGACGGAACCGACGGATCCGGCGGCGGGTTCTGTGAGCAGTCCTGGCCGGTGTTGCCCGCCGCGACCACGATGACCGCGCCCTTGACGTTCACGGCGTAGTTGATCGCGGCACCGAGGGTCGTCTCGTCGATGCGGCGGGTCACCTTGTAGCAGGCGGCCTCGCTGATGTTGATCACCTGCGCGCCGAGGTTCGCCGCGTGCACCACGGACCGGGCGAGGCTGCGGATCGAGCCTGCGGTCTGGGTGGTGTTCGGATCGTTGGGGTCCTGCCGGGCGCCCTTGGGCTGGAACGCCACCGAGGTCTGACGCAACGAAAGCAGTCGTACATCGGGGGCCACACCGACGAAACCGTCGGTCGGCGACGGTCTGCCGCCGATGATTGCTGCGGTCATGGTGCCGTGTGCGTCGCAGTCCGACATGCCGTTACCCGCGGCGTCGACGAAGTCGCCGCCGGGTTCGGCCGGTACCCGGGGCGATCCGTTCACGCCGGTGTCGATGACCGCGACGGTGACGCCGGCCCCGGTGGCAAACTTCTGCGCGTCCTGGATGCGGAGGTAGTCGTTTGCCCACGGCCGGTCGGCGAAGTTGGAGTTCGGCATCACCGTGGGTGTCGCGCAGATCTTGCGCTGTTCTGTGGGCTGATCGGGCCCCGTTTCGTCAGGTGGGACGGCACCCGCGTCGATCACCGGGGGATCGATGGCCCACGCCGGCGGCGCACTGAGAAAAGCCAGCAACAATGCCAGCACCATGACGGCTACGCGCTGCACGCCTCACACTCCCCCAACAACGTCTGACCTGACCGCCGCGCGCCGAAAGGCGCTCAGCAAACAGATCGGTGTCTGCGCAGGAAAGCATCTTCTCATGCCGAGCCGGCGGGCACTTTGCACGTTCGAATTCTATGGGCGCACTGATGACGCCGATGACGCTTTTTACCGCCGGGAAAACGCCGCCCGAGCGACATCCGAAATTGACGCTATGGTAGGTGTCGGCAAAGCCGCTTACGCGTCGAGGTCCTGCTCGACCAGTTCGGCAACCTTGTCGAGCACGGCGGAGTCGTCGCAGGACACGGTGACCTGAGCGCCCTTCTCCGCCCCGAGGGTCATGATCATCAGGGCCGAACCGGCGTCGACTGGCTCGCCGCCGTCCATGGAAAGGGTGACGGGTACACCGGCGTTCACGACGGCTTCGGCGATGATGGCCGCGGGGCGGGCGTGGAGGCCGACGGCCGATCCGACGGTGACGGTTTTGCTGGGCATGTCTTCTCCTCTTAGGTGGTGGCCAGTGCCGGGGTGTCCGGCGTGGGGACGGGACGTTTGGCGAACTGTTTGGCGGTGATGACGGCCAGGGCGCTGACGACGGTCCCGACGGCCACCGCGATCACGAACCACAACAGGTTGCCGATCGCGAAGAACACGAAGATGCCGCCGTGGGGCGCACGCAACGTGACCGCCGTGGCCATGACGGTCGCACCGGTCACCGCGCCGCCCAGCATCATCGACGGGATCACGCGCAGCGGATCGGCCGCGGCGAAGGGGATCGCACCCTCGGTGATGAACGATGCGCCGAGTAACCAGGCCGCACGGCCGTTCTCGCGCTCGGGTTCACTGAACAACCCGGGCCGCAGCACGGTGGCCAGCGCCATGGCCAGTGGTGGCACCATGCCCGCGGCCATCACCGCGGCCATGATCTGCAGGTTGGCCTGTGTGGGGTTGACGAGGCTCGCGGTGGCGAACGCGTAGGCCGCCTTGTTCACCGGGCCTCCCAGGTCGAAGCACATCATGAGGCCGAGGATCACGCCCAACGCGATGGCCGATCCGCCCGACAGCCCGCCGAGCCAGTTGGTCAGCCCGGATGTCAGCGCGGCGAGCGGTCGGCCGAGGAGCAGGAACATCAACAGGCCGACGACCATCGAGGCGAACAGCGGGATCACGACCACCGGCATCAGACCACGTGCCCACTGCGGTACCCCGATCCGGCTGATCCACAGTGCCGCGAAACCGGCGATCAGCCCGCCGACGATGCCGCCGATGAATCCGCCGCCGACGAACACCGCGACCGCACCCGCGGTGAAACCCGGTGCGATACCGGGCCGGTCGGCGATCGCGAACGCGATGTAGCCGGCCAAGGCCGGTACCAAGAAGTTGAACGCCAACTTGCCGAGGGTGAACAGCACCGCACCGAGGTACTGCGCCAACCCGCCGTCGGGAAGATTGCCCAGCGAGTTGTGTGTGGCGATGATGAATCCGAGCGGGTCGGTCTCACCTTCAGGGGCATTCCCGATCTCGTAGCCCGCCAAAAGGAATCCGAGTGCGATCAGCAGACCGCCTGCGGCGACGAACGGGATCATGTAACTCACGCCCGTGAGCAGGATCTGCCGGGTCCGGGTGCCCCATCCGACGTCGCCCGCCGCGGTGGTCCCCGGCGCCTCGGCGGCTTGTCCTGCCACCCGTGGTGCATCGGGATCGCTTGCGGCGCTGACGGCTTCGGCCACCATCTTGTCGGGTTCGTTGATCGCACGTTTGACGCCGGAGGCGATGACGGGCTTACCGGCGAAGCGCTGCCGGTCCTTGACGCCGACATCGGTGGCGAAGATGACCGCGTCGGCGGCTGCGATGGTCTCCGCAGACAGCGGGGTGCTCCCCGAGGAACCCTGAGTTTCGACGGTGAACGTCACGCCGGCCTTCTCGGCGGCCTGCCTGAGCGAGTCTGCGGCCATGTACGTGTGGGCGATCCCGGTGGGGCACGATGTGACCGCGACGATCGAGATCTTCTTCTCCTCGGCCGGTTTCGCCGCCGGCGGAGGAGCGGCAGGCCTGACCGCGGCGTTGACGAGGTCCACGACCTCCTCGGGGCTTGCGGCCGACCGCAGGGATTCGACGAAGTCCTTGCGCACCAATGCCCGCGCCAGGCTGGAGAGCAGCTTCATGTGCTCGGGGCCACCGGATTCCGGCGCGGCGATCAGGAACGCGAGATCGGCAGGACCGTCGGGCGCACCGAAGTCGACCTTGGGGTCGAGCCGGGCGAAGCCGATGGTCGCGGTGTCGACGTGGGGCGAGCGGCAGTGCGGTATGGCGATGCCGCCGGGCAGTCCGGTCGCGGACTGTGCTTCGCGGGCCATCGCGGCACCGACCAGACCGGTGGCGTCGTTGGCACGGCCCGCTCCGGCGAGGGCGGCGGCCAACCGGGCGATGACCGCCTCCTTGTCGCTGCCGGCGTCAACATCGAGCAGGACGAGATCGTCGGTGATGATCGGTTGGGTCATTGCAGCACTTCCCGGTTGGTGGTGACGAGGGGAGCGACGCCGACGGCGTCGAGGTCGAGTTGTGCGGGCGAGGGCAGAGCCGAACCCGGAAGTGCCGCCGCGGCGCTGCCGTATCCGACGGCCATCCGCAGCCGTCGTGGCGGTTCGGCTCCGCCGACGGCCGCACGCAGATAGCCGGCGAGCGACGCGTCCCCGGCGCCGACGGTACTGCGCGCGGTGATGGGGGGTGGGGCGGCGAACCAGGCACCGGTGTCGTTCACCAGTACCGCACCGGCGGCGCCGAGCGTCGCCAGCACCGCGCCGACGCCCTGTTCGACGAGCTTGCCTGCCGCCGCTGCGACAAGGGAGAGGTCACCACGGTCGACGGATGCTTCCAGGCCGGCGACGCCGGAGATGCCGGCGAGTTCCTCGATGTTGGGTTTCATCAGATCGGGGCGTGCGGTGCCGAATGCCGCTGCCAGTGCGGTCAGCGGCGCCTCGGATGTGTCGACGGCGACGCGGCACGGTTGTGCGGCCAACGCCGCGACGATCTCGGCGTACCAGTCCGGCGGCACGCCCGGCGGCAACGACCCGGACAGCACCACCCACGACGCGTGCTGCGCCTTGTCCAGTACGCAGCGGGTGAGCGCGTCCAGTGCCGCAGCGTCGAGAGCGGCACCGCGTTCGTTGAGTTTCGTTGTCGTGCCGTCGGTTTCGGTCACGGCGATGTTCGTGCGGACCGGTTCGGTGATCGGGATGGCCGTGAACGGCACACCGCTGGACCGCAGTGCGTCCACAAGGGGATCGTCGGCCGCGGCGGGCAGGACGGCCAAGGCACTCACACCGGCCAGGGTGAGTGCCTTGGCGACGTTGATGCCTTTGCCGCCGGCCTCGACGCTCACCGAATCGACGCGTTGCACGGCGCCGCGGGTGAGCGGCGCGGCGAGCGTCACCGTACGGTCGATGCTCGGATTGAGGGTGACGGTGACGATCATGCGATCACGACCTCGACGCCCTGCTCGGTGAGCCCGTCGCGGTCGGCGGGGTCGATCTCGTCGTCGGTGATGAGGGTGTCGACGCTGTCGATCGGCGCAAACCGAATGAGATCCTCCTGGCCCATCTTGGAAGAATCAGCCACGACGACAACGTAATTGGCGGCACTGACCATGGCCCGTTTCACGGCCGCCTCGTCGGTGTCGGGGGTGGACAGCCCGTGGCGCAGGCTGATGGCGTTGGTGCCGATGAACGCGATGTCCACGCGGAGGGCGTCGAGCACACGCAGCGCCTGCTCGCCGACCGCTGCCTGTGTGAGGCCGCGGACGCGTCCGCCCAGTAGTTGCAGCGTAACGTTCGGCATCGCGGCCACACGGCCGGCGATCGGCACCGAGTTGGTGACGACCGTGAGCTCACGATCGGTCGGTAGGTGGGCGGCCACACGTGCCGTCGTCGTCCCGGCGTCCAGCAGCACACTCGATCCCGCGGGCGGGAAGAACTCGGCGGCGCCCGCGGCGATGGCATCCTTCTGGTCGGCGCGGGTGCTGTCGCGTTCGCTTACGCCGGACTCCACGAGGTGCAGCGTCCGCGCCGGCACGGCCCCGCCGTGCACGCGCCGCACCAGGCCGGCCCTGTCGAGGGCGGCGAGGTCGCGGCGCACGGTTTCGGTGGTGACGTCGTAGGCCTGGGCCAGTTCCGCCACGGAGGCACGGCCCCGGCTCAGCACCAGGGCCGCGATCGCCTGTTGGCGTTCTTCGGCGTACATTGGCCTCCGTTTGTGTGGCTTCAGGGCGCCCGAAATGTTGATATGTGTTGTTTTACGCCTGGGTGTGTTGATCTGTCAATGGTCTCTTGTAATCTGTCTCACATGAGCGCCTCATCCGTATCGGTCTTACACGGAGTCCCTGTGGTCCCCGGTGTGCAGTACGCGCCGGTGATCCGCCCCGGGCGACCGCCCGTCGTCGACCTCCCTGACGCCGAGATCGCAGAGGGCGACCGAGCGGCCGAGGCCGGCCGGTTCCTGGCGGCCGCCACGGCCGTCGCCGAGCGGCTGCGCGACCGTGCCGCTCACGCGACGGGCGCGGCCGCCGAGGTCCTCGCCGCGACCGCGACACTCGCCCAGGACCGGGCCTGGCTGGGTGCTGCCGAAAAGCGAATCACCGCGGGAGCTCCCGCGGTGCGCGCGGTCGCAGAGGCCGTCGATCAGTTCATCGGCATGTTCACGAAGATGGGCGGCTTGATGGCCGAACGGGTGACGGATCTGCGGGACATCCGCGACCGCGTCGTCGCCGAACTCTCCGGCCTGCCCGAGCCCGGGGTCCCGCTCCCCGACGTCCCGTCGATCCTGTGCGCGCCGGATCTCGCTCCCGCCGACACCGCGGGACTGGACCCGCAACTGGTCGTGGGTCTGGCGACGACGCTCGGCGGCCCCACCAGCCACACCGCAATCATCGCCCGCCAGCTGGGCATACCGTGTGTCGTCGCGGTGTCCGGCCTGGATGACATCGAATCGGGACGCATGGTGCTGCTCGACGGGACCGCGGGCACCTTGGCCGCGGATCCGGACCCGGCGCAGGCCGCGGCCGCAGTCGATGCCGCACGGCGCTCCGCCGAGGCCGCGCGCACCTGGCGCGGTCCTGGGGCCACGCGCGACGGGCATGCCGTCGCGATCCTGGCCAATGTGCAGGACGGCGCGGCGGCCCGCGCCGCGCGCGCGACCCCGGCCGAGGGCATCGGATTGTTCCGGACCGAACTGTGCTTCCTGAACCGTGACACCGAGCCGACCGTCGAGGAACAGGCCGCGATCTACGGCGAGGTGCTCGACGCGTTCACCGGCGGGGGGAAAGTGGTGATCCGCACGCTCGATGCGGGTTCGGACAAACCGCTGAAGTTCGCAGGCCATCCGCTCGACGAGGCCAACCCCGCACTGGGGGTGCGCGGCATCCGCATCGCCGAGGGCAACCCGCGGCTGCTCGAGCATCAACTCGACGCCATCGCCGTGGCGGCCAAGGAGACCGGCAGTGAGCCGTGGGTCATGGCGCCCATGATCGCGACCCCGTACGAGGCGAAGACGTTTGCGGCACAGGTCCGTTCGCGCGGCCTGACACCAGGAGTGATGATCGAGGTGCCTGCGGCGGCGTTGTTGGCCGAGCGGATTCTCGACCATGTCGACTTCCTGTCGGTCGGCACCAACGATCTGGCGCAGTACACCATGGCCGCGGACCGGATGTCGGCCGAACTCGCGACATTGACCGATCCGTGGCAACCCGCGGTGCTCGCACTGGTGTCAACCGCTGCCCGCGCCGGTGCGGCCGCGGGCAAGCCCGTGGGGGTGTGCGGTGAGGCGGCCGCCGATCCGCTGCTCGCGTGCGTCCTCGTTGGACTCGGGGTGACGTCGTTGTCGGCGGCGGCCGCGGCGATCCCGGCGGTGGGCGCCAAGCTCGCCACCGTCACAGAACAGCAGTGCCGTGACGCAGCGGAGGCTGTGCTCGCGACGCCGGGCCCGGGGGAGGCCCGCGCCGCCGCGCTGGCGCTCCTTGCCTGACGGAATAATCGGACCGTAGTCCGGTTATATGGGTATCACTTCAGATACCCCAGGGAGGTATTGATGCCAGCCATCACCGCAGACACCTTGACTCTGCCCCGCATCGCGGCACCCGCGGCCGCGGACACCGAACGCCCGGTGCGCTCCATCACCACCGGACCACGTGGCTACGAGGGTGAGGGGTTCCCGGTGGTGCGGGCCTTCGCCGGCGTCAGCGCCGCCGACCTCGACCCGTTCGTCCACATGGATCAGATGGGCGAGATCGAATACCAGCCCGGCGAGCCGCGAGGCACCGACTGGCACCCGCACCGCGGATTCGAGACCGTCACCTACATGATCGACGGGCGCTTCGCCCACCAGGACTCCCATGGCGGCGGCGGCCTGATCGCCGACGGCGCGACCCAGTGGATGACCGCGGGCTCGGGCATCCTGCACATCGAGACGCCGCCCGCCGAACTCGTCGAGAGCGGCGGTACGTTCCACGGCATCCAGCTGTGGGTCAACCTGCCCCGCAAGGAGAAGTTCGCCAGCCCGCGCTACCAAGCCATCGAGGGCGGCCAGGTCAAGCTGTTGTCGTCTGCCGACGGCGGTGCGCTGGTCCGCATCATCGCCGGCGAGATCGACGGAAAGCAGGGTCCCGGCAGCACCTACACACCGATCACGATGGCGCACAGCACCATCGAGCCCGGTGCACAGCTCAACCTGCCGTGGAACCGCGACTTCAACGCACTGGTCTACGTGCTGTCCGGCCGCGGCAGCGTCGGCCCGGTGGCACATCCGATCCGGCAGGGACAGCTCGCGGTGTTCGGGCCGGGCGACCGCATCACGATCACCGCGGACGGCTCGCAGGACTCGAACCGGCCAGCTATGGAGGTTCTGTTGTTGGGCGGCAAGCCGATTCGTGAGCCCGTCTTCCACTACGGCCCGTTCGTGATGAACTCGAAGTCCGAGCTGCTCCAGGCGCTGGAGGACTACCAGGCGGGCAGGTTCGGGCAGATCCCGCCGAACGCGCTGATGCCGCACCGGCCGCTGGGCTGATCGTCACGCGGCCACGGATGTCACCGCACCTCGGTGCGCTGTCCGTTGCGCTGATCGCATCTGATCCTGCGGCGCAGCTCATCGAGGTTGTCGGCGATCATCTGGTTGGCGTTCCTGGGCAGGATCGTCCTGACGATCCTGCTCGTGAGGCCGATGTGCGTGCACACCGACTCGGGATGACCCGATGTGGGCGCGGCCAACTCGACCACCTCGTCGAAGCGCGCCCGCAGTTGGGTGATCTCGCGGTCGCCGGCCTGCCCGTTCTGGGCGAGCCGTCCGGACCGCAGCGCGCGCACCAGGGCCGCATCGGCGACCGTGAGCGCGGTGAAGAACCTGCGGTCGGCCGAAAACCGTTCGCGCGCGGCGGTTTCGCAGCGGTCGATCAACGAGTCGGCTTCCGGCACGGGCTTGTTCAGGATGGTGGCCAGAGTCAGCCAGTTCAACGCGGCGTACGGGTCGATACCTTCGCGCTGCAACGTGAGCACATGTGCCTGGTGGTAATGGTCAAGCGCGCGCGAAAGCAACCTCCTGGCTTTCGCCGCGGTCGGCTCCGCGGCGGCCCGGCGCTTGTAGATGCTGCCGAGCAAGGTGTACCGCTGTGCGGTCTTGGCAACCTCGAGAAGCCGCTCGAGCCGCTCGGTGGCCTGCTGGTACAACTTCTCGCCACGCGCGGGTGCTGTGGTCACGAGTTCGTCGGCGAGGCGGGCCTCGAAGTTGGCGAGTTGCTCGACCGCGCGCATGGTCGTCGTGGACGTCTCGCCGTCTCCGGCCAACGCGGACTCCAGGTATCGGCCGGCCGTCTCGAACTGCTCCAAGCTGCCGTACGCATACCCGACGGCCATCTGGACGTCGGTCTGCGCGAGCCAGTCCGGTGGACAGTCGCGTACCAGCGCATCGAGCGTCAGGACAGGGTTCTCGGACGCAGGCGCGGTGCGCATCGGAGTTGCCGCCGTCCGTCCGACGGCATCCACCGCGTCGATGAACTCCGCGACGTCCACTTGCCCCAGCCCTGGCGACATCGTGCCGGTGGCAGAGGGATCGAGGCGGTAATCCGGGTCGCCGTACGCCTGGTACGCGCCCCAGGTGTTGCTGTGCCCGAAGTTCGTATGCGTGTGCGAGCGGGCCTCTTTGAGTGCGTGCCCGAAAGCCTCACCGGCCAGCATGCGTTCGTAGAACTTCGTCGCGAACTCCTTGGCGGCGTCGTCCTGAACCGCCCAGCCGGCTGCCACGACGGCCCGTACGCCCATCTCGATCAGCTCACGCGACACGCTCGCGGCCAGGCGATTGAACTCGACGCGACGTGTTTCGTCGGGTCCGGTCTGGCCGATGTGGCAACAGTTCAGGAACACCAGCTCCGGGACCTGTTGCATCTGCCCGATCTCGACGGCGGTGAGGAAGACGCCGTTGTCGAGCACCATGCCGCTGCGCGCCTTGCCGTCAGCGGTCGTGGGTGCCTCGTAGTGCCCGTGCCCGGCCAGATGAACTATGCGATAGGGCTTTTTGTACAGGCCGGCAAGAACGTGGAGCGCCGTCGGACGATCCACCGGTTCGTCGACATCGAATCGCGCACGCAGCAGGTCGTACACGGCCGCGGCCTCGGCACTGGCGCCGGGCAGTTGTCCGAACGGCGGGCTGACCGCGGGATCGCCGACGACATAGGCGGCCGTGCCGGCGCGTGCACCGATCTGCGGGCGGTACCGCGTGGTCTGTAGCTGTCTCACCAGACCCTTCTCGAGGCACAGCGCCTTGTCGCCCGCACTCATCAGCTCCCACGGATAGGCGGCGCTTTCCGCGTCGAGCACCAGCACCAGGTTGTCGACCTGGGCGAGTCCCGACTTGAGTTCGTTCGGGACCGTGAGCTCGAACAGGACCCGCGATTCTTCGGCGCGGAACCGGGTCTGCGAGATCGAATCCTTGATCAGCCGCTCGACGAGTTCGGGCTGGCGTTGCTGCGTCGTCGCCTCGGCGCGGGCACGATCCGAGAGCGTGAGGAACCTGATCTCGCGGTGGGACCCGTCCCGTTCGGCCGGAGCACGGATGGCGAGCTCCGCCAGTGCCGCCACAAGCTCGGGATCTGCACTGCCCGATTCGAGCACCGCGCGTTTGAGACGGTCGGCGAGCGGGGCCGGAAGGCACGGCGATTCGGGGCGACGTGGTGGGTCGACCACGCTGACTTCCCACCGGCGCCAGGCATGCTGTCGGCCCGCTGATGACGTGAGGCGCCTGCGCCCCTCGCGGCCCTTGCGCAACAGTGGCGTCACTTCGATTCGGGTGCCGAGCTCCGCCTCGATCAGCGGAGCGAGGCGCTTGACCGCATGTGCGGCCTCGATCGCGGTGTCGGCGTACAGTTCGACGATCTCCACCTCACGAATGGTCAGCGCTTTCGGATCACCCTCTGCCAGTTCGCGGTTGGCCTGCGCGATGGCGCGCAGGATCGCTCCGACGGAGTCGCCCACGGCGATGTTCGTCGCCGAGTTGCCACCGACCAGCAGCACCGACAATCCGATCTTCTCCGTCGCCTGATCATCATCGGGCGCGCCGTCTCGCCGCTCCAGCACGTATTGCAGGACCGCACGGCGCAGCAGATCGCTCAATTGCGCGGCGCTCAGCTCGCCCCATTTGCCCAAGCCGACGACGACCGTGCCCGACGGCAGCGCGAGTGCTTGCTGCACGGGCGTGGGCTTACGCAGGACCACCGCCACGGAACCGAAGGCGCCCGGATACAAACCCAGCGCGTAACGCTCGGTGAGGGCGCCCCTCAACAGCCCGTCCAGCTGGGCTTCGGCGCCGATGATCGTGTCGCCCTCATAGTGTCCGACCACGATGGGATGGCGCGCATAACGGAGGTCGTCGTGCAGCACCGATACCAGGAAGCTCGGCTGCGCGCCTTGCCGGTAGGGCGCGCGGACCGGCTTACCCAGCAGGTCGGCGGCCAGTGACGTCCGGGCCGGATACATCACCGGCTCCGGGAACGCTCGGTAGAGCACATCGCCGCGCGCGCCGCCGATCGGATCCGTGGCCAGGCGTGAGGTGGTGCCGGATTCGAGGAGGTCCTGCAGCGCGGGAAAACTCGGTGGATGGGAGGCCAGGTCGCCGTGAACCGCATCCACGTACCACGTCCGGACACCCGGGAGTCGGCCCGACGCGTAGGTGACCCGGCCGTCACCGGCAGTCGTGCACGTCAAGACCACCCGGTGGTCTTTGACGTCGACTCCCGTCACGGTGCGCGGCGACGTGCCCGCGACGTAGTGGACCCGGTCGGCGTGGGGAAATGCCCTCAGGTGTTCCTTGAGGGTGTCCCGAGTCCGGCGGGCGCCTTCCAACAGGGCTGCAGCCGGCGCGGCCGATGTTTCGACCGCGAGGTTCTCCTGCCAGTGCGACGCGGTGAAGTACTGCTCGTCGTGCGGAAGCAGTTCGAGCACACCGGGGAACCCCGCGATGATCTCGACGACCTCGCGGGTGCTGTGAGTGAGATCGAGCATCGCGAGTTTCTGGACGGTCGCGGCCGTGCCGAGCAAGGATTCCACGATGTCGTGCGAGCCGCGATTCGGCGTGCCGAGCATCACCAGGCGCCCGCCGTCCCGCTCGCAGATGCGGTCCCACAGTTCGGGGAACTGCGCGATCATCGCGCGCACCACCAGTCCGCCCATGCTGTGGGCGATGATGCGCACCGGCTTTGGCGTCCGGCGTAAGGCGCTCTCGACTTCGGCCGCCAGCAGACGCGCCGCGGCGGTCACCGACCGGCGCCAGTCGTAGGCGAACGGGATCACCTCGTGCGAGCTCTGCAGGAACTCACACAACTCGCGATACCCGTCGCCGATCAGTGATACCGCGCGCACGTTCGCCGCGGCGACGTCGCCGAGATCGCCGAGACCGCCGCGCAGCAGCGCGAGATAACGCATCCACACCTCGCGCTCGCCCACGCTGAGTTCAGATCCCATGATGCCGGGCAGGACCAGGACGATCGGCCGGTCAGCCGTGGTGCGGGCCTGCGGCGAACGTTGCATGGGCACCGGTTCGAGCACACCCGGGTCGATCTTGCGGAAGGTCGACGGCCACGTGCCGTCGGCGGCCACGAGCCATTCGGTGAGTGCCCCCCGTGTGCGAGGGTTGCGGAAGTAGGCGAAATGACTGACGTCAGCCCCCTGGTCGAACACGTAGCCGGAGAGCGCCCGGCCCGCGCCGTGGAACATCGAATCGGTGTTGACGACGAGGTCGTTGTCCCGCGACCCATAGATGATCTGGTCGCTGGCGAACACGCCGATCCGCTTGAGCAGATTGCCGCCCTCGATATCGCCGGCGATCACGCCCATGGCCCCCTGCGCCGTCAGATTGTTGAGCAGGGCGACCAGCGGTGACCCCGGCATCATGGCCTCGAGCCCGGGCACCCGTGACGGCTCGGTGCGGTTGCGGACGATCTCCAGGGTGACCCGTTTGATCACCTCGTACAGGGGTGTACCACCCACGGGCGGTATCAAGCCGATGAGGTTGGTCAGCACCGACAGAAAGGTGTCCAGGTTCTGCCCGGCGAGCAGCGTGCCCCGCGACGGTGACGCACAGCGCACGAAGCGCTCGATCCGAAGCTGTTTGTGCGCAATCAATTCCGCGAGCAGCCCCAGCTGTCTGCGGTCGTGGCGGTCCGCCGGTTCCAGTTCACGGGTGCGACGCGTGAAGCTCGCGATCAGGTCGGAGTCGATCGATTTCAGCGAGATGAGATCGCCGACGAGGCCGCCGCGCGAATGCGAGACGATACTGACCCTGGCGTTGTTCGGCAGAGCCTTGACCAGTGCGATTGCATTGTCGATCGGGCTCTCGCTCAAGGTGCGGTGCTCGAAGGCGTAGATGCGGTCATCGAACACCCGCTGCAGCACCTGCCATTGCGGGTGGGCATCGTCGGCGAGCAACTGGCCGAAACTTCCGCGGGTGGACGACGCCGTGCCGTGGATGAACACCAGGATGGGTTTGTCGACGTCGAATCCGTTGTGGAGATCCACTGGTGCCGGGCGGTTTTGCGGATCTGTGGCGTTGTCCGTCGCGTCGGTCCAGGTGTACAGACCGGGCCGCAGATCCTTCTCGATGAGACGGATGAGCGTCTTGGTGAGGTACCAGGCGGGGGCCTCGGTCAACAGGTCGTATCCGAGCCCTTTGGCCTCCTCGACGAGGTCGACCGGCCATCGCGCGGGATCGGCGAGAGTGGTCGCGATCTCGTCGGTCTTCAACCGCAGGACCCGCAGCCGGCTGATCAGAAAGCTCTCGAGGCCGCGCTGACCCACCCGCGGCAGCGCGTCGACGCTGACCGCATCACCGACGACCGATTCCGGGTTGAGCAGCGAGCTGTCTTCGTAATACCGCTCCGCGGAGGTCCAGGTCGTGAAGCCGCCCTCGACCTGAATCTCCAGGATCGCGCGTTGATCGACCGAAAGGTGTTCGGGCTGCGCGCTTTGCGACCGTGCTGATGGCGACATGTCGTACGACGCCACCTGCTCGACGGCGTCGAGCAGGGCCGAACGCGCCGGGTCGGCGTGGTCGCCGCGTTCCTCGGCGCGTGCCGCACGGGTGTCGGCTTCGTCGAGGTGTCCGTTGATCCGTAGTGTGATGTCCATGTCGCGTCGCCGTCATTCGATCGGTGACAGAGATGGTTGTTCGAGTCGCGCCTCGTTACCTTCGGGCGGAGTGCCGCCGCTGGAGCAGACGCCGATGAGTTCTGCTTTCTTGGCCATTGCCCGCTCCTCTGGCACGGTGAACCGCTCACTCGCAGTATTTGCGCGCGGCCCCGTGTTTGCGTGAGTAGTCGAGTACTCGAATCCCGGGCGAGCACACCGTCGCGGTCAGTGCACCGAGTCGACGGGTTGCGGGTAGAGCAACTCCAGTTCGCCGATGTGCGCCGCCACCGTGACGAGCGGCAGTGCGGCCGACACCGCGAGCTCGCCGTCTGTGGCCTCGTCACGCAGCGCGAGCACGAAGGTCTCGCCGATCGGCACGAACACCGACGTCATGTCCTCACCGGTGAGGCGGGCACAGATGGTGCGGGTGTGCGTCTCGATCGACTTGCGGGTCTTTTGATACGCCTCGAGCGGAGGCGGTACGACGTCAGCGATCAGCTCGGCGGCGGCCCGTACCCGGATCGCCCTTGTCGCCGAGCGCACGATCGGGGCGCGTTCATCGGTCGGTCCGCCGCTTTCCGAAAGATAGTGGCGGACAGTGTCATCCAATGTGCGTGACGCTTCGAGTGCGGCGTGGCTGAGGGCGAGCACCTTGTTGGTGGCCTCTTCGGAGGCCCCGCGGGTGACGCGCAGAACCGCGGCCTGGAGAAGTTCGGCACCGGCTGCGCGGGCCCCGTCGAGTGCCTTGGCCACCGACGCCCTGGCGCCACGCGGCCACAGCAGGATCGACACCACGATGCCGACGAGCGCGCCGACCACCACGTCTTCGATGCGGATCAACCCCACCTGCCACCCGGTGGGTGCGATGAGATTGAAGTTGATCAGCACCATCATCGTGAACGCTGCCTGCCCGGCGATGAACGACGCCACCTCGGGCACGTAAGCGGATCCGAAGGCCACGATAGGCAGCAGGATCCACAGCACCACCGGTTCGACCCCGACGAGTTCGATGAGCACCGCACCGATCACGAAACCCAACGCGGTGCCCGCGACGGCACGCACCACCCGCGTTCCGGTCGTCAGTGCGCTGCTGCGCAGCACCGACATCGCCCCGAGCACCACCCAGAAGCCGTGCTCGACCGGGAACACGTGCGTGACCGCGACGGCCAGCGCCAGACCGAGACCCGTCCGCAGACTGTTGCGCAGGACCACCGCGCGCGTCGACAGGAAGCCTTTCGCGATCTCGGCCACGGCCGTCGTCTCGGGCATCACCCAGTCCGCCGCGCCGGTTTCGGGAAGCCGGCGGCCGAGCACGCGGGCCCACACCGGCCGCGCGTCGGCCAGGGCCGCGTTGCGGATCACCCGGCCGGTGACGGCGATCGTGGCCGACAGGGTCCGGCGCACCAGCAGTGTCTTGCCGACCTCGACGGCATCCGCGTCGTCGGGAATGCCGAGGATCGCGGTGATGTCCTCGCGGTAGGTGCCCTGGGCGACGGTGCGCAGTTCGTCGAGCGCCGCACGCAGATCCGCGCTGCGGGCGGCGCGTTCGGCGGTGTCGTGGATCCGCAGCAGCGCCGCGCTGTCGCGCAGCACCCGTACCGCGGGTTCGCGCATGCTCCCCAGGATCTCGCCGGTCGAATCGTTGACCCGGTCGGATATCCACCCGAGGTCGTCGACCACCCGCACGAGTGCCCGGCTACCTGCCGTCAACGCGACGGGGCGGTAGTCGGCACTGAGGAAGCTGGCGTACAGCTCGTTCATGGCGCGGTTGACGTCGCGGGCCGAGGCGTGGCCTTCCAACCGGTCGGCCAGCAGCCGGCAGACCCGCGCGGCGTTACGGCGCAGCTCGTCGTGGTGGCGCGGCGGAAAGAGGAACAGCGCGGCAGGCACACAGACGGCCAGGGCGATCAGCCAGCCGAGCAACCGGTCGGCGATGGGCCCCACCGGTGTACACAGCGGCAACACGAACAACAGCAGGGTCGCGCGCTGGCCGGCGGCGATGATCTCCGACAACACGCCCGAGAACGTCACGATCACGCCGATGAGGAACATCGCCACCACGCTCAGCCAGACATGCGGCGCGATCACGGTGCCCAGCACGATCAGGACGGCGCCGTTGAACGCCAGGCCCGCGAAGGCCAGGGCGCGCGCGGGGCGGTTTCCCGGGAAGTCGGCGGTGATCAGCAACGACACCGCACCGAAGATGCTGAACAGCGGTGTCTGCGAGCCGCCGCCGACCGCGAAACCTATCGCCGCGGCGATGGGGAGCACGATGCCGGCTCGTGCCGCGCGGCGCAGCGCGTCGAACTCGGGATCGCGCTCCCGCAGCCGTTCAGCCGCCCGGTGCCAGATCTTGACCGGGGTCAGCATGAAGTTCAGTCAACCGTATTTCGACTAGTCGGGGCTGGATGTCGGCGCGAACCGGCCGGTCGACAGCGCGTCGCGCAGTTGGAACGCGATCCATCCCAGCGCCTCGTTGTCGCGGGGCAGGGTGCTCTGTTCGTAGCCGACGATCACGTACACGCCCCACGCCGCGAAGTACCCCGCGTTGCGGTCGTCGCCGATGATCTCGCGGGCCGCCTCGAACAGGATGTCGTAGCGCAGTTGGTCGACGGCCGATTGCACGGCGTGGACGCCGGGATCCAGGGAACTCCAGACGCGGATCGCGGCCTCGGCCCCGTGCGGTAGCGCGAGTGCCTCCTGGACGAGCGTTTCGACGCGTCGGTGCGGGTCCGGATCAGTGCGCACGGCTTCGACCACCCGGAGCGTGCGGGCTTCCCGCCAGTGCTCGATGAGTTCTCTGGTGTACGCGGACCAGTTGGGGAAGTAGTGGTAGAACGATCCGGTCGTGACGCCCAGTCGGTTGCAGACCTCGGCCAATTTGAGACCGCCGTAGCCCAGATCGGACAGCACGTCCATACCGGTGTCGAAGTACGACTCCCGCGAAACGACGCTCGCCATCAGGGTCACCCTAGTTCGTCCGTCAACCCGGCACGAACGCAATTTGCTGGGAAAGTGCTGGGCCACGGAGCGCATTGATCTTCTGTCTTGGGCATCTGGTGACGTGTGGCACAATTTGACCGTGGCGCACATCGCGAGTCGAGGACCAGGGCGACCGCCGGCAGCTAAGGCCGCGGAGACACGTGAACGCATATTGAGTGCGGCACGAGAGGTGTTCAGCGAACTCGGTTACGACGCTGCAACGTTCCAGGCGATCGCCATCCGCGCCGATCTGACCAGGCCCGCGATCAATCACTATTTCGGCAGTAAGCGGGTGTTGTACCGCGAGGTGGTCGAACAGACGAATTCCACCGTGATTGCCGCGGGCATGGCCCGCGCACGTGAGGCGACGACGCTGCTGGGCCGGTTGTCCGCTTTCTTTGCTGCGGCCATGGGTGCCGAATCGGCGGATCGCTCGGCCGCGGCGTTTCTGGTGACATCTGTTCTGGAATCCCAACGACATCCCGATCTGGTATCCGAGGAGCACGATGCGCTGCTGAATTCGCGCAAATTCGTCGCTTGGGCAGTCGATGACGCCATCGAACGTGGGGAATTGACGACGGATACCGATATCCCCGCCATCGTCGAGATGCTCGTCGCGGTCATGTGGGGCATGGGGTTCTACGCGGGTTACGTCGGCCGTTCCGAGGAGCTCACAGCAATCGTCGACAAGTTCGAAATGCTGATGGCGAACAAGCTCTGGCAACTCCGCGATTGACGCGTGAGATTCGGCACAGCGTGCCGTAACCTGTCTCCTATTTAGCTAGAATGACTAGCTAATGACCGATGTGAGCGAAGCCCCGTCCGTCCGATCCGAAGGCGATAGCTGGGGCATCACCGAGAGTGTGGGCGCCACCGCTCTCAGCGTGGCCGCGGCGCGCGCCGCCGAGACCGCCCAGCCCGATCCGCTGATCCGTGACGAGTTCGCCTTCCTGCTGGTTTCGGCGGCCGGTCCGGTGTGGGCGCAGATGGCTTCCAGCGAGGCGCACTGGCTCGGCGACGACGCCGATACGCGGCGCATCCACGAGCTGTCCCGCAACTATCAGGCGGTGCGCACGCACTATTTCGACGAGTACTTCATCGAGGTCGCGCACGCCGGTATCCGGCAGGTCGTCATCCTCGCCGCGGGTCTGGATTCGCGGGCCTTCCGGCTGGACTGGCCGGCCGGCGCGACGGTCTTCGAGATCGACCAGCCGAAGGTGCTGCAGCACAAGACCGCGACGCTGAATGCCCATGGCGCCGTCGCCAAGGCGCGCTACGTGCCGGTGCCCGCAGATCTGCGAGACGACTGGCCTGCGGCGCTGATCGAGGCCGGGTTCGATCCTGCGCAGCCCACCGCGTGGCTGGCCGAAGGGCTCCTGCCGTATCTACCCGCCGATGCCCAGGACCGGTTGTTCGAGTTGGTCGGCGTGCACAGTGCCCCCGGGAGCCGGATCGCGGTCGAGGCGTTCAACATGAGCCCCGAGCGCTACACCGAGGAGCGGCGCGCCCAGCGGCGGGCCCGTGGGGAGCGCATGCGCAAGCAGCTGGATCTGGACATCGACATCGACGCGCTGATGTACACCGCCGACGACCGTGCCGACGCGGCGCAATGGCTGACCGAGCACGGCTGGCAGGTCGAGGCCGTGCCCAGCGCCGACGAGATGGCGCGCCTCGGTCGCCCCGCCGCCGAGGCCGACCTGGCGGAGTTCGGGATGGATGGCGTGTTGATGCGCGCCCGATTGGACGGAGAGCACCGATGAGTTCGTTGCGTACCGACGACGACACGTGGGACATCGCCACGAGTGTGGGGTCCACCGCGGTCATGGTCGCGGCCGCGCGCGCCGGCGAGACCGAGCGCGACGATGCGCTGATCAAGGATCCCTACGCCAGGATCCTGGTGGCGGGGGCGGGAACCGGGGTGTGGGAGGCGCTGCTGGACAGCGAATTCGCGGCCAAGGTCGAGGATCTCGACGCCGACGCGGCGGCCATCCTCACTCACATGGGCAACTACCAGGCGGTGCGGACCCACTTCTTCGACGAGTACTACCGGCAGGCCGCCGAGGCGGGCATCCGGCAGATCGTCATCCTGGCGTCGGGACTGGACTCTCGCGCCTACCGGCTGGACTGGCCCGCGGGCACCACGGTCTACGAGATCGACCAGCCCAAGGTGCTGGAGTACAAGTCCGCGACCCTGCGCGAGCACGGCGTGCAGCCTGTGGCGCAGCGCCGCGAGGTGCCGGTGGATCTGCGGTTCGACTGGCCGGCGGCTTTGCGCGACGCCGGGTTCGACGACAGCCAACCGACCGCGTGGCTGGCCGAAGGTCTGCTGATGTACCTACCCGCCGACGCGCAGGACCGGCTGTTCGAGCTCGTGACCGAGCTTTCGGCGCCCGGCAGCCGCATCGCCGCGGAGACCGCCGGGGTGACCGCGACCGACCGCCGCGAGGCCATGCGGGAGCGGTTCAAGAAGTTCGCCGATCAGTTCAACCTCGGCTCGGCGCTCGACATCCAGGACCTCATCTATGACGATCCGGACCGGGCCGATGTCGCCGAGTGGCTGAACGCACACGGTTGGCAGGCCGAGGGTGTGCACGCACTCGATGAGATGAGCAGGCTGGGCCGGCTCGTGGACCTGCCCGACGCGCACGACCGTGCCGCGTTCTCGACATTCGTGACCGCCCGGCGGGACTGAGCCGATTCTGGGCTGAGATCGAAAAAGGCGCCCCGGGTTGGATGGGGCGCCCTTTTTCGTGTGTGGGTTGCTATGCGCGTCAGCGGCTCTGGTGAACCGTGGTGTCGACGTGGGGGACAGTGACCTGCGGGCCGATGTTGTTCACCCAGTAGTGGTGGGAGACATCGGCTGAGGCCGGTGCCGCCAGACCCAGGACAACTGCTGCCAAACCGCTTGCCACCGCGGCGCTGATACCGGTTGCGACGCCGAACTTCTTCATCATGATCCTCTTTCCTTCTTGCTTTCTTGATTGGTTCAACTTAAGGGCGCGGATGTTCATTCCGGCTGGACGGCGAGAAGCGGTGTGATCTACGGCTCGTCGGCCGATTGGGCGACCCGGGTGACCGGGAGAGCGGGGGCCGCCGTATACAGAAGGGGACGTCAGACCCCCTTCGAGAGAGGAACACCCATGCCAGGAGTGCAGGACCGAGTCGTCGTCGTCACGGGAGCCGGCGGAGGCCTGGGCCGTGAGTACGCACTGACCCTCGCCCGTGAGGGCGCCAGCGTCGTCGTCAACGATCTCGGTGGCGCTCGCGACGGCACCGGGTCTGGATCGGCCATGGCCGACCAGGTGGTCGCCGAGATCAAGGAGGCCGGTGGCCGCGCGGTCGCCAACTACGACAGCGTCGCCGAGCCTGAGGGCGCCGAGAACATCATCAAGACCGCGATCGACGAGTTCGGCAAGGTCGACGGCGTCGTGAGCAACGCAGGCATCCTGCGCGACGGGACATTCCACAAGATGACCTACGACAACTGGGACGCCGTCCTCAAGGTGCACCTCTACGGCGGCTACAACGTCATCCGCGCCGCATGGCCCCACTTCCGCGAGCAGAGCTTCGGCCGCGTCGTCGTCGCGACGTCCACGAGCGGTCTGTTCGGCAATTTCGGTCAGGCCAACTACGGCGCCGCCAAGCTGGGCCTGGTGGGTCTGATCAACACGCTCGCCCAGGAGGGCGCCAAGTACAACATCAAGACCAATGCGATCGCGCCGATCGCGGCGACCCGCATGACGCAGGACATCCTGCCGCCCGATGTGTTCGCCAAGCTCACCCCCGAGTACGTCGCCCCGGTGGTCGCGTACCTGATGACCGAGGAACTCGCCGACACCGATTCGGTGTTCATCGTCGGTGGCGGCAAGGTTCAGCGCACCGCGTTGTTCCAGAACGAGGGCGTCACGTTCACCGACGGCGTGCCGACAGTCGACGACATCGCCGCCAAGTGGAACGAGATCACCGACCTCTCGGCCGCCCAGCTCGCCAGCTTCAAGCTGGGATAGCAGTTGAAAGCGCTTGTAGCACAGGCTCTTACCGGAACCTCCGGGCTGGCGTACGTCGACATCGATGATGTGGCCGATCCCTCGGGGAACGCGGTGATCATCGATGTCGGCGCCGCCGGCGTCTGTTTCCCCGATCTGCTGCTGCTGCGCGGTGAGTACCAGCTGCGGCTGGACCCGCCGTTCATCCCGGGGATGGAGGTCGCGGGCACCGTCCGCTCCGCGCCCGAGGGATCGGGTTTCACACCGGGACAGCGGGTCTCGGCCTTCACGATGATCGGCGGGTACGCCGAGCAGGTCGCCGCACTGCCCGACAACGTGATCCCCACACCGGAGGGCATCGACGACGCGTCGGCGGCGGCGTTGCTGGGCAACTACTACACGATGCAATTCGCGCTGGCGCGTCGCGGCGGACTGCTGCCCGGTGAGACCGTCCTGGTGCTCGGCTCGGCAGGCGGCATCGGCACGGCCTCGATCCAGCTCGCCAAGGCCCACGGCGCCAAGGTCATCGCGATGGTGCACCGCACGGGCGCCGACGACTTCGTCTCCGGGCTTGGGGCCGACGTGGTGTTGGCGCTCACCGACGGGTGGCGGGACGCGGTGCTCGACGCGACCGATGGGCGCGGCGTGGACCTCGTGGTCGACCCGATCGGCGGGCCGGCCTTCGATGACGCCGTGCGGGTGCTTGCCCCCGAGGGACGGTTGCTGGTCATCGGGTTCGCCGCGGGCTCGGGCATCCCCACCGTCAAGGTCAACCGGCTGCTGCTGCGCAACATCAGCGTCGTCGGCGTCGGTTGGGGCGAGTTCGTGCGCCGCAACCCGGGGGCGCAGGCCGCGGTCGGAGCCGAACTGGGCAAGCTCGTGGCCGATGGGCTGCGTCCGCCGCCACCGGTGTGTTACCCGCTCGCCGAGGGTGCCGCGGCACTCGATGCCATGGCCGCGGGCGAGGTTCGCGGAAAGCTGGTGCTTGAGCCTGGTGCTTGAGCCTGAGCCGCGTAGCGTGGAGCCGTGGACACGGCGTTGCGCAGGGCCATGGATCTGCTCATCGATCCACCGGCCGAACCTGATGTCAGTAAGGGCTATCTCGACCTTCTTGGGCGCGGCGGCAGCGCCGCGCCCAAGAACACGGGATTGATCCAGAAAGCCTGGGCGTCCCCGCTCGGGTCGAAGCTCTACGACCGGGCCCAGTTGCTCAACCGCAGGCTCATCGCGTCGACGCGACCACCCGTCGAGTGGCTGCGGATCCCGCCGGGCGGCACGGTGCTCGACGTCGGTTGCGGGCCGGGCAACATCACGGCTCAACTGGCCCGCGCGGCGGGCCTGGACGGGTTGGCGCTCGGCATCGACATCTCCGAGCCGATGCTCGCCCGCGCGGTGGCGGCCGAGGCTGGCCGTCAGGTCGGCTTCCTGCGCGCCGATGCGCAGCAACTGCCGTTCCGCGACGAGGTGTTCGACGCCGCGACCTCACTGGCCGTGTTCCAGCTCATCCCCGATCCCGTGGCGGCCGTATCGGAGATCGTGCGGGTGCTCAAGCCCGGTGGCCGGGTCGCGATCATGGTGCCCACCGCAGGGGCCGTGAAGTCGCTGACGTTCCTGGCGCGCGGCGGGGCCCGGGTGTTCGGTGACGACGAACTCGGCGACATCTTCGAGAACCTGGGTCTGGTCGGGGTGCGGGTCAAGACCCATGGCTTCATCCAGTGGGTGCGCGGAACCAAACTGTGAGCACCGGACTTTGAGCACAGTCGGTATCGTCCTGGTCGCCCTCGCGATCGCGATCGGCCTCATCGGCATCGTGGTGCCCATCCTGCCCGGCGGCCTGCTGGTGTTCGGTGCGATCGCGGTCTGGGCCATCGTCGAGCGCACCGCCGCGGCGTGGGTGGTGCTCGGCGTCGCGGCAGCGCTGTTCGTGGCCGCCGAGGTGATCAAGTACCTGTGGCCGGTGCGGCGCATGCGGGCTGCCGAGGTCGGCACGCTGAGCCTGGTGGCAGGCGGCGTCATCGGCGTCATCGGGTTTTTCGTCATCCCGGTCATCGGACTGGTGCTGGGCTTCGTGGCAGGCGTCTATCTCGCCGAACTCGCCGCGCGGCACGAGCACCGGCGGGCGTGGATCTCCACCGTGCACGCGCTCAAAGGTGTCGCGTTGTCTGTGGGGGTCGAGCTCGCGGGCGCGTTGTTGGCTACCATCGCGTGGGTGGTCGGGGTGGTGGTCACGAATTGAACGACAACGCAACATGGACGCTGACGGCGTCCGACGGTGAGCTGCTGCTGCACACCGGTGTCACCGGGACGGCGGCACGGGTGGGGCACCGCCTCACGATCGCGATGCGGTCATGGGAGGCGACGGTGTACTGGCAGGAGGACGGCGAGGGCGCCGATCCGGTCAAGGCCGAGCTGACGATCGACATCGACTCGCTCGAGGTGGTGGGCAGCGAGGGCGGCGTCACGCCGCTGTCCGGTGCGGAGAAGACCGTCGTGCGCAACAACGCACTGAAACTGCTACGCGCGCGGCGCTTTCCGCAGGCGCGGTTCGTCAGCTCCGACATCGAGCGCGACGGCGACATCGTGCGCATGAAAGGCGCTTTCGAGCTGTCCGGGAAGGTGCGAGACCATGTGCTGGAGGTTCGCATCGACGACGGTGCGGTCTCCGGGCAGACGGTGGTGCGCCACAGCGAGTACGGCATCAAGCAGTACTCGATGCTGATCGGCGCCATGAAGGTCGCCGACGACGTGCGGGTCACGTTCAGCGCAACGCACCACGCAGCGCGCTGAGCTGGTCCGGGGAAACCCCGGCCGCCGCCATGAATCCCGACAGCGAACCGTAGGCCTCTTCGAGCCGCTTCCACGCGGCAGCCAGGTACTCCTCGCGCACCCCGAGCACCTCGTCGGTCAACCGTGCCTCGGCGAACGTGATGATCTCGGGCTCGTCACCCGAGCGCGCCCGCACCGAATCCATGATCCGGGTACGCAGCGACGGGATCGCCTCGTTGCTGCGCAAGAAGTCGGCGAAGATGTCGTCGCGGTCCACCCCGACGGCGTCGAGCACCGTCGCGACGGTGAACCCGGTGCGGTCCTTACCGGCGAAGCAATGGGCGATCACCGGTTTGCCCGCGGCCAGCAGCGAGATCACCTGGCGCACCGCGGTGTGCGCGCCCGGCAGCGTCGGGAACTCCTCGTACACCTCGGTCATGTACCGCCGGGCCGATTCCGTGACGTCCTCGTCGTGGGGGGATTCGGACATCACCCGCTGAAAGGTGCTCTCGTGCGGGGCGTCCTGGCCCGACGCGTCGTCGGGGTGGAACGGCAGCAGATGCACCATGACGCCGTCGGGCACCTGACCCGGACCGCGTCGCTGCACCTCCTGGTGAGACCGCAGATCGGCGACGTCGGTGATGCCGAGCCGTTTGAACACGGCCCGGCCGTCGTCGGAGAGCTTGCTCAGCTCACTGGAGCGGTACAGCACGCCGGGGCGGATGCCGGTCTCCTGCGCGACATCGCGGAAGTTCCACGCCCCGCCCAGCTCGAGCGACGTGCCGTCGGGCGCGGTCATTTCGTGACCGCGAGTGCCAGCGGGGACTTTTCGCGGCCCAGCTCGGAGCGGGCGATCGTGCGCATGTGGACCTCGTCGGGCCCGTCGAACAGGCGCATCGCGCGGTGCCACGCGTACAGCCGCGCGAGCGGGAAGTCGTCGCTCACGCCTGCAGCCCCGTGCACCTGGATCGCGCGGTCGATCACGTTGCACGCGATTTGCGGGGCCACCGATTTGATCTGGCTGACCAGGACGTGTGCGGCCTTGTTGCCCTCGGCGTCGATGGTCCAGGCGGCCTTCTCGCACAGCAGCCGGGCCTGGTCGATCTCGTTGCGGGACTTGGCGATCGCCTCACGCACCACACCCTGCTCCGCCAGCGGCTTGCCGAACGCCACGCGCTTCTGCACGCGGTCGACCATGAGCGCCAGCGCGCGCTCGGCCGCACCGAGGGCCCGCATGCAGTGGTGGATGCGGCCGGGCCCCAGGCGTGCCTGCGCGATCGCGAACCCGCTGCCCTCGACGTCGAGGAGGTTCTCGACGGGCACCCGCACGTTGTCGAACACGATCTCGCAGTGACCGTGCTGGTCCTGCCACCCGAACACCGGCAGGGACCGCTGGATGTCGACACCAGGGGTGTCGACCGGCACCAGGATCATCGATTGCTGCTGATGGCTCGCGGCGTCCGGATTTGTGCGGCCCATGACGATCAGGATCTTGCAGCGCGGATCGGCCGCGCCGGTGATCCACCACTTGCGGCCGTTGATGACGTAGTGGTCGCCGTCGCGCAGCATCGTGGTCTCGATGTTGCGGGCATCGCTGGACGCCACGGCCGGCTCGGTCATCGCGAAGGCACTGCGGATCTCACCGGCCAGCAGAGGTTCCAGCCACTGCTTGCGCTGTGCCTCGCTGGCGAACAGGTGCAGCGTCTCCATGTTGCCGGTGTCCGGGGCCTGGCAGTTGAGCGCCTCGGGAGCGATCTCCATGCTCCAGCCGCTGATCTCAGCCAGCGGTGCGTACTCCAGGTTGGTCAGGCCCGACACCGACGGCAAGAACAGGTTCCACAGGCCCCGGTCCCTGGCCTTGACCTTCAGTTCCTCGACGATGGGCGGGACGGTGTGGTCCTTGGGGCCCTTCTCCTCGCGGTAGGCGTGGTAGTCCGCCTCGGCGGGAAACACGAATTCGACCATGAAGTCGGTGAGCCGCTTGTGGTAGTCAGCCGCCTTGGCAGACATCGCGAAGTCCATGCCCGTCACGATATGACACGCGTCAGAACGGACCTACCGCGCCAAGGCAAACGCGATCAGACCGGCCAGCGCGGCCAGGCCCATGACGGTTCCGGCGACGGCGGGCCAGCCCGCGGCGTCGAACGCCAGGCCACCGGCCCATCCCACGGCGCTGGAACCGCCGTAATAGAACAGGTTGTACAGCGCCGACGCCTGCGCCTTGGAATCCCCGGCCCCACTGCCGACCCAGCCCGACGCGATGGCGTGCGCACCGAAGAATCCCGCGGTGGCGACCACCAGGCCCACCAGCACCACGACCACGTTGCCGCTCAGCGTGATGGCGACCCCGGCGATCATCGTCGCGATGGACGCCAGCAGCACGGGTTTACGGCCGAAGCTTGTGGCCTCGGCCCCGGCCCGCGCCGAGGCCCAGGTGCCGGCCAGGTAAGCCAGGAACACGAGGCTCACCGCGGTCTGCGGAAGCCCGAACGGGGCGGCCGAGAGTCGGAAGCCCAGGAAGTTGTACACCGCGACGAACCCGCCCATCAGGAGGAACCCCTGGGTGAACAGCGCAAGTTGCCGCGGTGAGCGCAGGTTGGTCATGAGCCGACGGCCGAGATCCCGGTGGCTGCGCGCCGGGGTGAACCCCTGCGCGGCCGGGGCGAGCTTGACGAACGCCAGCGCCGCCATGCCGCACAGCAGCGCGACCGTCAGCACGCCGACGCGCCACCCGGCGAACTCGGCGACCGGGCCGGTCACGAGCCTGCCGGCGAGCCCACCGATCGTGGTGCCCGCGACGTACGTGCCCGCGGCCCGTGCGGCGTGTCCGGCGTTGATCTCCTCGGTCAGGTACGCCACGGCCACGGCGGGGACGCCGGCCAGCACGAGGCCTTCGGCGAACCGGCCGCACAGCAGCAGCTCGTAGGTGGGCGCGAACGGCACGAGCAGACCGAGCACCGTCGCGATGACGACCGAGACGGTGATCACCTGGACGCGGCCGACACGGTCGGCGAGCGCGGCCCATGGGATCACGCCGACCGCGAGGCCGATGGTGGCGGCGGAGATCGCAAGGGCGGCGTGGGCGGCCCCGGTGCCGAGGTCGGTCGCGATCAGCGGCAGGACCGCCTGCGGCGAGTACAACTGTGCGAACGTCGCCACCCCGGCGCAGAAGAGCGCGGCCAGCAGGCGGCGGTAGTCGCTGGAGCCACGTGTATGCCCTTGCCAGACGACGGGTGCGGGTTGGGCAGTCACCCAGCCGACGTTAAGCAGTCACAGGCGATGTGTCCAATGCATGAAATCACTCAGCTTCATGCGTAATGCGTATTACAAATTGCGCGAAGCGTTCCGCGGCGGGCGGCAGCGGCCGGTCGGCCGCCCACGCGAGCCCCAACTGCCGCTTGGCCGATGGTTGTGCCAGCGGAACGTACGCCGCACCGGGTTCGGCGCGTCCCGGGCGCGGCACCGGCACCACGGCCACGCCGAAACCGGCCGCGACCAGACCCTCCATCGTCGGGATCTCCATCGCCTCGAACACCACGCGCGGTTCGATGCCGGCCTCCGCGCACAGCTCGTCGGTCAGTTGCCGCAACCCGAAGCCGGGCGCCAGCGCGACGAACGGTTCGGCGCCCGCGTCGGCCAATCGGATCCGGGACCGCGAGGCCAACCGGTGTTCACGCGGGACCGCCAGACACAGCCGCTCCACGTACAGCCCGCGCCACCGGAACCCCTCGGGCCGCGGCGATGTGATCGCGAGATCGGCCTGCCCGCCGGCGAGCCGCTCGACGAGTTCGTGCGCGGCGCCCTGAACCAGGCTGAACTGCACACGCGGGGCCTGCGCACGGAACCGCCGCAGCAGGTCGGGAACGAACGAGCCGGCCTGCGAATGCAGGAACGCCAGCCGCACCAGGCCGGTGTCCGGGTCACGCATCGCCGCGATCCGCTCGGCAGCCGAACGCATTTCGGTGATCGTGCGGCGTGCGTGCTCCAGCAGGATCTCGCCATACGCATTGAGTTGCAGCCTGCGGTTGATCCGGTCGAACAGCGGGACGCCCAGTTCATCCTCGAGCCGGGCCAGCGCACGCGACAGCGTCGGCTGGCTGATACCGAGTTCGGCCGCCGCATCGGTGACATGCTGGGTCTCGGCGAGCACGACGAACCAGCTCAGCTCGTCCAGGTGCATACCGAGACGCTACCGAAACCGGGCATCGGCACGGCGTTGCTGTGGGATGCTGAGCCGCATGTCGGACAAGGTGCGGGTGGTCGTGGGCGATGACCATCCGATGTTCCGCGAGGGCGTGGTGCGGGCCTTGACCTCCAGCGGCGACATCGACGTGGTGGCCGAGGCCGACAACGGCGCCGACGCCCTCGAACTCATCAAGGTTCACCGGCCCGCCGTCGCGCTGCTGGACTACCGCATGCCGCAACTCGACGGAGCCCAGGTGGCCGCCGCCGTCGTCCGCGACGAACTGCCCACCCGTGTCCTGCTGGTATCTGCGCACGACGAGTCCGCGATCGTCTACACGGCGCTTCAGCAGGGCGCCGCCGGATTCCTGTCCAAGGAGTCCACCCGCGGCGAACTGGTCAGCGCGGTGCTGTCGTGCGCCAAGGGGCGCGATGTCATCGCGCCCCACCTGGCGGCCGGGCTCGCGGGCGAGATCCGCCGCCGCAACGAGCCGGACGCTCCGGCGCTGAGCCCGCGCGAGCGCGAGGTACTCGTTCTCATCGCGCAGGGCCACAGCATTCCCGCGATGGCCAAGCAGCTGTATCTGGCCCCGTCGACGGTGAAGACCCACGTGCAGCGGCTCTACGAGAAGCTCGGCGTGAGTGACCGTGCGGCCGCGGTCGCCGAGGCGATGCGACGGCGGCTGCTGGACTGAGCTGACATGGTATCGGGCCGGATCGTCGAATTCTTTGCCTCACAACCTGTCCGGGTCTCGGCGATACTGCGACTGCCGCTGATCGGGCTGATCTTCGTGTTGGTCATGGTGTGGGAGGTCGACCACTGGCTTCCGCTGCTGTATGCGGTGATCCTCGGTCTGTACGCCGCCGCGGCGGTGCTTTGGCTGGTGGTCGTGATGCGCGGTCCGATGCCGCGTTGGGCCGAGTGGGCGTCGACCGCGGTCGACGGGCTGGTGCTGCTGGCGTTGTGTGGGGTGTCCGGAGGGGCGACCGCGGCCCTGCTTCCGGTGTTCTTCCTGCTGCCGATATCCGTTGCGTTCCAGGACCGTCCGTTGCTCACGGCCGTGCTCGGCACCGCCACCGCCACGGGGTACCTCGGTGCGTGGATCTTCTACTCGAAACGCGACGATACCGTCGGACTGCCCAACGTCGTCTACATGCAGGTGGGTTTCCTGCTGTGGCTCGCGGTGGCCACCACGGCGTTGTCGCTTGTCCTGGTTCGGCGTTCGGCACGCGTGCGGGCACTGCTCGATGTCCGGCGCCGGCTGGTGATGGAATCCACGCGTGCCGACGACCTGCGCGACGCCGAACTCGCCGAGGCGCTGCACGACGGCCCGCTCCAGACGCTGCTGGCGGCCCGACTGGAACTGGACGAACTGCGAGAACGCAACCCCGACCCGGCCCTGGACATCGTGCACGCCGCACTGCAGGAGACCGCGTCGGGGCTGCGATCGACCGTGACGGCGCTGCACCCGCAGGTGCTGGCGCAGCTGGGTCTCACGCCCGCGATCCGGGAACTGTTGCGTCAGTACGAGGTCCGCGGGGATCTGGCGATCCGCGCCGACCTCGACGACGTCGGACACCCCGAGTCACAGGCGCTGCTGTACCGCGCGGCCCGCGAACTGCTGGCCAACGTGCACAAACACGCCGATGCCGCGACCGTGACGGTGCGGTTACGCAGGCAGGGTTCCCGCACCCTGTTGAGCGTCGCCGACGACGGAGTGGGGTTCGACCCGGACATCGTCGCGGACGCGGTCTCCGAGGGGCACATCGGGCTCGCGTCGCTGCAGGTGCGTATCGAGGCCATGGGCGGCACCATGACCATCAGCTCCGAACCGGGATTCGGCAGCCAGGTGACGGTGATTCTGTAACCGACGGTGCCTATTTCACGCAGGGCACGCCCGATGCGGTCATCTGGCTCAAGTCGGTGGGCGCGGGAGTGTAGGTGCCGGTTGCGGTCGCGGCCACCGTGGTGATCGGCGTGGATTCGGCAGATTCCGTGGTCTGCGAGGTCCCGCCGGATTCGCTCGTCTCGTCGGTGCCCGAGGTGGTGCTCGTGTACATGTCGGCACCGAGGTAGTCCGTGCCGGGAAAGTCGGTGCCGATGGTCAACCGCACGGTATCGGCCAGCACCCAGTCCGAAGGCGTTGCGTTGATGCCGAGTTCGGTCGCCAGGGACTGTGCGGCGACCTCGGCGCCCGGACCGAAATCGATGGTGGTGGTGGACTCAAGCGCCTCGGCGTCACCGATCTGCCCTTCGGCGAAGTTGTCTGCAGCGAAGATGGTTTGGAGTTTGGCGGCCAGCCCGGTGTAGGTCGACCCGTTGATGACGTCAAGTGTGGCGCCGTGGCCGTTGAGTTCGGGTCTGTCCGCCGGTGAGCTCGTCGTGGCGGTGCCGGTGCTGTCGTGGCTGACCAGGTCGTGCACGATCTTGCGGATCGTGGGCACGTCGATGATGTTGATGTCCTCACCGTGTGCGTTCTGGCCGAATTCCTTGATCGGCAGCGTGTAGAGGGTCGGCGGAGACTCGGTGAGCGCCGATGCGCGCCGCGCGAAGCTCGCGAGGTCGAATCCGGAGTCCAGCGCCACGTTCTGCTTGGTGACGTCGAGCAGGTTGCGCAGCTTCGACGGGTTGCTCAGCGCGCCGCTTCGGCCCAGCGCCGAGACCAGTGCGGCCAGGAAGGCCTGCTGTCGGCGCGTGCGGTCCAGATCGGTGAAGTTCTCGTCGTTGACGTCGCGGCGTTGACGCACGAACGCCATGGCCTGCGCGGCATCGATCTGCTGTACACCCTTGCGGAAGTCGGCCCCCGAGTAGGGATCTGACGTGTCCTCGTTGAGGCATACGGTGATCGGGGCGACGGCCTTGGCGATCTCGAAGAACGCGCCGAGGGTGACCTCGACGAAATGGTCGATGGGGATCCCCAGCAGGTTGCGCACCGTGGCGATCTCGGCCTTGCGTCCCGCCTCGCGGGCCTTCTGCTCGCGCGTCGCGGGCTCCTCGTCGGACTCCGAGGCCTCCATCGCGGCCTGGTAGGCGAATCCGTACGCCTGCTTGACCTTCCCCTTACAGATGCCCGACGGACAGCCTGCGAGGTCGACATAGTCGTCACGCGGGATGGAGAACGCCGTCGCAGGCCCACCGTCGCCGGGTAGGTGCACGACGATCAGGACGTTGGCGTTGTAGCCGCCGACGGTCTCGTCCCCGGCGTGCAGCGCCTCGTAGACGTCCTCTGGCAGCGGGTTGCCATGCTGGTCCAGCCGGCTGTCGAGGCCCATGATGAGGATGTTCTCGGTATCCCCCACCGACCCGGTCTCGCCGGCGAGCGCGTTCGATGTGGTGATCCCGTCGAGCGCGCCGTGATAGGTCACCCAACCCATACCGGTGCCGGCCAGAACCACCGCGGCGGTCAGTCCGACAAGGGCTCTACGTGCAGCCCGCACCGCGCGTCGTCGGGGGGCGCGGTGCCTCGGTGTGGTGAGTGCATGGGCAGGTGAGTTCATGATCACCTGCCATTATGCTGCCGACGGCGTGAAAGTGACTGGTCAGGTACCCAGACTGCGGGAGATGACCAGTCGCTGGATCTGGTTGGTGCCTTCGAAGATCTGCGTGATCTTCGCTTCGCGCATGTAGCGCTCGACCCGGAAGTCGCGGGTGTAGCCGACGCCGCCGAGCACCTGCACGGCGTCGGTGGTGACCTTCATCGCGGCATCGGTGGCGACGAGCTTGGCCACGCTGGCCTGCGTCGAATACGGCAGGCCCGCGTCGCGGCGCCGGGCGGCGTCGAGGTAGGTGGCCCGCGCGCTGACGACGGCGGCGGCCATGTCGGCCAGCAGGAAACCCAAGCCCTGGTGGTCGATGATCTTGCGGCCGAACGTCGTGCGCTCGTGGGCGTAGCGCACGGCCTCGTCGAGGGCGGCCTGGGCGATGCCGACGGCGACCGCGGCGATGCCCAGGCGACCGGAGTCGAGCGCGGAGAACGCGATCGACAGCCCCTGACCTTCTGCGCCGATGAGCCGGTCGGCGTCGATGCGGGCATTGTCGTAGAACGCCGACGTGGTGGGCACCGCGTGCAGACCCATCTTCTCCTCGGGTTTGCCGAAGCTGAGCCCAGGCAGGTCCCCCGGCACCAGGAAACAGGACACTCCCTTGGAGCCGTCGCCGGTGCGCGCGAACAGCGTGTAGAAGTCGGCGCGGCCGCCGTGGGTGATCCACGCCTTCGAGCCGTTGAGCACGAAGCTGTCGCCATCACGTTTCGCCGCACAGCGCAGCGCGGCGGCGTCGGACCCGGCCTGCGGTTCGGACAGGCTGTAGGCGCCGATCTGGTCGCCTGAGAGCATGCCGGGCAGCCAGCGTTGCTTCTGCTCGTCGGTGCCGAACACCAACAGCGGGTGCGACGACAGGCTGTGCACGCTCACCGCGACGGCCACCGCCGCCCAGCGCGCCGCGATCTCCTCGAGCACCTGCAGGTACACCTCGTAGGGCTGCCCGCCGCCGCCCCACTCCTCGGGTTGCGGCAGGCTGAGCAGCCCTGCCGCACCGAGTTGTGCGAACACACCCTCCGGATAGGTCTCGTTGCGTTCGTGCTCGTCGACGATCGGGTCCAGCACCTTGTCGGCGACCTCGCGGGTCAGCGCGATCAGGTCGCGGGCTTCTTCGGAAGGTAACAGGCGGTCCACCGACATACTTGGACATCCTAGTTTTTCCGCGAGCAGACGTAAAACTGCGCGTTTTCACGCGGGAAAGGGCAGTTTTACGTCTACTCGGCGGGCGGACTACACGCGTTCGGGTGCGGGGAGTGCGGCGAGGATGTCGTTGACGCGGTCGCGGGCGTCGCCGAAGAGCATCTGGGTGTTCTCGCGGAAGAACAGCGGGTTTTGCACGCCGGCGTAGCCGGAGGCCATGGACCGTTTGAACACGATGACGTTGTCGGCGTTCCAGACTTGCAGGACGGGCATGCCTGCGATCGGGCTGCCGGGGTCTTCGGCGGCGGCGGGGTTGACGGTGTCGTTGGCGCCGATGACCAGCACGACGTCGGTGCCGTCGAAGTCGTCGTTGATCTCGTCCATCTCCAGCACGATGTCGTAGGGCACCTTGGCCTCGGCCAGCAGCACGTTCATGTGCCCGGGCAGGCGTCCGGCGACGGGGTGGATGCCGAAGCGCACGGCCACGCCGCGTTCACGCAGTTTGCGGGTCAGGTCGGCCACCCCGTACTGGGCCTGGGCCACGGCCATGCCGTAACCGGGGGTGATGATGACCGAGTTGGCGTGGGCGAGCAGTTCGGCCACCCCGTCGGCGGTGATCTCGCGGTGCTCGCCGTAGTCCACATCCGAGCCGGCCCCTGTGTTTTCGATGCCGAAGCCGCCGGCGATGACCGAGATGAACGAGCGGTTCATGGCCTTGCACATGATGTAGGACAGATAGGCACCGGAGGAGCCGACCAGTGCGCCGGTGATGATCAGCAGATCGTTGCCGAGCAGGAAGCCGGAAGCGGCTGCGGCCCAACCGGAGTAGCTGTTGAGCATCGAGACCACCACGGGCATGTCGCCGCCGCCGATGGAGGCGACCAGATGCCAGCCCAACAGCAGCGCCAGCACCGTGACCATGATGAGCAGCCACAGTTGCGGTTCGATGACGAACCACACCGTGAGCACGACGAACACCACCAGCGCGCCGACGTTGAGGATGTTCTTGCCGGGCAGCATCAGCGGTGCGGACTTGATCCGCGCCGACAGTTTCAGATTGGCCACGATCGACCCGGTGAAGGTGACCGCGCCGATGAACACCCCGATGAACACCTCGGCAGAGTGGATGCCGAGCATGCCTTCGCCGGCGAGCTTGAGCGCTTCGTCGCTACCGGGATCGTTTTCGACGTGCAGGTAGCCGTTCCAGCCCACCAACACCGCGGCCAGGCCGACGAAGCTGTGCAGCAGCGCGATCAGTTCGGGCATGCCGGTCATCTCCACGACCTTCGCGCGCCACAGCCCGATCGCCGCTCCGACGATCATGGCCCCGACCAACAACCCCAGACCGAGCGGTTCGATCTTGTTGTGCACGGCCAGCACGATCGTCGCGATCAGCGCAACAGCCATTCCGGCGATGCCGAAAGTGTTTCCCGCGCGGGAGGTTTCATGCTTGGACAACCCGGCAAGGGCGAGGATGAACAGCAGCGCCGCGATGACATAGGCGGCGGTGGCAACGTTTTCGAGTCTGAACATCAGAAGGTTTCCGTTCTAGCTGCGGGAGAACATCGCGAGCATGCGACGCGTCACCGCGAAGCCGCCGAAGACGTTGATACTGGCCAACAGGATGGCCACGAAGGCCAGCGCGGTGATCGCGGTGTGGTGATGGCCGATCTGCAACAGCGCACCGACCACGATGATGCCTGAGATCGCGTTCGTCACCGACATCAACGGGGTGTGCAGCGCGTGATGGACGTTGCCGATCACGTAGTAACCGATCACGATCGCCAACGCGAACACCACCAGATGCACCTGCAACGCCGCCGGGGACGCCGCGATCAACGCGAACAGCACCGCGGCAGCCGAAAACGCCAGCCCCAACCGGCGCCCGGTCGACATGGGCTGCTTGTCTTCCTTGACCACCGGTGCCGCGGCGGGTTGTGCCGCCGCGGGCGCCGCCGAAACCTGCACCGGCGGTGGCGGCCAGGTGATCTCGCCGTCGCGCACCACGGTGATCGACCGCTGCACCACGTCGTCGAAGTCCAGGACGACCTTGCCGTCCTTTTCCGGGGTCAGCAGCTTGAGCAGGTTCACCAGGTTGGTGCCGTACAACTGCGAGGACTGCGCGGGCAGCCGCCCAGCCAGATCGGTGTAACCGATGATCGTCACGCCGTTGTCGGTGACGATGGCCTGGTCCTTCACGGTGCCCTCGACGTTGCCGCCGTTGGCCGCTGCCATGTCCACGATCACGCTGCCCGGCTTCATCGACGCGACCATCTCGGCGGTGATGATGCGCGGCGCAGGCTTACCCGGAATCAGCGCCGTGGTGATGATGATGTCGACGTCCTTGCACTGCTCGGCGTACAGGGCCGCCTCGCGGGCCTTGTAGTCGTCGCCCATCTCCTTGGCGTAACCGGTGGCCGACACCTCGGCGGCCTCCGGATCCACCGCGAGGTACTCGCCGCCGAGCGAGGCGACCTGATCGGCCACCTCCGGACGCGGGTCGGTGGCCCGCACGATCGCACCCAGGCTGCCCGCCGCGCCGATCGCGGCCAACCCGGCCACACCCGCACCGACCACCAGCACCTTGGCCGGGGGCACCTTGCCCGCCGCGGTCACCTGACCGGTGAAAAACCGGCCGAACGTGTGCGCGGCCTCGACCACCGCGCGATAACCGGCGATATTGGCCATCGACGACAACACATCCAGCGACTGCGCACGCGAAATCCGCGGCACCGCATCCATCGCCAGCACCGTGATGGGCCGCGCGGACAGTTTCTCCACCAGATCCGGCCGCAACGCCGGAGAGATCAGGCTGACCAGCGTCGCACCGTCACGCAGCTTGCCGATCTCGGCGTCATCAGGCGCGTTGACCTTCAACACCACATCGGCATCCCATGCATCGCCGATCTCGGCACCGGCCTGTACATAGGCGGCATCGGAGAAGCTCGAAGCGGCACCGGCACCGCTTTCCACGACTACCGCGTACCCCAGCTTGATGATCTGCCCCACCGTCTGCGGCGTCGCCGCCACACGCGTCTCCCCAGACAGGGACTCACGAGGTATCCCAATGATCATCGACAACGGTCCAATCTGTTGGTTGGCATGGATGAGTCTCGCATCTAAGAGGAACGTCCGGAGAGTGCACCTATAGCCAGTCGCGGCGCTTGAACATCACATATAGCAGAGCGACCAGGACGGCGATCAAGACCGTGCTGGTCACGAACCCCGCCACGGTGTCGATGCCGGGGTAGGTGACGTTCTGTCCGTAGAAGCCGGTGATGGCGGTCGGCACCGCGATGATCGCGGCCCAGCCGGTGAGTTTCTTCATCACGGTGTTGAGCCGGGCGTCCTGCAGCGACAGATGGGTTTCGAACACCGTCGTCACCATGTCGCGAAGCGACTCGGTCCATTCCGAGGCCCGCAGCACGTGGTCGTACAGGTCGGCGTAGAGCGGGTCGAGTTCAGGGGACGTGCGCGAGTCCAGGCGACGGTGCTGGATGGTGCTGACGACCTCACGGGTCGGCAACACCACGCGGCGCAGCTCGACGAGATCCTTGCGCAGCTGGAAGGTCCGACGCTGCAGACCGCGGCTCGGGCCCCGCTCGTCGAACAGTTCGTCTTCGAGCCCCTCGATGGCATCGTCGAGCGCTTCGACCGCCTCGAAGTGCCCGTCCACCACGACGTCGAGCAGACCGTGCACGAGGGCGCCGACGCCGTACTCCTGACCGCCGAGGTCGTCGAAGCGCCGCGACACCTCGCCGATGTCGAATTCGCGCGCCTGCCCGTTCAGGCCGGGAAGACGGACCGTGATCAGCCCGCGCGGCAAAACGAACGCGGATATGCGGTGCTTCACCAGAAGGGATGCGGTGGATGCGTTGGGCGCCAGTGTGTCGACGGCGTAGACCGTGAAGAACGTGTGGCTCTTGTACACCGACGCCTTCGTGCGTTCCTTGGGTGCGACGGCATCTTCGACGGCCCACGTATTGAGCCCGAGTTCGTCGGCGAGTTCGAGCAGCGTCTGGTGGTCAGGGTCGTAGATGTCGGCCCACACCAACGTCTCGGCGTCGGCCAGACAGTCCGAGATCGCCGAGAATGTGAAGCCGTCGATCGGCCGGCCGGATCGCCAGACTCGACCGTGCACCTGCGTCATGTCGTGAGTCAACCACGAGAGAAAAACTCACCGCGATTCAAGATCTTTCCCGCCGTGACGGCCGTCGGTACCAATATCGGGGTGAACACGACGCCGTCCGCCGACTGCTGCTGTTGCTGAACCAGCGTCACCCGTCACCTCAGCAACAGAAAGTCGGCAACCGTGTCTGTCTTCGTCGATATCGTGCCCGAGTCCGAGGCGGACTCCCCGCGCCCGGCGGCGCCGTCCAGCCGTCGGCGCGCCCTGCTCACCAAGGCCGTGTTGCCGCTGCTGTCGGTCGCGGTGTTCTTCGCGGTATGGCAGGCGGTCGCGGTCGCGGGTATCTGGAACCAGACGTTCGTGCCGTACCCCAGTGCGGTCTGGCGCGCGTTCGTCGACCTGTCGACCACGCATGACGGCGTCCGCGGCTACGCGGGATATCTGCTGATCGAGCATCTCTACATGACGCTGCGCCGTGTCGTGGCCGGTGTCGTGATCGGCGTGGTCCTCGGTGTTCTGCTCGGCCTGCTCATGGGGTCGGTGAGCTGGCTGCGCAGCGTGCTGGAACCGTGGCTCACATTCCTGCGAGCGCTGCCCCCGCTGGCCTATTTCTTCCTGCTCGTCATCTGGCTCGGCATCGACGAGGCCCCCAAGATCACGCTGCTCGCACTTGCGGCCTTGCCGCCTGCCGCCGTGGCCACCACGGCCGCCGTCGCCGCCGCACCCGTCGGCCTGCAGGAGGCCGCGCGCGCCCTTGGGGCCACCCGGGGACAGGTGATCCGTGACGTCGTCGTTCCGTCGGCGCTGCCGGAAACCTTCACCGGCATCCGGTTGGCCGTGGGTATGGCGTACTCGTCGGTGGTCGCCGCCGAGCTGTTCAACGGCATCCCCGGCATCGGGGGCCTGGTCAAGGACGCAAGCAACTACAACAACACTCCCGTCGTGCTGGTCGGCATCTTCGCCATCGGGTTCTCCGGTCTGGTGATCGACGGATTGCTGCGCGCTGCGGAACGGCGCAGCGTCCCCTGGATTGGAAAGGTCTAGAACACATGAAACTCACGTCACTGCTTGCCGCCGCGCTTGCCTCGACGCTGGCGCTGGCGGGCTGCGCGGTGGACAACTCCGGGGAAGACACCGAAAAGCCCACGATTCGGGTTGGGTACCAAACCTTTCCGAGCGGCGATCTGATCGTCAAGAACAACGGCTGGCTGGAAGAAGCGCTGCCGGACTACAACATCAAGTGGACCAAGTTCGATTCGGGTGCCGATGTCAACACTGCGTTCGTCGCGGGCGAACTCGACTTCGGCGCACTGGGTTCGAGCCCGGTGGCCCGCGGGTTGTCCGCGCCGTTGAACATCCCGTACAAGGTCGCGTTCGTGCTCGATGTGGCCGGTGACAACGAGGCCCTCGTCGCGCGTGACGGCAGTGGCGTCGACAGCATCGCCGACCTGCGCGGCAAGCGGATCGCGACGCCGTTCGCCTCGACCGCGCACTACAGCCTGCTGGCCGCGCTGGCGCAGAACAATCTGTCGCCCAACGATGTTCAGCTCATCGATCTGCAGCCGCAGGCCATCCTGGCGGCCTGGGAGCGCGGTGACATCGCGGCCGCCTACAGCTGGTTGCCGACGCTGGACGACCTCCGCAAGACCGGCAAGGATCTGGTCACGAGCCGTCAGTTGGCGCAGGACGGCAAACCGACCCTGGATCTCGCCGTGGTCGCCGACAAGTTCGCCGCCGAGCATCCGGACGTCGTCGACATCTGGCGTGAGCAGGAGGCGCGTGCGCTCGACGTGATCAAGGACGATCCCGACGCGGCGGCCAAGGCGATCGCCGCCGAGATCGGCTTGTCGCCGCAAGACGTTGCCGCACAGCTCAAGCAGGGCGTGTACCTCACACCCGCGGAGGTCGCCTCGGAGCAGTGGCTGGGTTCCGACGGCAAACCGGGCAACATCGCGACCAACCTGCAGAGCGCGTCGGAGTTCCTCGCCGAGCAGAAGCAGATCCCGCACGCCGCTCCGCTCAAGACGTTCCAGGATGCGATCTACACGAAGGGCTTGCCGGGTGCCATCAGTAAGTGACGCCGGACCAAGTGAGGCCGAAGGCGAGCTGCGCATCAAGAACGTGGCTCACCGGTACGGCCGTGGCGCGAACGAGGTCACCGCGCTCGGCCCGGTGGACCTCGAGGTCGAACCGGGGGCGTTCCTGGTCCTCGTCGGTGCGTCCGGCTGTGGCAAGAGCACACTGCTGCGGCTGATCGCCGGCTTCGAAACCCCTTCCGAGGGGGAGGTTGTCGTGGCAGGTGCACGCCCGACGCCCGGCGTCACCTCCGGGGTGGTGTTCCAACAGCCCCGGTTGTTCCCGTGGCGTACCGTTGGCGGCAACGTCGATCTGGCACTGAAGTACGCCAAGGTGCCGCGGGAACGACGCGCCGAGCGTCGCGCTCAACTTCTCGAGCGGGTCGGTCTGGAAGGCACCGAGAAGCGCAAGATCTGGGAGATCAGCGGCGGCCAGCAGCAACGTGTGGCGATCGCCAGGGCACTGGCCGCCGAGACCCCGCTGTTCCTGCTCGACGAACCCTTCGCGGCGCTCGACGCGCTGACCCGGGAACGGTTGCAGGAGGATGTCCGTCAGGTCAGTGCCGATTCGGGCCGTACGACGGTGTTCGTCACCCACAGCGCCGACGAGGCCGCGTTCCTGGGATCGCGGATCGTGGTGTTGACGCGTAGACCCGGCAAGGTGGCGCTCGACCTTCCGGTCGACCTGCCGCGCACGGGGATCGATCCGCACGAGCTGCGGCGCTCACCGGAGTTCCACCGGTTGCGCACCGAGGTCGGCGAGGCCGTCAAGGCCGCTGCGGCATAGGAACCGCTCAGCTCAGTCCAGGACGACGACCATCTTGCCGCCGGCCTCACCGGCCTCCATGACCCGGTGCGCCTCGCGGACATCGTCGAACGAGAACACCCGTGTGGGCGCCGCCTGGAGTTCGCCGTGCTCGACCTGACGTGCGATGTCCTGAAGGGGCACGTCGGACAGCGGGAATCCGGGACTGCCGAACACGAAACTTCCGAAGAAGGTCAAATACACGCCGCTGGCCATCCGCAGGAGCGGATTGAAGTCGGCGATCGGGTCCAAACCGCCCAACCATCCGGCCAGGCAAGCGGTTCCGCCACGACGCAGCATGTCCAGCGAGTCGAGGATGGTGCTGTTGCCGACCAGGTCCAACACCGCGTCGATTCCCCCGCTCTCGGCGATGTGTGCGCTCAGATCCGGCACCTCCCGTTCGACGCGGGCCACGCCGAGGTCCTCCAACAGAGGGAACCGCTCGGTGCTGCGGGTGGTGGCGATGACGCGGGCGCCCGCGTTGACCGCGAGCTTGACCGCGGCCTGGCCGAAGGACGATGTCGCACCGCGGATCACCAGCGTCTGGCCACTCTGCAAGCCGATGTTTCGGAAGAGGCACGTCCAGGCGGTCGCGTAGGTTTCCGGGAGCGCGGCGAGATGTGACCAGGGTAGGCCCGATTCGATGAGGGCGACGTTTTCAGCCCGACCCCTGGTGTACTCGGCGTAACTGCCGTTGATGGTGCGGCCGAGACCGCCCATGAGCGCCGCAACCTTCGCGCCCTCGGGAAATTCCCCGCCCGGACACGAGTCGACGATCCCGACGCACTCGATACCGCTCACCTTCGCGGCCTCGGCCCATTCGCCGCGCCGCATGTGCATCTCGGCATGGTTGATCCCGAATCCCTTGATCTTGATGACCACTTCACCGGCCTTGGGCTCGGGCTTGTCGATCTCGGTGTAGACGAGGTGCTCGAGCCCGCCGAAGCCGTCGAGCACGATGGCACGCATGCTGGTTGTCATGATTTCCTCTCGAGTATGTCGTTGAGTTGCAAGAGGTCTGCCGCGACGACGTCGGGCTGCGGCACCCCGGGTGCGGATAGCGCCGCATTGCCGGGGCGGGTGATGAGCGCGCCGCGGTAGCCGGCGGACCGGGCGCCGATGATGTCCCACGTGTGTGCGGCGACCATCGTGCACTGCGTCGGGGTGACACCGAGCGCGGAGGCGACGTGCGTGTAGAGCGTCGTCGCCGGTTTGAAGACGCGCTGTTCGTCGACGGTGAACTGGCGCTCGAAGTAGCCGGCGAGTCCAGCCCGCTCCAGCGGTGTGGGGGCATCGGAGTGAGGTGAATTGGTCAGTGTGACAAGGCGATAGCCTTTGTCGCGCAGATTCTGCAGACCTTCCGCGACGTCGGGGTACGCCGGCATGCTGCGCATACCTTCGGCGAAGGTGCGTACGTCCTCGTCGGAGATCGTCACGCCGTGGATGTCGGCGAGCATCCGTAGCACGCCCTGCCCGAGGGTGAAGAAGTCCGTGTAGTTGCCCGACAGCGTGAGCGCCATCGAGTGCATGACCAACTGCCCGAACCATTCGCGCAGCACCTGCCCGTCCCCGAAGACACGCTCGAAATGTGGTTGCAGCGAGCCGATGTCGATGAGCGTCTCGTTGACGTCGAAGACCAGCACGTGTTCGGTCATGCGACCTTCCTCTCCAAGAACGAGTCGATCAGGTGCGCCACTTCGTCGACGTGGGTTTCGAGCAGGAAGTGGCCGCCGTCGAGCAGGTGGATCTCGGCGTCGGCGGCGTCCTTCTCGAAGGCGCGGGCTCCGTCGGGTCCGAAGATCGGATCGCCCTGGCCCCACACCGCGAGCACGGGAACCCCGCTGCCACGGAGGTATTCGTGGAACAACGGATACAGCGGAGGATTGGTCGCATAGTCGGCGAACAGCTTGAGCTGGATGGCGTCGTTCCCCGGGCGGGCGAGTTGCGCGGCATCGTGGGTCCAGGTGTCGGGACTCACGAGTGTCTCGTCGGGCACGCCGGTCAGGTACTGCCATTTGATCGCTTCGGGGTCCAGAGCCGCGCGGACGCCGGCCTCGGTCTGCGGAGTCTGTTCACGGTGGTAGTCCCACACCGTCGCCCAGAAATCCTCGACGAAACCTTCAACGTATCCGTTGCCGTTCTGGGTCACGATCGCGCTGATGGCATCCGGGTGCCGTAGCGCCAGGCGCCAGCCGATCGGGGCGCCGTAGTCCTGCACGTAGATCGCGTAGCGGGTGACGCCGAGGTGCTGGAGCAGACCCTCGGTCAGATCGGTGAGCGCGTCGAAGGTGTAGTCGAACTCGTCGACGGGCGGCGCGTCGGAGTATCCGAAACCCAGGTGGTCGGGGGCGATGACGCGGTAGTGCTCGGCGAGTTTCGGGATGAGCTCGCGGA
The DNA here is from genome assembly GCF_022370755.2 of Mycolicibacterium goodii. Next base: position 5,703,402 of record NZ_CP092364.2, on the reverse strand, counting down.
ACATGAACGAGCTGGTGGGGAACCCGTGCAGCAGGACGATCGGCGTAGCGTCGGCGGCGCCCGCTTCGCGGTAGAAGAGCCGCCGGCCCTCGATGGTGGCGTAGCGGTGATGAACCTTCATGGCTAACCCCTAAAAAATTGATTGACGGTTAGTTCAGTGTGTGCGCAATGTTGTAACCTGTCAATAGTTTTTTGGAGGTTAGATATGGACGTTGCGGTGGCGCAGCGGCGGGACGAGGAGTTCCTGCTCGATCTGCTCAACACCACACCGGTGGTGGATGGCCAAGAGCGGGATGTGCTCGCCGACCCCGACGAAGGCAGAGCCTGGCTGCGGGCGCACGAGGTCGACGAGACGGAACGCGCGAACCTGACGGCGGTGCGAGATCTGCTTCAGGACGTGGTGCGGGGCGCGCGGTCGCCTGCGCTGTTGGACCGGTTCCTGGGTGACGTGACAATGCGGCCGACGGTGACACCGCACGGGGTCGGCTGGGAACTCAGTGCGACGCCCGCTGCGCGGGCGGTGTTGGCATGGGATGCGTTGCGGATCAACAGCCCTGGGCGGCTACGCGCCTGCGCCAATGACGAATGCCGGCTGTTCCTGATCGATCGCAGCAAGCCGAACACGGCGCGGTGGTGTTCGATGGCCATCTGCGGCAATCGCATGAAGGCGCGCAGGTATTACCGGCGCGCCAAGGGTGCGGACGGGGAGTAGCCGGTTTACACCGGGGGATAGGCCGGGGGCGGATACACGCCACGCAGTCCCCAGGGGATCCAATTGAAGAAGAACTCGCCTTCGTCGCTCAGATCGTAGTCGGGATTCGGATCCATGACGGCAGTGTAGACCGAGTGGCCGCAACCGCGACAGCGATTGCCTACACTGAGTCAACCATCCAGTTGATTGAATGTCCGGAGAGTGTCCGGGCGAGGCCGATAAGTGAGTGTCCCATGACTTCCGCTGCCAACAACGGAACCTCCCGTCGCGAAGAACTGCTGAATGTCGCGGCGAAACTGTTCGCAGCCCGCGGTTACCACGGCACCCGGATGGACGATGTCGCAGAGGCCGTCGGCCTGAACAAGGCCACCGTCTACCACTACTACGCCAGCAAGTCGCTCATCCTCTACGACATCTACAAGAGCGCCGCGGACTTCACCGTCGAGGCGCTGCACGACGATCCGACCGCGTCGGCCCGTGAGACCATCTACCACTTCACCCGGCGCCTGCTGGTGGGCATCGCCAACGACCTGGAACGGGCCGCCGTGTACTTCCAGGAAGGCCCCTATATCGCCGAGTGGTTCACCGAGGAGCAGGTCGAGTACATCCGGCACGCAGAGGCCCAGGTGTACGAGCATGTGCGTGACGTGATCGACCGGGGCATCGCCAGCGGCGAGTTCTACGACTGCGACTCGCATGTGCTGGCCATGGGCTACATCGGCATGGTGCTCGGTGCGTACCGGTGGCTGCGTCCGCACGGCCGGCGCACCGCGACGGAGATCGCGGTCGAGTTCAGCATGGCACTCCTGCGCGGGCTGATCCGCGACGAGAACGTCCGGCTGGACTCGCCGCTTGGCATCGACGTGACGACCGGCAATGAGTGACCTGTTCCGGTTGGACGGCAAGGTCGCCGTGGTCACCGGCGGCGGGCGCGGTATCGGTCTGATGATGGCGCGCGGCCTGCTGGAGGCCGGCGCGAGCGTGTACATCGCGGGCCGCAAGGAGGCCGAACTCTCCGCGGCGGTGGCCGAACTCTCACAGCTCGGCCCGATCGAGGCCGTACCGACCGATCTGGGCACCGCCGAAGGTGTCACGGCGCTGACCGCCGCGATCACGGGCCGCGAGAAGGCGATCCACGCGCTGTTCAACAACGCGGGAGCGGCCTGGGGCGCACCCTACGAGGATTTCCCGGAGTCGGGCTTCGACAAGGTCTACAACATCAACGTCAAAGGTGTCTTCCTGTTGACGCGGGCGCTCACCCCGTTGCTGCGGGCCGGCGCCACCGACGACGATCCGGCCCGCGTGGTCAACACCGGCAGCATCGACGGCATCGTCGCGCCGGGGAAGGGCCGTGACAATTTCTCGTACAGCGCCAGCAAAGCTGCGGTGCACATGCTCACGCGCCACCTCGCCGGTGAACTGGCCCCGCACATACTGGTCAATGCGATCGCGCCGGGGCTGTTCCCGTCCAGGATGACCAAGGAACTGCTCGCCGCGGGTGAGGACGCCGTCGGGTCTGCGCTTCCACTCGGGCGCGTCGGGAAGCCCGCCGACATCGCCGGTATCGCGGTGTTTCTCGCCAGCCGGGCCAGCTCGTACATCACCGGTGCGGTCATTCCGGTGGACGGTGGCGTCAGCACCATTCGCTGACATGCCATTGATCCAAGAGCGGTATTGAGCGATACCAATTTGGCCTTGGACAGGTATTGTCCCGCTCCCTAGTTTGTAGTGATAGCCGCCACAGCGGCTGCCCATGACCGGGTCGATTCACACAACAGGAGCAAAGCCATGGCGATACCCGCTCTTCGCCGTACCCGCCTCGTCCTGGCCGCCACCGCTGCTGCGGGCCTGGTGCTCAGTGGCTGTGGCGGCGTGCAGAACACCACCGGTGGCGGTGGTTCCGGCGGCACCTATCCGTCCGGCACCGTGGAGATGTACGTCGGCGCCTCGGCCGGCGGCTCGAGCGACCTGATCAGCCGCGCGGTCTCCAAGGGTCTCAGTGACTCGCTGGGCGCATCGTTCCCGGTGATCAACCGGGAGGGCGCCAACGGCGCCCTCGCGGCCGCCGAGGTCGCCAAGGCCAAGCCGGACGGGTCGGTCATCGCGATCCAGAACGCGTCCCTGTACACCATCACGCCACTGGCCGTGACGCCCGGCGAGGTCACCGACATCAACGACTTCGATGTCGTCTACGGCATCTCCCGCGATGATTACGTGCTGGTCACCAATCCGGCCAGCGGCTACAAGACGATGCAGGATCTCGAAGCCACGACCAAACCGGTGCGCTACGGGACCACCGGCGTCGGCACCGGTGCACAACTCGCCGCCGCGCTGTTGTTCAAGTCGGCCGACGCCCCGTCACAGGCAGTGCCGTTCGACGGCGGGGCGCCCGCGCTCACGGCGCTGCTCGGCAATCAGATCGACGTCGCAGTCCTGCAGGTAGGGGAGGCGATCGAGAACATCCAGTCCCACAAGCTGATACCGCTCGCGGTCTTCGGCCCAGAGCGCATCGAGTATCTGCCCGACGTGCCGACCGCCAAGGAGCAGGGCCTCGACGTCGAGGTCACCCAGTACCGTTTCATGACGGTCCCCAAGGGCACCCCGCAGGAGATTCAGGACCGGATCATCGAAGGGCTCAAGGCGACGTTCGCGACCGATGCCTACAAGCAGTTCAACGAGCAGAACAGCCTGACACCCATGGAACAGCCCGGCTCGGAGATCCTCGACCGGCTCAAGGCGGACACCCAGCGGTACGCCGACCTCACCAAGCAGTTCGGCATCGACCTGCGGGCCAGCTGATGAGTGACACTCTCGCCGCCGTGACGGCACAACCCGAGCCGGTGCCCGCCGCGGTTCCCCAGGAGGAACAACCGCCTGCGGGTGGGCCGCTGTACCAGACGATCTCGGCGGTCGTCGGGATCATCATCGGGATCGTCGGTGCACTGCTGGCCCACGGCTACGGGCTGGGCACCCTGCACCAACCCGGGCCCGGTCTGTGGCCCTTCGTGGTCAGTGTTCTCGTCTCGGTGCTGTCGGCGCTGCTGCTCCTGCTGGGCCGCAGACTCACCGATGCCGAGGCTTTCACCCGCAGCAGTGTGCTCGCGGCCGCAGGTGCCGTGACATTCGTAGGCTTCGGGCTGCTGATGCCGCTGATCGGGTTCGAGATCCCGGCCCTGGTGCTGTGCGTGATCTGGCTGCGGTTCCTCGGCGGCGAAGGTTGGCGCAGCACGGCGATCGTCAGCGTCGTCACCACCACGGCGTTCTACTTCCTGTTCCTCTACGGGTTGCGCATCCCGCTGCCACACCTGATCAGCTTCTGAGGACATTCACCGAAACCCATGGACGTCAACGCATTCCTCGACGGGTTCGCACTGGTCGTCGAACCCCAGAACCTGCTGTACTGCATCGTCGGTGTGCTCATCGGCATGGTGATCGGTGTGCTGCCGGGTCTCGGCCCGGCGGCGACCATCGCGATCCTGCTGCCCATCACCTACACCATCAATCCGGTCTCGGCGATCATCATGCTCGCCGGCATCTATTACGGCGCCCAGTACGGCGGCACCATCACCTCGGTGTTGTTGCGACTGCCCGGCGAGGCGTCGTCGGTGGTGACGGTGTTCGACGGTTTCGCGCTCGCCAAGCAGGGCAGAGCCGGTACCGCGCTCGGCATCGCTGCCATCGGATCCTTTGTGGGCGCGACGATCTCGATCATCGGCCTGTCACTGCTCGCGCCGGTGGTCGCCGAGGTCGCCCTCGACTTCGGCCCGCCGGAGTACGCCGCGCTGGCGTTGCTCGGCGTGCTGCTGGTCGCCACCATCGGCAACGGCAACATGCTCAAGTCGCTGATCGCGGCGGCCGTCGGGCTCCTGTTGGCGACGGTCGGTCGCGACAGCTTCAGCGGCGCGTCGCGATTCACGTTCGAGAGCCTGCAGTTGGCCGACGGCATCGACTTCGTCGTGGTGGCGATGGGGCTGTTCGGTGTCGGCGAGATCCTCTACAACCTCGAACAACGGCACGGGAAACCGCATGTGCCTGCCAAGGTCGGCAACGCCTGGCCGTCACGCAAGGACCTGCGTCAGTCGTCGGGCGCGATCGGCCGCGGGTCGGTGATCGGGTTCGTGCTCGGCGTGCTGCCCGGCGGCGGTGCGGTGCTGGCCTCGCTGGTGGCCTATGCGGCCGAGAAGAGGCGGTCCAAGCATCCCGAGAGGTTCGGCAAGGGCGCTGTCGAGGGTGTCGCGGCGCCCGAGACGGCCAACAACGCCGCGGCGACGTCGTCGTTCATCCCGCTGCTCACGATCGGCATCCCGGCGAATGCGTCGATGGCCATGTTGTTCGGAGCGCTTCTGATCCTGGGCATCTCGCCGGGCCCGCAGCTGGTGGACGAGCATCCGGACCTGTTCTGGGGCGTCATCAACTCGATGTACATCGGCAACCTCGTGCTGCTGATCCTGAGCATCCCGCTGGTCGGATTGTTCGTGCGGATCCTTCGGGTCCGCCCCGCGATCCTGGCCCCTATCACCGCACTGATCACGCTGCTCGGTGTCTACACGATCAACAACTCGGTGTTCGACATCTTCGTGATGATCGCGTTCGGCGTCGTGGGTTATCTGATGAAGAAGACCGGTTTCGATCCCGGTCCGCTGGTGCTGGCGTTCGTGCTGGGTTCGCTCGTGGAGTCCAATGTGCGCCGGTCGCTGCTGATCTTCGGTGGCGATCCGACCGGGTTCGTCACGCGGCCGCTCTCGGGCACCATCCTCGCGATCCTCGTCGCGCTCGTGGCGATCCCGGTGATCCGGCACGTGCTCGGTGGCCGTGCGAAGTCACCCGGAACCGGCGGCGAGTCGCCGTCGAGTGTTACCAAGGTGTAGGCGCATGGCGGCTCTGGCGAGATCCGGATCTCCTGCGGCAACGGCACTCGCGATCTGATCGTGTTCACGCCGGACCCGCTCGGCGTGTGTGGCGTCGGTGATCGAGTGGGCGTCGCCCAGCCGGGTCCGCGGCAGCATGATCATCATGGGCCCCAGCGAGTTCAGCAGGTCGAGGTAGAAGCGGTTTCCGCTGACCTCCGCGATCGTGCGGTGGAAGCGGAAGTCCGCTTCGACGGCGTCTTCGGCTGCGGCGCCGGTGAATTCGTCGAGAGCGGTGCGAACCGCGTCGCGGCCGGGCTCGTCGATGCGCGCGGCCGCGAGGGCCGCCGCCTCGCATTCGACGCCGAGGCGGAAGTCGATCATGTCGAGGACGTCGTGGTGGGTCCGGATCGTCGCGGACTCGATGGTGAACGCGGTGGGCTCCGGGACCGCGAGCACGAACGAGCCACGGCCCTGGAAGGTTTCGACGAGGCCCTCGGCGCGCAGCCGGGTCACGGCTTCGCGCACGACGGTGCGCGACACCCCGAACTCGTCGATCAGCTCGGCCTCCGAGGGCAGCTTGTGTCCCGGTGGCAGGTCGCCGGAGAAGATCTTGTCCTTCAGTCCGGCGACCACCCGCTGGGCCAACGATGTGCTCACGCGTGGAATTCTGCCTGCTCCCTGGTGAGGGCCCGCATCTGCTCGCTAAGTGTGAAGCCGAGGCCCGGCCGGTCGGGCAGCCACATCCGGCCGTCCCGGATCTCGATGCGCTCGTCGAACAGCGGGTTGAGCCACTCGAAGTGCTCGACCCACGGTTCGGTCGGGTAGGTCGCCGCGAGATGCAGGTGGATTTCCATCGCGTAGTGCGGCGCGAGTGCCAAACCGGCGTGCGCGGCCAGCGTCGCGAACCGCAGAAACGGGGTGATGCCCCCGATGCGCGGTGCATCGGGTTGCACGATGCCGCGGTACCCGGCGTCGATCAGCGCCATGTGTTCGGGCACCGACGTGAGCATCTCGCCCGTGGCGATCGGGGTGTCGAAGGTGTGGCTGAGGTCCGCGTGGCCGACGGCATCCCACGCGTCGAGCGGTTCTTCGATCCACACGAGGTCGAACTGCTCGAGCTCGCGGCACATCCGCCTGGCCCTGGCCCGGTCCCACTGCTGGTTGGCGTCGACCATCAACGGGGTGTCGCCGAGATGCGCCCGCATCGCGGCGACGCGCTTGAGATCTTCCTTCCAGTCAGGCTGTCCCACTTTGATTTTGATGCCACCGATGCCCGCATCCAGCGATGCGGTCGCGGCATCTTTGATCTCGTCGACCGAGGCCTGCAGGAATCCGCCGGAGGTGTTGTACACCCGGCACGAATCCCGGTGTGCGCCGATCAGTTTCGCCAGGGGCAGGTCGGCGCGTCTGGCCTTGAGGTCCCACAGTGCGACGTCGAGTGCGGCAATGGCCTGGGTGGCGACCCCGGAGCGGCCCACCGAGGCGCCCGCCCACAGAAGCGACTGGTAGATGCGGTCGATGTCGGAGGGATCCTGACCGATCGCGATGTCCGCGATCTCACGCAGGTGGGTGTACTGGGCTGGCCCGCCCGCGCGCTTGGAGTAGCTGAACCCCATGCCATGCAGCCCGTCCTCGGTCGTCACCTCGGCGAACAGCAGAACCGTTTCGGTCAGCGGTTTCTGGCGACCGGTGAGCACCTTGGCGTCGCTGACCGGTTTGGGCAGCGGCAGGACCACGTGGGACAGCGTGAGACGACGGATACGATCACTCATATGACAACTGTACAACTCGTCATATAAGTGAGCCAGGGCTCAGGCGAACTCGATCACCTGACGGACCGCGCGACCCTCGGCGAGCTCGTCCATCCCGGCGTTGATGCCATCGAGCGTGATCGTCGAGGACACCAGCGATTCCACCGGCAGGCGCCCGGCGCGCCACAATTCGACGAAGCGCGGAATGTCGCGAGCCGGCACCGCCGAGCCCAGATAACTGCCGATCAGCGAGCGGCCTTCCGCGACGAAACCCAACGGGGACACCGTGATCCGTGCGTCCGGCCGCGGAAGCCCCACGGTGACGGTCCGGCCTCCCGGGCCGGTGAGCGCGATCGCGGTCTCCAGCGCGGCGGGATGCCCCGCGGCTTCGATCACCACCTCGCCCCGCAGATCGGCGGCCTGCTCCGGCGTGAATGTCTCGTGCACACCGAGTTCGCGCGCGCGAGCCAACTTGTCGGACAACTGGTCGACGCCGACGACGTGGACGTCGTCGTGGGCCAGTGCGGTAAGCGCGGCGGCCATCCCGACGCCGCCGAGGCCGACGATCACGACGGTCTGCCCGGGCTTCGGCTTGCCGACGTTGAGCACCGCGCCGCCGCCCGTCAGCACCGCGCAGCCCAGCAGCGCGGCGACCGTGGCGGGCACGTCGGCGGGCACCGGGACGATCGAACGGCGGTCCACCACGGCGTGTGTCGCGAACCCGGACACGCCCAGGTGGTGGTACACCGGTTCGCCGTCTCGGTGCAGCCGGATGTCACCGTTCATCAGCGTGCCCGCCCCGTTGGCAACCGATCCGGGTCCGCACGGGGTCAGTCCGTCGGTGGCGCACGCCGGGCAGGACCCGCAACGGGGCAGGAACGTCATCACCACGCGCTGGCCGGCCGCAAGGTCCGCGGCGGGCGTCTCCACGACGCCCGCGGCCTCATGCCCCAACAGCATCGGCACCGGACGCACGCGGTTGCCGTCCACGACGGACAGATCCGAGTGACACAACCCCGCGGATTCGATCCGCACCAGCAGTTCGTCGGGACCCGGCTCGGCCAGGTCCAGCTCGGAGATGGTCAGTGGCCGGGATTCGGCGTAGGGACGGGGTGCACCGATGCGTTCGAGGACGGCTCCGCGGATCTTCATGGGAACCAGCCTGCCCCGACTGCAAGACTTCAGCCATGACCGGTCGCGACGAACCCACACCCACCAGCCGTGAATTCCCCGTGCACTGGCCGGTGGGCACGCGGTGGACCGACAACGACATGTTCGGCCATCTCAACAACGCCGTGTACTACGAGCTGTTCGACACCGCGATCAATGCGTGGATCAACACGAGCTGTGACGTCGACCCGGTCACCGCACCGTGGCTCGGCGTCGTCGCCGAATCGGGCTGTCGTTACTTCGCGGAGCTGACGTTTCCGAGTGCACTGGTCGTGGGTCTGTCGGTGAGCCGGCTGGGCACCACCAGCGTCACCTACCGGCTGGCGCTGTTCGAGCAGGGCGCACCGAACGCGCCGGTCGCGGCCGTCGGGCACTGGGTGCACGTCTACGTCGACCGGGACTCGCGCCGCCCGGTCCCGATCCCGGCCCGCGTCCGGGACCTGCTGGCTACGGCCACACGTCCCTAGCTCGATATGCTCGGCGAATGCCGCTTGTGAGCAAGACTGTCGAGGTCGCAGCCTCCGCCGAGACGATCACATCGATCGTTTCGGACTTCGAGGCCTACCCACAATGGAACCCGGAGATCAAGGGGTGCTGGATACTCGCCCGGTACAACGACGGACGACCCAGCCAGTTGCGGCTCGACGTCGAGATCCAGGGACAGTCGGGCGTGTTCATCACCGCCGTGTACTACCCGGCCGACAACCAGATCTTCACGATGCTGCAGCAGGGCGATCACTTCACCAAGCAGGAGCAGCGGTTCTCGATCGTGCCGCTCGGACCCGACACCACGCTGCTGCAGGTCGATCTCGACGTCGAGGTCAAGCTCCCGGTCCCGGGTCCGATGGTCAAGAAGCTCGCGGGGGACACTCTCGAACATCTCGCCAAGGCCCTCGAAGGACGTGTCGAGCAGCTCACCCAGAGCTAGGCCCACATGCCGATCTCCTCGAGGCGCGCGATCAGCCGTCGTGCCCCGTCGGTGAACTGTGCGCCGTTGAGGTCTATGACGAGCTGCGCGTCGCGGCGTCGCAGCGCCTCGATGAGCAACCGGTGGCCGGCCACCGCCTCCTGCCCCCAATCGGGGTCGGTCGAGTAGATCAGCGCGGGTAGGTACCGCGCGACGTGCAGCAGGAACCATGCGAGCTTGATGCGTCCGCTCGCGTGGTTGAACGCGCGGTGGAACGCGAACTCGGCTGCCGAGATCTCCTCGGGGTCGGCGCGCCCGACGGCGGCCTCGAGTTCGGTGTTGAGGCGCTCGAGGTCGTCGATCTGCTCATCGGTGATCCGCGTGACCGTCGTGGCGGCGAGTTCACGGGCGATCGTGGCCTGAAGCCAGAAGATGTCCTCGACGTCGGTGCGGGTCATCGGTACGACGACGTGGCCGCGGTGCGGTTCGAGCTGCACCATGCCTTCGCCCCGCAGGGTTCGCAGCGCTTCCCGAACGGGTGTGATGCTGACGCCGAGCGCGGCCGCGGTCTCGTCGAGCCTGATGAACGTGCCCGGGCGCAGCGCGCCGGTCATGATCTCGGCTCGCAGGTGGGCCGCCACCTCGTCGGAGAGCTGTTCGCGACGCACACCGCGGCGCGACGGCGCGGCGGTCTTGACGGGCGTGTTCACGTGGTCTCCGGTCATCTCGGGGTCGGCTTTTTCGGGCTTGTCCCGATCGTGTCGAGGCCATAATGTGACCGGGGCGACACTATGTTTGATCAAATATCAACATCGCGCAACCGCATGACGAGTTGCGACTACACATGGAGTACAGAGCCGTTGACTGCCGAGCCGTCCCCGATAGAGCAGCCGTACCTGGCCCGCCGCCAGAACTGGGTCAACCAGTTGACTCGCCACGCGATGATGCAGCCCGACAAGGCAGCCCTCCGCTTCCTGGGCCGCACCACCACATGGCGTGAACTCGACGATCGCGTGAGCCGGCTGGCCGGGGCGCTGAGCCGTCGCGGCGTCGGCTTCGGTGATCGCGTCCTGATTCTGATGCTCAACCGCACCGAGTTCGTCGAGGCCATGCTCGCCGCGAACCGCCTCGGTGCCATCGCGGTTCCGGTGAACTTCCGGATGACGCCGCCCGAGATCGCGTACCTGGTCAGCGACTGCGAGGCGCACGTCGTGGTCACGGAGTCGGTGCTGGCGGGCGTCGCCACCGCGGTGCGCGATCTCGACGCGACGCTGCAGACCGTCATCGTGGCCGGCGGCGCCACCGAGGACGGTGTGCTCGGCTACGACGATCTGATCGCCGAGGACGGCGAGCTGCCCGCACCGGTCGACATCCCCAACGACTCACCGGCGCTCATCATGTACACGTCGGGCACCACCGGTCGGCCCAAGGGCGCGGTGCTCACCCACACCAACCTCACCGCCCAGGCGATGATGCACCTGTTCACCATCGGTGCCGACCTCAACAATGACGTCGGATTCGTCGGTGTGCCGCTGTTCCACATCGCCGGCGTCGCGGGCAGCGTGCTCAGCGGCGTGACGCTGGGCGTGCCCACGGTGCTCTATCCGCTCGGCGCGTTCGATCCGGACGGCCTCCTGGACGTCCTTGAATCCGAACGGGTCACGGGTATCTTCCTGGTGCCTGCCCAGTGGCAGGCGGTGTGCGCCGCACAGCGCGCGCGGCCACGCAACCTGAAGCTGCGTGCGTTGTCGTGGGGTGCGGCCCCGGCGTCGGACACGCTGCTGCGCGAGATGAACGAGGTGTTCCCCGACGCGCAGATCTTCGCGGCGTTCGGTCAGACCGAGATGTCGCCGGTCACCTGCATGTTGTTGGGCGACGACGCGATCCGCAAGCTGGGTTCGGTGGGCCGCGTCATCCCGACCGTGTCGGCCCGCGTGGTCGACGACAACATGAACGACGTCCCGATCGGCGAGGTCGGCGAGATCGTCTACCGCGGACCGAATCTGATGGTCGGCTACTGGAACAACCCCAAGGCCACCGCCGAGGCGTTCGCCGGCGGTTGGTTCCACTCGGGTGATCTGGTCCGCCAGGACGAGGACGGCTACGTCTGGGTGGTCGACCGCAAGAAGGACATGATCATCTCGGGTGGAGAGAACATCTACTGCGCCGAGGTGGAGAACGTGCTGGCGGCCCATCCGGCGATCGCGGAGGTCGCGGTGATCGGCAGGCCGCACGAGAAGTGGGGCGAGGTGCCGGTGGCCGTCGTCGCGCTCAACTCCGCGGCCGCCGTGGCGCTGAGCCTCGAAGAGCTCGATGGCTTCCTCAATGACCGCCTCGCCCGCTACAAGCACCCCAAGGCCCTCGAGGTCGTCGACGCGTTGCCGCGTAACCCCTCGGGCAAGGTGCTCAAGACCGAGCTTCGCGAACGCTTCGGTCACAAGAGCGTGGTTGACGGTGACGAAAGTAGCTCTGCAGCAACGGTTTCTGCAGGTTGAACGGAGAAAACGGCAATCAGAGGCTCCTTTGCTAACAGTTCGGGGCATAATCCACCCGATGCGATGCAACGCCCGGATCGGATCGGGTACAGTCCGGTGGTCTCACTTACTACCCGCGAGTAGGGAGACCCGGATCACTGATACTGGCTGGCGGCAAGGAGGGGGCGTGGAGCACGTCCGGAGAGGGCACCTGTGACGGCGTCGACCGATGGCCTCGTCGATTACGTGCGTGGTCAGTTGGAGAAGCCGCTGGCGATGGTCGGCGGCTTCTTCAAGATGTCGGTGATGACCGGTAAGGCGCTGTTCACCCGGCCTTTCCAGTGGAAAGAGTTCGTCCTCCAGAGCTGGTTTTTGATTCGCGTGGCGTTCTTGCCGACGCTTGCGGTGTCGATCCCGCTGACGGTGCTCATCATCTTCACGCTCAACATCCTGTTGGCGGAGTTCGGTGCGGCCGACGTGTCCGGGGCCGGTGCCGCGCTGGGCGCCGTGACCCAGCTGGGTCCGCTGGTGACCGTGTTGGTCGTCGCGGGTGCGGGGTCCACCGCCATCTGCGCCGATCTCGGCGCCCGCACCGTGCGTGAGGAGATCGACGCGCTCGAGGTGCTCGGCATCGACCCCATCGAACGTCTTGTGGTGCCCCGCGTGGTCGCCTCGACATTCGTCGCCTTCATGCTCAACGGCGCGGTGATCACCATCGGCCTGGTCGGCGGGTTCTTTTTCGGCGTCTACATCCAGAACGTCTCGGCCGGCGCCTACGTGTCGACCCTGACGCTGCTGACGGGCTTTCCCGAGGTGATGATCTCGGTCGTCAAGGCGACCCTCTTCGGTCTGATCGCAGGTCTCGTCGGCTGCTACCGCGGTCTGACGGTCGCGGGCGGTTCCAAGGGTGTCGGCACCGCGGTGAACGAGACCCTCGTGCTCTGTGTGGTCGCGTTGTTCGCAGTCAACGTCGTGCTCACCACGATCGGTGTGCGGTTCGGAACAGGGCGCTGATATGAGTACTACACAGGTGCTGCGCTCGCGGTTCCCGCGTGCGTTCTCGCGTACGGCCGACATCGCCGCGACCCCGGCACGGTTCCTCGACAGCATGGGCCACGTCGCGTGGTTCGTCGTCCAGGCGATCGTGCATGTGCCGCACGCGTTCCGGCATTACCGCCGTGAATCGTTGCGCCTGGTCGCCGAGATCGGCATGGGTACCGGCGCGATGGCTGTCATCGGGGGCACCGTCGCGATCATCGGCTTCGTCACCTTGTCCGCGGGGTCGCTGATCGCCATCCAGGGTTTCGCCTCGCTCGGCAACATCGGTGTCGAGGCGTTCACCGGCTTCTTCGCGGCGCTGGCCAACATCCGCGTCGTCGCACCCGTCGTCACGGGCCAGGCACTCGCCGCGACCGTCGGGGCAGGCGCCACGGCCGAACTCGGCGCCATGCGCATCAGCGAAGAGGTCGACGCGCTCGAAGTCATGGGCATCAAGTCGATTTCGTACCTGGTGTCCACGCGCATCATGGCCGGTGCGATCGTCATCATCCCGCTGTACGCCATGGCGATCCTGCTGTCGTTCATGTCCGCCCAGCTGGTCACCACGATCTTCTACTCGCAGTCGGTCGGCACGTACGAGCACTACTTCCACACGTTCCTGCGCGTCGACGACGTGATGTGGTCGTTCCTCGAGGTGATCATCATGTCGGTGGTGGTCATGCTGAACCATTGCTACTTCGGCTATTTCGCCAGCGGCGGTGCCGTCGGCGTGGGTGAGGCCGTGGGGAGGTCGATGCGTACTTCGCTGATCGCGATCGTGCTGGTGGTCCTGTTGGCATCGTTGGCGCTCTACGGCACCGACCCGAACTTCAACCTCACGGTGTAGCGCGATGACCGAGCCTCCCGCGCCGCACGCCCCGCTGAACAAGCCGAAGACCCCGCCGTACAAACTGGCCGGTCTGGTCCTCGGTCTTGTCGGTGTCCTGGTTCTCGCGCTCACCTGGATGCAGTTCCGCGGTGCCTTTGAGGACAAGGTCCAGCTCACGGTCATGTCGGGCCGTGCCGGTCTGTCCATGGACCCGGGTTCGAAGGTCACGTTCAACGGTGTGCCGATCGGCCGGCTGGCCGCGATCGACGTGGTCGAGGTCGACAACAATCCCGAGGCCAGGCTGACGCTCGACGTCGACCCGAAATACCTCGACCTGATCCCGGCCAACGCGACCGCCGAGTTGCGGGCCACCACGGTGTTCGGCAACAAGTACATCGCGTTCACCGCGCCGGAGCATCCCTCCGCCGAACGATTGTCTGCGGCGACCCCGGTCTACGCCCAGGGCGTGACGACGGAGTTCAACACGCTGTTCGAGACCATCACCGCGATCTCCGAGCAGGTCGACCCGATCAAGCTCAACGAGACGCTGACGGCCGCCGCGCAGGCTCTCGACGGGCTCGGCGACAAATTCGGCCGTTCCATCGTGGACGGCAACGCGATCCTGGCCGACGTCAATCCGCGCATGCCGCAGATCCGCCGCGACATCACCGGTCTGGCGAACCTCGGCGAGGTGTACGCCGATGCCGCACCGGATCTGTTCGACGGGCTGACCAACGCGGTCACGACCGCACGCACCCTCAACGACCAGCGCGGGAACCTCGATCAGGCGCTCGTGGCGGCCGTCGGCTTCGGCAACACCGGCGGCGACATCTTCGAGCGCGGCGGGCCGTATCTGGTGCGCGGGGCACAGGACCTGCTGCCCACGTCGGCGCTGCTGGACGAGTACAGCCCGGCGCTGTTCTGCACGATCCGCAACTATCACGATGCGGCGCCGAAACTGGCCGGTGCCCTTGGCGGCAACGGCTATTCGCTGCTGACCAACTCGCTCGTGGTCGGCGTCGGCAACCCGTACGTGTACCCGGACAACCTGCCGCGGGTGAATGCCAAGGGCGGTCCGGAAGGCCGGCCCGGCTGCTGGCAGCCGATCACCCGTGACCTGTGGCCTTTCCCGTATCTCGTGATGGACACCGGTGCCTCGATCGCGCCCTACAACCACTTCGAACTCGGTCAGCCGATGTTCACGGAGTACGTCTGGGGCCGCCAAGTGGGGGAGAACACGATCAACCCATGAGTGACGCTCGCGGAACGAATAATCAGAGGGCATGCGGAACCCGAGCCTGCGAGGGGGCCGCATGAGCATCAAAGGAACCCTTCTCAAGCTCGGAGTCTTCTCACTGGTTCTGCTGACGTTCACGGCGCTGATCTTCGTGGTGTTCGGGCAGATCCGGTTCAACCGGACCACCGAGTACTCGGCGATCTTCGAGAACGTCAGTGGTTTGCGCAGTGGGCAGTTCGTCCGGGCGGCGGGTGTCGAGGTCGGCAAGGTCTCCAGCGTGAACCTGATCAACGGCGGCGAGCAGGCCGAGGTCAAGTTCTCTGTCGAGCGGTCACTGCCCCTGTTCCAGGAGACCACCGCGGCCATCCGTTACCAGGACCTCATCGGCAACCGGTACCTCGAGCTCAAGCGCGGTGACTCCGACCAGATCCTGCCGCCGGGCAGCACGATCCCGGTCGAACGGACCGAGCCCGCACTGGATCTCGATGCGCTCGTCGGCGGGTTCCGTCCGCTGTTCCGGTCGCTGGAACCCGAGAAGGTCAACACGATCGCCACGTCCTTGATCACGATCTTCCAGGGGCAGGGCGGCACCATCAACGACATCCTCGATCAGACCGCCCAATTGACCGCGTCGATCGCCGACCGGGATCAGGCCATCGGTGAGGTCATCAAGAACCTCAACACCGTGCTGGACACCACGGTCAAGCACCAGAAGCAGTTCGACGAGACGTTGGTGAACTTCGAGACGCTCATCACCGGTCTGAAGAACCGTGCCGATCCGATCGCGACGTCGGTCGCCGACATCAGCGACGCCGCCGGATCTCTGGCCGACCTGCTGTCCGACAATCGGCCGCTGCTGAAGGACACCATCGGCTACCTCGATGTCATCCAGACGCCGTTGGTGGAGCAGAAGGACCAGATCAACGACATCCTGGTGCAGATGCCCCAGGCGCTGAAGATCATCGGCCGGGCCGGTGGCATCTACGGCGACTTCTTCAACTTCTACGCCTGCGACCTGACCTTGAAGCTCAACGGCCTTCAGCCGGGAGGACCGGTCCGGACCGTCCGGGTGACCACGCAACCGTCGGGTAGGTGCACGCCGAAATGAGGACACTTCAGGGTTCCGACCGGTTCCGTAAGGGTCTGATGGGCGTCATCGTCGTGGCGCTCATCATCGGTGTCGGTTCGACGCTGACCAGCGTTCCGATGCTGTTCGCGGTACCCACCTACTACGGGCAGTTCACCGATACCGGCGGCTTGAACCTCGGTGACAAGGTGCGTATCGCCGGAATGGACGTCGGCACGGTCAAGAGCATGGAGATCAGCGGCGACAAGGTCGTGATCGGCTACACGCTCGGTGGCCGCACGATCGGGACCGAGAGCCGCGCCGCGATCCGCACCGATACGATCTTGGGCCGCAAGAACATCGAGATCGAGCCGCGCGGTAGCCAGACGCTGAAGCCGCGCGGGATCCTCCCGGTGGGACAGACCTCGACGCCGTATCAGATCTACGACGCGTTCCTCGAAGTCACTCGCAATGCGGCCGGCTGGGACACGCAGGCAGTGCGGCAGTCGCTGAACGTGTTGTCGGAGACCGTCGATCAGACCTCACCGCACCTGAGTGCCGCGCTCGACGGCGTCGCGCGGTTCTCCGAGACCATCGGCAAGCGCGACGAGGACGTCAAGAAGCTCCTCGCCAGCGCCAACAAGGTCGCGACGGTGCTCGGCGACCGCAGCACGCAGGTCAACCAATTGCTGGTCAACGCACAGACGCTGCTGGCCGCGGTCAACGAACGAGGCCGCGCCGTGAGCCTGCTGCTGGAGCGGATCTCGTCGGTGTCGCGCCAGGTCGAGGGTTTCGTCGACGAGAACCCGAACCTCAACCACGTCCTCGAGCAGCTGCGCACCGTCAGCGACGTACTCAACGAGCGCAAGCACGACCTCGCCGACATCCTCACGGTCGCAGGCAAATTCATCACGTCGCTGGCCGAGGCGCTGGCGTCGGGCCCGTACTTCAAGGTCATGCTGGTGAACCTGATCCCGCCGACCATCCTGCAACCGTTCGTGGATGCGGCGTTCAAGAAGCGCGGCATCGATCCCGAAGAGTTCTGGCGCAACGCAGGGTTGCCCGCGTTCCGGTTCCCGGACCCGAACGGCGAGCGGCACGAGAACGGTGCGCCGCCCGCCGCCCCGACGCCGCTCGAGGGCACCCCGGAGCATCCGGGCCCGGCCGTGCCGCCCGGCTCGCCGTGTTCGTACACGCCTCCGGCGGACGGCATTCCGTCGCCGGGCAACCCGCTGCCGTGTGCGCACCTCAGCCAGGGACCGTACGGACCGGTGCCCGGTGGTTACCCACCGCCGGACGTCGCCACCTCGGCGCCGAATCCCGATGGGATCGCGCATTCGCCCGGCGTGCCGAGCGCGGCGATCCCCGGTCAGATGCCACCGGACCAACCGGGTGCTCCGGTGGAGATCGCGCCAGGTCCGCCCGGTGCCCGCACCGTGCCGGTCAGCCCGATCCCCGGGCCGCCGGACTTCACCCCGGGCATCGCACCGCCGCCGCCGGCGATCACCGGTCCACCGCCACCTCCGGGCCCCGGCCCGCAGTTGGCCCCGGCCGGTGAAGCGCCGCTCCCAGGCAATCCGCCGTTCCTTCCGCCGGGTTCCCAGACGAGATAGGCAGGGAGGCGTCGAGACATGTCAACGATCTTCAACATCCGAAACATCCAGTTGCCCAAGGTCTCCCGGGCAGCTGTGATCATCGGTGCCCTGGTCGTGGCCGCCGCCCTGGTGGTCGGCTACTTCGGTGTGAACGTCTACCGGAAGCTGACCAACACGACGGTCACCGCGTACTTTCCCCAGGTCCTTGCGCTGTATCCCGGCGACAAGGTGCTGATCATGGGTGTCCGTGTCGGCGCGATCGATTCGATCGAGACCGCGGGCGACAAGATGAAGGTGGTCTTCCACTTCAACAACAAGTACAAGGTGCCGGAGAACGCGACGGCCTCGATCCTCAACCCGAGCCTCGTGGCGTCGCGCGTGATCCAGCTGTCCCCGCCGTACACCGGTGGGCCCACGTTGCGGGACGGCGCGGTGCTCGACGTCGACCGCACCCAGGTTCCGATCGAGTACGACGAGGTGCGTAACCAGGTCACGCGTCTGCTGGCCGATCTGGGACCGACGCCCGAACAACCGAAAGGCCCGTTCGGCGACATCATCGAGTCGTTCGCCGACGGATTCGCCGGTAAGGGTGAGCAACTCAACCGCACGCTGCGGGGACTGTCCGATGCGTTGACGGCGCTGAACGAGGGCCGCGGTGACTTCTTCGCCGTGGTGAAGAGCCTGGCGCTGTTCGTCAACGCGCTGCACAGAAGCGATCAGCAGTTCGTGGCGCTCAACAACGACCTGGCGCAGTTCACGAACTCGTTCACCAACACCGATCAGGAACTGGCGAACGCACTGCAGGACCTCAACCGGGTGCTCAAGACCACGCGGGAGTTCCTGGACCGCAACGGCGGTGTGCTGACCCACGACATCAACAATCTGGAGCAGGTCACCACGGCGATCCTGCAGCCCGAGCCGCGCGACGGTCTGGAGACCGGCCTGCACGCCTATCCGAACCTGGCGGCGAACGTGCTGAACATCAACTCGCCCAACCAGGGCGGCATCATCGGTCTGCCGGTGCTGCCCGGTGTCACCAACTTCTCGAACCCGCTGCAGTTCGTGTGCAGCTCGATCCAGGCCGGAAGCCGGTTGGGCTACCAGGAATCCGCTGAGCTGTGCGCCCAGTACCTGGCCCCGATCATGGACGCCATCAAGTTCAACTATCTGCCGTTCGGCATGAACCTGGCGAGCACGGCCATGACGCTGCCGAAGCAGATCGCCTACTCGGAGAAGCGGCTTCAGCCGCCGCCGGGGTACAAGGACACCACGGTGCCCGGCATCTGGTCGCGTGACACCCTGTTCTCGCACGGCAATCACGAACCGGGCTGGATCGTGGCACCCGGTATGCAGGGCGTGCAGGTGCAGCCGGCCACGGCCAACATGCTGACGCCGGAGTCGCTCGCCGAGTTGCTCGGTGGTCCCGACATCGTGCCGCCGCCCGCGCCGCCGGCGTTCGGGACGACGCGTGGCGGCAACCTGCCCGGTCCGCCGAATGCGTTCGACGAGAACAATCCGCTGCCGCCGCCGTGGTATCCGCAGCCCGGCCCGCCTCCGGCTCCGGCACCCGGTGTGATCCCCGGTGATCCGCTGTCGGCCGTCGCACCTGCGGCTCCCGCCGCGCCCGCGGCTCCGGCGCCCGCCGGACCGCCACTGCCCGCTGAAGCAGGAGCAGGTTGATGAGGCTGCTGAAGGGTTTCCCGAAGATGCGTAACTGGACGCGCGTCGGTCGCCGGACGGCGGCGCTGGCGGCGGCCGCTCTGGTGCTGACCTCGTGCGGTCAGTGGCGCGGCGTCGCCAACGTCCCGCTGCCCGGCGGCCCTGGCACCGAGTCCGGCAGCATGACGCTGTACGTGCAGATGCCGGAGACGTTGGCGCTCAACGCCAACAGCCGTGTCCGGGTGCGCGACGTGTTCGTCGGCCGTGTCCGCAAGATCGAGTTGATCAACTGGGTGCCGACGCTGACGGTCGACATCAAGCCGGGCATCGAGTTGCCGAAGAACACGCTGGCCAAGATCGGCCAGACGAGCTTGCTGGGATCGCAGCACGTCGAGCTGAACCCGCCGGAGAACCCGTCGTCGGAGATGCTGCGCAACGGTGACACCATCCCGCTCGCCCAGTCGTCGGCGTATCCGACGATCGAGCGCACGCTGGCAGGCATCTCCGGCATCCTGACCGGTGGTGGCATCCCGAACATCGAGGTGATCCAGACCGAGGTGTTCAACATCCTCAACGGTCGTGCCGATCAGATCCGCGAATTCCTCAATCGGCTCGACACGTTCACCGATGAGCTGAATCAGCAGCGCGAGGAGATCACGCGCGCAATCGATTCGACGAACCGGCTGCTGAACATCGTCTCGCAGCGCAACGAGACGCTCGACCGCGTGCTCACCGAGTTCCCGCCGCTGATCCAGCATTTCGCGGAGACCCGCGATCTGTTCGCCGACGCGGTGACGGCGCTGGGCCGGCTGTCGGCGGCCGCCGACGAGACGCTGTCGGGCAGCAACGCGAACCTGCACACCAACCTGCAGAACCTGCAGCGGCCGCTCAAGCAGCTCGGCCGGGCCGCTCCGTACCTGGTGGGCGCGCTGAAGCTGATCCTGACGGTGCCGTTCAACATCGACAACATCCCGAAGGCGATCCGCGGCGACTACATCAACGTGTCGCTGAAGCTCGACCTCACGCTCAGCTCGGTCGACAACGCGTTCCTGTCCGGGACGGGTCTGTCGGGCATGCTGCGGGCGCTGGAGCAGGCCTGGGGCCGTGACCCGGCGACGATGATCCCCGACGTGCGGTTCACGCCGAACCCGCACGATGCGCCGGGCGGACCGCTCGTCGAAAGGGGGGAGTGAGAGATGCTGCTGACTCGCTTCATCAAGATGCAGCTCGTCATCTTCCTCACGCTGACGTTGGTCGCGCTGGTGGTGTTGGCGTTGTTCTACCTTCGGTTGCCGACGTGGGCCGGTCTGGGCATGTACAAGCTCAACGCCGACCTGCCCAACTCAGGCGGCCTGTACGCGACCGCCAACGTCACCTACCGCGGCACCACGATCGGCAAGGTGACCTCGGTGGAGCCGTCGGAGACGGGCGCCCGGGTCGAGATGGACATCTACGACCGGTACAAGATTCCGTCCGACGCGACTGCCAACGTGCACTCGGTGTCGGCCGTGGGTGAGCAGTTCATCGACCTCACCTCGGAATCCGGCGGCGGCACGTACTTCGCGCCCGGCGACACCATCACCAAGGCGACGGTGCCGGCCGAGGTGGGCCCGGCGCTCGATGCCGCCGAGCGCGGCCTGGCGGTGTTGCCGAAGGAGAAGATCGGAACCCTGCTCGACGAGGCGGCGACCGCGTTCGGCGGGCTCGGGCCGTCACTGCAACGCCTCGTCGATTCGACGCAGGCCATCGCGGGTGACTTCCGGGCCAACCTCGATCCGGTCAACGACATCATCGAGAACTCGGGGCCGATCATCGACAGCCAGGTGAACTCCGGCGACGCCATCTCGCGGTGGGCGGCCAACCTCAACACGCTGGCCGCGCAGAGTGCCCAGAACGACGAGGCGCTGCGCGGCGGCCTGCAGCAGGCGGCGCCGACGGCCGATCAGCTCAACGCGGTGTTCAGCGACGTCCGGGAATCGTTGCCGCAGACGTTGGCGAACCTCGAGATCGTCATCGACATGCTCAAGCGCTACAACAAGAACGTCGAGCAGGTTCTGGTGGCGCTGCCCCAGGGCGCCGCGGTCGCGCAGACCGGCACGATTTTCGCGCCCGACGGTCTGCTGCACTTCGGTCTCGGCATCAACGCGCCGCCGCCGTGCCTGACGGGCTTCCTGCCCGCCTCGCAGTGGCGGTCGCCGGCCGACACACGCACCGAACCGCTGCCGTCGGGCCTGTACTGCAAGATTCCCAAGGACGCCCCGAACGCGGTCCGCGGTGCGCGTAACTATCCGTGCGCCGACGTGCCGGGCAAGCGGGCCGCCACGCCGCGCGAATGCCGTAGTGAGGAACCGTACGTGCCGCTGGGCACCAACCCCTGGTACGGCGATCCGGACCAGATCCGCAACTGCCCGGCACCCGGTGCCCGTTGCGATCAGCCGGTCGATCCGGGACGGGTGATCCCGGCGCCGTCCATCAACAACGGGCTCAACCCGTTGCCTGCCAGCCAGCTGCCGCCGCCCGAGGTGAGCTCGGGGCCGAGCAGTGACCCGCTGACCGCACCGCGCGGTGGCAGTGTGACGTGCAGTGGACAGCAACCCAACCCTTGCATCTACACTCCGGCTGCAGGCACGACCGCGACCTACAACCCGTCCAGCGGTGAGGTGGTCGGCCCAGGCGGTGTGAAGTACTCCGTCACCAACTCGAATACCCCAGGAGATGACGGATGGAAGGAGATGCTGGCGCCAGCCAGCTGAACCCCACCGATCAGCAGCAGGAACACACAGAACCTCCGACCGAGGAGACCGTAGAGGCCGAGCCAACCGCGGCTGCTGAGGTCAGGAGGCCGTCCCGGCTGGGACGGGGCTGGATGGCCGGAGTCTGTGCCGCGCTGGTCCTGGTGGCCTCCGCGCTGGGCGTCGGTGGCTACCTGGCGCTGCGTTCGCATCTCGACAGCGAGGCGATCGCGCGTGACGAGGCCGAGGCGCTGCAGGCCGCCAAGGACTGTGTGACGGCCACGCAGGCGCCGGACACCGCCGCGATGACTTCCGCGCAGACCAAGATCATCGAATGCGCGACCGGCGACTTCGGTGCGCAGGCCGTGCTCTACAGCGGCATCCTGCTGGACGCCTACCAGGCGGCGAACGTCAAGGTGCAGGTTTCGGACATGCGCGCGGCGGTCGAGAAGCACAACGACGATGGGTCGATGGATCTGCTCGTCGCGGTGCGTGTGCTGGTGACCAACACCGAGAAGTCCAACGAGGAGCAGGGCTACCGGCTGCGCGTGAAGATGGCCCGCGACGAGGACGGTCTGTACAAGGTGGCGCGGCTCGACCAGGTCACGTCGTGAGTTCTGTGCTCGACACCCCGGCCACGTCCGAGAGCACCGCGGTCGACCCGGCGCCGCTGGCGTCGTGGCAGGCGCGGGCGGCCGCGTTCGCGATCGACGTGCTTCCCGGTGTGGGCGTCATCGTCACGTTGGCCCTCCTGGCGTGGGCGGCACCGCTGCTGGGCTGGGCGTGGTGGGTCTACACCGTGGCGGCCGTCGTCGTGGTGGGTGCGGTACTGGCCAACCGCGTGCTGCTGCCGACGACCGATGGCTGGACAGTGGGCCGTGCCGTCGTCGGCATCCGGGTCGTCAGATCCGACGGTGGCGAGGTGGGGCTGGTCCGGTTGCTGCTGCGCGATCTCGCGCATCTGCTCGACACGGTCGCCGTGTTCGTCGGCTGGCTGTGGCCGCTGTGGGATGCCCGCCACCGCACCTTCGCCGATCTGCTGACCCGCACCGAAGTGCGCCGTGCGACGCCCCCCGGAGGGGATGTGCGGCGGCGCGCAGGCACGGTGCTGCTCGCGGCGGTGGCGGCGTGCGCTGTCGCGGTGGGGTTCGGATACCTCGCGGTGTTCCGGCCGCAGGAGGCGGTTCACGAGGCGCGTGAACAGATCGCCGACGAGGGCCCGCGCATCGTCGAGCAGATGCTGAGCTACGGCGTCGATTCGTTCGACGACGATCTCGACAAGGCACAGACCCTGACCACCGACAAGTACCGCCCCGAGCTGATCGCTCAGCAGGACGTGATCCGTAAGGCGGGGCCGACCACCAACGAATACTGGGCGGTGAGCAGCGCGGTGCTCTCGGCGACCAAGACCGAGGCCTCGATGCTCCTGGCGCTGCAGGGACAGCGGGGCACCAATCCGCAGGACCTCAAGTTCCTCACCGCGACCGTGCGGGTCGATTTCCGCAAGTCCGGTGACACCTGGCAGGTCGACAACCTCACGGTGCTCAAGAAGCCGAACCTGAACGGGGCGGCGCAATGAGTCCACGGCGCAGAATCGATGCAGCCGAACGCGATTACTTCGCGGTCGAGGTCAAGCCGCCTTTTCGGTGGGGTCTACCGATCGTCGCGATCGTGTCGACCCTGTTGATCGCGGCAGCCATCGCGGGCAGCACGTTGATGTTGGTGCGACACGAGATCGACCGTCGTACCGAGATCAAGAACGCCGCGGCGCTGAGCTACGTGCGTGAGTTCATGACGATGTACACGACGCTGGATCCGTTCCACGCCAACGACTACACCGACCGCATCCTCACGCAGGCGACCGGCGACTTCCACAAGATGTTCAAGGAAAAGCAGAACGAGATCAACATCCAGGTCGCCCGTGCCGAGCCCACCGCGGGCACCGTCCTGGAGGCCGGGGTGCAACGGTGGAACGACGACGGCGGTGCCGACGTGCTCGTCGCGACCAAGACCACCACGCGGATGCCCGACGGTAAGACGATCGAAAGTGGAAGTCGTTGGGTCGCAACGACCATCCTGGAAGGACAGCAGTGGAAGATCAGCCAGCTGATTCAGGTGATCTGACCACCGGCACGCCGGCCAGACGTCGTCGTTGGGGATTCCCGCTCCGGCGACGCCAGACCGAACCGGCCGAGCAGTCAGCGTCAACGGACGCCGATTCCGCCGACGCAGGTACGGAACCGTCACCCGAGGTCCCAGAGAAACCGCGCCCGGTCGGTAAGCGTCGGCGGACCGCGGTGTCCGCAGCGAGTGACGAGGAGACCTCCGGAACGGAGGATGCCACGGAGCTTGATGCCACGGAGCCTGAAGTGGATGCTCCGGAGGAGGAGACGACCGCGTCGACGCCCACGGTCGAGGAACCGGCTGCGGAGGGGACCGCGGAGGCCGAACCTGTCGTTGAGACCGAACTCGCCGAGGAGACCGAGTCGACCGACCCGGCCCATCCCACCGAGAACATCGTCTTCGTCCCGTTCCGCCCGGCGGGCAAGGGATTGACCTATGCGGCGGTCGCCGCGGCGACGCTGTTTGTCGCAGCGGGCGCTTTCGCCGGTGCGATGGTGTGGCCCTACCTGTCGGACCGCGCCCTGGTGGACACGAAGTTCCAAGTGGCACAAACATCCGCCGATGCGATCACCACGCTGTGGACTTACACTCCGGACAACATCGACACGCTGCCGGACCGTGCGTCGCGATACCTGTCGAACGACTTCGCTGACGAGTACCGCAAGTTCATCGACTCGATCGTGCCGTCCAACAAGCAGGCGCAGATCACCAACAACACACAGGTGGTCGGCACCGCAGTCGAGAGCATCAACGCCAACGAGGCGACAGCCATCGTCTACACCAACTCGGTGTCCACCAGTCCGGTGACCAAGAATGTGCCATCGCTGCGGTACCTGTCCTACCGGTTGACTCTGGAGCGCAGTGACGGGGATTGGCGGATCACCCAGATGCCTGCCCTGACCCAGCTGGACCTCTCGCCGCAGCTGTAGCGATGGCCATCGCCTCGCCGGTCTCCGAGCGGCTCACCGTCACGGCGCTCCTGTTGTTGACGGTCGCGACGGGGCTCGTCGATGCGATCAGCGTCCTGGTCCTGGGACATGTGTTCGTCGCAAACATGACGGGCAATGTGATCTTCCTGGGTTTCTGGTTCGTGCCGCATTCGGGGGTCGATCTCACCGCGGCGGTCGTGGCGTTCGCGGGATTCATCGTCGGGACCGTGGTCGGAGGGCGGTTGGCCCGCCATCTCGACAGCAGGGTACGCACCTGGCTGACGAGCGCACTGGGAGTGGAAGTCGTTCTGCTCACCGTGCTTTCGATCCTCGCCGGCGCCGGCGTGCTCGACTATCACGACAACACCAAGCTATTTCTGATCACGGGTCTTGCCATCGCGTTCGGCATCCAGAATGCGACGGCACGCCAGTTCGGGATCCAAGAATTGAGCACCACGGTACTGACGTCGACGATCGTCGGGCTCGGGTTCGACAGTCGTCTGGCCGGCGGTACGGGGGAACGCGAGAAGTTGCGCTACACCGTCGTCGCGACCATGTGCGGGGGCGCGGTGATCGGTGCGACGCTGTCGAGATTCACTGTGGCACCCGTGATTGCGCTGGCCGCCGTGATGATCGCGATCAGCGCATGCATTTTCAGGTTCGGCCGTTAGAACGGTGGTGGTTTGTTGTGTTCGGCGACGAGGTTGTCGTTGAGTTTGCGTTCGGCGGCGATGGCGCGGGCGGTGTTGTGGGCGCGGGTGCGGCGGCGTGTGGGCATTGTGAGTCCGCGTAGTGCGGGGTCGCTTTGCGCCGGGGTGGTGGGTAGGTGCAGTTGGCCGGTGGGTTGGGCCAGTTCGGCGATGGAGAAGCGTCGGCTGCTTTCGGGCGCGGTGGTGTACTGCTGCCCGGAGGGGGAGGTCCACACGACGGTGCCGTCGGGATGTTGTCGGTCCGACCAGCCGCCGGGGCCGATCCAGAACGTTTTCAGGAGATGATGTTGTCCCTTCGCCTAAGTACGCTCCGGGTGTGGATGCCGCCGTGTACCTCCGAATCAGCAGCGACCCGACCGGAAACGCCCTCGGCGTCGCCCGACAACGGGAGGACTGCGAGAAGCTCTGCGCTAGCCGTGGCTGGTTGCCGGTCGAGTATTGCGATAACGACACCAGTGCGAGCAGCGGCAAGCGCCGGCCCGCCTACGAGCGGATGCTCG
Source organism: Mycolicibacterium goodii (assembly GCF_022370755.2). Next base: position 5,677,119 of record NZ_CP092364.2, on the reverse strand, counting down.
TCGATATCGCCGACGGCCGAGTCGGCGCGGTCGTCGCGTGGGATCTCGACCGGCTGCACCGCCGCCCGATCGAGCTAGAACGGTTCATGGACCTCGCCGACGCGCACCGGTTGGCGCTCGCGACCGTCTCCGGTGACATCGACCTGTCGACCGCGCAAGGCCGCCTGACCGCCCGCCTCAAGGGTGCGGTCGCCCGCCACGAGGTCGAGCATGCTTCGGATCGCAAACGGCGAGCCGCGCGCCAGAAAGCCGAGGCCGGTCGGCCGCAGTGGAAACGTGCGTTCGGATACCTCGGCGACACATACCAGCCCGACCCCGCGACGGCCCCGCTGGTGCGCCAGGCCTACGTCGCCGTTCTCGCGGGCGGTTCCATCTCCGACGTCGCCCGCCAGTGGAACGCCGTCGGCGTGGTCGGCCTAAACGGTCAACCATGGACGGCCTCGACCGTGAGCCTGTTCCCTACGGGCACCGCGCAACGCGGGGTTGCGATCGCACAACGGTGAGATTGTTGGAGCGGGCACTTGGCCGGCCCTCGTCGACGAGGACACATGGCGCGCTGCGCAATCGGTGCTCAACGCGCCGGGTCGAGCCCCAGGCCGCAAGACGGTGCGAAAGCACTTGCTGACCGGTGTGCTCGGGTGCGGCAAAGCGGGGTGCGGTGGATACCTCTCGGGCCAGTGGGTCATGCAACCGACCGGCGGCAAGTCGGGCCGCCCCAAGGCGGGCGAGACACGAAAGTCGAGCGGCCAGGTGGCGCACTCAATCACCTACGCGTGCAAGTCGTGTCGTGGGTGCAGCATCCGCGCCGAACACGTCGAGCCGCTGATTTACGCCGTGGTGGGCGGCCGCCTGGCGCAACCCGATGCGGTGGACCTGTTGCGCGCCGACCTCCATGACACCGCCGAGGCCGAGAAGCTCCGCGGCGAGCGCGCGACGCTCCTCACGCGCCTCGACGAGATTGCCACCGAGCGTGCTGACGGGCTGATCGACGGCAAGGGCTACCGCACGATGACCGATCGGATCAACGACCGCCTCGCCGACATCGAGCGCCGCCAGCAGGACCAGGAGCGGTTGCGGGTGTTCGACGGGTTGCCGCTCGGCACTCCCGAGGTTATCGAGCGGGTGCGCAGACTGTCGCCGGATCGACTGCGGACGGTGATTGGCGTCCTCGCCGAGTTCGTCGTGGCCCCGGTCGGCAAGGGCGGCAATGTATTCAACCCGGACGGGTGCAGGTGAATTGGCAATGACCGACGATGAGTTCGACGCCTGGCTCGACGACGACGACCTCGACGAGGTGCTCGCCCAGGTGACCGTTACCGACGCGCGCGGGCGCACTCTGACCAAGCTGGTCAAGCACTCCTCGGGGTGGGTTGTGGAGGACAGGCCCGACGCGGGCTCGGCGCGATTCAGCGATCAACCCGACCTCGCCTCGGCCGGTCTCAGCGAGCACTTGTTGCGACCGTTCGACGCCAACCTCGCATCGCCTCGCAAGGGCCTCAAGCGCCTGCCCGATGGCCGAGAGCGGCTCGACGTGCCGGGGCCGCCGGTGCCGTGGGAGAAGCTGCCCCCCGTGCTCGATCGGCTGGCCGAGCACGGGCTCACCCGGCTCACTGCCGACGAGTTACGGGCCTGCGTCAGAAGTCTCTAGTAGGGTGTAGCAACAACGAGCGGGCTCCGTATCCCGTAGCACCCGCGTCCGCGGACAGCTTCTCTGAACCACTGCGGTGGTTCACCTCGCATACCCAGAGGTAGAGAAGTTGTCTGACTCATGGAAGCAGGCCCCCGCCAAGCTCGCCAACCTGTCGAGAACCGTTGACCGCGACGATCCAAGGCTCGCCGTACTGCGCCGCGACATTCGCGCCGGTCGCCTTGAGGAGTACGTCAAGAGCGTCCTCGCCGAGGCCCCGCCACTCACCGACGAGCAGCACGCGGCTCGCTGAACTCCTGCGCCCCGCCCGTGAGGCCGTCATCCCAGAGCCCGAGGCGTCGTGACCGGCGGGCCACCCGGAGACCACGCGGGCCGGCCCCGCACCCACGGGACCGGCCACCAACGTCGAACGACCGCCAGGACGAACAACACCGCTGATGCTACGGCGGTCGGCCGTCGTCCACCCCGACCACCGGGCGGTGGGTGATGACACCCAAGCATCGCCGCGAGTGGCGCAAACGAGTGTTCGGGTTCGCAAACTCCGATCTGAAGCACGCGCATAAGGTCGTCCTACTGGCCCTCGAAACGTTCGCCGATTACCCCGAGGGAACCAACGCGCGCCCAGGTGTCGACAGGCTCGCCGAGTTCTGCAACGTCAACGAGAGCACGGTGCGCCGTGCGCTTGAGGCGGGACAGCAACTCGGACTCATCGAGCAGACCGCCCGAGCAAACCCGAAACGGAGCCTGGCGGCCGTCTATCGGCTACTGCCGCAGATCGTTTCAACCGTGCACGCGGGCACGCTAGACGACGTTTCAATAGTGCACGCCAGCACACTAGACACGCCGATAGCGCCAACTTTTAACCGTGCAAAGTCGGCGTTTCTACCGGGCAGAAATGACGTTTCGACCGTGCACGCGGGCACGCCCACCAATACACACCAAATCAATAACCACCAAGGGAATGGGTTACGTCAGTCGGGTACGTCACTAGGGCCGCTGGATCGACCTGGCGATGTCGCGACCGACCTGACGGCGCACCAGCAGCCAGCGAACGGCCAAGCACCTCCGTTCATCGATGGCCCGTTCGGGCGTCGGTGCCGACGGCACGCGCACCTCCCGAAGCGTCCCGACAACTGCAACAGATGCCAGGAGATGGCCGAGGCCCAGGAGGTCGCGCCGTGACCGGCCGGCCGATCGCGGCCGCGTACATCGAGGCCCTCAAAGAGCCGTGCCCGACCTGCGCGGCCGAGCCGGGCGACCACTGCACCGTGACCGACGAACAACGCGGTACGCGCCTGCGTCGGGTTCGGTGCGTGCGCCGGTGCCCACCGAGCCTGCCCGTCGAGGAGGACCCAGCGCCCCGTGCGCCCGCGCGCTCGTTTTCCGAACCGATCCACCAACTCGACTCTGACGAGGAGCAGCGATGACCGAGCCCCTGTGTGCCGATTGCGGTGCCGCACCGGCGACCGTCGGCCGGTTCTGCGAGCCGTGCGTGTTTCGCGACCTGCCGCCTGAGCGTGACCCGGCCGTTGTCCGCCGAGAGCTGCGAGTGCGCCTAGCGGCCTGCATGACGATCCTGTGGGGCGTCCGCGGCGATGAGCCCGGCCGCGCCGCCGGGATCGCGGCGGCCGCCCAGGAGGACGCCCTCGCCGAGCTGGCCGAGGTGATGCTCGCCGCGGTGCGATTCCACCTGCGCACCGTGTCCGCGGCCCTCGCGGTGTTCGAGGCCGCGCTCACCGCCGAGGAGCACCAACACGCTGAGTTCTCCGGGCCGCCCGAGGTTGTGGGCGAGGTCCTCGCGAATCGTGTGCTGCTCCTGTGCCGCAACACCATCGCCGGCAATCCGCTCGACCGCCTCGAAACCGGCCTAGAGCTTGAGCTACACGCGTACTCACTGGTCCGTGACGCCGCCGAGGAGGACCGGTGACGATTGCACCGCAGCTCGGCGTGTTCGTGTCCCTCGACGACGCCCGCCGCTTGCTCGCTCTCATCGACTCCGCGAGCCGGGTTGCCAGGCCCAGCGCCGCGGCCGCGGACGTGGCCCGCCGCCTGCGGCAATCGGTCGAATCTTGCGCCAAACTCTCGCCAGCGCAAGAGAACCCGCAAAGTGCCGTGCATTCCGGCGTGGGACCGATTCACAGTGGCCGACATGATCACCTCACCGCAGCCGAGGCGGCACGAATTCTCGGGTGCACCCCGGCCAACCTTCGCGACCTTCGCCGCCGAGGCGTTCTGGCCGGCCAGCAGGTCGGCCGCGAGTGGCTCTACCGCGCCGATGAGGTCCACGCCCGCGCTGAGCGCCGATCCGGTCACCGGCCGAGCTGATCGCCAGTGGTTCAAGTTCACCCCGACAGCCAAGGCTGACGGCAAGGCCAAGACCGCGACGTTGCGCATCTACGACGTGATCGGGGCCGATGTGTTCTTCGGTGGTGTCGACGTCAACGAGTGCGTGGCGCTGATCGAGGGCCTCGACGACGACGCCGAACTGACGGTGCGGATCAACTCGCCCGGCGGCGCGGCGTGGGACGGCCTCGCGCTGGCGAACGCGATCATGCGTCACCCCGGCAATACGACGACCCACGTCGACGGCCTCGCCGCGAGTGCCGCGTCGCTGATCGCCCTTGCCGGCGATGAGGTGGTCGTGTCCAAGTACGGGCAAGTGATGCTGCACAACGCCCGCGGTGGCCTCTACGGCACCGCCGAGGAACTTGCCGCCGCAGGTGAGCAGCTCGCCAAGCTCAACGGCACGATGGCCGCGTTCTACGCCGGCCGTGCAGGCGGCACCGTCGCCGAGTGGACCGTCGCGATGGCGCGGGAGTCTTGGTACACCCCTGACGAGGCCCTCGCCGCCGGTCTCGCGACCGCCATCGACGAGAGCGGCAAGCGCGAGGACGTCGAGGCCCAAGCCGCCGCCTCGATCGCCAAGGCCGCCGCGACGTTCCGCTACCCCGGCCGATCGGCCGCACCCGACCCCGACGAGCGCCGCCGGCGCGTCGTCGCTGTAGCGCGAGCCCGTCGCACCCGACGAGCCCGCCGTACCCACGCACAGACAGGAGTCGCACCGTGAGCCGCACCCTCGGAATCAACCCCTCGGTCTACGAACCGGGCCAGTCCGTCACCGGCAAGGCGACCGCCGCGGTCACCGCCAAGCGTTTCGTCGCCATCTCGGGGAACCGCATCGGCGGGAACCTCGCCGTCGCACCCGCCGCCGCCGGTGGGCGCAGCTTCGGCGTAGCCGGCCACGACGCCGAGACGGGCGAACTCGTGCGCGTACTGCGCGGCGCGGGCCGAGTCATCCACGTCACCGCCGCCGGCGCGATCGCCGCGTTCGCCGAGGTGCAGGTCACCGCCGACGGCAAGGCCGCCACCAAGGCCGCCGGGGTCGCCGTCGGCTACGCCGTGACCGGCGCGGTCGACGGTGCTGACGCCGAAATCGCGCTGTACTAACCACGAAAGGACTTGCAGCCGTGCCGAATCCACTCATCCCCGAACTCAACGGCGAACGCCTCAGCGTTGACGCCGTGATGCGGCAACCGACGCGCATCCGCGATCGGATCGCGACGCTCGCTGATCGCCAGCTCCTCATGCCGCGGTTCTTCCGCCCCTACGGTGCGCCAGTCCTCGGCGGCGGCCTGCTCTACGCCTCGCTGACGGCCGCGGAATTCTTCACCGCGGGCCCCATCGAGAAGTGCACCCCTGGCGCGGAATACCGCCGGGTCCAGCCGCTCGAACCCGAACCGCGACTCGCCCCGGTCGAGGATTGGGGTGCGACGGCCGAGGTGCTCGACGAGTCCATGGTGCGCAACGACAAGAGCGCGCTCGACACCGCGACGATCCAGCTCACCAATGAGCTGTTGCGCCTACTCGACACCCGCACGATCGAGGTGCTCGAAGAGGCAAGCCTCGGTGACGTCCTGGTCGCCCACGGGTGGGAGAACCTCATCTTTGAGGGTCCGCTCGACCAGCTCACCCCCAGCGGCGACCGCCCCACGGCGCACTTCGCCCAGGCCCAGGAACTCGCCGACCTCGACGAAATGTCGATTCAGCTCGACACGCTCGTCGTGTCGCCGCAGCAGAACCGCCAACTCCGCACCGCCTACGCCGAGAACCTCGACGCAATGCTCCGGTCGGCCGGCCTCACGCTGTACGCAAACCCGCGCGTGCCCGACGGCACCGCCTACCTCGCCGAGGCGGGATCGGTCGGCACCGTCGGGTTCGAGGTCCCCCTCACCGTCGAGATTGTGCCGGTGCCGCTCGAACGCAAGCGCATCGTGCAGGCCTACTGCGTCCCGGCGCTGGCTGTCGACCGGCCATTCGCCTGCAAGAAAATCATCGGACTCTGAGGAGACGCACTGATGGCACTCACGCTGAACGACGAGCAAGAAGCGCAGTTGCTCGACCTCATCGGGCTACCGGCGGCCGACCCCGGCGAGACCAACGTCGAGGATGTCCTCGACACGATCGCCGACCTCGCCGAGGAGGGCACCAAGGCCACCGCCTCGGCCCAGGCCGGCGGGGAGACCCCGACCGGCATCGCAGCCGCCGCCAAGGCCGCCGGGCTCGAAGTCGTCGACCCCAACACCCTCGACGACCTACGCGCCCAGGCCGCCGAGGGTCGCCGCCTCGCCGCCGTCGCCGCACAGGCCAAGGTCGCGGCGTCGGTCGACGACGCGATCACCCGCGGCAAGATCGCACCGAGCCGACGCGAGCACTGGCTCACGATCTGCGCCGCTGACGCCGGCATGGTGGACGTCCTCGCTGGCATCCCCGACGAAACCGCCGTGCCCATGACCGAACTCGGGCACTCGCTCGAACCGATCGCCCACGGCGGCGACGGTGCGTGGCTGTACTGAGCGGCCCCATGATCGTCACCGCGCGGCCTGCAATGTTCCGGGCACCGCGCGGTGACTAGGGGGTGCCGGGCTCGCCTAACGGGGGCCTCGCCCGGCACCCCCACCACAACCAAGCGGTACGCCTGGTGACACGGCGGTGTCCCCCACCCCCGAAAATGTTCAGGCCCCCCGGCCCACCTGACTGCCGCGCGGTAGTCAGAAATTTTTTTCGAGCGGCCTCAAAGCCATGGCCGAGCAGCCACTTTCCTAGAAAGTGGACTATTTCATCCTAGCTAGCCCCAAACTTGTCCGACGCTGATGTTAGTGTCAACGCATGTCAGATGGGTCATCACAAACAGGGCGGACTAGTACACGCAATGAATCGGACACAATCGTCCATCTCGCTCGGCTTGCCCTGCAAGGTAGACGGCAGGACGTCGAGACATACGTGCAGCGGCTAGTCCGCGGCTATCGAAAGACCGCTCCCGCGACTGCAGACGCCTTGAAGGATCTTCTTCGGGCCGGTGGAGCGGCTGACGCACCGCTCCGGTCCATATCTGCACCTGCCCCGGTGGATTCGGACTCGCGCATGCCGTTAGTTCGTCTCGACGTGGATCGCGGCTTCCGTGAACCGATCTTGTCCCCGCGGGTGACGAGCCACCTCGAGCAGATTCGCGACGAACGGCTGAGGTCGGACCAGCTCGAAGCGGCCGGCCTTTCACCCAGTCGCACCGTCTTGCTGACCGGACCGCCTGGCGTGGGAAAAACGCTTTCCGCTCGGTGGTTAGCCAGAGAGCTTGAACTGCCGTTCCTGGTGCTCGATCTGAGTGCAGTAATGAGCAGTCTGCTCGGAAGGACTGGCGCGAATTTGCGGAGGGTGCTGGACTATGCCAAACGTGAGCCCTGCGTCCTTCTGCTAGATGAGTTGGATTCGATTGCCAAGCACCGCAATGACGAGACCGAGGTCGGCGAACTCAAACGTCTTGTCACCGTGCTGATTCAGGAGATTGACGATTGGCCAGAATCTTCCCTCCTGTTGGCTGCAACAAATCACCCAGAGTTACTCGACCGAGCAATCTGGCGGAGGTTCGACCACGTAATCGAGCTTGCGTTGCCGACCGCTGAGCAACTAGTTCGGGCCGTTGAAGTCTTCGCGTCGCCTAACGCTGTTGACCCAGAAATTGCTGCAGCTCTGGCGATTTCGTCCAACGGTCTGTCCTTCAGTGATCTCGAAAGAGAAATTTTTAACATCAGGAGGCGGGCGGCACTGCAGGGGCTGGATTTCACCGAAGCGATGGTGGAACAAGTCAAGTCGTCTGCGCGGGAACTCCCTTCGAAAGAACGCCGTGAGCTTGCCGTGGCGCTCGCCTCCAGCGGCGAGATTTCTCAACGCAAAATCAGTGACATCACCGGCGTCAGTCGCGACACGATACGGGCCCGCCTTGCTAGTGAAAAGGAGTCATAGATAATGACGAGCCCTCGACCTAACTTCATCCTTGGATACGGCGAGCGACTTGCAGACTCCATTGCAGCCCCGACCTCGGGGGCCTCGAAAGAGGCGGCCTACAGTACGGATGAAGCAATCGAACGGCTAACGCCGATGATCGACCAAGCGGTGACGGTGTTCGACCAACTTCCAAGGCTCGCTTGCCCAAACGATGAAGTTGTAGGGGTCATCACTCTTCATCCCGAATGGATCGCAAAGAGTTACTTCCCTCAGCAGTTGCTTGACGCAACATCCCTGCGTGCGATCGGCAGTAAACCGGCGGAGATTACACCCCAGAAGTGGACCCGCAAGGGTGAACCTCTTCCACGTCCGACGACGGAGCTGTTCGTTGCCGGACAGCGCGACGCTTTTCGCGCGTGGCGAGAAGGCGTTGAGCACTATCAACCTGAGCAGCTGGCTAGAGTCGAAGCGTTTCGTCCCTATACCGCGGCTGAAAGACTCAAACCCGGTGACGACTCTGCTTTCGATAGCTTCCTCGAAGTCGTGTTGCATTCGCCGGTCGATCGTGGCGATTCAATCGTCGAGGCCTTCGATCGATACGCCAGATCACTTGGCATCGAGCCGCTTGTCCGCCGGCGGGTTACGGTAGGCGGACTTTGCTTTCTTCCGGTCCCGGCTTCGACTGACGTAGCCGCAAGCCTTTCGGACTTCTCGTTCGTGCGAACCGCCCGCCCGTTGCCGAGGCTCCGACAGCTTGGCCCGATCGAACGGTCGATGCCCGCCAACGTCCCGGCCTGCCCGCTGCCCGACCTCGACCCGGTTGATCCCAACGTGTCGGTCGCAGTCTTCGACGGAGGGTTCGTCGACTCGGAAATGTCGCGATGGGTTGACGCACACGAACCGGCTGGAATCGGCACACCCGTACCGGACTACCTTGATCATGGGCATGCCGTGACCTCAGCGTTGCTTTTTGGACCGTTGGTACCGGGGACCACGCCGACGCAGCCGTACACACGAGTGCACAACTATCGCGTTCTCGATCTTGAAGCGCACAGCGATCCGCTGGAGCTGTTCGACGTTCTCGAGCGGATCGTGAGGGTCTTGGAACAGCGGCCATACGAATTCGTGAACCTCAGCATTGGTCCGTCGCTACCCGTCGAGGACGACGATGTTCACGTCTGGACTGCAAAGCTTGACGAAATTTGGTCCACGGGATCGATGTTGGCATCGGTTGCAGTGGGTAACACGGGCCGTCGTGACCGGGCATCTGGCAATGCTCGAATCCAGGTCCCGAGCGACTCTGTCAACAGTCTGGCAGTCGGGGCTGCGGACAGTTGGACTTCGGATTGGGAGAGAGCCGACTACAGTTCCGTAGGCCCCGGCCGCTCGCCCGGCATCGTGAAGCCCGACGTAGTCAACTTCGGTGGTGGAGACCGGGAGCCGTTCTACGTTTATGGCGAAGACGCACCCGCGGTGGAGCAAACTCAGGGCACAAGTTTCGCTGCTCCCGCGACCCTCCGGCTTGCGACCGGTGTCCGTGCGCATTTCGGTGAGTTTTTGACCCCGGTGGCTTTGAAAGCGCTCTTAGTCAACACTGCCCACCGACACGACCACCACGATCGAGCCGACGTGGGCTGGGGAAAAGTTTCGCGAACGCTCGACGACGTGGTGGTATGCCCCGACGGCGTCGTGCGAGTCGTGTATCAGAGCCGCTTGCGGCCAGGCGGATGGATGCGGGCCCGATTGCCATTGCCTGACGGAGACATCAAGGGCATGGTCGAGATTGCCGCGACCTTTTGCTTTTTTGCACCGGTCGATCCTCAAGACCCAGGGAACTACACGCAGGCGGGCTTGGAGGTTGTGTTCAGGCCCCACGCGGAGAAGTTCAAGGACGACGACGCGGTGAACCCGCAAAGCAAGTCGTTCTTCAAGCGCTCCGACTATATGCATGAGGATGAGCTTCGCGCTGATGCGCATAAGTGGGAGACGACTCTTCACCATCGTCAGCGATTTCAGTCAAGCTCGCTACTGCGTCCGTCTTTTGACATCCACTACAACGCGCGAGAAGGCGGATCGACGATTCAGTCTGCAGACGAATTAAATTATGCGCTCGTCGTCTCCATCTCTTGTCCCCGCACGCCCGATCTCTACAACCGTGTGGTGACGACCTACGCAAGCCAGCTTGAAGTGCTGAATCCAGCGATCGAGATTCCGGTGACAACCTGATCTCGTCCCGTGAGCCGTGAAGTGCTGTTCGGCTAGTTGTTGATGAAAGCGGCACAGACACTTCAGGTTTGAGGCATGCGTCGGGCCCGCTGGATACGGCACGGTGTGGTCGATGTCGCAGCGGTCGGCGGGTTTGTCACATCCGGGGAACCGGCATATCAGGTCGCGGCAGCGCACGTAGTCGGCCAGGGCTCGTGACGGGGTGTAGCGGTCCTGGGGTGGGGCATCGCCGGGGTGGAACACCGGCCGTACGGTGGCGGCGTTGATGATCTCGGCCAGCGCGTACGCCGGCAGCACCCCGCCGCCGAACAGCACCGCCGGCGGCAGGTGATCGAGTGCATCGCCGGCCGGAGCGGCAAACGCCGAGGGGGTATCGCTGCTGGACTCGGTGCACTCGGTGACCGTCACAGATTCTGCGTCACAATCGGTTTCGGCGTCTTCTGGGGTGGTTGCGGTGGGTTCGGCGTGTGCATCATCGGACTGGGCGCGGGCACCAGTGGCCGCAGCGGCGGCCTCCTGGGCGGCGGTGACGGTGGATTGGGGCGCGATGGCGTGGAGGACGAGGTGGCCGCGTGGGGGGTGTTCGCGGCCGCGGGCGCAGTCGGGGTCCTCGCAGCGGCATGCCAGGGTGGTGCCGGTGAGGATGGCGTTGATCGCGTCGTGGCGGCGCTGATCGAGGGTGCGGGGATCCTCGGGGCACACCGCGTGGGCCAGCTCGGTGAGCAGGGCGTCGAAGGCGGCACCCACGGGGGCATCGAGGCGGCCGTTGACCGACAGCACGCCGGGGGCGTCGCCGGGTGAGCCGATGTCGAAGTAGCGGCTGCGGCGGCTGGCGCGGCCGCGGCCGAAGGCGCCCGGGTCGTGTTTGAGGATCAGATCGTCGATGGTGTTGTCGATCTGTTTTTGGGTCAGGCGGCCCCAGCCGGTGATCTGGGCGGCCAGCTCGGCATCGATGGCGGCGAGTTTGTCGGGCTCGAGCATCAGCATGGTGCTCCAGCAGATGTTGCGCACGAGCTGCTCGCTGATCAGCCCGGCGGCGAAGATGTCGTTGACCTTGGGCAGCCGGTCGCGCAGCGCGACTCCGCGTTGGGCGCCGACGGCGGCTTCGGGGTCGACGAACCACCAGCGCCGCTCGTCGGCGTCGTCGGTGTGGGTGCGGCGGATGAACAGCTCGGCCATCACCGCGTGCTTGCGGGCGCAGGCGGCGGCTTCGACCTGGGCCCATGCGCGGGCGTGGGTCTGCAGTTCGGCGTCATCGAGCGCGGCAAGCTCGGCGATCTCGGCCAACGACCCATCGAACATGGGTTCGAACTTACCGGCCCCGACACCACCCGAAAACCCGGCGATGCCAACCTGTGGACGAAAACAGCTCTGGGGACAACCCCGCGGGAAGCACCCGAAACGTCACACCCCAGGCGTACAAGGGCCGCGCGTGGACGCGTCGTCGCTACAGCGAGACGCCGATCGCTTGAAGCCGCCGGTTCAGCTCCGCCGGGTCGGAGACGGCCTGCGGGTCCTCGCGGGGCGTGTAGGGCGCTTCCATCCGCGCGGCCTCGTCATCGGTGAGTGCGATCGACAGTGACGCGACCGCGTCGTCGATGTGGCGCGGTTCGAGTGCTCCGACGATCGGCGCCGCGACAACCGGATTCCGGCGCAGCCACGCCAGGGCGATCTGGGCCTGGCTGACACCGCGTTCACGGGCGACGTCGGCGACGGCTTCGACGATCCTGCGGTCGCTGTCTTCGGTTCCCTGAAAGAGCATCTCGACGTAGGGTTCGGCCGCCGAGCGTGCGGTCTGCTGACCCCAGGGCCGCGCCAGGCGACCGCGGGCCAGCGGGCTGTACACGATGGTCGATACGCCTTCATCGGCGCACAACGGCAGCATCTCGCGTTCCTCTTCGCGGTTGACGAGGTTGTAGTTGTCCTGCATCGACACAAATCGTGCCCATCCGTTGGCCTTTTGCAGGTGAAGCGCTTTCGAGAACTCCCACGCTTTCATCGACGAGGCGCCGAGGTACCTGACCTTGCCGGCCCGCACCAGATCGTCGAGTGTCTCCAGGGTTTCCTCCCACGGGGTCTCCTGATCGATCCGGTGGATCTGATAGAGGTCGATGTGGTCGACGCCGAGGCGGCGCAGGCTGTGATCGATCTCGGTCATGATCGCCTTGCGTGACAGTCCACCGGCGTTCGGACCCGACCGCATCGGCACGCGCACCTTGGTTGCGATGACGACGCTGTCCCGGTCGGCGAAGTCCTTGATGGCCCGGCCGAGGAACTCCTCGCTGCCACCGAACGAGTAGAAGTTCGCCGTGTCGAAGAAGTTGATCCCGGCCTCGATCGCGTGCTTGATGAGGTCGCGGCTGGCCGGCTCATCGAGCGTCCACGCGGGATGGCCGCGGCCGGGCGGCCCGAAGCCCATGGCCCCCAGACAGATTGGCGAGATGTCGAGGCCAGTGCGGCCGAGTTTGCGATAGTCCACGATTCCTCCTTCGAAGCGCCCGTGACGGCTCGGGAGCGGGGGCGCCCAATACGGTACTAGTTAGTTTCGAAACTGACAAGTACTATCCAGGTGTGCCCGAATCCACCCGCCCCGGACGCAAGCGCGATGGCACCCGCGACGTCGCGATCCTGCAAGCCACGCTCGCGGTGCTGGGAGAGACGGGCTACGAGCGGATGACCACCGACGTCGTGGCGGCGCGCGCCGGTGTCAGCAAGGCGACGATGTACCGGAGGTGGCCGTCGAAGGCGCAACTGGTGGTCGAGGCCGTCGAAAGTCTGCGGGAGGAACCGCCTGCGGTCCCGGACGACACCGGTGATCTGGTCGGTGATCTCATCTCATTGCTTGACGAGAACGGCGCGCGCAGCGCGAAATTCAACATTTTCGCCGGACTAGTACCGGTACTGCCCCACGACGCGGACCTCGCCGCCGCCGTTCACCGCCGGATCATGCGACCACGTGCCACCGCGGTTCGGGTGGCGATCGAGCGGGAGCAGACCCGCGGTGGCATCAGCCCAGACCGCGACCCGGACATGCTCGCCGCCGCCGTCGTCGCGATGATCACCTATCGTCTTCTCATCACCGGTGAACCGGTGGATGAGGCCTTCATGACCTCTGTCGTGCAGAATGTGCTTCGAGACTCGTCGTCACCGCAGAGCGATTAGGACGCCGGACCGAACGGGTCGCCGACCCGGATCGTGCCCTCACTGAGCACCTCGAGATACGCGCCCGCACAGGGAAGTTCGCCGAGACCAAAGGACTCGACGCGGTTCTCGGCGGCCGGGGTCCGCAGCGCGTGCTGCGCGCGATCGAGATCGCCGTGCTCGAGTGTCGGAATCACGCATCGCGGTGTCGGCCCCATGGCCTTCAGCTGCACACCGCCGAGCGTGAACACCCGCTCCGTCCAGTCGTTCTCGGAGTATGGCGGGTAACCCGGTGGCGTCGCGATGACGACGTTGGGCCGGTAGCGCGCCGCCTCGGTGCCGATCTGGTCCAGCGTCGCGGTGGTGATCACGTGCAGGGGAGCGAGATCGACGAACGAGTCCCCCGGCGTCGCTTCGGCGATCTCCAGCAGGGGTGCGTCCACCTCGGCGTCGAGCCCGGCCATGAGCACCTGTTCGGGATCGGCACGTTCGAGGCTCGCGCCCTCGGGGCGGCTGGTGAGCAGGCGTACGGGACGCGCGAGCAAGGTGGAGAACACGTCGTCGAAGTCGTCGTCCTCGGGAGAGGTCTCGGAGCCGTCGGGCAGGCGCACCTGCACGCGCCCGCCCTCGATGCGGGCCTGGCACTTCAGAAGATTGCGCCACAGCCGTGCCTGCTTGGCGCTCGCCACCCGCCCGGTCTCCTGGTCGACGAACGCCAGGTGCCGGTCACGGTCGACGCCGCCCGGGCCCACTTCGAATGACGTGACCGATTCACCGAGCATCGACTTGATGGGGTAACGGTGCAAGCTTTCCACGCGCAAATGCTCGGTCATACCCGAACTGTAGAGGCTTAGGACCGCTCCGGCCCCCAAGCTCAGGGAAACGGCTGGTAGAGCGGCGCGAAGTGATCTGCCCCGGTGAACGCGGCGTCGGGGTCGGGCGAGAGAGCGAGACGGTCGCGGCAGTTCAACTCGAAGCGTGCGCGGGACATCGCGTTGTCGTGCTCGCGCGCGTGCGGGTGTCCTTTGGCCAGATCGGCGGTGTGGGCCGCGAGCTTGTGGGCGATGACCGTCTCACGCAGGCACGCGGGTTCGGGCAGGCACCACAGCATCGAGACACCGGCCTGGGCGGCGACGGCGGCGCCGATCACCGCCGCGGTGTGGTCGCGGTCGGAAGTGATGTCGGTGGTGAACGGGCCGACGGTGTACGACGGCGCGTTGCGACACAGCTGCTGGTGCAGCCGCACGCTGTCGGGGATCTTGTGCATCGGCACCCGCCCCGGGCCTTCGACCATCACCTGCACGCCGCGCTCGCGTGCGAACCGGGCGAGCTCGCCCAGGGTGCGCAGCTCGGCGATCTGTGCTGCGTCGTTGGCGTCGGCGATCGAGCCGGGCTGTAGGGCGGCGCCCAGGGACAGTGTGACGTCGTAGCGCGCCAGGATTTCGCACAGCTGGTCGAAATGTGTGTACAGGAACGATTCAGCGCGATGCAGCAGGCACCAGTCGGCCATGATGCCGCCACCACGGCTGACGATGCCGCTGACCCGCCCCGCGGCGAGGGACAGGTGTTCACGGCGCAGGCCGGCGTGCACCGTCATGTAGTCGACACCCGTGTCGGCCTGCTCGACCACGGTGGCGCAGAACGCCTCCCAGGTCAGTGCCGCCACGTCGCCATCCAGTCGGTCCAGGGCCTGGTACAGCGGCACCGTACCCACCGGCACCGGCATATTGCGCAGCACCCGGTCAGTGTCGGTGTTCGACAGGTCCATCACGAGGTCCGCGCCCCATCGGATCGCCCGGACCATGTCGCCGATCGTGCCGGCCGGCGACGGGGCGATGCCGGCATTGACCTTGACCCGAAAGGCCCTGCCGATGATCATCGGCTCGCTCTCGGGGTGATGATGGTTGGCCGGTAGGACGGCGTGGCCTGCGGCCACCTCGTCGCGTACCACCTTGGGGCGCAGTCCTTCCCGAGCCGCGACGAAGGCCATCTCGCTGGTGACGACGCCGTCGCGGGCCCGCTGCAACTGGGTACCGCGGTCGGTCACCATGCCGGGGCGCGAGGGTAGTCCGACGGTCAGATCGGCGACGGTGTCGGCCTCGGTGTAAGGACCCGACGCGTCGTAGAGATCCAGATGTCGTCCGCCCGAAAGGTGTACGCGCCGAAACGGCACGCGCCCGCCGGGTGCGCCTGCGGGATCGCGGTAGCACTTGGAGCTTCCCGGTATGGGGCCGGTGGGGACACCGGTGTCCCGGTCCGAGCCCTCCGGGGCCGGACCGGGACGGTGGGTCGCAGCACTCACAGTGCCTTGAGTTCCTCGATGACTTCGCCGACTGACTTCTTGGCATCCCCGAACAGCATCGAGGTGTGGTTGAGGAAGAACAGCGGGTTCTCGATCCCCGCATAACCCGAGGACATCGAGCGCTTCAGCACGATCACCGACTTGGACTCGTCGACGTTGAGGATGGGCATCCCGTGGATCGGGCTCGACGGGTCGTTGCGCGCCGCGGGGTTGGTGACGTCGTTGGCCCCGATCACCAGCGTGACGTCGGTGCGCGCGAATTCGCCGTTCACGTCGTCCATTTCCTTCATGGCGTCGTAGGCGACGTCGGCCTCGGCCAGCAGCACGTTCATGTGTCCGGGCATGCGGCCCGCCACCGGATGGATCGCGTACTTCACCTCGACGCCCTTGGACTCCAGGATCGACGCCATGTCCTTCACGGCATGCTGGGCCTGCGCGACGGCCAGACCGTAGCCGGGCACGACGATGACCTGGTTGGCGTAGGCCATCTGGATCGCGGCGTCGGCCGCCGAGGTCGCCTTGGCGGTGCCCTGCTCCCCTCCGGCCACCGCGGCGGTGTCACCGCTTGCCCCGAAGGACCCGAACACGATGGCCGGGATGGACCGGTTCATCGCGACGGCCATCAGGTTGGTCAGGATGGACCCGGAGGCGCCGACGATCATGCCCGCCACGATCATTGCGGTGTTGTTGAGGGCCAAACCGGCTGCGGCAGCAGACAATCCGGTCAGGGCGTTCAGCAGTGAGATCACCACCGGCATGTCCGCGCCGCCGATGGGGAACACCACGAACAGCCCCATGATCCCGGCGAGCAGCAGCACGATCACGATCAGCCAGCCCGGGTTGCCCGTGCCGGCGTGCAGCCCGATGTACACAGCGGTCCCGATCGCCCCCAGCAGCAGTACCACATTGGACGTCTGGAACACCTTGGCCGAGCGGACCAGCGCCTTCTCGATGTTCTTCGGAATCGATTCCTGCAGCTTGAGATACGCGACGAGCGACCCCCAGAACGACACCGAGCCGATGATCGCGGCGAACAGCGATCCGACCACCAGCGCGACGGTCGGCGACTGATCGGGCGTGAAGTGACCGAAACCACCGGTCTCGATGAACTCCGCCCACGCGATCAGGGCGACGGTACCGCCGCCGACGCCGTTGAACAGCGCGACCAACTGCGGCATCGCGGTCATCTTGGTCTTCTTGGCCGGCGGGACGCCGAGCACGACGCCGAGGACCAACCCGACGACGATCAGCACCCAGTTCACCGTGGCGGTGTCGCGGACCTTGATCAGCGTCGCGACGACCGCCAATCCCATGCCGGCCGCGGCGATCAGGTTGCCGCGCACGGCGGTCTTGGGTCCGGTCAGCCCGGACAGGCCGAGGATGAAGAGGGCGAACGCCGCGATGTAGAGCGCGGTGACGAGGTGGTTCATTTGGCGGCCTCGGCTTCCCGGGGTCCGGGCTTACGGGTCTTGAACATGCCGAGCATGCGGTCGGTCACGAGGAAGCCGCCGATCACGTTGAGCGTGCCGAAGACGAGCGCGACGAATGCGATGATGCGCACGCCCCACGATGCGTCGGCGGGTAGATCCCCCAGCACGATCAGTGCGCCGAGCACCACGATGCCGTGGATGGCGTTGGTCCCCGACATCAGGGGCGTGTGCAAGGTGTTGGGCACCTTGGAGATCACGGCGAAACCGACGAACCCGGCCAGCACCAGGATCGCCAGATTGGCCAGCAGTTGGTCGTACATGGTTCAGATGTCCCCTTCGGT
Source organism: Mycolicibacterium goodii (assembly GCF_022370755.2). The sequence continues at coordinate 5,659,752 of NZ_CP092364.2, read as the reverse complement.
GCGGGTGATGCAGGAGGCCGAGACGATCTCGTCGGTGAAGTCGGGTGCGACGGCGCCGTCGGTGACCAACAGGTCCAGTAGTGCGGTCACGTTCTTCGCATACAGCTCGCTGGCGTGTTCGGGCATGGTCGCGGGCAGGTTCAGCGGCGAGGCGATCGTGACGCCGTGGTGGACGATGGTCTGCCCGGGTTCGGTCAGCTCACAGTTGCCGCCGGTTTCCCCCGCGAGGTCCACCACGACGCTTCCGGGCTGCATACCGGAGGCGGCCGCGGCCGTCACCAGGCGGGGCGCGGGGCGTCCCGGCACCAGCGCGGTGGTGATCACGATGTCGAACTTGGTGATCGCGTCCTCGAGGGCCTGCTGCTGTTGAGCGCGTTCTGCGTCGCTCAGCTCGCGGGCGTAACCACCTTCGCCGGCCGCGTCGATGCCGAGGTCGAGCCACTGGGCGCCCACCGAGCGGACCTGTTCGGCAACCTCTGGCCGTACGTCGTATCCAGTTGTTTTGGCGCCCAGACGTTTTGCGGTCGCAAGTGCCTGCAGGCCCGCGACGCCGACGCCGAGTACCAGGGCGCTGGCCGGTTTGACCGTGCCTGCCGCCGTGGTCAGCATCGGGACGAATCGCGTCGACAACGAGGCCGCCAGCAGCACGGCCTTGTAGCCGGCCACGTTGGCCTGTGAGGACAGGGCATCCATGGTCTGCGCGCGCGATATGCGTGGGATCGATTCCATCGCAAAGGCGGTGACATCGGCGAGGCGCAGGCGCGAGGCGAGTTCGGGCTGCGTGCGTGGGGCCAGGAAACCGATGAGCACGGACCCTGGCTTGAGTTGGCTGATCTCGTCGGACGTCGGTGGGTTGACCTTCACCACCACATCTGCCGGCCATGGATCACCTATGGTGGCGCCGGCGCGCTCGTAGTCCTCGTCACTGAACAGCGCACCTGCTCCGGCCGAGCTCTCTACGACGACCTCCAGCCCTTTGGCGCTCAGTCGCTCGACGACTTTGGGGACCAGCGCGACGCGGCGCTCGCCCTCCGCGGTCTCCCGCGGCACTCCGATCAACGTCATGATTTCTCCTCCTGGCGCTCACCGGCGGAAATGCTTCAGGCGGTGCAGGTTTCGTGAGACTCCGACGGTTCTGCTGAACCGGGCGATAAACAGGCTATGCGAACGGCATATTGTATGCAAGGATTAGGTGCATCTTGGCTTTGAATCAGCCTGACCGGGGGATTCGGCATCACGCGGACTGAGTTCGCATACAGAATACAAAGAGGAGGCCCGTGTGAGAATTGCAGTTGTCGGCGCCGGTGCGATCGGTGCCTACTGGGGTGCCGCCATGCACCGCGGCGGGGCGGAAGTTCACCTGATCGCCCGAAATGCCCATCTACATGCGATGCGTGAGCACGGAGTTCGCGTGCTCAGTGAGCGCGGGGACTTCGTCGCGCACCCACATGCGACCGACGACCCCAACGAGATCGGTCCGGTCGATTACATCTTCCTGGGCCTCAAGGCCCACAGTTACCCGTCCTGTGGGCCGCTGATCGAGCCGCTGCTCGGCGAGCACACGGCCGTGCTTGCCGCCCAGAACGGTGTCCCGTGGTGGTACTTCCACGAGCTTCCCGGCCCGTACCGCGGCCGCCGGATCGAAGCGGTGGATCCCGGCGGCGCCACGAGCGCCGTGCTCGCCCCCGAGCGTGCGATCGGCTGCGTGGTGTATCCCGCCACCACCATCGAGGCGCCAGGGGTGATCCGGCATCTGGAGGGCACCCGGTTCTCGATCGGCGAACCGAGCGGCGAGATCTCGAAGCGCTGTACGGCGTTGAGCGAGGCCATGATTGCCGGTGGTTTGAAGGCGCCGGTCGAGGCCGACCTGCGCAGTGACATCTGGATCAAGCTCATGGGCAACGTCGCGTTCAATCCGCTGAGTGCACTGACCAGGGCGACGATGGTCGAGATCTGCCAGAACCCGCATACGCGCCAGGTCGTGGTGCAACTGATGGAGGAGACGCTCGACATAGCGTCGCGGCTCGGCGCGAAACCCGACATCTCGATCGAGAAGCGGCTGCGCGGGGCCGAGAACGTGGGACACCACAAGACCTCGATGCTGCAGGACCTCGAGGCAGGCAAGCAGTTGGAACTCGACGCGATCGTCACCGCCGTTGTGGAGATGGCCGACCTGACCGGTGCGCCGGCCCCCACGCTGCGCACCGTCCATGCCGCGACCGATCTGCTGGCGCGCACCGCCGTGCCTGAGGCCGACGGGCAGGTCCCCGAGCAGGCCCTCAGGCCGGCTCTTCGATAAGGAGAAGAACATGGCGAATCGCCGCGCAAAGATCGTCTGCACGTTGGGCCCGGCCACGGCCACGTCGGCCGTGCTGACCGACCTCGTCGACGCCGGAATGGATGTGGCCCGGCTGAACTTCAGCCACAGCACGCGTGCCGAGCACTCCGCGCTCTACGGCATGGTTCGGCAGGCCGCGGCTGAGCGTGGCCGCGTCGTCGGCGTACTCGCGGATCTCCAGGGTCCGAAGATCCGACTGGGGTCCTTCGAGAACGGTCCGGTGGTATGGGCGACAGGCGAACAGATCACGATCACCACCGCGCCGTGCCCCGGCGATCACGACCGGGTCTCCACGACCTATTCGGGCCTGTCGCGTGATGTGCAGCCCGGCGACCGGCTGCTGGTCGACGACGGCCGCGTAGATCTCCGCGTGGTCGAGGTGGACGGCCCCGACATTCACTGCGAGGTGATCGACGGCGGACCGGTGAGCGACCACAAGGGCATATCCCTGCCCAACGTCGCGGTGAGCGTTCCACCGCTGTCCGACAAGGACATCGACGATCTCAAATTTGCCTTGGTGCTCGGGGCGGACATGATCGCGATGTCGTTCGTGCGCGCGCCCGAGGAGGTCAAGCTCGCGCACGCGATCATGGACGAGGTCGGTCGCCGCGTGCCGGTGATCGCCAAACTGGAAAAGCCAGAAGCGGTTTCGGATCTGCCCGCGATCGTCGAGGCGTTCGACGGACTGATGGTCGCCCGCGGCGACCTGGGCGTGGAGATGCCGTTGGAGCAGATCCCGCTGGTGCAGCGCCGCGCGATCACCTTGTGCCGTCAGGCGGCCAAGCCGGTGATCGTGGCGACGCAGATGCTCGATTCGATGGTGTCTGATCGTCGCCCCACCCGCGCCGAGGTGTCCGACGTCGCCAACGCGGTCTTCGACGGGGCAGATGCGGTGATGCTCTCGGCCGAGACCAGCGTGGGGGCCGATCCGGCGCATGCGGTCGCCACCATGGCGCGCATCGTCGTCGCTGCCGAGAGCGGGTCGGGCCGAGGTGAGACGCCGGAGCCGGCGCTCGCCGAGGCAGTGGACCGCGCGGATCCGGTGTTCGGGGACGCGATCGCCGCGGCCGCCTGCGAGGTGGGCCGGCGACTCGGAGCGGCCGCCCTGTGCTGCTTCACAAGAACAGGGGACACGGCGTTGCGTTTGGCGCGGCAACGCTCGCCGTTGCCCTTGCTGGCCTTTGCGCACGATGACGCGGTGCGCGCGAGGCTGGCCTTCTCGTGGGGCATCGAGTCGGCGGTGCTGGCGCCGACGGAGCTGGCCGAATCCATGCCCGGCGAGGTGTCGCGGGCGTTGCTGGGCATGGGTGCGTGCCACCCCGGCGACGTCGTGGTGGTGGTCTCGGGCAGCCGAAGCGGTGTCGCGGGATACACCGATTCGGTGCGGGTGCTCCGCGTCGAGTGAGAACGTCGAGCGAGGTGACGAACGGGGTTGTGCGGCAGAGCTGTTCAGGACCGCTCTGCGCGCACCTCGTTCAGCTCGGACTGCAGTTCGGCGATCCTGGCGTGGAGTGCGCGTTCGGCTGCGCGTCGCTCGCTGACCTCGCGCATGATCGCCGAGATGCCGACGATCTCGCCGGTGTCGTCGCGCAGCAACGCCACGCTGAACTCGATGGACAGTCGGCGCCCGTCCTGGTGGGTTGCCGGGACGGCCAGCATGCTGTCTCCGTACTTGGTGACGCCGGTGGCCATGGTCTGGTGGTAGCCCTTCCAGTGCCGGTCACGCAGCTTCTCCGGGATGATCAGGTCGAGGCTCTGGCCGAGAGCGTCGGCTGCCGTGAAGCCGAAAATCCGGGTGGCCCCGTCGTTCCAGAGCACGATGTCGCCGGCTTTGTCGGTGACCACGATGGCCTCGGAGGATGCGGCCACGACGGCCTGGGCGAGCCAGGAGGGGCTGATGGCGGTGTCTGTCTCGGTCACGAGAAATTGCCTTTCGACGGCGCGGCATTGCGTACTATGACAGGATACCGAATACTGCATACAAAAGGGAACGGACGGACGGATCCGGGAACCTGGAGGGACGCTCATGCTGTTGCGCCAGTTGGAGTACTTCGTCGCCGTGGCCCGCGAGCGTCACTTCGCCAGGGCCGCCGAACTCTGCTACGTCTCGCAGCCGGCCCTGTCCACGGCAATCGCGAAGCTCGAGCGTGAACTCGACGTCACGCTGATCCACCGCGGCCAGAACTTCGAGGGCCTGACGCTCGAAGGGGAACGGCTCGTGGTGTGGGCGAAGCGCCTGCTCGCCGAGCATGACGGCCTCAAGGCCGAAGCTGCCGCATTGCGCACCGGGATCTCCGGCACGTTACGGCTGGGCACCGGACCGACGGTGTCGACCACCACGGCTCTTCCGGTCGCCGCATTCTGCAATCTGCACCCGAAGGCCAAGGTCTCCATATCCTCTCGTCTGTCATCGGCGGAACTGCTGCGTCAACTCCGCGACTTCGAACTCGATGCCGCGATCGCACATTTCGGACCGGAGGATCGCGCCGGGCTCGAGATGGTGCCGTTGTACAAGGAGCGGTACGTGCTGCTGGTCTCCGGAGAACAGATCGCACCCGGTGCGCGCAGCATCACCTGGTCCGACGCCGCGCAGCTCCCGTTGGCCCTGCTCGAGCCCCACATGAGGTTCCGGCAGTTCATCGACAAGGCGTTCGCCGAGAACGGCGTGACACCATCGCCACAGGTGGAAACCGACTCGGTGGCGTCGCTGTACGCACTGGTGGCCACCGGCGCGTGGGCGAGCGTGGTGCCCCACACCTGGCTGCGGGCCGTTCCCCAGCTCGGATCGGCCAGGGCGGTGCGGTTGATCCAACCCGAGACCACCGCGCAGATCTCGCTGGCGATCCATGCCGGCCGCGGGTCGGCAGCTGCCCGCGCATTCGTCAATGTCGCTGCGGGGGCGCGCCTGGACGACGAGTTCGACCTCCAAGCCGAACACTGGCTGCTGAAGTGAAGTCCCGCTGAAATCGCTGATCCGCATCGGCTTCGTTCTTCGAGCGCGTGATAACTGCCGTTTATCGACCGGTTGACGACAGGTCTTGGACGGGCTGAGAAACAAGGTGAAAAGTCAATCCTGGTAAGGGAATAACCCATCAGCTAGGAAGGCTCACACCATGACCGTCGCTCCCACGCGAGACACCGAGGCGGCGAGTACCGACGAGCCCGGCGCGCTCACCGATGGAATCCATCTGGTAGTCGATGCGCTGAAGCTCAACGACGTACAGACCATCTATGGGGTGGTCGGGATCCCGATCACCGATCTGGCTCGCCTCGCTCAGGCGTCCGGCTTGCGCTACATCGGGTTCCGGCATGAGAGCGACGCCGGCCACGCTGCGGCCGCCGCCGGCTTCCTCACCCAGAAGCCCGGCATCTGCCTGACCGTTTCGGCACCGGGATTCCTCAATGGCCTTGTCGCGCTTGCCAACGCCACCACCAACTGCTTCCCGATGGTGCAGATCTCCGGATCCAGTGAACGCCACCTGGTCGATCTGCAACGCGGCGACTACGAGGAGATGGACCAGCTGGCGGCCGCGAGGCTCTTCGCCAAGGCCGCCTACCGAGTATCGCGGGCCGAGGACATCGGACGCGGCATCGCGCGCGCGATCCGCACCGCCGCCTCCGGCCGTCCCGGTGGCGTCTATCTGGACATCCCTGCCGCGGTGCTCGGCGAGGTGATCGACGCCGAGAAGGCCAAGAAGACGCTGTGGCGCGTGGTCGATCCGGCACCCAAGCAGATGCCGGAGGTCGACGCGGTGGACAAGGCGATCTCGCTGCTCGCCGGTGCCGAGCGTCCGCTGATCGTGCTGGGCAAGGGCGCCGCCTACGCGCAGGCCGACGACACCATCCGCGAGTTCGTCGAGAGCACCGGCATCCCCTATGTGCCGATGTCGATGGCCAAAGGCCTTCTCCCCGACGATCACCCGCAGTCCGCCGCCACCGCGCGTTCGCTGGCGCTCAAGCGCGCCGACGTCGTCATGCTCGTCGGAGCCCGGTTGAACTGGCTTCTCGGGCACGGTGACGCGCCGCAGTGGAACCCCGATGCCAAGTTCATCCAGGTCGACATCGCCGCCTCGGAGATGGACAGCAACCAGCCCATCGCCGCACCGCTGGTCGGCGACATCAGTTCGGTGGTGGAGACGCTGCTGGAGCGCAGCAAGCCCGGCCAGATCAGCGTCGCCCCCGAGTGGCGGCGCGAACTCGCCGAGAAGTCCGAGCAGAACGTCAGCAAGATGAGCCGTCGGCTCGAAGCGGCCCTCACGGCGCATCCGATGAAGTTCCTCGGTGCTCTGCAGGCCATCCGCGATGTCCTCGCCGACAACCCCCAGGTGTACGTGGTGAACGAGGGCGCCAACGCACTTGATCTGGCGCGCAACACCATCGGGATGCAGGTGCCGCGGCACCGCCTGGACAGCGGCACCTGGGGCGTCATGGGCATCGGCATGGGTTACGCGATCGCCGCTGCCGTCGAGACCGGCGATCCGGTGGTGGCCATCGAGGGTGACAGCGCGTTCGGGTTCAGCGGTATGGAACTCGAGGCGATCTGCCGCTACAACCTGCCGATCGTCACGGTGATCCTCAACAACAGCGGTGTCTACCGCGGTGACGAACGGTCGGGGTCGTCGGCCGATCCCGCGCCGACGGCGTTGCGCGCGCAACACGAATACATGATCAAGGCGTTCGGCGGCAAGGGATATCAGGCCACCACACCCGACGAGGTGGCGGCCGCACTCCGTGAGGCACTGGCCTCGGGACGTCCCGCGCTCATCGACTGCGTCATCGACCCGTCCGACGGCACCGAGAGCGGCAACATCGCGCACCTCAACCCCAAGGGCATCAGCGCCAAGTGAGTACGAGGGACCGATCCCTCGAATCTGCACGACCACACCGAAACACCAACAATGAAAGGAACTGTCTCATGACAGAGCTACCCCTCTCAGGGATCAAGGTGATCGACTTCACCGGTGTCCAGGCAGGACCGGCCTGCACCCAGATGCTGGCCTGGTTCGGGGCCGACGTCCTCAAGGTCGAGCGGCCCGGCGGCGGCGACGTGACCCGCAAGCAGCTGCGGGACATCCCGGACGTGGACGCCCTCTACTTCACGATGCTCAACAGCAACAAGCGGTCCCTGGCCATCGACACCAAGTCACCCGAGGGTCTTGAGGTGATGGAGAAGCTGATCCGCGACGCCGACGTGCTCGTGGAGAACTTCGCGCCGGGTGCGATGGATCGCATGGGGTTGTCGTGGGAGAACCTGCAGAAGTGGAACCCGCGGCTGATCTTCGGATCGGTCAAGGGTTTCAACGACGACTCGACCTGGAACGACCTCAAGGTATACGAGAACGTCGCACAGTGCGCCGGCGGCGCGGCGTCGACCACCGGGTTCTGGGACGGCCCGCCGACCGTCAGCGGTGCGGCCCTCGGCGACAGCAACACCGGCATGCACCTGCTCATCGGAATCCTGACCGCGCTGATCGCTCGCGAGAAGACCGGTAAGGGCCAGAAGGTTTCGGCCTCGATGCAGGACGCCGTGCTGAACCTGTGCCGCGTCAAGCTGCGCGACCAGCAGCGCCTGGAGGCCGTCGGATACCTCGAGGAGTACCCGCAGTACCCGCACGGTGAGTTCGGCGACACGGTTCCGCGTGGCGGCAACGCCGGCGGCGGCGGGCAGCCGGGCTGGGTGCTCAAGTGCAAGGGCTGGGAGACCGACCCCAATGCCTACATCTACTTCACCGTCCAGGAGCAGAACTGGGCCCGTACCGCCGAGGCCATCGGCCACCCCGAATGGGCCGAAGATCCGGCGTACAGCACCGCGAAAGCGCGCCAGGACAAGATCTTCGACATCTTCGCCGAGATCGAGAAGTGGCTGGCCGACAAGACCAAGTACGAGGCCGTCGACATCCTGCGCAAGTGGGAGGTGCCGTGCGCCCCGGTGATGAGCATGAAGGAACTCGCTGTCGATCCGTCGCTGCGCAAGTCCGGAAGCATCGTCGAGGTGGACCAGAAGGGCCGCGGTTCGTTCCTCACCGTCGGCAGCCCGATCAAGTTCTCGTCCTTCAAGCCCGAGATCAAGGCGGCGCCGCTGCTCGGTGAGCACACCGACGAGGTGCTGACCAGCCTGGGCTACGACGCCGACCAGATCGAAGAGTTCCACCGGAAGAAGATCGTCGTCGGATGAGCCGTTGAACACCGCCCCATGTCGCCTACCCGGCATGGGGCGGTGTTCGACACCAGATCGATTCCACCTGACCGGTTTCGCCCCGTCTGCTGGAGGAAGCACATGAAACGCACGACCACCGGGGAGACGAGCGTGGCGGCCCTGGTCCGTGAGATCGCCGCCGACCATCGCACGCATCGCGGGCCGCTGCTGCCGATCCTGCACGCGGTTCAGGAGAAACTGGGATGTGTGCCGGCCGAGGCCGTCCCCGTGCTCGCCGACGAACTCAACCTGTCCCGTGCTGATGTGCACGGGGTCATCACCTTCTACCACGACTTCCGGTCGGAACCGGCCGGACGCACGACCGTGCGGGTGTGCCGGGCCGAGGCCTGCCAGGCCGTCGGCGCCGGTCGACTCGTGACACATCTGCAGAACCGATACGGGGTGCGGCTGGGGGACACCACCGCTGACGGTTCACTGACCGCCGAGCAGGTCTTCTGCCTCGGCAACTGTGCGCTGGGCCCGTCGGCCGAGGTGGACGGCAGACTGTACGGACGCCTCGACGAGACCCGCCTGGAAACCCTCATCGACGAGGCGGCGACGCGATGACCGGTCCCAAGAACAGCCCTGAACCGGTCACCGTGTACGTGTCACGTGACTCCGCGGCGAAATCGGTGGGTGCCGACGAGGTGGCCGCTGCGCTGGCCGCTGCCGCCGACCGCGCAGGACGACCGATCACACTGGTCCGCAACGGGTCTCGCGGCATGCTGTGGCTCGAACCCCTGGTCGAGGTTGCCACACCCGACGGCCGCGTCGGCTACGGGCCGGTCACTGAAGATCGGGTCGACGGCCTGGTCGCCGCGGGCCTGCTCGACGGAGCGGAGCATCCCCTGCGTGTCGGCGTCGTCGAGGACCTGCCCTGGATGGCGACGCAGGACCGTGTGACGTTCGCACGCGTCGGTGTCACCGACCCGGTGTCGCCCCAGGACTATCTCGACCACGGCGGGCTCGTCGGACTGCGCCGCGCGCTGCGGATGTCGCCGGCCGAGGTGGTCGCCGAGGTCACCGACTCCGGACTGCGTGGACGCGGCGGTGCGGGATTTCCGGCCGGCATCAAGTGGAAGACCGTCCTCGACTGCGCCGACGCACTGAAGTTCGTGTGCTGCAACGCCGATGAGGGTGACAGTGGGACGTTCGCCGACCGCATGGTGATGGAAGGCGATCCGTTCATGCTCATCGAGGGTATGACGATCGCGGCGCACGCGGTCGGTGCCACCGAGGGCTATATCTACATCCGGTCCGAGTATCCCGACGCGGTCGCGACCATGCGTGCTGCGATCGACATCGCCCGGGGCCGCGGGTGGCTCGGCGACGACGTGCTGGGCTCTGGCCTGCGTTTCGACATGCACGTCCGGGTCGGCGGTGGCGCCTACATCTGCGGTGAGGAAACCTCGATGCTGGAAAGCCTTGAGGGCAAGCGCGGTATGGTCCGCTCGAAGCCGCCGATACCCGCGATCAACGGGCTGTTCGGCAAGCCGACCGTGGTCAACAACGTCCTGACGCTGTCGAGCGTGCCCCTGATCCTCGCCGAGGGCGCCCAGGCCTATGTCGACTTCGGTGTGGGACGTTCCCGCGGCACACAATTGTTCCAGCTCGGTGGGAACATCCGGCGCGGGGGTATCGTCGAGCGGGCCTTCGGCGTGACCCTCAATGAGCTGATCGAAGACTACGGCGGCGGCACGCTATCGGGCCGGCCGGTGCGTGCGGTCCAGGTCGGCGGGCCGCTGGGCGCGTATCTGCCGAGCGACAAGTTCGATCTCCCAATGGATTACGAGGCGTTCGCGGAAGCCGGCGCCATGGTCGGGCACGGTGGCATCGTGGTGTTCGACGACACCGTCGACATGGCGGCGCAGGCCCGGTTCGCCATGGAGTTCTGTGCCGCGGAGTCGTGCGGCAAGTGCACACCGTGTCGCGTCGGCTCGGTGCGCGGTATGGAGGTGATCGACCGGATCACCGCCGGTGATCACCGCGAGGAGAACCTCGCGTTGCTCGACGATCTCTGCGATGTGATGACCGAGGGGTCGCTGTGTGCGATGGGGGGACTCACTCCCATGCCTGTCCGTAGCGCACTGACCCATTTCCCCGACGATTTCGGTCCGCGCAGGCCCAGCGCGGACGCGACGACAGCGCCACTCGGCGCGAGGACGGAGGGCCTGCGATGACTTTGCTCTCAGAACCCGATTTCGGGACACCCGCCAAGCCTGGACCGGCGACCGTGACCGTGGAGGTCGACGGGATCGAAGTCCGGGTTCCCGAAGGCACGTCGGTGATGCGCGCGGCCGCCGAGGCCGGTATCGACGTGCCCAAGCTGTGTGCGACCGATCGGCTCGACGCGTTCGGTTCCTGCCGGTTGTGCCTGGTCGAGATCGACGGCCGCCGTGGCACGCCCGCGTCGTGCACCACACCCGTGGCCGAGGGCATGGTGGTGCACACCCAGACCCCCAAGGTCGCCAAGCTCCGCGAGAGCGTCATGGAGCTCTACATCTCCGACCATCCGCTGGACTGCCTGACGTGCCCGGCCAACGGCGACTGCGAATTGCAGGACATGGCAGGTGTGGTCGGCCTGCGGCAGGTGCGGTACGGCTACGAGGGCGCAAACCACTTCGACGCCGAGCCCGACCGCAGCAATCCCTACTTCGATTTCGATCCGTCCAAGTGCATCGCGTGCTCGCGGTGTGTGCGGGCGTGTGGCGAGATCCAGGGGACGTTCGCGCTGACCATCGAGGGCCGCGGCTTCGAATCGAAGGTATCGCCCGGTGCGGGCGAGCTTTTCATGGACTCCGAGTGCGTGTCCTGCGGTGCATGCGTCCAGGCCTGTCCCACGGCCACTTTGCAGGAACGGTCGGTGGTCGAGCTCGGCATCCCCACACGTTCGGTGACCACCACGTGCGCGTACTGCGGTGTCGGCTGCTCGTTCAAGGCCGAACTGCGCGGCGACGAGCTGGTCCGCATGGTGCCGCAGAAGGCCGGCGGTGCCAATGAAGGTCACTCGTGCGTCAAGGGCCGTTTCGCGTTCGGATATGCGACGCACCCGGACCGCGTGCTTCGCCCGATGGTCCGCGACAAGATCACCGAGCCGTGGCGTGAGGTCGAGTGGGACGAGGCCATCAACACGGTGGCCCGTCGCATGCAGGAGATCGCGCAGCGGCACGGCCGCGGCGCCATCGGCGCGATCACCTCGTCCCGGTGCACCAACGAAGAGGTGTACGTGGTCCAGAAGATGGTCCGCGCCGCGTTCGGCAACAACAACGTCGATACGTGCGCGCGGGTGTGCCACTCGCCGACGGGGTACGGCCTCAAGCAGACGTTCGGCGAATCGGCAGGCACGCAGGACTTCCGGTCGGTGGCCGAGGCGGACGTCATCATGGTCATCGGCGCCAACCCGACCGACGGGCACCCGGTGTTCGCGTCGCGGATGAAGCAACGGATCCGGCAGGGCGCGCGGTTGATCGTGGTCGACCCACGCCGGATCGACCTCGTGCGGTCGCCGCACATCGAGGCCGACCACCACCTGCAACTGCGGCCTGGCACCAACGTCGCGGTGGTCAACGCCATGGCGCATGTGGTGGTGACCGAGGGGCTCGCCGACGCATCGTTCGTGGCCGAGCGGTGTGAGGGCTTCGACGACTGGGCCGAGTTCATCGCGCGTCCGGAGAACAGCCCCGAGGCGGTCGAGCCGGTCACGGGCGTGCCCGCCGAGGAACTGCGCGCCGCGGCCCGGTTGTACGCGCTCGCGCCGAATGCCGCCATCTACTACGGACTCGGGGTCACCGAGCACAGCCAGGGATCGACCATGGTCATGGGTATGGCGAACCTGGCAATGGCGTGCGGGAACATCGGCCGCGACGGTGTCGGTGTGAATCCACTGCGGGGCCAGAACAACGTCCAGGGCTCCTGCGACATGGGGTCGTTCCCGCACGAGTTGCCGGGCTACCGGCATGTGTCCGACGACGCGGTGCGTGAGGTGTTCGAAAACCTCTGGGGCACCGAGCTGCTGGCCGAGCCGGGGCTGCGCATCCCGAACATGTTCGACGCCGCGATCGAGGGCACGTTCCGTGGCCTGTTCGTGCACGGCGAGGACATCGCCCAGTCCGACCCGAACGTCAACCACGTCCTCGCGGCGTTGGAGGCGATGGAACTCGTGGTGGTGCAGGACCTGTTCCTGAACGAGACGTCGAAGTACGCGCACGTGTTCCTGCCGGGCGCCTCGTTCCTGGAGAAGGACGGCACCTTCACCAACGCCGAGCGCCGGATCAACCGGGTACGTGCGGTGATGAAACCCAAGAGTGGCAGGCACGAATGGGACATCGTGTGCCAGATCGCCACAGCGATGGGCTATCCGATGCACTACGACCATCCCAGCCAGATCATGGACGAGATCGCCGCCCTGACACCGACGTTCACCGGCGTTTCGTTCGAGAAACTCGACGAGCTGGGCAGCATTCAGTGGCCGTGTGACGAGGACGCGCCCGAGGGCACGCCGATCATGCACGTCGATTCGTTCACCCGGGGGCTCGGCAGGTTCGTGCCGACGCCGTTCGTGCCGACCGAGGAGCGCAGCACCCGCCGGTTCCCGCTGATCCTCACCACCGGACGAATCCTGAGCCAGTACAACGTCGGGGCGCAGACCCGGCGGACGGCGAACATCGCCTGGCACGCCGAGGATGTGCTCGAGATCCATCCTCACGACGCCGAGGTGCGGGGCATCACCGACGGCGATCTGGTGACCCTGGCCAGTCGTGTCGGGGAGACGACGCTGCATGCTCAGATCTCCGACCGGATGCCCACCGGGGTCGTGTACACCACGTTCCACTATCCGGTCACCGGCGCGAACGTGGTGACCACGGAGAACTCCGACTGGGCGACGAACTGCCCTGAGTACAAGGTGACGGCCGTTCAGGTTGCCCTCGCGCACCCGACGGCCAGGCAGGCCGAGGCGAGGATGACCGAGCTTCCCGAAACCGAACTGGTGAGGTGACATGCAGGTGCACGAGGCATCCAATCCGACAGCCACCGAGATCAGGCTGATCAACCAGATCGCCGCGCACTTCGGCTACCTGCCCGAGGACCGGGCGGCCGCAGCCGTGGCCGACCACGTCCGCAGGTTCTGGGAGCCACGGATGCAGCGCCGCTTGTTCAGCCTGATCTACGCCGACGCGAGCGGGCTGTCGCCTGTGGCGATGGCCGCCGCCTCGCTTTTACGCTGACCACGAACGACTTTGGCCTGGGCCCCGGAGAGGGGGCCCAGGCCAAAGTTCTGTCGACCCAGAGTTCGACTATGCGTGCCTACGGATGCCGGCGAGGCTCTGCGCGCCGATCCCCTCGTGGTCGACGTCGCGCCAGAAGTCGATGCCGTAGTCGGAATCCGGGATCTGGATCTTCTCGGCGGGAGCCGGCGACGTGCGGGTGGTGGCCGGTGCGAGTTCTGCGAGGTCGATCTTGAGCCGCTCGATGCCGTTGCGGATGCGCTCGACGTCGTTGACGACCCGGTGCACGGCCGGGACGCGGCCGTGTGTCAACTCCAGTGCGCTGACGTGGTGCATCAGGCTGTCGATCAGTCGATGCAGGCTCTCGACGGCGGGGTTTCCGGTGAAGCTGGTCATGTCTCTCCTTGAGAGGTAGGGATATTGGTGAAACAGGGATCAGCGCGGCAGTGCGACGATCGGGAAACCGGGAAGGTGCAGCATCCGCGTCATCGCGGCAGCACCGAGACTGAGCAGGCCTGCGATCACGAACGGGTTCAGCAGGTGCGAGCTGATCAGCATCGCGGGAACACCGATGCCGACCAGACCGCCGAACAGCTTGGCGCTGTAGACCACGCTGAAGTTCCGTACCGCGTTGGGCTCACCGAAGTAGTCCGCGACGAGGCTGGCGATCAGCGGATAGAACGCACCGCCGGACAGCCCGCTGAGGCCCGCGAAGACGACGAACGCGACAGGTACCTCGGCGGACGCCGAGTAGACCAGGCCGAGTTGGGCACAGCCCTGGACCAGCAGCGCCGCGCTGAGCACCTGACGCCGCCCGAGCCGGTCGGAGGCCCACCCGGCCATGCTGCGTCCGGTCCCGTTGACCACCGCGAGCAGGCCGACGGCCAATGCCGCCACGGCCAACGAAAAGCCTTGTGAGACAGCCATTATCGGGACGTAGACGACGGCAAGGAGCGCGGCCGCCGCGGCGATGACCATGATGAGGTACATCACCACGAACGCGGGCGTTCTTGCCGCTTCTCCCGGCGAGAACTGCCGGATCGCGGTGACGTTACGGCGCAGGCTGCGGTTGAGGGTCTTGTCGATCGCCCACTGCCGCGGGTCGATGTGGGCGGGCCACCATCCCACCGGCGGGTCTTTGAGCAGGGCCCCGAACTGGGCAACGACGACGAGAATGATCACGGCGACCGCCGTGAACAGGCCGCTGCGCGTGGTGGAGGTGAGGGCGAGGGCGAAGGCCGCGATGAACGGCACGGCGCCGCAGCCGATCGCGCCGGTGACGAGACCGATTCGGGCGGCGCGGTTTTCCGGGTACCACTTGGCAACGGTCGCGGTGCAGGTCGCGTAGACGACGCCCGCTCCCGTTCCCGACAGCACCGAGTAGCCGAGTATGGCGAGAACGATGTTGTCGGTGTGGGCGACGGTGAGTGGCCCGGCGGCGCAGAGCGCGGCACCGACGGGGACGGCACGGGAGGGGCGAAGCGCGAACCGGTGGCTCAGCACCGCGGTGGGTGCGGCGGCGCCGGCCTGGAACACCACCCACAGCGCCAGCACCCACAGTGCCCCGGTGAGGTCTCGTCCCTCCGTGACGTGCAGCGCGGTGAGGGCCACTCCGTAGCCGTACTGCAGTACCCCGATGCCCGCCATGGCGATCCAGGCGAACGCGAGCATCCACGCGCGCGAGCAGCCGATGAGGTCCTGCGGGTGTTCACCTACTCGGTACGTGCGACCTCGGAGGTCGCGTACCACGACCGGTGCCGCGGTGTTGTTGGCTGCCATGACCGCTCCTAATTGCATACCGTATGCACAAGGTTAAGTGACATACGTCACGTTGTCTACACGGCCGCCTCATTTTTGTTGGCGGCAGGCAACTCTCGGCACCGTTCGCTGGAGCGCGACCGACGGATCGCCCGAGCTACAGTGAATACAACATACAAAAGGAGTGTCTGATGGGCCGCGTGACGAACAGATACCGGGTGGTGCGACTCGCAGAGAGCGGTGCGACGGAGCGACCCGACACCCTTGCCGCGGAGGAACCGCTCGAGATCCGTGTGGCCGGACGTCCGCTCACGGTCACGATGCGCACGCCAGGAAACGATTTCGACCTCGCGCGGGGATTTCTGGTCAGCGAGGGTGTGGTGGCGCGGGCCGGCGACATCGTCGCGATCCGGTACTGCGCCGGTGCGACGCGCGACGGTTCCAACACCTACAACGTCCTCGACGTCCTGCTCGCCGACGGCGTCACGACGCCCGACCCGTCGCTGGAACGCAACTTCTACACGACGTCCTCGTGCGGCGTGTGCGGCAAGGCCAGCCTTGAGGCCGTTCGCACCGTCAGCTCCTTCACCGTCGGCGACGACCAGGTCCGGTTGTCCGCAGCCACGATCGTCACGATGCCGGACACGCTCCGGGCCGCCCAGCGCGTGTTCGACCGCACCGGCGGGTTGCACGCCGCGGCCCTGTTCGACGTCGAAGGGGAACTGCTGTGCGCGCGTGAGGATGTCGGACGGCACAACGCGGTCGACAAGGTGATCGGATGGGCGCTCGACAGCGACCGGCTCCCGCTGCGCGGTGCGGTTCTGATGGTCAGCGGGCGTGCGTCTTTCGAGCTCGTGCAGAAGGCAGTGATGGCGGGGATCCCGGCACTGGCCGCCGTCTCGGCACCGTCGTCACTCGCGGTGGATCTGGCCAGGGAAATGGGTCTGACCCTGGTGGGTTTCCTGCGGGGCGAGACGATGAACATCTATTCCGGTGCCGAGCGGATCTCAGACGACCGCTACGCGACCGTCTGAACCCCGATCAGGCCTGCGCGGCTTCAGGCCTGCGTGGCCTTGGCCATCCGCTCTTCGTGATAGGTCTGCCGCGTCCGTTCGGTGTGCCGCCGCATGATGTCGGTCGCCTGATCCACGTCGTGGGACGCGATCGCCTTGATCAAGTCGGCGTGTTCGGACCACGCGTCGTGCCCCCGCGGCCGCGCGATCGGCAGGTAGTACCAGCGCCACTTGCGTTCGACGAGGCTGATGTGGTCGGCGAGCACCTGGTTGCCTGCGAGTTCGGTGATCGCGGCGTGCAATGCGGCGTTGGCCTCGACCAGACCTTCGGAGTCGTTGGCGGCAAGCGCGTTGAGGCCGTCCTGCTGCAGCTCCCACAGCCGGTTCACGTCCTCGGGGGTCGCGCGTTCGGCGGCCAGGGCGGCCGAATAGGTCTCGAGGACCGTTCGTACGCCGAGCAGTTGGTCGACTTCCTCCTCGGAGGGGACGTGGACGAAGGCGCCCTGCGCGGGGCGCAGCTCGATCCAGCCGTCGGCCTGCAGCCGCTGCAGCGCCTCGCGGACGGGTTGGCGGCTGACCCCGAGGTACTCGGCCAGCTCGGCCTCGACCAGGTGCTGGCCGCGCTGCAGGGTGCCCTGGATGATCATCTCGATGATCGCGTCGTACACGGCTTGACGCAGCGGAGCGGGGCGTACCACGCGAGGTGCGGCGTCCCCCAACCTGTTGGACGGCGACGCCTTCTTGCGTTTGCCGGCGGGATACGGACGGGACATGGCAGGCGGCTCCTTAACCTTGGAGGTTGTTCCCAGCTTACCGGTTTTTGGTATGCAATGAACCGTCGGGTGCGTGTTTCCGCGCGTCGTCAACGACGTATGACCGCAGGCGGGCATCACGAAACGACCCCGGGCGCGGTGGTCTCGGTGGACCCACCCGCGCCCGGGGCCGTGTTCAACTTTTTTGCGTCGCGCCTCGGGGTTAATCGGCCGCGAGCGACGCCTCCTTCTCCTGCCTGGTGTGCCGTGACGGAGTCGATGCGGCCAACCGCTCCGACTTCGGCAGCTTCGGCTGCTTCAGCAGCAGGGTCAGGAAGGCGCACACGATGCCCACCGAGCCGGCGATGATGAACGCCGTACCGTAGCCCCACGTACTGACCACGACCGAACCCATACCGGCGCCGACCAGACCCGAGATCACCTTCGAGCTGTACACCAGGCCGTAGTTGGTGGCGTTGTTGTTCTCCCCGAAGTAGTCGGCCGTCATCGCGGCGAACAGCGGGAAGATCGCGCCGCCACCGAAGCCGGAGACCATCGAGGCCAGCAGGAACAGCGGCATGTTGCCGATGGATCCCGAGAAGTACACCGCGTACTGCGCCAGTCCGAGTACCAGGCACACGAGGATCAATGTGTCCCGGCGACCGAAGCGATCGGAGATCCACCCGATCACGCCGCGGCCGGTGCCGTTGATGATGGCCTTGAGGCTCATCGCCAGTGCCACGATGCCGCCGGCGAAGCCCATCTCCTTGCCGAAGGGCACCTGCATGGCAATGCCGAAGATGTTGATGCCTGCCGTGCAGAGCAGGACAAACCACATCAGGGGCAGGATGCCGGTCTTGATGGCCTCCATCGGCGTGAACTGCTTGACGGCAGGCGGATTCTTGCGCAGGGACCGTGCGATGCGCGGATCGGACGCGGCACCCAACGGGTCGACATGCGGCGGCCACCAGTTCTTCGGCGGGTCTTTGAAGAAGAAGCCGCTGACGGCCACCAGGCCGGCCAGGAAGACGCCCACCGCGAACAGGATGCCCTGGTAGTTGGCCACGTCCATGTAGGAGGTGAAGATGAAGATGAAGGGCACCGAACCGTAGGCGAATCCGCCGTTGACGAAGCCGGTCTTGCCGCCTTTGCGTTCGGGGTACCACTTGCCCACCATGTTCACGCAGGTTGCGTACACGAAGCCGGCCGCGCCGCCACCGAAGAACCCGAAGCCCAGGTAGGCGAAGAAGACGTTCGGCGAGTACGCCAGCGACACGTAGCCCATCAGCGATCCCACCGCACCGAGCATCATGGCCCCCCGGGCCGACAGCTTGCCGCTCTCGCGAAGCTTGCCTGCCGGGAAGGCGACCGCGGCCTGGAAGAAGACCCAGACGCCGAGCAGCCAGAAGATGTGGGCGCCGTGCCAGCCGTGCGCGTCGGCCAGCGTGTCCTCGGCCGACGTGAAGGCGTACTCGGAGGAGCTGATGGCCATCATGGAGATCCACGGCAACCAGACCATCCAGGCCCGGGAGCGTCCGAGGATGTCGCGGTCGGTCTCACCGATCCGGTACACCCTGCCGTTGTCGTCGACTACCTCGCGGTAGGTCGGCTGAGATGATGCGGTCATGCGGGCCGAACCTCTCGGTCAGGGGTCGGCCCGCACGGGCCTGACCTGTGGATCCTGAATATTGCATACAGATTCATGTCGGGTAACCAATCGATCAGTGGGGCAACACGTGACGACGATCACATCGCAAGGTATACGACATACAAATCTGTGCGCAAGGACAAATTCCGCTGTGAATCCACTGGAGATTGCGGTGCGAGCGTTTGACGCCTGTCCAAAAGGCTGTGACCTCAGAAGATACGAACCTTGAAAAATGCTGTGAACGAAGAAAATTCGTCCTTGCAGTGGAAAACGCCGGGGTTGGGTGGGACCTGAGCGCGGTCGGAATCGCGCTTGGCGGCCGACTGCCGGGCGGTCAGCGGCGTCTGT
The DNA here is from genome assembly GCF_022370755.2 of Mycolicibacterium goodii. The sequence continues at coordinate 5,640,474 of NZ_CP092364.2, read as the reverse complement.
CGCCATGCGGAATTCTTCGAAGTCTGGACAAGTGAGTGTTACGTGGGACACACTTTCCCTGAACGCATACGGTATGCAATCCGCCGTTCGCGTCGGGGTCCCCCGAGCTGACGGCATTTCACCGAGTACCCGTGCACCTTTGGCGAGTAGAGGGATGGACATGGCCGAGACCCGACCTGTGAACGACGACCCCGCGGTGCCGAAAAACGTTGGTGGAAAGGCGTTGTCCGGAGTTCGGGTGCTGGACATGACGCATGTGCAGTCCGGCCCGTCGGCAACGCAGCTGCTGGCGTGGCTAGGCGCCGACGTCATCAAGCTCGAGGCACCCAAAACCGGGGACATCACCCGCAGCCAGCTGCGCGACATGCCTGGCGTCGACAGCCTGTATTTCACGATGCTCAACTGCAACAAGCGCAGCATCACGGTGAACATGAAGACCGACGCCGGCAAGCAGATCTTCATCGACCTGGTGTCACGCGTGGACATCCTGGTGGAGAACTTCGGGCCCGGCGTCGTCGACCGCTTCGGTTTCCCGTGGGAGCGGTTGCAGAACATCAATCCGAGGCTGATCTACGCCTCGATCAAGGGCTTCGGTCCGGGCAAGTACGCCAACTTCAAGGCGTACGAGGTCATCGCACAGGCCATGGGCGGTTCGATGGCGACCACCGGTTTCGAACATGCGCCCCCGACGGTCACCGGCGCACAGATCGGTGATTCGGGAACCGGCATCCACCTGGTCGCGGGGGTGCTCGCCGCGCTGTACCAACGCACCAACACCGGACGCGGACAACGCGTCGAGGTCGCGATGCAGGAGGCCGTGCTCAATCTCTGCCGCGTGAAACTCCGTGATCAGCAACGGCTCACGCACGGGCCGTTGGCCGAATACCCCAATGACAACTTCACCGATGAGGTGCCGCGCGCCGGCAACGCCTCCGGCGGCGGGCAGCCCGGGTGGGCGGTGCGGACCAAGGGCGGCGGGCCGAATGACTACATCTACATCATCGTCCAGCCGCAGGTCTGGGCTCCGCTGGCCACGCTGATCGGCCGTCCCGAGCTCGCCGACCACCCGGACTGGGCACGTCCTGAGAACCGGCTGAACAAGCTGGACAAGATGTTCGCGCTGATCGAGGACTGGTCGGAGCAGCACTCCAAGTGGGAGGCGCTGGAGGCGCTCAACGCGCTGAACGTCCCGTGCGGACCCGTGCTCGGCACCAAGGAACTCATCGAGGACGAGACGTTGGCCGAACTCGGCGCGGTCGTCGAGGTCGAGCACCCGGAGCGGGGCTCGTTCAAGACCGTCGGATCTCCGCTGCGTCTCTCGGATTCCCCGGTGGAGATCGTCCGCTCGCCGCTGCTCGGTGAACACACCGATGCGATCTGCGCCGAGCTGGGCTATTCGCCGGAACAACTTGAGCTCTTCCGGGTTTCCGGAGCCATCTGAAAATCGGGTCACCAGCCCACGAACGAAAGGGCACGCGTATCGAGTCAAGCCGTAAGGCACTACCGCTAGTGCATTGAGTCGACGACGGTCATCGGCGCGCGCGGCGCGCCGCGATTACGGCGAGCGCTCGACATCGTGCACGGTGCCCACCACCGTGCGTGAATGGGGCAATCGAGCGCCGGCCGCGATCATCGCAAGAAAGAGAATGAACGATGTCTTCAGCGCTCGCAAATTACCGCGAGATAACTGACGCGAACAACCGCGTCTACCGCGTCGGGGAATCCGACCGCGAAATCCTCGGACGCTCAAGGGCCTGGATGGTCTGGCTGCCGTGGCTCGCCATGATGGCGGTCAGTGTGTACGAGTACGGCTACGGCGCCGCCGAGGAGGCGATCCGGGCCGCACATGGATGGAGCATGTCCGAGACGTTCTGGCTGCTCGCCATCTGGGCCCTGTTCCAGGCCGGCATCGCGTTCCCCGCCGGGAAGCTCCGGGAAAAGGGGATCGTGTCCGCACGCGCCGCGATGTTGATCGGCGCCGTCCTGTCCGCACTCGGGTTCGTCACCCTCACCCAGGGCAACCTGTTCGTCGCATACCTGGGCTTCGCGGTCTGTGGCGGTATCGGCGCCGGGCTGGTGTACGCGACGTGTATCAACATGGTCGGCAAGTGGTACCCCGAGCGCCGTGGCGGCAAAACCGGCTTCGTCAACGGCGGATTCGCCTACGGCGCAGTGCCTTTCATCTTCATCTTCAGCTACGCGCTACATCCGAGCACCTATGTGTGGGTTCTCGACCTCGTCGGCGCGTACATGCTGGTCGTCATCGTCATCTGCGGCATGCTGTTCCGTGACCCGCCGAAGAACTGGTGGCCCGAGTCCGTCGACCCGCTGCAATGGGCCAACAGCAAGTCCGGGGCCAAGAGCCTGCTCAAGAACCCGCCCGCCGTCCGGCAGTACACCCCGATGGAGGCGATCAAGACCGGCATGCTGCCGCTGATGTGGCTGTCGTTGGGCATCAGCGCAGGCGTCTCACTGTTCGGAAGCAGCTACATGGTGCCGTTCGCCAAGGAACTCGGCTTCGGACCGCTGATCGCGGCGTCGTCGGCGGGTGTGCTCTCGGTCATCAACGGCACGGGCCGCGGCGCGACCGGCTGGGTGTCGGACCGGCTCGGCCGGAAGTTGACGCTGATCCTGGTGTTGCTGGTATCGGCGGTCGCGCTGGTCGGCCTGCTCTACGCCGGCCAGGCGCACAACGAGGTGCTGTTCCTGTTCTTCGCGTTCCTCGTCGGATTCGGTGGTGGCGCGTTCTACCCGATGTTCGCGTCGCTCACCCCGGATTACTTCGGCGAGAACAACAACGCCAGCAACTACGGGCTCGTGTACAGCTCGAAGCTGCTCGGTTCGGTCGTCGGTATCGGCGTGGGGGCCAGCGTGATCGACAGCTGGGGATACGCCGGTGCGTACTGGCTCGCCGCGGCCAGTGCATTGGTATCCGCCGGTATCGCGGTGTTCCTGCACCAACCCGGTCGGCGCAACGGCGCAGCGGTGGTGCCCGATTCGACGAAGACGACCTCGCTGGCGTCGGCGGATTGATCGGGCAACCGGCCGAGGGGATCGTGGAGGGGGATCCCCTCGGCCGGGTTCCAAGGCAGTATCACCTCGCCGGCATTCTCGGTGATACGACGAACATCGACATGGGAGAGGCCCATCGCCGTGACGACCCTGCTGATCCACCACGAGATCTTCGCCGCCCACCGGACCGCGGCCGGACATCCGGAACGTCCGGACCGCTACCGTGCGGTGGAGATGGCGTTGGCGCAGAACCGCTTCGACGCATTGCTGCGTGTCGAAGCCGAGCTCGCCGAACTCGACGTCACGCGGTACGTCCACAGCAACGCCTACGTCGACGCGCTCGAGGCGGCCCGCCCGACCGAGGGCCTCGTGTACCTCGACGGCGGGGACACCATGATGGACCCCTCGACCTGGGAGGTCGTGCTGCGGGGCGTCGGTGGCACACTGCAGGCCGTCGACAGTGTGCTCGACGGTACGGCGCAGAACGCGTTCGTCGCGTGCCGTCCGCCGGGGCATCACGCCGAAACGCAACGCGCCATGGGCTTCTGCCTGTTCAACAACATCAGCATCGGTGCGCGGCACGCGCAGCTCAAGCACGGATTGTCGCGCGTCGCGATCGTCGATTTCGACGTGCACCACGGCAACGGAACCCAGGAGATCTTCTACTCCGACGCCAGTGTGCTGTACGCGTCGACTCATCAGATGCCGTTGTTTCCCGGCACCGGCGAGGTCAGCGAGACCGGCGTCGGAAACATCTTCAACTCACCGCTGGCCGCCGGTGACGGCGGAGACGAACTGCGCGAGGCGTTCCTGGACCGGATCCTCCCGGCGGTCGACCGGTTCGCCCCCGAGCTGATCATCGTGTCGGCGGGTTTCGACGCCCACGAGCGTGATCCGCTGGGGTCGCTGCGCATGACCGCAGACGACTTCGCATGGGCGACTCGTGAACTGATGGCGGCCGCCGAGCGGCACTGCGACGGCCGGTTGGTCTCGGTGCTGGAAGGGGGTTACGACCTGCAGGGATTGCGCGAATCGGTCGGCGCGCACGTCGACGAGTTGATGCGGGGCTGATCAGTGCACGAGTTCGCGCAGGCCGAGATCCCATTCGCGGTTGCGCCGCCGGGCGAGGACCGCGTGGATTGCGGCGTAGCCGGCACCGATGAGGACGGCCATCGCCAGCCAGCCGAACACGAACGCCCCGATGCCTGCGATGCGTGCGTCGGATTCGGTCTTCGGCGGGGTGGTCACGGCGCCTTTGTCATCGAGCCAGACGGTCACGGTCTCTCCGGCTTTCACCGGATGGTCGACGACGGTCTCGGCGTCGCGCACGCCGCTCTGGGCGTTCCACCGCACGGGCACGCGGAACGACGCCGGCGTCGAGGACTCGGCCAGTGTGGGGTCCATGGTGCTGGCCTTCAGCGCCGTGGCCTCGACGGGGTGTCGGGCCGCAGCCTCGGCAGCAATGGTCTCCGCGCGTGCGGAGTATCCGGCTTCACCGGCGAGCGCGGCCGGGTAGAGCGCCGCGATCGTCAGTAGCAGTCCGGCGATCAGCGCCCATGCCTGGAAACGATCGGCACGGCGCACCAGCGGTGTACGGACAAACGCACAGGCCGCCCACCAGCGAACGGGGGTCGCCGTGGAAGACGGAACCCGTGCGCGGGTTTTTGTATACATATATCGATGGTGGCCCATCAACGGCCTTTATCGCCACTCGATTGCCCGCGATATCGGTCACATCTGCGGCCGCGAACCCGGAAACACCAGCAAAACCACCCCCGAAACCAGCCTCAAGGGAGTCCCAGAGGACCGTCGGCCGCGGCTCATTCGAGACGCACGCATGTCCGTGGCGGCTCTTCGTCCAGACCGGTTGCCGCCTTGATGAACGGGCCGAACAGGCGCCAACCGAGCTGGAGAGCAAGGGCGTCGGCGGTGGCGACGCGTGCGGCGTACTCGTCCTCGTGCTGCTCGCGCGCCGCCGCGACGAGCTGTTCGACGACGGGGAACCGGTGTTGAAGCTGTCCGACGTCGTATCCGTCCAGCAATGACCGGGCGATCACCTTCCAGCTGCGTTCGGCGCGAGCTTCGATCACCTCAGCGGGCGCATCTTCGTCACGCGCCGACGCCAGGTCGTCGGCGAGGTGATGGAGGACCGCGGTCACGACGGCTTCCTTGTTGCCGATGTGACGGAAGATCAGGCCGGCGTTGACACCTGAGCGCTCGGCGATGTCGCGCAGCGATGTCGCCGCAGGGCCGCGTTCGGCAAACAGATCCGCCGCATGTGTCAGCACAGCGGGGCGAATACGCGCGCCTGCATCACTGTGTCCACCGCTTGCTGTAGTCACCCGGCTACATTAGCGTGTAGTCAACCGACTACAACCGTAGGGATTGTGAATGACCGACACGCTCGACACCCCACCGAACGCGCCGACGCCACGGCGTATCCCCGGCTTTCCCGTCACCGTGGGTCCGTTCAGTCACCTTGCGGCCGAGCGTGATCGCCTGGCCGCACGGCGCTGGCAGCACTTCGATGCCGAGCGGGTCGGTACGACGCTGGGGGCGCACATCTGCGGCGTCGATCTCACACAGCCCCTGACCGACGCGGTGTTCGACGAGCTGCGCACGGCGCTGCACGAGTACAAGGTGCTGTTCTTCCGCGATCAACCGATGTCGGCTGAGGCGCACGCAGCGCTCGCCCGTCAGTTCGGTCCGCTGGAGGTGCATCCGCTGCTGCCTGCCAACAGCGCCGACTCAGCCCTGGCCCGGTTCCAGAAGGACGCCAACGTGTCCGGGTACGAGAACACGTGGCATCACGATGTCACGTGGCGACCCGAACCGTCGATTGTCGCGATACTGCACGCAATTGCGGTGCCTCCGATCGGTGGCGACACGTTGTTCGCGGACATGTATGCCGCGTACGACTCGCTCGACGCCGACACTCAACGCGAGATCGAACACCTCGACGCCGTGCACGATTTCACGCACTACATCCGTGAGTTGCTGCCGCCGGAGAAGGTCGCAGAGCTGAACGCCACGCATCCGCCGGTCACGCATCCGGTGGTGTGCACCCATCCGGTGACCGGCCGCCGCCACCTGTATGTCAACAGGATCTTCGTCAGCCACATCGTGGGGTACCCCGAGCAGGAGAGCCTCCACCTGCTGGATCGGTTGTGCCGCACGGCCGATGCACCCGAACACCAGTGCCGGTTCCGATGGGACCCCGACTCGGTGGCGATCTGGGACAACCGCGCCGTGCAGCACTACGCGGCCAGTGATTACTGGCCACACACGCGAATCATGGAACGTGCGTCTGTGACCGGCCCCGTGCCCGCTCGCTGAGGATGCACACGGCCTGACGACGCTGCGCTTTTCGCGGTCACGACGTGACCGGCTCGACCCCCGGCACCCGCCGCTTGAGCCGCACGCTGCGCAGAATCTGAACGGCCATGTTCATCGACGTGATCATCGGGAATACGCCGAGAAACGTGCGCTCGGACGGGGTCCGGCCGTGCAATTGCTCGAGGCTGCCGAACACATAGAAGCAGCCGAGGAAGAACAATGTGGCGGGGATGGCGAGCGCCAGCAGGCTGCCGCGGTCGTTGAGGATCTGCCGGGCAAGTGTCAGTTCGTCGTCGGTCAGCGGCGCGCGTTTGCGCACTTTGCGGACCGTGGCGGCCACGACGCCGATGCCGAGGTTCGCGGTGACGTGTGGTCGCCGCATGACCCGCCTGGTGAAGACGAACGCGAGGGTGGCGAACACCCAGATCAAGGCGAACGAGATGATCGCCAGGATGCCGAACAGGCTTGAGGTCGTCATGTCATGCCCTCCTCAGCGGACGCTGCCGGATGAACGTCGGCCACCAGAACCACGGTCCGAGGAGGCGTAGCAGGCACGGCACCACCAGAGATCGCACGATCATGGTGTCGAGCAGCAACCCGATGCACACCGTCGATCCGAGCTGGCCGATCGTGCGCAGATCACTGATGAGCATCGACAGCATGGTGAACGCGAACACCAGACCGGCCGAGGTCACCACGGCACCGGTACTGCCCAACGCGCGGATCAGCCCGGTGTTGAGCCCGGCCCCGGTCTCCTCCTTCACCCGTGAGATCAACAGCAGGTTGTAGTCGGATCCGACAGCGACGAGGATGATGAAGCTCAGCGGGAGTATCAGCCAATGCAGGTGCAGACCGATCAGGTGCTGCCACACCAGGACCGACAACCCGAACGCCCCGGCGAAGGAGAAGGCAACGGTGCCGGGAATGACCATGGCCGCCACCAGGCTTCGGGTCAGATACAACATGATGAGGAAGATCAGCACGAACGCCGCGATCGCCACGATGAGAAGGTCCGATGCGGCGTAGGTCTTGATGTCCTTGTTGTTCGACGCCGATCCGCCGAGATAGATCTTGGCGCCGGCCAGTGAGGTTTCTTTGAGCGCCATCTTGATGGCATCGGGGAACTGCTCGACGTGCTCGATGCCTTCCGGTGCCATGGCGTTGCCCTCGTGCGTGATGATGAAGCGAGCGGCCTTGCCGTCGGGCGACATCAACAGTTTCATCCCGGTCTTGACGTCGTCGTTGTCGAATGCCTCATGCGGGATGTAGAAGAAGTCGTCGCTGCGGGCCGCGTCGAAGTCATTGCCGACGTTGATCTGGTCGTAATACGTCTGATCGGTCTGGGTGGACTGCAGATGCGCCGGTCCGTAGTTGTTGGTGATGACACCCAGCAGGGCCTGGCTGTCTGCCATCATCCGCTCCAGCTGCGTGATCATCTGCGGCAGTAGGCGGTCCATGGCCTCGAAGGAGACGACGGCGTCGGCGATCTGCGCGTCGAGGCTGTCGATCCCGTCCAGTGAGTCGAACAACGAACGCATCGACCAGCACACCGGGATGTCGAAACAGTGCGGCTCCCAGTAGAAGTAGTTCTTGAGGGGACGCAGGAAGTCGTCGAGATTCGAAATGCCCTCGTTGATGTCGTCGGTCACCTGCTTGAGGTTCTCGAATGTCACCACCGTGGAATGCAATTCGGCCGACATCTGCTGGGTGATCGTGATGACCTGCTGCAGAACCGCGACCGATCGCGTCTGGATCTCGGCTTGTCTGTCGGTGTTCTCGTTCTGCTGCTCGGTGAACGGCAGTTGCTGACCGCTGATGCTGCCCTGGGTGGTGAACAGATAGGGAACAGTCGCGTGCTCCAGCGGTCGGCCCAATGGTCTGGTGATGCTCTGCACCATGGCGACGCCGGGAAGCCGGATGAGGCTCTTTGCCACCCGGTCCAGTGAGATGAAATCCGCCGAGTTCCGCATGTCGTGATCGGTCTCGATCATCAGCATCTCGCTGAACAGCTTGCTCTGGTTGAAGTGCCGGTCCGCGGCTTCGAATCCGAGATTGGCCGGCGCATCGGCGGGTTGGTAGGCTCGATCGTCATAGCTGACCTGGTACGTCGGAACGAACACCGCACCCACCATGACGATCGCGGTGCTGGCGACGAAGATGGGTTTGGGCCACCGCACGACGCTCGTGGCGATGCGCCGGTACAGCCGCCCCCGGGTCGGGCGGGTCGGATCGAAGAGGCCGAGCAGGCTGCCCAGGGTGAGCAGTGCCGGTGCGAGCGTCAACGCCGCGGCGATGGTGAACAGCATGCTGATCGCCACCGCAGGCCCCATGGTGTGGAAATAGTCCAGGCGGGCCAGGCTCAGGCAGTAGCAGGCGCCGGCGATGGTCAGACCCGAACCGATGATGATGGGGGCGACGCTGCGGTAGGCCGTGAAGTAGGCGTCTTCGCGGGACTCGCCGGCCTGACGAGCCTCGTGGTAGCGGCCGAGCAGGAAGATGCCGTAGTCGGTCCCGGCGCCCAAGGTGAGAGCGACGACGACGTTCACCGCGAACGACGACAACGGGATGATCCCGAAGTGTCCGAGGGTGGCGATGATGCCTTTGGCGACGAGCATCTCGATGAGCACGCTCGGCAGCGGCACGAGCAGGCTCGACACCGACCGGTACACGAGCAGGAGCATCACGACGATGAGAATGATCGTGAGGATCGTGATGTTGTTGAGGCTGGAGTTCGCGATGGAGAGGGTGTCGGAGGCCAGGGGCGCGGCCCCGCTGACGTAGACCTTGAGGCCAGGAGGCGCAGTGTCGGCTGCGACGATGTCACGGACGGCGTCGACGGACTCGTTGGCCTCAAGCTGGCCGATGTTTCCCGCGAGACGCAACAGCACGAATGACGCTCTGCCGTCCACGCTTTGGGCGCCGGCAGCGGTGATGGGCTTGCCCCACAGATCCATCGCGTACTGCACATGCTCGGTGTCCTGCTGCAGCCGATGGATCAGATCGTCGTAGTACCGGTGGTCACCGTCGTCGAGTGGGCGGTCGGCCTCCATGACCAGCATGGTCAGGTTGGTCGAGTCGGACTCCTGGAATTTCTCACCGATGTGGAGCAGCGCGACCTGGGAAGGGGCATAGCTCGGGATCATCGGGCCGGCGAGCTCGTCGGCGACCCGCTCGACCTGAGGGATGAAGGTGTTGGTGCTGACCGCGACCAGCGCCCAGAACACGATGATCGGCACCGCCAGAACGCGCACCGTACGTGCGACGAGCGGCCGGCCCGCGCGGTGCGCGCTCATGCGGACTTGACTCGGCAGGTGACGTCGGCGTTGGCATGGGTCGACGAACGTTCGTCCCGGACAACGTCGTTCACCAGGATGCGGCACCCCACCTCGCCGCCTTCGACCTGCACGGAGATGCTGCCGGACACGACGGTCAGCGTCGTGGTCTCGGTGTGCGTCCACGGCAGTTCGGTGATGTCGACACGGTGCGGATTGCCGTCGACGTCGATGTAGGTCAGCATCCCGCCACTGCCGACCGACCCGAACAACTCGTACGTCATGCGCTTGGGGGTGAACTGCTCGGGGGCCTGCGCGGCGAGTACCGAGGGCACCGGACCCGGCGCCGACATCTCGTGCACCTTCCAGACCGCCACCGAACCGATGCCGAGCGCGATGACGGTGACGGCGGGCAGCCATCCCTTCTGCAGAGTCGCAGGCACGACGGAACGCCGTGTCGTCGTGCGGTCACCCGGCTTGCGCGTGGGTGGTTTCACGGCCACGAGGGTCATATGTATATCACCTATGTGATTCGATACTGCGTGGATCTCGCTTGCTACGAAGGGGCCAAACTCTTCGCTACGCGCGATTATTCCCATTCATGCCCGATTTCGGTCATCGAAACGTGTCAACATGGTGATGGTGACAGCTGTGCGCGGTTGATTTACTTCCTATAGGTGATATGAATGGCTTTGTGAGCACAGTGGTCGATACCCGCAGTGTGGAAGCCATCTCGGAGATGATCGTCTCGAGCGCTGACCTGCTGTGGCGCCATCTCGTCGACCGCACGGCGTTGAGCTCCAGCGCAACCCTGCTACTCAACCGGCTCGAACGTCAGGGGCCGATGCGACTGACCGCACTGGCAGAGGCCGAGGGCGCCAGCCAGTCAGGAATGACGCAACTCGTGCAACGGCTGGAACAGCAGGGATTACTGGAACGCTGCAGCGATCCGGAAGACGGCCGTGTGCGGCTCGTGGCGATCAGCGACGCGGGCCGCAAGCACTGGGACACCCGAGCAGAGATTCGCAGGCAACGCATCACCGAACTTTTGGCCGGCGTGCCGCAGGATGATCAGGTGGCGTTGGCGCTCGCGGCCCAGATCGGGGCACGGGTGCTCGCACAGATGCGCGCGATCGCCGACGCCGCCGTCAGCGAGTGATTCGCTTGGCGTAGAACACGCGGGAGTAACCGTCCTGCTCACCGCGTGCGGTCTCGACGTAACCGTGGCGGGGGTAGAAGGTCTGGTTCTCCGTCATCTTTTCGTTGGTGTACAGCCGCACCTCGGGTAATCCGAGTTCGCGGGCATCTTGCTCGGCGCGGGCGAGCAACCGGGCGCCGTAACCGCGGCCTTGCGTGCCGGGTGCGACAGCCACCGTGTCCAGCAGCAGATGATCATCGTGCACTTCGTTGACGAGCGCGCCGACGAGCTGCCCCTGCGCCTCCAACACCCACACGCGCGAAGTCGCGGCCACCGCAGCGTAATCCGCGCGCATCGGCGCGGGTTCTGTGCCGATGCGGGGGACGTACATCGCGAACGCATCGTGCACAAGCCGCTCGATGGCAGGTGCATCGGCGGGTTCAGCCCGGCGGATGACGACGTCGTTTACATGCTGTTTCCGGCAGATGGCTGTGTGGTGGTGTGCTTGCGCAAAGCCGGTGCCCCCTTCGTCAGTGGTCAGCCGCAGCCGGTACGGCGTTGAGACGGTCCGCCGCGAAGGCCGCGCCCTGGTTGGTCAGATCACCGTCGTAACTGCTCGGATTGTGCACGGCGAAGTTCAAACCGTCGGAGCACACCGGGTCCTCTGTGGCACAGAACTCGCGGGTCTTCGTCTCGTAGAGCGGACCGATCACCACCCGCGGTTCGCCGAGGAAGTTCATGGCGCGTTCGTTCGGCAGACCGAAGAGCACCACTGCGGCAACGTGATCGGCAACATCGGGTTGCAGGGGCTTGGGCACCGTGGCGGGGTCGACACCATCGGGTACGGCAGCCGAGGTGACGAAGCCCGCGACCGCCGCGCCTTGCGAGTAGCCACCGAGAACCATCTTGGTCTTCGGACACTGTTCGGCCATGGAAAGGATGCGGTTACTGGCATCTTTGACGCCATCGACCCCCGTTGCCCATTGATCGCTGGCCGGGTAGTTGACGGGATACACGCCGAGTGACTGCTCGCCCACCTGCGGGCGTAGGGCATCGATGAAGGCCTGGCCGGTTGGGCCCACGCCCGGCGCCTCGTGGGTCCCGCGAGCGAACACGACCTCGATGTCAGGACACGACGCGGGCGCTGCGAAGGATGGCGGCGCGGTCAGCACTGCCAGCAATGAGGATGTCAGCGCACAGCAGACCCCAAGAAATCGACCGCACACCACGTCGAAAGTCCCCTCTCCAGTTCACCAACTACACGGGTCAGAAGTCATCCTCCCCGAAATAACGTCGGGGCGCCGCGTTGCGTTCGTCGCAGTCGATCCGCGTCGACCGAATGCACCGGCGGTACACGTCGTTTCACAGGGTGGCACCGGACCGGTGGGTGATCGACCAGAGGAGTGCGTACGTGAGCCAGCCCGTGCTCGTCGCGGTGAAGGCTCGGCGCACACGCGTCTACCACCTCGGGGGTGAGCGAGCGCGGCTCAACGCGAAGGCCTTCGCCAGTTCCGGATCCCCGCCGGCACGCCTCGCTCTCAGAACAGCGGCAATCCGTGATCCATGCCGAGACGGACACGGCCGGCGCCCTCCATGAACAACGCCGACTGGTTGGCGTGCTGTGTCGCCGCCATGCCGTCGCGGAAGATCCGCTCGATCATGTTGGTGCGGTACAGCGCCGACGAGCCCGCGAGGTTGTACATGTCCACCAGTGCAACGCGGCTCACCTCTGCGGCGTGCGTGATCGCGGCACGGTGGGCCGCGCGTTGTTCGAGCGTCAGCTGGTCGCCGGCGTCTGCCAACTCCGCGGCCGTCGAAAGAAGAAGCAGACGCGCGGCGTCGACACTGGCCTGCGCCTTGGCGACGAGATATTGCGTCCGCGTGGCGTCGGCGACCACGCCGCCCACCATCGAGGCCTTCGACCGCACCAGGGTGACGGTCTCCTCGATCATGTGTGCTGCTATGCCCAGAGTGACTGCGGCACATCCACCGAACACCAGGTTTCCGATGAATCCGCGGTAGACCGGGCTGTCGGTGTTGACCGGCGCATCGAGTCGAGTAGCGAGATCCTCGGGGACGAAGACGTCGTCGATCACCACATCCCGGCTTCCTGTCGCGCGCAGCCCGGTGACATTCCACGTGTCCTGAATGTCGACCTGGTCGGTGGGGACGGCGAAGAGACGCACATCCGGTGCCTGGGACTGGCCGTTCCCGTTGGTGTCGCCGGCGACGATGCCGACCACGACGATCCAGGTCGCGCTCCGGATCCCGGTGACGATCTTCCAGTGACCACTCAGGCGGAAGCCGCCGTCGACCGGGGTGGCGGTGCCGGGCATCCCGGAGTTGGCGAACACCGGTTCGACGCCGGTGCCCCAGATGCGTTTGTTGCCGGTCTCGGGAAGCATGGCTCCGATGAACCCGAAGTTGGTGTTCCACACCAGCAACCCGACCGATCCGTCGATGCGGCCGAACTGTTCGTACACCGACAGCGTCGTCGGCAGCGGTGCCGCCCAGCCGCCGAGCTCGCGCGGGGTCAGCAGCCGAAACGCGCCTGCCTTGCGCAACTCGTCGTGCAAGCCGCTGGGGATGTCGCCGAGAAGATCGGCTTCTTCGACGCTTGCCTCGATCGAGGCACGCAAGGAGCCTGGGATATCGAGAACATCATGCGTCTGAACGTGCGTTGTCATACCGATGGGAACGAACGGCGCGAGAAAACTATTCAAACCAGGCGAGCGTCGCTCTCAGACCACTGACCGGTGCCGCTGAACTTGAGCCGATTACTGGAATGTCGCGTATGTCCGGTTTGTCACTCCAAGTCATCGATATGTCCCCGGCGGGATGAGCGAACAATCTTCCTCGACCCTGCTATGAACTGATCGTCTGAAGAAACTGCATCGTACGGAGGCCCATGACACGGGTAGGTCAGCGCCACTCATGAACCACGTTTTCGTCAAACGCAATCCGTCCGCACCGCAAGGATTTTTCGCCGCGGAAGCGGCGGGATTGGCCTGGCTGCGTGTAGCGGGCGGTGCGGGTTGTGTGCGAGTTCTGAACTGCGATGCAACCTCTTTGACTTTGGAGCGCCTTGAATCGGCATCGCCGACGGCCGATGCGGCTCACGAGTTCGGCAGGCGGCTGGCCGTCACGCACAACGCAGGGGCCCGCGGCTTCGGCGCGGCGCCGGACGGTTACAAGGGTCCTGGGTTTTTCGGCCCGATGTCGGATCCGTTGCCGATGTCGTTGCATGCGCACGACTCCTGGGGTGAGTTCTACGCCGTCGAGCGATTGCGTCCCATGGCGGAACTCGCGGCACCGCGGTTGACCCACTCTGCTCGCGAAACGATCGATGTTGTCATCGAGCTCTGCGCAGCAGGCACTTTCGATGATGGCGATGCGCCGTGCCGACTGCACGGTGATCTGTGGAGCGGCAATGTGATGTGGACACCGTCTGGCGCGGTGCTGATCGACCCCGCCGCGCACGGCGGGCACCGCGAGACCGATCTCGCCATGCTGGCGCTGCTCGGCTGCCCGTTTCATACACAAGTGCTCGACGGCTACCAATCCGTGCAGCCGTTGCACTCCGGGTGGCAGCACCGAATCGGCCTGCACCAGCTGTTCCCACTCCTTGCACACGTCGTGCTCTTCGGGAGCGGGTATGCGACTCAGACGCACACCGCGGCCGCGAGCGTGCTGGCGGCGTTCAACTGACGAACCCCTTCTCAGCTAATCCCGAATACTGCGGGCTCCCGCTCGGTTCGTCGGCGGTGTGAATCATGCCCTTGTCACACGACCTCTGATGACAGCTAATCGAACGTGCCTGCGGATTTCGTCGTCTGGATTGCAGCGGCCGCGTCGCTGCTACCCGGCATCGGCTGTTCGATGCTTGCACAAAGAATTTTCGGCAACGTCACTGCGATTCGCTGTGCGACATCCGCGGATCCTAGGCCGCATTGTGACCGCAGGTAGAAAGTGGAGAGAGGGCGTCGGCCGCGCACATGGACATTCGCTCGAATTGTTCGTAATCAACTAGTGATCTGCATCACGGAGTGCTAGGTTCCTGAGAGCAACCTGAGACGGCTGACTGAAAGGACCGCCCAGTGGCCGGAAAGAACCGCAATCGCGGAAAGCGCGCAAAGAAGATCGCGACGCTTGGTGCTGCCACCGTTACGGCCACAGCGCTGACGGCGGGTATCGCTCCCATGGGGGAAGCAAACGCTGCCGTCGTCGCACGCGAAGCGGCTCTACAGGCGGACGTCCGGCCCTTCCCGCCGCCAGATCAGATCCCCGATCTCACCGGAGGGCTGGGCAGCGCGGGCTACGACGTGGCCCAGGAACTCGGCGCGCAATTCTTGACGGCCCTGGTGCAGAGCATCAGCCTGGAAGCCGTCGCCCAGGCGGCCGGACTCGACCCGCAGAGCATCGCGTCCGGCCTGCTCAACGAAGCGGTGAGCGGCATACTCGGTGGCGCACTCGGGCAGGTCCCGATCGATCTCTCGGGTGTGCTGCAGCCGTTGGCGGCCGAGGTGCTCACACCGCTGGTGACCGAGATTCTGCGGGATCTGCCGATTGGCGGCGCCCTGACCGATCCACTGCTCAATGTCGTCGCTGGTGTGGTGGTCTCGACGTTGGCGGGGGAGCTCCTCGACCTCAACGCGATCGACAACGTGGGTGAACTGCTGGCTGTGCTGGGGCTCGATCTCTCGAACCCCCTCGACCTCTCCGGTGATCCGATCCCCGGACTCAACATCGTCACGACCGGATCGCCGTTCACGCTTCTCAAGCTCTTCGGCGTGGATCTCGGCTGGGTTCCGCCCTTCCCCAACTCGGTGGCGCAGGACATCAACAACACCGAATACCTGAAGGTGGGCTTGGCCGGGCTTCTGGAGAACCTGGGGGTCGAACTCGACCCGATCGACCTGGATCTACTGGGCCTCGGCCTGGGGAGCCTTGACCCCGGCGACATCCTGGACAGGCTGCCGGACGCCGTCGCGGTCCGGATACCCATCGTGGTCGGCTTCCAACTGGGTGCCTTCGCCGCGGGCGCGGCGTACCAGCAGGTGGTCGACGACCTCCCGAACCAACCTGGCGGTGCCAACTACACCGGCACGAACCCGCTCCTCGGGAGTTTCACGGTCCTGCCGATGGTGTTGATCGACAATCCCGGCCGTGCCAACGGTGGACTGTTCGCCCGCGCATATCCGCTGTTCCGCCTCATGGGAATCGACACCGTCACTCCCGACACCCAGGTGCAGAGCAGCACCACGGGGAATTCCCCGCTGAACGACATCCAACTTCTGGGCCTGACGGTGGGTGGTGCGAACCTGATCCCCGTCAAGATCGACGCGACGGCGGAGTATCTGCCGCTGTCCGACTTCGCGGCGTGGCCCAACCCGTTCACGATGACGAACAACGTTGCCGCAGCGTTGTTCCCGACCTATATCCTGCGTGACCAGAGCATCCCCGGCATCGTCACGGACCTGACCGGAGAGCTCGTCGGTCAGCTCACCGCAGACATCACCGATTACCTCGCGGACCCGGGCGACGATCCGACGAAGGGGCCGAAGCTCAACATCTACTACACGCTGGACGCCAAGAGCCTGCCACTGCTCGAGCCGACGTATCTGGCCGTCGATCTGGTGAACCTGTTCACCGGGCTCAACCTCAACAACCCGATCGGCACGGCCCTGTCGCCGGCGCTCACCACGCTGGTGAACCTCGGCTACACCGACGTACGCCGTGTCGAGAATGCCGATGGCTCCATCGAATACGTTCGCGACTTCGACGATTCGGACGTGCCGACCGCATTCGGATCATTCCCCGACGTCGACTGGGCGAAGGTTCCCGCAGACGTGGCGACGCAACTGGTTCGCGGTGTCCAGAAGGCCATCGGTGACGGCCTGGTCAATCAGAATCCGGTGCCCAGCCCGCTCACCACACTTCTCGGGCTGCTCGGTCTTGGTGACGCGCTGCCGTCAGGCGGGTCGATACTGAACCTGCCCGACCTCACCGCAGGACTGCCGGCCGGTGACACCGTCGATGTCGCTGCGCCGCAATCGGATCAGACCACGAAGTTCGAACCACAGGAGGTCACCGAGACCAAGGCCACCGACCCGGACACGACGGTCGTGAACCTCGCGTCGCCGCAGGACGGGACGACGACGACCACCGAAGCCGCCGGGAAGGTCGATGGCGACGTCAACAAGCTCACCGCGGATGTCGATGAGGCGCGTGCGGAGATCGAGGCGAAGGTGGCGAAGGCCAACGAGCAGGTGAAGGTCTCGGCACAGAAGTCGCGGGAGCGCACGCAGAAGGCGGTCAAGGACGCGCAGGATCGGGTGAACAAGATCGCCGAGAACGGTCGCAAGCAGATCAAGGCCGTCGCCGATGGACTCGAGAAGGCCGTGAAGGACACCCGGGACGCGGTGAAGAAGGCGACGGCCAAGCCGGCCAAGAAGACCCAGACCGGCAGCCAGAACGACGGCGACGACAAGAAGGACGACAAGAAGGACAAAGACGCCGCCTAGGCATTCAGGCCTGGTGTACCGATTCGACGGTGTAGAGGTGTGGGTCGAAGCTCACCGCCACTTGCGCGCACCTGCCCATGTGTTCGCGCGCGGTGGGATCGCTGAGCATCGCCGTGTAGGCGTCGACGCTCTGCCACTGGGCGTAATTGGTGACACGCGTGCGGTCGGTGCTCAGATGAATGTTGGCCGACACGAAGCCCGGTACATGGCGCATCACGTCTTCGGTGGCTTGGCTCAGCAGTGCGACCAACTCGTCGGCCCGGTCGGGTTCGACCGTGAACACGTTGATGAGCGTCGCGACCGGTGAGTGCTGCTGAATTGTCGTCATCTCGACTCCTGTGTCAGGTTCCTTACAAAGCTGACCGTAGCACCATGTAAGGTTCCTGTCATGTCATCCGTCGATGTCGAACTCGGGCCGGGCTACCTCGTCAAGCGGGTGCAGCAGGCGCTGCGCCGCCGGTGCGACACCGAGCTGCGGTCGGTCGGGCTCTCGATGGCCCAATATGCGGTGTTGCGTGCGCTTGCCGATCATCCGACGGCATCGGCGGCCGAGTTGGCGCGCTTGTGCTTCGTGACCCGTCAATCGCTGCAGGATGTCCTCAAAGGCCTGCGGTCCGGTGGGCTCGTGGAAGACGCCGACGGGCCACCGGCCGGCCGTGCCCGGGCACTACACCTGACCGCGACGGGTGAGAAAGTGCTCGATGAGGCGCATACGACCGTCATCGACGTCGAAAACCGCATGCTGCAAGGGCTTTCCGCGTCGGCTCAGAAGCAACTCGCGCAGGCGCTGCTGCGGTGTGCCCAGAACCTGGAGTCCACGACATCGGCAGGCTCAATTACGGGCCAAGGCGCTGCGGGTGAGCTCACCGACGACCGGTGACATCAATTTCGCGTACTCGGCCGTAATGTGGTTGTCGTCGCGGAACACCAGGGTGTTGCCGATGATGACCGGGCAGAGTTGATCGGTGCAGAAGTACCGGCCGATTTCGGCGTACTGGCCCCCACCCGCTCGTACTGCCGCGGCCTCGGCGGCAACACCGTTGTCGTTCATCGCGATCGAACGCTGCGTTGCGCACGCCAGCGCATCGTCCATGCGCGCCGACACGCACGTCGGGACCGTGCCGTGCGGATCAGGGACCGGCCCGAGCACAAGCACGCGCGCACCCGTTCCGCGTAACTGCGCGACGAGGCGTGTCAGGCCGTCGAGCCAAGCCTGGTCGTAGCTGACGAAACCGAAATCGGCGCCATAGCGGCGCACCATGTCGAGCACGATCAGCCCGGGGCGTTCCCGCTCGATGCGTTCGAGCACCGCCGCGCGCCACTGCTTGCACTCGGTGAACTCGCGGCCCAGGTAGGGACTGACGATCGGCAGCTTCATCGGTGGGCAGGTGACCTTGGCCATGGTCTCCAGTCGCCACCCCTGCTGCAGGGCCACGGGTTCGAGTGCGGGCTGCCACATGGCCGCGTGCGAGTCCCCGATGAGCGCCACCGTGGTCGTCGAATCAGGGACGCCCGAGGCACATTCAGGTTGCGCGACGTCGTCCCACGACAACACACATCCGTTGACGAACACCTCCGGTTTGGTGATGTCTCCCAGGGGCGGGCTCAGGTTCGACGGCACGGCGTGCGGGTGCACCGACTGCGCGACCGCGTCGCGCAACTGCTCCGACGGGGTCGGCGCGCGCGGTGAGGGCGGGTCCACGATGGCCGCGGCGGGCACCGCGGCACCCGGTCCGGCGGGCACGGGTCGCACCGCCAGCAGCGCCAACCCCGAGCACACCGCGACCCCGGTCGCGGTCGCACCGACCGCCAGGCTGCGCCACTCCGACGACCGCAGCGTCGCGGCGAACCGGGCCGGGTTCTCGACGAGATGCAACGTGAGGATCGCCAGCCCGAGCGACATCAGGACCATCGCCAACCGCCCGGCCAGACCGAGTTCGGCGCCGATCAGCGCAGGCGCCAACAGCAGCGCGGGCCAGTGCCACAGGTACCACGAGTACGACACACGGCCGATGGCGCGCAGGCCCGGCTTGGACAGCAGCCGTCCGATGCCCAGATCCGGTGTTGCACAGCCGGCACCGATCACCAGGGCGGTGCCCAGCACCGGCAACAGCGCCGCGGTGCCGGGGTAGGGGGTCGCCGCGCCGATCTGGGTGCAGGTCGCCAAGATCAGAGCAAGACCGCCCCAGCCGACCACCGCGGCGCACACGGGCGGAAGCTTGCGCCACTGCGCGGTGGTCAACGCGATGAGACCGCCGATCGCCAACTCCCACGCGCGCGTCGGCAACGAGAAGAACGCCCACGCCGGAAGCGTTCTGGTCCAGATCACCGACAGCACCAGGGAGCCACCCGCCAGCACCGCGAGCACCAGAAGATACGGATGCGGTGAGGCGGTGCTGCGCCCACGACGCCGCGACCACCAGGCGACGCCGAGAATGAGCGCCGGCCACACCAGGTAGAACTGCTCCTCGACACCCAATGACCAGTAATGCTGCAGCGGAGACGGGGGAGTGTCGGCGGCGAGGTAATCGGTGCCCTCGATCGCGAAGCGGTAGTTGCCCAGATAGAGGGCGCTCGCGATGGTGTCGCCCAGGACGTTTCGGGCCTGCAGCGGCGGCAGTAGCACCGCCGCGGCGACCGACGTCGCCACCAACACCACCGCGGCGGCAGGCAGCAGTCGCCGGGCGCGGGCCGCGTAGAACGATGTCAGCCCGACTGTGCCGGTGCGGGCCGCGTAGAACGATGTCAGCCCGACTGTGCCGGTGCGGGCCGCCTCGCGGACGAGCAGACCCGTGATCAGGAAACCGGACACCACGAAGAACACGTCGACCCCGACAAACCCGCCGCGTAAACCCGGCACACCCGCGTGGTACAGCACCACCGCGAGGACCGCGACCGCGCGCAGACCCTCGATGTCGGGGCGGAACTGGGTGGCGGACAGAATTTTGCGGCCGCTCGCGGGGGTATCGCGTCGGGTCGGGCCTTTCGAAGTTGCGGTCACTCTCTTCACTCGAGTAGCGATGGTCCCACGAGAACCTGCGGTAGCCCGGGATTTGTTGCTAGCGTCGTGCCGATGCGACGCATGTGGTGGACGTGCGCTCGGCCGGTGTTGGCGCCGGCGCTGATGTTCGCGCTCGTGGTGGGATGCGCGCCGGCACCTGAAATCGAGGCCAACGACGGCTCGTGCAGCCTCGCGAGCCTGCCGCCGGAGGTGTCCGACACCGTCGAACTCATCGAGTCCGGCGGTCCGTTCCCGTATCCGCGCAACGACGGCGTCGTCTTCGGCAACTTCGAGGGACTGCTGCCCGAACATGAGCGCGGGTACTACCGCGAGTACACGGTCCCCACGCCGGGGCTCCAGCACCGCGGCGCGCGCCGGATCGTGACGGGCGGAACGCCACTCGACGACCCGCCCGAGATGTACTACACCGGCGACCACTACGAGTCGTTCTGCTTGATCGGAGGCGCGTGAAGACGTATCAGATCGACGGATCCGCAGTGGCGTCGAAAGCGGACTTCTTCACCGAGATCGGCCGTGCGGTCAACGGTGAGGGCGGATACTTCGGCTCGAACCTCGACGCGCTGGCGGACTGCCTGCGCGGCGGCTTCGGCACTCCCGACGACGGCAAGTTCCGGTTCGTCATCACGTCGTACAAACAGGTGAAAGCCGCCGTGGGGGAGGACGTCTGGAGCGCGCTGTTGACGATCTTCACCACCGAGGGCGTCGACCTGTGGCTGCGCGCCTGAATCAGTTGAACGCGAGCCAGCTGGGCAGCGCGCGCTCACGCGAGTCGCACAGCACCGCGCGGGTGTCGCAGTTGCCGCGCGGAGAACCTGCGCCGCTCCACATTCCGCCGGTATCGCGGCGCAGCACGATCGCCGACGATCCTCCGCCGTCGAGCAACACGGCGTTGTCGGCGCCGAGCCCGCGGAACAGGTCCTGCATGTTGTCGGGGGTGTAGCTGCCGCCCTGGAACACATACAGCTGATCGGCCGCGCGGTTGTACCCCAGCGCGGTGCGGGCCGCGCTCGGCCCGTTGTCGTTGAGTTGGCCGGTGTCTCCCGGTGCGAGCAGGCCGATCCCGGCCACCGCCACGAACCGTGTGCCACCGTCGACGAGTCGCGTGATCTCCGGGGTCGCCGCGTCGTAGTCGTTGGGCCCCTTGGGCATGATCACGTACGGTGCGCCGCCCACCGGCAGGATCATCGTGGCCAGCGCCGACCAGTGTTCGTTGCCGCCGGAGAGGCCCTGTTTACCCGCGTAGGCGAGCGTCCCGGTGACCGCTTGATTGGCGCGGCCCTGACCGCGGGTGTTGTCGACGTAGGCGCCGAGCGGTGAACTGCACTTGGTGTCGCGCCACGAGCCGCCCTTCTGCGGCCGGACGTCGAAGAAGTTGGCGTTGACCGCGATGGTCGGCTGTCCCAGGACCTGCCAGGCGTTGAGGGGCGCATAGGTTTCCGACGCCTGCCACAGGCCTTCGTTGGTGCGGGCGCCGGGGGTGCGCTCACACCGGGACTGATAGCCCTGGTGCGTGTCGACGAGCAGACGTGGACTCAGGCGCGTGGACGCGTTCTTGATCGTCATCAGATGGCCGCCGTTGTTCAGGGTGTAAGCCCGGCCGTCGGCGGTGAGGAACGGCGCGGCGAACTGCCCGCCGAAGTTGTACACCAGGTACGAGCCCTTGGTGTTGGCGATGGCGCCGAGCAGCAGCGCCCTTGGGTCCTCCGCGGAGGCGGTCGGCGAACCTGCCGAGCACAGCACAGCACACAACACGAACGTTGCGGCGCCCGCCGTCGCGCGTCGGAGCAGTTTTGCCAGTCCAGGCACGGATCCACAATAACCACACTGGTAACAGTGTCAACATGCGTAACAACCTGGTCACAGTTCGGTCGCGGTGCGGTGCCGGACCGGCTGAAAACGCGAAAAGGAGTTAGCTGGCGACGTACTCAGCCAGGTGCTGACCGGTCAACGTCGAGCGCGCGGCAACCAGGTCGGCCGGCGGCCCCTCGAAGACCACCCGGCCGCCGTCATGGCCCGCGCCGGGGCCCAGATCGATGATCCAGTCGGCGTGCGCCATGACTGCCTGGTGGTGTTCGATGACGACTACCGACTTCCCGGAATCCACCAACCGGTCCAGCAGCGCCAGAAGCTGCTCGACGTCGGCGAGGTGCAGACCCGTCGTCGGCTCGTCGAGGATGTAGACATCACCCTTGTCGGCCATCTGGGCCGCGAGCTTGAGCCGTTGCCGTTCACCACCCGACAGCGTGGTCAGCGGCTGGCCCAGCGTGAGATATCCCAAGCCGACATCGGCCATACGCGCGAGAATCTTCTGCGCGGCAGGCACTTTCGCCTCACCCGTGCCGAAGAACTCCACGGCCTCGGTCACCGGCATCGCCAGCACCTCGGCGATGTTGCGTTGTGCCAGGGTGTATTCGAGCACCGAGGCCTGGAACCGACGGCCCTCGCACTCCTCGCATGTCGACTCCACGGTCGCCATCACCCCGAGGTCGGTGTAGATGACGCCCGCGCCGTTGCACGCCGGGCACGCGCCTTCCGAATTCGAGCTGAACAACCCCGGTTTCACACCGTTCGCCTTGGCGAACGCCTTACGGATCGGATCGAGCAGCCCGGTGTAGGTCGCCGGGTTGCTGCGGCGCGACCCGCGGATCGGGCTCTGGTCGACCGACACCACGCCGTCGCGACCCGCCACCGAACCATCGATCAGTGAACTCTTGCCGGACCCGGCGACACCGGTGATGACGACGAGCACACCCAGCGGGATGTCGACGTCCACGTTCTGCAGGTTGTTGGTGTTCGCGCCGCGGATCTCCAGGACCCCGTCGGCCTTTCGCGCCGAATCCTTCAGCCCGGCACGGTAACCCAGATGGCGGCCGGTGACGGTGTCACTGGCGCGCAGGCCGTCCACGGTGCCCTGGAAGACCACCTCGCCGCCCGCGGTGCCCGCTCCGGGGCCGAGGTCCACGACATGGTCGGCGATCGCGATGGTCTCGGGTTTGTGCTCGACCACCAGCACAGTGTTGCCCTTGTCGCGCAATTGCAGCAGCAGCGCGTTCATCCGGGCGATATCGTGCGGGTGCAACCCGATCGTCGGTTCGTCGAACACGTAGGTGACGTCGGTGAGCGCGGATCCCAGATGACGGATCATCTTGACCCGCTGCGCCTCACCGCCCGAAAGCGTGCCCGCCGGGCGTGCCAGCGACAGGTAGCCCAGGCCGATCTCGACGAACGAGTCGAGGTTCTGCCGCAACGCGGTGAGCAGCGGAGCGACCGACTTCGCCGCCGACTTCTTCTCCAGTGCCGACAACCAGGCGGCCAGATCGGTGATCTGCATGGCGCACGCGTCGGCAATGTTCACGCCGTCGATCTTCGACGACCTCGCGATCTCCGAGAGCCGGGTCCCGTGGCAGTCCGGACACGTCGTGAACGTGACCGCGCGTTCCACGAACGCGCGAATGTGCGGTTGCATGGCCTCGACGTCTTTAGACAGAAACGACTTCTGGATCTGCGGGATGAGACCCATGTAGGTCAGGTTGACGCCTTCGATCTTGAGTCTGGTGGCGTCCTTGTACAGCAGCGCATCGAGTTCCTTCTTGGTGAACTTCTTGATGGGCTTGTCCGGGTCGAAGAAGCCGCAACCCCGGTAGATCCGGCCGTACCACCCGTCCATGCTGTAACCGGGAATGGTGATCGCACCATCGCTGAGCGACTTGCTGTCGTCGTACAGCGCGGTGAGATCGATGT
This sequence comes from Mycolicibacterium goodii, assembly GCF_022370755.2. Next base: position 5,616,429 of record NZ_CP092364.2, on the reverse strand, counting down.
CGTTGACCGAACCGCGGCCCTCGCATCGCGGGCACATGCCGCCCACGATGTTGAAGTCGCGGCGTTCCTTGACCGTCCGCCCGCCCTTCTCGAACGTCACGGCACCGGCACCGCTGATCGACGCAACGTTGAACGAGAACGCCTGAGGCGACCCGATGTGGGGTTTCCCGAGGCGGCTGAACAGGATTCGCAGCATCGCACCGGCGTCGGTGGCCGTACCCACCGTCGACCGGGGATCGGAACCCATCCGCTGCTGATCGACGATGATCGCGGTGGTCAGCCCTTCGAGTACGTCCACCTCGGGCCGCGCCAGGTTCGGCATGAACCCCTGTATGAACGCGCTGTATGTCTCGTTGATGAGCCGTTGCGACTCCGCGGCGATCGTGTCGAACACCAGCGAGCTCTTCCCCGAACCCGAAACCCCCGTGAACACCGTGAGCCGCCGCTTCGGCAACTCGATGTCGATGTCCTTGAGGTTGTTCTCGCGGGCCCCGGTGACGCGGATCCGGTCGTGGCTGTCGGCGGGATGCATCAGTGTGCGCGCTCCTGGATACGGATCATCGTGCCCGCGGGATCCCGCACGGCGCAGTCGCGGACGCCATAGGGTTGGTCGGTCGGTTCCTGCACGATCTCGGCCGTCGTGGCCTGCAGTTTCTCGAAGACGCTGTCGACGTCGGCGGTGGCGAGGACGATGCTGGCGAACGTGCCTTTCGCCATCATCTCGGCGATCATCTTGCCCTCCTCCTCGGTGATCGCCGGATCGGCGGTAGGCGGATACAGGACGATCGAGGTGCCCGGTTGGTTCGGCGGGCCGACGGTGATCCACCGCATGGTGCCCTGGCCGACATCGAGGCGGACCTCGAAACCGAGGATGTCGCGGTAGAACGCGAGCGACTGCTCCGGATCCTCGTGCGGTACGAAGGTGTTGTAGATCGTCAGGTCGTTGCTCATGGATCTCACGCTAGGTGCAGCCGCACGGCCGGCGCTTCTCGATTCCTGATCGGTCTTGTGACGTACTTCTCCAGGCACGACGGAAGGCCTTCAGCGGTTGCGGCCGCGTGATCCCGGTACGTGCTCGGCGGCATGCCCACCAACTCGGTGAAGCGGGTGCTGAACGTGCCCAGCGACGAGCACCCGACCGCGAAGCACACCTCCGTGACCGACAGGTCACCACGGCGCAGCAGCGCCATCGCACGCTCGATGCGCCGTGTCATCAGATACGAGTACGGCGATTCGCCGAAGGCGGCCTTGAACTGCCGGGACAGATGGCCCGCCGACATGTTGACCGCGCGGGCGAGTGCTTCCACGTTGAGCGGTTGCGCGTACTCGCGGTCGATGCGGTCGCGCACCCGGCGCAGTAGTTTGAGATCGCGCAGGCGTTGTTCCTCCCCAGGCGTGGTCACGGACCAGATGTTACGGGGGAGGGGCGAGCCGGTACACCGCCCCGGCGAAGTCGTCGGTGATGTACACCGCGCCGTCGGGCCCCGCGACCGCGGCCACCGGGCGGCCCCAGCGCTGTCCGCCGTCGTCCTGGAATCCGCCGACGAGTGTCTGCTGCGGCCCCAAAGTGCCGTCACGCCAAGGAAAGAACGACACCTCGGGAGCGCGGGGCGCGTCCCGGTTCCAGGATCCGTGCACCCCGACCAGTGCGCCCTCCCCGTACGGTTGCGGGAGTTCGGCGAAGCTCATCCCCAGCGGGGCAGAGTGCGCGCCGAGCGTCTGCTCGATGGGAGGCAGTGCGGCACAGTCCATCTCGGCCCCGTCGCGGTTGGTCTGCACGTCGCGGACCAGCTTCGCCGGGGGCGGACCGTCGGGATTGCAGTACGGCCAGCCCAGTTCGCGGCCGGGCGTGAGCCGTGCGACCGATTCCGGAGGATGATCGTCGACATAGGACTGGACGACGCGCCCGTCGGGATCGGCGACGTTGTCGCGGTTGTTGACCGCGGTCCACAACGACCCGTCCGGGGCGAACGCCAACCCGGTCCCGTTGCGCACGCCGGTCGCGAAGGGCTCGGCGGGTCCACCGCCTGGCGGCACGCGCATGATGGTGGCCCGTGGCGGGTCGGCCGTGCGATCCTCGGCGGAGATGTTGCCCGTCGAGCCGATCGAGAAGTACACGGCGCCATCGTGTCCCACCACCACGCTCTTGAGGGCGTGCGCGTAGGCCCCGCGCAGGTCGGGGCTCTTGGCGTCGGGCAGACCGTCGATGACGGTACGGCGGTTCACTGCCGCACCGCCGACATAGTCGTAGGCATCGATCTGATCGCTCTCGGCCACGTACAACGTCGACCCGGTGAAGAACAGCCCGTGCGGTTGGTCCAACCCGTCGAGCAAAACACTCTGCGCGGGAAGGGCTTTCACCACCTGACCGGTGGCGGGAACCGATATCAGCAGTGCGCCGTCGGGGGCCCACGCCGCCATGCGGGCCTTCGGCACCCGCGCGACCACTGACAACGTCCACCCGGCGGGGACAAGCGCCTGACGCGGCTCGTCGAGCGGAGCGTCACCGAGACCGCTGGGCAAGTCGAGCGTCACGGGTGTCAACGCGGCGGCCTCGACCGGACGCTCGGTACTCGCGGCCGTCCCTTGAGTGGTGGGCGAGGGAGACACCGGCGGGTCCTGTGAGCCGGTGCCGCACCCGGCGAGCACGACGGATGCGGTGAGAGTGACTGTTCTAATCCCCGGCCAGACTCGCATGCATCTCCCAGACGAGGATTTCGGCGTCAGCCTCGGCGACCACGTGTTGTCCGCCGGAATCGGTGAGGCGCGCGGCGTCACCCGCACTCAGCGCTCCGGAATCCTCCAGTGTGACGCGACCGCGCGCGATGAACAGGTGCAGATAGCGGGCTTCGGGCAGTTCGACGCCGTCACCGGGCCGCAGCCGCGCGCCGTGCAGTGTGGCGTTGCGGTTGTGCATCGTCACCGCCGCATCACCGACCCCCGACGCGATCGGCGTCAGCGCGTTGGTGAGCACGATCTCGCGTTGCTCGTAGCTCGGCGTCAGTCCGGCCCGGTCCGGGATGACCCACATCTGCACGAAGTGCACCGGGTGCTCCGTCGACGCGTTCCTCTCCGAGTGCTGCACGCCCGTGCCTGCCGACATGCGCTGCGCCAGCCCGGGGTAGATGATTCCGGAGTTGCCCATCGAGTCGGCATGCGCCAGTTCGCCTTCCAGCACCCACGTGACGATCTCCATGTCGCGGTGCGGATGGGTGTCGAAACCGCCACCGGCGGCGACGATGTCGTCGTTGTTGACCAGCAGCAGGCCGTGGTGGGTGTTGGCGGGATCGTAGTAGTCGCCGAACGAGAACGAATGCCGGGACTGCAGCCAGTCGGTGGTGGAGGCGCCGCGGTCGTCGGCGCGCCGGATGTCGACGGTCGGTGGCATGGGACCAGCCTAGAGACCGGCGGACACATCGGCTCCCAACCGACCGGTGGGCCGGGCGGGTGCCCTAGTCTGTGGACGTGGATATCAACGGAGCTAGCGCAATCGTCACCGGTGGCGCATCAGGTATCGGCGCGGCATCTGCCCGCCAGTTGGCAGCCAAGGGAGCCAAGGTCGTCATCGCCGACCTCCAGGCCGACAAGGGCGAGGCCCTCGCCAAGGAACTCGGCGGCGCGTTCGTCAGCGTCGACGTCACCGAGACCGACCAGATCATCGCCGCGGTCGACAAGGCCGCCGAGTTGGGCCCACTGCGCGCCCTGGTGAACTCGGCCGGCATCGGCTGGGCCCAGCGCACCATCGGCAAGGACGGCGAGTTCGCGTCGGCGCACAACCTCGACGTCTACAAGAAGGTGCTCGCGATCAACCTGGTCGGCACGTTCGACTGCATCCGGCTCGCCGCGACCGCGATGAGCCGCAACGAGCCCACCGAAACCGGCGAGCGCGGCGCGATCGTCAACATGACCAGCGTCGCGGCCTTCGACGGCCAGATCGGCCAGGCCGCCTACTCGTCGTCCAAGGGCGGCGTCGTCGGCCTGACCCTGCCGGTGGCGCGTGACCTCGCCGCGGTGGGCATCCGCGTCAACACCGTCGCCCCGGGTCTCATCGACACCCCGATCTACGGTGAGGGCGAGGCCTCCGAGGCGTTCAAGGCCAAGCTCGGTGAGTCCGTGCTCTTCCCGCACCGTCTCGGTAAGCCCGAGGAGCTGGCGTCGATGGTCATCGAGCTCATCACCAACTCCTACATGAACGCCGAGGTCGTTCGCGTCGACGGCGGCATCCGCATGCCCCCGAAGTAGCTTCTTTCCGCGAGCAGACGCAAACCTGCCCTTTTTCACGCGAAATTGGGCAGGTTTGCGTCTGTTCGGCAAGTTATCCACAGGGCAGATGCGGTGGCCGTGGCAGTTCGCCGCGGTGCTGCAAACAATCGACGCCATGGCAGTCGAGCCCCCCTTCCGTGACGGCATTGCGACCACGCAACAGTTGCTCGCGATCATGAGCTCGCGAGTGCTCGCCAGGCGGGTTCGTGACGGCGAACTGTTCCGCGTGTGCCATGGCGTGTACTCGATGGAAACGCCCGACACGGCGTGCCGGCTGCGCGCGCTCGATCTGCTGTCGAGCACACCGATCGTCGCGTGTATGAACACCGCCGCGCAGATCTACGGGTTCGACATCGACCCCGACTTCCGACTCCACATCCTCGACCCAGGCGTACGTATGCGGCCGTCATCAGATCTGATGGTGCATCAGCGGATCGGTGCACCGCTGAAGAAGGTCGACGGCCGGTTGCTGACCGCCCCGGCGTGGACGGCGATCGAGTTGGCCCGCACCCTCCGCCGTCCACGAGCGCTGGCGATCCTCGACGCCGCCCTGCGCAGCGCAACCTGCACGAACACCGAACTCGAGAGCGCGCTGGCCGAGCAGCGCGGGAGACGCGGTGTCGTCAAGGTCCGCGAGCTGCTGCCCCACGCCGACGCGCGCGCCGAGTCGCCGATGGAGTCCGAGATGCGGTTGGTGTTCATCGATTGGGCCCTGCCCGCCCCGGAGTTGCAGTACGAGATACGCGACCTGCACGGTCGGCTTTGGCGGGTGGATTTCGCCTGGCCGCAGTACCGGGTGGCCGCGGAGTACGACAGCGTTGACTGGCACGCCAACGCCGATGCGTTCAGGCACGACCGGATGAAGGTCGCACGCCTGCAGGAAATGGGGTGGGTGAGTGTGCCCGCGGTGATCGATGACATCCGGAAGTATCCCGCCGAACTGTGCGCACGAATCCGTCAGGAGTTCCTTCGCGCCGCCTGATTTTCCTTGCCGAGCAGACGCAAAACTGCCCAATTTCGCCGGAAAAAGCGCAGTTTTGCGTCTGCTCGCGGGAAATCGTTACCAGTCGGACTCGTCGTACTTGATGACGCCGCGGATGTTCTTGCCGTCCAACATGTCCTGATAGCCGGAGTTGATGTCCTCGAGCTTGTAGGTCCGGGTGACCATGTCGTCGATGTTGAGCAGGCCGGCCTTGTAGAGCGCGGCCAGCCGCGGTGTCTCGATGTGGCTGCTGCCGCCGCCGAAGATGTTGCCCTTCAACGTCTTCTGCAACATCGTGAACAGGAACAGGTTGAGCTTGACGTCGACGTCGGTCATCGCGCCCATTCCGGTCACGACGCACGTTCCGGTCTTGGCGGTCAGGATCAACGCCTCTTCGATGTACTCGCCCTTCATCTCGCCGACCGCGATGATGACCTTGTCCGCCATCAGGCCGTGGGTGACGTCGATGACGGGAGCGATGGCCTCGGCCATCGTGGGGTAGACGTGGGTGGCGCCGAACTTGATGGCCTGCTCGCGCTTCCACTCGTTCGGATCGATCGCGATGACCTGCTTGGCGCCCGAGATCACCGCACCCTGCAGCGCGCTCATGCCGATGCCGCCGACGCCGACGATGACGACGGTCTCGCCGGCCTGGACCTGCGCGACGTTGGTGGCCGAACCGAACCCGGTCGGCACCGCGCAGCCCATGATGGCCGCGGTCTCGAACGGGATGTCCTTGTCGATCTTGACGACCGAGTGCTTGTGCACGGTCATGTAGGGCGCGAAGGTGCCGAGCAGGTTCATCGGCGACACCTCGTGGCTGCCGGCATGGATGCGGCTGGTGCCGTCTGCGATCGCCTTGCCGCCCAGCAGAACTGCGCCGCGGTCACACAGTGAACGGAAGCCCTTCAGGCACGGCGGACACTCACCACAGGCCGGGATGAACGCCAGGATGACATGGTCGCCCTCCTCGATGCCCGTGACGTTCTTGCCGACCTTGGTGACGACGCCTGCGCCCTCGTGGCCGCCGAGCGCGGGCAGTCCGATGGGCGTCGCGCCCGTGGTGATGTGGTAGTCGGAATGGCACATTCCGGCGGCGTGCAGCCGGATCTGTACCTCATCGGCGACGGGGTCGCCCAGATCGATCTCGTCGACCTTGAACGGCGAATTCAGTTCCCATAGCAGTGCGCCCTTGGTCTTCATGAACTGGGATAATAGAACAGGTTTCAGAAATGTCCACCACCTATATCCTGGCCTGGTCTTTTGGCGGCTTCACCACGTCGTTCACGCATCTCGTGTGCGTCGGCTCGATGACTTACGCGCCGGGGGCCGGTCTAACCGGGGAGACCAAGAGCCGACGAAAGGTGGAACCATGACCGCGAGCAACGCCAAGATCAGTGCCAGCATCGTCCCCAACCTGTGGTTCGATCGGGATGCCGAGCAAGCCGCCGAGCACTACATCGCGGCCTTCGGCGGCAACGGCCGCATCCTCAACAAGATTGCCGCACACCCGGACGCGCCGTCCCCGCAGGATGTGCCCGTCGTGGTCGAGTTCGAACTGGCCGGGCAGCGGTTCGTGGGTATCAACGGCGGCCCGCAGTTCACGTTCACCGAGGCCGTGTCGCTCGAGGTGCGGGTTTCCGGACAGGAGCAACTCGATCAGGTGTGGGCCGCGTTGACCGAGGGCGGCGAGGAACTGCCGTGCGGGTGGCTCAAGGACAAGTACGGGCTGGCCTGGCAGGTCACCCCGACCGAGTACTACGACATGATCACCAAGGGCGACGAAGAGGCCAACAACCGGTTGATGACCGCGGTGCTGAGCACACACGGCAAGTTCGACCTGGTTAAGCTGCAGGCCGCGTACGACAACGCCTGAGCCGCTACAGCGCCGCGGGTAGCCCGAACTTCTCGAACAAACCCTCACCCATGAACGCCACGACGTGGGAGATGCCTTCGGTGGTGATGTCGAGGACATGGAGTTGGAAGGCCTCGTGCCGACCGGTCTCCCGGTTCAGCATGTACATCGCCGCCGCAGGCTGACCATTGGCAGTGGTCTGGATGAAGCGCATGTCGCCCGGCTTCTCCGCCGGGCACTTGTAGCGCGACAGGTCGCCGATGGCCTGCGGCCCGCGATACCACGTGTCGAACGGCGGCATCTCCCAGATGGCCTCTTCGGTGAACAGTTCGACCAGCTTGTCGATGTCGTACGCCTCGAACGCCTTGATGTATCTGTCCAGCATGGCCCGGGCCTCCGGCGACTCCGGGGGCTCGATCTTGTCGTCCTCGCTGGGGCCGACGGTCTCAAGCTGCGCGCGGGCCCGCTGCAGCAGGCTGTTCACGGCGGCCGTCGAGGCTCCGATGGCCTCGCCGACCTCGGCGGCCTTCCACTGCAGAACCTCTCGCATCACCAGCACCGCGCGTTGGCGCGGTGACAGGTGCTGCAACGCGGCGACGAACGCGAGCCGCACGGATTCGCGGGTGCCGACGATCTGCGACGGATCCTCGGGATCATCCCCGCCGTCCGGTAGCGGCTCCAGCCACGGCACTTCATGGTGCTCGGCGATCTCTTCCGTCGGCGCCGAACTCGGGGTGCCCAAGCCGGACGGCAGAGGTCTGCGCGCGCGGCCCTCCAGCGACGTCAGGCATGTGTTGGTGGCGATGCGGTACAGCCACGTGCGCACCGACGATCTACCTTGAAATCCCTGGTAGGACTTCCAGGCACGCAGGTATGTCTCCTGCACCAGATCCTCGGCATCGTGCAGGGAGCCGGTCATCCGGTAGCAGTGTGCAAGAAGCTCCCGCCGGTAGGTCTGGGCTTCCGACAGGAAGGCGTCGGCGGGACTGTCGTCGTCGAGTCGGTGTGCGAGGACCGTCACAGTCGTGAGCTTACGCAGCATGACCGACATCGCAGAAGGTGATTTTCGAGGAGCTGGGAAGCTGGGCCGATCCGCCGCCACTACGCTCGCCAAGGTGAGCAGCACCCGCAGTGAACACAGCTTCGCAGGCGTCGGCGGAATCCGCATCGTCTACGACGTGTGGACCCCTGACACCGATCCGCGCGGGGTCATCGTGCTGTCGCACGGTTACGCCGAACACGCGGGCCGCTATCACCACGTCGCGCAACGCTTCGGGTCAGCGGGCCTGCTGGTCTACGCCCTCGACCACCGGGGCCACGGCCGATCCGGCGGCAAGCGCGTGTACCTGCGTGAGCTGTCGGAGTTCGTCGACGACTTCCGCACGCTTGTCGGCATCGCGGCCACCGATCACCCCGAGCTGCCCCGGATCGTGCTCGGGCACAGCATGGGCGGCGGCATCGTCTTCGCCTACGGTGCCCGATACCCGGGCGAGTACTCCGCCATGGTGCTGTCCGGGCCCGCGGTGCAAGCTCAGGATGGTGTCTCACCGGTGCTGGTCGCGGTGGCCAAGGTGCTGGGGAGGATTGCGCCGGGCATGCCGGTCGAGAACCTCGACGCCGACGCGGTGTCGCGCGACCCAGAGGTGGTCGCGGCCTACAAGGCCGACACGCTGGTACACCACGGCAAGCTTCCCGCCGGTATCGCCCGCGCGCTGATCGGCCTCGGGCAGACCATGCCGCAGCGCGCCGCGGCATTGACCGCGCCGCTGCTGGTGGTGCACGGGGGACAGGACCGGCTCATCCCGGTCGAGGGCAGCCGCCTGCTCGTCGAACGCGTGGCGTCCCAAGACGTCCACCTCAAGGTGTACCCCGAGCTGTACCACGAGGTGTTCAACGAACCCGAACAGAAACTCGTCCTCGATGACGTCACCTCATGGATCGTGAGCCATCTGTGAAAAACGCTGTCGCAGTGCTGGTGTCGCTGATGACACTGCTCGTTCTCGCCGGCTGCGGTCACGGCGACGACCGCGCCGAGCCGGGCTGGACCGATACGGACGTGAGCTTCGACGCCGACGGGCTGACCATCCACGGCAGCTACCGCCATGACGGCAGGCCGGGCCCGGCGGCCCTGCTCATCTCCGAGAGCGGCCCCACCGACCGCAACGGGGACAACAAGGTCGTCGGGCCCGTCGGCAACATGCGTCAGCTCGCCGAGACCCTTTCGGACCATGGGGTTTCCAGCCTGCGGTTCGACAAGATCGGGACCGGGGCCACCGGGTTGGGCCCGTACGAGAGCAAGCCGACCCAGGTGGTCAGCGGCGTCTACACCGCGGGCGCGGCTGCGGCGCTGCGCTACCTGGCCGACCAGCCGGACACCGCCGACGACAAGCTCTCCATCTACGCCGTCGGTGAGGGTGCCGTCCACGCGATGTCCCTCGCGGGCCGGGATGACCCGACGGTCCACTCACTGGCCCTGTTCCAGCCGCTGGCCGGACGCTATCTGGACATCATCACCAACCGCGTGCGGGCCGGGGCCACCCCTGAGGTGCTCGACGGGTGGCTCGCGACGGTCGAGGAGATCCGGACCAAGGGCACCGTACCGGCCAACCTGCCCGAAGGGCTGGGTGCCATCGTCAACCCGGGCAATCTCAACGCCATCATCGAGGCCGACAAGATCGATCCGCTGGCGCTCGCATCGCAACTTCCCGACGACATGCCGGTGCTGCTCACGTGCTCGGACACCGATGCCCAGGCGAGCTGCGAGTCCGAGAAACCGCTGATCGACGCGCTGCACCACACCGCGCTGACCGTCGTCGAGCTCAAGGGCGTCAACCACGTGCTGCGCGACGATCCCACCGACAACATCGCCAACTACAGCACGTCCGCGCCGCTGTCCCCGCAGGTCACCGATGCGATCGCGGCGTTCACCGCGAAATGATGCGCGAAATGATGTCGGACGTCACGACTAGGTTCTGCACATGAGCGACGACAAGATGCTCGCCCGCATCGCGGCCCTGCTGCGACAGGCCGAGGGCACCGACAATCCGCACGAGGCGGAGGCCTTCATGGCCGCCGCACAGCGGCTGGCCACCGCGACGTCGATCGATCTGGCCTTGGCGCGTGCGCATTCGGACAAACGCACCAAGGCCCAGATGCCCGTTCAGCGCACGATCACCATCGGCCAGGCCGGCACCAAGGGGCTGCGGACCTACGTCCAGTTGTTCGTGCTGATCGCCCAGGCCAACGACGTGAAATGCGATGTGGCGTCCAATTCGACGTTCGTCTATGCCTACGGGTTCGCCGAGGACATCGACGCCACGCATGCCCTCTACACCAGCCTCGTGATGCAGATGGTCCGCGCCTCGGAGGCCTACATCGCTTCTGGGGCGCACCGGCCGACGCCCACCATCACCGCGCGTCTGAACTTCCAGCTCGCGTTCGGCGCGCGCGTCGGCCAGCGTCTGGCGGCGGCCCGCGACGAGGCCCGACAGGAGGCTGATCAGGCCGACCAACCTGGCACCGCACTTGCATTGCGCGACAAGGACATCGAGCTGAAGAGCTTCTACCGGCAGGCCTCGCAGGCCCGCGGGACATGGCGGGCCACGAGCGCGTCGGCGGGATATTCGTCGGCGGCGCGCCGTGCCGGGGACCGGGCCGGTCGACGCGCACGGCTCGGGCCGATACAGGAACTGTCCGGCGCACGCGGCGTACTGGAGAAGTGACCGCGCGAGATACGCAGCGTGCCCGTGTCTACGCCGCTGAGGAATTCGTGCGGACGATGTTCGACCGCGCCGCACAACACAGTTCCCGCGCCATCGACTTCTTCGGCACCCAGCTCACGTTGCCGCCCGAAGCGAAGTTCGGATCCGTTGCGGCCGTGCAGAATTACGTCGACGACGTGACAGCGCGCGTCGAAACCAACCCCGTGACGGTGCGGGCCCGCCGTGGCACGAAAGCCGCGCACTACGAGATCGACGGCGCGGTGATCGCGGTACCCGAACAGGACACCACGTGGGCGCTTCGCGAATTGGTGGTACTCCACGAGCTCGCGCATCATCTGTGCGCCCAGGGCCCGGCGGCAGATGCCCCGGCCCACGGCCCCGAGTTCGTCGCGACGTATTGCGGACTGTGCGAGACCATCATGGGACCGGAGGTCGGCCTCGTCCTGCGGATGGTCTACGCAAAAGAGGGCGTCATCTGACTGCGCTAGCCTGGCCCACGTGGCGGAGCCCAGCGATGTAGACGTCCTGTTCACCCAGCTGCTGCAGACCGAGGACGAGGCGCTGGCCGCGGCGCGCCGGTCCACGCAAGCCGCGGACATGCCCGCGATCGAGGTGTCGGCACAGCACGGCAAGCTGCTGTCGCTGCTCGCCACGATGTCCGGCGCGAGGCGCGTCCTCGAGATCGGCACCCTCGGCGGCTACAGCACCATCAATCTCGCGCGCGGTGTCGGAGCCCACGGCAGCGTCGTCACGCTCGAATACGAGCCCCGCCACGCCGAGGTGGCACGCACCAACCTGCAGCGCGCGGGCGTCTCCGACCGCGTCGAGATCATCGTCGGCGCCGCGCTCGAGAGCCTGCCTCGGCTGGCCGAGCGCGGCGACGAATTCGACTTCGTGTTCATCGACGCCGACAAGGAGAACAACGTCGCCTACGTGGAATGGGCGATCCGACTCGGCCATCCCGGCACGGTTGTCGTGGTGGACAACGTGACCCGGTTCGGCCGGGTGCTCGAACCCGCCCCTGACGATGTGCAGGCCCGCGCGGTTCGCGACATGCTGCAGATGATGGGCGAGGACCCGCGCCTCGACGCCGCCGCCATCCAGACGGTCGGCGCCAAGGGGTGGGACGGATTCGCCGTCGCCCTGGTCACATGAGCGCGGGTCGAGCGATCAGCTGAGCGTGTCCGCGGGCTCGCGCCGAACCGGCTTCGGCCACGGCGCGGGCTTCGGGCGCTGGCGCACCATCTGCGGCCACCAGAACCACTTTCCGAGCAGCGCGGCGATCGACGGTGTCATGAACGCGCGGATCACCAGGGTGTCGAACAACAGACCCAGACCGATCGTGGTGCCCACCTGGCCGATGATCGCCAGCTCGCTGACGGCCATCGACATCATGGTGAACGCGAACACCAGGCCCGCGGCGGTCACCACCGAACCGCTGCCGCCCATCGCGCGGATCATGCCGGTGTTGAGGCCGGCGTGGATCTCTTCTTTGATTCGGGACACCAGCAGCAGGTTGTAGTCCGCGCCGACGGCCAGCAGCACGATCACCGCCATCGCGAGCACCATCCAGTGCAGTTCGAGCCCGATCAGGTGCTGCCAGATCAGCACCGACAGACCGAATGCGCTGCCCAGCGAGATCACCACGGTTCCGACGATCACCGCCGCGGCCACCACCGCGCGGGTGATCAACAGCATGATGATGAAGATCAGGCACAGCGCGGCGATGCCTGCGATGATCAGGTCGTAGTTGGCGCCTTCCTGCATGTCCTTGAAGGTGGCCGCGGTGCCGCCGAGATAGATCTTCGACCCTTCCAGCGGCGTGCCCTTGATGGCCTCCTTGGCGGCCAGTTTCACGTCGTCGATCTTCTTGATGCCCTCGGGGCTCATCGGATCGCCCTCGTGGCTGATGATGAAGCGCACCGCGTGCCCGTCCGGGGACAGGAACATCTTCATGCCGCGCTTGAAGTCCGGATTCTCGAACGTCTCCGGCGGCAGGTAGAACGAATCGTCGTTCTTGGCCTTGTCGAACGCCTCACCCATGGCGGTGGAGTTCTCCTGCATCGCCGCCATCTGATCCTGAAGACCGGCGTTGGTGGCCTGCATGGTCAGCATCATGGTCTTCATGGTCTTCATGGTCGCGATCATGGGCTCCATGTTCGCGATCATCACCGGGATCAGCGCGTTCATACGGTCCATGTCAGGCAGGATCTGCTCGAAATCCGCTGTCATGGTGTCGATTCCGTCCATGGTGTCGAAGATCGACCTCAGGGAGTAGCACATCGGGATGTTGTAGCAGTGCGGTTCCCAGTACAGGTAGTTGCGGATCGGCCGGAAGAAGTCGTCGAAATCGCTGATGTTGTCCCGCAATTCCTTCACGTCTTCGACCATGCCGTGCATCTTGCCGACCATGCTGTTCATGGTGGTCCGCATCTGCTCCATGAGCTCGATCATCTTCGTCATCGTGTCGACGGTGATCTGCATCTGATCGGCCTGAACCAGCATGTCGGCCATGCGATCCTGCATGTACTTCTGGTTCATGGTCTGCGTGGTGCCCTGCATGCTGATCGTGAACGGGATCGAGGTGTGCTCGATCGGAGTGCCCTGCGGACGCGTGATGGCCTGGACACGGGAGATACCCGGCACTCCGACAACACGTTTGGCGATCCGCTCGATCACCAGGAAGTCCGCGGAATTGCGCAGGTCGTGATCGGACTCGATCATCAGCAGTTCCGGGTTCATCCGGGCCGGCGAGAAGTGCCGGTCGGCCGCGGCGTAGCCGCTGTTGGCCGGCAGGTCGGCGGGCTGGTAGTCGCGGTCGTTGTAGTTGGTGCGGTAGCCGGGCAGCGCCAGCAGGCCGATCATCGACAATCCGATCGTGGCGACCAGGATGGGCCCGGGCCACCGCACCACGGCCGCACCGATCTTGCGCCAACCGCGGGTGCGCATCGCCCGCTTGGGCTCGAGCACCTTGCCGAACCGGCTCGCCACCGTGATGATCGCCGAGCCCACGGCCAGGGCCGTGAGCACCACGACGGTCATGCCGATCGCCAGCGGGATACCCAGGGTCTGGAAGTACGGCATGCGCGTGAAGTGCAGGCACAGCGTCGCGCCCGCGATGGTCATGCCGGAGCCCAGCACCACGTGCGCGGTGCTGTGGAACATCGTGTAATAGGCCTGCTCGCGGTCCTCACCGACACTTCTGGCCTCTTGATATCGGCCGATGAGGAAGATCGCGTAGTCGGTGGAAGCGGCGATGGCCAGTGTCACCAGCAGGTTGGTGGCGAACGTCGACAGGCCGATGATCTCGTAGTAGCCGAGGAACGCGATCACCCCGCGGGCCGCGGCCAGCGAGAACACCACCATCACCAGCGACAGGATCACGGTGATGATCGAGCGGTAGACCATCAGCAGCATGATGATGATGACCGTGAAGGTCAGCGCCTCGATCATGCGCATCGAACGGTCACCGGCGATCTGCTGATCGGCCGCCATCGCGGCCGGTCCGGTCACATACGCTTTGACACCCGGTGGGGCCTGGACGCTGTTGACGATGTCCTGGACTGCCTTCACCGATTCGTTGGCCAGCGCCTCGCCCTGGTTGCCCGCGGTGTAGACCTGCACGTAGGACGCCAGGCCGTCGGAACTCTGAGCGCCTGATGCGGTGAGTGGGTCGCCCCAGAAGTCCTGGACGTGCTCGATGTGTTTGGTGTCGGCTTCGAGCTTGTCGACGATCTCGTCGTAGTACTTGTGCGCGGCGTCATCGAGTGGCTGTTCGCCCTCGAGCACGATCATCACCGAGCTGTTGGACTTGAACTCGTGGAACACCTCGCCGACGCGCTTCATCGAGATCATCGACGGTGCGTCGTCGGGGCTCATCGACACCGACCGCATCTCCCCGACCTCTTCGAGCTGGGGCACGATCGTGTTCAGGACGGCGATGAGTGCAAGCCAGACCAGGATGATCGGGACCGCGAACGTGCGGATGATCTTGGCGATGCCGCCATGATCGGTGTACTTGCTCTGCGCCGACGGGATGGCGTCGGTCGGGGCGTCGTGGTTGCTCATGCGGATTTCACCAGGCAGAAGGTCTGGGCGTTCACGCCGTTCGATGTGCGCTCGTCCTTGAGCTCGTCATCGACGGTGATCCGGCAGGTGATGGAGTCGCCGTTGCCCTGGGCCACGATGTTGGGGAACACCGAAGGTGCCGTGGTGGACAGCGTCAGAGACCAGGGGAGGGTCGCACCGTCGACGCGCTGCGGTTGGGCGTCGAGGTCCAGGTAGTTGATGTCGGCGGTGGCGCCGGGTTCGCCGTAGATCTCGTAGACGACGACCTTGGGATCGAACGGTTTGGTGTCGTCGACCTTCGCACTGGCCAGGCTAGGATCGTCGCCGGACCCGAAGAACGTCCGCACCCGCATCACGGTGAACGCACCGACGAGCACCACCACGCCGATGAGCAACGGGATCCAGAACCGCTTCAACAGCTTCATGATCGCTGGTCGGCCTTTCGCGTGAGAGGTGCGCGATGCCCGACGGCGGTGGCGGCGACCAGGTCCGTGGCACACGAGCTGGACATCGGTGGCTCCTCCCCGCAGAATCCTTGCCGGACGACAGGAAAAACCTATACAGTCGGCTAACTGGGATCAAGTCGGAAGACTGGCTAAGAGTGTGATCTAGCGCGCGCCCGGGTACGCTCGGCGTGACGAAGGGACGGGGTGTGGCGAAGTCTGTTGCACCGCGCGGATTCGCGCGCGAGCGGGTGCTCGAGGCAGCGCTCAAGCTGTTCGCCGAATACGGAGTGCACGGCACCTCCCTGCAGATGATCGCCGACCGGCTCGGGGTCAGCAAGGCTGCCGTCTATTACCAGTTCCACTCCAAGGACGAGATCGTGTTCGCGGTCGTCGAACCGATCTTCGACGACATGCGCCGCCTCGTGAAGATCGCCGAGGCGATGTCGTCACCCGACGCGCGTCGTGAGGCCGCCGTCAGCGGCATTGTCGAGCTGGCGGTGCGGCACCGTCGCGTCTCGGCGGTGTTCCACGGCGATCCCGTGATCGACAACCTGGTGCACACCCGCGATGACCTCAGAGGGGTTGTCGACCGGTTGAAAGCGATCCTGCTCGGACCGGACCCCGACACGTCGTGCCGCGTGATGATGTCCATGCTGGCCTCTGGAATATTCAGCAGCGCAATGGATCCCGAGATCGGCGATGTTCCCGACGAGGAACTGCACCGCGTGCTGCTGGACTGCACGCAGCGATTGTTGCGCGCACACGTCTCCAGTTAGCCCCGTCGCCGGGTCGAAAATCGCCTCGGCGGAGGTGTGCGGGGTCCTATCCTGACCGGAGGTGGTTGGGATGGCGGCCTGTGGCATGTGCGGCACCGAACTTCGTCCGAGTGCGAGGTTCTGCGATTCGTGTGGCACGGCCGTCCTCGACGATTCCAAACACGCTGAGTACAAACAGGTTACGGTGCTGTTCGCCGACGTCGTCGACTCCATGCGGCTGGCCGGCGCGGTCGGAGCGGAACGGTTGCGCGAAATCCTCTCCGCACTGATGAGCAGATGCTCTGGGGTTGTCGAGCGCTACGGCGGCACCGTCGACAAATTCACCGGCGACGGCATCATGGCACTGTTCGGAGCTCCGGTCGCGTTGGAGGACCATGCCCTGCGGGCCTGCCTCGCCGCGCTGGACCTCCAGAACGCCAGTCGACGGCTCGCCGACGACCTGGATCTTCCCGCCGGTGTCGGGCTGCAGATGCGCATCGGCCTCAACTCCGGCCAGGTGATCGCGGGTGAGATGGCCACCCGCGGCTTCGGGTACACCGCGATCGGTGAACAGGTCGGCATGGCTCAGCGCATGGAGTCGGTGGCACCGCACGGCGGGATCATGTGCAGCGACACCACGGCGAGACTGGTCGAGGACGCCGTTCTCCTCGGTGAGCCAGAGACCGTGCACATCAAAGGTTTCGACAGCCCGGTCACAGCGCGCAGGCTGCTCGCCACGACGGCGTCCGCGCATCGCGGCAATCGCAGCGATCCGTCGCTGGTGGGCCGCACGTGGGAACTGAATACGATCGCCGGACTTCTCGACGAGGCCATCGAGGGCCGCGGATGCATCGTCAACGTCGTGGGTCCGCCGGGCATCGGCAAGAGCCGTATGGTGCGGGAATCGATCGAGCTCGCGCGGCGCCGCGGGGTCCCGGTGTTCTACACCTACTGCGAATCGCATGCCAGCGACATCCCTTTTCACGTTGTCGTGCCGCTGCTGCGTGAGGGGTTCGGCGTGGCCGGGCTCGAACCCGCAGCCGCCCGCGCTCGCGCCCGTGCCCTGGTGCCGGACGCCGATCCGGAAGACCTGCTGCTGCGACGATGTGCTGGGCATCGCCGACCCGGACGTCCCCACCCCCGACGTCGACGCCGACGCCCGTCGGCGGCGTCTGGCCGCGCTGGTCAATGCCGCATCGCTCGCGCGGCAGGAACCCGGGCTGTATGTACTCGAAGACGCGCACTGGATCGACGAGGTCAGCGAATCCATGCTCGCCGAGTTCCTGGCCGTCGTCACCCACACCCACTCCGTCATGCTGATCACCTATCGACCCGAGTACACCGGCGTGCTGGCACGAGTGAGCGGCGCCCAGACCATTGCGTTGCGGCCCTTGACCGAGGGACAGACCTCGACGTTGCTCACCGAACTGCTCGGGTCGGCCGCCGCCGCGCACGAACTCACCTGCCGCATCGCCGAACGGGCCGCAGGCAACCCGTTCTTCGCGCAGGAGATCGTGCGAGACCTGGCCGAGCGCGGCGTGTTACGCGGTGAGCGCGGTGCCTACCGGTTCCACGGCGCCGACGTCGAGGTGGGTGTGCCTGCGACGTTGCAGGCCACGATCGCCGCCCGCATCGACCGGCTCGACGCATCGGCCAAGCACACGTTGAGTGCCGCTGCCGTGATCGGCCTGCGGTTCGGGCCGGATCTGCTCGCTGCGCTGGGGGCCGACGACGCGGCGTTGCAGGCCCTCATCGACGCCGAGCTCATCGACCAGGTGACGTTCGCGCCACGAGCCGAGTACACGTTCCGGCATCCGCTGATCCGCATGGTGGCCCTGGAATCTCAACTCATCGCCGACCGCGCCGAATTGCACCGGCGTCTTGCCGCAGACATCGAAAGGCACACGCACACAGGTGACGAGAATGCGGCGTTGATCGCCGAGCACTACGAGGCGGCCGGTGATCTGGGCGCGGCATTCACCTGGCACATGCGGGCCGGGAGATGGTTGACCAACCGGGACATCAATGCCGCGCGACTCAGCTGGCAGCGGGCCCGCCACGTCGCCGACCGACTACCGCACTACTTCGAGGACCGCGCGGCGATGGCGATTGCGCCACGTACCTTGCTGTGCCTGAGCACGTGGCGGGCCGGCGGCCATCTTGAGGAGACCGGTTTCGACGAGCTGTGCAAACTGGCCGCCGCCGCCGACGACAAGGTGTCGCTCGCAACCGGGATGGCAGGTCAGGTGTCGGCCCTCCTGGTCCATGCGCACTACCGCGAATCATCGCGTCTGTCATCAGAACTCACGAGTCTGCTGGAATCCATCGGGGATCGGCACCTCACCGTCGCACTGCTCTACGCGGCACTCGGCGCGAAGTTCCAGACCGGTGAGGCCAGAGAAGCCGCGCGGCTGGCCGACCGCATCATCGAACTGGCCGACGGCGACGCCGGCATGGGCAACCTGATCATCGGGTCACCGTTGGTGACCGCATGGACCGTGGGCGGCTTGGCCCGTGCCTGTCTCGGTGACCCGCGCTGGCGGACCGACATCGACCGCGCGACGCGACTGGTGGGAGACTTCGGCATCACGACGCGGGCGCTGATGCTCACCTACAGGTGCATCGGCCTGCCGACCGGTCTTTTGTTGCCCAGCCCGGATCTGCTGCAGGAGAGCGGTGACGTGCTCGAGGTGGCCCGGCGATCCGCCGATGACCTCGCCTTGGCCGGCGCCCAGATCTCAAGGGGACTGCTGCTGCTCTGGCAGGACCGACGATGCCGTGACGAGGCATTGGAACTTCTGCGGCTGGGCCGCGAGGCGTCGGTGCGAGAACAGTTCACGATGGCCGCCGTAGCCGCTGTCGACACCGAGCTGGCCCGTGACAAGGCGGTGCACGGTGATCTGGACTCCGCCATCGAACTCGGGCACGCCGTCGTGGACGCCAGCATCGGCAGCGGCGAGGCGATCAACGTGAGCGCCGGCGTGACGGTGCTGGTGCAGGCGTTGATCGAGCATGGCGGACACGGGGATCTCGAGCACGCGCAGCAGGTGGTCGACCGGCTGGCGGCATTGCCGGTCGACCCGGGCTTCGTGCTGTACGAGGTGCCGCTGATGCGGCTACGTGCGCTGCTGGCACGCGCTTGGGGCGACGAGGCCGCATACCGCGAGTGCGCCGCACGCTATCGCGATCTCGCGACGGCGTACGGCTACGAGGGCCACATGGCGCTGGCGGCGCGGATGGCGTGACGCCAGCGGTGCGAGCGGCTAGGTGCAGACGGCGCCGACGGCGGCGGACTGGACCAGCTTGGTGTACTTGGCCAGCACGCCGGTCTTGTACCGCGGGGGCAATGGTTCGAAGCCGGCCTTGCGGGCTTCGAACTCCTCGGAGTCCACGAGCACGTCGAGCGTGCCCTTGGCGACGTCGAGGCGGATGCGGTCACCGTCGCGGACGAATGCGATCGGCCCGCCGTCGACGGCCTCGGGTGCGATGTGCCCCACGCACAGACCCGTCGTACCGCCGGAGAACCGGCCGTCGGTCATCAGCAGCACGTCCTTGCCGAGGCCGGCGCCCTTGATCGCACCGGTGATCGCGAGCATCTCGCGCATACCGGGGCCACCCTTGGGACCCTCGTACCGGATCACCACGACGTCGCCGGCCTGGATGGTGCCGTCCTCGAGCGCATCCATCGCGGCGCGTTCGCGGTCGAAAACCCTTGCAGTGCCCTCGAAGACGTCCGAATCGAAGCCGGCAGACTTGACCACGGCGCCTTCGGGGGCGAGTGAGCCGTGCAGGATCGTGATGCCGCCGGTCGGGTGGATCGGGTTGTCCATCGCCCGCAGCACCTTGCCGTCGGGATCAGGGGGCGCGATATGGGCCAGGTTCTCGGCCATGGTCTTGCCCGTCACGGTCAGGCAGTCCCCGTGCAGCAGACCGGCATCCAGCAGTGCGCGCATCACCACGGGCACGCCGCCGATCTCGTCGACGTGCTTCATGACGTGGCGGCCGAACGGCTTCACGTCCGCCAGGTGCGGCACCTTGTTGCCGACGCGGGTGAAGTCGTCGAGCGTCAGCTCCACCTCGGCCTCGCGCGCGATCGCCAGCAGGTGCAGCACCGCGTTGGTGGAACCACCGAACGCCATGACCACCGCGATGGCGTTCTCGAAGGCCTCCTTGGTCAGGATGTCGCGAGCGGTGATGCCGCGACGCAACAGTTCGACGACGGCCTCACCGGAGCGGCGCGCGTACTCGTCGCGGCGTTTGTCGATCGCGACCGGCGACGCGCTGCCGGGCAGCGACAGGCCGAGGGCCTCTGCGGCGCTGGCCATGGTGTTGGCGGTGTACATACCGCCGCAGGCGCCCTCGCCGGGGCAGATCGCACGCTCGATGATGTCGACATCCTCACGCGACATCAGGCCGCGCACACACGCGCCGACCGCCTCGAAGGCGTCGATGATCGTGACTTCCTTCTCGGTGCCGTCGGTGAGCTTCGCGACACCCGGCATGATCGAGCCGTTGTAGAAGAACACCGAGGCCAGGTTCAGCCGCGCGGCCGCCATGAGCATGCCGGGGATGGACTTGTCGCAGCCCGCGAGCAGGACCGTGCCGTCGAGTCGCTCGGCCTGCACGACGGTCTCCACACTGTCGGCGATCACCTCGCGCGACACCAGCGAGAAGTGCATGCCTTCGTGGCCCATCGAGATGCCGTCGGACACCGAGATGGTGCCGAACTCGAGCGGGTAGCCGCCCGCCTCGTGAACGCCGCCCTTGACCGCCTGTGCGAGGCGCTGCAGCGACATGTTGCACGGCGTGATCTCGTTCCACGACGACCCGACGCCGATCTGGGGCTTGTCCCAGTCGTCGTCGCCCATGCCTACCGCACGGAGCATCCCACGGGCGGCCGCTTTCTCGAGGCCGTCGGTGACGTCGCGACTGCGGGGCTTGATGTCAGGAGTCTCACGGGACTTGTCGTCTGAGGGCATGGCTGTCAGTATGCTCGCTCGGTTTCCGGCGGCCAAACCACCATGAATACCCCCGTAGGGTACCGGTATGCTGGTGTGATGGACGCAACTGACCATTCGGGCGGACACGGCTACTCGG
The DNA here is from genome assembly GCF_022370755.2 of Mycolicibacterium goodii. The sequence continues at coordinate 5,595,241 of NZ_CP092364.2, read as the reverse complement.
CGCAGAAGGAGAACTACGCCAAGCGACTGCGCCGTATCGAGGGTCAGGTCCGGGGCATCGCGAAGATGATCGACGAGGACAAGTACTGCATCGACGTCCTCACCCAGATCAGCGCCGTCAACAGCGCGCTGCAGTCCGTCGCGCTCGGCCTGCTCGATGAACACCTGGGCCACTGCGTGAGCCAGGCCGTCGCCGAAGGCGGCGACCAGGCCGAGGCCAAACTCGCCGAGGCGTCGGCCGCCATCGCGCGTCTGGTCCGGTCCTGAGGTGGCCGCGCTGAAGGTCGCGTTGGTCGTCTTCATCGTGGCGGCCCTGGTCTTCATCGTGGTCACGGGGTTCCGCCGGTGGCGGGCCGACCGCGACCTCGTCGACCTCAGCGAACCGCTGCAGGCGCGCTACGGCACGACCATGTCGGGCTGGCCCGGCGCAATCGAAGGGCAGGCGAGCCGGACCGTCGCGGAGGAGACGATCAACCCCGACCCGCCGGGCCGGTTGACTTAGCCGAGTTCGCGCTCGATCCGTTCGACCTTCGCCGTGAGCTGACCGGTGTAACCGGGCCGGATGTCGGCCTTGAGCACCAGGCTCACGCGCGGGGACGCCGCGGCCACCGCGTCGACGGCGCGCTTGACCACGGCCATCACCTCGTCCCATTCCCCTTCGATGTTGGTGAACATCGCGTTGGTCTCGTTGGGCAGCCCGGACTCGCGGACCACCCGCACGGCCGCGGCGACCGCCGCGCTGACACTGCCCGACTCATCACCGCCGGTCGGACTGACACTGAAGGCAACAATCACGCCACCGATTCTGCGCGCCGTCACCGCTCGCGGACACCTCAAGCCGTTAGCGTGGCCCCACCATGACCGTGACGTCGCCGACGGTGAACCCGTGGACGCTGCGCGTCACCGTGCAACTGACGGTGCTCGCGGCGGCGGCGTTCGTCTACGTCACCGCCGAGATCCTCCCGGTCGGCGCGCTTCCGGCGATCGCCGTGGACCTCGGCGTCAGCGAGGGCCTCGTCGGGACCCTGATGGCCGGCTACGCATTGGTCGCGGCACTCACCACGGTCGCGTTGGTCCGGCTGACCGCGCGTTGGCCGCGCCGGCACACGCTGCTCGCGACGATGGTGTGTCTGACTGTCTCCCAGGTCGTTTCGGCGATGGCACCGAATTTCGCGGTACTCGCCGGTGGGCGTGTGCTGTGCGCGCTCACCCACGGTCTGATGTGGTCGGTGATCGCACCCATCGGCATGCGACTGGTCCCGCCCACCCATGCCGGTCGCGCGACCGCCGCGGTGTACGTGGGCACCGGGCTCGCACTCGTGGTGGGCAATCCACTGACCGCGGCACTCAGCGCGCTGTGGGGGTGGCGGCAGGCCGTGCTTGCGGTGGCCGTCGCCGCGGCGGTGGTGACGCTGACCGCTCGGGCGGTACTTCCGCTCATGCCCGCCGAACGCGTCGAAACCCGGGTATCGGGCCGGCGCCCGCACAACCGCGGCCTGCTCACGTTGTCGCTGCTGACCCTCATCGGTGTCACCGGGCACTTCGTCGCATACACGTTCGTCGTCGCGATCATCCGAGACGTGGTCGGCATCGACGGACCACAGCTGGCGTGGCTGCTCGCCGGCTACGGCGTCGCCGGTCTCGCCGCGATGGCGGCGATGGCCCGGCCGCTCGATCTGTGGCCCAAGGCGTCGGTCACGGGCTGTCTCACGGTCCTGGCCGCGGCGTTGCTGACGCTGGCGGTGCTGGCCGCCGGGCCGCAGGCCGGTGCGGCAGCGATGGTGGTCGGGTCCGTGGCGATCGTGCTGTGGGGCGCATCCTCGACCGCGCTGCCGCCCATGTTGCAGACCTCGGCGATGCGCACGTCACCCGAGGACCCCGACGGTGCGTCCGGTCGGTATGTCGCGGCGTTCCAGGTCGGCATCATGGCCGGTGCACTGGCCGGGGCGGGCATCTACGAGGCCGTCGGGCTCACCGCCATGATCGGCGTCGCCGCGATCCTGATCGTCGTCGCGATGTGCGGCGCCCTGACCGCGCGCGACGTGTTCCACCGATCCGAGTCGGAGTGACGCGCGTAACGCCCGGACGGGGTGCGCCGATCAACACCGCAGTTGGGCGCGGGAAAACGGTCCGGCTCGGGGGCGCTCGGCATCGAACGGCTGTTCGGGCAACCTCGGCCGATCTGCGCGCTGTGCGACACTGGAACCAGTTGCGCTCTGGAGGTACCGCATGCCGAAATCGGCAAAACGCAGACTGATCACCGCATTCATGGCCGCGGGATTGGTCGGTGGACTGGTCATGAGCCCGTCCGCTCTGGCAGATCCCGAAGTGCCGGCCCCGCCGGTTCCCGTCGACCCGGCCGCGCCACCGGCGCCGTCCGATCCGTTCGCATTCCCGCCGCCGGCTCCGGCTGCCGCGGGCCCGGCCGACCCCGCGTCGCCCGGCGCCAGCGCGACGGATCCGGAAGCTCAGGTGGTCACCAACTACGGTGCACCGGCGGTGCCGATCGAAGGCGTCCCCGAGGGCCAGAACCCCGAACCCTTCACGGGGCAGCCGCCGTTCCTGCCGCCATCGTTCAACCCGGTCAACGGCGCGATGGTGGGCGTCGCGAAGCCCATCTACATCAACTTCCAGCGGCCCATCGCCAACAAGCAGATGGCGCAGGACGCAGTCCGCATCACGTCGAACCCGCCGGTGCCCGGCCGGTTCTACTGGGTCAGCGACACCCAGCTGCGGTGGCGGCCGCAGGACTTCTGGCCGTCCAACACCGTCGTCAACATCGACGCCGCGGGCACCAAGTCCAGTTTCCGCGTCGGTGACTACCTGGTGGCCACTGTCGACGACACCACCCACCAGATGGAGATCCGCCGCAACGGGGAGCTCGAGAAGACATTCCCGGTGTCGATGGGCAAGAACGACGGCAAGCACGAGACCAAGAACGGCACCTACTACGTGCTGGAGAAGTTCGAGGACATCGTGATGGACTCGTCGACCTACGGCGTGCCCGTCGACTCGGCCGAGGGCTACAAGCTCAAGGTGAAGGACGCCGTCCGCATCGACAACAGCGGCATCTTCGTCCACAGCGCCCCGTGGTCGGTCGGTGACCAGGGCAAGCGCAACGTCAGTCACGGCTGCATCAACCTGAGCCCCGAGAACGCACGCTGGTTCTACGAACAATTCGGCAGCGGCGATCCCGTGGTCATCAAGAACTCCAAGGGCGGCTTGTACGACCAGCCCGACGGGGCGTCGGACTGGCAGATGTTCTGACCGACTCCCAACGAAGAACCCCCGCAGCGACGCTGCGGGGGTTCTTCGTTTCCGGTGGAGCGTCAGTTCCAGATGCGGACCCGGCGCTCGGGCTCCAGATACAACCCGTCGTCGGCGCCGACGTCGAACGCCTCATAGAAATCGTCGAGGTTGCGCACCACGCCGTTGCACCGGAACTCCGGCGGCGAGTGCGGATCTACCGCGAGCCGGCGGATGGCCTCGGCCTCACGGGATTTGGTGCGCCACACCTGCGCCCAGCCGAAGAACACCCGCTGCACGCCGGTCAGGCCGTCGATCACCGGGGCCTTTCCGCCCTTGAGCGAAAGCTTGTAGGCGAGCAGCGCGATGGACAGCCCGCCGAGGTCGCCGATGTTCTCGCCGACCGTGAACGCGCCGTTGACATGGTGCGACGGATCGAGCCCGCGCGGCGTGAACTGCTCGTACTGCTCGATCAAAGCCTTTGTGCGTGCACCGAATTCGGCGCGGTCGGCGTCGGTCCACCAGTCGACGAGGTTGCCGTCACCGTCGTACTTGGCGCCCTGATCGTCGAAACCGTGCCCGATCTCGTGGCCGATCACCGCACCGATCCCGCCGTAGTTGGCCGCGTCGTCGGCCTCGGCGTCGAAGAACGGCGGCTGCAGAATCGCCGCGGGAAACACGATTTCGTTCATGCCCGGGTTGTAGTAGGCATTGACGGTCTGCGGCGTCATGAACCATTCGTCGCGGTCGACCGGACCGCCCAGCTTGTTCAGCTCGCGGTCGGAGTTCACGATGTAGCCCCGGCGGTAGTTGCCGTACAGGTCGTCGCGCTTGATCACCACCGCGGAGTAGTCCCGCCAGCGGGCCGGATAGCCGATCTTCGGCGTGAACTTGTCCAGTTTGGCCAGCGCCTTGGCCCTGGTCTCTGGCGTCATCCAGTCCAGCTCGTTGATGCTGACCCGGTAGGCCTCCCGCAGGTTGGCCACGAGCTCGTCCATACGCGCCTTGGCCTCCGGCGGGAAGTGCCGCTGCACGTAGAGCTTGCCGAGCGCATCGCCCATGAGGTTCTCGACCACCGAAACCGCCCGCTTCCACCGGTCCCGGATCTGCTCGGTACCCGACAGCGTGCGGCCGTAGAACGCGAAGTCCTCGGCGACCAGCTCGTCGGTGAGCAGCCCCGCCCGGGCATGGATGACGCGCCAGCGGGCCCACGCCTTCCAATCCTCGAGATCCTCCGACGCCCACAGCGCGGCGAACGCCGTCAGGTAGTCGGGCTGGCGGACCACGACCTCGGCCACGGTGTCCGGCGTCGTGCCGAGTCCCCGGATCCAGCCGGCCCAATCGAATCCGGGTGCCTCGGCGGGCAGATCGGCGAACCGGCGCAGGTTGTAGGTGAGGTCGGCGTCGCGGCGCTTGACCACATCCCAGTGCGCGGCAGCGATCTTGGACTCAAGGGCGACGATGCGCGCCGCGGTGTCGGCTCCCGCAAAGTCGTCGCCGTAGACCAGGCCGAACATCTTGGCGATGTGCACCGGATAGCCGGCCAGGATCTCGGCGTGCTGCTCGTCGCGGAAGTACGACTCGTCGGGCAGCCCGATGCCGGACTGGCCCATGTGCAGCAGGTAGCGCGTCGAGTCCTTCGAATCGGTGTCGACGTACACGCCGGCGCCGCCGCCGACGCCGGTGCGCTGCAGACCGCCCAGCACGGCCGCGAGTGCGTCGGCGTCGGGTGCCGCGTCGATCAACGCCAGCTCGTCGAGCAGGGGCTGCAGGCCACGCTCGGCGATGGTCTCGGAGTCCATGAAGCTCGCGTACAGATCGCCGATGCGCTGCTCGTCGGTGCCCTCGGCGGCGCCGGATGCCGCGGCTTCGGTGATCAGATCGCGGATCTGCTCCTCGGCGCGGTCGTAGAGCAGGCGGAACGCGCCGTCGGTCGCCCGGTCCGCGGGAATCTCGTATTCGGTCAGCCAGCGCCCGTTGACGTGGCCGAACAGGTCGTCTTGGGGGCGGGTCTGCGGGTCGACGTGGGTCAGGTCGATACCCGACTTTCCGATCGCCTCCGCTGCGCCGCGAGTTGCTTCAACCGTCACCCCGACATTCTTCCAGAAGCCCGCCGCGGCGCCCGGTGCCGAACGGGCGCTACCCTCACGGCCATGCCTGACGCGCCCGGCAAGGACGGCCCCGAGAAGGACCCAGGAGAACGCGACGACAACCCGGTCGGCTCCGGCGGGATCTTCAGCAGCTACGGCGTCGCGTCGGCCGTGCTCGGTGTCGTCGCGGTCGTCGCGGTGGTACTCGGCTCGGTGATCTTCGCCGCGCACCGCGACGAGGTGTCCGAACGCGACTACCAGACCCGCGTGCTGCAGACCGCGGCCGAGTGGGCGAACGTGCTGATCAACATGACGGCGGAAACCGTCGATGCCGATATGCAGAAGCTGCACGAAGGCACCGTCGGGCAGCTCAACAACGACTTCGAGTCCGCGGTGCAGCCATACCGCGAACTGGTTCAGCGTCTGCGGTCCCGCACGACCGGCCAGATCGACTCGGTGGCGATCGAGTCGCTGTACCACCCGCAACCGGGACCCGACGGGCGTGTCGAGCAACCTGAGCGGGCCGAGCTGACCCCGATGGTGGGTCGCATCGACACGGTCCTGGTGGTGGCGACCTCGGTCACCGAGAGCGCGGGCACCGACAAGCCGAGGACCGTGCGCTGGAACCTGCGCCTGGACGTCGCCGACGTCGACGGTCAGCTGATGATCTCGCGACTGGAGCCCATCCGATGAGAAACCGGTTGCGCGTCCTGGCCTTCGACATCGCCGCACCGCTGGCCGCGATCGCCGCACTGGTGTACCTCGGCGTCGCACTCGACTGGCCCACGTGGTGGGTGTCGGTGTGTTCGATCCTGTGCCTGCTGATCGCCCAAGGTGTGGTGGTCAACGTGGTGCTGGCCCGCCGCGACGGCGTGACGGTCGGTACCGACGACGACGGGCCGGGCCTGCGACTCGCGGTGGTCGGTGTGGCCACGGCCGCGCTCGTGGCCGCCGTGGTGGTGGGCTACCTGCGCTGGACGGCGCCCGACGAGGACTTCAACCGCGATCGCCAGCAGGTCGTGCGCATCGCCAGCAGCGTCGCGGAGGCCACCGCGACGTTCACCCCGCAGAGCCCGACGGCATCCATCGACCGGGCCGCCGCTCAGATGGCACCCGACCGCGCTGAGGCGTTCAAGAACGAATTCGCCACCGTGGCAAAGGATCTCACGAGCCGGAACGTCTCGGCGCAGGCCAGCACCATCTCGGCGGGTGTCGAGGCGCTCGGCCCGCAGGCCGCCAGCGTCGCCGTGGTGCTTCGCGGCACGCAGAGTGCGCCGGGCAAACCGACGGACAACGCGGTGCTGGCGCTGCGGGTCACGCTCACCAAGACCGACGGCCGCTGGCTCGTCGACGACGTGCGGCCGCTGCACTCCCGCTGAGCGGCTCAGACCCTCTGGGGCCTGCGGGAGTCGATCACACCGGTGTTGAACCCGGCCAGGTGCAGGCCACCGGCGAACCGGGCGTGCTCGATCTTCACGCAGCGGTCCTGTACCACCTGAAGTCCGGCGGCTTCGCCGTCGCGGACCACGTCGTCGTGGCGCAGTCCCAACTGCAGCCACAGTGTCTTGGCGCCCACCGCGATGGTCTCCTGCAGTACGCCCGGCAGATCCTCACGGCGACGGAACACGTCGACCAGATCGGGCGCCACGGGCAGCTCGGCGAGGCTGGGATACACCGGAGTGCCGTCGATCTCGCTGATCGTGGGGTTCACCAGATAGATGTCGTAGTCGCTCGTCGACTTCAGGTAGGTCCACACGAAGTAGCTGGCGCGCGATGTGTTGGCCGAGGCGCCGACGATGGCCACCGAACGGGCCTCGCGCAGGATGCGCTGGCGGGTCAGGGCGTCAGTCATCGGCTTTCTCCGCTTGTGTCAGTGCCTGGTCGAGATCCCAGATGATGTCCTCGACGTCCTCGATGCCCACGCTGATGCGGATGAGCCCGGGGCCGACGCCGCCCGCGGTCAACTGCTCGTCGGTGAGCTGGCGGTGCGTCGTGCTGGCGGGATGGATCACCAGGGTGCGTACGTCACCGATGTTCGCCAGGTGGCTCGCCAGTTGCACGGAGTTGATGAACTTCTCGCCCGCGGCCCGGCCACCCTTGACGCCGAACGCGAACACCGCCCCCGGACCGTCGGGCAGGTAGCGCTTCGCCCGGTCGTGATGCGGATGCGACGGGAGCCCGGCCCAGCGGACATACGTCACGCGGGGGTCGGCCTCCAGCCACTCGGCGACCGCACGGGCGTTCGCGGTGTGGGCGGCCATCCGCTGCGGCAGCGTCTGCACACCCTGCAGTAGCTGGAACGCCGACTGCGGGGCCAGCGACGCGCCCAGGTCACGCAACTGCTCGCTGCGCAGCTTGGTCAGGAACCCGAACTCGCCGAAGTTGCCCCACCAGCTCAAGCCGCCGTAGGACGCGACGGGCTCGGTCATCTGCGGGAATTTGCCTGCACCCCAGTCGAATCGACCGGCGTCGACCGCGACACCGCCCAGTGTGGTGCCGTGCCCGCCGATGAACTTGGTGGCCGAGTGCACCACGATGTCGGCGCCGTGTTCGATGGGCCGGCACAGCGCCGGGGTCGCCACCGTGCTGTCCACGACGAGCGGCAGACCGGCGTCGCGCGCCACTTGGGCCAGCCCCGCGAGGTCGGCGATCTCGCCGGAGGGGTTGGAGATCGCCTCGGCATAGATCAGCCGGGTGCGGTCGGTGATCGCCGCGGCGTAGTCGGCCGGATCGGTGCCACCGACGAACGTGGTGTCGATGCCGAACCGGCGCAGCGAGACGTCCAGTTGCGTGACAGTACCGCCGTACAGGCTCGCGGCCGACACGATGTGGTCACCGGCGCCCGCAAGCGCGGCGAACACCGCGAACTGCGCGGACAGACCGCTGGCCGTCGCCACCGCCCCCAGGCCACCCTCCAGGCTTGCGATGCACTCCTCGAAGGCCGCGACGGTCGGATTCGCGATGCGACTGTAGATGTTGCCGTACTTCTGCAGCGCGAACAGGTTGGCCGCATCGTCGGTGTCGTTGAAGACGAAGCTGGCGTTGGCGTAGATCGGCGTCACCCTGGCACCGGTGGCAGCGTCCGGACGTTGTCCGGCGTGTATGGCGCGGGTGGCCAGGCCGAATGTTCGGTCAGTCACGGGTAGTCATCAGTACCCGGGGCTTGGGTGGGAGTCAAGCCATCCGCGCAGCGCGAGCCGAATCCGCGGGGATGGGCTCATTTGCCGCCGCGCTGCGCGGCGATCTTCGCGAACCGGTCGGACAGGCGTTGCATCCGCAGCAGCAGCGACGCGCGCGGGCTGACGCTGCCCTCCAGGTACGTCGCGAACTCCTCGTTGGACACCCCGATGCGCGAGGCGAACTCTTGGGGCGCGAGTTTCGAGCGACGCAACATGGCCTGGATCTGCTTGGCCACCTCGGCACGTTCGGAGGCCTCGAGGTGGTCGCGGGTGCGCACCAGAACTTCGGAAAGTGCTTTCGAGACCCCGTAGGGGCGGGCGGTCTCCAGTACCTCTTCGACCTGGCGGGCCGTGCGGCCGTAGGGATCCCGTTTGATCGCGGCGACGATGCGCTGCCACACCGTCAGATCGTCGGTCTCCAGCGCCGCGCGGATCGCCGCGGTGGGCCAGTACTCGACCGGCCGGTCGTCGAACTGTCGTTGTGGGGCGCGCGTGGGTGCGGCGCCGCGGATCGGTGTCTGCGGGTCTCGTGGATGCGCGCCTGCTGGGCGCGGAGCCTGGTTTCGTTGGCCAGGGGATCGGTTCGAGGACGGTTGTATCGGCGACATGTCTTTGCGACGCGCATCCCGCATGTCCCGAACGTCGGGGGCCAACGTCACTTCGCCTCCTCCAGCATTGCTACCGCGACCGACAGGCAACGCTGCCTGACCTTTTCCCAATCCTCAGCCGCGTCGGGACTCGACATTCGGACATCGTGTTCATCGGACGGCTGTGGGTCGGCCAGCCGGCGTACCAGCTGCGTGGCCACCCATCGGTTTCTTGGGTCTTGCCCACAGTAATACCGGTCCATGCCCGCCAGCACCAGAGCTGCCGTGTGAGAATCCATCAACTCCACCAATTCGGCGAATTCCTCGTAGTCCTTGGCGGTGTTACGGCACATGATCAGATAGCCCTTGAGGCGCAGCGTTTCCGCGCCGGTGGGGATCTGCAGCCGATCGCCCGTGGGCAACTGCACGTTCGTGGTCTCGACCGGGCCGCGGCGTTCCACCGGGGCCTGCTCGGATTCGGCCTCGGTCTGCAGCGCATCCACCGCGACCGACAACCGGCTTCGCCACATCGTCACGGGATGCAACCCTGGCTTGCCCGGCTTCGACTTGCGCTGTGCGGACAGCCGCGTCGTGGGCCTGGTGCAGCCGCTGAAGGCCAACGGATCGGCGACGCTGATCGTCTGCGGCGCAAGGGTTTTCATCCGAGCAGCGGTGCGCACCATCATGCGCAGGTCGCTGCCGCTGGGTCCGAGCGCGGCGATGTTGTCGGGGATGATGACCAGGTCGGTGACCTCGATCTTGGGCAGCGGCTTCTCGAAGTCCACCTCGGGCAGCACGCGGTCGAGCCAGCGCGGCAGCCACCAGTTCCACTGGTCGAACATCGCCATGAGCGCAGGCACCAGCACCAGCCGCACCACCGTGGCGTCGACCGCGATGGCGACCGCGCATGCGACACCGAGCTGGGCGACCAGGGGCATGCCGGCGAACGCGAAGCCGATGAACACCGCGATCATGATCAGCGCCGCGCTGGTGATCGTGCGGGCACTGGTGCTCACGCCGTACGCGACGGCATCGCGCGTGTTGTTGGTCTGCAGGAACCGTTCCCGGATGCGGGTCAGCAGAAAGATCTCGTAGTCCATCGACAGGCCGAAGGTCATGGCCAGCACCAACGGCGGGATCGTGCTGTCGAGCGAGCTGATCCTGGCGAACCCCAACTGCTCGAGCCAGCCCCACTGGAAGACCACCACGAGACTGCCGTACGCGGCGGCCACCGACAGCACGGTCATCAGGACGCCCTTGAACGCCAGCACCACCGAGCGGATCGAGACCAGCAACATGACGAACGCGATCAGCGCGACGAACACGAACACCAGCGGTTGGGTGGCCGACACCCGGTCGTCGAAGTCCTTGATCAGCGCCGTGGGACCGCCCACGTCGATCACCGCGCGCTCGCCCGCAGCGGCAGGCAGTTCCGCGCGCATCCAATCGATGGCGTGACGCGCGGCCATGTCCTCGGGGTCCACCGACAGCACCGCGGACAGCAGCGCGCTGTCGTTGTCGTCGGAGAGCACCGGCGGTTGCACCGAGATGACGTTGGGTGCCTTGGTCATCTGCTGGCGCACGGCCTCGACGGCGGCGGTTTCCGTAGGCCCGGACGCGTCGCCGTCCCCGGGGAACGTGACCAGCACCCGCACCGGGCCGAGCGCACCGGGCCCGAGCGCGTCCGCGGCCGCGTTGACGCCGCCGCGGATCTCGTGGGTGGGCTCGAACTGCCGCTGCATGCTGTTGCCCAGCACCATGTCGAACGCCGGGGCGGCCAGCACCAGCAGCAGGATGGTCGCCGCGGTCGCCGACGCCCACGGCCGGCGCATCACCGCGCCGGTCCATCGCGTCCAGAAGCGGGACTGCGTCGCCTCCGCCCGCCGCGACCAGTGCAGATACGACGACCGCTTCGCGGCGGCCTTTCCGAACGTCGCCAGCACGGCGGGCGTCAGCGTCGTCGACGTCAGCACGGCGATCGCTACCGCCAGGATCGCGCCGGTGGCCATCGACACCAGAACCGGGGTGTTGATGAGGTAGATGCCGGTGACCGACGCGATCACCGTCAGGCCCGACAGCGCCACCGCGAGCCCGGAGGTGGCCATCGCGGCATCGATCGCATCCTGCTGGTCCCGGCCCGCGCGCAGTTCCTCCCGGAACCGCATCAGGATGAACAGCGAGTAGTCGATCGCGACGGCGATGCCGAACATCGACACCGTCGACGTCACGAACACGCTCATCGTGGTGAACATCGACAGCAGATAGACCAGGCCCATGGTCACCACGACCGTGCAGATGCCGAGCATCAGCGGCAGGGCCGCGGCGGCCAGTGACCCGAAGACGGCGAGCAGCACGATCAGGACGATCGGCATGTTCCACTTCTCGGCCGCGGCGATGTCGTGCTTGGTGGCCTGCGTCGCCGCGGCGCCGAGTGCGCCCTGCCCGATGACGTAGAACTTGACCTTGCCGTTCTCGCTCTGGCCCGGTTCCTCGCCGTTGATCCCGACCTTCTGGCGCAGTTGCTTGGCGACGTCGACCGCGCCGGTGTTGTTGAAGTCGAGTTGCAGCGTGATCACGTACGGACGGTCGGGCTGCGGTGCCGGTTGCTGGGGATTGGGGACGATCTTGACGCTGGGTACCTCGGCCGCGATCTTCTCGAGGTGGACGACGGCGGCGTTCATGTCCTCGTAGGACGCGTCGGCGCGCGGCGCGGCGACCAAAGCCAACGGGGATGCGCCCTGGTCGGGGAAATGCTCTTCGAGTTGGCGCTGGACGTGCAGCGATTGAGAACCCTCGACCTCGAACCCGCCGCCGGTCAGATTCGACGACTGGTTGAGAGCGAGGTAGATCGAAGGCACCAGGAGCAGCAACCACGTCGCGAACACCGCCCAGCGGAACCTGCGCAAAGTGCTGCTCAAGCGCATCATGAACTGCTGGATACGAAGTCCCCCGCTTTCTCTCCGGCAGGCTCGGCGTCCTGGTGTTCCCCTGGCGTGTCTGAGCGAGAGCGTACCTGCACACGGGTAACGTGGCGGGCCACTCATTCGTTCTGATATCGCCCGTATACGCACCGGCCGTTACCGGCGGCGGTTAACGAATTCGGCGGCACCGGCGACATAGATGGCAAGATTGCCCCGGCGACGGTGCACACATGTGGATGCGTCGGGGTCCGGATGTCGCCGATCGCAACGTTTGCGCATCGTCTGCGCAGCAATTGTGACGGGGAGACGATCGCAAACGAAGGAGCTCGTTGCATGAAGTCGGCCATCACCTGGGCCAAGCACGACCTGCGGCGCACGCTGGGAACGGTCTTCGTGGCGACCGCCGTGGGCGGTGCCGCGACCGCCGCGCTGCTCGGCCCGTCGGCCACGGCCGCGACCGACCCGTGCGCTGCCAGTGAGGTCGCCCGCACGGTCGGCAAGGTGGCCACCGACACCGGCGACTACCTCGACGAGCACCCGCAGACCAACCAGGCGCTGACAACCATCAGCCAGCAGCAGGCCGGGCCCGCGACCCTCGCGTCGATCAAGACGTACCTGGATGCCAATCCCGAGGTCGCCAAAGACCTCCAGCAATTGCAGCAGCCGTTGACGACGCTGGGCACCAAGTGCAAGTTGCCGGTGACGCTGCCTCAGCTCCTGGGCCTCGTCCAGGCCGTCCAACAGCAGGGCGCCGGGGCTGCCGGAAGTTTGCCAGGCGGTCACCCGTCGACGGCGACGGGTGGGGTCCCGGGTGTGGTCGGCCCCGCGCAGCGGGCGCCCATCTCGCCGGTCTCACAGGGTTCTGGACCACTTCCCGGGCCCGCCGTCACCTCCAGCCGCTGACGTCAGACCCGACGCGTCGCCCTTCGAGGGCACTCTGAGCAGCGAATTCGCGAGCTCGCAACACTGGTTTGAGTGCAAGGCAAGAAACTCGTCACAGATTCTGCTTAGCTTTTTACGCCGATAACCGTTTGGCGTTACGGCCTTCCACTTCCGATGAAGGAGCTTGACCATGTTGCTCTCGGCCCAGAATGCGCGGCGAGTGGTTGCTGGCGCGGCCGGCGCCGGCGCTGTAGCCGGTGCGATGCTGTTCGGTGCGATCCCCTCGGCACTGGCCGACGAAGACCCGGCGAAGAACCCGCCCAACTGCACGGCCGCAGACCTGGCCGGCGTGGCGTCCGGCGTCTCGGCAGCGACCTCTGCCTACCTGTTCACCCACCCGGATGTGAACTGGTTCTTCACGAGCCTGGAAGGCCTGCCGCGCGAAGAGGTCAAGCCCAAGGTCGCCGAGTACCTCGACAAGAACCCGCAGGTGAAGGCCGAACTGACGGGCGTGCGTCAGCCGCTTGTGGACCTGAAGAATCGCTGCGGTTCCGCGCCGGCACCTGATCTGCCGTAGTCCGCGTGCGGGTGGACATGACCCCCGCGAGCGGTGAAGGACCACGCGCGCCGGAGAGCATCAACCGCACGGTCCTCATGGTCGACGACGACCCGGATGTCCGGACCTCGGTGGCTCGCGGCTTGCGGCACTCAGGGTTCGACGTCCGGGTCGCGGCGTCCGGCAAAGAAGCACTGCGGCTGCTGTCCACAGAGTCGCACGATGCTCTCGTGCTCGACGTGCAGATGCCGGAGCTCGACGGCGTCGCCGTGGTCACCGCGCTGCGTGCGCTGGGCAACGACATCCCGATCTGCGTGCTGTCGGCACGCGACACCGTCAACGACCGGATCGCCGGTTTGGAGGCAGGTGCCGACGACTACCTGACCAAACCTTTCGACCTCGGTGAACTGGTCGCCCGGCTCCACGCGCTGCTGCGCCGGGCGAGCCACACCGATCAACCCTCCGACACCATGACGGTCGGCCCGCTGACCATCGACACCGCGCGCAGGCTCGTCTTCGTCGGCGGTGAACGTGTCGACCTGACCAAGCGCGAGTTCGACCTGCTGGCGGTTCTCGCCGAGAACGCAGGCGTGGTGCTGTCGCGTCAGCGACTGCTCGAGCTGGTGTGGGGCTACGACTTCGACGTCGACACCAACGTGGCCGACGTTTTCATCTCCTATCTACGGCGCAAGCTCGAGCGCGACGGCGTGCCCCGCGTCATCCACACCGTGCGCGGTATCGGGTACGTGTTGCGAGAAGAGCCGTGAGCGCCAGGGTCGGGAGCTGAGTGCGGCGCCTGCGCTTTCCCGCGTTCATCCGGTCGGCATCGTTGCGCACCAGGGTGGCTGTCGCGGCTGCCGCGGCGGCCTCGGCCGTGGTCGCGGCGTTCACGATCCTCACGTCAGTGGTGCTGGCCAACAACGATGCCGCACAACTCGATCGGCGGCTCGACGCGATAGTCGACGCCAGCATCAACCCCGAACATCTACAGGATCCGCAGCGCGGCGTGCTCACCACCGGGCGCACCCGTACCGCCGGCCAGGTGGTGTTCCAGCGCGGCTTCCAGCTGCCGGCGCTGCCGCCGGGCACCGCCACCGTCGAAGTCAACGGTGTGGAATACCGCGTGCGCACCGTCGAGGTCCCGCAGCAAGGCGGCATCCTGATGTCGATCGGGATCCGTGCCGACAGCATCCTGTTGAGCGCCAACCGGATCCCGCTCTACTCCGCGGTCGGGGTGGTGACGGTCCTGGTGGCCGCCGGTCTGGGCTGGCTGCTCGCGGGTCCGGCGATCCGGCCGCTGCGCAAGCTGACCGAGCACACCTCGAAGCTCGGCAGCGGCGGCCCCGACACCTTGCCCGAGGTGCGCGGCGTCCGTGAGGCCGAGGATCTCTCGGAGGCGATGTCGGGCATGCTGACCCGGCTGGCTGCGGCGCAACGCGCGACGACGAATTCCCTTCAGGCCGCGCAGGACTTCGCGGCCAACGCGGCCCACGAACTGCGGACCCCGTTGACCGCGATGCGTGCGGACCTCGACACACTGCGCATCCACAACCTGCCCGAGGACGAGCGGGCGGAGGTGGTGGCCGACCTGTCGCGCGCGCAACGGCGAGTCGAGGCCATCATCACCGCACTGGGACAGCTCGCGTCGGGCCAGCTGGCGCAGGCCGAGGACCGCGAACTCATCGACATCACCGACATGCTGGACCGTGTGGCGCGCGAGAACACCAGGGCCGACGCCGGTGTCCGGATCGAGGTGCACGCCGACGACGATGTGGGTCTGGTCCTGGGCTGGCCCGGCGGCCTGCGGATCGCCGTCGACAACCTGGTGCGCAACGCGATCACGCACGGCGAGGCGAACCGGATCGTGGTGTCGGCGCACCGCACCGGCCAGATGCTGACGATCGTCGTCGACGACAACGGCCGCGGACTACCGGTCGACGAACACGAGACCGTGCTGGGCCGGTTCCGCCGCGGCAGCACCGCGGTGGCGGGCGGTTCAGGACTCGGGCTCGCGCTGGTGGCGCAGCAGGCCGAACTGCACGGCGGTCAGATCAAGCTTTCCGACGGTCCGCTCGGCGGTCTGCGCGCCACGCTGACGGTGTCGATCGCACCGAGCGGCCCGCCGGATCAACCGGCCTGAGCCTTGCGACGCGCGGTGGCGGCCAGCACGCCGCGCCAGCCCAGCAGCAGTACCGCGGTCACCAGCGACGCCACCACGATGAAGCTCGCCGCGACACCGGCCGAGGTGAGCTTGCGCAGCAGCATGCCGACCACCACGGTGCACACCCACACCACGATCCCGGTGGGTGCCAACGACGTCGGACGCTGCCACCCGCGCGACACCAACCAGCCGACGAGCGTGCCGACCAGAAACGGCCAGGCCGTCTCCGCGACACCGCCTACGGTGATCCCCTCGGCATGGCTGCGCCTGCCGATCGTGCAGAACACCACCACACAGACCAGATCGGCCGCCAGGGCACGGGCGCTAGTCGCTCGCATACGTCATCACATCCAACATCAGCGGGCTGACCTCGGACTGTTCCCGGGTCGCGAAACCCGGTTGCAGCGCAGCCGGTTTGCCGTCCAGCAGGGCGTCACCGGCCGCGGTAGAGGTCAGACGGGAATCCAATCGGAACGAGTCGAACACAAACGGTAGCCCATTGGCCGCCAGCGGATCCGGGCCGTCCATGACATGGAAGTGCAGATGCGGCGCGTCGGAGTTCCCGCTGTTGCCCAGTGCCGCGATCACCTGCCCCGTGCCGAGTTCGTCACCGGGTTTGACCTTGAGGCTCTCGGGTCGCAGGTGCGCGTAGAACGCGTACACACCGTCGCCGATGTCCTGCACGATGTGGTTGCCGCCGTACTGCTCCAGCGTCAGCCCGCTGGGTGTGACCCCCGGTGTCTGCTCGGGCAGTCCGTCGAGCACCGACACCACCGGGCCGTCGGCCACGGCGTGGACGTCGGCGCCGAAGTACGGGTAGCTCTCGACGGCGGCCTTGTTCTGCGTGAAGATGCGCCCGTCCGGGCCGAGCTGCACGTAGTCGATCGCGAACCGTTCAGCAGCCCACAGCTTTCCGTTGATCGGGTTCAGTGCCATGCGGTGCGGGGACATATCGCAGCAGCTGTTGATGTCGAGCCACCGGTCGCCGGTCAGGGGCGGTGAGATCGACGGCGGCTTGCGTGTCTGTACCGCCACCGGGGCGATGGTCTCGGTGAGATTCGCCGGGATGAGGGGCGGCATCGGCTTGGCGACCGTGAGATCGATGGCGTGGGTCAGCTCGGCGGGCACCTGCGCGGGATCGTCGGCGACGACGTCGAGCCACACGGTCGCGCTCTGGCCGGGCCCGAGCACGTTGGCGGGGGCGGCGGGGTTTCCGAGGGCGCGAGTCCAGTATTTGAGGCTGTCCCCGGACAGCGTCAGCAACTTGCGGTCACCGTCCATGACGCTCACCGAGTTCAGCGTCACGTTGCCCGACATCGGGTTGGTCAGCAGCAGCTCGTAGGCCAGGTGGGTGCGGCCGTCAGTGGCGGGCACCGGGATCGGTTCGGCCAGCACCGAGCCGATCACCGGTGTCGGCTGGGCGGCCTGCGTCGTGGTCGTGGTCTCCTCGGGTTGCGTGGTCTCGGCGGAGGAGCACGCGGTCAGCATCGTCAGGACGGCCGCTGTGCCGAGCGACACCGCGAAAGTCGGATACCGCATCAGCTGGGCTCCTGGCGCTCGGGTTCGGCGGACGGTTCGTCGACGTCGAGATCGGTCTCGGTGCGGAACATGAAGAAGAAGATCACCCACCCGATCGCCGAGATGAAGATCCAGCTGATCAGCCGGTAGATGAGCATCGCGGAGATGGCCGAGGCGAGCGTCATTCCCGACGACACCAGGCCGGGCACCAGCACGGCCTCGACCACCAGCAGACCACCGGGCATCAACGGGATCGAGCCGACCGCGCGCGCGGCCGCGTAGGCCACCGTGACACCCGCCAGTGACGGATGCCCGCCCGCGGCGTAACACGCGAACGCCAGGCAGGCGACGTCGGCGATCCAGTTGAACATCGACCAGCTGAACGACACCGTGAGGTCGCGCCTGCCCAGTTTGACCGACTCCAGCTGTTTGAGGATCTCGCGCCACTTGGCAACCCCGGTGTCAGATGGCTTGCCGCGCAAGGAGTTCAGCCATGCCAGCACCTTCACGCCGATGCCGTCCATCAACTCCGGACGTGAGGCGACGGCCTGGCCGAGCAACACCAGCGCCAGCAACCCGCCGAGTGAGAAGATCAGGGACAGCGGGTTTTTGCTCGCTCCGAGCATCAGCGCACCGCCGAGGCCGAGCAGCGCGAGTCCGACGATCTGCAGCACCCCGGACATCACCAACTGCCACGACGCCACCAACGGGGAAGCGCCCCAGATGCGTTGCTGCCGGTAGATGAACGTCGTCGACAGCACCGGGCCGCCCGGCAACGTCGTCGACAGCGCGTTGCCCGCGTAGTAGGCGGCTTCCGAACGCCACTGCCGCACGCGCACCCCGGCGGACAACAGCAGCGTCCGCTGGATCTGGGCGAAGCTGTGGATCGACGCCATCGCCGCGGCCACCGCGGCCAGCACCCACCACACGTTGGCCGAGATCAAGCTCTTCCACGCCTTGGCCAGCTGATCCCACACCAGGGTCAGTTCGACACTCAGCACCGTGACCGCGACGGCGATGAGCACCCAGCGCAGCCACCAGTACTTGCCCCGCGCAGAGCCCGCTCGGCCGCGGGCGGCATCCGCCTGCGCGTCGTGTGACACGCCCTACAGGGTAACCGCGCGGTTTGCGGCTTCAAGACGGTTTGCATGGGCGTGCCGCGGTTACGCTACCGGCATGACACTGGACCCCGTTGCCGACGAGGCGGTATCTCCACTCGTCCGCAAGGCTGCCGCCTGGTCATGGCGGTTACTGCTCATCGGCGGCGCGATCGTGGCGTTGCTGTGGCTCATAAAGCGGCTCGAGATCCTCTTCGTCCCGGTCGCCCTGGCCACCATGGTGGCCGCCCTGCTGCTACCCGCCGTCGACTTCATGGACCGTCGCGGTGCTCCGCGCGGATCCGCGGTGGCGCTGGTGCTGCTCGGCGGTATCGCGGTGGTGGGCGGCATCCTGACCTTCGTCGTCTCGCAGTTCATCGAGGGTGCGCCCGACCTGGTCGAGCAGATGACCCGCAGCATCGACGGCGTGCGGAACTGGCTGATCGACGGGCCGCTGCATCTCAGCAAGGAACAGATCGACCAGGCCGGCAACACCGCGATCGAGGCGCTGCAACGCAATCAGGAGAAGGTGACCACCGGTGCGCTGTCCACCGCAGGCACGCTCACCGAGCTGGTCACCGGCGCCCTGCTGACGCTGTTCACGTTGATCTTCCTGTTGCAGGGCGGTCGCAACATCTTCGCGTTTGTCACCAAGGCGTTCCCCGAGAACGTGCGCGAGCGTGTGCGTGACGCGGGCCGCGCCGGCTTCCACTCGCTGATCGGCTACGTGCGTGCGACGTTCCTCGTGGCGCTGGTCGACGCCATCGGCATCGGCACCGGCCTGGCCATCATGGGCATACCGCTCGCGCTGCCGTTGGCGTCGTTGGTGTTCCTCGGCGCGTTCGTACCGCTCGTGGGTGCCGTCGTCGCCGGCTTCCTCGCGGTGGTCGTGGCGCTGCTGGCCAAGGGCTTCATCTACGCGCTGATCACCCTCGGGCTGATCATCGCCGTGCAGCAGTTGGAGGGCCACGTGCTGCAGCCGCTCGTGATGGGCCGCGCGGTGTCGATCCACCCGCTGGCGGTCGTGCTCGCCATCGCCGGCGGCGGTGTGCTGGCAGGCATCGTCGGCGCGCTGCTGGCGGTGCCCGCGGTGGCGTTCCTCAACAGCGCGGCCCGGGTCCTGTTGGCCCGGGATCCGCGCGCCGAGGAGGAAGCGCTGGTCGCGGAGAGTTCGACGATCATCGAGTCCGAACCCGACGACCTGCCCGAACGGGAGTAGCCGGGCTCTACAGCCTGCCTTCGCGGCGCAGCAGATCCTGCGCGCTCATGCCGCCGCCACGTCGCTTGGTCTCCGGATCGTCCGCTTTGTCCTCGCGCGTGTTCAGCTTCTCGGTCGACGGTTCCTGCGGCCGCTGGGGAGGCGTCGGGATCGCCGTCGTCACATCCGCCGGAGCACCACCGTTGGGTGGGCGCTGCGCGCTGAACGCGGTCGTCGGGGCGTTGTCGCCACCCCGGTCACCGGTCCGGTCACCAGGTCCACCCGGCCCGGGACCGGGCCGGCCCTGCGGCGGCATGGCGCGTGTGGCGTCGGTCGACGGACGCGCCGGCTGCGCCGGGGGCGGCTGAGGCACGTTCTTCGCCGTGGCCGGGCCGCGGAGCGCACCGAGCCACGACTCGATCTCGCGCTCCTCGCGCTGCGGCGGGGCAGGCGGCTGGGCCGAGCCACCACCCTGGCGCGGCGCACGTTCGGTCGGTGCCCCCGTGCCGGCGCTGCCACCAGCCCCGTGCACGGCGTTGTTGACCGCGTTGCGAACCGCGTTGCGCGCCATCGCGAACCGCGTGGTGGCGGGCTCGTCGCCAGTCGGCCGCTGAGGTGGCTGCGGGGGCGTGGAGATCCGTGCGGTGCCCGCGGCCGATGGCGCGTTGGTACGCATCGGCGGCATCGGGCGCACCGGCTCGGGGGAGGGATGCGTCGGATCGTGCGGACGCGGTGGCGGCGGCGGTGCGCCGACCCCCACGAGTGCCCGCTGATCGACCTCGGACTCGCGGACGGTGGGGCGCTTGCGCTCGTCGGGCAGCTCGGTCTCACCCAGGCCCAGCTTCTCCTGGACCCGCTTCATCCAGCGCGGCGCCCACCAGCAATCGTCGCCGAGCAGCTTCATGATGGCCGGCACCAGGAACATACGAATGATGGTGGCGTCCAACAGAAGTGCGATGAGCAGGCCGAAGGCCAGGTACTTCATCATCACCAGGTCGGAGAACACGAACGCGCCCGCGACCACCGCAAGGATCAGCGCTGCGCCGGTGATCAGGCGGCCCGTGGTCGCCGTACCGATGCGGATGGCCTCGGCGGTCGACATACCGCGCTCGCGTGCCTCGACCATGCGCGACACCAGGAACACCTCGTAGTCGGTCGAAAGACCCCAGATCACGGCGATGATGAGACCGATCATGGGCGCCATCAGAGGCTGTGGCGTGTAGTTCATGAGCCCGGAGCCGTGGCCGTCGACGAACATCCACGTGAGGATGCCCATCGTCGAACCGAGCGTCAGCGCGCTCATCAATGCGGCCTTGATCGGCAACACCACCGACCCGAACGCCAGGAACATCAGGATCGTCGTCGTGACGATCAGGATCACCGCCATCAGCGGCAGCTTGTCGAACAGGCTGTGGATCGAGTCCTGCTCCAGCGCCGGCGTACCGCCGACGAACACCTCGATGCCGTGCGGTGGTTGCAGCGCGCGCAGTTCGTCGATCTTCTTGGCCGCGTCGTTGCGATTCTCCAGACCGTTCTGGATCACCCGCACCGACGGGTCTTTCGTCCCGCTGTCGTTGGCGGGACGCTCCTTCCACATCTTGTCCGGATCGTTGTCGGGATCGGTGAAGCCGGAGACCGTCAGCGCCTTCGCGCGCATGTCGGCGATCTGGGCGTCGGTGATCGGTTCGCCGTCCTCGCGCTTCATCACGATCGTGAGCGGCTCGGTGCGGAAACCGGGGAAGAGCTTGTCGAACTGCTCCTGCGACTGGCGCACGGAGTTGTCCGGCGGTAGGTACTTCTCGCTGATGCCGCCGAGGGACAGCTGCCCCAGCGGGATGATCAGCAGCACCATCACCACCAGGATCGGCGCGGCGAACGCGATGGGCCGCTTCATCACCACGTTGACCAGCCGGCCCCAGAATCCCCGCTCGACCTCTTCACGGGTCTTGGTCTTCTGGGTCTTCTCGGCGAACCAGTCGATGATGCGCCGCGAGAACGACCAGTTGGCCAGGAACGGCACCTTCAGCAGCGTCGTGACGCCGAGCGCGTCGACGCGCGGGCCGAGGATCGCCAACGCGGCCGCGAGCACGGTGATCGACAGGATCGCCGCGAGCATGACCGACGCGATGATCGCGTAGGTGATCGATTTCAGGAAGCCCTGCGGGAAAAGCAGAAGTGGCACCGACGACGCCACGATGATCACCGCGGAGAACACCACGGTGCGTCCGGACGTCATCACGGTGCGGCGCACGGCCGCCTCGGTGTCGTAGCCCTCGGCGATCTCCTCACGGAATCGGCTCACGATGAACAGGCCGTAGTCGATCGCGATACCGAGGCCGATCAGCGTGACCACCGGCTGGGCGAAGAAGTGCACGGGCGTGAACTCGGCGACCAGGCGCATGATGCCGAGCGCACCCGCGATGGCCAGGCCGCCGATGATCGCGGGCAGGGCCGCGGCGATCACGGTTCCGAACACGAAGAACAGCACCACCGCGACGAGCGGGATGGCGGCCACCTCGGCACGCTTCTGGTCCTCACCGATGGTTCCGGTCAGCTCACTGGCCAGCGGGTTGAGGCCCGCGAGCCGGATGTCGCCGCCGTTGACCTGCTGCAGTTCGGGTTCGACGGCCTGATAGTTCTTGAGGATCTCGTCGTCGTCGTCACCCTGCAGCGGGATGCTGATGAAGGTGTGCCGCAGGTCCTGCGTCTTCATGGCGCTGACGGTCGGGTCGGTGGTGTCGGGCGCCTTGAGCCAGCCCACCCAGCCGACGATCTGGTCCTCGTGGTCCTTGACGACCTGATCGAGCTCCTCGGTGACCTGCTTCTGCCACGCCTTGTCGGTGACCAACTTGTCGTCGGGCGGCGTCAGGATGGCCACCACATGGCTGGTCCGGTCACGGCCGTACACCTCGTCACCGAGCAGCGACGCGGCGACCGACTGGCTGCCCTCGTCGTAGAAACCGCTCTGCGTGACGTGGCTGCCCAGGCTGATCCCGTAGACGCCGCCGCCGAGACACAGGGCCACCATCACACCTATGACGATGTACCTGAACTGGTACACGGTCCGACCCCACCAGGCGAACACTTAGGCTCCTAACGCTCCATCAAAATCTCTAGTGACCCGTGCGCCCGCGCTGTGCGAGGCCGTCTCTCTGGGTCCGTTATGGTCTTCTGCAGTTGTCACACACGCGAGGTCAGTAGCGACGACAACGGCCGGAACGGCTGCAGCCACGCCCCCTGCTCGGGTAGCGAGTCCAGGCCGATCCGTGGCAGCGGTTCCCGGAAAACACCAGGAATATCCTCCAGATCGACAAACTCCAAGGTATCCGACGCTAGCGCCCAGCTGGCATGTTCGCGAAATCCGAGGACCTGCACAGGCGTGCCCTCACGGGCGATTTCCTCCAGCGGTTGCCGGAACGCCTGCCCGTCCGCCGAGGCGACCAGCACCGCCGCCAGCCCCTCGCGTCTGCGCAGTGCGATGTGGTTGAGCATGTCGCTGTCGACATCACTGTCCTCATCGATCTTCGGTTTGGCGAAGACGGCGAAGCCCACGTTACGCAACGCCTCGACCCACGGGCGCACAACATCGGCGCTACCTGGCGCGATGTTGGTGAACACCGTCGCCTCGGGCTCGTGGGAAATCTCGGTTTCTCCCGGCCCGGCGCGTTCGGCGAGCTCGGCGGTGTAGGTCAGCAGCCACCGCCCGAGCGCGTCGAAACGGGGGCGGTGCGCGGCCGTCGGCCTGCCGCCGAGAATCGACCCGAGACCCATGTCCAGATTCGGTGCGTCCCAGACCAGCAGGACCCGTCGGGCACCAGGAACCGGGTCGGGTTCGGGTGAGGATTCTTGCTGGAGGTCCTGCTCGATGTCGGGGGTCACACTCATAGGCGTTTCTCCCACACCAGTTCGGCCACCTCGGTACCGGCCAGGGCCTTGCGTTGGTATTTCGTCACGGGCCGTTCCAGCGAGATCGGCAGGTCATCGGTTCTGGTGACCCGGCGCAGCAACGGTTCTGCGTCGCCGACCTCGGCGATGTGTTCGGCATAACCCATGTGGTCGGTCGCAGCGTGGAGGATTCCGCCCTCGGTCAGCCGGTCGGCGATGAGCGCGACCGTGGCAGGCTGCAGCAGCCGGCGTTTGTGGTGCCGGGCCTTGGGCCACGGATCCGGGAAGAACACCCGCACGCCGGTCAGCGTGTTGCTGCCGATCATGTGCTCGAGAACGTCGACGCCGTCGCCGCGAATCATCCGGATGTTCGTGACGCCTTCGCGCTCGATCGCGCACAACAACTGCGCGAGGCCCTTGCGGTACACCTCGACGGCGATCACGTCGATGTCCGGTTCGGCCTGGGCCATCGCGAGCGTCGATGTTCCGGTGCCCGAGCCGATCTCCAGGACCAGAGGCGCCGACCGTCCGAACCATGCCGCGGTGTCGAGGTCGGCGATGGGCTGGGAGTTCTCGTCCCTGGCCTGTATCCCGAGCTCGGGCCAGAGCCGGTCCCAGGTGTCCTGCTGACCGCCGGACAGCGTCGAACGGCGGGTGCGGAAACTCGTCACGCGGGGCAGGCGGTGCGGCTGGGCCGGCGGGCCCGCTGAGGCGTTGGGGCCCGGAGCCGGTCCGCCGGCGACGTCGGACCCCGGAGCCGGTCCGCCGGCGACGTCGGACCCCGGAGCCGGTCCGCCGGCGACGTCGGACCCCGGAGCCGGTCCGCCGGCGACGTCGGACCCCGGAGCCGGTCCGCCGGCGACGTCGGACCCCGGAGCCGGTCCGCCGGCGACGTCGGACCCCGGAGCCGGTCCGCCGGCGACGTCGGACCCCGGAGCCGGTCCGCCGGCGACGTCGGACCCCGGAGCCGGTCCGCCGGCGACGTCGGACCCCGGAGCCGGTCCGCCGGCGACGTCGGACCCCGGAGCCGGTCCGCCGGCGACGTCGGACCCCGGAGCCGGTCCGCCGGCGACGTCGGACCCCGGAGCCGGTCCGCCGGCGACGTCGGACCATGGCGCTTGCATCCGTCCATGGTCTCTTATCGGCACCGGTGTGCCCGCATCGTGGTACAGATTGATACCCAACAGTTGCCTTCGGCTGTTATGGCCCAAGATCTGTTCGCGAGCCCGTCCGGGCCATGCCACGATTCTCGGTAGGGATGACCAGGGAGTTCACTGTGGAGGGCCGCCAGATGTTCGCCGCCGAGCTGAAGCGGTTTGCCGATCGTGGCGGCGACGGTAACCCGGACCCGCGCCTGGCGAAGATCAGTGCCCGCGTGTCGGCGCCGTTCGCCGTCTCGGTGCACGGTCGACGTGGCGTCGGGGTCACCACGGTGGGCGAGGCCCTGGCCGCCAGCGGTGTGGCGGTGCGCGGCGCCGGACCGGAAGAAGTGGGTGAGCTGGCGGTACTGGTCACGGCCGAGGTGCTCAAGCCCGAGGATCTGGTGGTCGCAGAGGATCTCCGCAGCCTCGGCGTCGAGGTGCTCGTGGTGCTCAACAAGGCCGATCTGGCCGGCTGCTTTCGGGAGGGTCTACTCGCCGCAGCGCATGACCACGCGCGACGGCTGCGGGAGCGCAGTGGGTTGCCGGTGGTGCCGATGGTCGGCCTGCTGAGCCGGGTCGCGCTTTCGCAACACCTCGTCGCGGCGCTGCGCGAACTGGTGGCCACGCCCGCCGATCTGTCATCAACCGACGCGTTTCTCCTCGCCCCGCATCCGGTCGCCCCGGCGATTCGCGCCGAACTGCTGCGGACGCTGGACCGGTTCGGCATCGTGCACGCGTGTCTGGAGCTGAGCCGGAACCCGGACTGCGACCCCGAGGACCTCTGCGCCACGCTGCGTCGGCTCGGTGAGATCGACCGGGTGCTCGCGGCGCTGGATGCACTGATGGCGCCCCTGTTCTACCGGCGCATCGAGCGCGCTCTTGTCGACCTGCAGGCAGTGGGCGGTGAGAGCGTGGGCCGATTCCTCGCCGCCGACGCCACGGTTCTCGCGGTCATGCGCGCCGCGGAAGATGTCGTCGGCGCCGACGGGCCTGCGGCGCTTGCGCCGGTGACCGCATGCGGATGCGATGCGCATCTACGTCGAGCCAGATATTGGTGGCGCTACAGCCGCGGACCGGTCGATGCGCTGCACCGCAGTTGCGGTATGGCCATCGCGCGGGGATCGCTGCGGCTGGCGCCCGGCGGCGAAGCAGGTGCCGAGGGGGCGGTTCGGCGGTGAGCCCCGCGGTGGAAGACGCCTCGGCCGACCCGGTCTGCCCTGCGATCGCCGAGGCGGATGCGCTGGTCGCGTCGGTGGACCCGGGCCTGAACTCCCCCGGTGTGCAGGCGCGCGACGTCATCCTCGTGACGGGCCCGTGGTTGGCGGGCACGACGAGCGTGCTTGCGGCTCTGCGCGAACGGATGCCGGAGCACACGTTCGTCGAACCGGGGGAGCTGCAGGCGGGGGAGGCGCCCAAGGCGGTGGTGTTCGTGGTCTCGGCCGCCGCGCCGGTCACTGAATCAGATTGTGCGCTGGTCGATTTGGCTTCCCGGCACACCGATCTGGTGGTGGGTGCGGTGTCGAAGATCGACGCGCACCGCAACTGGCGCGACGTTCTCGAGACCGACGCCAAGACCTTCGCGGCGCGATCCCGCCGTTACGAACAGATGCCGTGGGCCGGCGTCGCTGCTGCGCCCGATCTGGGTGAACCGATGCTCGACGAGCTCGTGGACGCGCTCAACGAACGCTTGTCGAATCCGGATATGCTGCGGCGCAACAGGTTACGCGCGTGGGAGGCCCGCCTGGAAGCGGTGATCGGCAGGTATGAGGCCGACGCGTCCGGCGCCGACCGCAAGGCGCGGGTGGAAACGCTGCGCGAGCGTCGAACCGAGGTCAACCGCGGGCGCAGGCTGGCCAAGACCGAACGGAACATCGCGCTGCGCAGTCAGCTGCAGCAGGCTCGCGTGCAGCTGGGCTATTTCGCCCGCAACCGGTGCAACTCGGTGCGCACCGAACTGCAGGAGGATGTCGCGGCGTTGGGACGGCGACGGATCGGTGAGTTCGAGTCCTATGTGCGCGGACGCTGCGACGACGTCGTGGATGAGGTGGACGAGGGCATCACGGTGCACCTCGGTGACGTCGCGTCGGAACTGGATCTCGTCGCACCGGCGGCACCTGAGCGCCCCGCGTCGCCAGACATCGCGTCGCCGCCCCTGAAGACCCGCACCGTGGAGACCCGCCTGATGACGGTGCTGGCCGTCGGCTTCGGCCTCGGGGTCGCGCTCGCGGTGAGCCGGCTGCTCGCAGGCGCGGCACCTCGGCTCGCGGTCACGGGCCTGGCGGTCGGCGCGCTGGTGGGGCTTCTGTTGGCGGTGTGGGTGGTGCGCATCCGGGGACTGCTCCACGACCGTGCGGTTCTGGACCGCTGGGTCAACGACACCACCGCGACGCTGCGCTCCGCCGTCGAGGAGCTCGTCGCGACGCGGGTGCTGAAAGCCGAGGCCGATCTCACCACGCAGCTGGCCGAGCGCGACGAGGCCGACGCCGCCGCCGTGGCGGAGCAGATCGCGGCGATCGACGCCGAACTACGCGATCACGCGGTCGCGACCGCTCGGGCGGCCGCGTTGCGTGACCGACGGGTGCCGCCGTTGCGGCGCGCGCTCGACGTCGTACAGAGCGATTTATACGGAGATCCGGCACCTACTGATGAGTAACCCGCTTGTGAGGCTGAACTGAATCGTTCCTGTGAGTGATCGGACAGACAACTGGCTCACCGCTCATATGTGACGCGCGTTAACCTCTACCCAAGGGGCAGCCGTAACCGCGTTGTGACGTGGCTTGGGTTCCAAAAAACCTACGCAGGAGAATTCAATGACCTCAGCGACCATTCCGGGTTTGGACACCGCACCGACTAGACATCAGGGACTGCTGGCGTGGGTCCAGGAGGTTGCGGAGCTGACGCAACCCGATCGGGTGGTGTTCGCCGACGGTTCCGACGAGGAGTACGAGCGACTGACGGCGCACCTCGTCGAGGTCGGCACCTTCCAGAAGCTCAATCCCGAGAAGCAGCCTAATTCCTTCCTGGCGCTTTCCGACCCGTCCGACGTTGCGCGTGTCGAATCCCGGACCTTCATCTGCACTGAACGCGAGATCGACGCCGGTCCCACCAACAACTGGATGGACCCGGCCGAGATGCGCGGCATCATGACCGGTCTCTACCGCGGTTGCATGCGTGGCCGCACCCTGTGGGTCGTGCCGTTCTGCATGGGTCCGCTGGACGCCGAGGATCCCAAGCTGGGCGTGGAGATCACCGACTCCGAGTACGTCGTGGTGTCGATGCGCACCATGACCCGCATGGGCGCGGCGGCCCTGGAGAAGCTGGGTGACGACGGGTTCTTCGTCAAGGCCCTGCACTCGATCGGTGCGCCGCTCGAACCCGGCCAGAAGGATGTGCCGTGGCCGTGCAACGACACGAAGTACATCACCCACTTCCCCGAGACCCGCGAGATCTGGAGCTTCGGCTCGGGTTACGGCGGCAATGCGCTGCTGGGCAAGAAGTGCTACTCGCTGCGCATCGCGTCGGCCATGGCCCACGACGAGGGCTGGCTCGCCGAGCACATGCTGATCCTCAAGTTGATCAGCCCGGAGAACAAGGCGTACTACATCGCCGCGGCGTTCCCGTCGGCGTGCGGCAAGACCAACCTTGCGATGCTGCAGCCCACCATCCCGGGCTGGCGCGCCGAGACGGTCGGTGACGACATCGCGTGGATGCGCTTCGGCAAGGACGGCCGCCTGTACGCGACCAACCCCGAGTTCGGTTTCTTCGGCGTCGCGCCCGGCACCAACTGGGACTCCAACCCGAACGCGATGAAGACCATCGCGGCAGGCAACACCGTGTTCACCAACGTCGCCAAGACCGACGATGGGGACGTGTGGTGGGAGGGCCTCGAAGGCGATCCGCAGCACCTCATCGACTGGAAGGGTCGTGACTGGACCCCGGAGTCCGGCGAGAAGGCCGCCCACCCGAATTCGCGCTACTGCACACCGATCTCGCAGTGCCCGACGCTGGCGCCCGAGTGGGACGACCCGCAGGGTGTGCCGATCTCGGCGATCCTGTTCGGTGGTCGCCGCAAGACCACGGTGCCGCTGATCACCGAGGCCCGCGACTGGCAGCACGGTGTGTTCATCGGTGCGACGCTGGGCTCAGAGCAGACCGCGGCGGCCGAGGGCAAGGTCGGCACCGTGCGGCGCGACCCGATGGCCATGCTGCCGTTCCTCGGCTACAACGTCGGCGACTACTTCGCGCACTGGATCAACGTGGGCAAGAACGCCGACGCGTCCAAGCTGCCCAAGGTGTTCTTCGTCAACTGGTTCCGTCGCGGCGACGACGGCCGCTTCCTGTGGCCGGGTTTCGGCGAGAACAGCCGCGTGCTCAAGTGGGCCGTCGAGCGCATCGAGCACAAGGCGGACGGCAGGAGCACCCCGATCGGCATCGTGCCGACCGCGGCCGACCTGGACCTGACCGGTCTGGATGTCGATCCCGCCGACGTCGACGAGGCGCTCGCCGTCAAGCCCGAGGAGTGGCGCGACGAGCTGCCGTTGATCGAGGAGTGGTTCGAGTTCGTCGGTGAGAAGCTGCCGACCGGCATCAAGGACGAGTTCGACGCGCTCAAGCACCGCTTGGCCGAAGAGTCCTAGCGTTCCTGCGTCGAGCCTGTAGTTACCGAGCGAAAGTGCGAGTAGCGCACCCGGTAACTACAGGCTCGACGCATTTCTGGCCGGCTTGTCGGGGGCCGCTGTGACGATGCGGGCATGCGACAGCTGATCGTCGGCAGCCACGCCCTGGCAAGTGGCGCCGTGACCGAGCATGACCTGCGCCGTTGGTACCGAAGGATGTACCGCGACATCTACATTCCGGCGGGATACACGCCGACGCTGATCGACCACATCGACGGCGCCTGGCTCCGGTCGGGCCGCCATGGCATCGTCGCGGGCGTCGCGGCGTCGGCGCTGTTCGGTGCCGATTGGGTGGACGACGGGATCGCGGTGGAGATGGTGTGGGACAACACCCGACCGCCACCGGGCATCATCGCGCGGGCCGAGCGCATCGAGGACGACGAGATCACCACCGCGCAGTGCATCAGCGTCACGACGCCGGCCCGCACAGCGTTCGATCTGGGACGTCACCTTCGACGCGGCGAGGCGCTGGCGCGGATGGACGCGCTGATGCGCGCGACCGCGTTCTCGCCCGACGACGTCGCGGTTCTCGCCGAGCGCTACCGCGGCGCGCGGGGCATCCGCCAGCTTCGCGAGCTCTTGCCGCTGGTGGACGGCGGCGCCGAATCTCCGCGGGAGACGCGGACCCGGTTGCTGCTCCTCGACGCGGGCTTTCCACGCCCGACGACGCAGATTCCGGCGGTCGATGCGCGGGGCCGGCTGGTGCGCATGCTCGACATGGGCTGGGAGGAGTTCATGGTCGCGGTCGAGTACGACGGCGATCAACACCGAACCGACCGCGCGCGCTACGTCAAGGACATCCGGGTGTGGCCGAAGCTGCGTGACCTGGGGTGGGACGTGATCCGCGTGATCAAAGAGGACCGCGACGGCGATGTCCTGCAGCGGGTGCATCGGGCGCTCGTCGCTCGGGGCTGGAACGGAAAACTGCTCACCCGGGTCCGTCCCATGGCGCGCAGACGCACCAACCTGTAGTTACCGAGCGAAAGTGTGAGTGCTGCACGCGGTAACTACAGCCTCGACGCACATATGGCCCACTTGACACCCGTCAAGTGGCGCCGGTTACAGTCTGCTCATGCAGATCCGCGAGCATGTCGGCGCGAACAAGCCCGCCATCATCCTCCATCCGTCCGGCACCGTCGTCACCTTCGATGAGCTCGAGGCGCGCGCGAATCGCCTGGCGCACCATTTCCGCGAGCAGGGCCTGCGCGAGGGCGACGTCGTCGCGATCCTGATGGAGAACAATCAGCACATCCACGCGGTGATGTGGGCCGCGCGCCGCAGCGGTCTGTACTACGTCCCCATCAGCACGCACCTGACCCCGGCCGAGGCCGCGTACATCATCGACAACAGCGGCGCGAAGGCGATCGTGGGCTCGGCGAAGCTGCGGGACACCCTCGCCGGTCTCGGCGACGCACTGCCCAACGGTCTGCCCGGCACCCTACTGATCGCCGACGGCGATCTCGACGGGTGGCTGCGCTACCCGGAAGCCGTTGCCGATCAGCCCGACACCCCGATCGACGACGAACTCGACGGCGATCTGCTGCAGTACTCCTCGGGCACCACGGGGCGGCCCAAGGGCATCAAGCGGGAGCTGCCGCACGTGCATCCGTCGGAGACCCCGGGCATGATGGCAGCGCTCGTCGGTTTCTGGATGCACCCAGACGCGGTGTACCTGTCGCCGGCACCGCTGTATCACACCGCACCGTCGGTGTGGTCGATGCAGGTGCAGGCCGCGGGTATCACCACGGTCGTGATGGAGAAGTTCGACGCCGAGGGGTGCCTCGACGCGATCCAGAAGCACCGTGTCACCCACGGTCAGTTCGTGCCGGTGATGTTCACACGCATGCTCAAACTGCCTGAATCCGTGCGTAACTCGTACGATCTGTCGAGCCTGGAGCGTGTCATGCATGCCGCCGCGCCGTGCCCGGTCGAGATCAAGAAGCAGATGATCGACTGGTGGGGGCCGATCGTCGACGAGTACTACGCGTCCTCGGAGGCCATCGGCGCGACGCTGATCTTCGCCGAGGACTGGCTGACGCATCCTGGTTCGGTGGGTAAACCGCTGAGCGGCGTGGTGCACGTCCTCGACGAGAACGGCAACGAACTGCCCCCTGGTCAGCCCGGTGAGATCTACTTCGAGGGCGGTCAGGACTTCGAGTACCTCAACGACGCCGAGAAGACCGCGTCCTCACGCGACAAGCGTGGCTGGAAGACGGTGGGCGACCTCGGATATATCGACGAGGACGGCTACCTCTACCTGACCGACCGGCGTCACCACATGATCATCTCCGGCGGTGTGAACATCTACCCGCAGGAAGCCGAGAACATGCTCGTCGTGCATCCCAAGGTGATGGACGCCGCGGTGTTCGGCATCCCGGACGAGGAGATGGGTCAGAGCGTCAAGGCCGTCGTTCAGCTCGTCGACCAGGCCGATGCCACACCGGAATTCGCCGAGGAACTGATCGCGTGGCTGCGGGACCGGCTCGCACACTACAAGTGTCCGCGCTCGATCTCGTTCGAGCCGCAACTGCCCCGAACGGACACCGGGAAGTTGTACAAGCAGGAGCTCATCGCGAAGTATTCGTGATGTGATCGAACTGCCTGGCGGCATCCGGATCGGGCTCGACGCCGACGATCGCGGCGATGCGACGTTCACGCTGAGCGAGTCGACCGACGACGATCGCAGGGTCGTCGCGGTGGACTCGATCGCCGATACGCTCGCACTGCTCACCGAGCGGTGCGAGCGCTGGCCGCAGACCGCGGCGGTGTGCGACGACGTGCTGCGCAGTGTCGATCCGGAAGCCTCGACGTTCAGCGGGGTCATCACCGAATCGCTCGCGTATTCGACGCTGCAGGCGGGTGCGGAGTTCGCGCGCTGGCTCGACGAGCGTGGCCCGGCCACCGTTCCGCAACTGCCCGAGCCCGTGCGGGCCCACCGCGACGGCAACACGCTGCACGTGCGGTTCAACCGTCCGCAGCGTCACAATGCGTTCTCCACGGACGCCAGGGCGGCCCTGCTCGAGGCGCTCGAGGTGGCCCGCCTCGATCCCTCGGTCGACGAGGTCGTGCTCGGCGGCAACGGCCGCAGCTTCTGCAGCGGAGGCGATCTCGCCGAGTTCGGGTCGTTCGCCGATCCGGCCAGCGCACACCTCGCGCGCACCCGCCACAGCCCGGCACTCGTGCTCGACGAACTGACGGCCCGGCTCGGCAGGCGCTGCCGCGCCCGGGTGCACGGGCAGGTCCTCGGCAGCGGCCTGGAGATGGCGTGCTACTGCGGCTGGGTGAGCTGCGATCCGGGCGCGATCCTCGGTCTGCCCGAGTTGGCGCTGGGCCTCATCCCCGGCGCGGGCGGGACCGTGAGCATCACGCGCCGGATCGGTCGTTGGCGCACGGCGTATCTCGTGTTGTCCGGCCGCACGATCGACCCCACCACGGCGCTGTCGTGGGGTCTGGTCGACGAGATCGTCAGCGTTGCCTCGCCGGCCTGACGATGACCTCGTTGACGTCGACATCCGGTGACTCGTTGACGGCGTACGAAACCGCACGCGCGATCGCGTCGGGCGGGATCGCCTCGGCCCGGTAGGTCTGCATCGCGGCCGCGGCGTCCGGGTCGGTGATCGTTGCGGCGAGCTCGGATTCGACGACGCCGGGTGAGATCGTGGTGACCCGGATTGAGGGGTCGAGCTCGAGGCGCAGCCCCTCGGTGATCGCCCAGGCCGCGTACTTCGTCGCGCAGTACACCGCACCGGTCGGCACCACCTGGTGCGCGCCGATCGAGGCCATCGTGACGAAATGACCGTGCCCCTGCCGCCGGAAATGGGGAAGTGCCGCGGCGATGCCGTTGAGCAGCCCGCGGACGTTGACGTCGATCATGGTGTCCCACTCATCGACCAGCAGCGCGTCGATGCGCGACAGCGGCATCACGCCTGCGTTGTTCACGATCGCGTCGATGCGACCGTGCTCGTGCACCGCCTCGTCGACGAACGCGGCCATGTCGGTGCGGTCGGTCACGTCGACGCGCCGGACCTGCAGGTTCTCACGCTTCAGTGCGGCCAACCGGTCGGTGCGCCGGGCGCCGCCGACCACCTGATGCCCTTCGCCGGCCAGACGGATCGCGACGGCCTCACCGATTCCGCTCGTGACGCCCGTGACCAGGATGATTTTGTGTTCGCTCATGCACTTCAGCGTCGCGGCCGGACCCCGCGGCTACCAGGATGCGGTGTTCCTGGGTGTGCTGCACCCAGGAACGACCCCTGTACGACAATGCCCACGCGCCTAGGGTGAGAACATGACCGAACTCGGTGACTACCTGCGCAGCCGACGCGCCCTGGTCACGCCCGCAGATGTCGGGCTGCCCGACACCGGACATCGCCGCGTGCCCGGGTTGCGCCGCGAGGAGGTGGCGTTGCTGGGCGGTCTGAGCGTCGACTATTACGTCCGGCTCGAGCAGGGCCGGGAGCGTTCCCCGTCGGCCCAGGTGCTGGAGGCACTGGCGGCGGTGCTGAAGCTCGACGAGGACGGACGCCAGCATCTGTTCGCGATCGCCGGGCTCACCCCGCGTGCCCGGCTCGCCCCGGTCCCGGACCGGGTGGCCCCTGCGCTGCTGCGGCTCATGGCAGCCTGGCCCGACAACCCGGCCCTGGTGTACAACCGCGCATACGACCTCCTGGCCACCAATACGCTGTCCGAGGCGCTGTACGGCGACATCCTGCGCGACAACATGCTGTTGATGGTGTTCACCGAACCACGGGCCCGCGAGCTGTATGCCGACTGGCCGGTGATCGCCGCGGACGCGGTCGCCGGGTTCCGCAAGAACTACGGGATCGCGCCGCACGATCCGCGGATCACCGCGGTGCTGACCGAATTGCTGGACCGTAGCCCCGAATTCACCGAGTTGTGGCGCCGTCACGACGCCCGCGGGAAGTCCGCCACGGTCAAGAGCTTTCGCCATCCACAGGTGGGCACAATGACCCTGGACATGCAGACGTTCGACGTGCGGTCCGGGCCCGGCCAGGAACTGGTGGTCTACCAGGCTGAACCGAACACCCCTAGTGCCGATGCGCTGAAGCTGCTGGGCAGTCTGGCTGCCACCGCGGGCACGTGAATAGCATGAGAAGCCGTGACTGCACATGGCCGGCTGTCCGGTGGTCCGTACTTCGATGACCTCAAGGTAGGTCAGGTCTTTGACACCGCGCCGTCGATGACACTGACCGAGGGGGCGGCCGCGGCGCACCAGGCCATCCTCGGCGACCGGTTGCGGCTGACACTGGACGCCGAACTCGCGTCCGCGGTGACCGGAGCCGGCGCGCCGCTCGCGCATCCGGCGCTGGTGTGTGACGTCGCGATCGGACAGAGCACCCTGGTCACGCAGCGGGTGAAGGCCAACCTGTTCTACCGCGGGCTCGCGTTCCACCGATACCCGGTGACCGGTGACACCCTGACCACGCGCACCGAAGTCGTTGGACTCAAGCAGAATTCGAACAAACCGGGCCGTGCTCCCACCGGGCTAGCGGCGTTGCGGATGACGACGACCGACCAGTTGGACCGACTGGTTCTCGATTTCTACCGATGTGCGATGTTGCCGCTGTCCGAAACGGGGGTCGACACCGGACATTCCGACGACCTGGACGAGATCGGCACGCATGCATCGCCGGCACCGACCGCGGGTTGGGACGCCGAGGCCTACCGCGCGAAGGTGCCCGGACCGCACCTCGACGACCTTCGCGACGAGTTGGCCGGCGCGGTGCTGCACAGCACGGCAGATGTCGTCAGCAGCGCCCCCGAGCTCGCCAGGCTGACGCTGAATATCGCGTCCACACATCATGATTGGCGTTCCGGTGGCAAGCGTCTGGTGTACGGAGGCCACACGATCGGACTCGCGTTGGCTCAGGCCACCCGGCTGCTGCCCAACCTCGTGACGGTGCTGGGCTGGCAGTCCTGCGATCACACCGGACCGGTGCACGAGGGCGACACCCTGTTCAGCGAGCTGCATGTCGAGTCGATCGAGGCGAACACGCTGCGTCTGCGGTCGATTGTGTTCGCCGCCGGAGGAGCCGACGGTGCGGCCGACAGGCAGGTGCTGGACTGGCGGTTCCGTGCGCTGCTGTTCTGACGAGAACCCCGTGACAGCGCCGGTGGGTGTCACCGACGCTGTGCTGGGCCGCGCCCAGCAGGTGGCAGACGCCTTCGCCGCGATCACCGCCGTTGAGCTCGATGCCAGGGCGCTGCTCACCGGTCGTGCCGCGATGCTCGGGTTGCGACCGCAGGGGCGTGTCTCGGCGGGCGGTGCGACGCGCCTGTTCGTGACGCGCGACGGGTCATGGTGTGCACTGACGTTGTCGCGGGCCGACGACATCGCCGCGGTACCGGCCCTGGTGCAAACCGATTCGCCGGATGCCGACCCCTGGACGGCGGTGGAGAACTGGGCCGCGGTGACCGACGTGCGCCAGGTCGCCGAACGCGCCCGGTTGCTCGGGCTCCCGGTGGCGGTGCTGGGTGAGAGTCCCGCCGCCGGGCCGCGCATCACCGAGCTCGGTCCGCGGAGCGCCGGCCGGTCGTTGGCAGGGCAGTTGGTGGCCGACCTGTCGTCGATGTGGGCGGGTCCGCTGTGCGGTCAGTTGCTGCGCCAGGCCGGTGCGACGGTCGTCAAGGTGGAAAGCCCGGCCCGGCCCGACGGCACGCGTAACGGACCATCGGCGTTCTTCGACTGGATGAACCACGGAAAATACTCGTATGCCGTCGATTTCGACGACACAGCTGCCCTTGCAACTCTGCTGGGCGCCGCCGATGTCGTGATCGAATCGTCGCGGCCGGCCGCGCTGGCGCGGCGCGGGCTCGGGCCGGAGGCGGTGAAACCCCGTCCGGGCCGGACGTGGGTGCGCATCACGGGGCACGGCGCCACCGGCGAGCGTGCCGGCTGGGTGGCGTTCGGGGACGACGCCGCGGTATCCGGCGGCATGGTCCGAAACGATCCCGGTACACCGGTTTTCGTGGGCGACGCCATCGCCGACCCGCTGACCGGTCTGCATGCGGCGTATGCCGTTGCCGATTCCTGCGCGCGCGGTGGAGGCGAGCTGATCGAGTTCGCGATGTCGGCCGTGGCCGCGTTGTACGCGCCGCTGGCATCCATGGGCGACGAGGTTCCCGCCGTCGCGCCGGGTGCCACGCCGGCCGGTCCCGTCCTCGGTGTCGACAACGATGCGGTCCTGCGATTGATCGCCGGAAGACAGTCATGCTGATCCGACGCGCGACCTTGCTCGACGGCGCGGCCGTCGACATCCGACTCGGCGACACCATCGAGCAGATCGGCCCGTCGTTGAGCCCACGCGGTGACGAAACGGTGCTCGACGCCGCCTTCGGCACTGTCATCCCGGGCCTGCACGACCATCACTTGCACGTGTATTCCGCTGCGGCCGAACAGGATTCCGTACGCGTCGGACCTGCCGAGGCGCGCGACGGCGATGAACTGCGGCGTCTGCTGGCGGATGCCGCACCTGGTACCGACGGCTGGATCCGAGCGGTCGGTTACCACGAGCAGGTGGCCGGACCTCTGGACCGGGACCGCCTCGACGAACTGACCCCGGCCGTACCCGTGCGGGTGCAGCACCGCAGCGGCGTGCTGTGGTTCCTGAACTCCGCGGGGCTCGCCGCGATCGGCAGACCCGATCACCCTGACGGAACCCTGCGCAGCGCGGACGCGTCGTGGACAGAGGCGCTGCAGCGCCGCACGACCGGAATCGGTACGTACGCCGAACGCCTCGCCCGGTACGGCATCACCGGCGTCACCGACGCCACCCCAGATCTCTGCGAGCATCCTCGCGGCCTGCCGCAGCGTCTGCATGTGCTCGCGCCGGGCAAGAAGATTCTGCACGACGACGAACTCGACCTCGACGGACTGATCACGTGGATACGTGAGCGGCACGCCGGGGCGGTCCCCGTGGCGGTGCACTGCGTCACCGCCGCGCAACTCGTCATCACCATCGCGGCTCTGCGCATCACCGGCACCTTGCCCGGTGACCGCATCGAGCACGCGGCAGTGGTTCCCGACGACTGCGTCGCTGATCTGGCCGAACTAGGTGTGACCGTCGTGACCCAGCCGAACTTCGTCGCCGAGCGTGGCGACGCCTATCGCGTCGACGTCGAGGACTCCCGGCACCACGAACTCTGGCGCGTCGCAACGCTTCTGGCTGCAGGCGTACGCGTCGCGCTGTCCACCGACGCGCCGTTCGGTGATGCGGATCCGTGGGCGGCGATGCGGGCGGCGGTGTACCGCCGCACCCCGCGCGGTTTCGTTCTGAACCCGGCCGAACGCATCACCGCCCGCACGGCACTCGAGCTCTTCACCGGTACGGCACGTGACCCGTCGCGGCCGCGCCGGGTGCAAGTGGGACAGCCGGGTGATCTGTGTGTGCTGGCGGCGCCACCGCGGCAGGTGGTGGAGGCGCTCGACGCCGATCTGGTCGCGGCCACGATCGTCGGCGGTGCGGTGGTGTTCGGCCGGTGAACATCTGGCGCAGGCGCGGCATGCCCGCGCTGCTCGCCTCTGCGGCGCTGGGGTTCACCGGTTTCGCACTCCTGTTGCCCGTGGCGCCGATGTGGGCGGTGCGCATCGGCGCCGACAATCTGGGTGCCGGTCTGGTCAACACCGTTCTGATGGCGTGCACCGTGATCGCACAACTGGTGACGGGCCGGCTCATCGAAAGGGCGGGCGCGCGTGCCACGCTCGCGATCGGCCTGCTACTGCTGGGTGGGCCCGCACTGCTGCATGTGTTCGCCGAGACCCAGTGGGCCGTGCTGGTTCTGGCGGCGTTGCGCGGGCTCGGGTTCGGGATCGTCACCGTGACCGGAGTCGACGGTGTCGCGGGCCTGTTCGCGCAGGAGCACCGGGGCCGCGCCGTGGGCGCGTACGGCTTGGCCATCGCCGCACCGCAATTCATCCTCTCCCCGCTCGCGCCGTGGTTGGCGGAGGAGGTGAGCTTCGGTTTGGTGTTCGCGCTCGCGACCGCGCCCGTGCTGGCGATCCCGTTCGCGCTCGCGTTCACGCGCCCGGTGCCGACACCGCCGCGCAGCGCCGACGGTGAGCGGTTCGCACTCACCGCGGGCGTGGTGAGCCCAATCATCGCGCTCGTGGTGATCACGGCGTCGGGTGGTGCGATCCTGACCTTCGCGCCGCAGTTCGGCAGCGCCGAGGTTGCGTTCGCCGCACTGCTCGCGCTGACCGGCGTGACCGCGCTGGCGCGTTGGCTCGTCGGCGGCCTGGCCGACCGATTCGGCCCGGGCCGGTTCATCCAGCCTTTGCTGTATCTCGGGGCGGTCGGACTCCTGATCATCGCCGCGGGCATCGCGCGCGGGGCCTTGGTGGGCGACACCCTGATCGTCGCGGGTGCGTCCCTGGTCGGCGTCGCCTACGGTGCGCTGCAGAGCGTGACCCTGGTGCAGGGATTCGCCGCGACCGGTGAGCACGCGCGCAGCAAGGTGAGCGTCGCGTGGAATGTGGGATTCGACGGCGGGACGGGGATCGGCGCGCTGGCAGTCGGAGGGCTGGCCACCGCGGGCTCGTTCCCGATGGCGTTCACGGTGCTGGCCGTCGCGTGCACGGCAATGGGTCTCACGTGGTATTTCACACACCGGCGATCGGTGTAGGCGGGCATACCGCGCGGTGCGGGTGGGTACTCCGCTCGGATGGATCAGTCCGAGGCGCCACTGCTCGACGCGTTGAACGAATACCACGCGTCCAACCGGTACGGATACACCCCACCCGGTCACCGCCAGGGCCGTGGCGTCGACGACCGCGTGCTGCGCGTGCTGGGGCGCGAGCCGTTCCTCAGCGATGTACTGGCCAACGGCGGCCTCGACGACCGTCGCAGCAGCAACGGCTACCTGCAGAAAGCCGAAGACCTCATGGCCGAGGCGGTTGGCGCCGACACCGCCTGGTTCTCCACGTGTGGAAGCTCGTTGTCGGTGAAGGCCGCGATGATGGCCGTCGCCGGCGGCGACGGCAGCCTGCTGCTCAGCCGCGACAGCCACAAGTCCGTGGTCGCAGGCCTGATCTTCTCTGGGGTGATGCCACGCTGGATCACGCCGCGCTGGGACGCCGAGCACCACCTGTCGCACCCGCCGTCTCCGGAGGAGGTCGAACAGACCTGGCAGCGCCATCCCCACGCCGCGGGCGCACTGATCGTGAGCCCGAGCCCCTACGGCACGTGTGCCGATCTCGCCGGCATCGCCGACGTGTGCCACGCCAGGGGCAAACCGTTGATCGTCGACGAAGCGTGGGGCGCCCACCTGCCCTTCCACGAGAATCTGCCGACCTGGGCCATGAACGCCGGTGCCGACGTGTGTGTCGTCAGCGTGCACAAGATGGGGGCCGGATTCGAACAGGGGTCGGTGTTCCATCTCCAGGGCGATCTCATCGACCAGGACCGGTTGTCGGCGTGCGCCGACCTGTTGATGACCACGAGCCCTAATGTCCTGGTGTACACCGCAATCGACGGCTGGCGGCGGCAGATGGTCGAGCACGGGCACGAACTGTTCGGCGCCGCACTCGATCTGGCCGACCATACGCGTCGCGGGATCGAAGAGATCGAGGATGTGGAGGTGCTCGACTCCGAACTGCTCGGCGCGCAGGCTTCGCACGATCTGGACCGCCTGCAGATCCTGATCGACGTGTCGGGCACCGGGACCTCCGGTTACCAGGCTGCTGACTGGCTGCGCGAGCACTGCCAGGTCGACGTCGGCATGTCCGATCATCGCCGTATTCTGGCGACGATGTCGGTCGCCGACGGCTCCGATACGGCCGGTCGCCTGGTGCACGCGTTGTCGTTGTGGCGCAAGGCCGCATCGGATTTCGCGCCGCCGCCCCCGATCGCCCTTCCGACCCCGGCCGATCTTCAGTTGTCGACGGAGGTCTCGCCGCGGGATGCGTTCTTCGCCAAGGTCGAACAGATCCCGGTCGAGCAGGCGGTCGGTCGTATCGCCGCGGAACAGATCACCCCGTATCCGCCCGGGATACCCGCGGTGGTGCCGGGGGAGCGCCTCAACGAGGCGGTGCTGGACTATCTCGTGACCGGCGTGCAGGCGGGTATGAACCTGCCGGATCCGGCGGATCCGCAGATGCGCACCATCCGGGTCATGGCCTGATGCCGGAGCACACCGAACCGGCGACGCGCAGATCGTCGACCAGGCCGGCGAACGCCGATTCGCGCTCTTGTTTCGGGCCGCGAAGCAGGGAGGACGGGTGAACGGTGGCCACCAGGGCCGGATCGCCCGGGGTGTCGGCACTGTGCAGAACCTCGCCGCGATGCTGCGTGACCCGAAAGTCGTTACCCAGTAGAGCCTTCGCCGCCGTCGCCCCGAGCAACACGACGACATCTGGCTCCACCGAGGTCATTTCGGCGATCAGCCAGGGCCTGCACGCGACCACCTCGGTGCGGCTCGGGGTCTTGTGGATCCGGCGTTTGCCGCCTGCGGCCCGCGTGAACTTGAAATGCTTGACGGCGTTGGTCACATAGAGCTGTTCACGGTCGATGTCTGCGGCCTCCAGCGCGCGGTCCAGGAGCCGTCCCGCGGGGCCCACGAACGGCAGTCCCGCGAGGTCCTCTTTGTCACCGGGTTGTTCGCCGATCATCATCATGCGCGCCGATCTGCCGCCGGCGCCGAACACCGCCTGCGTGGCATCGCGATACAGCCCGCAACCTCGGCATCGATCGGCCGCGGTCGCCAGTTCGGACAGGTCCGTCGTGTCTGGGACGAAATCTTGAGCACCCGCCATGGCTACTGGAGTACCCACTTTTGTGTCGATTGCCGTTTCGAAACCCGCGATTCGGGTAGTCAGATGCAGCAACCGCGAGAGGACGCCATGACTGCCGTTGTCAGCACCATCGATGCCAGACCGGATCCACCGGCCGGCAAGCAGATTCTGCATCGCCGCCGCAGTGCCGAGTCGTTAGCTCTCGCGGCCGCCTGCCGCGCGTTTGTACGCAACGCCGTTCGCGTGCGGGCAATACAACCGCAGCTGGCCTGGCCACTGGCCTCCATCGACCGCATCGTGGGGCTGCTGCCGCGGCGGGTGCACGCGAAGACCCGATCCGTTCAACTACGCAACTGCGCAGCGGAATTGGTGTGCGCCAACGGGGTGAGCGCGGACCGCGCGATTCTGTATCTGCACGGTGGCGCCTTCATGACGTGCGGGATCAACACGCACCGAGCACTCGTGGCGCGGCTGTCGAAGGAGGCCGACGCCGCGGTGCTCAACGTGGGATACCGCATGCTGCCGAAATACGGTTTGGCCGAGGCGATCGACGATGCGGTGGCAGGGCTGCGCTGGTTGCAGTCGCAGGGTTACGCGTCTGATCAGATCGTGATCGCCGGCGACTCCGCTGGTGGATACCTCGCGCTGGCGACCGCGTTGCAGCTGTCGTCACGCGGCGAGACCCCCTGTGCGGGGATCGCGGCCATCTCCCCGCTGACCGATCTCGATCCGGACAGCAAGCTCGCGCACCGCAACGCGGGCCGGTGTGCCATGTTCACGGGCGCGGCGCTGACGGCGTTCGCGAAGTACCTGCAGCGCTGCGAGCGGCGCCCCGCCAGCGCTCGGGAGGCGGCGGCGCTGGTGAACCCCGCGACGGCCGATCTTTCGCAGTTACCGCCGGTGACGGTGCACGTCAGCGCCGACGAGTCGCTGTTCTCCGATTCCGAACTGCTGGCAGATCGGCTCGCCGAGGCAAGGGTGCCGTGCGAACTGCATGTGTGGCACGGGCAGGTGCACGACTTCCCGCTGGCGGCCGACGTGTTGCCCGAGGGCCGCCGCGCCTTGCGTTACGTCGGTGACTTCGTGAAGCAGGTGACCGACAGCCCGATGCCCGCGGCCAAGGTGTCCTGACTCACCCGACCTGACGGTGCAGGGTCACCGATGCCGTGCGGTTGTCGGCGCCGTTGTTGGAGGCCGCGGCGATACCGCGGCCCTTCGCGGTCACCGCGAGAGCGGTGCGGTCGCCCCGGAACAGATCGCGCGAGAACTCGTACGGCGTGCCGGTCTGGTCGTAGGTGACGCGGGTGATCAGCAGCAGCGCCGCCTTGGATTTGATGCCGAGCAGGGTGGCCTCGTTGCTCGTGGCGTTGACGGCTTCGATGCGTTCGTCGGCCCGCCCGGGAACCAGGCCGTACTGCGATTCGAGGATCTCGTAGAGCGATCCGCCGAGCTGCTGTTCGAGCAGCCCCGGGAACTTGTCGGCCGGAAACTGCGCCTGCTCAAGGGAGATCGGGGATCCGTCGGCCAACCGTACGCGCTGGATCTCGACGACGTAGTCGTTTGGCGCGAGGCGCAGTGCGGTGCGGGTGGTCTGGTCCGGGGTCGTGATGCGGGTCGACAAGATGCGGGTGCCCGCCACGTAGCCTTGATTGGCCAGGAATGCGGGCACGCCGACGACATCGGACAGGTTCCGTTCGACCTGTCCGTGGCTGATGAAGATGCCGCCGGCCCGGCCGATCACGCGGTGGACCAGCCCTGCCTCTTCCAAGGCGGCGAGTACCTGGCGCAGGCTTGAGCGGCTGGTCCCGTACTTGTCGGCGAGGTCGCGTTCACTGCCGAGCTTGGCGCCCGGGGTGCCCGCGTTGATGTCGGCGACCAGACGGCGTCGCAGCTCCTCGCTCTGTACTGGCACCAGACCCCCTCGCCCGCGCATTGGTACAGCCAATTCTAGCGGGGCGTCGGCTACAGCTCGGCGATCGCGAGGTGCGATTCCGGCAGGACCTGCCCACCGTCCACGACCAGCGTCTGTCCGGTGATGTACGCGGCCTCGTCGGTCGCGAAGAACAACGCGGCGTTACCGATGTCGGCGACGGATCCGAGCCTTCCCGCCGGTATGGCGGACGCCATTTGGTCGAGGTAGTCCTGGCCCATTTCGTCGAGGCCTTCGGTGAAGATGTTGCCGGGCAGAACCGCGTTGATCGTGATCTTCTTGGGTGCGAGCTCCATCGCCGCGGTGCGTAGGAAGCCCAGTTGGGCGGCCTTGCTGGCGCCGTAGTGTGACCAGCCGGGGTATCCGGTGATGGGCCCGGTGATCGACGATGTGATGACGACGCGCCCGTGGCCGCTGGTGGTCAACGCTTCGAGCGCGGCCTGCACGATGTACACGGTGCCCTTGAAGTTGACGCCGAGGACCTGCTCGATGTCCTCCGGGGTGAGCTCTTCGAGCCGGCCGGACGGGAAGATCCCGGCGTTGGCGCACACGATGTCGAGTCCGCCGTGACGGACGACGGCCTCGGCAACCGCGCGTCGGGCGTCCTCGGGGCTGGCGACGTCGGCGCTCACCGCGCTGACCTTGCCCGGCGCACCGGACAGCTCGGCGACCGCGCGGTCCAGGTCGGCCTGGTTGCGGCCGGTGATCACGACATCGACGCCGGCGTTGGCGAAGGTCTCGGCGATACCGCGGCCGATACCCTTGCTGCCGCCGGTGACGATGGCCGATCGGCCCTGAAGAGAGGTGAACATGTTGCGTCCTTTGAGGTTTGCGGCGATCAGGTCAGTCGTAGTCCGTCGGAGGACAGATAGCGCTCGGCGAGTTCGCAGCTGCCCGCGGCGTAGCTGATCGCCTTGGTGGCGGATTCTCGGGAGTGGGTGTGGCTGCCCATCCAGGCCAGCAGCAACAGCCGGCGCAGGAACACGAACGACGGCAGCATCTCCTCGTCGGCTGCGGGGAGCTCGCGGCGGGAGCGGTATCCCCGCACCCAGGACTCCTGCCACTCCGGCAATCTCGGATCGTCTTCGATGAACGACACTGCGGTGCCGAAATCGTAGAAATACCAACCGAACCCACAGTCATCGAAGTCGATGACGGTGATCTTCCGCTCGGGTGTCGACGAGTCGACGAGCAGGTTGGCCAGCCGCAGGTCGGCGTGGATGAGCCCGTAGCGGTCGGCTCCGGTGCCGTACTCCTGCAGCTTGTGCCGGAGCAGATCCTGCGCGCGTCCCAGCAGTGCGGTTTCCGACGCGCCGACCCCTTCGGCGTCCTGCCACCGCCCCCAGCGCGGTGCGTCGCCGAGGCAGTGTTCCCAGTCCCACGAGAACCGCCCGAAGCGGGCGGGCCTGGTCCACCGCCGCGAATGTTCGTGCAGGGCCGCGGTGATGCGGCCGAGCGTGTGGAAATCGTCGAGGGTCAACGATTCCTCGTCGGGCTCGGCACCGCCGACCATCTCGAAGTGCACCACGTGACGCGGTGTTCCGTCGGGGTCCACCGTGACCACTCGGCGACCGTCGCGCGCGGGCACCACCGTGGGCACCGTGACATCGCTGTCGGTGCGCAGGGCCGCCAGCCAGTCGAGCTCGGATTCGATCTCGTGCGGCTGGTGGTAGTCCTGCCGGTGAACCCGCAGGATCGACTGGCTGGCGCCGTCGGTCACCAGATACGTCGCGTTCTCCGAAAGGTTGAGCAGCCGCAGCGTCGCATCGGCGGAGACGTCGTAATCGGCCAGTGCCCGCTGTGCGATGGTGACATCGTCGGTGATCACGCCCATCAGTGTTCCTGCCCTTCGATCGCGCCCAGCACGGTGGTGATGCGATCGCGCGCCACCGTGACCTCGTCGGTGCTGCCACCGATGTAGAGGCGTCCGGCCGCACCGATCATCTGCACGTCGACCACGGTGAGCCCGGGGGCGGCGCGCTCGGCCTCATTGGCCGCCACCGCCGCGAACAGCGCTGGGGTCATCTCGTACACCAGCAGCGACTGCCCCGGCAGGATCATCGAGGCCTGCCGGTTGCGGTTGAGGATCACCGCGTGCTGATCGGTGAT
This sequence comes from Mycolicibacterium goodii, assembly GCF_022370755.2. Next base: position 5,550,316 of record NZ_CP092364.2, on the reverse strand, counting down.
GTCGGTGATGATGTCGTGGAAGAGCACACGGGGGCGAAGTTGGTCCTCGGCCTTGTTGCCCGTGCCCGCCAGAATGGCCTCGCCGGCGCGCCGTACGTCGTCGAGGTTCGCCGAGTGGATCTCCAGAACGCCGAACTGCCGTTCGACGTAGAGGATCCCGGGTTGCACGCCGGGCACCGCGCGTAGTGCCAGGTCGATCACACGCTCGATCGCCAGTGCGGGGGACACCTCGACTATCAGCGCGTGCTCACCTTCGTACGGCGGGTAACCGCGGGCCCTGGTCGGGGTACCGAGATAGGCCGCGAACTGCCGCTGCAGGTCTTCGACCAGCAGGTAGACGCGTATCTGGGTACGGATCCCGGTGCCCCCCGCGGCGTCGGCAGCGGCCGTCTGGGTTTCCGGTGCGGCCATGGCTACTTGCTGGAGACCGAGAAGTGTGCGCCGAGTTCGCCGTGCGGACGCGGGATGACGTGGACGCTCACGAGTTCGCCTACCTGCGATGCGGTTTCGGCGCCCGCCTCGGTCGCGGCCTTTACCGCTCCGACCTCGCCGGTGACGATCACCGCGACGAGCCCGTCGCCGACCTGCTGGCGATCGGTGATGGTGACGTTGGCGGCCTTGACCATCGCGTCGGCAGCGGCCAGTGCGGCCACGTAGCCCTTGGTTTCGATCAATCCGATTGCGTTGCTGGACATTGGTTTATCTCCTTACTCGGCGGGTTTGCTATCTGATTTGGTGTCGATGGAGCCGATGACGAGGGCGTCGATCGGTGGTGGCGTGCCGGTGAACCAGCTCGACGCCACCGAGCCCTGGGCGATGAGGACGTGTTCGCCCACACCGCTACCGAGGACGTCGAAGGCGATCAGCCGGCTTCCGCTGCCGTCGACCTCGACCTCCAGGAACGCACCGGCCGGGATGCCCTCGATCCGGCGCGTCGACCACACATTGCCGGTGACGGTCGCTCTCAACACGTTCGCTCCTTTGTCGCGGTCACTTACGTTCCTTTCGGATGACGATGCCCAGCGTCCGGGCCTTCTCGCGGGCCAGCGGCGTGAGCACCGCGCGCGGCCCGAGCACCAGGGTGCCGCCGGCCATGTCGGCGATGTGGCGTTCGGTGACGGCGCCGCTGTCGATCCGGTGCGTGACGGCGCCGTTCCCCTGTGTGGTGCCCGCGCCCGAACCCGGTGCCAGCCGGAAGCTCAGGCGGCCGGTTCTGAGGTCGGCGCGGGTCTTCGGGCTCTCGAAGAGCCGCAACAACTTCCGCACGAAGTTATCGAGGTCCTTGTCGGTGTTCAGACGGACGGTCTCGGTGCGATTGCGGCCTTCGGTGGCCCGTGGACCCGTCGGTTGCAGTCCCATCTGATCGGCGACGGTCCCAGGCCGTGGTGGGGCAGGTGGCGGCGCGGGCTTCGGCGCCTGCGGTGCCGAAGGGGTGCCGACGGCGTGCGGGCCGCCAAGGCTGCTCACCGCGTCGCGCACCACTTCGCGCACCAGGGCGCGCAGTTCGTCACGTGTGATGGCCATGCTCATGCACCCTGCAGCACGGCGAGGGCATCGCGGGCGGCGTCGGCGGCCTGGCGGACATCGGCCTCGGTGCCGGAGAGGTACACGCGTCCCGTGGCACCGATCATGCGGAAGTCCACCACCTTGATGTCGGCCGCCTTCTCGGCCTCGTTGGTCGCGAGGATCGCATATGACGCGGGTGCGACCTCCAGGACGAACAACGATTCGCCGGGCAACACCATCGACCCGATCTTGTTGCGGTTGATCAGGAATGCGTGCTGGTGGTCGATGCTGGAGATGATGCGCGACGCCAGGATCTCGGGCCGCACGGCGGCGTCGGGATCGCCGCCCAGATAGTCCAGCGCGGCGTCGGCGGCGGCCTTCACCGCGCCGGTCTCACCGTGGAACTCGAGGTAGCCGAACTGGCGCTCGACCACGAGGATGCCCGCCTTCACCTCGGCGTGTTTGAGGGCGACGTCGGTGACGCCCTCGATGTCGAGTCCCGGTGCCACCTCGATGATCTGTGCGGCCATGTCGGCCCGGGGCAGGGCGCCTTTGATCCAGGTGCCCAGATACGACATCGTCTGTGGCTGCAGCCGGTCGATGAAGATGAAGGAACGTAGTTCTGCCACTTTGGGGGTCACCTCTTGATCAGTTGGGCGAGTTCTTCGACGACCAGTGCGCGCAGTTCGGCCCGCAGTGCGTCCAGGTTGAGATCCGTTGTGCGTGAGTGATTCCGGTGGCCGGCGCCTGATCTGGCCGGCTGCACCGGTGCGCCGTCACGGTCGTTGGAGGCGCGCGGATACGCCGGCACCGCCGCGGTGGGCGCGCGCCACGGATCGATGCCCGCGAAATTGCCCATCACGACACCCGGATCGCTGTTGTAGGCGATGCGGGTCCAGTTCACGAGATTGTGCGGCTGCAGATTCTCACCGATCGAGCTGCGGCCGACGAAACCGGTGCCGATCGTCATCGACGGCGCGAGGTTGGTGTCCAGCCCCGCGCTGCCGGTGCTGTTGCCGACGTTGACCGCGACCCGCAACACCGGGACCTGGGCCGCGAAATCGGTGATCACCAAGGGGTTTTCGCTGTGAATCGCGGCCGAATGACCGGCTCCGCCGATGCGTACCACCGCACGGGCCGCGCGGATGCCGCGCGCGGCGTCGGCCACGGTGGTCATGCCGAGCACCGGGGACAGCTTCTCGTGGGCCAGCATCTCTTCGGCGATCACCTCGCCGAACGGTGCGACGAGCACCCGGGTCTTGGGGGTGACCCGCAATCCGGCCTGACCTGCGATCCATGCGGCATCGCGACCGACCACGTCGGTGTTGAGGTGGCCGTCGGCGAACATGTACGCGCGCAACCGCCTGGCCCCGTCCTCGTCGAGGATGTGCGCACCCGCACGGGTGAGGGCGCCACGGAGTTTGTCGGCGATCGCGTCCTCGGCGATCAGCACCGATTCGTTGGTGCACAGCACCGAGTTGTCGAACGCCTTGCTGTCGACGATCCGCTGCGCCGCGGCGGCGACGTCGGCACTCGCATCGACGAGCACCGGGACGTTCCCCGGTCCCACGCCCAGCGCGGGGTTACCCGACGAGTACGCAGCGCGCACCACGGCCGTGCCGCCGGTGGCGACGATGACGTCGGTGCGTTCGTCGGCCATGAGTGCCTGCACCAATGGGATGGAGGGCTGATCGATCACCTGGACCACGCCGTCGGGTGCGCCTGCCGCCACGGCGGCCTCGGCCAGCACCCGTGCGGCGTCGGCCGAGCATCGCGCCGCGCGCGGGTGTGGGGCGATCACCACGGCGTTGCGGGTCATGAGCGCGAGGATGGTCTTGAAGTACACCGTGGCAACGGGATTCGTGGTGGGTGTCAGTGCCAGCACCACGCCGGCCGGGCGGGGTAGTTCGACGATCTTGCGATCGGGATCGATTCGGGGCGAGACGTAATCTCCGCCGTCGATGCCCGCTTTGTAGTACTCGACGATGCCCCGCGAGCAGGCCTGGTTCTTGCGGATCTTGTCGGCGACCACGCCCATGCCGGTTTCGGCCACCGCGTCGGCGGCGAACCGTTCCGCCTGCGCGTAGGCAGCCTCGGCCACGGCGGTGACGATGCCGTCCACCGTCACCGCGTCGTAATCGGCGTAGGCGGCCGCGGCCCAGCGCGCGCGTTCGAGCATGTGACCGGCGCTCGAGATGCCGGCAGTGATGTGGCGGTCTTCCATCGCTTCGCTCACCCGTTCCTCCGTCCGGTGACAGTCGCCCTCGCCCGGCCCACCGCAACCTCGAGGCGGTCCAGAACGTCCTCGCACAGCTCGCGGGACAGCAACAGGCCCGGTTTGAACTGCAGCACACGGGGATCGAGCGTCGAGAAGATCGCCCACACCCCGTTCTCGTAGAGTTCGCGCATCACGTACTTGGCGCCTTCGGGGTGGTCGAACTCGAGCCCGATGACCACACCGTTCTGTCTGATGCCGACGAACCAGTCGGGGTGGTCGGCCTGGATGCGCCGCAATCCGACATCGAAGATGTCGGCGATGTAGTGCACCATCGAGCGCACCTCGGGCCTGGTGCAGATCTCCAGGGTCTTGATCGCCGCGACACATCCCAGTTCCGCGCCGCCGAAGGTCGAGATGTGTCCGAAGCCGTCCTGATCGAGCCACTGCGCGGCCCGCTCGCCGAGGAGGGCCGCGGTGATCGGGTACATGCCGCCGGACAAGCCCTTGCCGGTCACGAGGATGTCGGGTTCGATGCCGTGCTTGGTGATACCCCACAGCTCGCCGGTGCGCATCAGCCCGGTCTGCACCTCGTCGGCGATGTAGAGGGTCCCGTGCTTTTCGGTGAGGGCCTTGACGGCCTCGAGGTAACCCGGTGCGGGAAGCGGGAATCCGTAGGTGGCCGGAATGGTCTCCATGATCACCGCGGCGACATCGCCGGGGGCCAGGACGCGTTCCATCGCGTCGAGGTCGTTGAACGGCACCTGCAGGAACTCGTCGGGCTGATCGGCCAGGAAGAACTTGGCGAATCGGTCGTCGCCGGTGGCCACCGCCAGGCCGGTGTGGCCGTGGTAGGCCTTGACGATCGAGACGATCTTGCGGCGCTTGGTGGCGTGGCGGGCGCTCTTGAGCGCGATGTCGATCGCCTCGCCGCCGCCGGAGCCGTACGCCACCTTGGTGATCGACGCAGGCGCGGTCTCGACGAGCCGCTTGGCGAGCGCCGTCCTCGCGACCGAGGGGAAGTGGTGATTGCCAACGTCGAAGTGCGCCATGCCGTCCGAAATGGCCTGCATCACTTCGGGATTGCGGTGACCGATGTTGTAGGTCCCGCCGTTGAGATGCAAGTCGATCAGGCGGCGGCCGCTCATGTCCCACAGGAAGTACCCCTCGCGGCGGTCGATCACCAGATCGACACCGGAGTCGGTCCAGAACTGGGTCTTGTCCGGATTCCAGAACCTCTTGGCCTGGTCCAGCACATCGGCTTTGGACGCGAACGCGAACGTGCCGTAGTCGTACATGCGGCTCCCTCTTGAGCTACCTGGTAGCTGTGATGGCCCTCACCGTAAACGGTCGCAACCATTTGTGTCAATGGTCACGAATGGACCTTGCGCATTGGTTTTGGTAGTGCCAATATACGTAAGGTTCGTGATGTGGCGCAGGCCACAGCGAGCCTCCACTGTAACCTGGAAGGTAAGCCGCTAGATGACCGATCAGACAGTCGCTGGTAGCGAAAACGCAGCTCAAGACATACAACGGCTCAAACGGAACGCCGTCGGCACGGTCGGGGTGATCTTTATGGCGGTCGCGACCGCCGCCCCCATCACCGCAATGGTCGGCAACGTTCCCATCGCCGTGGGATTTGGAAATGGTTCACACGCTCCGGCCGGCTACTTCGTGGCCACCGTCGTACTCGGCCTGTTCGCCATCGGCTACGCCACGATGGCCAAGCACATCACCGCGACGGGTGCGTTCTACGGGTACATCTCGCACGGGCTGGGGCGCATCGTCGGCATGGCGGCCGGCCTTCTCATCACCATGGCATATGTGGTGTTCGAGGCCTCGCTGATCGGGATCTTCTCGTTCTTCTTCCAGAATTTCCTGGACTCACAACTCGGCATCCACATCCACTGGATCATCCCGGCCCTGCTGATGCTGGTCACCAACGCGATCCTGACGTACTTCGACGTCAACCTGACCGCGAAGGTGCTCGGCGTGTTCCTGGTGACCGAGATCGTCATGCTGGCACTGGGCGCGGTGGCGGTGCTGTTCAAAGGCGGTGGCCCCGACGGCTTCGCGGTCAACGAGATCATCAATCCCGCAGGCGCTTTCAGCCCAGCAGCCGGGATCGCCGGCGCCAGCGCCGGGCTGGGCCTGTTCTTCGCCTTCTGGTCGTGGGTCGGCTTCGAGTCCACCGCGATGTACGGCGAGGAGTCGCGCAACCCCAAGCGCATCATCCCGCGGGCGACGATGATCGCGGTTCTCGGCGTCGGTGTGTTCTACGTGTTCGTCTCGTGGATGGCCATTGCCGGCACCGGCCCGCAGCAGGCGATCGCGCTCGCCCAGGACGCCAACACCGCTTCGGAGATCTTCTTCGCTCCGGTGCGGGACACCTACGGCGAATGGGCCATCACGGTGTTCAACATCCTGCTGGTCACCGGATCCTTCGCGTGCGGTATGGCCTTCCACAACTGCGCGTCGCGCTACCTGTACGCGCTGGGACGTGAAGGGTTGTCGCGCGGTCTGCAGAAGACCCTCGGTGCCACGCATCCCACCCACGGATCGCCGTACATCGCGTCGTTCGTCCAGTCCGCCATCGCGCTGGTGCTCGTGCTGTCCTTCCTGTTCGCCGGCATGGATCCGTACGTGCACATGTACACGCTGCTGGCGATCCTCGGGACGATGGCGATCCTGATCGTGCAGTCCCTGTGCGCGTTCTCGGTGATCAGCTACTTCCACATCCGCAGAAACCACCCGCAGTCCAAGCACTGGTTCAAGACCCTGGTCGCGCCGGGCCTTGGCGGCGTGGGCATGCTGTACGTGGTGTACCTGCTGTGGGAGCACAAGGACGCCGCCGCCGGAACTGCCTCTGGCACACTGCTGTTCAAGCTCACGCCCTGGATCGTCGTCGGTCTGTTCGTACTCGGTGCGGCACTGGCCACCTATTTCAAGCTGCGCGACCCCCGCCGCTACGAGATGATCGGCCGGATCGTGTACGACGACACCGCGGTCCGCGACTAGACGGGTGTGACGGCCGGTGGATTCCTACGACCGTGACGTCATGCGGTTCGTCCTCGCGTGGGCTCCCTACGGGGGTCCACGCGAGGACGACGTCTGGGTCTCGTTCGGTGTCTCGGTCGAGCAACTGGGTGACCGTTTTGCCGATGCGGTGACCCGCTGCCGTCTGCGCGCCGCGGCGCTGCCGGATTCGGACCGGAACTTGCTCGCCCGCGCGTGGGCGCACCTGCATCGGATGCGAACGGCAGGTGGATCAGGCGAGCGCGCGCCGCAGGAACGCGCACTGCGCGCTCCGAAAGGCGCGTGACACCGGAGCTTTCGGAGCGACGCCGTCGAATCCGTGGAACGCACCGTGCACCACGTCGATCTCGCACGGCACGCCCGCGGCATGCAACCGCCCGGCATAGGCCAGGTCCTCGTCGTGGAACAGATCCAGCGTCCCCACCCCGATCCACGCAGGAGGAAGCCCTGCGAGATCGTCCCGGCGGGCAGGTACCGCGACGTCGGGATCCGCGTCACCCAGGTACGCCTTCCACCCGAACCGGTTGCTGCCCTGGTTCCACAGCCGGTGCCCGGGATGGTCGAGGCTGGGCACGAAGCTGCTGCGGTCGTCGAGCATCGGATACACCAACAGTTGCGCGGCGACGTCGATCCCGCGATCGCGCGCCAGCAGTGCAAGCGAGGCGGCAAGACCGCCACCGGCGCTCGCGCCGCCGATCGCCACCCGGGCCGGATCGACCGACGGCAGGGCGGACAGCCACTGCAGCGCGGCAAAACAGTCGTCGAGCGCGGCCGGATACGGGTTCTGCGGGGCCAGTCGGTACTCCACCGACGCCACCGTGGCCCCCACCTGCCTGGCGAACTGCAGGCACTGCACATCGTCCTGGGCCGCACTGCCCAGCACATAACCGCCACCGTGGATCCACACCAGCGCCGGACCGGGAAGCGACGTCGACGCGGGCGGCCGGAACAACCGGATGCCGACACCTGACGGCAGCGTCAGAATCTCACCGCCCGCGGGCACCCGGCGGGCCATCAACCTCGTCAGACGTTGGAAAACCGGCAACGTCGCGCGATTGACCATGTGGCGAGGGACGTAGCGGGCGATGCGTTCGAGATCGGGATGAAACCGGATCGGGGTGGCTGCCGTCACAGGAGTAGTTGTACAGGAAACGTCGCCGCCGCAGGTAAGACCGCCGGCTTTCCGGATGCCCATGAACGTGGAGATAAAACAGCGGTACGACTTCATCGTGTGTGGCTCGGGATCGTCGGGATCGGTGGTGGCCCGACGTCTCGCGGAGAACCCGGACCTCAGTGTCTTGCTTCTGGAAGCGGGCGGCAGTGACGACGTGCCCGCGGTGCGGCACGCCGGACGATGGCCCGAGAACCTGGGTAGTGCGCGGGACTGGCAGTTCGCGGCGCAGCCCAGCCCGCACCTCAACGGCCGCGCGATCCCCATGAACATGGGCAAGGTGCTCGGCGGTGGGTCGAGCATCAACGTGATGATGTGGTCGTGCGGGCACCAGAACGACTGGGACTTCTTCGCCGACCAGGCCGGCGACCCGGGCTGGGGCCACGAGGCCGTACTCGACATCTACCGGCGTATCGAGGACTGGCAGGGTGCACCCGATCCCGCATACCGCGGGACCGGAGGTGAGGTGTATGTGCAACCGTCACCGGACCCCAACCCCCTCGCACCGGCGACCGTCGCCGCCGCGGCATCGGTGGGCATCCCCACGTTCGACCATCCCAATGGCGCCATGATGGAAGGCGCGGGCGGTGCGGCGCTCAGCGACATCTGCGTGCGCGACGGGATCCGGCAGTCCGTCTTCCGTTCCTACGTCGTCCCGTATCTGGATCGGCCCAACCTCACGGTGCGGTGTGGGGCGATGGTGACCCGGGTGACGCTGGACGGGAGCAGGGCCACCGGGGTCGAATTCGTCCGTGACGGCGTCACCTTCCGGGTCACGGCCGGATCCGAGGTCATCCTGAGCCTCGGCGCGATCAATACGCCAAAGGTGTTGATGCTGTCCGGGATCGGTGACACCGACGAACTGACCCGACACGGCATTCGGACCGTGGTGCACATGCCGGGGGTCGGGCAGAACCTTCAAGACCATCCCGGCTTCGGGTGCGTGTGGGAGTACGAGGTGCCGCTGGCGCCGCGGAACACCGCATCGGAGGCGACGTACTTCGCGAAGAGTCGATCGCACCTGGACACCCCGGACCTGCAGACGTGTCAGATCGAGGCGCCGTTCGCCAGCATCGAGGCCGCCGAGCGGTTCGGTCTGCCGGAGGCCGGATGGACGCTGTTCGCGGGGGTCGTGCGGCCCGCCAGCCGCGGCAGCGTCCGGCTGACCGGGGACGGAATCGACGACGCGGTTCGCATCGACGCGAACATGCTGTCCGAGCCTGCCGATATGGCGGCGGCAGTCGCGGGCGTCGAACTGGCTCGCGAGATCGGCAATTCGGCGCCCCTTTCCGAACACGTCAGGCGCGAGGTCATGCCGGGCAACCTCAAGGGCCGCGATCTACAGCGGTTCATCCGCGACGCCGCGTGCACCTACTGGCATCCGACCGGTACCGCGAAGATGGGGCGCGACGAGATGTCCGTGGTCGACGGAAATCTGCGGGTCTACGGAATCGATGGTCTGCGCGTCGCGGACGCATCCATCATGCCCCGCATCACCACCGGAAATACGATGGCACCCTGCGTCGTCATCGGCGAACGCGCAGCAGCACTGATCCGAGATGCCCACGCCGCAAAGGAGTCGATCCCATGAGTGAAACCAAGATCACCGTCATCTACGACAATCCCATCGATCCGGCCGAATTCGAGGCCGCCTACCCGACCGAACAACTCGAGGCGGCCCGGCGCATCCCGGGGTACCTGCGGCTCGAAGCGTCGAAGGTGTGGCCCAAGGAGGACGGCAGCCCGACTCCGGCGTATCGCTGCCTCGACCTCTACTACCCGGACTACGCCACGGCGTGTGACGCGGTCACCACTTCGGAGGCCCAGACGTTCTTCGAGGCCATGGGCCGCCTGGCGACCGGAGGGGTGCGCGTCCTGATGTCCGACGTCGAGGTGCCCGCGGTGTGAGATCAGCGGTGCGGGCTTGAGCTTCCCCCTGCGGGAACACCGATCCTCAGCGCATGAGCAATCAACGACCGCTTGAGGGAAAACGAGCGCTGGTCACCGGCGGCACCAAGGGCGCCGGTGCCGCGATCGTCCGGACATTGCGCGCATCGGGTGCGCACGTCACCGCGGTGGCCCGCAGGCCCGGCGGTGACGCCGACGAATTCCTGGCCGCCGACGTGATGTCGGCAGCCGGTGTCGCCGATATCACGGCGCACCTGCGTGACACCGGCGGAGTCCAGGTGCTCGTGCATGTGGCCGGGGGATCCTCCTCGCCGGCAGGGGGATTCGCCGCGCTCTCGGAGCAGGACTGGATGGACGAGCTCAACCTCAACCTGCTGTCGGCGGTGCGGATCGACCGGGCCGTGGCGCCGATGATGGTCGACGCGGGCAAAGGTGGTGTGATCGTGCACATCTCGTCCATCCAGAGCCGGATGCCGCTGTACGACGGAACTCTCGGGTATGCCGCCGCGAAGGCCGCGCTGCGCACGTACAGCAAGGGCCTCGCCAACGAGCTTGCCCCGAAAGGCATCCGGGTCAACACCGTCTCGCCTGGTTTCATCCAGACCACCGCAGCCGATGCGCTGGTCACCCGGATCGCCGAATCCACCGGCGGGACACGCCAGGAGGCGCTCGATTCGTTGATGGCGGCGCTCGGCGGGATCCCACTGGGGCGGCCGGCCACACCCGATGAGGTCGCAGGGGTCGTGGGATTCCTGGTGTCCGATGCGGCGGCATCGGTGGTCGGCGCCGACATCGTGGTCGACGGCGGCACCGTACCGGCAATCTGAACCGTTATCCGACCCTTTCGCTCAGGTGGATCCCCAGGTCGGTGCGGCCTGGATGGATGTCTTCTCGCAGGGCACGGGTGCCGTGGTAGTCCCCGTCGGCCAATCGGCGGAACCTGCCGGCCGATTCGGTGTCGAGGGCCTTGAGCCTGTCACACAGTCGCTCGGTCTCTCGTTGCACGCCTTCGGGTCCCAGGCCGTCGGCATCGTAGATCACGTGGAGGTCGAAACTGCCGACGCCCGTGTACCACAGGGTGCCGTGGGTGAGGGGGAACAGCAGTGAGTCGACGTCACCGCTGATGCCGCGCGAGCCGAGCGAACGTGCGTCCTCTCCCACTGTCACGACGATCAGCGCCCTGCGCCCCACGAGGTGGCCGTCACCGTATCGTCGGGGCACACCGAGTTCGGGATCGATTTCGCCATAGGCGAATCCGTTCGTCAGCACGCGGTCGAACCATCCTTTGAGGATCGCTGGCGGCCCGTACCACCACAACGGGAACTGCACGACGAGCAGTTCGGCGGCGGCGAGCTTGTCCTGTTCGGCGCGCACGTCGTCGGGAAGCTCACCGCGGTGATACGCCTCGCCGGTGATCTCGACGATGTTGCCCGAGCGGCCGGCGAAGTCGCGATCGCCGAGAACCGGGTCGAACCGCTGGGCGTGCAGATCGGAGGTCAGGACGGTGTACTGCTCGGACAGGGCCTCCGTCCCGGCCCGGAACAGGTGGTCGTTGAGCGAGCCGCGAAGGGGATGGGCATAGAGCCACAGGGCGGTACCGGGTTGCGGCGGATGGGGGCGCTTCAACGGGGCGGCGGTCATCTGAACTCCTGTCCGGGGGTGGTGGATGTGGCCACGGCAGTGACCACGCGGGCGAGCGTCTCGTGGGCGTCGGTCGAGGAGATGCGGTCGGCGAGCACATCGCGCACCAGTGCGTCACCGGCACCGATGATCGCGCGCAACCCGGCGGTGTTCACCGGGCCGCAGAACTGGGACAGCGCTGTTCGGCACACCTCGAGGTAGGCGTCTTCGGCCTCACAGCGCAGCCGGCTCAGGGTCGGTGACCCCTCCAATGCGGCAACGACGTCGGCCAGTTCACGGCCTTCGGCAACACAACAGTCGATGTAGGCGCCCGCGACCACGTGAGCCACGGCCGACAGATCGTCCGCGGCGTTTTCCAGTGCCGCGGCGAGGGTTTCACGTTGGCGCACCTCGAACTCGCGGTACAGCTCCGCGAGCGCGCCGCCTTTGTCGCCGAAGTGGTCGTACACGACGGGTTTGGTCACCCCGGCGCGTTCGGCGAGCCGTCCGAGGGTGAACTCCCCGGTGCCCGCCTCTCGGATCAGCTCTCTGGCGATCTCGAGGAGCTGTTTTCGGCGTTCCTGCTTGGACATCCGCCGTTTGGGACGCGGTTGCGTGGTCACCCGGGCCTCCTGCTCGTTACCTACCGTCAGTAGGTTACCACCAGTAGGCTACCGATGGTAGCTCAATTCCGGCCAGGAGCCGTCAGCACGGCCTCAAAGGCGACGCGGTCGCCGCGGTACAGGGCCCGGACCACCTCGATCGCGGTGCCCGCGGTGTCGATCGAGCGCCGGTTGAGCAGGAACATGGGCAGCGCCGTCGTGCACTCGAGCAACGCGGCTTCGCGCGGGGTGGGCAGGGCGGTCTCGATCCGTTCGGTCGCCGAGCCGAACTCGACACCGCAGGCCCGGATCGCCGCGTACAGCGATGTCGTCGGATCGAAGTCGTGCTCCAGGTGTCCGAAGCGTGCCGCGGCAAGATAGGTGCTCTCCAGTCCGATGCGCTGGTCGTCGGCGAGCAGGACACGTTCGAGGTGCAGTACCGGTGCACCCGTCGCGATGCCGAGATCTGTGGCGAGTTCCGCTGAGGCGTCGATGATCTCACGCGTGACCAGCAGCCGCCCCGGAGTGCGCCCGACAGTCTGCGCACCCTCGGTGTAGGACCCCAGGCTCAGTGGCTGCACCAGCTTTGGGCGCGCCACCACCGTGCCGCGGCCGCGGCGCTCGATGCGGCCTGCGACCAGCAGTTCGTGCAAGGCCTGGCGTACGGTTTCGCGAGCCACGCCGAATCGCACCGCGAGTTCACGTTCGGCGGGCACCGGATCGCCCGCTTGCAGCTCGGCCAGTGTGGCGTCGAGCTCGGTGCGGATGGCATAGGCACGGGTCATTTCGCGGTTCCGGCAACACGTTTCGCAATGGCGAGCACCTCGTCGACCGTCAGCCCGCGACCCTGCGGGTCCTTGGCGGCATCGTCGTAGCGGCGCAAGCGCAGCGCATCGGGGAACCACGGATGGTTGACGGTGTCGGCGTCGACTCCCGGTCCGCCCTGGTGGTGCAGTGACGTCAGTGAGGTGTCCGAGAGCCGGTAGTCGGGGTCGGTGGCGGCCAGGTACCGCTTGGCTGCGACGTGTGCGCCTGCGAGCCAGCCGACGCGTTCGCCGAAGCGTTCCGTGAGCCAGTCCCGGGCGATCCGCTCGTGCCCGGTGACGTGGGGCCCGCCGAGCAGTGGGCTGTGTCCGAGGTCGTGCAGTGCCGCCGCGAGCACGAGCTCGTCATCGGCGCCGTCCTCCTGCGCGTGGGCCGCTGCCTGCAACGCATGATCGAGTTCGTCGACGGCTTCCTCGTCCCAAATGCCTTGCAGTGACCGCAATATCAGACCGACTTCGCTGAGGGCGTCCATACGCACAGCGTAACCCAGAATGGTCTATACCAATTCTTAACCTGCTGTTCGGTGTCCCAATACCGGCGCGTGGTTATCCCGATGCCGGGGGGCCACAGGGTCTGGTGTCATGCGGGTGACGATCATCGGTGGCGGCATACTCGGTACCGCACATGCCCTCGAGGCCATACGGCGCGGGCATCACGTGGTGCACCTGGAACGTGAAGTCGAGGCGCGGGGCGCGACGGTGCGCAACTTCGGGCTCGTCTGGATCTCGGGCCGGTCCACGGTCGAACTCGAGACGACGCTGCGCTCGCGGGAACTGTGGGAGAAACTCGCCGCCGACGTCCCCGGAGTCGGGTTCCGGCCCGCCGGGTCCATCACGCTGGTGCGTACCCCGGCGGAACTGGCGGTCGCGGAGGAAGCCGCGAACCGATCCGATGCCGGCCACCGCGGTTTCACGCTGCTGGAACCCGGCGAGGTCCGCGCGCTCAACCCGGCGCTGCGAGGGCGTTTCCTCGGCGGACTGCACTGCTCGCTCGACGCGGCCGTGGAATCGCGTCAGGCGTTACCCGCGATTCGTGAACATCTCGGTGCCAGCGGTCGATACACGTTTGTCGCCGGGGTCGAGGCACGCAGTGTCGAGAACCGTGCGGTCCGCGACGATCGCGGCAACCGTCACAGATCCGACGTCGTCCTCGTGTGCGCCGGGGCCGCCCATGGCGGTCTGGTCCGCGACCTCGCGGGTGAACTGCCCGTGCGGCGGGTCCGGCTGCAGATGATGCAGACCGAGCCACTCGGGGAAAAGCTCACCACCGCGATCGCCGATGCCGACAGCTTCCGGTACTACCCCGGCTTCGCCGGACCTGCCCTGAACACGCTGCGCGCCAACGAACCTCAGCATCCGGTGGCCGAGGAGCAGCACATGCAACTGCTGTGTGTGCAGCGCCTGCACGGCGGCCTGACCATCGGGGACACCCACGAGTACAGCGAACCGTTCGGCTTCGACGTGCACGAGGCGCCGTACGCCTACCTGACCGACGTCGTCGAGGAATTCCTCGGCCGCAGGCTCCCGCCGATCCGGCAGCGCTGGGCCGGGGTCTACAGCCAGTGTCTGGAGCCCAATCAACTCGTATGCCGCACGACGCCCGAGGATGACGTCTGGGTGATCACCGGCCCGGGCGGGCGCGGGATGACGCTGGGGCCCGCCATCGCCGAACAGACCGCCGATCTGATCGGTTTGTGAACACTTTGGCGAAGTTGTCGCCTGGCGGTGGTGACCGCGCGGTACGCTCGCGCCATGACGGCACGACCGACCGCGGGTCCCAGTTTGGCCGCACGTACCAAATGGTTGCTGAGGGCCAAACCTGCCGACCACATGCTGGCATTCAGCGAATGCGTCGCTTCGCTGCCGGTCATCGGCAAGCATTTCGAACCGCTGGGATCCATGACCGCCATGAGCGTGTGGGGACTGCGTCATCTGCCCGACTTCGTGGCGGCATCGGCGAAGAACTGGCTCACGCCCGGCGCCGCCGCGATCCGACGGGACGAGCGCGAGCACACCACCGCAGCCGCCGTCGAGGCGCTGCGCGGCGTCGTCCCACCCGCTGACCTTGCCGTCGAATGGCCTGCGCCGCAAAGCCTGCCACCGCTGTGGAACGTGATGGGACACCGGCGCAGCGTCTACCGCACCTCGGTGCGCTACGGCGACAGCCCGTCACAGCTGCTCGACGTCTGGCGCACCAGGGAACTGCCTGCCCAGCCCGCTCCGGTCCTCCTGTACGTTCCGGGTGGCGCGTGGGTGCACGGCAGCCGGGTTCTGCAGGGGTATGCGTTGATGTCGCACCTCGCCCAGCAGGGGTGGGTCTGCCTGTCGATCGACTACCGGGTGTCCCCGCACCATCGCTGGCCGCGACACATCCACGACGTCAAGGCCGCGATCGCATGGGCGCGCGCCAACGTCGACAAGTTCGGTGGGGACCGGCACTTCGTCGCCATCGCCGGGTGTTCGGCGGGTGGGCATCTGGCCGCGCTGGCCGGTCTCACCCCGAATCATCCCGACCTGCAGGGTGATCTCCCGGACAGTGCCGATACGACGGTCGACGCGGTGGTGGGGATCTACGGGCGCTACGACTGGGAGGACCGCTCGACGGTGGAACGCGAGCGGTTCGTCGACTTCCTCGAACGCGTCGTCGTCAAACGTTCGATCGAACGCCACCCCGAGATCTTCCGGCTGGCCTCGCCGATCGCGCAGATCCACCCCGACGCGCCGCCATTCCTGGTCGTGCACGGCTCCGCGGACACCGTCATCCCGGTCGCGCAAGCGCGTGGTTTCGTCGACCGGCTCGGTGCGGTGTCACGCGCGCCCGTCGGCTATCTCGAGCTGCCAGGGGCCGGACACGGTTTCGACATGACCGACGGTGCCAGAACCGGGGCCACAGCGACGGCAATTGGGCTGTTCCTCAACCAGATTCACCGAAATCGAACGCGTGACAGGGCAAAAGCGGTTATATAGACACCCCCGTGGGGGAGGTGCGGTATGAAACGGTTGAGCGGGTGGGACGCGTTCCTGCTGTACAGCGAGACCCCCAACGTGCACATGCACACGCTGAAGATCGCGGTCATCGATCTCGACGGCATCGGTGACAGAACGTTCGGCATCGAGGACTTCCGCAAGGTGCTGCACGGGCGGCTCCACAAGCTCGACCCGTTCCGGTTCCAGCTCGTGGACATTCCGTTCAAGTTCCACCACCCGATGTGGCGCGAGAACTGCGACGTCGACCTCGAGTACCACGTTCGTCCCTGGCGGTTGCGCGAGCCGGGCGGACGCCGCGAACTCGACGAGGCCATCGGCGAGATCGCCGGCACGCCACTCGACCGCAGCAGGCCGCTGTGGGAGATGTACTTCGTGGAGGGGCTCACCGGCGGACGCATCGCGGTGGTCAACAAGATCCACCACGCGTTGGCCGACGGCATCGCTTCGGCCAACCTGCTGGCCCGCGGCATGGACCTGCAGGACGGGCCGCAGCGCGACCGCGACTCCTATGCCACCGACCCGGAACCCTCCAAGGGCGAGCTCGTGCGCACGGCGTTCTTCGACCACATGCGCCAGATCGGGCGGATCCCCGCGACGATCCGCTACACCGCACAGGGGGTGGCGCGCGTGCGCCGCAGCACCCGCAAGCTCTCCCCTGAGCTGACGCGCCCATTCACACCGCCGCCGAGCTTCATGAACCACATGATCACCGCGAAGCGGCTGTTCGCGACCGCCACCATCGCGCTCGCGGACGCCAAGGAAACCAGCAAGAAACTCGGTATCACACTCAACGACCTGGTGTTGGCGATGTCCTCCGGTGCGCTGCGCACACTGCTGCTGCGGTACGACGGCCACGCCGATCACCCCCTGCTGGCGTCGGTCCCGATGAGCTTCGACTTCTCGCCGGATCGGATCTGGGGCAACCGCTTCAGCGGTGTGCTGGTGGCGCTGCCGGTGAACGTCGACGACACCGCCGAGCGGGTACGGCAGACGCGGGAGGCGGCGAACCTCGCCAAGGAGAGCCACCAGCTCATCGGACCCGAACTCGTCGCGCGCTGGGCCGCCTACATGCCGCCTGCGCCGGTCGAGGCGGCCTTTCGGTGGCTGTCCAACAAGGACGGCCAGAACAAGGTCCTCAACCTCAACATCTCGAACGTCCCCGGGCCACGCGAGCGCGGCAAGGTGGGCGGTGCGACGGTCACCGAGCTCTACTCGGTGGGGCCGATCACCGCGGGCAGCGGGCTCAACATCACGGTGTGGAGCTATGTCGACCAGCTCAACATCTCGGTGATCTCCGACGACGCCACGGTCGACGATCCCCACGAGGTCACCGACGCGATGCTCGAAGAGTTCCGCGACATCCGCAGGGCCGCAGGGCTATCCGATGAGCTGACCGTGGTCGATTCCGCGATGACCCAGTAGTTCTTCCCGCGAGCAGACGCAAAATTGCCCTTTTTGCCTCGGAAACCGGGAGTTTTGCGTCTGCTCGCGCAAGAGAGATCACGGGTGCAGAACCGCACCGGGATTGAGGATGCCGAGCGGATCGAGAGCGTCCTTGACGCGGCGCGTCAGCATGATCACGTCATCGCCGAGTTGCTTCGGCAACCAATCGCGTTTGAGCCGGCCGACTCCGTGTTCGCCCGTGATCGTGCCGCCCATCGCGATCGCGAGATCCATCACCTCGCTGAAGGCGCGTTCGGCCCTCGCCCGCGCGTCGGGGTCGTCGGGATCGAAAACCACGACGGGGTGGGTGTTTCCGTCACCTGCGTGTGCGACGACGCAGATCAGGATGTCACATTCGGTGGCGATGCGGTGGATGCCCGCCAGTAGGGCCGGCAGCTCAGGGATGGGCACCGTGACGTCTTCGAGCAGCAGCGTGCCCAACTGCATGAGCGCCAGGCCGACGACACGTCGCGCCGCGGTGAAACCGGCGCCCTCCTCGGGATCGTCGGTCGCGAAAACCTCGGTGGCACCGCATGATCGGCAGGCGTCGACGATGTGAGCAACCTCGGTCGCGGCATCGCCCGAAGCGTCGGATTGGATCAGCAGCAGCGCCTGCGCGGACCGGTCGAGGCCCATGCGGCGGTAATCCTCGACGGCGTTGATGCTGGCGTGGTCCATGAGCTCGAGCATGGCCGGTCGCACCGTGGCGGTGATCGCCACGACCGCGTTCGCCGCATCTTGGACCGCACTGAACACCGCGACCACGGTGGACTGCTGCGATTGGGCCGGGATCAGCCGCAGGGTGACCCGGGTGATCACGCCGAGGATGCCCTCCGAACCCACGAACAGCTTCGTCAACGACAGTCCCGCAACATCTTTGAGCCGCGGGCCACCGAGCGTCACGGCCGTGCCATCGGCGAGCACCACCTCCATGCCCAGCACGTAGTCGCTGGTGACCCCATACTTCACGCAGCACAGACCACCCGCGTTCGTCGCGGTGTTGCCGCCGATCGACGAGATGTCGACCGAGGCGGGGTCCGGCGGGTACCACAGGCCGTGTTGCGCGGCCGCGCGTTTGACGTCGGCGTTCAGCGCTCCAGGCTGCACGACCGCGACGCGGTTGTCGGGATCGATACGGATGTCACGCATCCGCTCGGTGGTGAGGACGACGCAGCCGTCGACGGCGTTCGCCCCACCGGACAGCCCGGATCCGGCGCCGCGCGGCACCACCGGGACGCGGTGACGGCCGGCCCATCGCAGAACGCACTGCACGTCGGCGGTGCTGGTGGCCCGGACCACGGCCATCGGATGGCCGGCCTTCGGATCGGCTGCGGCATCGCGGCGGTAACCCTCGACCTGGTCGGCATCGGTGAGCAATGCGTGGGCCGGCAGTTCGGCGGCCAGTTCGGCCAGGGCGGGATCCACGCGGTCAGTGTAGGACCGCGCGAGGACGCGAGCGGAATTTTCCACGAGTGCCTTCAGTTGCGCCGAGGGATGAGACGCTGGGAGATGGACGGTATCGGGCGGAATCTGCTGGAGTTGCGCGACGTCGCGACCCCCGAACCGGCACGCGGAGAGGTCCTGGTGAGGGTCGCGGCTGTGGCACTCAACCACCGCGACAAGATGGTGACCGAGAACGGCAGAGGACTACAGCTCGCCTATCCGTTCACGCCGGGATCCGATCTGGCCGGTTCCGTGGTGGCGCTGGGTGACGGCGCGCAGCGGTTCACGATCGGCGATCGGGTGATTTCGAACTTCGTACCCGACTGGCTCGACGGCGTGCGGCCGGGAGACGCTCGCACGCTGCCCTACCGGACACTCGGGGGACACCATCCCGGCGTGCTCGCCGAGTACGTGGCGTTCCCGGAGGACTGGTTCGTGCGCGCACCGGCCACGCTCAGTGATGTCGAGGCGGCCACACTGCCGTGTTCGGGCGTCACGGCGTGGTTCGCGCTGGCCGAGCGCGGCCGCGTGCGCGCAGGTGAGACGGTGCTGGTCGAAGGTACCGGAGGTGTCGCGCTTTTCGCGCTGGCCATCGCAAGGATCCACGGGGCCCAGGTGATCGTCTCGGCCAGTGCGGGCAACCTCGCCCGCGCACGAGAACTCGGCGCCGACCACGTGGTCGACCGGCGGCGCGACGACTGGGTCGACGCGGTTCTGAAGCTCACCGGGGATCGCGGTGTGGATCACGTGCTGGAGATCGTCGGCGGAAGCCACTTGGCGGAGGCCGTGCAGGTGACGGCCATCGGCGGGCAGATTCATCAGATCGGCGCGCTGGAAGGCTTCGAGATCTCCACTCCCGTGATGCCGTTGATGCTCAAGGGCATCACGATCCACGGCATCGGGACGGGGCACCGCCGCGCACTCGAAGACCTGGTGCGTGCGGTCGACGCGACGCAACTCAAACCCGTGATCGATACGCGATACCGCTTCGAGGATCTGCAGGCCGCGCTCGATCATCTCGATCGCGGCCCGTTCGGCAAGGTTGTCCTGGAAATCTGACGAATCTGCGCTAGCGGTTCTGTGCCACACCGCGTTTGGCGAGCACCCAGTTCAGGAACTTCTCGACCGCGTCGGCAGTGAAGTGTCCGTGCGGTGAGCCGAAGAAGTCGAACGCGTGCTGGGCGTGCGGAATCTCGGCGTAGACCACCGGTGATGTCGACACCTTGCGCAACGCCGCGACGAAGTCACGCCCTTCGACGACCGGGATCAGCGAGTCGTTCGTGCCGTGCAACACGAAGAACGGAGGCGCATCAGGGTGTACCAGCATGATCGGTGACGCGTCGCGGTACAGCGTCGCGTTCCCGTCGAGGGGGCGTTTGACGATCAGCCGTTCGAGGATCTCCATGAACTCGGTGCGTCCGGGTCCCGTGGTGCTGTACCAGTCGTAGCGGCCGTAGACCGGCACCGCGGCCACCACCGAGGTGTCGGCGTCCTCGAATCCCGGCTGCCATTTCGGGTCGTTGGCCGTCAGCGCGGCCAGCGCGGTGAGGTGCCCGCCCGCGGAGCCGCCCGTGATGCACACGGACTCGGGATCACCGCCGTACTCGGCGATGTTCGCCTTCACCCACGCGAGCGCCTGTTTGACATCGACGATGTGGTCGGGCCAGCTGTGCCTGGGGCTGATCCGGTAACCGATGGACACACAGATCCAGCCCTGCTCGGCGAGGTGGCTCATGAGCGGGTACGACTGTGGCCTGCGCATACCGATCATCCAGGCGCCGCCAGGCACCTGCAGCAGCACCGGCGCCCTGCCGTCACGGGGCAGGTCGGGTCGCATCCAGATGTCGGCCAGGTTGGCGGCGTGCGGACCGTACCGCACGGTCGCGTTCGCATAGCGGTGCCGCGACCACGATGTGCGGATCACCCCGCCGGGGCGGCGGGCCCGGCGGGCCACCGCATAGTCCGCGCCGAGCGCAGCGCGCAGAGGTTCCTCGAAGAACCGGCGTGACGTCCGGTTGCGGTGATGCACGACGTACAGCAGGGCCCACGTGAGCGCCTTGAGTAGCAACGAGATTCGGCCCGACGCGGACCGATAGTCACCACGGACGGCGCGGCGCAGCACGTCGAACATCGAGACCGTCGTGAGCAGCGGCCCGTTCTCCGAGGTGGGCCACCCGAACGCGAACGCCACGACCGTGGAGTAGCCCTTGCGGCCGAAGGGTTTCACGGCATTGACGGCGTTGAGCAGCTCCGTCGATGCGGTGAGCAAGGGCTTAGCCATTCAGCCGGTCCTGTAGTTCGCGGCGCGCGATCTTCCCGGTGCTGTTGCGGGGGAGCTCGTCGAGGATCGTGATGTCGCGCGGCACTTTGTAATTCGCGAGGTTGTCGCGGACGTGCGACTTCAGGTCCTCGACTGTCGCCTCGCCCGACAGGACCACGAACGCCGCGAGACGCTGACCGAACTGCTCGTCGTCGGTCCCGATCACCGCGGCTTCTGCGACCGCCGGATGCGTGGTCAGCACCTTCTCGACCTCGATGGGGTAGACGTTCTCGCCGCCGGAGACGATCATCTCGTCGTCGCGGCCGACGACGAACAACCGGCCCGCCGCATCGAGGCGGCCCACATCGCCGGAGCACATGAAGCCGTCGTGGAAGTCCTTGGTGGTGCCGGATGTGTAGCCGTCGAACTGTGTGGAGTTGCGCACGTAGATGGTGCCCACCTCGCCCGTCGGCACGTCGCGCAGATCGGCGTCGAGGATCCGGATCTCGGTACCCTCGGCGGGTTTACCCGCCGTATCGGGGGCGGCGCGCAGATCGGCCGGTGTGGCAGTGGCGATCATGCCGGCCTCGGTGGCGTTGTAGTTGTTGTAGATGATGTCGCCGAAGCGGTCCATGAACGCGATGACGACGTCGGGGCGCATGCGCGATCCGGACGCCGCCGCGAACCGCAGCGAGCTTCCGTCGTAGCGGCGCAGCACCTCCTCGGGCAGGTCCATGATGCGGTCGAACATCACCGGGACCACGCACAGGCCAGTGGCGCGGTGGCGGTCGACGAGTTCGAGGGTCGCCTCCGGATCGAACTTGCGACGTGTGATGATGGTGCACGCCATCGAGGCCGCGAACGCCAACTGCGAGAAGCCCCAGGCGTGGAACATCGGCGCCACGATGACGACCGGTTCCTCAGCGCGCCACGGCGTGCGGTCCAGGATCGCCTTGAGGATCTCGGGTCCACCGCCGGAATGCTTGGCGCCCTTGGGAGTTCCGGTCGTTCCCGACGTCAGCAGGATGACCTTGCTCTTCTGGCCGTCCTTCTGCCCGCCACGCCGTGGTTGCCGGCCCGCGAACTGCTCGGTGAGCTTGGCGACCGTGATGTCGTGTGCTGCGGTGTCGGTCCAGGCCAGGATCCGCGCGGGCACGACAGCTGAGTCGGCGAGCGCGCGGTCGACGGTGTCGGTGAACTCCTCGTCGTAGATGACCGCGTCGATTTTCTCGCGGCTCACCACCTCGGCCAGGGCAGGCCCGGCGAATGAGGTGTTGAGCAGCAGGACATCGGCGCCGATGCGGTTGGCCGCGATCAACGACAGCACGAAGCCGCGATGGTTGCGCGCCATGATGCCCAGCATCTCGGGCGCCCCGCCGGGAAGAGCCTGCAGGCCCGCCGCGAGTGCATCGGCCCGCTGATCGATCTCACGCCAGGTCAGCGTGCCGAGCTCGTCGACGAGACCGGCACGGTCGGGACACCGTTGCGCGGCGCTCGCGAATCCCGATGTGACGCTCATGTTCTCGCGGGCCATCGCGGCGGCGATACGAAGGTACCTGTCGGGCCGCAATGGGGCGATCAGGCCGGCGCGTCGCATGGTTGTGACCATGCCGACGGTGGCGAGCAACGGGCCGGTGACCCGGTCCAGAAGTCCCATGTCGATCAGCCGATCACCGGGAAGCGCCGCTGCGCGGCCAGTTCGTCGAGCGCTCGTTGCATCACATGGCGGACATGCGCGTCGACCTCGTCAATGTCGGGGTTCTCACCGAACTCGGCGGTGACATCGATCGGCGGCAGGGTCTTCATGACGATCTTCGACGGCAGCGGCACGTTGAGCGGGAGTACCGCGGAGAATCCGAAGGGGAAACCGAACGACAGCGGCACGATCTTGGTACGGGCCAGGCGCGCGACCGGGCCGAGGGCCTTGGCCACCGCGGTACCGCGGGACAGGAACAGTTGGGTCTCCTGACCACCAACGCCGACCATGGGAACGATCGGAACACCGGCATTGAGGGCGGCCCGCACGTAGCCGGTGCGCCCGGCGAAATCGATCTTGTTGGCCGCGAGCGTGGGGCGGTACACGTCATAGTCGCCACCCGGGAACACGACGACGACCCCGCCAGAGCGCAGCGCCTCATCGGCGTTCTCGTGGTTGGCCCGGATGAAGCCCGTCTTCCTGAAGAAGTCCGCGGTCGGACCGGTCATCAGCATGTCGTGGCTCAGCGTGTAGACGGGTCGGTCGTAGCCGAACCGCTCGTAGAAGCCCGTCGCGAACACCGGCACATCCATGGGGAACAGCCCGCCGGAGTGGTTGGAGACCACCAGCGCGCCGCCGTTGGGGAACGTTTCGAGACCGTGCACCTCGGCTCGGTGGTAGCCCTTGATCAGCGGGCGCAGCCTGCCCATGACCTTCTCGGTGAGGCCCGGATCCCACTTGGTGGTCTCACCTGGATCGACGTCGACAGCGGCCACAGATCCCCCTAGGTGGAATGAAACGTGTTCTATTTTTGCCAGTGTACCCAGGTCGACGGTGGGAAACTCATTCGCTTCCCGGTTCGGCCCCGGTGCCGGATGGCTGCAGCCAATCGTTGCAGAATCACCCCTCGTGTGGCCGGCAATGAGGTCAGGCGGGTGCCCGGGTCTGCGGGTAGATCAGCGTTCCGTCCGCGATTCTGGCGCTGTCGTTCAAGGTGGCCGGCCGGCTGGCGGTGGCCGACATGATGTGGGTGACCTCGACACCCGCCACGATCAGGGCATCGGTGATCAACCGGCGGTGACACCGCCACGGCACGGCCTCGCTGCACATGATCACCGGCCGGTGGCGCCGGGACAGCTCGATCAGTTCGCCGAGGCCCTTGGCGAATTCCGGGGTCTGCATGTAGTCGGCGTAATCGCGGAACGCCTTGACCCGCCACGCGGTGTTCACGCTCGGCGTGCCGGTCGGGGTGTGCCTGCGGCCGCCCAGGTTCGGCAGCCACCGATAGCCGATGTCGGAGGGCAGGTTGTCGATGATGGCCGCCTTGTTCCATTGCGGGAACTTCCTCGACGCAGGGAACGAGCGCACGTCGACCAGTTCGGTGACGTCGTACGCGCGCAGTATCTCGACCAGCTCGCCGAACTCGCGGGTCGAGTGACCGACGGTCAACACCCGATGAGTCATCACCACTCCTTCTCCGGGCCCCTCTTCGGGTCCGTCTGCTGCGGTCTGTGCCTCCCTGGGTACCCGCGTTCGGGTGCACGTCCCGGTCGCGTTGTACGGTCGTCGATGCCTGCTCACGGTGAGGGCTCTGATTTGACCTGAAGTGCGGTCGAGGTTGGACGATGGCGGACATGGATCTGAGCGGTTACCTCACGCGAATCGGTTTCGACGGACCCGTCCGTGCCGACCTCGACACGCTGAGTGCGATCGTCGCGGCGCACAACCGGTCGATCCCGTTCGAGAACCTCGACCCGGTGCTCGGCATCCCCGTGGCCGACCTCAGCGCCGAGGCGCTCATGGCCAAACTGGTGGGCCGCCGCCGCGGTGGTTATTGCTACGAGCACAACGGCCTGCTCGGGTACGTGCTCGAAGAGATCGGTTTCGGTGTGGACCGGTTGGCCGGGCGCGTGGTGTGGATGCGGCCCGCAGACGCACCGCTGCCCGCCCAGACCCACAATGTGCTGTCGGTGACGGTGCCGGGCGTCGATGGCCGGTACCTGGTCGACGTGGGTTTCGGCGGTCAGACGCTGACCTCACCGATCCGGCTCGAGGCCGGCCCGGTGCAACAGACCCGGCACGAGCCCTATCGGCTCACCCGCGAGGGCGACGACCACGTGCTCGCGGCCCAGATCCGCGGCGAATGGCAGCCGCTGTACACGTTCACCACCGCGCCGCGTCCACGCATCGATCTCGAGGTCGGAAGCTGGTACGTCTCAACCCATCCGGGTTCACACTTCGTCACCGGGCTCACCGCGGCCGTGGTCACCGACGAGGCACGCCACAACCTCAGGGGCCGCAACCTGGCGATCCACCGCCCCGGTGACACCGAGCGGATCCGGTTCGACACCGCCGCACAGGTGCTCGATGCGTTGGCCGACACTTTCGGCATCAACCTGGCCGACGTGGCCGATGTGGATGTCGAGGCCCGCATCGCCGCGGTCCTCGACAGCTGAGACCGACGGACCTCAGCAAGAAAAGTCATGTCCTGACTCCAGCGCGCCGACCATACTCGGTGAACGTGAGTGTGGAACCGAACGGGCGCGACCGGCTGCGTGAACTGCTCGACGCCGTCGTAGACTCGGAGAACGACGGGGTGGGCGACATGGCGCGCAACAGCTACGCCTCGGAGTTCCACTTCTCGCGTGAGGTGCGCAGGCTCACCGGCGAACCGCCCGCCGCGCTGCGGCGGCGCATCATGCTCGAACGCGCGGCGTGGCGGCTACGCCAGGGTGCGGGCGTCGCGGAAGTCGCTGCGGCAGAGGGATGGTCGTCGCCGGAGGTGTTCTCCCGCGCGTTCCGTCGTGCCTTCGGGGTGCCTCCGTCGCGCGCCACGGACGTCGGTTTCCGGTTGCCCGCTCCCAACGGTGTGCACTTCCATCCACCGCAGTCGCTGTGGTGCGACGGCAGAGCGGCCGCAGGCGGACCCGACATCGCGCAGTTCATGCTCGTGCACGACATCGCCGATACGGCCTACCTCATCGAGCAGGCGTCCGCGCTCACGGAAACACAGTGGCGCGAAGAGGTTTCACCGGGACAGACGGTGCTGGACTGGGATGGTCCCGAACCGAGCGTCGCCGCGGTCCTCGCCGCGATCGTGTGGACCAAGGAAGTGTGGCTGGCCACCATCGAGGGCCGCGACTTCCCGTCGCGCGACACCACGTGCAACGCCTCGCCGCATGAGTTGGCGGCGCACCACGAGGTGATCGGAAACCGCTGGACCACAGTCATATCGGAGTACTCCGCGGCCGGGCGGCTCGGCGACACGGTGATCGACGCGCTGTGTGACCCGCCGGAGTCGTTTCAGCTGTACGGCATCGTCGCGCACGTGCTGACCTACTCGGCGCACCGGCGTGGGCTCGCGCGCGCAATGCTCTCCCGTCACGGAATCGACCCCGACCGTGGCGATCCCCTGGAATGGATGAGAAGGGACTGAATCGTGAAGACCGTCTACTACACCGCTTCGAGTCTCGACGGCTACATCGTCGACGAGAACGAGAGTCTCGACTGGCTCACGTCACGCGATATCACACCCGACGGACCGTTCGGCTACGAGCAGTTCATCGAGACCATCGGGGCACTCGTCATGGGTGCGAGCACCTACGAGTGGGTGGTCGAACACGGCGATTGGTCCTACGATCAGCCCGCCTGGGTGCTCACCCATCGTCCCGAGATCGCCGCTGCGAGCCATCCCATAGAGGTTTTCTCCGGCGAGGTCACCGAACTGCATCCGAAACTCGTTGCGGCCGCGGACGGTAAGGATGTGTGGGTGGTCGGCGGCGGCAATGTCGCCGCGCAGTTCGCCGCGGCCGACCTGATCGACGAGATCATCGTCAGCTACGCACCGTGCACGCTCGGCGCCGGTTCGCGGGTGCTGCCCATGCGTTCGGAGTGGGTGCTCGCCGAGTGTGCCCGCAACGGCGACTTCGTCTGCGCCCACTGGAAGCGCCCGATCCTGCACACCTAGATTCCCCTCGCGAGCAGACGCAAAATTGCCCAATTTCCGGGGAAAAAGGGCAATTTTGTGTCTGCTCGCGAGAGGGAATCCGGCAGGAGATCACTCGGGCGTGTAGCCGAACGGCAGGAGCACGCTCTTGGACTCGCAGTAGCCGGCGATGCCCTCGGGCCCGCACTCGCGGCCGATGCCGGAGTTCTTGTACCCGCCGAACGGGGCGCCCGGGTCGAACGCGTACATGTTGATGCCGTAGGTGCCGGTGCGGACCTTCTGTGCGATCTCGACGCCCTTGGCGAAGTCGGTGGTGTACACCGAACCGGCCAGGCCGTAGACGGAGTCGTTGGCGATGCGCACGGCGTCGTCCTCGTCCTCGTAGGGGATCACCACGAGCACCGGCCCGAAGATCTCCTCCTGCGCGATCGTCATCGAGTTGTCGACGTCGGCGAACACCGTGGGCTGGACGAACCAGCCGGAATCCAGGCCCTCGGGGCGGCCGCCGCCGGTGACCAGGCGTGCACCTTCCTCGATGCCCTTCTTGATGTAGCCCTCGACGCGTTCGCGCTGCTTCTCGCTGATCAGCGGACCCACCATCGCCGCCGGGTCCTCGGGCAGACCGACCTGCATCGCGGCCACGCCGGCGGCGACCTTCTCCACGACCTCGTCGTAGCGCGAGCGCGGCGCGAGGATGCGGGTCTGGCCGACGCACGCCTGCCCGGAGTTCATCAGGCCCGAGAACAGCAGCATCGGCAGCGTCGAATCGAGGTCGGCGTCCTCCAGGATGATCGCCGCGGACTTGCCGCCGAGTTCGAGCGTGCAGGGCTTGAGCTTCTCGGCCGCGATCTTGCCGATCTCCTTGCCCACGGCGCTGGAACCGGTGAACGTGAACTTGTCGAGTGCCGGGTTGTCGGTCAGCGCGCGGCCCGTCTCCGGACCGCCGGGGACCACCGAAAGCACCCCCTCGGGCAGGCCCGCCTCCAGGAACTTCTGCGCCATCAGGTTGGTGGTCAGCGGCGTCTCTGCGGCCGGCTTGAGCACGATCGTGCACCCCGCGAGCAGCGCCGGACCCAGCTTGTTGGCCGCGAGGAAGAACGGGACGTTCCACGCGACGACGGCGCCGACGACGCCGACGGGCTCCTTGACCACCAGGGTCTGGCCGTAGATGCCGTCGCGGATGTCCTTCCACGCGAACTTGTCGGCGGCCGAGGCGTAGAACTGCAGCGTCGACATGGCCGCGCCGTACTGCATCATGTCGACGATGGTCTGCGGCTGGCCGGTCTCGAGCTTGAGCAGCCGCTTGAACTCGTCGGCGCTCTCCTCGATCAGCGCGGTCGCCTTGGCCAGCACGGCCTGTCGCTCGTGCGGCGTCATGCGCGGCCACGGACCCTCGTCGAAGGCCTTGCGGGCGGCGGCGCAGGCCGCGTCGACGTCGGCCTTGGTGGCCAGCGGGGCCTGCCCCACCTTCTCACCGGTCGCGGGCGAGAAGACCTCGATGATCTCCGACGTCGCAGGCTCGACCCACTGGCCGCCGATGAACAGCTTGTCCCAGTTCGTCGTGGCCGCGGTCGCGGCCGTTGCAGTCTGTGTCATGGCGGTCACACTACTCACTTCCGGGTGAAACGAGAACCTGTTCCAATTGGGGAGGTTACCGGGGTGAGAGAACCAGCACCAGATTGCTCACGGCGAATTCTCGGAAACCTGGCACCGACGTCATCCACCAGGCCCATCGCGGGTGGTAGCGGGGGAATGCGGCGACGAGACTGCCGGTGGAGCGTGCCCACTGCAAGCCGTCGGCCGCCGACACCGCGAACAACGACGATCCGTAGTCATTCTTGGGTCGGTGTCCGTGCTTGCGCGTGTAGCGCTCGGCGGCCCGTGCGCCGCCCAGATAGTGCGTCGGTCCCATCTCGTGGCCGCCGAACGGACCGAGCCACACCGTGTAGGACAGCACCGCGAGGCCGCCGGGGCGGGTCACCCGCAGCATCTCGTTGCCCAGCCGCCACGGGTGGCGCACGTGCTCGGCGACGTTCGACGACAGGCAGATGTCGACGGTCCCATCGGCGAACGGCAGCGCCATCCCGGAGGCCCGGACGAACATCCCCGTGCCGGGCGCACCCGCGGGACCTGCGTGCATCTCGCGAGGATCGGGTTCGACGCCCACGTAGCGCATACCGGCTTCGTGGAATGCCGAGGCGAAGTAGCCGGGCCCGCCGCCCACGTCGAGCACGGTGCGGTCGGCGGGCGAGGTATCTGTCACACCGGTCCACAGATCGGCCACCATCGCGACGGTGTCGTCCGCGAGCGCTCCGTAGAACCGGGCCGGATCGGACTGCTCGAAGCGGAATTGGGACAGCAGGCGCACCGACCGGCGGAGCGTCGCCCGGCCGGCGAAGCGGTCGGTGGGATTCACCCGCTCAACCTACTCACCGGTACTCTCGATTCGATGTCTGCCCGGTCTGAGTCTGCCCCGCACGTGCGGAGCGTGCTGCTGCTCTGCTGGCGCGACACCGGCCACCCGCAGGGTGGCGGCAGCGAGGCGTACGTGCAGCGCATCGGCGCCTGCCTCGCCGACCGCGGGGTGAACGTCACGCTGCGGACCGCGCGGTACCCGGGCTCGGCGCGCACCGAGGTGATCGACGGCGTGCGTATCAGCCGCGGTGGCGGACCCTACACCGTCTACATCTGGGCGGGGCTGGCCATGGTGCTCGCGCGTATCGGGCTGGGACCGCTTCGCCGGGCGCGGCCGGATGTGGTGGTCGACACCCAGAACGGGCTCCCGTTCCTTGCCCGTCTCGCGTTCGGCAGGCGCGTCGCGGTGCTCGTACACCACTGCCACCGCGAGCTGTGGCCGGTGGCGGGTCCCGTGATGGGGCGTATCGGCTGGTTCGTCGAGTCGTGGCTGTCGCCGCGGCTGCACCGCCGCAACCAGTACGTCACGGTGTCGCTGCCCTCGGCCCGCGATCTCAACGAACTCGGCGTGGATTCGCGGCGTATCGCGGTGGTACGCAACGGACTCGACGAGGCGCCCGCGGCCACACTGGAGCTGCCGCGGTCGGAGACACCGCGACTGGTGGTCCTGTCACGGCTGGTGCCGCACAAGCAGATCGAGGACGCGCTGGAAGCCGTCGCGCGGCTGCGCGCCGACGTGCCCGATGTGCACCTGGACATCCTCGGGGACGGCTGGTGGCGCGAACGTCTGGTCGAGCACGCCGAACTCCTGGGCATCACCGATGCGGTCACGTTCCACGGTCATGTCGACGAGGACACCAAACACCGTGTTCTGCAACGGAGTTGGGTGCATGTGCTGCCGTCCCGCAAGGAGGGCTGGGGTCTTGCGGTCACCGAGGCCGCGCAGCACGCCGTTCCCACGATCGGGTACCGCGCGTCGGGCGGCCTGACGGATTCGGTCGTCGACGGGGTCACCGGTGTGCTGGTCGACGACCGCGACGGGTTGGTCGCCGGGCTGCGGCAGCTGGTGTCCGATCCGGTGCTGCGCACGCAACTGGGCGCCAAGGCGCAGGCCCGCAGCGACGAGTTCTCCTGGGCGCAGAGCGCCGACGCGATGCGCACCGTGCTCGAATCGGTGCGCGCGGGCCGCTACCTCAACGGGCTGGTCTGACCGCGGTCGACCGCGCGGTTTCGGCGAGCTGCGCCACGGCCGCCCAGTCCTGCCGTGCGACCACGTCGGCGGGTGTCAGCCAACTGCCACCCACGCACCCGACGTTCGGGCTCGCCAGATAGTCGCCCATGTTGGCCGGCGTGATCCCACCGGTGGGGCAGAACCGTGCCGCGGGCACGGGCGAGTGGATGGCGCGCAGATAGGCTGCGCCGCCCGCCGGTTCGGCCGGGAAGAACTTCAGCTCGGTGTACCCCTCCTCGAGCAGGGTGAGGACCTCCGACACCGTGGACACCCCGGGCAGGTGCGGTAACCCGCTGTCGCGCATGGCCGCTCGCAGCGCGGGAGTGCTGCCCGGCGAGACCAGGAACTGGGCGCCGTTGGCCGCGGCCTGCTTGGGTTGCGCCGTGTCGACGATGGTGCCCGCACCGACCGTGATCTCGGGTACCTCTTCGGCGATCCGTTTGATGGCTTCGAGCGCCGCCGGGGTGCGCAGCGTCAATTCGATCACCGGCAGTCCACCCTCGACGAGCGCCTTGGCGATCGGCACCGCGTGCGCGGCATCGCGCACGACGACGACGGGGATGACGGGGACGATGTCGAGCAGGGTCATACGGCACTCCTGAAGATCGTGGCGCCCTGGTCGGCCGGGCCGACGACGGCACGCATGCTGGCAAAAAGCTCCCTGCCGGTTCCGACCCACTCGTCGCAGGTCGGGGCCTGCCCGGTGGGTGGCCGGGCGGCCAGGTCCTCGCCGTCGACGTCGACCGACAACGTGCCGGTGACGGCGTCGACGGTGATCATGTCACCGTCGCGCACCCGTGAGAGCGGGCCGCCCGCGGCGGCTTCGGGTGTGACGTGGATGGCCGCGGGCACCTTGCCGGAGGCACCCGACATCCGCCCGTCGGTCACCAGCGCCACGTTGAACCCGCGGTCCTGCAGCACCCCCAACGCGGGGGTCAGCTTGTGCAGTTCGGGCATGCCGAGTGCCTGGGGTCCCTGGTAGCGGACCACGCCGACGAAGTCGCGGTCGAGTTCGCCTGCCGCGAACGCCTCGAGAAACGCCTCCTGGCTGTCGAACACGGCCGCAGGCGCGACCACCGTGCGGTGGTCGTCGTCGACCGCGGAGGTCTTGATGACACTCGTGCCGAGGTTGCCGGTCAGCGTCTTGAGCCCGCCGTCGGGGGCGAACGGGTCGCCGACGCCGCGCAGCACGGTGGTGTCCAGGCTGGCTTGCACACCCTCGCGCCAGCGCAGCGACCCGTCGTCGAGGAACGGTTCGGTGGTGTAGCGGCGCAGTCCCGGACCGGCGACGGTCGCCACGTCCTCGTGCATCAGACCGGCGTCGAGAAGGGACCGGACCAAATAGCCCATGCCGCCGGCGGCCTGGAAGTGGTTGACGTCGGCTTTGCCGTTGGGATAGATCCGCGCGAGCAGGGGCACGACGGCCGAGAGATCGGCGATGTCGTTCCACGTCAGGATGATTCCGGCGGCGCGGGCGATTGCGACCAGGTGCATGGTGTGGTTGGTCGACCCTCCCGTGGCGAGCAGTGCGACGGCGCCGTTGACCACGGCGCGTTCGTCGACCACCGCGCCGACGGGGGTGTAGGCGTCGCCGAGTGCGGTGATCTCGGCGGCCCGGGCACCCGCCGCTGCGGTCAGCGCCTCGCGCAGCGGGGTGTCCGGCGGCACCAGGCTCGAACCGGGCAGATGCAGGCCCATCGCCTCCATCAGCAGCTGGTTGGAGTTCGCGGTGCCGTAGAAGGTGCAGGTGCCACGGCCGTGATACGACGCGGCCTCGGCGTCGAGGAGCGCCTCACGCCCCACCTTGCCTTCGGCGTACATCTGCCGGATGCGGGCCTTCTCACCGTTGGGCAGCCCCGACGCCATCGGGCCCGCCGGGATGAAGACCGCGGGCAGGTGGCCGAAGCTCAGCGCCCCGATGAGCATGCCCGGCACGATCTTGTCGCACACCCCGAGCAGCAGCGCGGCGTCGAACATGTCGTGGGACAGAGCGATTGCCGTCGACATCGCGATCACGTCACGCGAGAACAACGACAACTGCATCCCGGCGCGGCCCTGCGTGATGCCGTCGCACATGGCCGGAACGCCACCGGCAACCTGGGCGATGGCGCCCGCGCGCAGCGCCGCCGCCTTGATCTGGGCCGGATAGTCCTCGAACGGCTTGTGCGCCGAGAGCATGTCGTTGTACGACGACACGATCGCCAGGTTGGGTTTGACGAGGCCGCGCAGTGCCTCCTTGTCGGCGGGTTCGGTCGCGGCGAATCCGTGCGCGAGGTTCGCGCACGCCAGACGGCCACGGGCGGGGCCGCGGTGCATCTGTGCGGCCATGCGCTCAAGGTACGCGCCGCGGGTCTCGGCGCTGCGCTCGGCGATGCGGCGCGTGACCTCGCCTACGGTGTGGTGGACGGTGCCCCCGACGGTATCGGCTGTGCTCATGCTGCTCCTCCATGCCAGCGCCGGCCATCGCGTTCGATGAGCGTGGCCGCGTCCACGGGTCCGTCGGTGCCTGCGGGGTAGGTTCGCGGCACCCGGTCGGAGTCCTGCCAGTGCCGCAGGATCGGCTCTGCCCACGCCCATGCGGCCTCGACCTCGTCGCGACGCATGAACAGCGTCGGGTCGCCGCGCACGACGTCCATGAGCAGCCGTTCGTAGGCGTCGGGGGAGCGTTCGGCGAAGGCCTCGGTGTAGTTGAGCGCCAACGACACCGGCCTCAGGCGCCCGCCGGAACCGGGCTCCTTGGCGGTCATCTCCAGCCGGATCGCTTCGTCGGGCTGTAGCGAGATGATCAGCCGGTTCGGTTCGGACGTGCCCTCGATGCCCGGAAACATCGGCAGCGGAACGGGTTTGAACTGCACGACGATCTCGGAGAACCGTTGTGACATCCGTTTGCCGGTGCGCAGGTAGAACGGCACGCCGGCCCAGCGCCAGTTCCTGATGTGCGCTTTGACCGCGACGAAGGTCTCGGTGCGGCTGTCCGGGTTCGCGACGTCATCGCGATAACTCCCGACCACCTCGCCGTCGACGAGTCCGGGACCGTACTGTCCGATGACGGTGTCGCGCCCGGCGTCTTCGGCGGCCAACGGATCGAGGGCCTCCAGCACCTTGCGCTTCTCGTCACGTACGGATTCCCGGTTGACGTGGGTCGGTGGTTCCATCGCCACGAGGCAGAGCACCTGCAACAGGTGGTTCTGCAGCATGTCGCGGAGCGCGCCGGACTGGTCGTAGTAGTCGCCGCGGGCGCCGACGCCCAGCGATTCGGACGCGGTGATCTGCACGTGGTCGATCCGGCTGGAATTCCACAGCGGCTCGAGCCAGGTGTTGCCGAAGCGCGTGACCAGCAACTGCTGCACGCTCTCCTTGCCCAGGTAGTGGTCGATACGGAAGATCTGGTGCTCGGCGAACACGGCGCCGACGGCCTCGTTGATCTGCCGGGCCGAGGCGAGGTCTCGTCCGATCGGCTTTTCCAGGACGACCCGCGAGGACTCGGTGACCAGGCCCTGCGCGCCGAGAGCGCCGCAGATCGGCCCGAACAGGGCCGGCGCACATGCCAGGTAGAACACCCGGATGTCATGCCCGGGCGGCCCGTCGGGGGATGCCAGGACAGCGCCGATGGCCGCGTAGTCCGACGGTTCGGTGAAGTCGACGCTGACGAATCTCAGCCGACTCAGGAACCGGTCGACGACCTCGTCCTCGAGCAGTTCGGCCGCGACGAACCGGGAGAGCCCGGTGCGGACCGTGTTGCGGTATCCGGCGTCGTCGAGACCGGCTTTTGCGACACCGATGATTCTGGTCGCGCCGGTGAGTTGGCCGTCTCGGTCCCGCAGGTACAGGGCGGGCAGGAGCTTGCGTGCGGCGAGGTCGCCGGTGCCTCCGAATATCACGAAGTCGCAGGGGTCGACCGGGCTGGGGGTTCGAATCACGAAGCCTCCTCAGGAGCTGGATCGATTCAGCCCTCGACGGTAGACCGGTCTTAGGGCTTTCGCAAACGGACTTATGTACTTCAAATACCTAAATAACGGATAGTTTGTTTGCTCCAGCCGCGGCGATGTTGTTCCATGGAACCCATGCCGCCTCCCACGACATTGGTGTCGCCCACCGCAGGCGAGGTCTTTGCGCTGATCAGAGACCGAGGCGCGATCACCCGCGGGGAACTCGGGCGGCTCACCGGCCTGTCCCGCACCGCGGTCACGGCCCGCGTTGCGGCGCTGGAGGCCGGCGGCCTGGTGATCGAGCGCGATCAGGCGTCGACGGGCGGGCGGCCGGCCGCGCAACTGACGTTCAACGTCGACGCCGGTGTGGTGTTCTCGGCGGCGATCGGGCGCAGTCGCACGCAGCTCGCGGTCTGCAACCTCGCGGGCAGCATCCTCGCGGCCACCGACATCGATCAGGAGCCGGGGATCGCGCCCGACGACCTCATGCCCGACCTCGTCAAACGGCTCGACACGCTCCTCGACGAGTCGGGGCGTCGAGGCATGCGCACATTCGGTGTCGGCCTCAGCCTTCCCGGCACGGTCGATCAGAGCAGCGGCGCCAGCCTGGACTCCCCGAACATGAGCGGCTGGGACGGCGTGCCGCTCGCCCCCTACTTCGCCGGCCTCACCGACGCGCCGGTCGTCATCGACAACGACGCCAACGCCATCGCCGTGGCCGAACGCCGAGGCGGTTACGGCGAATACGACGACATGCTCGTCGTCAAGGCCTCCACCGGGCTGGCCGCCGGGATCATCATGGGCGGAGCGCTGCAGCGGGGCGCCGTGGAGGCGGCCGGGGAATTCGGGCACAACAAGACCGCTGCCGCGGCCGGTGTGCACTGCCGGTGTGGCGACACGGGCTGCCTCGAAGCGATCGCCGGCGGCTGGGCACTGGTGAGGGCGCTGCAGCGGGACGGCCGCTCGGTGAACCACCTGCGTGACGTCGTGGCCCTCGCCCACTCCGGCGACGCCGAGGCGCGGCGCATGATCCGGGAGAGTGGCCGCCACATCGGCGAGGTGCTCGCCGCCGCGGTCAACCTGCTCAACCCGGCCGTGCTGGTGATCGCCGGGGACATGGTCGGGGCGTACGACCTGTTCGTCGCGGGTCTCCGGGAAACCTTGTACGGCAACGCGACTGCGCTGGCCACCCGGACTCTGCAGATCGTGCCCTCGATCCATCGTGAGCGGTCGAGCATGGTGGGCTGCGCCGCCAACGTGCTCGACCGGGTGCTGAGCCCGGATGAGGTCGACGCCGCTATCGACGGCACCTGACCCTGACCGCGGTCAAGACGCCGACCGCGAGCCCCGTCGCACCGCCGGTCAGCACCGCCAACCACACCAGATGCGCCGCGATCAGCAGACCGCGATGCGGGGACGCCGGCGCATCCCCGCCGATGCGTTGCACCGTGATCCCGCTGTCGGATTCGCGGACCACCCAGCC
This sequence comes from Mycolicibacterium goodii, assembly GCF_022370755.2. The sequence goes on along the minus strand of NZ_CP092364.2, from coordinate 5,514,600 downwards.
CACACCCAGATCGGCCAACTGCTGGGGCGATGCGCCTGCGAGCAGCAGGTCCTGCACCTCGCGCGCCCGCGCGCCTTCACCGGGCACGACGCGCCCCCCGATGAGCAGATCGCCCGTGGTCAGCACGTCGGCCCGCACCCAGCGCGGTAGCGGATCGAGAACCGTTCCCGCCCAGGAGAACTCACGGATGCTGTCGGCGGGCAGCACCGCGACCGGGCGTGGGTCGGCGTTGATCGCCGCGGCCGCCGCGGCCCAACTCGGCGGATACTGCACCGCGCGCATCTGGTTGCCCACACCCCACGCCAGATCGGGTAGCACGGCGATCAGGGCGACACAGCACACCGCTGGGGCGGCGGGGACCCGAAGCCGTCGCAACATCGCGGGAGCGGCGCCCGCGGCGAGCGCGTAGCCCGGCATCGCCAGCGCCACCCATTTCTGACCGTCCCGCACGATCCCGAGACCCGGTACGGCGTCGATCACCGCCTCCACGACGGCGAGGCCCGGACCCGTGGCGATCAGCGCAGGACCGACCACGGCCAGCGCGGCGAGCACGAGCAGCGGCACCGCGGCGGGGCGACGGGCCACGATGGGCAGGCCCGCGGCCACCACTCCCAGCAGCACCACGGTCGCAAGCACCGCGAACAGCGACGTGCGGGAGGCGGGCACGGCGTCGCTGTTCCAGATGCCGCCGAGACCGGCCAGGCTGCCCAGCGTGGCGAGCCCGGGCTCGGCACGCGCGGCGAACGCGCGCACCCCCGCCGAAGGATCCGGGGACGCCGCGACCGCCCCGCCCACGAACGCGGCCACCAGCCACGGGCACGCCGCTAGCACAGCGGCCCCGAGCCCGAGGCCCGCGACCCGCTCACGGGCCAAGCCGTCCCCGGGCGCGGCGACACAGACCAGCGCCACGGTCGCGGCAAGCACCAGACCCGTCGGCGTCAAACCCGCGAGCGCGATCCAGAACAGCACACCCGCCGCGGCGCCGGAAGACCCGCGCTCACGCAACCTCAGCACCGAGACCGCCACCCAGGGCAGGCAGCCGTAACCGACCAGCAGACTCCAGTGGCCCTGCAACAGCCGCTCAGCGACATACGGATTCCAGACAGCCAGCGTCGCAGCCGTGAAACGACCACCCAGCCCGGCGTCGGGGACCACCAGCGCCACCAGACGTGCGGCGCCCCACCCGGCCGCCCACAGACCGGCGACCAGCAGCGTCTTCACCACGACCCCGCCGTCGAGCACCGACGAGGCCAGCGCGACCGCGAAATCCTGCGGCAGCGCGCGCGGCGCGGCCTCGGTGAGGCCGAGCGCGGCATCGGTCAGGTACGACCGCGGGGTCGAGACCGCGTCACGCAGCAGCAGGTAACCGGGTGCCAGCAGCGGGGCCGTCACCAACACCGAAAGGGCCAGCGCGTACGCCGGCACCGAACAGGACCGCAGCGGAACCGCAGTTCTCAGATCGGTCGGTCCGGCGGCAGATCGGTCGGGCGTTGCGCGGGCAGCTTCTCGGTCTTGGCCTCCGCGCCAGGCACCTGGATGCCCTGCGTGTCGAAGAAGCCGTGGTCGGCGGTGTCCAGGCCCGGGTCGATCAGCGTGGACTCCGCGCGCAACGCGAACGAGCCGACGACCGCGCCACCGACCAGCGCCACCAGGCCCAGTGCGGTGAACGTGATCGGCAGGATCCGCGTCCACAGCGCGATGCGGTCGCGTTCGTCGGAGGCCGCGGCGACCTGCGATTCGACGCTCTCCTCGTTGGTGGTGACCTTGAAGTCGACGTAGGTCACCTCGGGCTTGAGGGCCTCGCGCGCGTAGTACTGGTAGCCGTGTTCCTCGCTCTTGACGATGGTGCCCGACACCGGGTCGACCCAGAACGTGCGCTGGGCGGCGTAGAACCGGTCCATCGTGATCGACTCGTCCGGCTCACCGGGAACGCCCCACACCTCGGCGCGCGCGGTCACCGAGGCGTCGGCGTCGTCCTCGTACAGCGACGAGTACTTCACCGGATCGGCGAGCTTGCCGTCGGCGTCGTAGCCGACGTTCTGGACGAACCGGTAGGTGGTCAGCCCGTTGACGTCTTCCTCACCGTCGTAGTTGGCGTCGAACGCCTTCTGCGCGATGGGATCGAAGAACGGGTACGTCTTCTTCTCCGTGTCGAACGGGAAACGGTAGGTCAGGCCCTCGTGGGGCAGCGCGATGTTGGTCGGCGGCTTCTCGTCCTCGATGGCGCGCGGCTTCTGCACGGCGCCACCCGGGTTGTTCTCGCTCGACACCGCCTCGGCGGTGTTCCGGTTCATGGTGACGGTGTCCACCATCGCCAGCAGCAGTCCGGTGTCCTGCTGACGGTCGGTGCGGCGCAGCGTCGTGCCCACCTGGAACGTCACGACCTCGGCATTGGACGGCGCCTCGACGCTCATCTGCTGCTGTAGCGCCACCGGCACGTTGCGGTCGATCTTGAAACGCTCGGCGACCAGCGACTCCGGATCGAAGGCGGTCGCGGTCCCGTCGCTGACCAGCGTCGTGTCGATGTCCAGCGGGATCTTGGCGATCTTGCCCTTGGTGTAGGTGGTCAACAGCAACGCGGCGATCAGCAGGGCAGCACCGAGCCCCAGAAGTCCACATGCCGCGATACGCAGCGCCACAGCGCGGTTCAAACCGGGCCTCCTTCTATGTGGGCCGACTCGTCCTGAGGCAAACCCGTTCGACCCTAACAGCACTATTTAAGGGCATTACTTACTCCGAGTGCATATGGCGTGCATGCGGCCGCGACCCGGCAACCCGCGGTTTGGCGGGGTTCGGACCGCGCGGCACACTGGTCGCCGTGACCACCGAGCAATCCGCACGGGCCGTTACGGCCGAGCACGAGGTGGGCGGTACCCGCGGTTTCCTGCCCGCCGTGGAAGGTATGCGCGCCTGCGCGGCCATGGGTGTGGTGCTCACCCACGTGGCGTTCCAGACCGGCCACACCGGCGGGGTCAGCGGTCGCATCTTCGGCCGGTTCGACCTGGCCGTCGCGGTGTTCTTCGCGTTGTCGGGTTTCCTGCTGTGGCGCGGCCACGCCGCGGCGGCCCGTGGGTTGCGGCCCCGACCGCGGACCGGGCACTATCTGCGCTCCCGGATCGTACGCATCATGCCGGGGTACCTGGTCGCGGTCGTGGTGATCCTTCTGCTGCTCCCGGAGGCCAAAGCCGATCTCACGGTCTGGCTCGCCAATCTGACGCTCACCCAGATCTATGTGCCGCTGACGCTGACGGCCGGGCTGACCCAGATGTGGAGCCTGTCGGTGGAGGTCAGCTTCTACCTGGCACTGCCGCTGCTTGCACTGCTGGCACGACGTCTGCCGGTGCGCGCCCGGATCGGCGTGATCATCGCGGTCGCCGCGATCAGCCTGCTGTGGGTGCGCATCCCGTTCGCGGGTGACACCGGACACAACCCGTGGAACTGGCCACCCGCCTTCTTCTCGTGGTTCGCCGCGGGCATGGTGCTCGCCGAGTTGACCGTGAGCCCCTACGGCTGGGTGCATCGCCTGGCGCGGCGACGCGTGCTGATGGCCGTCATCGCGGTCGTGGCGTTCGGCATCGCGGCGTCGCCGCTCGCCGGCCTGGAAGGCCTGCACCCTGGATCGGTGGAGCAGGTCACGCTCAAGACCGCGATGGGCGCGGTGGTGGCCGGCGCCCTGCTGGCGCCCCTGGTGCTCGATCACCCCGAAACCCGCCACCGCATCCTCGGCAGCACCGTGATGGTCACGCTGGGCCGCTGGTCCTACGGGTTGTTCGTATGGCACCTGGCGGCGCTGGCGATGGTGTTCCCGATGCTGGGCGAGTTCCTGTTCAACGGCCGCATGCTGGTGGTCCTGATCCTGACCCTGGTGTTCGGGTTCGCGCTCGCGGCCGTCAGCTACGGCCTCGTGGAGTCACCGTGCCGCGAGGCGTTGCGCCGGTGGGAGTACCGCCGCAGCCGCCCGGTGCCGCCGCTGGACAGCTCGATCACCGCGGAGCCGGAACCTGCGCCCGCCTCGCGATGACGGCGTCGCGCACCGCTGTGCGACGCGCCTTGCCCGCGTCTCGCAACGGCTCCTCGACGAACTCGATGGTGTGCCGAACCCGGTAGATCGTCATGGGGACACCGCATCGAGCTCGGCATCGGGCAGGCGTGGTGACAGCGGCTGCCGAACCGCGCCCAACTTCCATGTGGCGAGGGTGGCCTGTGCCCACTCGATGGTGTCGGGCAGGCTGATCGTCACGTAACCACCTTGTCCCACAACGAGATCGGCGTAGGCACGGGCCAATCGGTTGGTGTTGCGGTCGAGTTCACCTCGGGTCAGATGCGGCGATGGCACGACACCGCGTGGCGGTCCCGATCGGCCGCGGCCGACCGGGCGACCTGGCTGCCGATCGGGGGCGCATCGGAACCCATGGCTGCCACTGTCAGTAGCCACCTTTGCGGTCGAAGATCCGGCGTGGATTGTCCACCAGCATCGTGGTGAGTTGTTCCTCGGTGACGCCGCGCTTCCTGAGTGCCGGGATGACGTCGTTGTGGATGTGCAGGTAATGGCTGTTCGGCAGCGCCGCGGCGGTCAATTCGTCGGGGAGGGCGTCGAAGTAGCACCAGGTGTCGTGCGACAGCACCATGTGTTCGGCGTGCCCGCGTTCGCACATCGTGGCCACGGTCGCGACCCGCTCCTCGAACGGCAGGAACGCGTCGATGCCGAATCGGTCCATGCCGATGTAGGAGCCGCCCGCGATGAGCTCCTCGAGGTAGCCGATATCGGTGGTGTCCCCGCAGTGGCCGATGATCACGCGGGTCAGGTCGACACCCTCCTCGGCGAAGATGCGTTGCTGCTCAAGGCCACGGCGCGTCGCGGCGTGGGTGTGCGTCGAGATCGGCACCCCGGTCTGCCGGTGGGCGGCCGCGACCGCACGCAGCACGCGCTCGACGCCGGGCGTGACGCCGGGTTCATCGGTGGCGCACTTGAGGATTGCCGCCTTGATCCCGGTGTCGGCGATGCCTTTCTCGATGTCGCGGACGAACATCCCGGTCATCGGATCCTCGCCGTCGAGGACGGTGCCAGGCCCGCGGAAGTGGAACGTCATCGGGATGTCGTTGTACGTGTACAGCCCGGTCGCGACGACGATGTTGAGTTCGGTGGCCGCGGCGATCCGCGCGATCCTCGGGAGGTACCGGCCGAGCCCGATGACCGTGAGGTCGACGATGGTGTCGACGCCGCGCGCCTTGAGTTCGTCGAGCCGCGCGATCGCGTCGGCCTCCCGTCTCGCCTCGTCACCCCACGACTCGGGATGGTTGAGCATCACCTCGGTCGCCATGATGAAGACGTGCTCATGCATCAGGGTGACACCCAGCTCGGCCGTGTCGATGGTTCCCGCGGCGGTGTTGACTGTCGGCATCCCGCCGATGCTAAAGCGCCGGGCCGATCGGCGAGGGCGGATTCGGCAGGCGCGCGTCAGTCGGCCCAGTCGATCGTGCGCAACTGACGGCGTGAGCCGATGCCCAGCTTCACGAACACCTTTCGCAGATGCCATTCCACCGTGTGAGTGCTGATGAACAGCTGGGAACCGATCTCCTGGTTGGTCAGCCCGTCGGCCGCGAGGCGCGCGATCTGGGCCTCCTGTGCGGTCAGTTCGTCACCCGAGTTCACCGGTTGCTTGCGCACCTTCTCACCGGTGGCGGTGAGCTCTCGGCGGGCCCGTTCGGCGAAACCCGCCGCACCCATGCGGGTGAACATGTCGAACGCGACGCCGAGGTGACGGCGTGCGTCGGACCGCCGGTTCACACGACGCAGCCATTCCCCGTATCGCAGATGCGTGCGCGCCAGCTGCACGACGACGCGGGTGCGTTGCAGGCGTTCGATGGCTTCGGTGAACAGTGCGTCGGCGGTGTCGTTGTCGGCCAGCATCGCCCGCGCTCCGGCCAGCGCGCCCAGACCCCAATCCGTGCCGCTGGCACCGGCTTGCGCCGCGAGCCGCGCCACGGCGTCTTCGGCGGTTTCGCGCCTGCCGGTATGCACTGCGGCCTCGATCAGCTCCAGCAGACACCAGCCGCCGAACCCGAGGTTTTTTGTGCTGCACGCCGGTTGGATTGCGGCGAACGCCTCGTCGTAGCGGCCCGCACCGTTGTAGAGGAGCGCCGCGAAATAGCCCAGCACGGCGAGCAACCTGCCCTCGCCGTTGCGGTGGGCCATCGCGGTGGCGGACTCGATCAACGCGACGGTGTCCGCGGTCGATCCACGCCAGGCGGCCAGATGCAGCCGGTGGTACCGCAGCGGTTGATCGTTGATCGCGACCGCGATCGCATTGGCTTCGTCCAGAAGGTTTCCCGCCGTGGAGAATTCACCGCTGAGCAGGTGGGCGCCGGCCCGGCACGAGAGCGCCGCCGGCAGGGCGGCCAGGGCTCCGGCGTCCCGGGTGTAACGCACCATGGCATCGGCGAGGTGCTCCATGAGCGTGTCGTCCCACAGCTCGCCCACGGCGGATTCCTGCACGATCGGGTACCCCACGAAGATCCACGGCAACACCTGGCCGTCACCGTGCTGGGCCGCAGAACACCACAACGTCAAGGCTTTTCGCAGTGGTACGGCAGCGCCGCCGACGCCGCCGGTGAGGCATTTGGAGATGCCGTCGAGCAGCAGCGCGATGGGGTCGTCACGTGAGGCGAACCGGCCGACCGCGGCCTTGGCGGCCTCGGCGGTGGTGACCAGGGCATCCGGCTCGCCCAGATGACCGGCGTACATGGTCGCCGCGATCGCCTCGAGGTAGGTCTCCAGCGCCAGGTCGTCGTCGAGGTTCTCCAGGCGTCGGGCGGCATCGAGCAGCATGGCCGCGGCGTCTCGCAGTTGCGCGGATCCGGAATCGTCGCGGCGGCTGTGGCTGAACTCCATCTGCGCGCGCAACCGCGCGATCTGTGCGCGTTGCAGGTCCGACAGCGGGCTCAACTCGGCGATCGCCAGCAGTTCGTAGGCCGCCTCGGGATCCGCGGCGTCCCGTTTGGCCTGCGCGGCCGCGACCGCACGCGCGCCGCGCAGGCGCAGGTCGGCGCTCAACACCGCGGCACGTTCGAGAAATGTTGCAGCCGCGGCGATTCCGCCACGCATTTGCGCCCGGCTCGCGGACGCCTCCAGCTCGGCGGCGACCGCGTCGGAAGGTCCAGCCGCCGCGTTGGCGGCATGCCAGGCCCGCCGGTCGGGATCCGTGGCGGCGTCGGTGGCCTCGGCGAGGCAGTGGTGGGCGGCTCGGCGATCCTCCACGCTCGCGGCCCGGTACGCGGCCGAGCGGACCAGAGGGTGATGGAAGCGGATGCGGGTGCCGAACTCGATCAGGCCCGCCGACTCGGCGGGTGCCAGCGCGGGCACCGGGATGCCGCGGTGGGCCGCGGCGCGCACGAACAACGCGGCATCGCCCACGGGCTCGGCCGCGGCCAGTAGCAACAACTGCTGGGTGTCGGCGGGCAGCGCCTGGATGCGGTGCGTAAAGCTGTCTTCGACCCGCCCCGCTGACCGGCGCGTCCCGACGGTTCCGAACCCGCCGGCAAGCTCGGCGGCCGAGATGTTGCGCGGCACCTCCAGCAGCGCAAGCGGGATCCCGCGGGTCTCGGCCACCACGCGGTCGCGCACGCGTTCGTCGAGACGGCCGAGAACCACGGCGTCGAGCAGTTCCCTGGCGTCGGTGTCGGAGAGCCCTCCGACGAACAACTCCGGTAGCCCGGCGAGTGCGGGCGCGCCGTTGTCACGCACCGCGAAGATCAGGCCCACCGGCTCGGCGAGGAGACGCCGCGCGACGAAAGCCAACGTCTGCACCGAGACCTGATCGAGCCACTGCGCGTCGTCGACGAGGCACAGCAACGGTTTCTCGTCGGCTGCCGCAGCCATCAGGCTCAGCACCGCGAGCCCGACCAGGAAGCGGTCCGGGGTCTGCCCCACGCCGAGCCCGAACGCCACCGCGAGAGCGTCGCGCTGCGGTTCGGGCAGGTCGTCGAGGTTGTTCATCAACGGCGCGCACAGTTGCTGCAGTCCGGCATAGGCAAGTTCCATGTCGGACTCGACACCGGCGACCGGCGTGATCCGGAATCCCCTCGCCTGCTGTGCCACGAAGTCCAGCAGCGCGGTCTTGCCGACACCCGCCTCACCACGCAGCACCAGCACCTGGCCCTGCGCCGACTGGACCGTCGCGATCAGGCGGCGCAGCGCTTCGCATTCGGCGGTACGCCCGCGCAGACGTTGTCCGCGGCGCTCAGGTTCCACAGCGTCCGTCCTCACGCCCGTTCTCTGGCGGTTCGGCCCTCCCCGTGGAAGATAGTAATGATCCGCCGCTCAGCCCTCGGCGTTCTGGACCGCAGCCTTCGCTTCCGGAGTGACCGGATCGATGACATCGTCGAAATCGTGGTGGCGCGAGAGGTACTTCGCGACGTAGGGGCACACCGCGACGATCCGCTTGCCCGCGGCCTTGGTGTCACCGAGTCCCGCCGCGACGAGTTCGCCCGCGAGACCCTGACCGCTGAACTTGTCGTCGACCTCGGTGTGGTGGAACACGCGTTGACCCCCGACGTCGACGTAGGCGAGTAGGCCGGCATGCTCACCGTCGACGGTGAGTTCGTAGTGGTGGGCGTCTGGGACATCGCGGATTTCAGCCATGGCTTCACTATGCCCCGTGTCGGTGGCCTGCACTCGATACCGTTTGAGCCATCCCGAGCCTGGCAACCTTTGTTGCGGTAGCTCGACAAGGGGAATCATGACGACAGCGACACCGGCGATGGGCGCCACATCGACATGGGCGCCGCTGGCGTCGCCCATCTACCGCGCCTTGTGGATCGCGCAGTTCGTGTCCAACCTCGGCACCTGGATGCAGACCGTGGGGGCGCAGTGGATGCTGGTCGCCGACCCACGTGCTGCGGTGCTGGTCCCGCTGGTGCAGACGGCGACGACGCTGCCGGTGATGCTGCTGGCACTGCCGTCGGGTGTCCTGGCCGACCTCGTCGATCGACGGCGCCTGCTCATCGCCGCGCAGGGTGCCATGGCCGCGGGCGTCGCATCGCTTGCGATGCTCACCGGCGCCGGGTTGGCCACCCCCACGGTGCTGCTGACGCTGCTGTTCCTCATCGGCTGCGGTCAGGCGATCACCGCACCGGCATGGCAGGCGATCCAGCCCGATCTTGTTCCGCGCGAACAGATACCGGCTGCCGCGGCGCTGGGAAGCATGAGCATGAACGGTGCGCGCGCCATCGGCCCCGCCATCGCGGGAGCCCTGGTGTCGCTGTCCGGTCCGACCCTGGTGTTCGCGCTCAACGCGGTGTCGTTCGTCGGCATCGTGGCGGTGCTGCTGATGTGGCGACGACCGGCGACCGAGCGGATGCTGCCCGCCGAGCGTCCGTTGGCGGCGTTGAGTGCCGGGGGCCGGTACATCCGCAGCGCACCGATCGTGCGGCGGATCCTGCTGCGGACCGTGCTCTTCATCGGGCCCGGCAGCGCGCTGTGGGGTCTGCTCGCGGTGATCGCCAAGGATCAGCTCGACCTCACATCGTCGGGTTACGGTGTCATGCTCGGGGCGTTGGGCCTCGGCGCGGTGTGCGGTGCGTTCGTGCTCGGCCGGCTGCAGAAGATGTTCGAGCTCAACACCCTGCTGATCGTGGCGGCGATCGGCTTCGGTGGCGCAACGGTGGTGCTGGCGCTCGTACACCAGGTCGGGGTGGTGCTCGTCGCCCTGGTATTCGGCGGCGCCGCATGGTTGTTGGCGCTCTCGACCCTCAACGCCTCGATGCAGCTGAGTCTGCCCGCGTGGGTCCGTGCGCGCGGACTGTCGGTCTACCAATTGGTGTTCATGGGCGGACAGGCCCTCGGTTCGCTGGTCTGGGGTCTGGTCGCCGGCGGTGCGGGAAGTGTGACGGCCCTGCTCGTCAGCGCCGCCCTGATGGGCGTGTGCGCACTGTCGGCCCTCTGGTGGCCCCTGCACGCGCGCACGGGGAATCTGGACATGACCCCGTCGGCGCACTGGCCGGAACCTGCGCTGGTGTTCGAGCCCGAACCCCCGGACGGTCCGGTGGTCGTCCTGATCTCCTACTGCGTGGAGCCCGCCCAGGAAACCGGGTTCTTCGAGGCGATGGCGGCGCTCGGCCGCTCCCGGCAACGCACCGGGGCCTCGCAGTGGCAGTTGTTCCGCAGCGGCGAGAAGGCGGGTACGTTCGTCGAGGCTTTCGTGGTCCGGTCGTGGGACGAGCATCTGCGCCAGCATCACACCCGTCTGACCGGCCACGACCTGCTCGTGGAGCAGACCGTCCAACGGTTCATCGTGGGAGAACCCACCTCGCAGCACCTCATCGCCGTCAAAACGAACTAGTGTGAGGTCTGTCACTTTCCTCGGCATGTGGTGCAGGAGGTCGAGCTCATGACACGAACACACTTCGACTCGATCAGGGCCGGTGGCCTCAACTGGAGCAGTCTGCCCCTGAAGCTGTTCGCGGGAGGCAACGCGAAGTTCTGGGACCCGGCCGACATCGACTTCTCCCGAGACCGGGCCGACTGGGAGGCGCTGACCGAGCGTGAACGCGAATACGCGACGCGCCTGTGCGCCGAGTTCATCGCGGGGGAGGAGGCGGTCACCAAGGACATCCAGCCGTTCATGGCGGCGATGCGCGCCGAGGGGCGGCTCGGCGACGAGATGTACCTGACGCAGTTCGCGTTCGAGGAGGCCAAACACACCCAGGTGTTCCGCATGTGGCTGGACGCGGTCGGGGTCACCGACGATCTGCACACCTACATCCAGGACGTGCCCGCCTACATCCAGATCTTCTGCGACGAACTGCCCGCCGCGTTGGATGCGCTCACCTCGGATCCGTCACCGGCCGCGCAGGTGCGGGCCTCGGTGGTCTACAACCATGTGGTGGAGGGCATGCTGGCGCTCACGGGATACTATGCGTGGCACCGGATTTGCGTCGACCGCGCCATCCTTCCCGGCATGCAGGAACTGGTGCGCCGCATCGGTGACGACGAGCGCAGGCACATGGCGTGGGGGACGTTCACGTGCCGCCGTCACGTCGCGGCCGACGACGCCAACTGGACGGTGTTCGAAACCCGCATGAACGAACTCATCCCGATCGCGCTGCGACTGACCGAGGAAGGGTTCGCGCTGTACGGCGACGACATTCCGTTCGGACTCGAGGAGGCCGAGTTCCTGCAGTACTCCAGCGATCGCGGGATGCGCAGGTTCGGAACGATCAGCAGTGCGCGCGGACGTCCGCTGGCCGAGATCGACGTCGACTACACGCCGCTGCAACTGGAGGACACGTTCGCCGACGAGGACGAACGCGTCTTCACGGCGGCCGAACAGGCCGCGGCCGCCGCACGCTGAAGCGCACTGGATCACACCGGGAGTTGTGGCTCGCTGTGGTGTCGGCGAACCCCTCCGTCGCCGACACCACAGCCCTGGTGCACACATCGTGTGGCTGGGTTCGGCGGCGGCGCGCCAAATTTGCTGGGCCGATGGCGGACCACTGGGGAACCCGGTTGCGCCCATCGGTGACCGACGTCTGTTCTCCCCCGGTCAGCAAACCTCGGTGTCGCCGAAACGGCGCGTACCAGTACGGTAAGTACTGCACGTGCCCGGTGTCAACCATTTGTGGTCGCAAGAGCGGGCTAACAAGGGCGGCGGATGGTCCCCTTCGCTAGGGTGTAGCTGAAGGGTCGTCGTTTCCGGGGCCGGGTCGGTTCACCAGCCGCACTGCCGACGCGGCGAGGAACGCCACCGAGAGCAACGCGAGGAACTGCAAGCCGGCGGAATGGCCCACGTAGCCGTCCACCGAGCGCCACGGGTATTGGCTCAGTACCGAACCCGCCAGGATCATCCCGCCCGCAGCGCCGAGGACCGCGACGTTGGTCCAGACCTTCTGGCCTCGCGGGCCGCGCCGGCTCAGCAGGAGCCGCACACCGATCGCGGCACCGACGACGAGCAGTCCCGCGACCCCCGAGATCGCCGTGCCCGCCACCAAAGCGGCTCCGCCGGTCAGCACCGGGCCCGGATTCCAGGGGCGCACGGGTGCGGCGGCAGGCACTGGCCTGCGCACGCCGAGCAGTGCCAGCGCCGCCAGCACCGGCAGCAGTGCCAGCCCCCCGATCAAACCGATCCGGTACGGCAGGTTCGACGCGAACGACAACGTCACCGTTCCCTCCGTGCCCGCCGGGATCACCCAGCCCTGCTGCCACCCGTTGACCGTCACCGGTTGCAGCTCGGTGCCCGCGGCGTCGCGCGCGGACCAGCCGTGGTTGACGCTCTCCGGCACCACCAGTACGCGCTGCTGGGGCGCGGCGCTCACCCGCACCTCGCGGCGGTCGGCGGTCCAGCTCCCGATGTCAGCGGAAGTGGTTGGCGCCGTGTGGATTTCATCGGCAGCATGTGTCGGTAGCTCGACCCCGTCGACGATGAACGCGGCGCCGGGGCTCACCACCAACTCCTGCTGCCCGGCGGGGAGCTCGACCGGTTCGGACCGGCAGGGCCGCGCTGCGATCGGTTCGCCGTCGAGCAGCGCCCCCACGGTGGTCTGCACCGACGTCTGGATGAACTCGCCGGCCACCGCGATGATGGGGCCCTGGCCGCACGGCAGCGTCACCGCGCGCGAACGGTTCTTCGCCGCATCGGCGGCGCCGATGGGGGCGCCGTGCCCGTCGAGTGCGGTCAGTTCGGCGAGACCGGGGGGCTTGAGCTGGTCGAAGCCCAGCGAGGTGCGGTCGATGATGTCGTTCCATGCCAGCAGCGACACCGTCACCGTGTCGGTGACGCGAGGCTTGAGCGTCACGGTTTGCGGCTCGCCGTCACCGGACAGCCGGTGCATCTGGGGTCCGTCGCCGAGATCGATGGCGACCAGCGTGGGATGGGCGGGTGGTTCGGTGTCGCCGGGGACGATCCGCATGCCTGCGACCTCGGTGGGCCTGGGGAGCTTGAGCGTCAGCGTCGGTGGTGTCTGGAACTGGACGACGCGTTGTGGTGCCGTCCACGACGTCCGTGGGTCACCGTCGGTGGCGGCATAGGCCGAGCCGAGCACGTCGATCGGGTCGGCGTCACCGAACGCGCGGGTGGTTCCCGGCTGGGCCACCAGGTCGGCCAGTTTGGGGCCCTGGCGTCCCCGGACCCAGACCGTGGGCCGCACCTCGGTGTCCTGCGGCACCGTCAGGGTGCGGCTCAGGTTCACCGGCTCCTCGGAGGCCAGTGCCATCGCGGCCGCGCACCGCACGCCGACCGGACTGTCCGCGCAGCCGGGCCTGCCCAGCAGCTCGGTTCCCAGATCCCATTGCTGCACAACCGAACCCGGCGGCGGTGCGGGGACCTCGACGGTGTGCCGCAGCGCCACGGGGTGGGCGAACCCGGACGCGTCGTACTGCGTGATCGCAAGGTCGGTCACACCGAACTGCACACCGGAGGAACCGTCATCGGTTGCCACGGCGGTGATCCGCACCCACGGCGTCTCACCGACCGGCAACGGAATCGTCAGAGGTTTGCCCGCGGTGTCGAACCGCAGGCTGCTCGTGCCCGTGGCGGTCGCGATCTCGATGCGGCGGACCTGGGCTCCGACCGCGGTGGCACTGGGAGTGATGGTCAACGTGGCGTTGGTGACCGGATGATCGAAATCGACCTGGAGCCATTGGCCGACCGCGGCCTGCAGCGCGTTGGACACCCAGGCAGTGGAACTGTCGCTGTCGATCGCCGCGGCAGGTCCGGTCGACGGCGCGACGTAGGGCAGCGCGGTGGAATCGGCCGCCGAACTCGACACCGACAGTCGGCCCCCGGTCCACCTGCCGTAGACCAGATCCGCGCCCTGCGACGGGTAGTCGGGTACGCGGTTGTAGGTGTGCCGCGCGTCGTCGGGTGTGCGGATCGCCGATGCGTGATCGTCGACACGGCCGTAGTCGATCTCGCGGGCCGTGGGGGTGTCGGTGACGATCACGCCGTCGACCGGTAGGCCGGCGCGTCGGGCATCGGCCGCGAGCAGCATCGGCCCCAGTGGGGGTTGTCCGGCGAGCCTGCGCCGTTCATCGAGGCGCAGCAGTGCCTCGGGCGCGCCCGCGACCCTGGTCATCGCATCGCTGTCGACCAGGTAGGGGTGCATGGGTGACCGGGCGTCGGTGCTCGTGTCGCCGCCGGTGTCGACGCGAAAGATCTCGATGGCCGGATACCTGGGCCGCAGACCGCTGTCGGCCACGAAGCCCTCGAGGGTGCCCGGCCCGACCGGATCGCCGAACTCGGCGACCTTGGTCAACCCGGGTGACCCTTCCACGGCCCGGTGCACCAGGATCGGGCGGGCGGACCGTGAGGTGTCCGGATCGAGGTCGTTGCGCACCACCACGTAGGAGATGCCCTGTCGCGCGAGGGTGTCGGCCAGGCCGGGGGACGGGCGGCCCGAGGCGAACAGGCGCTGCACCGAGTCCAGCGCACGGATCGTCTCTGGCGGGGTCAGTGGAATGGAATCTCTTACGCCCCAAGGATTGCCGCCGAGCACCTGCAGAGGTTCGTCGTGGCTGTTGCCCCACACCTGGGTCGCGAACGGGGCGCCGGGGGCCACCAGGACACGGCCGCGGTCGGTGTTGTGTTCGTCGAGCCACGCCGCGGCGTCGTGCCAGTGCTGCGGGATGGCGGTGAACGCCCCGGGCGGTGTGAGTCGCGCGGTCCACGCCAGCGAGGTACCCGCGGCCAATGCCGAGAGGATGACGATCGCGACGGCGATCCGCTTGTCGCGTTCCGGATGCGCGAACGCGCTGAGCCACACCGGCCGTGGCGCGCTGCCGGGCAGGGGGACACGACCCAGCAGGTGTGCCAGGCCGAGCACCAGCGGCAGCCGGACCACGGGCTCCAGCTTGGCGAGGTTGCGCAGCGGGGTACCCGTGCCGTCGAGGAAGGCCTGCACCTGCGACGCGACGGGCGAGCCGAGGCCTCCCGAGTAGCCGAGAGCGAGCAGCACGACGCCGATCAGCAGCATGGTGATCAGCCGGCCCCGCGCGGGCATGGAGCGCAGCGCGAGGCCGGCGAGTCCACCGGCGGCGACGACCGTCGTGGCCAGCACCGCGGTCGTGCTGGTCACCAGGGAGGCGGCCGCGGTCGCCGACGGCGCGACGAACGGCGTCCAGCTGACGGTGCCGCGCAGCATCTCGGTGAGCGACATCCACTGTGTCGTGACGCCGGACGATTCGATGAAGTCGAGGAACGGCGGGCTGATCCGGCCCAGCATGAGCAGCGCGACCACCCACCACGTGACGGCCAGCGCACCGCACAACAGCCACCACGCGGTGAAGCGCCACCACAACCGGTTCGGCCGGTGGCAGGCCCACCAGATCACCGCGGCCAGGCAGCCCGTGAGGGTCGCGACGGCGTTGACGGCACCCATGAGCGCGACGGCGCCCGCCGATCGGGCCGCCATGAGGCGCACCGAGTGCTGTTTTCGCCGGTCATCTCCCACCCCTGCGGTCCCGCGGAACACGAGGATGACCGGCAACAGCACCCACGGCGCGAGCATCATCGGCAGGGTCTCCGACGAGATCGCGCCGAGCGTGGTGAGCACCCGCGGCGACAGCGCGAACGCGGCCGCGCCGATCACCCGTGAGCTGGTGGTGCCGATGCCGAGCGCCTCCGCCACACGCAGGACACCCCAGAACCCGACGGTCAGCAGCAGCGCCCACCACAGGCGTTGCGTGACCCAGCCGGGCACGCCCAGGACATCGCCGAGCAGGAAGAAGGCGCCGTGTGGGAACAGGTAGCCGTAGGCCTGGTTCTGCGCCTGCCCGAACGGCAGGTCGCTGTTCCACAGATTGAACGCGCGGGCCAGGAACCGTAGCGGGTTCGCCGTGAGGTCGAGTTTCGTGTCGGGTGAGATCTGTCCCGGTGACTGGGCGAAAGTCAGGACGAGCGTCGCAGCGGCGACCACCCACAGCCAGCGCCGCGACAGCGGCGGGGCCGGACTAAGAACGGTCGCCGTACTCGACCCGGTTGAGGACGGATGACGCCGGATCGCCCGCTTGCAGCGGAGGCTTTGTGTCCTGCTGCACCATCAGCGTCACTCCGAAGACGGCGGCCGCGCCCAGCAACAGGCCGACCACAATGCTGGCCGCAGAGGGTACGACGAACCGGTTCACCCGGCCAACCTAACACGGCCGCAGCAATGCCCATGACGGCCCGCGAAGGGTGTCAGGCCCCCGAACGATCGATTCCGGCCCGGTCACCGGCTAGGGTCGAGGCCCATGGCTTCACCGCGCCTTCTCGCGACGTTCGTAGCGCTGTCCGGGCTGCTGCTCGCCTGCTCACCCGCCACACCACCCGCCGCAGGCCCCTCACCTGGGCCTTCCGGGTCGCCCGACATGCAGCCGATGGCCACCACCGCGCCGCTTCCCGCGGCCCCCGCGACGTGTGACCTCGCTGCGCTGCCCGCCCGCGACAAGCTGGCCCAGTTGCTCACGGTCGGCGTGACCGGCGCCGCTGACGCGCGTGCGGTCGTGGCAGATCACCATGTCGGCGGCATCATGATCGGCAGCTGGACGGATCTGTCGATGCTCACCGACGGCTCCCTGGGCGACATCGCCGCATCGGCGGCGCCGCTGCCGCTCGCGGTCAGCGTCGACGAGGAAGGCGGCCGGGTGTCGCGGCTGGCGTCGCTGATCGGCAGCCAGCCCTCGGCCCGTGAGCTCGCGCGCACCAAGACCGCCGACGAGGTGTACGGCATCGCGCTGGACCGCGGGCACAAGATGCGCGGACTCGGGATCACGGTCGACTTCGCCCCCGTCGTCGACGTCACCGACGCCGCGGCCGACACCGTGATCGGTGATCGGTCGTTCGGTTCCGATCCCGCGGTCGTCACCGAGTACGCCGGCGCCTACGCGCGCGGTCTGCGCGACGCCGGGGTCCTCCCGGTGCTCAAGCACTTCCCCGGCCACGGGCATGCCTCGGGTGATTCGCACACCGGCGCGGTGACCACGCCGCCGCTCGATGCTCTGCGGGACAACGACCTCGTGCCGTACCGCACCCTGACCGGGCAGCCGCCGGTCGCTGTCATGGTGGGCCACATGCAGGTCCCGGGCCTGACCGGCTCCGATCCGGCGAGCCTGAGCCCCGCCGCCTACGCGCTGCTGCGCTCGGGCGGCTACGGCGGCCCGGGCTTCGGCGGCCTGATCTACACCGACGACCTGTCCAGCATGGGCGCGATCAACCAGCGCTACGGGGTCGCCGACGCCGTGCTGCGGGCCCTGCAGGCCGGCGCCGACAACGCGTTGTGGATCACCACCGCCGAGGTGCCCGCCGTGCTCGACCGGCTCGAGCAGGCGCTGGCATCCGGCGAGCTGAGCCAGGCCGCGGTCGACGCGTCCGTGCAGCGCAATGCCGCGGTCAAGGGTCCGCTGCGCTGCGGCTGACGTTCACAGCCGGTACACGCGCGTGGCGTTCTGCGCGCCGATCATGTCGACGATGCGGATGGCGTCGGCTTCCGTGCAGTCCCCGGCCCGCACCCACCCGCCGAGCACCAACCCCATCGCGCGGCGCCACAGCACCGAGCCCAGCAGGTGCAGCTCGGGCGGTCCGAACGCGTCCGACGAGTAAAGCTGCTTGGCGAACGGCGCCGTCTCCAGGGCCTCCGCGATCAACCCGATCGACCGTGTGCCGAGGTGGTTGACGGCCAGGCCGACGTCGAAGTGCACGTGGTCGAACGCCTGGGCCAGATAACCGGCCTGGCGATGAAACGGATAGCAGTGCAACAGCAGCACCGGCACCGGCGCCATGGCGCGCAGCAACGGCAACAACAGCAGCGGATCGGTTCGGTGCAGATCGAGGTCACGGTCCCCGAACCCGACGTGCACCTGCACCGGCAGGCCCCGTTCGGCGGCCTCGTGCACCCCGAAGGCGATGAGGACCGGGTCCTGCAGCCGCAGCGGTCGTTCCATCGCAGCGCGGGCTCGTGCGGCGACCTCGTCGTCGGACGGGCGGGACCAGTCGATGTCGAAGCCGGTCCGGTATGCGGCGATGGTCTTGGTGCCCACGATGTGCGGCGAACGTGCTGCCGCGTCCAGTGCGCCGCGAAACCGGTGGAGGAAATCGTCTGCGGCGGACCAGGATTCGAGACCGGATTCGAGCAGTTCCTCGGCCATCCGCTCGAGGCGCAGGATCTGCGAGGCCGGTCGGCCACTGAGTTCGGCGAGCTGTTCGGGTGTGGTGACGAGCCCGCCGCCGAAGCCGGTGTCGACGATCCAGCGTTCGACACCGGCATGCGCCAGCAGTCTCGACGACAGCTCGGCGGGGCCGAGCTCGCTGCGCCTGGCGAAGTACTCGTCGGCACCCGCGTGGGCGGGCAGACCCAGAACCGGTGCGCACCAACGCCGGATCGACAGGCCCAGCGGCGAATCGAACTGGGTCATGAAAGCCGGGATCGGATCGGTCGACGCCTCGTTGATCGAGGCCTCGAATCCGGCGCGGTCGACGGCGACGGCACTGGCCCCGTGCACGTGGTGATCGATCAGGCGGGCCGTGCGCAGGTGATCGGCCAGCCCTTCGGGCACCTCGGCCGCGACACCCTCGAAGACGTCCATGCCCCCAGTATCGGGGGCCGAGCGTCCGCCCGACCGGGACGACGGGTCGGGCGGCCGGGTTACCCTGTGGGGATGGCAGGTGGAACCAAGCGGCTGCCGCGGGCCGTGCGTGAGCAACAGATGCTCGACGCGGCGGTGCAGATGTTCTCGGTGAACGGCTACCACGAGACGTCCATGGATGCGATCGCGGCGACGGCCGAGATCTCGAAGCCGATGCTGTACCTGTACTACGGCTCGAAGGAAGAACTGTTCGGGGCGTGTCTCGACCGTGAGCTGGGCCGTTTCGTCGACACCGTGCGCAGTCAGATCGACTTCACCCAGAGTCCCAAGGAACTGCTGCGCACCGCGGTGCTGGCGTTTCTCAGCTACATCGACCGCAACCGCGCCTCGTGGATGGTGCTCTACACGCAGGCCACGAGTTCGCAGGCGTTCGCGCACACGGTGCGGGAGGGGCGCGAACGCATCATCGACCTGGTCGCGCGTCTGCTCAGCACGGGTACGCGTAACCCCCAGCCCGACAGTGACTTCGAGATGATGGCGGTGGCTCTGGTGGGCGCGGGCGAGGCCATCGCCACCCGCGTGAGCACGGGTGACGCCGATGTCGACGAGGCCGCCGAGTTGATGATCAACCTGTTCTGGCGCGGCCTGAAGGGCACACCGTCGGACGCAGGCACACCGCCGGTCTCGGCGGGTAGCTCGGGTTAACCGGTTTCTCCACAGCGGCCACAAATTGCCGCTCGGAGGCCACGGTGGGTGGCATTAGGCTGCTGATGTGGGCTCACCGCTGAAAGTTGCTCCAGGTCAACTGCGCTCGGCTGCCGCGGACGAGACCGCGGTCGGTGCGGCCATCGGTGGCCTCGGTATCGGAGATCTGTTGAGCGCCGCGGTCCCTGCGGTCTCAGGCCTGCAGAGCGGCCGAGCCTGCGTACATGCCGCTCCCATCGTCGACGCGGCGGTGAAGGCGGTCGCCGACGAGGTTGTCGCCCACGCGGACAGGCTCTCCCAAGCCGCGGCGGCCTACGAGCGCACCGACGGTGAGTCGGCCCATCGCCTGATCCGAACCATGGACTGACGATGCCGGGTTCGATATCGGAGGTCCGGTCGTCCAACCCCGAGGCGCTCGCGCGGGCCGGTGCGGACATCGGCGGCCGCGCTGCGACACTGCAGGCCCAGATGGACAAGCAGCGTGCGGTCATCGACGATCTGCGGCGCGGCTGGACCGGCGCGTCCTCGGACGCCGCCGTCGACGACGCCTCCCGTTCGCTGCAGCACATGCAGCAGTTGCACGACTCGCTGACCGCGCTGCAGTCGGCGCTGCAGGCGGGTGGCGCCGACCTGGCACAGCAACGCAACCGGATCGTGAACTACGTCGACGAGTTGCACGCGCGGGGCTGGCAGGTCGCAGACGACGGCACGGTGTCGATCCGCCCGGGCAGCGTGCTCGACTTCTACGCCACGGTCAGCCCGGTACAGGCGATGATCCTCAAGGCGCTCGCCGCGCACGCGTCGGCCGAACTCAAGTCGATGCTCTCGCGGTTCGATGCCACCGATGCGGCCGTCGGACAGCAGATCCGCGACGCCGTCGCCGGATTAGCCGCACACGCGCCGGCACCGGCGTCACCCCCACCCACCAATCCCAAGGCGCTCGTGGATCGCCTCGCCGGGATGACACCCGACGAGCGCCGGGAGTTCATCGCCGGGCTGAGCCCGGAGACCGTGCACGAAATGGTGCTCGCCGATCCGGAGGTGATGGGCAACACCGACGGCGTTCCGTTCGAGACCAGAATCGAAGCCAACGACATCAACATCCGCGACGCGCTCGACGACGAACTCGCCGAGCAACCGCCCGACGAGGCGAGGGTTCAGCAGTTGCAGGCCATGCTGACCCCGATCAAGGATCCGGCGGGCAGCGGGAAACTGGTGCCCCGCAAGTTCGTCGCCTTCTCACCCGACGGCAACGGGCGCATGATCGAGATGATCGGCGAGATCAAGCCCGGAATCAAAGGCGTCGGCGTCGTCGTGCCGGGAACCAACACCAACCTCAACGGCAGCGGATCGAATCATGCTTCGGCCGTTGAACTGTCGAAACAGTCCGGATCACCGGTGTTCCTCTACATGGACGGTGACTTCCCGCAGGGATTGGACAAGGCGGCCGACCCGTCCTATGCCGCGTCGATGGCTCCGAAGCTGGTGTCGTTCGGACACGAGATCGACCGTGAGGTGGGCGTTGGCGCGCCGGGCACGCCAGTCTCCTACATCGGCCACTCGTATGGCGGGGCCATCGTCGGAACCGCCGAACAGCTGGGTCTGCGCGCCGACCGGGTCCTGCATGCGTCGTCGGCCGGCACCGGGATCCTCACCGGGGACTACTCCAACCCGAACCCGAATGTGCAGCGGTATTCGATGACGGCGCCGGGAGACCCGATCGGTCTGGTCCAGTCACTGCCGCGCGACGTGGCTCTTTCCAGCATTCCGGGAGTCGACTCGATCCCGGGTATCCCGCACAACACCGACGGACGGATCGGCAACCCGCTCGGCGGGCTGCCCTCGGCCACCGATCCGGACAACATACCGGGCGTGACGCGACTCGACACCGGGTACTACAGCGCGGAAGGTGCGCATCCCAACCAGGTCATCGTCGGACCCGACGGGCACGGAAAGTACTGGGACGACTACGATTCGGATGCGTTCCGGAACATGGTCGCGGTCGTCAGCGGCGGTGAGGCGACCGGTTACGTCGAGCGCGGGATCCAGACCAATTACGTCGACATCGATCTCGGCGACGACGGGGATTTCGGTGACGAGGCCGCCGATCAGGCGCGCGGCGGTGCCGCACCGAAGGCGCCCCGACTCCCGTGGGATGACAACGGATCCTACGAAAGACGGCAGAATCCGTGGGATAATCCCCGCGTGACGGACAATCCCGAACTCGGGCCGCGGGTGCCGGTGAAATGAGGCTTCCCGCAGCAGTTTTCATGACCAGACTGGTGGCCGCGGTGCTCATCGCCACCAGTGCGTGCGGTCCCACCGGCGCGGATTCGACCGACGAGCAGAAGGCGCAGCCTCCGATGACATCACCGACCGAGCTCACCGTCACCGAGGCCGCCCGCGTCGCGGCGGGCTACGTCTCCATGATCATCGGCAGGCCCGTCGACCCCGATCCGGCCATGGCCCGCAAGATCGGCTGCCGCACCGACGACGCGTTGATGTCCGTCGGTCCGCCGTGGAAGGTGCAGGTCGACGAATGGCAGGTCGACCCGGCCCCCGAACTCGTCGATGGGGCCCTGAGTCGCATCGACACCCTGCTCGAGCAGGGTTTCGAGCCCATCCCGTCGGATCGGCCAGAGCCGGCCTCGCCCACGCACAAGAGCTATCGGGACGCCCGCGGGTACGTGGTCTCGGTCAAGGCCGAGACCACAGCGGGCGGCGTCTACGGACTCGATGTGCGCGCGACGTCGCCGTGCGCTTCGGATGGGTAGCGGCGCGGATCAGACCGCGACACCCTCGATGAGGCTGTACGGGCATGCCGTGGGCACCACGCGGGTGAGTCTGAAGCCGGCCTCGGCGTAGAGCTTGCGGTACTGCGCCTCGGTGCGTTCCCTGGCCGCGTTGCCGATGAGCATCTCGATGTCGACCCACTTGAGCGGAATCTGGCGGTCGTGGTCGGGGATGACGCCCTCGATCAGCAGGAGTGTGGCACCGGGCCGCGCGGCGGCCCGCACGTTGCGCAGGATCGCCGCCGCGGGCTCATCGGCCCAGTCGTGGATGATGTTCTTGAGCACGTAGAGGTCGGCGCCCTCGGGCACGGAGTCGAAGAAGGACCCGGGCACCACCCGCACGCGGTCGAGCACGCCGTGGCGGGTGAGCATGTCCGGCGCGCCCTCGACGACGTGGGGCAGGTCGTAGAGCACACCCCTCGAGCCGGTGGTGCTCGCCAGGATGGCCGACAGCATGCGTCCGTGCCCACCGCCGATGTCGGCGATCGTGCCGAATGGGGTGAAGTCGTAGGCCGCGACCAGCGGGGTGATCGCGAACTCGGACATGCTGGTCATGGCGTCGTTGAAGATCGCACCGAGTTCTGGCTGGGCAGCCATGTACTCGAACGGCTCCATCCCGCGCAGCGTGTGGATCACGGACTCGCCGGTCCGCACCGCGTCGGCGAGGTGGCTCCAATGCTCGCGGTGCTGCGGCGCGCCGACGAACTTGGCCATACCGGCCATCGACACCGGTGCGTCCGTGCGCAATGTCTCACCCAGCGGATTGAGGGCGTAACGCCCGTCTCGGGTGCGCCGGAACACACCTTCACCGACCAGCGCGCGCATCAGACGGTCCAGCGCGTCGGCGTCGGCGCCGACCCGTCGGGCGAGCTCGTCGGCACGCAGCGGACCAGCAGAAAGTGCATCGGCCACGCCCAGCTGCGCGGCCGCGGTGACGCCCTGGGCCACCCACGCGCCGAGAAGGAGCTCGAGCATCGCGGCCTGCGGCGGGACACTGCGCAGGACCAGCCTGCGCAGGTGGTGGCGGACACGTTCGACGGTGCGGACCACGACGGCCGGTGGCACCTTTGCGGTAGTCACGGCAGAACTGTAGAGCAGACCACTGAGGTGTGCGTCACCTTCACAAACGGCGGCACCGAACTGGCGCCGGGGCACGTCCGCCGCGGCGCCTAGAGTAGGGCCGATGCACACGCTGCGGAACGGAAGGAAGCGACATGCCCGACGCTGATGTCGGTCGTCCGTCGTTGCAGCGCCTTCACGAGCTCAACCGTGAGGTGGCCGAGTCGCGGTCGGTGCGGCTGCTCGTCGCCAACAACCTGGCCGGATATCTCACGCTGATGGAACGCCACCTCGATCGCGGCGCGAAGCTCACCGAGCCGGAACTCGTGGCCCGGCTCGAGCGCGATCTGGCCGACCTCGGCGCCGATGGCGAGCAGTCGGGTCTGGCGCTCATCAAGTACTGGGCCGGCCAGGGCTGGCTGCATCGCATCACCGAACAGAGCGGCGACGACGAACGCAACGTCTGCTACCTGACCTACGAGGCGCGCGCGGTGCTCGACTTTGCCCGCCGGATGCGCCGCGAGGACACGATCGCCACCGGCGGCTCGATCGCGGGCATCGCCGCGGGCCTGCGCCGGGTCGCCGGTCAGGTCAGCAACGACCCCGATCGCATCCGCGCCGACATCGAGGCCGAGATCGACCGTCTCCGAGCCGAACTCGACGCGCTCGACGAGGGCCGCCGCCCCGAGCCCGATCCGCTCGACGTCGAGGACGAGGCGCGGGCGATCGCGCTGCAGATGGAGCAGATCATCTCCGACATCGGGCAGTACGGCGCGATGCTCAACCGCATCACCACACGCCTGCTCGATGCGTCCGCCGACAGCGACATCGGCTACCGGGAACGCCAGCGACAACTGTTCGACGACTACGAATCGCTGTTCGCGTCGCGCGAGAGCGCGTCGTACACGGCGTTCACGCGGATGATCCAGGATCCGGAGCAGCGGGCCGCGCTGGTGGCCGACATCGAGCTGGTCACCAGCCAGCTCCCGCAGCTCGACCCGAGCCTGCGTGAGGTGATGTCCGGCTTCTTCACGCTGGTGTCGGCCCAGACCGCCGAGGTGGGCCGCACACGTCAACGGTGTGCCCGGCGGATCAAGCGGTTCGTGGCATCGGGCACGCTCGAGGAGAGCCGCGGTGTCACCCGCCAGCTCAATGACGCCCTCGCGGCCGCGAACGACCTGCTGAGCGTCTCGCTGGCCGACAGCCGGGTCGGCTTCGAGGTTCCGCTGGCACGTGCCGACTTCAACTCGATCGGCGCCGTGGCGTTCAAGATCCGCGATGCGGTGCCGCCCACACCCGCCCAACCGTCGGAGGGCGAGGTGAACCTGTCGGCGTTCGGCGCACTCGCCGCCCAGGTCGACGCCACCGAGCTCGCCGAGCTCGTCAACGACACCGTCGCGTCGCGGCCACTGCCGCTCGACGAGGCGATCGGCATGCTCGACTCGGCCTACCTCGGCCACGTCATCGTCCTGTGGTCGTGGGCGCTCAAGCAGCCCGGCACGGACGGCCGGGAATCGGTGCGGGTGCGGTTCCGGTCGCTGGAGGGAGCCGACCGCGAGATCGAAGTGCCCAAACTGGTTTTCACCGAACCGATACCGATCGTCAGCGAGAGTCTGTTATGAGCGACACATCCATCGACTTCGACGCGCTGCCCAGCATCGACGCGGTCGAGCGTTCCGCACCGGAACGTCGTGCCCCGCGGTTCGACGGCGACGTCAGCGAGCTGCCCGACCGCGCCTGCTGGGCGCTG
Source organism: Mycolicibacterium goodii (assembly GCF_022370755.2). The sequence continues at coordinate 5,489,741 of NZ_CP092364.2, read as the reverse complement.
CAGCACCTGTTGTCGCGGCGCTACATCAGCAAGCACAACCACACCGAACTGTGGTCGTGGGTCACCCGGTACCGCACCGAGCTCACCGTGCGGCTCTCCGAACTCGACCTGCGGCTCATCCTGTCGGACGACCACGAGATCGCCTACGTCGAGCAGGCTGAGTACGAATCACATTGGCGCCGTAAGCTGTTGCGTCGCGAGACGCTCAACACCTACGACTCGATCCTGGCGCTGCACCTTGCGAAGCTCATGCGCAGCGCGAGCCGCGACGAGAACGTTCTGATCACGCGCGAGGACATCCACGAGTTGTTCGCGGCGGTGAACAACGACACCGACCGCGACATCGCATCGTTCGACCGGCGCATCGACAACGCGATCGAGCGGCTGTCCGACATCGAGATCCTGGTACGCAACCGCGAGGACGAACACAGTTTCACGATCAGCCCGGTCGTCAACGCGATCATGACCGCATCGACGATCACCGAGCTGACCCAGCAGTTCGAACAACTCAAGCGCGCCGCGAGCGGCAACCCCGATCCGGATCCCGACTCAGCCGCAGCCCCAGCCGAGGATGAAGTGGACGCCGATGGCATCTGAACCGACCAACCAGTTCTATCTGTCACGTCTGCAGGTCATCAACTGGGGCGTGTTCGACGGCTACCACTCGATCCCGTTCAGCCCGGCGGGAACGCTGATCACCGGTTCGTCCGGGAGCGGTAAATCCTCTCTGCTGGATGCGATCTCGCTGGCGTTCCTGCCGTCGCACCGTCGCAACTTCAACGCCTCGGGCGACACCACCGCGGCGGGTTCGGGCACCGGCAAGCGCACGGTCGACAAGTACGTGCGGGGTGCGTGGGGCGAGCGCCGCGACGGCACCAGCCGTCAGATCATGTACCTGCGCGGCACCGGGCCGGCCTGGTCGGCCGTCGCGGTCACCTACTCCGACCGCACCGGGCGGGCCGTGACCGGGCTCGTGCTGAAATGGCTTGCCGCCGAGAAGACCTCGGATCCCGGCAGCCGCTACTACCTGGTCGACGACGACCGCGACATCTTCGACCTGTGCAACAGGTGGGCGGCAGGCGGCTACGACGCCGCGGTGTTCCGCGAGGCGGGCTGGAACGGTGGCCGCAGCGAGAGCCAGTACCTGGCACAGCTGTACTCGATCATCGGCATCCGGGCGTCCGAGGCGGCGCAACAGCTGCTCGGAAAGGCCAAGTCGCTCAAGAGCGTCGGCGGTCTGGAGCAGTTCGTCCGCGAATTCATGCTCGACGAGCCGGCGAGCCTCGCGGGTGTCGAGGAAGCGCTCGAGCAGATCAACCCCCTCGTCGAGGCGCGGGGCATGCTCGATGTGGCGCGTCGAAAGCGCAACACCCTCGGCAACATCGAGGCCGTGCAGGCGCGGTACGCCGACGAGGCGGCCAAGTTCGGCGTGATCGACACGATCGACAACGCCATGGTGCGCGACTACGTCGACCAGCTGCGGTTGCAGCAGGCCGGCCCCGACATCGAGAACCTCGACGACCAGATCAACCAACTCGGGGCGCAGCGCGACGATTTCGGCGCACAGCAGCGTCAGCTCAAGAACGAGCACAACGCGCTGATGGCCCAGATCAACTCGGCCTCAGTCGATCTGGTGCCGCTGCAACAGCGGCTCAGCGAGGCCGAGAAGCTCAGCGACGAGGTGGCCCGCAGGCGCGGTGCCTACGAGGACAAGGTCACCGCGTTGCAGCTCACACCGCCCGATACGGCCGAGGAGTTCTGGTCGCTGCGCGAGACGCTCATGGAGGAGGCCGACCGCCTGCACCGTGAACTGTTCACCGGCAACCAGGCCTACGTCGAGGCGTCGGCGAAGGAGGTGCGCGCCCGCGAGGCGCGTGACGCGGTCGAGGCCGAGCTGGAACGCGTGCGGCGCCTCGGTTCCTCGCTGCCGAAGACCGAGTACGAGATGCGGGCCCGCATCGCTCGTGCCATCGGCGTCCCCGAACGCGATCTGGTGTACGTGGCCGAGCTGATGGAGCTCAAGCCCGACGAGAGCCGTTGGCGTATGGCGGTCGAGAAGGTGTTGCGCGGGGCGGGATTACGGCTGCTGGTGCCCGAGGCGCACCTCGATGCCGCCCTTCGGTTCGTCAACGAGAACGACATGCGCGGCCGGATACAGCTGCAGCACGTCAAGCACGATGCCCAGCTGCGTGCCCCGGCCGAAGGTACGCTGGCCTCCAAGCTGCAGGTCGTCGACCCCACGCACGACAGCGCGGTCGAGGCGCTCAACGTCATTGCGTCGGTCGGCGACTACGCGTGTGTGGACAGTCCCGACGAATTCACCACGCAGACCCGTGCGGTCACCGATCAGGGGCTGCGCAAGGACAGCGGACGGCTGTCGGTCAAGGACGACAGGTCCAAGCTGCGCCCCTCCGACTACATCTTCGTCGGCGGCACGGAAGCCAAGATGACCGCGTTGGAAGCGGATCTGGCTGCAGCGGAAGACGTCTACGCGGCCGCCCGCAAGGCCCGTGAACGCCTCGACCAGCACCGTGCCGCGCTGCAGGCGCGTGAACGGGCCTGCCGCGCGCTGTGCGACCAGTACATGCAGTGGACCGACATCGACACCGACTCCGCGGACGAGGCGCTGACCCGCCTGCAGGATGAGCTCGATCTCCTGGTGTCCGACAACCCCGACGTCGAGAAGCTGCAGCAGCGGGCCGACGAGTGCTGGGAGCGCGTCGAGAGGGTCATCCAGCAGATCGGATCGCTCAACGAACGCGAGACCCTGCTCGACAACCGCCGCACCGCACTGCTCGAGCTCACCGAACGGCTCAAGCCCGGCGAGATCTCCCAGCATGCGCGCGACACCCTCGACGGCTACGCGGCCGATATCGCGCTGCCACTCGACCTGCTCGATTCCGACCCGTACCGCAACGAGCTCATGCGCGTCATCAGCCGCGAACGAGACCGGCTGCGGGCCGACCGCAACCGCTCGCACGACGAGCTCGCTGGCATCATGGCGGCCTACGACAGCTCGTTCCCCGACGCGATCCCCAACGACAGCGACGATTTCGACGAGCGTGTGCACGACTATGTGGCACTGTGCCGGCGTATCGACGAGCGGGAGTTGCCCGACGCCTACGAGCGCATGCAGCGGCTCATCACCGAACAGGCGCCGGGCGCGATCCTCAACCTGCACATGATCGCCGACAACGAGGCGCGGCGGATCACCGAACAGATCGCACGCGTCAACACCGGCCTCGGCGCGGTCGACTTCAACCGGGGCACACGGCTCACGCTGCATGCGGGCACCCGGCACCTCGCGGCTGTCGACGAGCTCAACGAGATGGCCCAACGCATCTCGGCCAGGGTGTCACTGGTGAGCTTCGGCGACGAGACCGCGATGTTCGAGCAGTACACCGACATCCTGCACCTGCGGAAACTGTTGGCGGGCAACACTGTCGAGGACCGGCAGTGGACCCGCGACGCGCTCGATGTGCGCAACAGGTTCGTGCTGTACTGCGAGGAGCGCGACGCCGAAACCGGCGAGGTCATCCGTACCTACAGCAACTCGGGGGACAACTCGGGTGGTGAGCAGGAGAAGCTCATGGCGTTCTGCCTGGCCGGTGCGCTGAGCTTCAACCTGGCGAGCCCGGGCAGCACCGACACCAGGCCGGTGTTCGCGCAGTTGATGCTCGACGAGGCGTTCTCGAAGTCCGATCCGCAGTTCGCGCAGCAGGCACTGTCGGCGTTCCGCAAGTTCGGATTTCAGCTGGTGATCGTGGCTACCGTGCAGAACACCACCACGATCCAGCCCTACATCGACAGTGTCGTGATGGTGTCGAAGTCCGACGCGTCGGCGCCCAACGCCCGGCCGGTGGCCTCGGTGACCGCGGCGTCGATCGCGGAGTTCAGCGAGATCCGACGCACCGCCGAGCCGGAGGCGGTCCCGACCTCTTAGACGCCGAAACCGACGAAATTGAGGTCCTCACAATGGATCAACGGCATTTTCGTCGGTCTCGAGCGTGATCCCCGAAGGTCCCTAGAGACCCGTCACCGTCGCGGTCAGGTGCGGGTGCCCCTTGGTCGGGTGTCGTAGCGTGAGTTCCCAGCCGTTGGCGTCGCGTTCCACGTACAGTGCCGCCTTGGCGGGCAGCACCACGGGTTTGGCGAACCGCACCGAGTACTTCACCGCATCGGGCAGCTGTCCTTCGATGTTGCCCAACACGGCTGCGGCGCTGAACATCCCGTGGGCGATCACAGTGGGGAAGCCGAACAGTTTGGCCGCGATCGCGTTGGTGTGGATGGGGTTGTGGTCCCCGCCGACCGCGGCGTAGTGACGGATCTGCCCCGGCGTGATCCGCAGCACCGCGTTGGGCGGCGGCAGTTTCGGTTGTTTCTGCGGCGGCGGCTTCGGCTCGCCGGACAGGCTCGTGCGCTGCTGGTGCAGGAATGTCGTCACCTGATGCCACGCGAGCTCGTTGCCGACCTTGACGTCGGTGACGATGTCGACGAGCAGACCGCGGCGGTGCTCACGCAGGTTCTCGGCGTGCACCGCGACGCTCACGCGGTCGGTCACCGCGATCGGCCGGTGCTGCGTGATGTGGTTTTCGATGTGCACCGAACCCATTGCCGGGAAGGGGAAATCGAGTCCGGTCACCAGTGACATCACGGCAGGGAACGTGAGTGTGAACGGGTAGGTGAGCGGCACGGTGTCACCGAACCGCAGGCCGGTCACCTGTGCGTACTCGGCGACGTTGGCGGGATCGATCAACAGGTCGTCGACGGTGACCGTCCGGGTCGGCAGGCTCTCGCTGCGAGATACGAACGGAAGGGCGCCGACGACGGCCCGCGCCATGTTGCGCAGGCCGCTCGGTTGGGTCTGTTGCGTATCGGCCACCTCACGCCCCCAGCATGGCCTGGCCGCACACGCGGATGGTGTTGCCCGTCACCGCGTTCGACGCGGGGCTCGCGAAGTAGGCGATCAGTTCGGCCACGTCGACGGGCTGCCCGCCCTGGAACAGCGAATTGAGCCTGCGTCCCACCTCACGGGTGGCGAACGGGATGGCCTCGGTCATCTTGGTCTCGATGAAACCGGGTGCGACGGCGTTGATCGTGATGCCCTTGTCGGCCAGTACGGGTGCCAGCGCCTCTGCGAGGCCGATCATCCCGGCCTTGGTGGCGGCGTAGTTGGTCTGCCCGCGGTTGCCCGCGATACCGGCCATCGACGACAGGCCGATCACGCGACCACCCTCGCCGATGGTCCCGTTCTCGACCAGCCCCTCGGTGAGGCGTTGCGGTGCGAGCAGGTTGACGCCGATGACCGAGTCCCAGCGACCCTCGTCCATGTTGGCGAGCAGCTTGTCGCGGGTGATGCCCGCGTTGTTGACGAGGATGTCGACCTTGCCGCCGTGATGTTCGGTGACGTGCGCGGTGATCTTGTCGACGGCGTCGTCCGCGGTCACGTCGAGCGTGAGTGCCGTGCCGCCGACCTTGTCGGCGACCCGCTTGAGGTCGTCGGCCGCGCCTTCGACGTCGATCGCCACCACGGTCGCGCCGTCCCGCGCGAACACTTCGGCGATCGTCGCGCCGATCCCGCGAGCCGCACCGGTGACGACCGCGACCTTGCCGTCCAGCGGCTTGTCCCAGTCGGCAGGCGGGGTCGAATCGTCGGCGCCGACGCGGTACACCTGACCGTCGACGTAGGCCGACTTGGCCGAGAGGATGAACCGCATGGTCGACTCGAGGCCGGTGGCGCCGGGCTTGGCGCCGGCCGAGAGGTAGACGAGTGAGATGGTCGCACCCCGGCGCAGTTCCTTGCCCAGCGAGCGGGTGAATCCTTCCAGCGCCCGTTGTGCCACCTGGGCGTGGACGCTGCCGGCCTCCTCGGGTGTGGTGCCGACGACGACCAACCGGGCGCACGGGCCGAGGTTGCGCAGCAGCGGCGTGAAGAACGTGTAGAGCTCCTTGAGGTCGGAGGCGTCGGTGAAGCCGGTCGCGTCGAACACCACACCGCCGAACGAGTCGGCCCACCGGCCACCGATGTTGTTGGACACCAGGTTGTAGTCGTCGGCCAGCGCGGTGCGCAGCGGTTCGGCCACGCGGCCCGACCCGCCGATCAACAGCGAGCCCGCCAGCGGCGGGTCGCCCGGGCGGTAGCGGCGCAACGTCTCAGGCTGCGGCACGCCCAGTTGCTTGGCCAGGAACGAGCCCGGCCCGGAATTGACCACTTGGGAAAACAGGTCCGAAGCCACTTCAGCTGCCTTTCGCTTCGCGGTACTGCCTTGTCCATACCGAACTTACTCCAGAGTAAGAACAGTGGGTAATATGGCCCCATGGCCAATCAATCGAGACGCCGCGTCGCCGTTCTCGGCGGTAACCGGATTCCGTTCGCGCGATCCGACGGTGCGTATGCCAACGCCTCCAACCAGGACATGTTCACCGCGGCCCTAGGTGGCCTGATCGACCGGTTCAACCTGGCCGGCGAGCAGCTCGGTGCGGTGATCGGTGGGGCAGTGCTCAAGCACAGCCGCGACTTCAACCTCATGCGCGAGTGCGTGCTCGGCAGTGCACTGTCCCCGTACACCCCGGCATTCGACATCCAGCAGGCCTGCGGTACGGGTCTGCAGGCTGCCATCGCCGCTGCTGACGGCATCGCCGCGGGCCGCTATGAGTCGGCCGCGGCCGGTGGCGTGGACACCGCGTCGGATGCGCCGATCGCGATCGGCAACGATCTGCGCCGGGTGCTGCTGGGGCTGCGCCGGTCGAAGTCCAACCTCGACCGCCTCAAGCTCGTCGGTAAGCTGCCCGCGTCGCTGGGGGTCGAGATTCCCGTCAACAGCGAACCGCGTACGGGCCTGTCCATGGGTGAGCACGCCGCCGTGACCGCCAAGGCGATGGGCATCAAGCGCGTCGACCAGGACGAACTGGCGGCGGCCAGCCATCGCAACATGGCCGCGGCCTACGACGCCGGGTTCTTCGACGATCTGGTCACGCCGTTCCTCGGCGTCTACCGCGACAACAACCTGCGGGCCGACTCGTCGGTCGAGAAGCTCGCGAAGCTCAAGCCGGTGTTCGGTGTGAAGGCCGGCGACGCGACGATGACGGCGGGCAACTCGACGCCGCTCACCGACGGCGCCTCGGTGGCGCTGCTGTCCAGCGAGGAGTGGGCGCAGACCCACGGCCTGGAGCCGCGCGCGTACTTCGTCGACGCCGAGACCGCCGCCGTGGACTACGTCAACGGTCCCGACGGCCTCCTGATGGCGCCGACCTACGCCGTTCCACGCCTGCTGGCCCGCAACAACCTGACGCTGCAGGACTTCGACTTCTACGAGATCCACGAGGCCTTCGCGTCGGTGGTGCTGGCGCATCTGCAGGCGTGGGAGTCCGAGGAGTACTGCAAGGAACGGCTGGGCCTGGACAAGGCGCTCGGCTCGATCGACCGCGCCAAGCTCAACGTCAACGGCTCGTCGCTCGCGGCGGGGCACCCGTTCGCGGCCACGGGTGGGCGGATCGTGGCGCAGCTGGCCAAGCAGCTCGCCGAGAAGAAGAAGGCCACCGGCCGGCCGGTGCGCGGTCTGATCTCGATCTGCGCGGCGGGCGGCCAGGGCGTCGCGGCGATCCTGGAGGCCTGATCCCGGCCCCGCCCGGCGGCCCGGAAAACATTCGAAAAGTTTGTTTCTCGGACGTGTAACGGCGGGGCCAGAGGGGTCGATAGACGAGTAGCTCCGTGTTGCCGTCTGACCCCCCGACCCGACGGCAACACGGGGCCATTTACTTTCGGGCCCCAGGTGCTCAGGTAGGCGATTCGATCGAAATTCCTCTGGTCTGAGGGGTGCCCGAGGCGTAGGATCGTCCGTACGACGGGTTCGGGAGTGGCTGATCCAAATAGTCGGTTCAGGGGTGAAAAACCGACGGCGCGAGACGAGTAGAGACGCCCCCACAGTGCCCTCCCGAACCCGCCCATTTGTGCGCCGAGCGGCCTGCATGCTTGGCGGATCCGTAGCCGTTAGCGTTGGCGTATGCAGATCAGCATCCTGGCCGCCCTCAGCGGCTCCGGCGGCAGCTCATCCATCGATGCCACGGTGCGTCACCTCGCCCAATTGCGCTCCCTTTCCTGACCCTCCCCAGCGCGAGCAGACGCGAAAGTACTCAGGAATGCGCATTCCCGGGTACTTTCGCGTCTGCTCGCGAGTGAAAATGGGGCACGGAGCGGCGGGTGACGCCCGTGCCGGACGGTTACCAGTACCGCCGCAGCCGGTCGCGGTAGTTGCGGCCGTCGGGGTCGTAGACCGTGCGGTACACCGGCACTGCCCACGCGCGGGTGAGCGCTCCCAGCCGCTCGGGGCGGTGCGGGCGCAACCGTCCGGGCGGCCGTGGTCCGACCCGTCCGCCATCGTGCCAGTCCTGCAGCGCATTCGCCGACGCGTTGACCGCCGCGACCACCTCGACGGGATCGACCAGCGCCGTGTCGTCGCTGCCGTCGGGCAGGTCGAGATGCTCACGCAACAGCCGTATGCGCAGTTCGCGCGCGAACACCCGGGCACCGTCGCCGAGACCGGCCGGATCCTGTGGCGCACGGTCGTCGCGCGCGTCGTCGAGCACCGCGCATGACAGTTCGCTGTCGTGCGTCCACGATCGGCGGTTGAAATTGTCACTGCCGACGCTGGCCCACACGTCGTCGATCACACACACCTTGGCATGCACGTAAACCGGTGTCCCGACGTGATTTTCGACGTCGAAAACGTGTACCCGGTCGGGCGCGGCCCGTCGGCACGTGGCGATCGCCTGCTGCCTGCCGACCTGGTTGGGTGGCAGTGCGAGCCGACCGTCCACATCGGGGTATCGCGGCACGACCGCGATCAGGTGCAGATCGGGACTGGCCGCCAGTGCCGCGGCGAACAAGCGCGAAACCTGCTTGGACCACAGGTACTGGTCTTCCAGATAGATCAGACGCCTGGCGCGCATCACCGCCTTGGTGTAGCCGCGCGCGATGCTGCGTTCTCCGCGTGGGGCGAAGTCGTACTCGAAGTGCGCATCGGGATAGGTCCGCAGGACCTGGACGGCCTGGGGGCCGCACGGCGGCGGGTCCGGTGGCCGGTCGGGCAGTCGGCCCGCGCTGAGGTCGCTGCGACGCAACTTGTCGGTGACCCAGGCGATCGGAGACAGCATGTCCAGCGGTGCCGGGTCGGTCCAACGTTCCCGGAACGTGGCGTCCAGCGCGCCCACCGCGGGGCCGCGGATCTGCAATTGCGCATCGTGCCAAGGCGGGTGCTCGCCGTACTGCCTGCCCATCGGCATGGCCTGCGGGTCACCGCGATGTTCGGCGTCGTCCCGGCGGGAATGGCACAGATCGATACCGCCTGCGAAGGCGACGTCTTGTTCAGGTGCGCCCGGATGACGCAGCACCACCAGTTTCTGGTGGTGGGAACCCCCGATACGGACGCGTTGGTCGAGCAGAACCTCGCCACCGGCCCGTTCGATCGCCTGGCCGAGGTTCCGGTTCTGCTCCTCGCTGTAGGCGAACTGATCCAGATGGGAACGCCACATGAGACCTTTGACCACCACACCGCGCTGCGCGGCCCGACAGAAGAGATCGGCGATCGTCGGCCCACCGTCGCGAACCCTCTCGTCCGGGTCGCCCCGCCAGTCGGTGAAGAACAGGTGATCGCCGGGGCGCAACGCGTCGACCTCATGCGCGAGACGGTCGAAGTAGGTGGCGCCGTGGATCAGCGCCTCGACGCGGTTGCCGGTGCACCAGTCCGGCACCGACGTATGCGGATTGCCGCGCTGCTCGGTTGTCAGGAACCAGTCGGCCAGCTCAGCCAATTCGCCACCTCCAACACCCGCCCTACGAGTAGTTTGACCCGTCGGGGACGGCATACCCGTTTCTCCCTTCGCCTAGCCGGGTCTGCAACGTCGCAGCGTTGGCAGTGCAAAAATGCCCGAGATGCTGTGGAACCAGGATGAGAGAAACGCCGCAAGCCCCTGATGCTTCGAGGACGGTCGTCTTCGCGCTGTACGACAAGATAACCCTGGCCGACGTCGCGGCTCCGCTGGAGATCTTCGCCCGCGCGAACGATTTCGGTGCCGACTACACCGTGCTGCTCGCGTCGTCGAGCGGGGCTGCGGTCGGTACGACGGCGTTCGCCAAGCTGGATGTGGACGTGGCACTCGACGAGGTCCCGGATCCGATCGACACGCTCGTCGTTCCGGGCGGTGTGCCCGCGGGGTTCTCGTTCACCCCCGGCCTGCACGACATCCCGGAAGAGCCCACGCCCGATGCGATTCCCGACGCGCTGCACATGGTGCGGCAGCTGGCGCCCAGGGCCCGCCGGGTGGCATCGGTGTGCACCGGCGCATTCGTGCTGGCGGCACTCGGGCTGTTGGACGGGCGCCGGGCGACCACGCACTGGGCCCACTGCCAGGCGCTCGCCCGCAACTATCCGCGCGTGAGCGTCGATCCCGATTCGTTGTTCGTACAGGACGGGCGGTTCATCACGGGCGCCGGGATATCGGCGGGTATCGACCTGGCCCTCGCTCTCGTCGAGAGCGATCACGGGCCGGCCATGGCGCGTCGGGTCGCCCGATGGATGGTCGTGTTCCTGCAACGTCCGGGCGGGCAGGCCCAGTTCAGCGTGTGGTCCGGACTGCCTTCGACGAACGGCCTTCGGGAGATCATGGATTCGGTGATCGCCGATCCGGGCGCCGACCATTCGCTCGCCGCGCTCGCGGTGCGCGCGGCGGTCAGCGAACGGCATCTGGTGCGCATGTTCCGGGAGCAGGTCGGGACGACGCCCGCTCGGTTCGTCGAGCAGGCGCGCCTGGAGGCCGCCAAAGTGCTTCTCGCAACGGGCGATCACGGGCAGGACACCGTTGCCCGTCTCGTGGGTTTCGGTACCCCGGACACCATGCGCCGCACGTTCCGCCGCAACCTCGGTATCTCCCCCGGTCTGTACCGGAACCGCTTCCGCACCACCGGTATCGACCGGCAGTGACGGACACGTCGCGTGCAGATCCGGACATCGGCGCGCGACGGCCGCGACAGCCATCCACGCTGTCCGTATGGGCAGGCATACACGATCTCGTGCAGCGCTCCACCGGAATACCGAAGGCGGGGCGGCATGAAACTGCAGCATTTCATCGGCGGCATGGAGGGTCTGACCGGCCCACTCGACCTCGACAAGCGTGTCTTCGTAGAAGACTGGGAGAAGCGGATTTTCGGTATCCATGTGGCGATGATGGCCCTCAGTACGCATCTGGACGAGGCGCTCCCGGGGTATCCCATCGCCGATGTGCCGACCACATTCCGGGAGAAGTGGACCTGGGCGCACCTGCGCACCGGTGCCGAGGGCATGAACCCGTTCGACTACTTCAGGTTTCGCTACTACGAGAAATGGCTGGGCGGTATCAGTCAGTTCTTCATCGACAAGGGATACGTGTCGGAAGGCGAGATCCGCTCTGCGCTCGACAATTCCGCTGTGGGGGAGTCCGTCGGCCCCGGCGCGACGGCCATCGACGATCAGGTCGTCGACTATCTCCGCCGCGGTGACAGCCCGCGTCGTGGCCCCGCTCGGCCGAGGTTCTCACCCGGCGACACGGTGCGCATCGCCGATGTCCCCGCGGGTGCGCACACCCGGTTGCCGGGCTACCTCCGTGGCCGGATCGGAACCGTGCGCCGCAGCTACGAGGGCGAGTACTGCTACTTCGTCCACACCGACGACGGCATCGGCGACCCCATGCCGATCTACGTCGTCGAATTCGATCCACGGGAGCTGTGGGGCTCCGGCGCCGAAGCCGGTGCGAGCGCGCTTTACGCAGACCTGTTCGAGGCCTATCTGAAACCCGTTGAGGAGGACCAGTGAGTGACCAATTCGCCTATCCACCCGATCGTGAGCAGACCAGCGCCCAGCGGGTCGCGGCGCTCGAGCGCCTGCTGATCGAGAAGGGCGTCATCACCGACCAGACCGTCGACAAGGTGCTGGGCTATTTCGAATCCGAGATGACGCCACTCAACGGCAAGAAGATCGTGGTGAAGGCGTGGACGGATCCGGAGTTCGCGGCCCGCGTCGTGACCGATACGCCTGCGGCCCTGGCCGAACTGGACCTCCCCGAGGGGATGGCCGGCGCCGAAGGGGAGCATCTCCAGGCGGTCGCGAACGCCCCGGGTGTCCACAACCTGGTGATCTGCACGCTGTGCTCGTGCTTCCCGTGGCCGGTTCTCGGTCTGCCGCCGTACTGGTACAAGGATCCGGTATTCCGTGCCAGAGCCGCACGCGAGCCTCGCAAAGTGCTGGCCGAGGTCGGAGTCGAGCTGCCGGACGACACCGAGATCAGGGTCTGGGACGCCAGTGGACACTCGCGGTGGTTCGTCATCCCCGAACGGCCCACCGGCACAGACGGTTTCACCGACGAGGAGCTCATGGAGCTTGTCACCACCGAGTCGATGATCGGTGTCGCCCTCGCGGGGCAGCCGGCATGAAACTGCATCAGAGCTGCACCACCGACCAGGCGGCACCCTCGTTCGACCACGAGTGGCAGCGCCGTGCTTTCGGCCTAGCGGTCGCGCTGTCGGAGTTCGGCCACTACCCGTGGAGCGACTTCCAGCAGAGCCTGATCGACGCGATCGGCGCCTGGGAAGAGGCCGCGGCCCCCGAGCGCGGCGACTGGCAGTACTACGACCACTGGATCACCGCACTGGAGAACGTCGTCGCGCAGCGTCGCCTTCTCGCCTGATTTGCAAACGAAAGGACTCTCGATGCACATCGAACCAGGAATTGTCGAAGGCGCCAAGGTAACCCTGAGTTACGCGACCGCGGCTGGTGCCGGTGCGTACGCGCTCGTATCTGCCCGACGGCATCTGAAGGACAGGGGCGTGATTTCCCTGCTTTTCGGCACCGCGGCGACCACGGCGTTGGTGCTGGTGTTCTTCGAACTTCTCCCGCATTTCCCCGTGGGCGTCTCCGAGGTCCACCTCATTTTGGGTACCACGCTTTTCCTGGTGTTCGGGGCTGCACCGGCGGCCTTCGGCCTCGCTGCCGGATTGCTGCTCCAAGGTGTGCTGGTGGCACCGTACGACCTCCCCCAATACGGCATGAATGTCACCACGTTGCTGGTGCCGTTGTTTGCGCTGCAGTACGTCGCCGGCAAAGTGGTGACACCGCGGACTCCCTACGTCGCGCTGAGATATCGGCAGGCGCTGACGCTTTCGGCGACATATCAGGCCGGGATCGTGTCGTGGGTCGCGTTCTGGGCCGTCTACGGCCAGGGGTTCGGCACATCCACGCTGCAGGCCGTCGGCGCCTTCGGCGCCGCCTACCTGTCGGTTCTGGTGCTCGAGCCGCTGGTCGATCTCGCGGTGCTGGCCGCGGCGAAAGCTCTGCGCGGGGTGGCGGCGGACGGTCTGCTGCAGCCGCGCCTGTTCGGCCCGGCCTGATCGAAGGTCGAGTTCTCCTGATGGTGGCCAGTTCGTCACCAATCTGTCAGAGTTACGCTTTCAGCTAACACCCCGCGAGCGTGAGGCTCTTCGCCAGTATTTGGCGGCTGCGGCACTAAGGGCTGCGAAGATAGTGCGGCATGCAATTATCCAGCGTTTGCTGATTGCGCTTCGGCGTGCGCATCGGCGTGTGCGAGTTATCGTGCGGCGCATACCGATTGCGTATCCGCTGGGCAACGGTCTGATACGCCAGTGCCAGTCATGGTTTACTCTTCTGGACCAGGCTGCGCCCCCCCGAGGTGCCGCGCGCTGCGATCTTGTCGCAGCATGATGTTGGGTGTGGATAGGGGAGGAGATCTACGATTTTTCGGCTTGTGAGGCGGCTGTGGATTCCGCTGTTGGTGATCGCGGTGGTTGCCGTTGGCGGCTTTACCGTGTCACGGCTGCACAACGTCTTCGGTGCCGACAAGCGCGTGGCGTATTCCGATACGAAGGCCACGGACTCCAAACCGTTCAATCCCAAGCGACTGGTTTACGAGGTATTCGGTCCTCCCGGTACCGTCGCGAGCATCAGCTACTTCGATGAGAATTCCGACCCGCAGTTCGTCGAGGGCGTCAGCCTCCCCTGGGTTCTCGAATTCGACATCAACAAGGCCACGGCTGTCGGAAGTCTCATGGCGCAGGGCGACAGCAGCAGCATCGGGTGCCGTATCAAGGTCGACGACGAGGTCAAGGCCGAAAAGGTCTCCAACCAGACCAATGCCTTCACTTCTTGCCTCCTGAAGGCCGCATGAGCATCGAGACGACGACGCAAGAGCAGCGCCGGCCGCGGATTGCCTCGTTCATCCGCCGGTTCTCGGCCCTGATCATCCTGGCCTGGATCGGGGTGGCGGTTGTGGCGACCGTCGCCATCCCGCCGCTCGAGGTGGTCGAGCGTGAGCACTCCGTCTCACTGAGCCCAGCGGATGCCCCGTCGGTCAAGGCGATGAAGCAGATGGGCATCTTGTTCGAGGAATCCAATTCCGAGAGCATCGCGGTGCTGGTCCTGGAAGGACAGGACCGGTTGGGCGACGAAGCCCACGCGTACTACGACAAGATCATCGATCAACTCGAAGCGGACACCAAGCACGTCCAGCACGTCCAGGACTTCTGGGGAGATCCGCTCACCGCGGGCGCTGCCGAGAGCGCCGACGGCAAGGCCGCGTACGTCCAGATCAACCTCTACGGCAGCTTCGGCCAGGCCGAGGGGACGGCATCGGTGCGGGCCGTCCAGGACATCGTGAAGAACACGCCCGCGCCCGAGGGCGTGACCGCCTACGTCACCGGTCCGGCCGCGATCGTCGCCGACATGGGACAGAGCGGTAACCGCACGGTCCTCCTCATCACCCTGGTGACGGTCGGCGTCATCTTCCTGATGCTGCTGCTGCTCTACCGCAGGGTGCTGATCGTCCTGATCTTGTTGGCGACGGTCGCGATCGAACTTCAGGTCGCCCGCGGGCTGGTCGCATTCCTGGCGTTGCACGGCATCGTCGGGCTCACCACCTATGTCGTGAACCTGTTGGTGTCGGTCGGCATCGCCGCGGGCACCGACTACGGCATCTTCTTCGCGGGTCGCTACCAGGAGGCCCGCCAGGCCGGTGCCGACCGGGTCGAGGCCTACTACACGTCGTTCAGCGGCGTGGCCAAGGTCGTGCTGGCTTCCGGTGCCACGATCGCGGGCGCCATCGCGTGCCTCAGCTTCACCCGGCTGCCCTACTTCCAGCCCCTCGGGATCCCCGGCGCGGTGGGCATCGCGGTCGCCGTCGCGGTCGCACTCACATTGGTGCCCGCGTGTATCGCGGCGACCAACCGCTTCGGCTGGTTCGACCCCAGACGCCTGGTGACGACCCGCCGTTGGCGGCGCATCGGCACCGCCGTCGTCCGGTGGCCCGCACCGATTCTGGTCGCGACGATCGCCGTGGCGGTCGTCGGCCTGCTGACGCTGCCCGGCTACAACCCGAGTTACAGCGACCAGAAGTACATCCCGCAGGACATCCCGGCCAACCAGGGATACGCGGCAGCGGCGCGGCACTTCCCCGAATCGAAGATGACGACGCCCGACATCCTGCTGATCGAGTCGGATCACGACATGCGGAACTCCGCCGATCTGCTGGTGTTGAACAAGCTGGCAAAGGCCGTGTTCGCGGTTCCCGGTGTCGCGAACATCCAGTCGGTCACGCGGCCCGAGGGCAAGCCGATCGAACATACGTCGATCCCGTTCATGCTGAGCATGTCGAACGCCAGCCAGCGGCTGAGTCTGCCGTTCCAGCAGCAGCGCATGGAGGACATGCTCAAGCAGGCCGACGAGATGTCCAAGACCATCGCCCTGATGCAACGCATGTACGCGTTGATGCAGGAAATGGTCGGCATCACGCACCGCACGGTCGAGACCACCCATGAAGTGCAGGAGACCATGGGTGAATTGCGCGACAACGTAGCCGATTTCGACGATTTCTGGCGTCCGCTGCGCAACTACCTCTATTGGGAAAAGCACTGCTACAACATCCCGCTGTGCTGGTCGATCAGGTCCATCTTCGAAGCGCTCGACGGCGTCAACGAGGTGACCGACCGCATGGGGGATCTGGTCGAGAACCTCGACCGCCTCGACGAGTTGATGCCGCAGATGCTGCTGCAGTTCCCGCCGATGATCGCGACGATGCAGAACACGCGCGCGATGATGCTGACGATGCACGCGACGATGTCCGGCATCTTCTCGCAGATGGACGAGACCACCGAGAACGCGACGGCCATGGGTAAGGCCTTCGACGCGGCGAACAACGACGATTCGTTCTACCTGCCACCCGAGGTATTGGAGAACGAGGACTTCAAACGCGTCATGGAGATCTTCATGTCTCCGGACGGCAAGGCCGCGCGCATGTTGATCACGCAGCGTAGTGATCCGGCGACGCCGGAGGGCATCGCACTCGTGGAGCCGATCCGCATCGCGGCCGAGGAGGCCCTGAAGGGCACACCTCTCGAGAGCGCGAACATCTACCTCGCCGGAACCGCGGCAGGTGTGAAGGATCTGGTCGACGGATCGAAGATCGACCTGATGATCGCCGGTGTCGCCGCGCTCTGCCTGATCTTCATCATCATGCTGATCATGACGCGTAGCTTCATCGCGGCCCTGGTCATCGTGGGCACGGTGGCGATGTCGCTGGGCGCGTCGTTCGGGTTGTCCGTCCTGGTCTGGCAGCACCTGCTCGGGATCCAGATCAACTGGGTCGTGCTGGCGATGTCGGTCATCGTCCTGTTGGCAGTTGGCTCCGACTACAACCTGCTGCTGGTCTCCCGCATGAAAGAGGAGATCGGCGCCGGGCTCAACACCGGCATCATCCGAGCGATGGGTGGTACCGGAAAGGTCGTCACCGCAGCCGGTTTGGTGTTCGCCGCCACCATGGCGTCGATGATCGTCAGCGACCTGCTCACCATCGGCCAGGTGGGTACCACGATCGGTCTCGGTTTGTTGTTCGACACCTTGATCGTGCGTGCCTTCATGGTGCCGTCCATCGCAGCACTGCTCGGTCGCTGGTTCTGGTGGCCGCAGCGCGTGCGGCAGCGCCCGGCCAGCGCGATGCTCCGCCCGATCGGGCCCCGTCCGCTGGTCCGTTCGCTGCTGCTGAGGGACTAGCGAAGCCTGTATGAGCACTGAGGTGAACTCCGAGCAACGGAAACGTCCGTTCGTCGCGCGGGTGGTACGGAAGCTGGCGCCCGTCATCGTGGTGGGATGGTTGGCGATCATCCTCGTGTCGACCCTCGCGGCCGTGGGCGGCGACTGGTCGTCGGCCATTCCCGCGTTGGAGCGTGTCGGCGAGAAGAACTCCGTCTCCCTGATGCCGCAGGACGCCCCGTCCGCGCAGGCCATCAAGCGCATGGGGCAGAAGTTCGAAGAGTCCGATTCGGACAGCTTCGCGATGATCGTCCTGGAGGGTCAGGAGCCACTCGGCGAGGATGCCCACAACTACTACGCCGATTTGGTGCGCGAGCTGCGCGCCGACACCCGCCACATCGAGCATGTCCAGGACCTCTGGGGGGATCGACTCACCGCGTCGAGCGCACAGAGCGCCGACGGCAAGGCGGCCTATGTCCAGTTGAATCTGGCTGGGGATCAAGGAACTCCGCTCGGTGACGAGTCGGTCGCGGCCGTCCGCGATGTCGTCGACCGGAGTTCGCCACCCGAGGGCGTCTCGGTGTATGTCACCGGTGCGACGCCGCTCGTGTCGGACATGCAGCACAGCGGCAACCGCTCGATCCTCAAGATCACCGCGGTGACCGTCGTGGTGATCTTCGCGATGTTGCTCATGGTCTACCGGTCGGTGATCACGGTGATCCTGCTGTTGACCATGGTGGGGTTCGAGGTCGCGGCGGCCCGCGGCATCGTGGCGTTCCTCGGCGCCAACGACGTGTTCGTGCTCTCGACCTTTGCCGTCAACATGTTGGTGTTCCTGGCGATTGCGGCGGGAACGGACTACGGGATCTTCTTCTTCGGTCGCTATCAGGAGGCGCGACAACTCGGCGAGGACCGAGAAACGGCGTACTACAGCATGTATCGGGGCGTCGCCCCGGTCGTGATGGCGTCCGGTCTGACCATCGCGGGTGCGATCTTCTGTCTGACCTTCACCCGGCTCCCGTACTTCCACACGATGGGCGTCCCGTGTGCCATCGGCATGGCCGTCGCCGTGGCCGCCGCCGTCACGCTCGTGCCCGCCGGTGTCGCGATGGCCAGCCGGTTCGGTTTGCTCGATCCCAAGCGCGCGATGCGGGTGCGGCGCTGGCGCGGCATCGGTACGGCGATCGTGCGGTGGCCCGCGCCCATCCTGGTCGCGTCGCTGGCTGTCGCGCTGGTCGGCCTGCTGGCGCTGCCCGGTTACCAGACGAGTTACAACGACCGCGATTACATCCCGCAGGACATCCCGGCCAACGCGGGCTTCGCCGCTGCCGACCGGCACTTCTCGCAGTCCCGGATGACCCCGGATATCGTCATGGTCGAGGCGGACCACGATTTGCGGAACCCTGCGGATTTTCTGGTCCTGAACAAGGTCGCGAAGGCGATCTTCAAGGTGCGGGGCATATCTCGTGTCCAGGGGATCACCCGTCCGGAGGGCACACCGATCGAGCGCACGTCGATCCCCTTCCTGCTCAGCCTGCAGAGCGCGGGCCAGGTTCAGGCGACCAACTTCCAGAAGCAACGCATCGACGACATGCTCAAACAGGCTGACGACATGGCGACGATGATCGCGGTGATGAAGCGGTCCTACGGCGTGCTGCTCGAGTTGTCGCAGACCACCCACGACCTCGTGGAAAGCACGAAGAATCTCCAGAACGTCGCCAAGGATCTGCGCGGTTACCTCGCCATATTCGACGACTTCCTGCGCCCGATCCGCAGCTACTTCTACTGGGAAGACCACTGCTTCAACATCCCGATATGTTGGTCGCTGCGTTCGATTTTCGACGCCATGGACAAGGTCGACCGGCTCAACGACCAGATCGACATCCTCGTCGACAACATGGAGCAGTTGGATGCCCTGCTGCCCCAATTGCTCGCGCAGTTCCCGGAGATGATCGCCGTCATGGAGAACATGCGGACGATGACGCTCACAACGCACAGCACGTTCTCCGGCATGCTCAAGCAATTGGACGAGCAGACCGAGGATGTCACCGCGATGGGCCAGGCCTTCGATGCCGCCAAGAACGATGATTCGTTCTTCCTGCCGCCGGAGGTCTTCGAGAACCCCGATTTCAAACGTGCGATGACGTCGTTTTTGTCGCCGGACGGAAAAGCCGCACGGTTCATCATCTCCCACAACGGTGATCCCGCCAGCCCGGAGGGAATCGCCCGCGTCGCCCAGATCCGCACCGCGGCCGAGGAAGCACTGAAGGGCACGCCCCTTTCGGGGGCGCAGGTCTACCTGGCCGGCACCGCGCCGACTGCCAAGGACTGGCAGACGGGCTCGACCTACGATCTGCTGATCGCGGGTATCGCGGCCATCTGCCTGATCTTCATCATCATGCTGATCGTCACGCGAAGCTTCATCGCCGCAATGGTGATCGTGGGTACGGTCGTGCTGTCTCTCGGTGCGTCGTTCGGTGTGTCGGTGCTCCTCTGGCAGTACATCCTGGGAATCCACCTGCACTGGATGGTGCTCGCGATGTCGGTGATCATCCTGCTCGCGGTCGGATCCGACTACAACCTGCTGCTGGTCTCCCGTATGAAGGAGGAGATCGGCGCCGGGCTCAACACCGGCATCATCCGGGCGATGGGCGGAACCGGAAAGGTGGTCACCACAGCCGGTCTGGTGTTCGCCGCGACGATGGCCGCGATGGTTGTCAGCGATCTGCTGATCATCGGTCAGATCGGTACGACCATCGGTCTGGGTCTGTTGTTCGACACCATGATCGTGCGGTCGTTCATGACGCCGTCGATCGCGGCACTGCTCGGGCGCTGGTTCTGGTGGCCGCAGCGTGTGCGGCCCCGCCCCGCGAGTACGTTGCTACGGCCGTACGGCCCCCGGCCACTGGTGCGAGCGTTGCTCGAAGGTGCGCCGACCGGCGAGGCCCCCGACGGTGGCCGTCCGTCCGACGGCGACACCCCGACCGGCCCGCTGCGCGCCCCCTGACAGCAGAACGGACCGCGGCGACCTGCTCAGCAGGCGCGCCGCGGTCCGTTCGCGGTTCTGGCGTTCGTCAGTACTTGACGCAGCTGGTGAGCATCTGCTGGAACACCGGCAGAGCCACGTTGGCTCCAGGGTTGTTCTTGATCTGGTTCAGCAGGTTCACGCGCTGGTCACGCGGCGAGCCGAGGAACACGCGGATGAACTCGATGTTCGCCGGGTACTTGTCGAGATACTGCGCGGCCATGGGGTTCTCCGTGCGAACCGCGGTCATGGCCTGGTCGAATGTGCACGGTGAGTCGACCAGCGGCGTGATGTCGGGTTCGGCGGATGCGACACCGGACGCGGCACCCAACGCCAGCGCGGCGGCTCCGACTGCGAGGCCGAGCCTGGTCAGCGATTTCTTCATCATTGTTGTTCCCCTCCTCGAAAACGATCCATCGATCCAAGACGTTCAACCAAAAACCGAGGTCTGGCGTTCCGCCGACGAGCTTGAACTACCACCGACACGTCGGCCTCAAACCTCGCGTGCGGGCTACTACCCATATCTATGGGCGCATCCCAGGCGTTACACCGGCACGCCACTTGCGGTTCGCACGTTACTCCCTGTCCAGCAGTTGCAGCAGGTAGTGGCCGTAGCCGGACTTGAGCAGCTCCTTGGCGCGGGTCGCGAGTTGTTCGTCGTCGATGAATCCCGCTCGCCATGCGATCTCCTCGGGAGCACCGATTTTCAGGCCCTGGCGCCGTTCGATGGTGCGAACGAAATCGCTCGCATCCAGGAGGGAATCGAATGTTCCGGTGTCCAGCCACGCGGTACCTCGGGTGAGTACCTCGACCGACAATGTCCCGCGGTCGAGGTAAGTCTGGTTGACCTCGGTGATCTCGTACTCGCCGCGCGCCGATTTCTTGAGTGACCGGGCGATGTCGATGACATCGTTGTCGTAGAAGTACAACCCGGGCACGGCGTAGTGGGATTTCGGCGACTTCGGCTTCTCCTCCAGTGACAGTGCCGTTCCGTCGGGGCCGAACTCCACCACACCGTATGCGGACGGATTCGCCACCCAGTACGCGAAAATCGCTCCGCCGGTGACGTTTTGGAATCGCTTCAGGCTCGTGCCGAGGCCGGGGCCGTAGAAGATGTTGTCACCGAGCGCAAGTGCCACCGTATCGGTACCGATGTGGTCGGCGCCGATGACGAATGCCTGCGCGAGTCCTTCGGGTTCGGCCTGCATCGCGTAGGTCAAGCTGACGCCGAAGGCGGAACCATCACCGAGCAGTCGCTGAAACGCCGGTGCGTCAGCCGGTGTCGTGATGATGAGGATGTCACGTATCCCGGCCATGATCAGGGTGGACAGCGGGTAGTAGATCAGAGGCTTGTCGTAGACCGGCAGCAACTGCTTGCTGACACCCATCGTGATCGGATGCAGCCGGGTGCCAGAGCCGCCGGCGAGGATGATCCCGCGCATACGTAGTTCCTACCCGACAGACACTGCTGAGTCGACGAAGAGTGGTGTGTTCTCCGCGTCGTGGGACTGCACCGCGTAGCCGATCGGGTAGGCGAGAAAGTAGCCGAACACGTAGTCACTGTAGGCCACACGACGACACCGCGGCATTCGAGCGGCAGGTGGGCGCCGATGGGGCGGGCAGCAGAACCTCAGGCCCAAGTTCCCTTGCGCCGGTGTGCCATTGCAACGGCCTCGAGAATCGGCCTCACGACAGCCGGTTTGACGAACGTGTTGAGCAGGCCCTCCTGGAAGCGACGATTGCCGTCGTACGCCAGGCGGAAATCGTGCTCGGCCGCTCTGAACTGCTCGTACACGCGGTCCAACGTACCGGTGTCGATGGGCTCGTCCCGGCCCGCTGCGCGAAATACCCGGTAGACCGTCGACAACCAGTCGCTGCCGAACCGGTCGATCACCGGCTTCTCGCTGCGCTGCCGCCGCAGACTGGGCGCGAGGAACTCGTCGACGGCCTGCTCGTCGGGTGGCGTGAGATCCACCGACAACGCGGTCGACACGCGTTTCACCTCCCGACGCCAGTCCTCGAGCATGTTCGGGTAGTCGACGACGACCCGCGGTATGTCGCGGGTGTGCCGCTCGGACAGGAGGTTTCCCTTGAGCCACAGCGCGGAGGTCAGCTCAGGGGTTGCCTTCACGGCCGCGGCGAGCGAACTGGCGACCTCCTCGGGATGGCGGACGGGTATCACCACCGCGATGTCATAACCCGCTGCGCGGACCGCCTCGAACCACATCTCGTACAGGACGACGATCTGGAGGTCTTTGATGACGATGACATCGGATTTGGGCAACTTGGCGATGAACGGCTCGATCTTGGCCATACATGCCGCTCGTTCCTTGCCGACGTACTGCTCCTCCTCGGTGAGCCGCAGCGACGGATCCCACCACGCGCTGTCGTGACGGTCGAGAATCCAACGGTTGAGCAACAGAGATTCCCGCGGCTCCCAGTAACCGCGTGGATTCGATTTGTCCGCGCCCATCATCTTTGTCGGCAGTGTGGCCCCGCACAGTGAGAGCACGCGGGTGAGTGCGGACGAACCCGACCGGCCCATGCCGAGGACGAAGAGGATCACCGGACGGTTTCGCTTGCCGTTGTTCGCAGCGGTCATGGGTGGCGTCCCTTCGTCGGCGCGGCCGCCGGTCGAAGTGACGCCCCGGTACACCGCGACTGGTGGGCTTTGTCGATGATCATCATTCCCCCCGATGCTGGCCGTCGAACTGTTCGAGGACAGTGCGTCGTTGCCGCTGCCCGCTGATCTCGGACGGTCCAACACTAGGCCAGGTCTGTTGAGGGCACAGAACGATTCGGAAACTGACGTCGGCCGCGAACAGCGTTCTGGCCACGTGTTTTTGCGGTCGCAAACGGCAAACCGGGCTGAAGTGGGCAGGCGTGGAACAGCCCACAGACAAAAATCTGAAGCTGTAGCGTGGCGGCCATGTGGAGCTCAGTAATGGGCCTGGCGCTTATGGGGACGCTCAATCCGGTGCGTCTCGGTGTCCTGCTCCTGCTGATCTCCCGGCAAAAACCCGCTCAGAATCTGCTCGCTTTCTGGATCGGTTGCCTGACGGTGAGTCTTTTTCTCATCGTCGGACCCCTTTTGCTTCTCCATTTCACGCCGCTGTTCGATTCCTTCTCGGACCGCCTGACGGCCCCGTCGGACAAGTCGCGGTTCGCGCATCTGCAAATAGGTATCGGACTGTTCGCGTTGTTCGTCGCCGCCGCGATCGCCGCGCGCATGCGTCTGCGCCGACGTGCCGGCGCCGCGGTCGCGCAGACGGGTGACGGCCTGTTGTCGTCGCCGGGCACGGGCCCAGGGGCGATGGCGGCACCGGCCGATGCGCCGGGCTCCGAGGAATCAGACCTGCTGAGGGGTACCTCCCGCCGTCTGGTGGCGCGCGCCCGCGACGCCTGGAACAGCGGCACGCTGTGGGTGGCTTTCGCGGTGGGACTTGCCATGGGCCCTGCACCGGAGATCGTCGTGGTTGTCCTCGCCGTGATCGCCACCTCGGGCGCCACGGCCTCGGTTCAGCTCGTTGCGGCCGTCGCCTACATCGCAGGCGTCCTGGCGGTCGTCGAGATCGCGTTGATCAGCTACGTGCTGGCACCGGCAAGGACCGAACCGGTGTTGCGAAGGTTGCGGGGTTGGGCGTTGGTGCACCGACTGCACGTTCTGGTGGTCATCTTCGCGGTGGTCGGCATCTCGAGTCTGGTTCGGGGGCTGAGCGTGGTGTGAAGCAACCCGAAGTTGCGTGAGCAACTTGATGAACCCCCTGTGTGCAATTTCGTGACGATCGGGATCACCGGGGGTCATCGGTCGCCGATTTGTGCTGAGAATTTGCCATGACGGACCGTTTCGACGGTCGGCGCATATCGGTGACGAGATCGACGCAGCCGTCGAATTAGCTTTGTTTGCAAGGGTCGTGCGAAAACTGAAGAGGTCCGGGCCGGAGCGTTGCCCGGGCCGGTGTGCAGTGTGCTACCGAATTGCACGAAGGCCCCCATGCCCGGGTTAGGCTCATCTCCGATGTACCGCCACAGGAGATAGGGGCAGTTTTTTGACTGTGACTGACCGCGACAGCCGATCCGCGTATCTCGACCTGCTCCGGCGGGACCTGACCCGCTACGGGAGCGACGAGTTGGTCCCCGTGGGATGGGGTTTGCTTCACCGACCGTTGTTCAAGATCGGCAACCTCATGCTCGTGCGCAAGCGGCCGTTCGATCCACGCAAGCGGGAACTGGGGCTCGACTGGCCTGCCGAAGCGCTGACGATGATCGGGATGAAGCGGCTCACCAGCCTGCAGGAGTGCGTCGAGACCGTGATCGCCGAGGATGTCCCCGGTGACCTGGTGGAGTGCGGCGTGTGGCGCGGCGGTGCGTCCATCCTCATGCGCGCGGTGCTGTCGGCGTACGGCGACGAGACCCGGCGGGTGTGGCTGGCCGATTCGTTCGCGGGCGTGCCGCCACCAGATGCCGACAAGTACACGGCGGACAAGGGGGACCGGTTGCACCTGGCGGCACCGATTCTCGCCGTCTCGGAGAAGGAGGTCAGGGCCAACTTCGAGCGCTACGGTCTGCTCGACGACCAGGTCCGGTTCCTCCCGGGCTGGTTCAAGGACACCCTGCACGACGCTCCGATCGAACAGATCGCGGTGCTGCGCCTCGACGGAGATCTCTACGAGTCCACGATCCAGGCTCTCGACGGCCTCTACGACCGGCTCTCGTCGAGAGGCTTCTGCATCATCGACGACTACCACGCGATCGACGGGTGCAAGAAGGCGGTGACGGATTTCCGTGCGGCACACGGGATCTCGGCCGACATCGTGGAGATCGACGGGACAGGTGTGCTCTGGCGCAAGGAGTGAGTGCCTGCGCCGGACCGCCACAGGCGACGGCGATGCACCCGCTTACCCTGAAAGGCTTTGACTTCAGATGAAATTCGTGATGGCCAGCTACGGAACCAGGGGCGACATCGAACCGTCTCTCGTCGTCGGTCGTGAGCTGCTGCGCCGCGGGCACGAGGTGTGCCTGGCCGTCGCGCCGGACGCGGTCGACTTCGTCGAGGCGGCCGGCGTTCCGGCGGTGCCGTTCGGGTTGGACACCCGTACGTGGCTGAACGTCTACCGCAACTTCTGGAATTCGGTTTTCAAGGGGTTCTGGAAGATCAACGAGTTGCGGGCGTTGTGGAAGGAGCTGTGGGAGCGCAGCGACGAGAGCTGGGCGCAGATGAGCGCCACGCTCACCGAGCTGACAGCCGATGCCGATGTGCTGTTCGCCGGCCAGGCCTACCAGGAGACGGCTGCCAACGTCGCCGAGCATTTCGACATCCCCCTTGTCACGCTGCACCATGTGCCGGTGCGGCCCAACGGCCGTCTCGTGCCGGTGCTGCCGCCGCTGCTGGGCCGCACTGCGATGCAGGGGTTCGACTGGTTCACCTGGCTTCTGAACAAGAAGGTCGAGGACACCCAGCGGCGTGAGCTCGGGTTGCCGAAGGCCAGAATTCCGTCGGCCCAGCGCATCGGCGCCCGCAGATCCCTGGAGATCCAGGCCTACGACGAGGTGTGTTTTCCTGGCCTGGCCCGTGAGTGGGCGAAATGGGGTGAGCTTCGACCGTTCGTCGGCGCGCTCACGATGGAGCTGTCCACCGACGTCGATGACGAGGTCTCGGAGTGGATCGCGGCCGGGACACCGCCGATCTGTTTCGGTTTCGGCAGCATGCCTGTCGAATCCCCGACGGACACCGTCGAGATGATCAGTGCGGCAAGCGCGCAGTTGGGTGAGCGAGCGCTGATCTGCGCCGGGTACAGCGACTTCAGCGGGGTACCGAGTTACGACCATGTGAAGGTCGTCGGCGCAGTGAACTACGGGGCCGTGTTCCCGCTGTGCCGTGCGGTGGTGCACCACGGCGGATCGGGAACGACGGCGGCGAGTATGCGTGCCGGCGTCCCGACGCTCATCCTGTCGATGGACGCCAACCAGACGTTGTGGGGTTCGCAGATCAAGAAACTCAAGGTGGGTACGACCCGCAGGTTCTCGGCGACGAACCCAGACACGCTGATCACGGATCTACGACGCGTCCTCGAACCCGAATGCGCGACCCGCGCGCGAAATCTCGCCGCCAAGATGACCAAACCCGCAGACGGTGTGCGCCGCGCAGCGGATCTGGTCGAGAATTTCGCGCGGGTGAGAAGTGCTGCCTGACCGAGCCGCCGATGACGCCGCCGCCTTGTCCCGGCGCGTTCGTCGCGGCACTTGCAAAACGACCAGCCCTGAGCGGAAAAGGTAGATGGCCGAAATCAGCAAACAATGTCGGATGTGCGGATCTGCCGGACCGCATCGGACGGTGACGGTTCGAGAGATGTACTACGGCACCCGCGAACTGTTCGAATACTACGTCTGCGCCGATTGCCAGACGCTGCAGATCGTTGATGTGCTCGAGGGCGAGGAACTCGCTCGCCACTACCCGCGGAAGTATTACTCGTACAACGCTTCCCAGGGCCCCCGCCTGCTCCAGTGGTTGACGACGCAGCGGGATCGACACGACCTGCGTGACGGCGCTCGGACCGTCGGGGCGCTCATCGCCGCACTTCCGCCGGGTATCCGCTCGCTGATCGGCACGAACGACGCGAGCGGTGACGTCGTCAAGATGCTCGGCCAATTGAACGTCGGGCGCGATGCGCGGATTCTCGATGTCGGGTGTGGTGGTGGTGCACTCCTCGACCGGCTGGCCAGGGCGGGCTTCCGGAACCTCTTCGGGGCGGACCCTTTCGTCGACGCGGACACCACCACCCCGACAGGTGTTCCGATCGCCAGGCAATTCATGGAAGACGTTTCCGGCGAGTTCGACGTGATCATGTTCAACCATTCGCTCGAACACGTACCCGATCCGGTCGCGACGTTGAAAGCCGCCCGCGCCCGGCTTGCCCACGGCGGTATCTGTCTGGCGCGGGTACCCACGACATCGTCGGAAGCGTGGGATCTCTACGGCAAGAACTGGTGTCTGATCGATGCGCCGAGGCACACCCTGGTCCCGTCGCGACCCGGAATGGAGCGAGCCGCGGAAGCGGTCGGTATGCGGCTCGAGCAGACGATCGACGACTCGAACGCGTCGCAGTTCTTCGGCAGTGAGATGTACCGCACCGACACCGCGCTCACCGAGGCCGGTGGCTTCGGATACCTCTTCAAGACCTTCGGGGTGAAGCGGCTCTGGGAGTGGGAGCGACGTTCGGTCGACCTCAACCGCCAGGGGCGTGGTGATCAGACTGGATTTGTCTTGCGGGCAACCTGAATTCAGGCAGGCCCGGATAGGATGACCCGGCCGTGCGGCCCCTGACGGGCACGCATCGGCGACGAATTTGAGAGTATCGAAGGAAAGGCCTCGGCTCGTGTCAAAGTCCGTGCTCATCACCGGAGGAGCGGGGTTCATCGGCTCGTTGCTTTCGCGCCGGCTCGTCGAAGCCGGTTACGAAGTGGCCGTGACCGACGTCTTCCTTCCCCAGGTCCACGGGGACCGGCGGAAAACCGAGTTGCCGTCATCGGTGCGACTGTTCACCAGTGACGTCACGCATGCTCCGGACTGGGACGCGGTGCTGAGGCTGTTCCGGCCCGATCAGGTGGTCCACCTGGCGGCAGAAACAGGTACCGCTCAGTCACTTTCACAGGCCACACGGCACGGTGCGGTGAACGTCGTCGGCACCACCCAGCTCCTCGACGCGCTGAGTCGAGCCGACCTCGTCCCGGAGCAGATCGTGGTCGCGTCGTCGCGGGCGGTGTACGGCGAAGGTGCATGGCAGAGTGGCTCTGAGGTCTTCTATCCGAAACCGCGTAGCCACGCGCAGCTCGCGGCGGGAATCTGGGACCCGGTGGGACCGACGGACGCGCCCGCGTTCCATCTGCCCAGTCGGGCCGGTGAGACTCAGCCGCGGCCGACGAACATCTACGGCGCAACCAAACTCGCCCAGGAGCACCTACTGGCGGCGTGGACGTCCGCGCACGACACCGCGCTGAGTGTGTTGCGGCTGCAGAACGCGTACGGGCCGGGGCAGTCGCTCACCAACCCCTACACCGGTGTCGTTCCCTTCTTCGCGCGGGTCTCACGCGAGGGGCGCGCGTCGGAGGTGTACGAAGACGGTCTGATCATCCGCGACCTGGTCTACATCGACGATGTCATCGAGGCGCTGTTCGCGTCTGTGGATCGGCCTGCCGCGGAGTCGCGCTATCTGGACATCGGGTCCGGTATCGGCGTGACGATTCACGATCTGGCGCGAAAGATCGCGGCTGCTTTCGACGCGCCTGAGCCGGTGGTGGTCGGCAAGTTCCGCGATGGCGACATCAGGGCCGCGAGTGCCGATATCGAGCCGGCGCAGCGCGAACTGGACTGGACGCCCAAGTGGGGTCTCGACGAGGGCCTGGGCGCCCTACTGGACTGGATCAACGAACAGCACGAGCGGTCGTCGCGCGACAACTGATTTCGCTGTCGTTGTCCGCCGATATGCTGACCCGTTTCGTGAATGTGGAAATTCCTGATCAGGGTCTTCGTCGACTACCCGCAGTGCGTTGCCAAATCAGGTTTCCGCGTGTCGTTTCCGGAAACGGGGCTGGTGCGTGCGACTTTTCTGCGCGAGGCTAGAATTCGCCCTATTAGGATTCGTCCTGTTTGATGATTGCGGATTCACAATCGGTGGCTGCTGTCGGGTCCTTCGGGTGGCGCGGGAGAATCCGGTGGGGATAAGGCGGGGACGATGAAACTGGCACAGGTATTCGATCCGCGGAACAACGCACTGAACGCGTTTCGCCTCGCCTTGGCGGCGGAAGTCATTCTGTGGCATTCCTTTCCGATCACCGGGCGGATGCCTCCCGAACCCATCCTGCAGGTCCTGTTCTCGGTCGGCGTGGATGGATTCTTCGCCATCTCAGGCTTTCTCATCACGAGGAGCTGGCTGACCAACCCGCAGATCCGCGACTACCTCCTCGCGCGCGCGTTGCGAATCCTCCCTGGCTTCTACGTGTGCCTGATCGTCACTGCCTTCGTCTTCGCGCCGCTCTACCTGGCGACGCACGGTGATTCTGTCGCCAGGGTTTTCGGCACATCCGCGCCGTTCGAGTTCATCCTCAAGAACAGCGGGCTGATCTACATACAGCGTGACATCGCAGGCACGCCGTACGACATCCCTGATCACATGGCGGGGTGGAACGCCTCGCTGTGGTCGTTGATCTGGGAAGTGATGTGCTACATCATCGTTGCGATCCTGGGCCTGGTCGGGCTGGCCAAGCGGCGATGGACATCGGTGGTGATCCTCGGGCTCGCCCTGGTCGGGGCGATGATGTTCCCGCCGCTCACCTTCCCCGGCGTCTGGACCATTCCGCAGCTCATGATGCGCTGCGCGATCATGTTCGCGGCCGGGGCGATGATGTATCAGTGGCGTGACGTCATCCCCGCCCGATGGTCCCTGGTCGCGGTGTGTGTCGTGATCGTGTTCGCGGCCGGCCTGATGCCCGATTACCGCATCCTCGGCGGTGTCCCGCTGGCGTACGCCGTGATCGTCGCGGGTTCGCTCCTCAAGACCAAGCGGTTGAACGTCCGCACGGACCTGTCCTACGGTCTCTACATCTACGCGTTCCCTGTCCAGCAGCTCCTCGCGGGACTCGGCTTGGTGTTCCTCCATCCGGTCGCGTTCTTCGTGGTATCCACCGCCGCCACATTGCCATTTGCGGCACTGAGCTGGTTCCTCGTCGAGAAGCGCGCCATGGCGCTCAAGCGCCGGGTCCGGCAGAACAGGAGGGCCACGTCCCCGCAGGTCGAACCCCAACCGGGTTGACGAACCGCTTCCATCTGCGGTTCACGGCAATTGTCTCGTGTGTAAGTACACGCCGCGCTGAACGGGCGAAAGTCATGAGCCGGCCATGTCCCACAGTAAGCTGACTCCCACCGCGCCAGCCGCTCACGCGCAGCGGCCGGATTCACCTGAGCAACAGAGGAAATCAATATAATGCCGATGTTCCGGCCGGTGTTCTTGCCGAGACCTCCGTTCGTCTTCCGCCGGTATGCGTTCAAAGGCCGCAAACGGATGCTTGCCGCGCTCGGTCCGGAGCTCGCCCGTCCGGTGAACATGCGCAGCGATGATTCCCTTCCCGAGGAGACGGTCATCGGGAAGATCTTCGAGAAGTCCGAACACATCCACAAATTGCGGCACTATCTACCGATCTACGAGCGGTTTCTTCCCGGTGCCGAAAGGATGCTCGAGATCGGTGTGGACCGCGGTGGATCCCTGCAGATGTGGCGCGAGTTCCTGCCCGACACCACCATCGTCGGGCTCGACATCAACCCGAACTCCGCGCAGTTCGACGACCCCGATCGGCGTGTCCACGTCCGTATCGGGGATCAGACCGACACGAGTTTCCTCAGCGGTGTCGTCGATGAGTTCGGCCCGTTCGACGTGATTCTCGATGACGGCGGCCATACGCCGAACCAGATGATCTCGTCGTTCCAGTTTCTGTTCCCGCGCCTGAAGCCCGGGGGTGTGTATCTGGTGGAAGACGTCTGTGCGAACTACTGGATGGGATATCGCGATCGTCCCGATTCGTTCATCGACTTCACCAAGGTGCTGATGGACGCCATGCATGCGCCCTACATGGCGCTGCGTTCTCCTTTCGATTTCATGGAGGGCCATCCCAAGCGGGTCGATCATGTGCAGGTGCCGTTCGCCGCGACGATCATCGACAGCATCCAGGTGTTCGATTCGGTTGTGGTCGTCCACCGGTCGAAAGAGCCGAAGACGTTGCCGCGGACGGTGTATCGGTAGGTGGCCGGCCCGGTGGCCGGGTTTGCCGCCTGACGGCTTCGCGGCCATCGGTCGTTGTCGGCCGATCGTCGCGCTCAATGCTGCGTTAGCTTGCGGAGCTCGCTGCCTGGGGCTCGGCTCTCAAAACGCCGCCGTGGCAAGGCCGATCGCAACGGTGAGCGAAGTGAGGCGGCGCCAAGTTGCTGCGGAATCGGTGCCGTCTCCACGGCGGATCGCCGTGCCACGGTGTTATGGTTGCCGCCGTGCCGACTCGACTGTCGTTTCCCGCCCGTCTCAAGATGTTGGCTGTACGCGGTGAATACTGGCTGGCGCGCACCATTTTGCGGGATGTGTACTCGAACGATGCGTTGATCACGTTCAATACGCATGCGTTCATGGACGACCCGGACTTCCAGCGCGCATATGAACGCGGGGCGAAGGCGCTCGGCGACATGGACTGGTATCAGTGGCACTGGCGCGTGCACGTCGGGCTGTGGGCCGCGTCGAGTGCGAGCAAACTCGACGGGGATTTCGTCGAATGCGGTGTCAGCTACGGGTTCCTGAGCAGCGCCATCATGGAGTACCTCGACTGGAACGACCTCGACAAGACGTTCTACCTTCTCGACACCTTCACCGGGCTGGATCCACGGTACGTATCAGCGGTAGAACGCGAGTCCGGTGCGCTGGAGACCAGCGAGGCGCATCTGCGTGACGGGCTGTACGTGGACTCTGTCGACAGCGTCCGCGCCAACTTCGCCGAGTGGAAGAACCACCGCATCATCGTCGGCGCCGTCCCGGACACCCTCGATCAGGTCGACGCCGAGAAGGTGGCGTACCTGCACATCGACATGAACTGTGCGCCGCCCGAGGTGGCCGCGCTGCGCTACTTCTGGCCTCGGCTGACCCCGGGCGCGTTCGTTCTCTTGGACGACTACGCGAACCGGGGTCGTGACGAGCAGCGCATCGCCATGGACGAGGTCGCCAAGGAACTGGGCGTGATGGTCTGCACCCTGCCCACCGGGCAGGGGCTGATCATCAAGCCTGCGGTGTGAGCGGCGCTGCCACCGCGGGCACTCAGACGATGTGCACCTGAGGTACGTACACGATCCACCGGCCGCCCTTCTCCTGGAAAAGGCGTTCTTTGCCCATGATCTCCTCGGCGTGGTTCCACGCGAACAGCAGGGCGTAGTCCGGGTACGGATCGGAGAACGCATCCGGTGGGCAGACCGGAATGAGGGACAGCGGTGTCACCCGCCCCTGCTTCTCCGGTGTCGAGTCGCACACCATCGGTAACAGGTCGGGTCCGATGCCGCAGTAGTTGAGTACGGTGGCGCTCCTGGAGGTTGCGCCGTAGCCGACGACGCGCTTACCGTCCGAGCGCAGCTTCTCCAGGAGGGACACCAGGTCGGCTTTGATGCGGTCGACCTCGGCGGCGAACCGTACGAACACTTCCTGCCCGGTCAGCCCATCGGCCTGCTCCTGCGCGAGGAATCCGGCGACGGCGGCGCTCGGTTCCCTCGTGCCCTTGCGCGCCACGGTATAGCGGATGGAACCGCCGTGGAGGGGGAGGTGTTCGGCATCGACCAATTCGAAGCCGAAATGTTCGGCCATGGCCTTGACCGAACTCACGGAGAACAGATAGATGTGCTCGTCGTAAATCTGATCGAAGTAGTTGTGGCGCACGATATCGGCCAGCGAACGATCTTCGAAGACG
Organism: Mycolicibacterium goodii; assembly: GCF_022370755.2. Next base: position 5,457,164 of record NZ_CP092364.2, on the reverse strand, counting down.
AACAGACCGTCGGGGCGCAGCAGTGTGTCGACGCCTTTGAAGATCGTGGCGAGGTCCGAAATGTGACTGAACGTGTTCGCCGAGAAAATGACATTCGCGGGGCCCTGCTCGGCGTAGATGTCCTCCGCCGTGGACGCGTTGAAGAAATCGGTACGGACATTGATCCCGTGTGATCGAGCCACCTCGCCGGCGCTGGCCGCCGGATCGACACCGAGGTGTCGCACGCCTGCTGCGTGCAGCGTCTTCAACATGACTCCGTCGTTGCTGCCGATCTCGACGATGAAGCCGTCCCGTACGTTCGCACACGTCTCGATGAGGTGCCGGGCAACCCCTTCGAAGTGCTTACGGATCATCATCGAACCCGACGCGCGGTACGGATAGTCCGCCCGGTACATCTCGTACGGCGGGACGGTTTCGAGTTGCTGCACCATGGAACACGACTCACAGGAACCGACCGCGAGCCGGAAGACGGGGACCTTGTCGGCGTCTTCCCGCTTGACGAACGCGTTCGAAACAGGCTGTCGTCCGAGATCGAGCACCTGACGAAGAACACCGCCGCAGATACGACATCTGTAATCGGTCACGCTGCCCCCTGGTATTCGGATGTTGTGATGACCCGCCGGCCACCGCAGGCTCGCCGTTGCCAAGAAGCCTAGGGCTTTCTGGTACGACCTTCCTGCTTTTCGTTTAGAGGATCGCGATCGTCGTGCCGAAAACGGTGCCCGGCATTCACCGACGTGGTCTGGCCGCGGTGGACTCGAAAAGATCGGCTGCCTTCTGCACGCTCACATCCGCCCGCGTCATCTGGTCGGCGATCTCTGCGGCGCGCGCTCGGCAATCCGGGGTGAGAACCTTGCGCAGGTCGGAGACCAACGACTTGGTGGTGGTACTCGAAAAACGGCGTGCGGTACCCACCTTCAGACGCTTGAGCTGATTCCCCCAGTACGGCTGATCGGCTGAACTCCACAAGATCAACGTCGGGACCCCGGCCCGCAGGCTCGCCGCGGTGGTGCCGGAACCCCCGTGGTGCACCACCGCGCGGCAGGCGGGAAAGATCTCCGCGTAGTTGACCGCTCCGACCACCTTCACATGGTCGGGAATCCGCACACCGGTGAAATCGGTTCCGCCCGCGCACAGCAGCGCCCGTTGTCCGAGGTCGGCGCAGGCGGAACCGATCATCGCCACCGTGTCCTCCGGCGAGGCCAGCGGGATGCTGCCCGTCGCGAAGCAGATGGGCGCCGAGCCTGCTCCGATCCATGCGGTGACGTCGGAGTCCGCCGCGGTCGACAGGCCCATGGTCAATGCCCCGGTGAAGGGACGCTGAGCGCCCCAGTGGGCCCATTCCGAGGCCAGGCCGGGTACCGAAACCGCGTCGTAGGCCTGGATCTCCACCCAGCCGTGCTCGGCGATGCGTCGAGATGCCGGGCTCGTCGCCCTCGGAAGTCCGAGTTCGCGGCGCTGCGCGTCCTCGGCCCCCCTGGTCGATTGCCAGAGCAACCAGTCTGTCAACGTCCCGCCGGACCGCACCAGGGCTGCCGGCAGCGCCGGGATCAACTTGCCGTTGGGTCGCATGGGGAAGTGGTGTAACCCGACCAGCGGAATTCCGTAGTACTCCGCGACATTTGCGGCAGGTTGTTCGAAGTTCAACCCGGTCGAGAGCAGATCGGCTCCGTCGGCGATGGCGGTGAGTGTCTTGCTCGTGTCGTGCCAGTAGCGAGCGATGGGCGCCCACAGTTCGCGCAGTGTGCCGATGGGATTGCGGATCACCAGGTTCCAGAAATTGCGGAGGAAGTCCTCTCGGAGAAAGTCCTCCAGCGGAGGTCCGTACGTGACGGCCTCGAGCCCGGCCTCCTCGGCGAAACCGATGAGATCGGGCGGAACCGCAACGCGTACCTCATGACCGCGGTGTCGCAACTCGCACCCGACCGCGACGGACGGCTCGACGTCGCCGCGGGTTCCGTAACATGCCAGCGCAAACTTCATGTCGGACGAGCCTCTCGGTGTTGGCTGTGAGTCGGATTATCGCCTACTCGGCCGGGCCGAGTGTGATCGCCGGTACCGCGATCGGGGCCGCCAAGGGTCCTGCGGAGTGAGAATATCTGGGCGGCAGCCGGATTGATTCGCCACCGGGGCAACGCCCATCGGTCACCGGTCGGCGGTTCCGCCACGCGTATAGTCGTCGGCATGAACCTGGTGCGGACGATCGAACGCGGCTTGGAGTGGCTCGCGACGCCCAAGCAATTGCCGGGTCGTCTGGAGATGGAGACGCAGCGCGGAAAGCGACTCGAGCTGGAAATCGTGTCCTTCGCGGTCCGCATGCCGGTCGCCGGAGGAACGGTGGTGCGCGTTCCGCTGTTCTTCATGGTCATGCCGCGCGGCTCCTCTCCGATCGAAGGGACGCAGGCCAGCACCGATGACGGTGACGGTCGATAGTCTTCTCCGTCCGATCCTCCGATCATGACAAATGCGCATTTGTTTTGAATCGGAGCGCGATCTTTCTCCTGGAAAATATCGCTCGCGACATTTTCAAATAACTCGCATTTAGCGAGCGTGAGTGCGGCCTCCTGGCAGCCGGAAGTGCTTCGTCGGCTTTGCCGGCCTGGCTGTATGAGGCCCGCCGACGACGGTCGTCGCAGCGTGCGAGGGGTCTTCAGGTGCCACTCGAGAGCAGACGTGATGGGTCTCACGTCGCTGTGGCGCAACGCATGTCAGCGCTGTCCGGCAGGAGCGCCGAAGCTTGCTGGCGGGCTCGCGGCGGCGGCGGATCTGCAGGCCCGACCACCGCGTTGTCGGCGGTGATGGCGCTCGTCGGCGGCGGCGCGACAGCTGGGGCCGCAACAGCGCTGAACTGCGCAAATGCCTGTCCTCCTGCGTATTTGGGGGCATCGGCGATGACGGCAGGCGATCCGACGACTCCCACGCCGTTGCCCGGATCTCGGTTGATCGTTGTGTTTGGGGGCACTTGTGTGGATGCCTGCTCCGGGGTGTGCGCTCTCTTCGTCGGTTGTCGCAACTCGACAGATGAGGATTGGGTGGGTTCTCACCTGGATGGATCGCACGATGATCGGAATACGGCAATTGTCCGTCGATTAACCAGGATGCTGAACATGCGCACGACGCAGGGCTGACAACCAATGTTGTATTTGCGACAGGTAGTTTGCTGGAGTGGCCGGTGGATGCACTGCTTGCAGGCCCCCTCACGCGGGCCTCAGGGACGCCACATCACTCTCACATAGACGAAGTTTTCGCAATTTATAAGCTCGGCTATATACATGATATGAACTGGTCATACGCAATTGTTCGTCGACTTTGGCGAATATCTGGAACTGATCTTGATCGGATTGTCCTGGGCATTGATCGACCCTTCTTCGGGAAAAGGGGGAACCCGGCGCTGCGGCCTACCGTATGTTTGCGTTATGTTTGCGATGTCCGCTGAACAGCCGGGAGAAACGTGAGCATCAACCCGTTCGATGACGACAACGGCAGCTTTTTCGTCTTGATCAACGACGAAGAGCAGCACAGCCTGTGGCCCAGCTTTGCCGACGTGCCTGCTGGGTGGCAGGTGGTTTTCGGTGAGGCAAGCCGTGCTGACTGCCTGGAGTTTATTGAACATAATTGGACCGATATCCGACCGAAGAGCCTGCGCGAGAGGTTGGCGCAGGGCGGGGCTCTTGACGGCTGAGTCAAATAGTCTGTTGGGAAGCTGAATAATGGAACCTGTCGACGGGGCTCTACCGCTGTCGCGCGGGCAGTTGGATATCTGGCTTTCGCAAGAAAGCGGACTGGCCGGCGCGGAGTGGCAGCTTGGGCTCTTGGGCAAGATCGACGGTGTCGTCGATCACCGACTGTTGGAGCAGGCGATCCGCCAGGCCCTGCAGGAGGCCGAACCGGCGCGCGCCACCTTCTTCGAGGTCGACGGCCAGGTCTATCAGAAGCCGCTCGATTACTCGGATCTCGACGTACCCCTGTACGACGTCCGCGACGCCGAGGATCCGGAGGCCGAAGCCAGGCGGATGGCATCGGAGATCCAGCACACGCCACTGCCGCTCACCGGTCGACTGGTGAAGTTCGCGTTGTTCCAAACGCGCGCAGACCAGTTCTATCTGTTCGGCCTGGGCCACCACATCTCGGTCGACGGCCTCGGCATGGCCCTGGTCAGTCGTCGCATCGCGACCATCTACTCGTCGCTGGTCACCGGTAAACCGGTGCCCGAGGCGTACTTTGGTTCATTGCGCGACCTCGTCGAATGTGAGACGACCTACGAAGCCTCCGCCGACTACCAGGACGACCTGGCGTACTGGCGTGAGAACCTGCCGCCCGACACCGGTCTGGACCAGGGTCTCGCCCCCACATCGCACGGGAAGAACGCGTACACGCCCTCTGCGTCGGTGCCGATGGACCCGGCCGTGGTCGGCAAGATCAAGGAGCTGTCGAAAACCCTTCGCATCAGGCGTTATTCCGTCACCACCGCGGCCTGCGCCCTGCTGGCGCAGTCCTGGTCGGCGACCGGCGATCAGGTTGCGCTCGATTTCCCGGTCAGTCGCCGGGTGACCCCGGATTCGAAGACGCTGCCCGCCATGCTGGCGGGCGTCGCGCCTCTGGTGCTGGACGCGCCGCCGGACGCGACGGTCGGTGAGTTCTGCAAGCACGTCGACGCCCGAATCAGGGAACTGCTGCAGCACCAGCGCTTCCCGGTGCACCGACTGACCGAAGGCGGCGCACGTCAGACGTCGAATCGATTGGCCGTCAACTTCATTCCGTCTCGACTCACCCTGGACTTCGCCGGTGCGGAAGCGACCGCTTCCTATACCAACCACGGCCCGATGGGCCACTTCGGGCTGTTCTTCATCGGTGCCGGTGACGAGCTGTTCCTGAGTACCGCAGGCGCAGGCCGACCGTTCGCGGATTTCGAGGTGGCCGATCTCGCCGACCATATCCAGCAGGTCGTCGTGGCGATGGCCGCCGATCCCGACCGCCCGCTGTCCTCGATCGACACCGCGGCCATGGTCGAGCACATCGAGGTCGAGGACTTCGGCCACCAGGCGATCCTCACCGAGCACACCACCCCGATCACGATCCTCGAGCTGTTCGACAAGCACATGTCGAACGCACCCGACGCGGCGGCGTTGACCTACGAGGGACGGTCGATGACGTTCCGCGAGTTGGACGAGGCCGCCAACCGGTTCGCGCATCTGCTGGCCGCCCACGGCGCACGCCCAGGCGAACGCGTCGCCCTGCTGTCACCGCGCACAGACCGCGCGGTGATCGCGATACTCGCCGTGCTCAAGACCGGCGCGGCATACGTACCGATCGACCCGGTGGTCCCCGAATCACGCGTCGAGTTCATCCTCGGGGATTCCACGCCGATCGCGGCGATCACCACGGCGCAGCTGCGGTCGCGGCTGGAAGGCCACGAACTCGCCGTCATCGACATCGACGACCCGGCCATCGAGGATCAGCCCAGCACGCCGCCCGCTGGGCCGGTGCCCGCCGACCTGGCGTACATCATCTATACCTCCGGGACCACGGGAACCCCCAAGGGCGTGGCCGTCAGCCACCACAACGTCACCCGTCTGATGGCGGCCCTGGAATCGGGGCTGCCGCATCCGGGCACGTGGCCGCTGTGCCACTCGCTGGCCTTCGATGCCTCGGTGTGGGAGATCGGGAACGCGCTGCTGCGTGGTGGACGGCTCGTGGTCGTCCCCGAATCGGTGACCGCGTCACCCGAGGATTTCCACGATCTGCTGGTCCGGGAGAAGGTGGACGCGTTCACGCAGACCCCGTCCGCCGTGGCGATGCTGTCCCCGGAGGGACTCGACGGCACGACCCTCGTCGTGGTCGGTGAGGCGTGCCCGGCGGCTGTGGTGGACAAGTGGGCGCCCGGACGTGCGATGGTCAACGGTTACGGCCCGACAGAGACCACGATCTGCGTCACCACGAGTGCGCCGCTGCAACCTGGCTCGGTCGTCCCTATCGGCTATCCGCTGCCGGGGGCCGGTTTGTTCGTCCTCGACGCCTGGATGCGCCCGGTGCCCAAGGGCGTCGTCGGTGAGCTGTATGTGGCAGGCGACGGGGTGACGTACGGCTACATCGGCCGCTCGGGCCTGACGGCGTCGCGGTTCGTCGCGTGCCCGTTCGGCGAGCCGGGCAAGCGCATGTACCGCACCGGTGACCTGGTGCGGTGGTGTGCCGACGGCCAGTTGGAGTATCTGGGCCGCGCCGACGAGCAGGTCAAGATCCGAGGTTTCCGCATCGAGTTGGGCGAGGTCCAAGCGGCTCTGGCCGACCTCGACGGTGTCGACAGCGCCGCGGTCATCGCGCGTGAGGACCGGCCAGGAGACAAGCGCCTGGTCGGCTACATCACCGGTTCCGCGGATCCGGTGGACCTGCGTGCGCAACTGGGTGAGCGGCTGCCGCCGTACATGGTGCCGGTGGCCATCGTCGTGCTGGAGGCGTTGCCGTTGACGCCGAACAACAAGCTCGACACGCGCGCTCTGCCAGCCCCCGAATACGTCAGCTCGGGCGGGGACTATCGCGCGCCGTCCAACCCGGTCGAAGAGGTGTTGGCCGACATCGTCGCGCAGGTGCTGGGCGTCGAGCGGGTCGGCGTCGACGACTCGTTCTTCGATCTCGGCGGCGACAGCATCCTGTCGATGCAGGTGGTCGCGCGTGCCCGCGCCGCGGGTATCCAGTGCCGGCCCCGCGACGTCTTCGTCGAGCAGACCGTCGCGCGATTGGCGGCGGTGGCGCAGGTGGCCACCGGGGAAACGGGCGGCACCGACGACGGAACCGGATCCGCCGTGCCGACCCCGATCATTCACTGGCTGCGCGAGGTCGACGGTGCGGTGGATCAGTTCAACCAGACGCTCGTGGTGCAGGCCCCGGCGGCGGTCACCCCACCCGACGTGGTCGCGGTGTTGCAGGCCTTGCTGGATCGGCACCCGACGTTGCGACTGCGCGTCACCGAAAGCGACGGCGACTGGTCACTGCTGGTTCCCGACGCCGGAACCGTCGATGCCCGCGACTGCCTCACCGTGGTCGACACGCTCACCGACGACGCGGTGCTGGCGGCTCGTTCGCAGTTGAACCCGTCCGCGGGGACGATGGTCAGTGCCCTGTGGGTCCGCGAGACCAGCCAGTTGGTGCTGATCATCCACCACCTGGCGGTCGACGGGGTCTCATGGCGAATCCTGTTGGAAGACCTCAACATCGCCTGGGCCCAGCACCACGGTGGGCAGCAGATCCAACTGCCCGCCGGAGGCACCTCGTTCGTCCGGTGGTCGACGTTGCTGGCCGAGCATGCACACACCGCCGAGGTGGTCGCGCAGGCGGACGCGTGGCGCGAGATCCTGGCGACGCCGCAGGCGCTGCCCGCAGTGCAACCGGCCGTCGACACCCATGTCAGCGCCGGACGGTTCTCGGCTTCACTGGACCCGGACACCACGCGTCGGCTCCTCGGCGAGGTGCCCGCGGCGTTCCACGCCGGCGTGCAGGACATCATGCTGGTCGCCTTCGGGCTGGCCTGGTCGGAGTTCCTGGGCGCCTACGGCGTGCCGATCGCCGTCGACGTCGAAGGGCATGGCCGGCACGAAGAACTCGCATCCGACGTCGACCTGTCCCGCACCGTGGGATGGTTCACCACCAAGTACCCGGTGACCCTCAACAGCGGTGCGATCACCTGGGCTCAGGTGGTATCGGGCGATGTCGCCCTCGGCTCGGTGGTCAAGGATGTCAAGGAACAACTGCGCGCGGTCCCGGACGGCCTGACCTACGGCCTGTTGCGATATCTGAACACCGAGGTAGACCTCGGCGGAGCCGAGCCGACGATCGGGTTCAACTATCTGGGACGGCTGGGTGCCGGTGCCGGTGAGCTGTCCGATGAGTTGTGGCGTATCGGTCAGGACAGTCTGGCGCTGACCGGCCTGGTCTCGGCAGTGCCGATGCCGCTCGCGCACACCGTGGAGCTCAACGCGGGCACGATGGACACCGAAGACGGTCCCTGCCTGCAGGCCAGTTGGACATGGGCGCCGTCGGTGTTCGACGAAGACCGGGCCGCTCGCCTGAGCCGGCTGTGGTTCGAGGCACTCGCCGGGATCTGTGCGCACGTGCAGGGCGGCGGCGGTGGCCTCACGCCATCGGACATCGCGCCGGCGCGGTTGACCCAGCGCGAGATCGACCAACTGGCAACGAAGTTCGAGATCGCTGACGTACTGCCCCTCACCCCGCTGCAGCAGGGACTGTTGTTCCAGGCCGGCTTCGCGGAGGCTGCGGGGGCCGACGCCGCCGGTGTCCCGAGCGATGACGTCTATGCGGTGCAGCTGGGCATCACGCTCAGCGGCAGCCTCGATCCGCAGCGGCTGCGCGATGCCGTGCAGACCGTGATCCGTCGTCACCCGAACCTCGCCGCGCGGTTCGTCGAACAGTTCGGCGAGCCGGTCCAGGTGCTGTCCGTCGACCCCGAAATCGCGTGGCAGTACGTCGAATTCGACTCAGGAGAGGCCGGCGTCGACGAGCGCGTCGATCGACTCTGCGCGACGGAGCGGGCGGCGGTGTGCAAGCTCGCCGAGCAGCCGGTGTTCCGCGCTGCGCTGATCCGGACCGCCGACGATCTGCACCGCTTCGTGCTGACCATCCACCACATCGTCATCGACGGATGGTCGCTGCCGGTCCTCCTGCAGGAGATCTTCGCGACCTACTTCGGTCAGTCGCTGCCGTCGGCCGCGCCGTACCGTAACTTCGTCACGTGGCTGACGGCTCAGGATCCCGACGCCGCACGTGCGGCGTGGGGATCGGTGCTCGAAGGCTTCGAAACGCCAACGCTCGTCGCGCCGCCCGCACAGGCAGGTCCACGCGGCGTCGAATCCTTCCGGTTGTCCGAAGAGACCACCCGTACCCTCGGCGAGCTCGCCCGCTCCCAGCACACGACCGTCAACACGGTGCTGCAGGCCGCGTGGGCACAGCTGTTGATGTGGCTGACCGGGCAACGCGATGTCGTGTTCGGCACCGCGGTTTCGGGCAGGCCCGTGGACCTGTCCGGGGCGGATTCGATGGTCGGGCTGCTGATCAACACCGTGCCGGTGCGCGCGAGAAGCGGTGCGGCGACGACCGTTGCCGACCTTTTGGGCCAGTTGCAACAGGACCACAACGACACGGTCGACCACGAGCACATGGCGCTCAACGAGATTCACCGCCTCACCGGGCACGACCGGCTGTTCGACACGCTTTTCGTGTACGAGAACTACCCGATCGACGCCGACGCGCTGCTGAGCGTGCAGGACCTCGCGGTCACCGACTTCGCCAGCCGCGAGTACAACCACTACCCGCTGTCGATGGTCGCCACCCCGGGCCACGAGGTGGTGCTGCGCGTCGAATTCGACACGGAGATCTTCGATGCGGCCGACATCGAGACACTCGTCGACCGGCTGCGGCGGGTCCTCGAGGCGATGGCCACGGACCCCGGCCGGCGGTTGTCGGCGATCGACCTGCTGGACGCCGAAGAACACGAGCGTCTCGACCAGTGGGGCAACCGGGCGGTGCTGACGCGTCCCGCGCCCGCGCTCGAATCGATCCCGGCGTTGTTCGCCGAGCAGGTGCGGCGCGTCCCCGACGCCGTGGCACTCAGCTGCGGCGACCGGTCGTGGACGTACCGCGAACTCGACGAGGCCTCCAACCGGATGGCGCTTCTGCTGGCGGGCCGTGGTGCCGAACCCGGTGAGCGGGTGGCGATGTTGCTGCCGCGCACCGGTGAGGCCGTCGTGACCATCCTGGCCATCCTCAAGACCGGTGCGGCCTACCTGCCGATCGATCCCGCGCATCCGGACGCGCGCATCGAGTTCGTGCTCAAGGATGCGGCCCCGGTCGCAGCCGTCTCGTCGGCCGACCTGCGCACGAGGCTCATCGCGTCCGGGGTGCCGGTGATCGACGTCGACGACCCCGCCATCGACGCTGAGGCGAGCACCCCGCTGCCGATCCCGGCCGTCGACGACATCGCCTACATCATCTACACCTCGGGCACCACGGGTACGCCGAAAGGCGTTGCCGTCACCCACCGTAACGTCGCGCAACTGCTGGACACGCTCGGTGCCCAGTTGGAGCTCGGGCAGACGTGGACGCAGTGCCACTCGCTGGCCTTCGACTACTCGGTGTGGGAGATCTGGGGTCCGCTGCTCAACGGTGGTCGCCTGCTGGTGGTGCCCGACGCGGTCGTCCGCTCACCGGAGGACCTGCACGCCATGCTTGTCGCCGAGCAGGTGAGCATGCTGAGCCAGACCCCGTCGGCCTTCTACGCGTTGCAGACCGCAGATGCGCTGTATCCCGAACGCGGCGAACAGCTCAAGCTGCAGACTGTGGTCTTCGGCGGTGAAGCTCTTGAGCCACATAGGCTTTCGGGCTGGATGCACAGCCACCCGGGCATGCCGCGCATGATCAACATGTACGGCATCACCGAGACCACGGTGCACGCGTCGTTCCGCGAGATCGGCGAGGCGGATCTGGCCAACAGCACCAGCCCCATCGGCGTGCCGCTCGAGCATCTCTCGTTCTTCGTGCTCGACGGCTGGTTGCGCCAGGTCCCGGCCGGGGTCGTCGGCGAGTTGTACGTGGCCGGAGAAGGTTTGGCGAGCGGGTACATCAGCCGTTCCGACCTGACATCGACCCGGTTCGTCGCATGCCCGTTCGGAGCGCCGGGCGCGCGGATGTACCGCACCGGCGATCTGGTGCGCTGGGGTGCCGACGGCCAACTGCAGTACGTCGGACGCGCCGACGAACAGGTCAAGATTCGCGGCTACCGCATCGAACTCGGTGAGGTGCACGCGGCGCTGGTCGCCCTCGACGGCGTCGAGCAGGCCGCGGTGATCGCGCGTGAGGACCGGCCCGGCGACAAGCGGTTGGTGGGTTACGTGACCGGCGTCGTGGATCCGGTGAAGGCCAGGGCCGCACTTGCCGAACGGATTCCCGCCTACATGGTGCCCGCGGCCATCGTGGTGATGGAGTCGTTGCCGCTGACGGTCAACGGCAAGCTCAACACGCGTGCCCTGCCCGCGCCCGAATACCAGGACGCCGATCAGTACCGGGCACCGGCGAGCGCCGTGGAGGAACTGCTCACCGGCATCTACGCGCAGGTGCTGGGTGTCGACCGTGTCGGCGTCGATGACTCGTTCTTCGACCTGGGCGGCGACAGCATCTCCTCGATGCAGGTGGTGGCACGGGCACGCGCGGCCGGTCTGGTGTGCCGCCCGCGCGACATCTTCGTCGAGCAGACCGTCGCCCGGCTGGCACAGGTCGTGACGTTCGCCGAGGGTGAGGCCGGCGTCACGGACACCGGTGTCGGACCCGTCGTGGCGACGCCGATCATGCGCTGGCTGTACAGCCTCGACGGTCCGATCGACCAGTTCAACCAGACCGTTGTGGTGCAGGCCCCGGCCGAGGTGACCGAGTCCGAGGTGATCGTGGTGCTCCAGGCCCTCCTGGACCACCACGCGATGCTCCGCCTGCGGGTCGATGACGCCGCGAACTGGGCCCTGTCCGTACCGGAACCCGGTTCGGTCGAGGCGCGTGACTGCCTGTGCACCGTGAACGAACTGACCGCCGACACCCTGGCGGCGGTACGCGAACAACTGGCCCCTGCGGCTGGATCGATGCTCGCCGCGGCGTGGGTTCCCCAGACACGGCAGCTGGCGCTGATGATCCACCACCTCGCGGTCGACGCCGTGTCGTGGCGAATCCTGTTGGAAGATCTCAACATCGCCTGGGCCCAGCATCGCAGCGGTCAGAACGTGGCGTTGCCTGCGCCGGGGACGTCCTTCGCCAGGTGGTCGAAACTGCTGGAGCAGCACGCTCGTTCGTCCGATGTGCTCGCCACCGCCGAGGCGTGGCGCACGGTCGCCGCGGTCCCGTCCGCGCTGCCCGCGCCGCAACCGGACACCGACGTCTATGCGAATGCGGGCCAACTCGCGGCGTCGCTGGACATCGAGACCACGCGGCAACTACTCGGCGAGGTGCCCGCCGCGTTCCACGCCGGGGTACAGGACATCCTGCTGATCGCGTTCGGGCTCGCCTGGGCCGAATACCTGGGCTCCGAGCGGGGATTAGTCGACGGTCCCATCGGCATCGACGTCGAGGGCCACGGTCGCACCGAGGAACTGTTCGGCGATACCGACCTGTCCCGCACCGTGGGCTGGTTCACCTCGAAGTACCCGGTGGCGCTGGACGTCGGCGGAGTGTCCTGGGAGCAGGTCGTTTCCGGTGACGCGGCGCTCGGCGCGGTGATCAAGAACGCCAAGGAGCAGTTGCGCGCCGTTCCCGACGGCCTCACCTACGGTCTGTTGCGGTACCTCAATCCGGAAGCCGATCTCGGCGCTTCGGATCCGACGATCGGGTTCAACTACCTCGGCCGGCTGGGGGCGGGAGCCTCGGATCTCTCAGATGACCTGTGGCGCATCGACCAGGAGGCGGTGTCGTTGACCGCGGCGGCGGGCTGGGTGGGTACGCCGCTCGGGCATACCGTCGAGCTCAACGCAGGCACGATGGACACCGAGGCCGGGCCGCAGCTGCAGGCGACGTGGACCTGGGCCCGGTCGGCACTGAACGAGGAGCAGATCGACAAGATCAGCCGGCTCTGGTCGGACGCGCTGGCCGGGATCTGTGCCCATGTGCGTTCCGGCGGTGGCGGTCTGACCCCGTCCGACGTCGCACCGGCGCGGCTGAGCCAGCAGCAGATCGACGATCTGACGCGGCGGTTCGACATGGTCGACGTGCTGCCGCTCACCCCGCTGCAGCAGGGCCTGTTGTTCCACACCGGACTGTCGCAGGGCAGCGACGATCTGTACGCGGTGCAGCTCGATATCTCGGTGTCGGGTTCGCTCGATGTCGACCGCATGCGCGATGCCGTGCAGACCGTGATCAAGCGCCGTCCGAATGTGGTCGCGCACTTCTACGAGGATTTCGGCGAACCGGTGCAGATCCTGCCCGCGGATCCCGAGTTGGCATGGCAGTACGTCGATCTGAACGGTCGCTCCGACGTCGACGCCGAGATCGAGCGGATCTCGGCCGCTGAGCGGGCCGCCGTGTGCCGCCTCGGTGATCAGCCGCCGTTCCGCGCCGCGGTGATCAGGACCGGCGATGACACCTATCGGTTGGTGCTGACCAACCATCACATTGTGCTCGACGGTTGGTCGAAACCGATTCTGCTGCAAGAGATCTTCGTCAGCTACTTCGGTCAGCGCCTACCTGCCCCGGTGCCGTACCGGCGCTTTGTCGCCTGGTTGGCCGAGCAGGACAACGATGCGGCGCGAGCTGCGTGGCGCGCGGTGTTCGACGGCTTCGAGACCCCGACCCTGGTGGGGACGCCGGGTCTGGCCCTCGGGCGCCGTGCCGTCGAGTCGTTCGAGGTGTCGGCCGAGATCACGCGGGCCCTCGGTGAACTCGCCCGGTCCTGCCACACGACCGTGAGCACCGTGCTGCAGGGCGCGTGGGCGCAGGTGCTCATGTGGCTGACCGGTCAGCCCGATGTCGCATTCGGCACCGCGGTCTCCGGACGTCCGACCGATGTGCCTGGCGCGGAATCGATGGTGGGGCTGTTGATCAACACCGTGCCCGTCCGTGCGACCATCACGCCGGAAACGACCGTCGCGAGCCTGATGAGTCAACTGCAGGGTGCCTACACCGATACCCTCGACCATCAGCACCTGGCGCTCAACGAGATTCACCGTGCCACCGGGCACGATCAACTGTTCGACACCGTATTTGTCTACGAAAACTATCCGATCGACACAGCAGCGTTGCTGGGCGTTCAAGATTTGTCCATCACGGATTTCACCAACCGCGAATACAACCACTATCCACTTTCGGTGCAAGCCGTGCCCGGCCACGAGCTGGGTCTACGCGTCGAATACGACACCAACGTCTTCGATCGGCAGCGCATCAAGAGGTTGGTGAACCGGTTGCAGCGGGTACTGGTGGCCATGACCGCGGATATGAGGGAGAAGTCATGACTGCCGAACCGACCACGCGGACTCTGCTGTCGTTCGACCTCCTCGACGAGGACGAGCACGACCAGATCGACGTATGGGGAAACCGGGCGGTACTGACCGACGCGGGTCCCACACCCGTCACCATTCCGGCACTGTTCGCCGAGCAGGTGCGTCGTGCTCCCGACGCGGTCGCACTCGTGTGCGGGGATCGTTCATGGACCTATCGCGAACTCGACGAGGCATCCAATCGGCTGGCGCATCTGCTGGCCGAACACGGCGCGAAACCCGGCCGGACGGTGGCCTTCCTGATCCCGCGGTCCGGTGAGGCGATCCTGTCGATCCTGTCGGTGCTCAAGACCGGCGCGGCGTATCTGCCCGTCGACCCGGCGCATCCCGACGCGCGCATCGGTTTCATGATGTCGGATGCGAAGCCGGTTGCGGCGCTGACCACCGCCGACCTGCGGTCAAGGCTCGAGCAGTACGACCTCGCCGTCATCGACGTTGCGGATCCGGCGATCGACAAGCGGCCGAGCGCCGCCATCTCCGGGCCCGTGCCCGACGATCTCGCCTACATGACCTACACGTCCGGTACCACCGGCGTCCCGAAGGCCGTCGCCGTCACGCATCACAACGTGACCCAACTGGTCAGCGCCCTGCATGCCGACCTCCCTGCCGGGCCGGGACAGGTCTGGTCACAGTGGCACTCGCTGGTCTTCGACGTCTCGGTGTGGGAGGTCTGGGGCGCGCTGCTGCACGGCGGCCGGCTGGTGGTCGTGCCCGAGTCCGTCGGCAGCTCCCCGGAAGACCTGCACAACCTGCTGATCACCGAGAAGGTCAGCGTGCTGTGCCAGACCCCGTCGGCAGCAGGCATGCTGTCGCCCGACGGGCTCGAGTCGACGACGCTGATCGTCGCGGGTGAGGCGTGCCCCACCGAACTGGTGGACCGATGGGGACCGGGCCGGATCATGATCAACGCCTACGGTCCGACCGAGGCCACGATCTATGCGGCGATGAGCGAACCGTTGACGCCTGGCTCCGGTGTGGCCCCCATCGGCGCGCCGGTGCCCGGTGCGGCCCTGTTCGTGCTGGACAAGTGGCTTCGCCCGGCCCCCGAGGGCGTGGTCGGTGAGCTGTACATCGCCGGGCACGGCGTGGCGTGCGGCTACATCGGGCGTCCGGATCTGACCGCGTCGCGATTCGTGGCGTGCCCGTTCGGCGAGACGGGCGAGCGCATGTACCGCACCGGTGACCTGGTGCGCTGGGGGTCCGACGGCCAACTCGAGTACCTGGGCCGCGCCGACGAGCAGGTCAAGATCCGCGGCTACCGCATCGAGCTGGGTGAGATCCAGGCCGCGCTGGCCAAACAGGACGGCGTCGACCAGGCCGTGGTCATCGCCCGCGAGGACCGTCCGGGCGACAAACGCCTGGTCGGATACATCACCGGGACCGCCGATCCGGGCCAGTTGCGGGCCGCGCTGGCCGAGAGCCTGCCCGCCTACATGGTTCCCACCGCGGTCGTCGTACTCGACACCATCCCGCTCACCGTCAACGGCAAACTCGACCGGCGCGCGCTTCCTGCGCCCGAATATCGCAGCACGGCAAGCGATTACCGTGCTCCGTCGACACCGGTCGAGGAGATCCTGGCCGACGTCTACGCGCAGGTGCTCGGCGTCGACCGCGTGGGGGTCGACGATTCGTTCTTCGACCTCGGCGGCGACAGCATCCTGTCGATGCAGGTGGTCGCCCGTGCGAGGGCGGCCGGTGTGCAATGCCGGCCGCGTGACATCTTCGTCGAGCAGACCGTCGCCGGGGTGGCCCGCGTGGCCGTCGCCGCCGGCGAGTCCGGCGTCGTGGACGAAGGAACCGGTCCCGTGGTCGCCACGCCGATCATGCGGTGGCTGCGCGAGGTCGAGGGTCCGACCGACCAGTTCAACCAGACGGTGATCACCCAGGCGCCGGCCGGGGTCACCGAGGATGACGTGGTGGTGATCCTGCAGGCACTGCTGGACCGCCACGCGACGCTGCGGCTGCGGGTCGAGGACTCCGGCGACGGGTGGTCGCTGCTGGTGCCGGAGGCAGGCGCCGTCGGCGCCCGTGACTGCCTGCGCACCGTCGACACGTTGACCGACGACGTGCTGGTGGAGGCCCGCTCGAAGCTCGACCCCGCCGCCGGCGCGATGGTCAGCGCGGTCTGGGTACGTGACACGAGCCGGTTGGTGCTGATGATCCACCACCTCGCGGTCGACGGGGTGTCGTGGCGGATTCTCCTGGAAGACCTGAACATCGCGTGGGCGCAACACCACAGCGGGCAACCCGTGGAACTGCCGACCGGTGGCACCTCGTTCGCCAGGTGGACCGGTCTGCTGCAGGAGCACGCGCGGACCGAGTCGGTACGTGAGCTCGCCGACGCGTGGCGCGCGGTGGCCGAGGTTCCACAGGCGCTGCCGCCGGTGCAGCCGGAGGCCGACACGTACGTGACGGCAGGGCAGCTGTCGGCGTCACT
This sequence comes from Mycolicibacterium goodii, assembly GCF_022370755.2. Next base: position 5,440,691 of record NZ_CP092364.2, on the reverse strand, counting down.
GGACGTCGAGACCACGCGTCAGTTGCTGGGCGAGGTGCCTGCCGCCTTCCGTGCGGGTGTGCAGGACATCCTGCTGGTCGCGTTCGGGCTGGCATGGGCGGAGTTCCTGAACCGCAAGGGTGCCCCGATCGGTGTCGACGTCGAGGGGCACGGACGCTACGAGGAACTCGCGTCCGACGTCGACCTGTCGCGGACGGTGGGTTGGTTCACCACCAAGTACCCGGTGGCGTTGACGGTCGACGAGCTCCCGTGGGAGCAGGTGGCCGCCGGTGACGCCGCGCTCGGCGGAATCGTCAAGGCGGTGAAGGAACAGTTGCGGTCGCTGCCGGAGGGCCTCACCTACGGTCTGCTGCGGTATCTGAATCCCGATGTGGAGCTTGGTGATTCGGAGCCGACAATCGGCTTCAACTACCTGGGGCGGTTGGGCGCGGGTGCCGGGGAGATGTCCGAGGAGCTGTGGCGCATCGACCAGGACGGCCTCGCGCTGAGCGACGCGGCGTCCGCGGTGCCCATGCCGTTGATGCACACGGTCGAGCTCAACGCGGGCACGATGGACACCGAGAAGGGCCCGCGCCTGCAGGCCAGTTGGACGTGGGCGCCGTCGGCGTTCGACGAGGAGCAGGCGACCCGGTTGAGCCGGTTGTGGTTCGAGGCGCTCGCCGGCATCTGCGCACATGTCCGGGGCGGCGGCGGTGGCCTCACCCCGTCGGATGTCGCGCCCGCGAAACTGTCCCAGCAACAGATCGACGAACTCGCCCAGCAGTACGACGTCACCGACGTCCTGCCGCTCACGCCGGTCCAGCAGGGCCTGTTGTTCCACTCGACGTTCGCACGCGGCACGGGCGACGACGTGTACGCGGTGCAGCTCGACATCACCATCACCGGTGTCCTCGATCAGCACCGCCTGCGCGACGCCGTGCACACCGTCGTCGCGCGGCACCCCAACCTCGCCGCCCGGTTCTGCGAGCAGTTCGGCGAGCCGGTTCAGGTGCTCACGGCCGACCCGACGATCGCTTGGCGGTACCTGGACCTGCGCGGAGACGATCTCACGCCCGATCACGAGATCGAACAGCTGTGCGCGGCCGAGCGGGCAGCCGTGTGCGATCTGCTCGAACGGCCCACCTTCCGTGCCGCGCTGATCCGTACCTCGGGCAACCAGCACCGGTTCGTCCTGACGTTCCACCACATCGTGATCGACGGTTGGTCGCTGCCGATCCTGCTGCAGGAGATCTTCGCCGGATACTTCGGGCACCGTATGCCTGCGCCCGCGTCGTATCGCAATTTCGTCAACTGGCTTGCGGCGCAGGATCGCCAGGCCGCGCGAGCGGCCTGGCGTGAGGTGCTCGACGGTTTCGAGACACCGACCCTCGTCGCACCTCCGGGGCAACCGGGCCCGCGCGGCATCGAGTCGTACCGGGTGTCCGCCGAGACGACCCGCGCTCTCGGCGAACTCGCGCGGTCACAGCACACGACCGTCAACACCGTGTTGCAGGCGGCGTGGGCACAGCTGCTGATGCGGATGACCGGTCATCGCGACGTCGCGTTCGGCACCGCGGTGTCCGGACGGCCCGCCGAGCTGGCCGGTGCGGAATCGATGGTGGGCCTGCTGATCAACACCGTGCCGATCCGGGCGAAGATCTCGGCCGACACCACGGTCGGCGATCTGCTGCATCAACTGCAGAGCCACCACAACGACACGCTCGAGCATGAGCATCTGGCGCTCAACGAGATTCATCACGTCTCCGGGCACGAGCAGTTGTTCGACACGCTGTTCCTGTACGAGAGCTACCCGATCGACACGAGCGCATTCATGGGGGTGCAGGAACTCGCGGTCACCGAATTTAACAACCGGGAGTACAACCACTACCCGCTGTCGGTGATGGCGCTGCCCGGCCACGAACTGGGTCTGCGCGTCGAATACGACACCTCGGTGTTCGACACCAGCGACATCGAAACCTTGGTCGACCGGTTCCAGCGACTGCTGGAGGCCATGATCGCCGATCCGGCCCGACGGTTGTCGTCGATGGACGTCGTCGACGCCGACGAGCGCAGACGACTCGACCAGTGGGCCAACCGCGAGGTGCTCACGCAACCGGTCACGTCGCCGCGGTCGATAACCGAGGTGTTCGCCGAGCAGGTGTCGCGCGATCCGGAGGCGCTCGCGGTCACCTTCGAGGGCGAGTCGCTGAACTACGGCGAATTGGACGAGGCCGCAAACCAACTGGCCAACCTGCTGGCGGTGTACGGCGCCGCGCCGGGGAAGTCCGTGGCGCTGATGGTCCCGCGTTCGGCCGACGCGATCGTCGCGATCCTCGCGGTGCTCAAGACCGGTGCGGCCTACCTGCCGATCGATCCCTCGGTACCTGCCGCGCGGCTGGAGTTCATGCTCGGCGACGCCGAACCGATCGCCGCGCTCACGACCGCCGATCTGCGTTCCCGGTTCGACGGATTCGATCTGCCTGTCGTCGAGGTGGACGATCCGGTGGTCGACATCTACCCCAGCACAACGCTGCTCACGCCCTCGCCTGACGACATCGCCTACATGATCTACACGTCGGGCACCACCGGTGTGCCCAAGGGCGTGGCGATCACGCACGGCAACGTCACGCAGGTACTCGACACCTTGCCTGCCGAGCTGCCCGCCGGACCGGGAGCGGTCTGGTCGCAATGGCATTCGCTGGTGTTCGACGTCTCGGTGTGGGAGATCTGGGGTGCGCTGCTGCACGGCGGCCGGCTGGTGATCGTGCCGGAGTCGATCGCGGGTTCACCCGACGATCTGCACGCGCTGCTGGTGTCCGAACAGGTCAACGTGCTCTACCAGACCCCCTCTGCGGTGCGGATGTTGTCACCGGAGGGGCTGGAAGGCACGGCCCTGGTGGTGGCCGGTGAGGCGTGCCCCACCGAGGTCGTCGACCGGTGGGCCGCCGACCGCGTGATGATCAACGCCTACGGTCCAACCGAATCGACGATCTACGCGGCGATCAGCGCACCGTTGACGCCGGGGTCGGATGTGGTCCCGATCGGCTCGCCGGTGCCGAAGGGCGCCACCTTCGTCCTCGACGAGTGGTTGCGTCCGGTTCCGCCGGGAGTCGTCGGTGAGTTGTACCTGGCGGGCCGCGGTGTCGGCGTCGGCTATGTCGGGCGCGGCGGCCTGACCGGGTCGCGTTTCGTGGCATGCCCGTTCGGAGAGCCGGGCGCGCGGATGTACCGCACGGGCGACCTCGTCCGCTGGGGCGACGACGGGCAGCTGCAGTACCTGGGCCGCGCCGACGAGCAGGTCAAGATCCGCGGCTACCGCATCGAACTCGGTGAGATCCAGACCGCGCTGTCCGAGGTGGACGGTGTCGGCCAGGCCGTCGTGATCGCCAGGGAGGACCGTCCCGGCGACAAGCGGCTGGTGGGCTACATCACGGGCACCGCCGACCCGGCGGTCGCTCGCGCCGAACTCGCCAACCGGTTGCCCGCCTACATGGTCCCGGCCGCGGTGGTGACGTTGGAGGCGCTGCCGTTGACGGTGAACGGCAAGCTCGACCGGCGTGCACTGCCCGCGCCCGAGTATCAGAGTGCCGAACGCTACCGTGCCCCGGAGACCGAGACCGAAAAGACGCTCGCGGGCATCTTCGCCCACGTGCTCGGTGTCGAGCGGATCGGTCTCGACGACTCGTTCTTCGAACTCGGCGGTGACTCGATCTCCGCGATGCGCGTGATCGCCGCGGTGAACACGGCGCTGGACGCCAACCTTTCGGTGCGCACGTTGTTCGAGGCGCCGACCGTGCAGAAGTTGAGCGTGTACCTCGATCGCGAGACGGGCGAGCGGACCGACGGTGTCAGCTTCGCCTCGGTGCACGGCAGCGATGCCACCGAGGTGCATGCGCGTGATCTGACGCTGGACAAGTTCATCGACGCTCCGACCCTGAGAACCGCGACGACGCTGCCGCGGCCCGACGGCAACGTACAGACGGTGCTGTTGACCGGGGCCACCGGATTCCTCGGCCGCTATCTGCTACTGGAATGGCTCAGGCAGCTGCGCCGTGTCGACGACAAGGTGATCTGCCTGGTGCGCGGCAGATCCGACGAGGATGCCAGAAAGCGCCTCGAGGCGACGTTCGACACGGATCCGTTGCTGCGCAAGCACTTCAAGGAGCTTGCCACCGAGCGGCTGCAGGTGGTCGCAGGTGACAAGGGAGAACCGAACCTCGGGCTCGACGAGCAGACGTGGCAGCGGTTGGCCGAACGTGTCGACCTCATCGTCGATTCGGCCGCGTTCGTCAACAGCGTGCTGCCCTACAGCGAGCTGTTCGGGCCCAACGTCGTCGGCACCGCCGAGTTGATCCGCTTCGCGCTCACCGCGAAGCTCAAGCCGTTCAACTTCGTCTCGACGTCCGACGTCGGCAGGCAGATCGAGCCCTCGAGGTTCACCGAGCAAGCCGACATCCGGTTGATCAGCGCGACCCGCAAGATCGAGGTGGGTTACGCCAACGGCTACGGCAACAGCAAGTGGGCAGGCGAGGTCCTGCTGCGCGAGGCCCACGACCACTGCGGGCTTCCGGTTGCGGTGTTCCGGTCGGGCATGATCATGGCCGACCCGACCTACGCCGGACAGTTGAACGTGGCCGACACCGTGTCGCGCATGGTGCTCAGCATCGTGGCGACGGGCGTCGCACCCGGGTCGTTCTATCGACGCGGCGCCGACGGTGAGCGACAGCGCGCACACTTCGACGGCCTGCCCGTCGGCTTCGTCGCACAGGCGATCACCACACTGGGTTGGCGGGTGGCCAGGTCCGCGAGCGATTCGGCGGCAAGCGGATTCGAGACGTACCACGTGATGAACCCGCATGACGACGGTATCGGCATCGACACCTACATCGACTGGCTCGTCGAGGCCGGGTATCCGATCGAACGCGTCGACGACTTCGGTGAGTGGTTGCAACGGTTCGAGACGGCGCTGCACGCCCTGCCGGACCAGCAGCGCCAGAACTCGGTGTTGCAGATGTTGACGATGCTCAAGCAGCAGGCAGGGGAGCTGCAGCCACCCGAGCCCACGCAAGGTTCCTACGCACCGGCCGACCGGTTCCAGGCCGCGGTCCGTGACGCGAACATCGGTGTCGACGGCGAGATTCCACAGGTGACACCCGACGTCATCGTCAAGTACGTGACCGATCTGCAGCTCCTCGGGCTGCTGTAGGGCCCCCGCGGTTTCGATATGTGGAGCAACGTCCTGGGCATGGGATTCTTCATGTCGCTGAATCCCATGCTTCTGGGCTTCATCCCGCTTCTTCTGTCGCGCCCGAGACCGGTCCCGAATCTGTTGGTGTTCTGGATCGGCGCGCTGATCGTCAACTTCCCGTTGATGTTGATTCCGCTTGCGGCAATGCAGATGATTCCCAGCTTCGCGGGACTGGCGGAAAGCCTCACCACGGCCGAGCCGGGGTCCTCCGTCCAGCCCTTCCAGGTGGGGACGGGCGTATTCGCGCTCCTGGTCGGCGCGTGGATCGCCGTCCGGATGCGCATGAAGAGACGCGCGCGCACCGCTGAGCCCGCCCGCGTCGGCGCAGCGTCGACCCTGGTGCTGGACGACGAGCCGGCCGCGGAGCAGGAGGTACCGCAGGGCTGGATCAGGCGGGCCGTGGGCAAGGTCACCTCCATCGTGAACCCCGCCGTCAAACGTGCCCGCGACGCATGGGACAACGGAGCCCTGTGGGTGTCGCTGCTGCTCGGTTTCGTGTACATGATGCCGCCGCCGATCGCGCTGTTGGTCGACACCGTCATCGTCGGCGCCGACGTTCCGGTGGTGACGCAGGTACTCGCCGTGACCGCGTTCGTGCTCGCGACCCTGCTCGTCTTCGAGATCGCGCTGTTGAGCTACGTCATCGCCCCGGCGAAGACCCAGGCGATCCTGGAGCCGCTGCACGACTGGTCGCTCAAGCACCGGATGACGATTCTCCTGATCCTGTTCATCGCGGTCGGCATCTGGCAGCTCATCACCGGTTTCAGCCTCATCTGAACCATACGGTCGAAAATGATGTCGAGAATGCGGTGATGGCTCCGTCCCAGGGATGAACGACCAACTAGGGTCGCCAACGGGAGGAGAGCCCCATGGCCAAGTACCTGCTTCTCAAGCACTATCGGGGTGCGCCGCAGGCCGTCAACGACGTGCCGATGGATCGGTGGGCGCCGGATGAGATCGAGGCCCACCTTGAGTACATGAGGAGCCTCGCGGCGCGTCTGGAGACCACCGGTGAGTTCGTCGACGCGCAGGCCCTCGCCCCCACCGGGGTGTGGGTGCGTCACGACGGTGAAGGCAGACCTCCCGTAACCGACGGCCCCTTCGCCGAGACCAAGGATCTGGTCGCCGGCTGGATGATCATCGATGTGGACTCGTACGAGCGCGCCGTCGAGGTTGCGGGGGAGTTGTCCGCGGCGCCCGGCGCCGGTGGCAGGCCGATCCACGAATGGCTCGAGGTGCGGCCGTTCCTCGGCGGTTCGGACGCCTGCCACGGGCAGTAGGGGGCGCGATGGCGAGGGATCCGGGCCGCCCGGCGAAGACCGAGGCCGAACTGCGGAGCCTGATACCAGGTGTCCTGGCGGCCCTGGTCCACCGCGGTGCCGACTTCGCCACGGCCGAGGACGCGGTTCAGGAAGCCCTGATCAAGGCCCTCGAGACCTGGGAGCCCGGCCGCGGGCCCGACGATCTCAAGGGCTGGTTGATCACCACGGCGTGGCGCCGGTTCATCGACCTGACGCGCGCTGATGTCGCGCGCCGCAACCGCGAGTTGCGAACGGCCGGGGAGGTGCGGCAGGGACCTCCGGTGCCCGTGGACGACACGCTGCAGCTGTACTTCCTGTGCGCGCACCCGAACCTGAGTCCCGCGTCGGCCGTGGCGCTGACGTTGCGGGCGGTCGGAGGCCTCACCACCCGCCAGATCGCGCGAGCGTATCTCGTGCCGGAAGCGACCATGGCGCAACGGATCAGCCGCGCGAAGCGCACTGTCGCCGAGGTCGGGTTGAGCCGGCACGGGGATCTGGCCACGGTGCTGCGGGTTCTCTACCTGGTGTTCAACGAGGGTTACACCGGCGACGTCGACCTCGCCGCGGAGGCGATCCGTTTGGTCAGGCAGCTCGCGGCGATCACCGATGACCCGGAGGTCTTCGGGCTGCTTGCGCTGTTCCTGCTCCATGACGCCCGGCGCCCTGCGCGCACGCGGGCCGACGGCACCCTGGTGCCGCTGGCCGAGCAGGACCGCACGCTGTGGCGTCAGGATCTGATCGCCGAGGGCGTGGCGGTGGTGCAGGCCGCGCTGGCGCGAGACCGGCTCGGTGAGTATCAGATCCAGGCAGCGATCGCGGCGCTGCACGCGGACGCCCGATCCACGGACGACACGGACTGGGTGCAGATCGTGGAGTGGTACGACGAACTCGTGGCCCTCACCCACAGCCCGGTCGCGCGGCTCAACCGCGCGGTGGCAGTCGGTGAGGCCGACGGACCGCAGGCGGGCCTGGCGGCACTGGCCGAGCTGGACCCGACGTTGCCGCGCCACACCGCATCGATGGCGTATCTGCACGAGCGTGCCGGGAACACCGACCTCGCCGCCCAGTTGTACGCCGACGCCGCGGGGCAGGCGCAGACGGTGCCGGAGCGAAATCACTTGCTGCGCAAGGCCGCGACGCTGCACCAATGCGGGAGCGGCCGGCCGGACGCAAAGAGGCTCCCGGGGACACCCCGGGAGCCTCTCTGGTAGAGCTCGCGTCAGAACGCGTGCGTCAGAACGCCGCCTCGTCCAACTCCATCACGTCGTTGTCGAGGTTCTCGATGACCTGACGGGTGCTGGTCAGCAGCGGCAGCATGTTCTTGGCGAAGAACGACGCGGCAGCGATCTTGCCCTCGTAGAAGGACTTCTCGGCACCGGTGGCGCCTGCATCGAGCTTCTCGATTGCCACCGCGGCCTGGCGGGCCAGCAGCCAGCCGGCCAGCAGGTCACCGACGGCCATCAGGAACCGGACCGAGCCGAGGCCGACCTTGTAGATCGAGGCCGGATCCTCCTGCGCCGCCATCAGGTAGCCGGTCATCGCCGCGGCCATGCCCTGGACGTCGGCCAGCGCAGTCGCCAGCAGTTCGCGCTCGGTCTTCAGGCGGCCGTTGCCGTTCTCGTTCTTGATGAACTGCTCGATCTCGCCCGCGACGTAGGCCAGCGCCTGGCCCTTGTCGCGAATGATCTTGCGGAAGAAGAAGTCCTGTGCCTGGATGGCGGTGGTGCCCTCGTACAGCGAGTCGATCTTCGAGTCGCGGATGTACTGCTCGATCGGGTAGTCCTGCAGGAAGCCGGAGCCGCCCAAGGTCTGCAGGCTCTCGGTCAGCTTGGCGTAGGCCGTTTCCGAACCGAAGCCCTTCACGATCGGCAGCAGCAGATCGTTCACGCGGGCGGCCAGGTCGCCCTCGATGCCGTGCACGGCCTTGGCCACCTCGGCGTCCTGGAACGTCGCGGTGTAGAGATAGATCGCCCGCAGACCTTCGGCGTAGGCCTTCTGGGTCATGAGGCTGCGACGCACATCCGGGTGGTGCGTGATGGTCACGCGTGGCGCGGTCTTGTCGGTCATCTGGGTCATGTCGGCGCCCTGGACGCGCTCCTTGGCGTACTCGAGCGCGTTGAGGTAGCCGGTCGACAGGGTCGCGATCGCCTTGGTGCCCACCATCATTCGGGCCTGCTCGATCACGTCGAACATCTGCGCGATGCCGTCGTGGACCTCGCCGACCAGCCAGCCCACGGCCGGGATGCCGTGCTGGCCCAGGGACAGCTCACAGGTGGCCGAGACCTTCAGGCCCATCTTGTGCTCGACGTTGGTCACGAACACGCCGTTGCGCTCGCCGGGCTCGCCGGTCTCGGGATCGAAGTGGTACTTCGGCACGAAGAACAGCGAAAGGCCCTTGGTGCCGGGGCCTGCGCCCTCGGGGCGGGCCAGCACCAGATGCATGATGTTCTCGAACAGATCGTCGGAGTCGGCGGAGGTGATGAACCGCTTCACACCGTCGATGTGCCAGGTACCGTCGGGCTGCTGCACGGCCTTGGTGCGGCCGGCGCCCACGTCGGAGCCCGCGTCGGGCTCGGTCAGCACCATGGTGGCGCCCCAACCGCGCTCAGCGGCGATCGTGGCCCACTTCTTCTGCTCGTCGGTGCCGTTGTTGTAGAAGATCTCGCTCATGCCCGGGCCCATGGCGTACATGTAGGCCGCAGGGTTGGCGCCGAGGATGTGCTCGATCAGCGCCCACTGCAGCGCGCGTGGCATCGGGATGCCGCCCAGGTGCTCGGCGAGGCCCACCTTGTCCCAGCCGCCCTCGAACAGTGCACGCATGGACTTCTTGAAGCCCTCGGGCAGGGTGACGGTGTGCGTCTCGGGATCGAACACCGGAGGATTGCGGTCACCCTCGGCGAAGGATTCGGCGATCGGGCCCTCGGCCAGGCGCGCGATCTCGGTGAGCATCTCCTGGGCGGTGTCGACATCGAGATCGCTGAACTTGTCGGTGCCGAGCACCTTGTCCACGCCGAAGACCTCGAACAGGTTGAACACCTGGTCTCGGACGTTGCTCTTGTAGTGGCTCACTTTTCCTCCTCGACGAGAATGCCACCTGAGGTTGGGTACTCCGGATAAGTTACCCACCAGTAACTGCGGCCAACTATACCGTTCGGTAACTTCAACGCAAGCCCGGTGCTGGCAATTTCCGACACCTAACCAACCCAGTGGTTGATCGAGCTGGCGATCGCCCCGTGGCTACCCCTCTGACATGCGGTTTCACCGGAATGTGAGGATGGTCACGTCGACCCTCGCTAGATTGTCCAGATGCGGCGGATCGCGGTGTGGGGAACGGGAAACATGGGGTCGACGGCCATCCGCTCGGCGGTGGCGTTCCCGGGGCTCGTATTGACGGCGGTGATCACATCGTCGCAGGGCAAAGTGGGTCGCGAGGCGGCGACATTCGCAGGCATCGACGCGCCGACGGGGGTCACCGCGACCGCCGACGTCGACGCCGCACTCGCCGCATGCGATGCCGTGGCCTACATGGCCTCCGGTGACATCCGGCCCGAGGAGGCGATCGGCGACATCGAGCGGTGTCTGCGCGCCGGCAAACATGTCGTGACCCCGTCTCTCTACTCGCTGTACGACCCGCGATCGGCACCCGAGCAGTGGGTGGACCGCCTCACCGACGCCGCGGCGGCAGGCAATGCGACGCTTCTGGTCAGCGGTGTGGATCCGGGGTGGGCCAACGACGCGCTCGCGGTGGCCGCGGCCGGACTGTGCACACGGATCCGCACCATCCGGTGCCAGGAGATCTTCGACTACTCGACCTACGATCAGCCGCACGCCGTACGGGTGTTGTGCGGATTCGGCGCTCCGATGGGGCCGGACGACCCGGTGCCCATGATGTTGCTGCCGACGATCCCGACGATGGTGTGGGGCGGCAACATCCGTCTGATCGGCCGCGGGCTCGGTCTGGAGATCGACGACATCACCGAGAAGGTGGAACGGCTGCCGCTGACCGCGTCTTGCGAGAACGTGCTCGGCCGATTCGAGGCGGGTACACAGGGCGCGTTCCGGCTCCAGGTGATCGGCTGGGCGAACGGGGTCGAGCGCGTCGTCGTCGACCACATCACGCGTATCGACCCGGCCTGCGCGCCGCACTGGCCGCAGCCCGATCAGGGATCGGGCGATCACCGCGTGATCATCGACGGCGATCCGCAGCTGTGCGTCGTCGTCCGCGCCGATGTACCGGGCGGCACACGGGCCGACGGCGGCAACACCACGGCCGTCAACCGGCTGCTCGGTGCCGTCGGCTGGCTGGCCGAGCAGAAGCCCGGTATCTACGACGGCCTGGACGTGCCCCTGCACCCGCCGTTGCCCGCGGCGGTCGAAGCGACCCGCTGGGCGTGAGCGGTGACTCAGTCCTCGGGCAGCTGACCCACCAGGTACTCCGCGAGTCCGCCGATGGTCGGGTAGTCGAACACCGCGGTCGCGTTGATCGTGAACTTGCCACCGAACTGGCTGTGCAGCCGGTTGCGGAGTTCGATCGCCATCAGCGAATCCGTGCCGAGGTCGAGGAACCGGCTCGATGCCGCCGGCGGCGACGCCAGGCGCAGGAAGTTCTGCACCTCGCGTTGCAGGAACTCGGTCACGAAGCCGGCGCGCTGGGGTACCGGGATCTCCATCAACTGCTTGAGCAGTTCACTGTCCCCGGTGACCTCGCCGGCCGCACTGGGCAGTACGAGGTCCAGGATCGGCGGGCGGGCCGATCCGAGCACCTTCGCCGCGCGCTGCCAGTTCGCCTTGAGCACCGTCGCCTGTCCTGAGCCGTTCGCGATGACCTCGGCCAGCGCGTTCAACGCGGCCGAGGGATCCAGCGGGATCAGACCCTGCGCACTGATGTTCGCGGTCGCGGCGTCCGACGACGCCATGCCACCCTGGCCCCACGGTCCGAAGTTGACACCCGTGGCCACCAGGCCTTGCGCGCGCCGCTTGGCGACAAGACCGTCGAGCATCGCGTTGGCGGTCGCGTAGTTGGCCTGACCGGGAGACCCGAACAGACTCGACACCGACGAGGACACGATGAAGAAGTCCAGATCGTCGTCCCTGGTCAAACGGTCCAGATGGCCTGCGCCATACGCTTTGGGCGCCAACGAGATCCGGAAGCGGTCCAGGTCCTGCGCCGACAGCAGCGCGTCGTCGAGCACGCCCGCCAGATGGGCGACGCCCGCCAACGGCGGCAACTCGGCCCGGATCCGCGCCAACAAGCCGGCGACCTGCTCCTCGTCACCGACATCGGCCGCATATGTGTGGATGCGGCACTTGTAGCGCTCGGTGATCTCGTCGATGGTGCGCCGGGCCGCCTCATCGGGACTGCGACGGCTGGTCAGCACGATGTCGCCGGCACCCAGCTGCGCCAGGTACGCCGCCGTGTGCAGACCGATCGCTCCGAGCCCACCGGTGATCAGATAACTCCGGTCACCTTGTGGCTGAAGGGCTTTCGGGATCTGTAGCACGATCTTGCCGATGTGTCGTGCCTGCTGCATGCGGCGGAAGGCCGACCGCGCCTCGGTGATCGGATAGATCTCGGCAGGCAGCGGCGTCCACTCCCCACGCCCCAATCCCTCCGAGACCTCGGTGAGCAGGTCGCGAATGCGATCGGGTTCGGTGAACATCACCGTGTCGAGCGCGACGATCTCATAGTCGATGTCGGGCCGGACCTCGGCCATCTGCGCATGCGACCAGATGTCACGCTTGGCGATCTCGGCGAAGCGGCCGTTTCGGGCGGTGGCTCTCAGCGTCGCCTCGATGAAACCCTCGCTCGTCAGGCTGTTGAGCACCACGTCCACACCGGAGCCGTGGGTGTCCGCGAGGATCTGGTCGGCGAAGTCCGTTGTCCTGGAGTCATATACGTACTTCACACCCAGTCTGCGCAGCGTGGCGCGCTTGAAGGTGCTGGCTGTGGCGAACACCTCGGCGCCGCACTGCTGGGCCATCTGGATGGCCGCCAACCCGACACCGCCGCTGGCGGCGTGGATGAGCACCTTGTCGCCCGGCTTGAGTTGTGCCCAGTCGAACGCGAGTCGAACGGTCAGCGCCGCGGCGGGGATGGTCGCGGCCTCGACCGCGCCGATGCCGTCGGGAATCGGTGCGAGGAACTGGGCGGGCACGTTGAACCGGCTGGCGAACGCGCCCTGCATGGTGCCGTAGACGCGTTGACCGACCTCGACTCCACTCACACCCGCCCCCAACCGGGTGACGGTGCCTGCGAAGTCGCCGCCGATCGGTCCGGGATCACCCGGGTACAGACCGAGCACATTGAGCACGTCGCGGAAGTTGAGGCCTGCCGCCTCGACCTGCACCTGCACATAGCCGTCGTCAGGAGACGCGACATCCGTCTCGGTCAGGCGCAGGTTGTCGATCGCGCCGCGTTCGGTGGGCGCGAGGACGAAGTCACCATCGCGCGGCACCGTGAGATGACCGCTGCGCGACCACGGCAACAACCGCGATGCCAGTAGTTTCCCTTGGCGCACAGCGAGTTCGGGCTCCTGGATGGACGGATCGGCCAACAGGGCGGCCAACACGTCGACCGCCTCCGGTGAACCGTCGGAGTCGACCAACCGGCAGCGCAGGGCGGGCTCCTCGTTGACCGTCGTGCGGCCGAAACCCCACAGCGCTGCGTGCACCGGATCCACCTGCTCACCGGATTCGCATGCCACCGCCCGCTCGGTCACGATCCACAGGCCGCCGGGCAGTTTCACACTCCCACCCTGCGCGGTATGTACGGCGCTGAGCAGGTTCGCGATCTCGGTCTCGAGACGCGCGGACTCGGCAGCGGCGGAACCGGCCCCGTCACGGCTCGGCGCCGCGCCGCGCCACACGACCCCGGCGTATCCCATGCCGCGCTCGTGCGCCTGCGCCAACAGCTCGCCCAACAACCCTGGATCGGTGTTGCGGTCGAACGGGACACAGCCAGGCACCTTGGCCGCCAACTCCTCGAACCCGGCGATCAGCCATGTGCCGCTCAAGGATTCCCCACCTGCCGGTGGAGCCGGCACCTCATGCCAGCCGAGGTGGTAGAGCAGTCGGGTCGCGTCGCCGCCGAGGCCGCGCAAGAGCGCCTCGCGGGGCGCACGTTTGACGGTGAACTCGCGGATTCCACCGAGTGGGCGGCCACCGATGTCGACGAAATCCAGGTCGAACACCTGCGTTTCGCCGTCCAGCGCGCCGCGGTGCCAGGTCGCGCGGCAGTAGAAGCGCCGCGGCATCTTCTCGCTGAGCGTCACCTGCCCGTAGCGCAACGGCAGGAACAGGTCGTTGACGCCCTGTTCGGCCGCGAGCAGCGCCGGGAACGCGGGGAACGCGACGCCGGTGCACAGGTCCACGAGCACCGGATGCATGGGTTCGGATCCGAGTTGTTCGGCGAGTTCGGCGCCGACGAGGATGTCGCCGATGGCCTCACCGTCGCCGAGCCACAGGGATTTCAGGGAGCCCGACCAGGTGGGCCCCCACGCCAGCTCCAGGTCGGCGAAGGTTTCGAACAGGTCCTGTGGACGCATGCGCTCCATGCGCTCGATCGCCTCGTCGACGGGATCGCGCTGCTGGTCGGGGATGGCGCGGTCGCCGCCGGCCTCCTCGGAGGTCGCCGTATCGACGGTACCTTCGGCGTTCAGCGCCCACTCGGCCCCACGCTCGCCGTACGGACGACTGTGGATCTGGAAGCTCAGCACGCCATCGCCGTCGAGGGGGTGCAATGTCAGCTGCACTTCGCGAGAGGCCTTCTCCGGCAGGATGATCGGCTCGTAGAAGAAGACGTCCTTCAACCGTGCCGGCGTGCCGACCGCGGCGAGTGCCATCGCCGCGTACGTCGCGCCGGGCACGACGACGGTGCCGTAGATGACATGGTCGGCCAGCCACGGCTGCGACTTGACGGACAGCCGGCTCGTATAGATGGTGTCGCCGGACGCCAGATCCTTGCCGCTGCCCAGGATGCCTGCGGTCGCAGAACCGCCGTCGACGGCGATGGACGACGTCCTCGGCCAGAATCGGCGGCGCTGGAACGGATACGTGGGCAGCTCGAGCGTGCGACGTGGCCGGCGGTGCAGCGCCGCGAAGTCGGGCCGGTGACCGCCGACGTAGGCCGCTGCCAGTGCGTCGGCGATCTGACGACGGTCGCCGACGCCCTTGCGCAGCGAGGCGACGGCGCGCGGGGGAGCCATGTGCTCGGGCCACACCTGTACCGCCGCGCCGGTCAGCACCGGTTGCGGTCCGATCTCCATGAGCACCGAGCAACCGAGCGCGGCCACGGTGCGGACACTTTCGGCGAACTGCACGGGCTGGCGGGAATGCCGCCGCCAGTACTGTGCGTCGAGCGGGGTCTGCGTGGTGAGCACGGCGCCGGTGCGGTTGCACACCAGCGGCAGCGTCGGTGCGGCGAACTGCAATTGCGCTGCGTAGGCCTCGAACTCGTCGAGCACGGGATCCAGCAGTTCCGAATGGAACGCGTGGCTGGTCGCCAGCCACGTGCAGCGGATGCCCTCGTCCTCGAACTTCTCGACGATCTCCTCGAGATCGTCACCGGGACCCGAAAGCACGGTGTTCGGACCGTTGTAGGCGCCCACGGACACCCGCGGGAACTCACCCGCCACCTGCTCGACGTGCTTGGCGTCGGCGAACACGGCCACCATCCGGCCGCCTTCGGGAAGACTGCCGAACATCCGGCCGCGCTCGGCCATCAGCCGTGCGCCGTCCTCGAGGCCGAACACGCCCGCGACACAGGCCGCGGCGTACTGGCCCACGCTGTGCCCGAGCACCACATCGGGCTCGATGCCCCAGGACTGCCACAGTCGCGCCAGCCCCATCTCGACGGCGAACAGCGCAGGCTGCGCGAACGACGTGTGCTGCAGCAGATCTGCGGTTTCCCGATCGTCGGAGAACATCACATCCAGCAGCGGTTTCGGCAGGATCTCGGCAACCGCCTCCGCGCAACGCGTCACGGTCTCGGCGAAAACCGGTTCGCTGTCGAACAGTTCGCGAGCCATGCCGGAATACTGGCTGCCCTGTCCGGTGAACAGCCACGCCGTTGTCGGCCGGTGCGTGTGCTCACCGCGCACCACGCCGGCAGGTGTGCGGCCTTCTGCGACCGCGGCCAGGCCGTCGCGTGCCCGCTCGATCGAATCCACGACCAGTGCGGCGCGGTGTTCGAAATGGGATCGGCCCACGCCGGCGGTGTGGCAGAGGTCGGCGAGGTCGGTGTCGGGGTGCGTGCTCAACCAGGATTCGTAGCGTCGTGCCAACGCGACGAGCGCTTCCGGTGAGCGCGCCGAGAGCGCGAGCACCTGCGGGGTGTCGTCGGTTCGCGCACCGGAGTCCACTGAGTCCACTGAGTCCGCGGCGTCCGCGTGCGGTACGGGGGCGTCGGCGGCGCGGGGCTGCGGTGCCTCCTCGACGAGCACGTGCGCGTTGGTCCCGGTGAACCCGAACGAACTGACACCGGCACGTCGAACCCGGCCGTTGGTCTGCCACGGAACCGGTTCGTCGACGACCCGCACCGGCAGCGTGTCCCACGGGATGTGCGGTGACGGGTTCTCGAAGTGCAGGCTCTGCGGCACCACCCCGTGTTGCAGCGACAGCACCACCTTGATCAGACCTGCTGCGCCCGAAGCGGATTCGGTGTGGCCGATGTTGGTCTTCACCGACCCCATCAACAGCGGACGGTCCACGTCACGTCCGGCGCCGTATGCGGCGGCCGCGGCCTGGACCTCGATCGGATCACCGAGCGGTGTGCCCGTACCGTGTGCCTCGAGGTAGTCCACGTCGCCGCCGGTCAGCCCGGCACGTGCCAGGGTCGCCTCGATGAGACGTTGTTGGGCACCGCCGTTCGGGACGGTCAACCCGCTCGAAGCGCCGTCCTGGTTCACCGAGCTGGCCGGGATGACCGCGCACACCCGATCACCGTCGGCCATCGCATCGCTCAGCCGCTTGAGCACCAGGACGCCGCAGCCCTCACTGCGCACGTAGCCGTCGGCCGAGGCGTCGAAGGTCTTGCACCGACCCACCGGTGACAACATGCGTGCCCGCGACGCCGCCACCACGGTGACGGGGCTGAGCAGGACGTTCACCCCGCCGGCCAGCGCCATGTCGCAGTCCCCCGACTGCAACGCCTGGCAGGCCTGATGGACCGCCACCAACGCCGAACTGCACGCCGTGTCCACCGCGACCGCGGGACCTTCCAAGCCCAGCGCGAACGCGACGCGACCCGAGATCGCGTTGAGCGCATTGCCCGTGATGAAGTGCGGCTCGATCTTGTCGATCGACTCGGCCGACAACAGATGCGCGTACTCGTTGGCGGCCACGCCGGTGAAGATCCCGGTACGGCTTCCGCGCAGATCGGCAGGTGGGTAGCCGGCCCGCTCGAGGCCCTCCCACACCATCTCGAGCATCAGCCGCTGCTGCGGTTCGATCCAGACGGCCTCACGCGGCGAGATACCGAAGAACTCCGGGTCGAATCCGTCGATGCCGTCCAGGAATCCGCCGAAACGCGTGTACGTCTTACCCGGGGTGTCCGGGTCGGGGTCGTAGAACTCGTCGATGTCCCAACGGTCCTCGGGGACTTCCCTGATCGCATCGACGCCACCGGTGAGCAACTCCCAGAACGCCTCCGGATCGGGTGCGCCGGGGAAGCGGCAGGAGACCGCGACGATCGCGATCGGCTCGTCGTTTCGTGCGGTCACCGTGGACACCGGCCGCACGGTCGCCTGCTCACCGAGCCCGAGGACGTCGACCAGCAGGTAGTCGGCGGCGTCGGACAACCGGGGATGGTCCATCACCAGGGTGACGGGAATGTCCCGGCCGACGCCCTGCTCGATGCGGCGCCGTAGTTCGACCGCCATCAGGGAATCCATCCCGAGGTCGAAGAATCCGGCATCCTCGCGGATCTCGGCGGGATCCACCCGGGTCACCTCGGCGACAGCATTGCGCAGATAATCGGTGACAAGTCGTTTACGTTGCTGCACGGGGGCGTTCGTCAACAGCTCGACGAGCGGGGGCTTCCCGGACCCCGTGGTGGGCGCCGCGGGCGCGGCCGTGGCGGCGGGCAACTCGCGCTCGAGTTCCGCGAGGAAGGCGCGTCGGCCTGCCTGCTGGTACAGCGGCAGGAAACGGGACCAGTCGATCCGGGCCACGACGCCCTGGACCGGACCGCCCACGACATCGGCCAGGCCAGCGAGCGCCTCGGCCGGTGACAACGTCTGCACGCCGCGCTGCTCCAGTCGGGCGCGGGACTCGGCATCGGCCATGCCCGCCGCCCACGGCCCGAAGTTCACGCTGACGCCGGCGATGCCCCGTTCCCGCAGGCGCCAGGCCAGACCGTCGAGGAAGGCGTTCGCGGCGCCGTAGGCGGTCTGTCCATATCCGCCCCACACCGATGCGATAGACGACGTGCCGATGAAGAAGTCGAGAGCCGGGTCCGCTTGACGATCTGCGAGAGCCTCGCTCAGATGCCAGGCGCCCCAGACCTTTCCGGCGAACACGCGGTCCACCTCGGCTTCGTCGAGATCGCCCAGTGGCGTCGTGCCGATCTCGCCCGCGGCGTGCACGATGCCGGCCAGTGCGGGAAGTTCGGCAGCCACGGTCGCCATGAGGCGCGCGACGTCGTGCGCGTCGGCGACGTCGGCGGTGATCACCCGCACGTCGCATCCGTACTGTTCGCGCAACGCGTCCATGCGCCGCCGCGCCGCATCGTCCGGCTCGCGCCGGCTGGTCAACACCAGATGGTCGGCGCCGTGCGCCGCCAGATATCCGGCGATCTCCAGGCCGATGGCCCCCAGACCACCCGTCACCAGGTAGGTGCGGTCCTCCCGCACCCTCAGTGGCGTGTCGCTCGGCTCGTCGGTCCGACGCACGAGCCGGGGCGCGTACACCGTGTTCCCGCGCAGCGCGATCTGGTCCTCGCCGTCGCGCGGCGCCGAGATCCGTTCGATGAGCCGCGAGTACTCGGCGGTGGAGTCTGGGCCTGCCGCAGCGCCGGAGATGTCTGCGAGGCCACCCCACACGTGCGGGAACTCCAGGGCCGCCGCGCGGCCGAACCCCCATAGGGAAGTCTGTTCGGGCGCAACGCTGTCGGAATCGATGACCCGTTGCGCGTTGCGGGTCACGAGCCAGATGGGACTGCGCAGTTCGGCATCGTCGGCGGCCCGGAACAGTCGCCGCAGCCCGCCCAGCGTCCGGTGCTGCACACGCAGCAGGTCCCGCATCGGAGACGGTGCGCCATCGGATGCCGCGACGTACACGATGTAGGGTCCGCCACCCGATGCGGACGCCGATGCCGTGCGCAGGATCTCGGTGAGCCGACCCTCGTCGGCGTCCGATGCGGGCGGCGCGACGATCTGGGGACGATGTCCGCGTCCGGTCAGCGCATCGGCGAGCTCCCGGACCGAGCCGGTGTCGTCGCCGACCAGGATCCAGTCCGATGCGGCGCCGGGGCCGGATACGGTTGGTGCGATCGTTTCCCAACGGATTTCGTAGCGCCCGTCGGCGCGGACCTGTGTCGACCGCTGCTGGTTGTGGCGTGCGGCGAGTTTGTTGAGAACTCGCAGGGTCTGCTCGTCGACGGTCTCGCCGTCGATGAGGGTGGCCAGTTCTTCGAACCGGCCGTCTTCGAGAAGTCGGAGGGTCTGCGTGCGGTGCGACCGATCGGGGCCCGGGGTGGTGTCGGCCCGGTCGATCGACCGGTTGTCCGAGAACCAGAACTGACGGTGCTCGAAAGGATAGGTGGGGAGGTCGAGTTTGCGGGCGTGTGGGTGCCCGAGCGTGTGGAAATCGGGCAGGTGCCCCGCAACGTACGCGTCGGCGACCGCCTCGGTGATCTGCCGCTGATCGTCGGTATTGGGGCGCAACGACGCGATCACCTTCGGAGTGGTGGCCGGATCGGGCCACGCCGCGAGCGCGGCGGCCGTGAGCACGGGCTTCGGACCGATCTCCAGCAGCACCTTGCAGTTCATGTCGCCGAGAGTGCGGACACTCTTGGCGAACTCGACCGGTTGACGCGCGTGCCGCCGCCAGTAGGCGCCGTCGAGTCTGGTGCTCCGCCCAAGCGCCGCACCGGTGCGGTTGTCGATCAAAATGCGTTGCGGTTCACGGTATTCGAGCTTCTGCGCGAACGACTCGAAATCGTCGAGGATCTCCTCGAGCAGCGCCGAGTGGAACGCATGGCTGGTGTCGAGCCAGTCGCACCGCACACCGTCGGCGGTCAGCGTCGCCACCGCGGCTTCCAGATCCTTTGCCGGACCGGACAATACGGTGTTGGCGCCGTTGTATGCAGCGACCGACAGGCTCGGGTATTGGTCGGTGAGGCGCTCGGCGCGCTCGGCTGCGGTGAAGACCGCGACCATCCGCCCGCCCGCGGGCAGGCTGCCGAAGAGTCGGCCGCGTTCGGCGATCAGGCGCGCACCGTCGGCCAGGTCGAACACGCCGGCCACACAGGCGGCCGAGTACTGGCCGACGCTGTGGCCCACCACCACGTCGGGCTCCAAGCCCCAGGACTGCCAGAGGTGTGCCAGGCCCATCTCCACGGCGAACAACGCCGGTTGCGCGTATGTCGTATGTCGTAGCGTGGCTCCGCCGTCAGGCCCGTCGACGTCGAAAATGAGGTCGAGCAATGGCTTTTCGAGCATGTCACCGACCGCGTCGGCGCATCGTCTCACGGTCTCGGCGAACACCGGCTCGGTGTCGAACAATTCCCGCGCCATGCCGGGGTACTGGCTGCCCTGACCGGTGAACAGCCACGCGGTCTTGGGGCGGTCGTGGGATTCGCCGCGGAACAGGCCAGGGGCGGGCCGGTCGTCGGCGAGCGCTCCGAGCAGTTCGACGGCCGATTCTCTCGAGTCGACCACCAGCGCGGCACGGTGCTCCAGATGGGCCCGCCCGGTACCGGCGGTGTGGCAGACGTCGGCCAGCCGGGCCTCCGGGTGGTCGCGCAGCCAGCTGCGGTAATCGTCGGCGAGCTGCACCAACGCGTCGGGAGTGCGGGCCGACAGCGGAAGAATGCTGTAGCGCCGCACATCCTCGGACGGCTCGGCGGTGCGCTCGACGACGGGAGCCTCTTCGAGAATCACGTGCGCATTGGTCCCGGCAAACCCGAACGAGCTGACGCCGGCGATCCGTGGCCTGCCGTTGCGTCGCCAGGGGATCGTCTCCTTCACCACCTCGATGGGCAGTCGATCCCACGGAATGTGGGGGGACGGGTTCTCGAAATTGAGGTGCTTCGGCAACATCTCGTGCTCGAGTGCCATGACGACCTTGATGACGCCCGCGATGCCCGCGGCCGCTTCCAGGTGCCCGATGTTGGTCTTCGCCGAGCCGATCAACAGCGGTTGGCCGGATGTCCGTCCGGCCCCGAGCGCCTCGCCGGCGGCCTGGGCTTCGATGGGGTCACCGAGCGAGGTTCCGGTTCCGTGCGCCTCCAGATATCCGATGTCAGCGGGCTGCAGACCGGCACGTCGCAGCGCATCGGTGATAACACGTTGTTGCGCAACGCCGTTCGGCACGGTCAGACCGCCAGATGCGCCGTCCTGGTTGATCGCGCTACCGCGGATCACCGCGCGGATCCGGTCTCCGTCACGCAACGCGTCCTCGAGGCGTTTGATGACGACGACGCCGCACCCCTCGCCGCGCACGTAGCCGTCTGCCGCCGCGTCGAACGTCTTGCACCGGCCGTCGGGCGCCAGCATGTGCGCGCTCGAGAACGTGATCATGGTGGCCGGGGTCAACAGGACATTGGCACCGCCGGCCAACGCGAGGTCGCACTCGTTCAAGCGCAGTGCTTGACATGCCTGATGGATCGCCACCAACGACGAACTGCACGCGGTGTCGACCGCGACCGCCGGTCCCTGCAATCCCAGGCGGTAACTGATCCGGCCGGCCGCCGCGGCGTTCGAGGTTCCGATGGCCATGTAGGCCTCGATCTCGGAGTACGTGAGCTCGTCGGAGGCCATGCCGAGGTAGTCGTGCGTGGCCAGGCCGACGAACACGCCGGTGTTGCTGTTGGCCAGAGACGTCGGTGCGGTACCGGAGTGTTCCACGGCTCGCCATGCGGTTTCCAGGAGGATCCGGTGCTGTGGGTCCATCAGGCGCACTTCTCGGGCCGACATGCCGAAGAACGGTGCATCGAAACCCGTCACGTCATCGACGAACCCTGCGCGGCGCGTGACGACCTTTCCCGGGGTCGACGGATCCGGATCGAAAAATTCGTCGGTATCCCAGCGGTCTTTCGGAACATCTGATATGGCGTCGCGACCGTCTCGCAGTAGCTGCCAGTACTCCTCGGCGCTCTCCGCGCCCGGGAAACGTGCTGCGTAACCGACGATCGCGAAGCTCGGTGCAGGCTCGATCGGATGTTCGGCGGAAACCATGCCGTTGTCCTCCCTAGAATCGGCGGCGACGATGTGACCTTGCGGGGACATGTCGCGCCGGAAGATCAACTTCCCCCCGACGGACACTATGGCACGCGCGTCGAGCATATGTGGGCCGTGTCGTTCGGGAGTTCGGCCCCTGTGGTCGGCCACCGACGGCCGGTCCGGAGTATGTTGATCCGGCAGCGATTGTTGACGCGCCGGGGGGCGGCTGGGCGGGAAGTATTGGGAAGGACCACGTTTGCGAATCGGCAAGATCACCGTTGGCCCACTTGATGAATGGTCGCTGAAGCCGGGCACGGTCACCTCCTGGCAGCCGACGGCCGCCGCACGGGAAGTGGCCAGGCAGGCGCCGGTGAGTTCGGTGCCGGTGAGTTACATGCAGCAGCAACATCTGCGTAACTATTGTGAGCGTACGGCCGCCGGACTGAATTTCTCCCGACAGATCATCGCGAGCTGCGAAGTGCCCGGCCAGTGTGATATCTCCGCAATGGATCACGCCGTGAACGCCTATCTGCGCCGGCACGACACCTTCCGCAGTTGGTTCGAGGAAGCCGGGGACGGGAATTTCATCCGGCATTCCATCGAGGATCCGGCCGACATCGAATTCGTCCCGGTCGACCACGGCGCCATGTCGACCGACGAGATACATGCTCACGTCGTCGACATTCCGAGTCCGCTGGAGTGGGCGTGTTTCACGTTCGGGGTCATCCAGAGTGAGGACCACTTCACATTCTTCGCGGCCATGGACCACGTCCACGGTGATGCGACCCTCATCGGCACGACAATGCTGGAAGCCAACGGGATGTATTCGGCGTTGAGCGGCGGTGGCGAGGCCCTGGTTCTTCCCGACGCGGGCAGTTTCGACGATTTCTGTGTCCGCGAACGTGAACGCACCGCGGACCTGACCGTCGACACACCCGAGGTCCGGGCGTGGATCGACTTTGCCGAGAACAACAATGGCGGATTTCCGGAATTCCCGCTTCCGTTGGGTAATCCGAAGAAAACAACAAGCAGTGACATGACGTCGGAAATCCTCATGGATCCGGCGCAGACGGAACGTTTCGAATCGGCATGCACCGCGGCCGGGGCGCGTTTTGTCGGGGGTCTGTTTGCGTGCCTGGCCCAGGTGGAACACGAGTTGACCGGTGCACTCACGTATTACGGGCTCACTCCACGGGATTCGCGAAACGCCACGGACAACTTCATGACGCAGGGTTGGTTCACGGGTCTGATCCCGATCACCGTCCCGATCGGTGCGGCGTCGTTCGCCGAGGCCGCGGGATCCGCGCAGAACTCGTTCGATTCGAATCTGTTCATGGCGAAAGTGCCGTATTACCGCGTCCTGGAGTTGGCGCCGTCGTTGCGGTGGCCGCAGCCGAACTTCCCCGTGTCGAATTTCTTTCACGGTGGCGCCGCGCCGCTCAACGCTGTTCTCGCCGCGGCGGACATGGGGCTTGCGAACAATATCGGAATCTACCCGGACGGCCGGTACTCCTATCAGCTCACCATCTACATATTCCGATACGGCGAGGGCACGGCCATGGCGATCATGCATCCCGACAATTCAGTCGCCCGGAAATCGGCCACCCGTTACATGGAGACGATGCGCTCGGTGGCGGCTCAGGTCGCCGACAGTGGCAACTGGGGGCGCCTCGCATAGCGTGAGGCAGGACGGAAGCGATGTGCGGGCGATATGCGTAAGCTAGCCGACCTTGTGGTGCGTTGGCCCCTGGTGGTGATCGGGGTCTGGATCGCGATGGCCATCGCCCTACCGCTGTCGTTCCCGTCACTGGGCGAGATGGCGGAGAAGCACCCGCTGCAGGTTCTGCCCAGCGATGCGCCGTCGAGTGTCACCGCGGCGAAGATGTCCGAGGCGTTCCGAGAATCGGGAAACGACGATCTTCTGTTGGTCGCGCTGATCAACGAGAACGGACTGACACCCGACGACGAGGCCGTCTACCGCAAGATCGTCGACGTCCTGCGCGCCGATCTGATCAATGTGGTGTCGGTGCAGGATTTCATCGGCACACCCCAATTGCGGCCATTCCTGACCAGTGAGGACAAGACCACCTGGGTCCTGCCGGTCAGCCTCGAAGGCGAACTCGGTACCCCGCGGGCCTTCGACTCGTTCAATCGTGTCTCCGAGCTCGTCGAACACACCGTCCCGGACGGCCCACTGAAGGTGCACCTCACCGGTCCGGCGGCGACGGTCGCCGACCTGACCGTCGCGGGCCAGCAGGATCGTCTCCCCATCGAGGTCGCGATCGCCGTGCTGGTGCTCGGCGTGCTCCTGCTGGTGTACCGCAGCGCGGTGACGATGCTGTTGCCACTGGTGACGATCGGCTCGTCGCTGGTCATCGCGCAAGCGCTCGTGGCCGGTTATTCGCAGCTCACCGGATCCGGCGTCTCCAACCAGTCCATCGTGTTCCTCAGCGCGATCATGGCAGGTGCGGGAACCGATTACGCGGTGTTCCTCATCAGCCGCTACCACGACTACCTGCGGTCCGGCCACGATTTCGACGAGGCGGTCCGTGCGGCGATGCTCTCGATCGGCAAGGTCATCGCCGCATCGGCCACCACGGTGGGCCTGACCTTCCTGCTCCTGAACTTCACGAAGATGGGTGTCTTCAGAACCGTCGGCGTGGCCGCCTCGATCGGCATCGCCGTCGCGTTCCTCGCCGGTGTGACGTTGCTGCCCGCGATCCTCGTGTTGGCCGGGCCCCGCGGCTGGGTCAAACCGCGACGCGAACTGACGTCGCGGTTCTGGCGCAGATCCGGCATCCGGATCGTGCGCCGACCGGTCACCCATCTGGTGGGCAGTGTGCTGGTCCTGGCACTGCTTGCGGGTCTCTCACTGTTCGCGCACTACAACTACGACGACCGCAAGGTGGTGTCGGCGGACGCGCCGAGCTCGATCGGATACGCCGCGCTGGAACGGCATTTCCCCATCAGCCAGTCCATCCCGGAGTACATCTTCATCCAGTCGCCGCACGACCTGCGCTCCCCGCGCGCGCTCGCCGACCTCGAACAGCTGGCCTCCCGCGTCGCGCAACTGCCGGACGTCGGCCTGGTCAGCGGCATCACCCGGCCCGTCGGCGAGGTGCCGCCGGAATTCCGTGCGACGTTCCAGGCGGGCATCGTGGGCGACCGGCTGGCCGACGGTTCCACACAGATCAGTCAGCGCACGTCGGACCTCAACCGGCTGGCCTCGGGCGCCAAGACGCTGGCCGACAGCCTCGCCGACGTGCGCAGCCAGATCAACCAGATCGCTCCGAGCATCCAGAGCCTGGTCGAGACGTTTTCGTCGGTGCGCACCGAGTACGGCGGCGACAAGCTGGTCCGCGACGTCGACACCGCGGCCAAACTCGTCGCGAGCGTCAACGCGCTCGGCAACGCCATGGGCGTCAACTTCGCCGCAGTCAGGGATATGTTCGCGTGGATCGGTCCGGTCCTGACGGCCCTGCAGGGCAATCCGGTGTGCGACGCCAATCCGTCGTGTGCTGCCACCCGTGCCCAATTCGAGCGGGTCCTCGATCCCGGCAACCAGGGCAACCTCAACGAGATCAATCAGCTCGCCCAACAGCTCCAGGGCGTCGAGGACCGGGAGACCCTCAACGCGACGGTGAAGAAACTCAACGCCGCGATGACGAACGTCGCGAAGGCTGTCAACGCGATGGGGCTCGACAAACCCGGCGGCCCGCAGAAGGGCGTGTCCGAGTTGCAGCAGGGTGCCAACCGTCTGGCGGGTGGCAGCCGCGAGGTGGCCGGTGGGGTGGACGAACTCGTCAAGCAGGTCAAGGTGATCGCCGCAGGCCTCAACGAGGCGTCGACGTTCCTGCTGACGATGCGGAACAACGCGGCAGACCCGGCACAGGCGGGTTTCAACATTCCGCCCGAGGTGTTCGGGCTCGAGGATTTCAAGAAGGCCTCCGCGGCCTACATCTCACCGGACGGCCATTCGGTGCGGTACCTCGTGCAGACGAAACTCAACCCGTTCAGCGCCGAGGCGATGGACCAGGTCAACCAGATCGGTGACATCGCGCGGGGGGCCCAGCCGAACACGACCCTCGCCGACGCCGAGATCTCGATGGGCGGGTTCCCCGTCGCACTGCGCGACACGCGCGACTACTACCAGCAGGACATCCGCTTCATCATCATCGCGACGCTGATCGTCGTGCTGCTGACATTGATGGTGTTGCTGCGCACGGTCATCGCGCCGCTGTATCTCGTGGGGTCCGTGGTGATCTCGTACTTCGCCGCGATCGGTCTCGCTGTCCTGGCATTCCAGGTCATCGGGGGCCAGCAGTTGCACTGGAGTGTGCCCCCGCTGGCGTTCGTCGTGCTGGTGGCCGTCGGCGCCGACTACAACATGCTGTTCGTATCGCGATTACGTGACGAATCTCCGCACAGCGTGCGATACGGCGTCATCCGCACGCTCAGTTCGACCGGCGGCGTGATCACCGCGGCGGGCCTGATCTTCGCGGCATCGATGGCAGGCCTGATGTTCTCCAGCATCGGCATCGTGGTGCAGGGCGGTTTCGTGATCGGTGTGGGGATTCTGCTCGACACCTTCGTGGTTCGGACCATCACCGTGCCCGCTATCGCTTCACTGGTCGGACGGGCGAATTGGTGGCCGTCACGAATCGGGGCGCGACAGTCGAATTCGCGGGCGCCGGCCGAGATCGGCTAGCGCGTCAAGGCGCGCCATGAGGCCAGGTATGTGAGACTACGAAGCACACGGGATTCCGGAGGACACGCTGAATCAGCCCGCGTCGACGCCCCAGTCGTCAATACTGTCGATGCTGCACGCCCGTGCCAGCCTGCGGCCCCATGACGTCGCGTTCACCTTCACCGATTACGACGACGATCCGTCCGGCGTCGCCGAGAGCCTGACGTGGTCCTCGCTGGCGCGTCGAACGATGAACGTGGCCTCGGTGATCCGGCGGCACGGTGCCGTCGGCGACCGTGCACTGATACTCGCGCCGCAGGGGCCCGAGTACATCCTCGCGTTCCTGGGTGCCATGCAGGCCGGTCTCGTCGCAGTGCCGTTGCCGCTGCCGCATCGGGGTTCCGGGCACGACCGGGTGAGCGCGGTCTTCGCCGACACCGAGCCGACCGTCGTGCTCACGACCTCGACGGCCGTCAAGGACGTCGAGGAGTTCGTCGCCGCAGCGCAGACCGACCCGACGATCATCGAGATCGACTCGCTGTCCCTCGACGCCGAGAACCGCGCCGACCTGGAGCCGGCGGAGCCACCGAGCATCGCGTATCTGCAGTACAGCTCCGGGTCGACCCGCGTGCCGACCGGGGTCATGATCTCCCACCGCAACCTCACGGCGAACTTCGACCAGTTGATGCGGAGTTTTTTCGCCCGCACACCGGTTCCGCCGGATACCACGCTCGTGTCGTGGCTGCCCTTCTATCACGACATGGGTCTCGTACTCGGGGTCTGCGCCCCGATTCTCAGCGGGCTGCGCGCCGACCTGATGAGTCCGGTGGCGTTCCTGGAACGCCCATCCCGGTGGGTGCGCGCGCTGGCCGAGAACCCGCACGCGTGGTCGTCGGCACCCAATTTCGCGTTCGATCTCGCCGCGCGCAAGACCAGCGACGACGATCTGGCCGGTCTCGACCTCGGTGGGGTGGTCGGCATCATCAGCGGCGCCGAACGCGTCGAACCGGCCACGCTGCACCGCTTCGTCGATCGGTTCGCGCACTTCAACTTCGCTGATCACATGATGCGGCCCGCATACGGGCTGGCAGAGGCGACCGTGTTCGTGGCCGCGGGAACCTGGGACGAGACCTCGCCGGCGGGCTACTTCGACGCCGACGCGTTGAGCTCGGGCCTGGTGCGCCCCAGCGCGCCGCGCAAGGGCACCCCGCTGGTGAGATACGAAGTGCCGCAATCGCCTTCGCTGTGCATCGTCGACGCCGAGTCGGGTCGCGCGACGCCGCCGGGCGTGGTGGGCGAGATTTGGGTGAACGGTGACAACGTCGCCGACGGCTATTGGGGCAGACCGGCGGACCAGAGCGTTTTCGGCGCAACGCTTCTCGACCCGTCGCCGGGAACCCCGGACCGACCGTGGCTGCGCACCGGGGACCTTGGCTTCATTCACGATGGTCAGCTGTACATCGTCGGCCGCAGCAAGGATGTCCTGATCATCCGCGGTCGCAACCACTATCCCGAGGACATCGAGGCGACCGTACAGGCCATCACCCACGGCAGGGTCGCGGCGATATCGGTTCCGGTGAACAGCACCGAGGAGTTGGTGACCGTCATCGAGCTCAAGAAGCCGGCCGATCTCGACGAGGCCGCCAAGCGCCGGTTCGGCGAGGTCAAGAGCGACGTCACCGCCGCGGTGGCGAATGCGCACGGACTGAGCGTCGCCGATCTCGTGCTCGTCCCCTCCGGGACACTGCCGACCACGACGAGCGGCAAGATCCGGCGTGCGGCGTGCGCCGAGCAGTATCAGCAGAAGCAGTTCGTCCGGTTGGACAGCTGAGTTCACGCAGTGAGGCGGGTATGGTTCGCAAGCAGTGCAGCCGAGTGGGTTGGGAGTGCGGAATGAGACGACTGCTCGCGTTCGGCACGGCGTTGTCCACCATCGGCACCGCGGGCTGTCTGGGCCTCGGCATCGCATCCGCTGACGACACCAAGCCGGTCGATCCGACACCCGGCGCCCACGCCGAGGGGCCCCCGCCCCTGGGCACTCCCGGGCGCGGCTACGCGCTGGGCGGCGCACACGTGCTCGGCATTCCGTACGACGAATACATCATGCGCACGGGCGCCGACTGGTTCCCCGGACTGGACCGCCAGATCGTCGACTATCCCGCCGGCCAGGTTCAGGGCCACACGTTGGAGCGGTTGTTCCCTGGCATCGGCGCGTTCGGGGAGCGCATCATGCCGGGTCTGGGTCTCGACGGTCCGAGTTACGGCGAGTCCATCGACGTCGGGGCGCCCAACCTCATCAACGCGATCCGTGAGGGCGGCCCTGGCACCGTGATCGGCCTGTCCGAGGGCGCGTCGGTGCTCGACGAGGTGCAGGCGCGGCTCGCATATGACCCGGCGGCGCCACCGCCCGATCAGTTGAGCTTCGCCACGTACGGAAACCCGGTCGGCAAGCACGCGTTCGGTGAGAGCTTCCTGACGCAGATGTTCCCGGTGGGCAGCGTCGTCCCGTCGCTGGACTACCGCATTCCACCGCCGGTGGAAAGCCAGTACGACACTTACCAGTTCGTCTCCGCGTACGACAGCATCGCCGACTGGCCGGACCGGCCGGACAACTGGCTCTCGGTCGCCAACGCGATCGTGGGCCTGGCGACCGGGCACACCGCGGTCGCGTTCACCAATCCCAGCATGGTGCCGCCGCAGAACATCCGGACCACCGTCAACTCGCGTGGTGCGAAGAACACCACGATCATGATCCCCGAGGAGCACCTCCCGCTGGTTCTGCCGTTCAAGTACCTCGGCGTGGACAAGGACACGCTGAACAAACTCGACGGGGTGCTCAAGCCGTACGTGGACGCCGGCTACTCGCGCAACGACGATCCGCTGACCGCTCCCATCACCGTCGATCCGGTCAACGGCTACGACCCGGCGGCGGTCACGGCACCGGCCACGCAGGCCGCCTTCGGCGGTGGCTCCGATCCGGTCTCGCAGCTGCTCGCCGGGCTCCAGTACGTGCTGAACAATCAGCCTGCGCCTGCGCCTGCACCCCGTCCCTGAGCCGGAGCGGTTCAGAGAGCGGCGAACCCCACGCCGAGCAGCATGCAACCGGCCACGGCCAGCAGCGCGGCGAACCCGTGACGCCCGCGCGCCTTGAGCCACTCGTACACCGCCGCCAGCGTCGCGCGTGTACGGTCGGGCGCCACGAGATAGCACAGGAGCGGGATCTCGACGAGGGCGAACGCCACCACGTTGAACAGCATCAGCGCGCCGAACTGGGTTGACGCCGCGGCACCGGAGGCGACGATGAGAGCGAGCGCGGCCAGGTAGTCGACCGAAGGCAGCGCGATGCCGAGGCCTGCCACGCCCGCCGCCCACAGCGAGCGTCCGGTGAGCAGACTCCGCGTCCGGTCGGCGACCGGCGCCAGGACCCGGCGCATACGTCCCGGCGGTGCCTCGACCTCTCGCCGGTTGCCGCTGAGCAGTCCGGTGGCCACGAGGACGGCGTTGACCAGAATGACGGCCCCGACGGCCATCTGCACCCGGGGCAACGTGAAGTGGGCGGACCCGAGGGCGGGTCGCAACACGAACAGCACGAAGACACCCACCGCAATGCCCATCACGAAACCACCCGCGAGAAAGGTGGACAACTGCAGGGCCGGCCGGGGCCGGTTGATCATCAGCACCGTCATGCCGATCCGGAACGGCTCCAGGCTGATCACAACGGCCATCAGCAGGAGGGGGATCCACATGGTGGGCGTCACGTTACCGCGCGGGCCTTACGTTCACGCAGATCCGGATGCTGGCCGTGGCGGACGGTCTGGCCGATGATGGCGGGGTGACTGCTGTGAGCACCGCATTGCCTGTCGTGGATCTCGGGGACGACGCCGCAGTGCTTGCGGATCGGCTCCGCCGGGTCGCCCACGAGGTCGGCTTCTTCTACCTGGTGGGCCACGGCGTTCCCGACGATCTGGTCGACCGCGTGCTCACCGCCGCGCGGCGGCTGTTCGCGTTGCCGCAGGCCGACAAGGACGCGATCGCCATGGTCAACAGCCCGCACTTCCGCGGGTACACGCGGCTCGGCGGCGAGCTGACCGGGGGCCGGGTGGACTGGCGCGAACAGATCGACATCGGACCCGAACGCCCACCGCTGGACAATCCGGCCGAGCCGTATCTGCGTCTGCAGGGCCCGAACCAGTGGCCCGCGGCACTGCCCGACCTGCCCGCGCTGATCGCCGAGTGGGACGCCGCACTTGCGCGGGTGGGACGTACGCTGCTAAGCCATTGGGCCGTGGCACTGGGCAATCCGGCCGACGTGTTCGACGCGGCGTTCGCCGACACCCCGGCCACCCTGATCAAGATCGTCCGCTATCCCGCGCACGCCGAGACGTCGCAGGGTGTCGGGGCCCATCGCGACGCCGGGGTGCTGACGCTGCTACTGGCCCAACCCGGCAGTCGTGGGTTGCAGGTGAGGGATCGGGACGGTCAGTTCGTCGACGTCGACCCTCTGCCCGGGGCGTTCATCGTGAACATCGGCGAGATGCTGGAGATGTCCAGCGGCGGCTACCTTCGAGCGACCGAACACCGGGTGCTGGTCGGCCCCGACAAGCAGGAGGCCGATCGCATCTCGGTGCCCTATTTCTTCAATCCGCGCCTCGATGCCGCCATGCCGGTCCTCACCTTGCCCGACGAACTGGCAGCGCAGGCCAGGGGCGTGACCGCCGATCCGTCCAACGCCCCGATCTACTCGGTGTACGGGCGGAATGCCTGGAAGAGCCGCGTGCGGGCCCACCCAGATGTGGCCGCCGCGCACAGTTACGTGTGAAGATGGAGGCGTTATGAGCGCAACAGATCTGAGTCCGACGTCGCTACGCGAAGCGTTCGGGCATTTCCCGTCCGGTGTCATCGCGATCGCGGCGGAAGTGGACGGCACCCGGGTCGGGCTGGCTGCCAGCACGTTCGTCCCGGTGTCCCTGGAGCCGCCGCTGGTGGCGTTCTGTGTGCAGAACTCCTCGACCACGTGGCCCAAGCTCAAGGATCTGCCGTCGCTCGGCATCAGCGTCCTCGGCGAGGCGCACGACACGGCTGCGCGCACGCTGGCCGCCAAGACCGGTGACCGGTTCGCCGGCCTTCAGACCGAGTCACGTGACAGCGGCGCCGTGTTCATCCACGGCACGAGCGTGTGGTTGGAGAGCTCGATCGAGCAGTCGGTACCGGCGGGCGATCACACCATCGTCGTGCTGCGGGTCAGCGACATCGTGGTCAACGACGACGTCGCACCGATCGTGTTCCACCGCAGCAGCTTCCGCAAACTCGGTGCCTGACCGCGCATAAATCGACCATGCGGCGAGCGTGTCAGGGACTCGTCCACCCACCGCATGGTCCACTCATGTGGCGTCGCCGGGGCGACCCGGTGTCACGGCCGTGACGCAAGTTCCTCACGATACTTGGCGATGCGCTGTTCGATCTCGGCCGCGTCGTCCGCTCGGCCTTCTTTGCGGGCGAGCGTCGCACGTGCAGACAGCTCCCGGATGGCCGTACGGATGTCGTTGATGCTGTGGATCTGACGTGTACTCACAGGCTGCCTTTCGTCGTTGATTGGCTGCTTGTCGTCGAGCGTACCCAGCGGATCCGGGTTGGGCACCCGATCGGTTCTCACCGTCGGAACAGCTTGTTGCCCAGCCACACGATCGGGTCGTACTTGCGGTCGGCGACACGCTCTTTCATCGGGATCAGCGCGTTGTCGGTGATCTTGATGTGCTCAGGGCACACCTCGGTACAGCACTTGGTGATGTTGCAGTAGCCGAGGCCGAACTCGTCCTGCGCCATTTCCTTGCGATCGACGGTATCGAGAGGATGCATGTCCAGCTCGGCGATGCGCATGTGGAACCGCGGGCCGGCGAAGTTCTCCTTGTTCTCCTCGTGATCACGCACCACATGGCACACGTTCTGGCACAGGAAGCACTCGATGCACTTGCGGAACTCCTGGCTGCGGTTCACATCCTCCTGTTGCATGCGGTACTCGCCGGGCTGCAGGTCTTTCGGCGGCGTGAACGACGGGATCTGGCGCGCCTTCTCGTAGTTGAACGACACGTCGGTCACCAGGTCCCGCATCACGGGGAACGTACGCAACGGTGTGACCGTGACGATCTCGTCCTCACCGAAGGTCGACATGCGGGTCATGCACATCAACCGTGGCCTGCCGTTGATCTCCGCCGAGCACGAACCACATTTGCCCGCCTTGCAGTTCCAGCGCACCGCCAGATCCGGGGTCTGGGTGGCCTGCAGGCGGTGGATGATGTCGAGGACCACCTCACCGTCGTTGACCTCGACGGTGTAGTCGTGCAGTTCGCCGCCGGTGCCGTCGCCACGCCACACCCTCAGGTGCGCTTCGTAGGTCCCAGTTGTTGAAGCCATCTCAGCCCTTCCGTTCCGGGTGCTCGGCCAGTTCTTCTGGGGTGTAGTACTTTTCGAGCTCCGACAGCTCGAAGCACGCCAGCAGATCGGGACGCATCGGCACCTGCTGCTCAGGTGTCACCGACACGTCGGGGACGACGGGATCACCGCCGGATACACGGCAGACCAGCAGCGTGTTGCGCCACTTCGCGTCCATTTCCGGATAGTCGTCGCGGGTGTGGCCACCGCGGCTCTCGGTACGCTGCAACGCGGCCTTCGCGACGCACTCGCTCACCAGCAGCATGTTGCGCATGTCGATGGCCAGGTGCCAGCCCGGATTGAACACCCGACCGCCTACCACGGTCACGTTGGCGTAGCGCTTCTTGAGTTCCTGGAGCTTGTCGAGCGCCTCCTGGATCTCGGCCTCCTTGCGGATGATGCCCACCAGGTCGTTCATCGACTGTTGCAACTCAGAATGCAGGGTGTAGGGGTTCTCGGGCTCGGCCTTCGCCTCGAACGGCGCGAGGGCAAGCCGGGTGGCGTCCTCGACCGCGGATTCGGGCACCTTCGGCCGGTCGGACAACGCGCGCACGTAGTCGGCGGCGCCGAGACCGGCGCGGCGGCCGAACACCAGCAGATCCGACAGCGAATTGCCGCCCAACCGGTTCGAGCCGTGCATACCGCCCGAGCACTCGCCCGCGGCGAACAGGCCCGGTGTCGAGCCGGCGCCGGTGTCCGGATCCACCTCGATGCCACCCATGACGTAGTGACACGTCGGGCCGACCTCCATGGCGTCCTTGGTGATGTCGACCTCGGCGAGCTCGATGAACTGGTGGTACATGGACGGCAGCCTGCGCTTGATCTCCTCGGCAGGCATGCGGGATGCGATGTCGAGGTACACCCCTCCGTGCGGTGAACCGCGGCCGGCCTTCACCTCGGCGTTGATGGCGCGGGCCACCTCGTCGCGGGGGAGCAGGTCAGGGGTGCGGCGGGCCGAGTCGTTGTCCTTGAGCCACTGATCGGCTTCTTCCTCGGTTTCGGCGTACTGACCTTTGAACACCGAGGGGATGTAGTCGAACATGAACCGCTTGCCCTCGGAGTTCTTCAGGACTCCGCCGTCGCCGCGCACGCCCTCGGTGACCAGGATGCCCTTCACCGACAGCGGCCAGACCATGCCGGTCGGGTGGAATTGGATGAACTCCATGTTGATCAGGCTCGAGCCCGCGCGCAACGCCAGCGCATGACCGTCGCCGGTGTACTCCCAGGAGTTCGATGACACCTTGAACGACTTGCCGATGCCTCCCGTCGCGAGCACCACCGCGGGCGCCTCGAACAACACGAAATCACCGGTCTCGCGGTAGTAGCCGAATGCTCCGGCGATGCGGTCGCCGTCCTTGATGAGTTCGGTGATCGAGCACTCGTGGAACACCCGGATCCGGGCCTCGTAGTCGCCGAGTTCGCGTTTGTCGTCCTGCTGCAGCGACACGATCTTCTGCTGCAGGGTGCGGATGATCTCCAGGCCGGTGCGGTCGCCGACGTGCGCGAGCCGGGGATAGGTGTGCCCGCCGAAGTTGCGCTGGCTGATCTTGCCGTCCTTGGTGCGGTCGAACAGCGCACCGTAGGTCTCCAGTTCCCACACCCGGTCGGGCGCCTCCTGCGCGTGCAGTTCCGCCATCCGCCAGTTGTTGAGGAACTTGCCACCACGCATGGTGTCACCGAAGTGCACCTGCCATGAGTCCTTGGTGTTGACGTTGCGCATCGCCGCCGCACAACCACCTTCGGCCATCACGGTGTGGGCCTTGCCGAAAAGCGATTTCGTCACCACCGCGACACGCAGACCGCGCTCGCGTGCCTCGATCACGGCACGCAGTCCCGCTCCGCCGGCACCGATCACGACGACGTCGTAGGAATGCCGCTCCAATTCACTCATGTGGTCTCGTTTCGCTTCGGATCGTCTCGTAGATGTGGGTGCCCGTCAGCCGGCCTGTCAACCGATGAATCTCAAATCGGAGATGGTGCCGCTCGCCACCAGCATGATGTAGAAGTCCGTGAGGACCAGCGTGCCCAGGGTGATCCAGGCGAACAGCATGTGCCGGGTGTTGAGCTTGCTCACCTGTGTCCAGATCCAGTACCGGACAGGGTGTTTCGAGAAATGCTTGAGGCGGCCACCGGTGACGTGACGGCACGAGTGGCAGGACAGCGTGTAGACCCACAACAGGATGACGTTGCCGGTGAGGATGACATTTCCGAGGCCGAAACCGAAGCCGCTGGGGGAGTGGAACGCGGTGATCGCGTCGTAGGTGTTCACCAGCGAGATGAGGACGGCGGCGTAGAAGAAGTACCGGTGAACGTTCTGCAGGATGAGCGGAAACCGGGTTTCACCAGTGTATTTCGCGTGTGGCTCGGCCACGGCGCAGGCGGTCGGGGACTGCCACACCGACCGGTAGTAGGCCTTGCGGTAGTAGTAGCAGGTGAGCCGGAACGCCAACAGGAACGGCAGCGAGATGAAGGCCATCGGGATGAACCACGGCAGTTCGCCCACCCACTGGCCGAAGTGGCTCGATCCGGGCGCGCACGCCGTGCTGACACACGGCGAGTAGAACGGCGTCAGGTAGTGGTAGTCCTCGACCCAGTACGCGCTGCCCCAGAACGCCCGGATCGTCGCGTAGATGACGAATGCGGCCAGTCCGAGATTGGTCAACAGTGGTGCCTGCCACCACCGGTCGGTCCGTAGGGTGCGTTCGGGGATCTGGGCTCGCCTCGACGAGAAGACCCCGGTAGCGCGACGGTCAGCGGTGGGTGCGCTCACGGTTTCCTTTCTGCGGTTCAGTTGTCGGTGCGGACGTCAAACGCCCACGGACTCAGCGATATCCGCCCAGTCCCTCGTCGGCGACGTCCTGCCAGAACTCGGTCCCGTACTGGGTGTCGGGGACCGGGATCTTCTCGGTGCCCGGTTTCGTGCGGGTGACGCCGTGGCGCATCTCGAGTTCTTCGGCGTCGATGTCGAGGCGGTCGATGTCGTTGAGGATGCGCTCGGCGTCGTTCATGACACGACGCATCGCCGGGGAGTCCCCGTACTTGGCCGCTAGCGTGGTGACGCAACGGCGCATGTCACCGATCAGACTGTGCAGTTCAGCGAACTCTGTTGTGGTGGACAAGTGACCTCCTCGGGCTGAAGGGTGTCGTGAATCACATTACGACAACCGATGGTAGCCACATCACGAACCTGACGTGACGCGCATCACGTCAAGGCATGGCGTGGCGGCTTGCGGGGTTCCCGGTGGCGCTTCGGCAAGGTGCTGCCGAAGCAGCCGGCCCTGGCCGCGCCGCGGGCGCGGCCATAACTCCGGTGACATGCCGGCAGCAAGGTTGTAGCGTCTGGCGCAACGTCGGGTGAGCGCTTGGAGGGCTGGAGGCTGCGCATGGGCAACGCACGCTCGGATGTACTCGGTGCCAAGGCGCAAGCCTTGCTGGCGCTGCACCGACCAGGTGACCCCGGAGTCCTGCCCACGGTATGGGACGCATGGTCGGCCAGATTGGCGGTCGACGCGGGATTCGCCGCGTTGACCGTCGGCAGTCACCCGGTGGCCGATTCGATCGGCAAGGAAGACGGCGAGAACATGACGTTCGACGATCTGTTGACGCGCGTTCGCCAGATCGCCGAGGCCGTCGATGTCCCGGTTTCGGTCGACGTGGAGTCCGGTTACGGCGAGCCGCCCGATCGGCTGATCGAAGGGCTCCTGGACGCCGGGGTTGTCGGGTTCAATCTCGAGGACACGGTCCACAAGGAGAACAAGCGCCTCCGCACGGCGGCCGAGCATGCCGAATTGGTGGGTCGGTTGCGCGCCGCCGCCGATGCCGCGGGTGTGCACGTGGTGATCAACGCGCGCACCGACATGTTCCTGCGCAACGACGGCGACGACGCCGACCGCGTGGAACGCGCGATCGCCCGGCTGTCCGAGGCCGCAGCGGCCGGTGCGGACTCGCTGTTCCCCGCGGGGCTGCGGGACCCGGAGGGATTGGCCCGGTTCACCTCGGCGGTGCCGCTGCCGGTCAGCGTGACCGTGCCCCCCGATGACACCGACAAGGCCGAACTCGCCGCACTCGGGGTCGGCCGCATCACCTTCGGGCCGTTCTTGCAGTGGACGCTCGGCGCGCAGGCGAAGGAGATCCTCGCGCGCTGGATCTGATGCGCGAGAAATAGCTGTCTGCCAACGATATTGGCCATCGCGGCGGTGATCACCTGGCAAGATGCTGTCCATGGTGAGGCGCAGGATGTGTGCGGCAGCTGCGGCGCCTGTGATCGCAGCGGTCGGCTTGGCGACGACCGGGACGTCGGCGGCTGATCCGACGTCCGATTCGCGCGCGAACCTGGACACGGTTCCGTTGCAGAACGTCATCCGTCAGTGCGACTTCGTGGTCGAGCAGTTCCTGATGGGGCACGGTAACGGGACCGGCTCCGGCGTCGCCGAAATCGGAACTGTCGGCGGCGATACGGTGCGCGCCGACGTACGTATGCAGACGCTGCGGCCCAACACGGCCTACCGGGTCCGGGTGATCCAGTTGCCGCGGCCGTCGGTGGCCCCCTGCAACCCGGGGGATCCCGGGGTGGCGAGCGGGACGATGTTCGCCGACTTCGCGGGCAACGGTGCGACCACGGTCACCGGCCCCCGCGCACCGGGGGCCGGCCAGGCATGGGTCGTCGTCGAGGGGCCGCCGGTTCCCGGCGGGATCCGCGGAGACGTGTATTCGACGGTCACGCTCGCCAAGATCTGAGGCCGCAGCACACGAAACCGGTGACACCTTGCGTGCCACCGGTTTCGATATCCGGTTACTTGCTCTGGTGTTACTTGCTCTCGATGGCGATGCGCTGCGGCTGATCGCCGGCGTAGGCGCCGGCCACTCGTACCGTCAGCACACCGGCGTCGTAGGACGCACTGACCGCGTCGCCGGTGACATGCGCGGGGAGCTTGAATTCCCGGCGGAACGATCCGTAGCGGACCTCGCTGTAGGTGCGGCCGTTCGATTCCTCGGAGCGTTCGTCACGTCGCTCGCCGTGGATGACCAGACGGCCCCGGTCGAATTCGACGTTCACGTCCTTGCCGACATCCACGCCGGGGAGTTCGACGGACACCACGGCGTCCTCGCCGTCCCTGATGACCTCGGCAGCAGGGGTGAAGCCCTTGAACCAGTCGTCGGACGTGGCCGGACCGAAGAAGTCCCGCACCCAGTTGTCGACCTGCCAGGCGGGTCGGGCCCACACCGCAGGTGTCTTGATCAGTGTGCTCATCATTCGCCTCCTGGAACTCATGACCGGCACCGCACCGGTCTGTCACCCTGCATAACTTGAGTCGACCACGCTCATGTTCCCGGCTCCGCGTTCGCTGTGGGTGAACGGCGCATCCGGACGGCAAACGCTGCGCAGGCGATGACGGCCGCACCTCCGCACACCGTCACCCATGTGACGTCTTCGTGCAGCAACAGCGCCGCCCAACCGATCGTCAGGACGGGTTGGACCAACTGGACCTGGCTGACCTGCGCGATCGGCCCGATGGCCAATCCGCGATACCAGGCGAAGAAACCGAGGAACATGCTGACCGCGGCCAGATAGCCGAAGGCGGCCCACTCGACAGCCCCGGCATGTGGTGGCCGGTCGGCGACAGCGGCGGCCGTCAGGGCGGCCATCATCGGCGCAGCCACCACGAGTGCCCACGACACCGTCTGCCACGCGCCGAGTTCCCTGGCCAGCAGGCCGCCCTCGGCGTAGCCGACGGCCGCGGCGACCACAGCGCCGAACAGCAGCAGGTCCGGCCAGCCCAACTGGCCCATCCCGCCGCCGTGGAGCATCGCGAACGCGACCGCCCCGACGGCGCCGAGACCCGCCGCGGTCCAGAACGCGAGCGGTGGCCGTTCACGACACCGCAGCACCGCGGCGACCGCCGTGGCCGCGGGTAGCAGGGCAACCACGACGGCGCCGTGCGTGGCCGGGACGGTGGTCAACGCATACGACGTCAACAGCGGGAACCCGGCCACCACACCCGCGGCGACCACGACCAGGCGAATCCACTGAACGCCCTGCGGCAGAGGCTGTCTGGTGAGCGCGAGTGCGGCGGCCGCCAGCGCGGCCGCGACGACCGCACGACCGGCCCCGATGAACAGTGGCGAGAGCCCGCCCAGGGCGACGCGCGTGAAGATCACCGTGAACGAGAAGGCCGTGACACCGAGAAAACCCCAGCCCAGACCGGCGCGGGATAGCGCGGGCGGCGAAAGGCGAGTAGCGCTACTCTGATCCAACATGGATAACGATAGCACCGAGCGGATCGTGAGCGGGTTGCGCCAGTGGATCACGGGCGCACCTCCCGGCGCGCAGCTGCCGTCCAATCGTGCGCTGGTCGCGCAGTACGGTGCCAGCCCGGTCACCGTCGCGAGCGCGATGCGGACGTTACGCGGGCTCGGTCTCGTCGAAACCCGGCCCGGAGTCGGCACTTTCGTACGCGGCACGCGGTCCTCCCGCCCACCTGACTACGCGTGGCAGACCGCGGCGCTTGGCTCGCCGCGCGCACGGATCCCCGTGCTGTCCGCGCCGATGCGCTACGGCGCACCCGATGCGATAGCGCTGCACTCCGGCTACCCCGAACGCGAACTGCTACCGCGGCGGCTGGTGCGGGCCGCCCTCACCAGGGCCGCCCGCAGCGAGTCGGCGCTGAGCCGCTCGGCCGTCACGGGTCTGCCCGACCTGCAGGCCTGGTTCGCACACGAACTGGCCCAAGCGGTTCCGGCGGGCAAGTCGGCACCCGGCCCCCGCGACGTCGTCGTGCTTCCCGGCAGCCAGAGCGGACTCAGTTCCGCGTTCCGCGCCCTGGTGGGGTTCGGACAACCACTGCTCATCGAGTCGCCCACCTACTGGGGCGCGATCCTCGCCGCCGCACAGGCCGGCGTCCGGCTGATCCCGGTCCCGAGCGGCGTCGACGGCCCCGACCCCGGCGAACTGGCCCGCGCCTTCGCCGACAGCGGCGCAAGGGTGTTCTACGCGCAACCGAACTACGCCAATCCCACTGGAGCACAGTGGAGTACCGAACGCGTCGAGCAGATCCTCGATGTCGTGCGCGCGCACGGGGCATTCCTGATCGACGACGACTGGGCACATGACTTCGGCATCGACACCACGGCGCGGCCGGTCGCCGCGTACGACGACGACGGTCATGTCATCTATCTGAGATCGCTGACCAAGAGCGTCTCACCGGCACTCCGGGTGGCGGCCGTCATCGCCCGCGGACCGGTACGTGACCGCATCCTCGCCGACCGTGGAGCGGAATCGATGTATGTCAGCGGCGTACTGCAGGCCGCCGCCCTCGACGTCGTGACCCAACCGGCGTGGCGCAGCCATTTGCGGGATCTGCGCACGCAACTCAGACAGCGACGCGATCTGCTCGTGTCGCATCTGGCCGAACACCTCGATGTCGCCCGTCTCGACCAGGTCCCCCGCGGCGGCCTGCACCTGTGGCTGCGCCTCCCGGATCAGACCGACCTCGACCGCCTCGTCCGTGACTGCGAGGCGGACGGCGTCCTGGTCGCGGCGGGCACCGAGTGGTTTCCCGCCGAACCCTCCGGCCCCTACCTGCGCCTCAACTTCTCCGGGCCGGAGCCGGAACGGTTCGAGGACGCGGCCCGGGTGATCGGCCGATGCCTGCGCGGTCAGCGGTAGCGCAGCCGGCCCGGCCACCGCCGTATGAGCTCACCGGTCAGCGATCTCACATGTGCGTTGCCAGACGCGTGAGCACACCGTGATGGCGCCTTCACACACCGCGACATTGCGGCAATATCCGGTTTCTAGCCTCGCCGTATGCAGTCAACGAGAAACGTCGTCGTCGTCGGCCACGGCATGGTGGGACACCGTTTCGTCGAGGCACTGCGCGCCAGGGACACCGACGGTGTCTGGCGCGTGACGGTGCTGGGCGAGGAGCGCGACGCCGCTTATGACCGCGTGGGGCTCACCGGGTACACCGAGCACTGGGACCGGTCTGCGCTCGCGCTCCCCGGCAACGACTACGCCGGTGACGAGTACGTCGACCTGCACCTCGGTGCCGCGGTCGTCGAGATCGACCGGTCGGCCAAAGCGGTCCGCACCGCCGACGGCCGGTGCTTCGCCTACGACGCTCTGGTGCTGGCGACCGGATCGTATGCCTTCGTACCGCCGGTGCCGGGTCGCGACCTACCGGGCTGCCATGTGTACCGCACCCTCGACGACCTCGACGCGATCCGCGCCAGCGCGACCGGTGCGTTGGCGTCGAAGTCGCCGGTCGGCGTGGTGATCGGTGGCGGCCTGCTCGGCTTGGAGGCGGCAAACGCATTGCGGCAGTTCGGGCTCACCACCCATGTCCTGGAGATGTCTGCGCATCTGATGGCCGCCCAACTCGACGAGGCAGGAGGTGTCCTGCTCAACCGGATGATGCGCGGTCTCGGCATCGAGGTGCACACCGCGGTCGGTACCGAGAGCATCCGGCCCGCACAGAAGCGTAAACCGCTACGCAAGTCCGAGATCGACGACTCGCTTCGCGTGCATCTCGATGACGGCACGGCGATCGACGCCGGCGTCGTGATCTTTGCCGCCGGTGTGCGTCCGCGAGACGAGTTGGCCCGCAACGCGGGGCTGGACCTGGCGCAACG
Organism: Mycolicibacterium goodii; assembly: GCF_022370755.2. The sequence continues at coordinate 5,399,039 of NZ_CP092364.2, read as the reverse complement.
TGGTGGCGTGCTGACCGATCTGTCCTGTGTGACAAGCGATCCCAGCATCTACGCGATCGGTGAGGTGGCCGCCGTGGAGGGCCGCTGCTACGGCCTCGTGGCCCCGGGTTACACGACCGCGGAGGTGGTGGCAGACCGACTGCTCGGAGGTGCGGCCGAGTTCCCCGGTGCGGACATGTCGACCAAGCTCAAGCTGATCGGTGTCGATGTCGCGAGTTTCGGTGACGCCAAGGGGATTACGCCCAACTGCCTGGAGGTCGTGGTCAACGACCCGGTCAAGCAGACCTACGCCAAGCTGGTGCTCTCCGATGACGCCAAGACACTGCTGGGTGGCATCCTGGTCGGAGATGCCTCGGCATACGGCGTGCTGAGGCCCATGGTCGCCAGCGAACTGCCCGGTGATCCGCTCGCATTGATCGCACCGACCGGTGGAGGAGACGCCGGTGCTTCCGCTTTGGGTGTGGGTGCGCTGCCGGACATCGCACAGATCTGTTCGTGCAACAACGTCACGAAGGGTGATCTGACCGAAGCCATCGCCGGTGGATGCTGTGATGTCGCAGAACTCAAGAAGTGCACGCTGGCAGGCACGTCGTGCGGTTCCTGTGTGCCGCTGCTCAAACAACTCCTCGAGGCCGAGGGCGTGGAGCAGTCGAAGGCGCTTTGCGAGCACTTCAGCCAGTCACGTGCCGAGCTGTTCGAGATCATCTCGGCCACCGAGATCCGCACCTTCTCGGGTCTGATCGAGCGCTTCGGCACCGGAAAGGGTTGCGACATCTGCAAACCCACGATCGCGTCGATCCTGGCGTCGACCGGCTCCGATCACATCCTCGACGGCGAGCAGGCCGCGTTGCAGGACTCGAACGACCATTTCCTGGCCAACATCCAGCGCAACGGCAGCTACTCGGTGGTGCCTCGGGTGCCCGGTGGCGACATCACACCCGACCAGTTGATCCTGATCGGGGAGGTCGCACGGGATTTCGGCCTCTACACCAAGATCACCGGCGGCCAGCGCATCGACATGTTCGGGGCGCGGGTCGAGCAGCTCCCCGAGATCTGGCGACGACTGGTCGAGGGTGGCATGGAGTCCGGTCACGCCTACGGGAAGTCGCTTCGCACCGTGAAGAGTTGTGTCGGAAGCGACTGGTGCCGCTACGGACAACAGGATTCGGTGCAGATGGCCATCAACCTCGAGTTGCGGTACCGCGGTCTGCGTGCGCCCCACAAGATCAAGATGGGTGTCTCGGGTTGTGCGCGGGAATGCGCCGAGGCGCGCGGCAAGGATGTCGGGGTCATCGCCACCGAATCCGGGTGGAACCTGTACGTCGGTGGCAACGGCGGAATGACGCCACGGCATGCACAACTACTGGCCGGCGACCTCGACGATGAAACCCTCATCCGCTACATCGACCGCTTCCTGATGTTCTACATCCGCACGGCGGATCGACTGCAGCGCACGGCGCCCTGGGTGGAGGCACTCGATGGCGGCATCGATCACCTGCGCGATGTCGTGTGCAACGATTCGCTCGGCCTTGCCGAGGAATTCGAGGCCGCGATGGCCCGCCACGTCGAGGGTTACTCCTGCGAGTGGAAGGGCGTGCTGGACGACCCCGACAAGCTCGCGCGTTTCGTCTCGTTCGTCAACGCCCCGGACACCCCCGACCCGACCGTCTCGTTCACCGAGCGCAGTGGCCGCAAGGTCCCCCAGCTACGCCCGGTGCCCATCGGAATGCCCACGATCCGGCCACTACAGGAGATGTCATGACCCTGATCGACGACCGTAAAGATGGTGTCGCCCCATCTGGTACGCGGTGGACGACGGCATGTGCCTATGACTTCCTCATCCCTGGCCGCGGGGTCGCGGTGCTGCTGGCCGACGGATCGCAGGCCGCGTTGTTCCGCCTTGACGACGACTCGGTGCACGCGATCGGCAACATCGACCCGTTCTCCGGCGCCGCGGTGATGTCGCGCGGTATCACCGGCGACCGCGGCGGCTGCCTCACGGTGCAGTCGCCCATCAAGAAGCAGGCGTTCGCACTCGTCGACGGAATTTGCCTCGACGATCCCACCGTCTCGGTGCCGGTGTACCCCACCCGGATCACCCCTGACGGGCTCGTGCAGATCGCCGCCTGATCAGTCGGCGGCAAGCCAGTGCGCGTCCCGCCCCGCGGATTTGCTGCGGCGCACATCGCCGCGGCGCTCCAGCACCGTGAGATTGCGATACACGGCCTCGATCACGACCGGATCGCCGAACCGGTCACGTATGTCGTCGCGTAATTGCGCCGTGCTCTTCGACTGCCCCGTAGCGCTCAGCACCGCCATCAATTGCTGCCGCAGCCGCTCGGCAGGCGTCGGGTCAGGCACCGGAGCTGCCGGTTAGGCTGTCGACGCGCACAGCGCAGGCCGGTGCTGCCACATTCACCGAAGTCTCTACCCCCACGAAATGTCCAACGATCGAGAACACGATAGCTGAGTACAAGTGGGTGATCGGCAACAGGGACGCCCAGCCTCGGGTATCCTGCGGCGTCGTCAATTAATTCCCTCGGTAAATACCTGAACAACGGGCGTTTAAGACTTCTCATTCCTGGGAATCCCTCGACGGCGAACGGTCGAAGCCCGTGATGTCCCTCATGACTGGCTAACTAGATTTGTTCGCTAGCGAAGTTTAGAATCGCCGCAGGGCGCATGGATCACAAAAGGCTGAAGAGGGATGTTGGGGCGTTCATTTCTGAACCTGCTCGGCACCGCGGCGGTGCTGGGGGCTCTGGTTGCTGCAGCAATGCCACTCGGTCTGAGTGTCGTGGACCGAACCGGGACGCCGATTCCGTGCGGTACCGCGATCAGCCCGGATTACGGGGTCGCGGCCAAAGAGGACCTGTTGAATCACGATCAGTTCACCCTCGTCGGACCGATCTTTGCTACCAGCGACTACGCCGACCAGTGTGCCGAAATCGTCGGTCAGCGCAGAATGGCCGCCATGTCGGTGGCGGGCGGCGGAATCCTGCTTTTGCTGACGGTGTTCTCCGTGCCGTTGGCGGCACACGCCGTCGCGTTACGCCGCGGCAGGCAGGCGCAGGACGCCCGCCCGGCGGAACCGGTTCGCGATGAGGCGAACCATGCCCCCGTGGGTGCCCAGTGGGGCGGTTACCAGGTCGGCGCCGGATTCACGCAGCCGATCTTGGAAAAGACCCTCGGCGAGCAGATAGGAAGCCACGACTACGCGGCGGCCGCCGCGGCGGCATTGCGCCGCGACGGCCTCGGCGACGCTCGGGGAGCCGGTGGCGGCGTAGGCCAGCTCTACGCGGTCGCCGGTAACGGCTGACAGCATCGCGGCGGTCCGGCGCAGATCCGATTGGGCATACGGGTCCGAGGTCCCGGCGGCCGCCAGGATCACCGCGTCACCTGTTCGCCACCCCGCCTCGACGAGCCGGTCGGCGAGCACCCGGACGGTCCCGTGGCACGGCCCGAGCGGCGGGGTCACGGTGACCAGCGGATGCCGGCCGGCCGACACATGGGCGGGCACGTCGACACGGACGTGATACCCCGCGGCCAGGAAAGCGGGCACCAGCACCACGGGCCGATCGGTCGGCATGGTCTGCAGCACATCCTGGGGCGTGGGGCCGAGGACGTCGACGAACGCGACCTGCACGCGGTGCTTGAGTTGTTCGGCGACCCGCTCGGCGAGATCGGCGATCATGGCGACCCCACCGGGTTTGCGGGTGCCGTGCGCCACCAGCAGCAGGCTCACAGCGCGCGGGCCATCTCTGTGTTCACATCGGTGTCATCGACCGCCAACCGGTAGCCCCTCTTCACCACTGTTGACACGATGTTCTTGTCTCCCAACGCAGTTCGTAAACGCAGCACCGCGGTCTCGACGGCGTGGGTGTCGGTTCCCGTTCCGGGCAGCGCGCCGAGCAGATCGAACCGAGACACCACCGCGCCGGGCCGGTGGGCGAGCGCCCGGATGGTGGCCATGCCGGCGGGGGACAACGATTTGACGACTCCGTCCACCAGCACGCAGGTTCCGCGGATCTCCAGCAGGTGGCCCGCAACCCGCAGGGTCCTGGACTGCAACAGCGGCAACTCGTCGGTGATGTGGCGGGCCAGGGCGCCCAATCGCATCCGCTCGGGCGACGACGTGGGAACGCCGAGGCGGACCAGTGGGCGCGCGGTCACCGGTCCGACGCACATCGCGTGGACCTCGGTGCGCAGCGCCGCGACCACCCGATCGGCCAGGCCCATCTCGGTGGCCCGCATGAGGACCGACGCGACGGCCGGTGCCGACGTGAAGCTCACCGCGTCGAACCGGCGTTCGGCGATCCCGGCCACAAGCGAGTCGAACTCCCCGCCGGGTGGTGCCGGGTGCCAACGGTAGACGCGGATCGGCACCACCTCGGCACCCGCGGCCCGCAGTTCGTCGAGGAACTCCGGGAACGGATCCCAGTCGTCGGTGGCGCCGTGGAGTTGTACGGCGATGCGTCGGCCGTTGAGCCCGTGCTCGACGAGGTAGCGGACCACCTCGCGGGAGGACTCGGAGTCCGGGGACCACTCCTCTGGCAAGCCGGCCGCGCGCAGTGCACCGGTGGCCTTCGGGCCCCGGGACACGATGCGGGCCGTGCTGAGCGCGTCGGTCAGTTCGCCGTCCAGGCCCCAGCCCTCGGCGGCGGCCATCCACCCCCGCAGCCCGATGCCGGTTGTGGCGACCACGATGTCGGGCGGGTCCGCGATCAACGACTCGGTGTGCGTACGTAGTTCGTCGTCGTCGGGTAGCGGCACCATGGTGATCGCGGGTGCTTTCGTCACGGTCGCACCCCTCCTGCGCAACAGGGCGCACAGTTCGTCGGCTCGTCGGGCGGAGGTCACCGCCACCCGGAATCCGGTGAGGGGTGCCCAGTCGGGCTCACGCATTCTTCCTGTGTAGGCAGGCTCTGTTTCCACGGCGTTACCCCGCGATTGCTGAGGCGTGTCGCTGCGCTCCTGTGACCGGCGTCGCAACCGGGCGGCGCACGTAGCAGAGCCAGGTGACCACCGACGCGAGCACGTAGAAGGCCAAAAAGATCCAGAACGCGGTGGTCGCCGAACCGCTGGACAGGTAGGACTGCCGCAGTGCCATGTTGATTCCCACGCCGCCGAGCGCCCCGACCGCTCCGGCAAAGCCGATGAGCGCCCCTGCCATCGACCGCGACCACTGCTGACGCTCCTCTTCGCTGACCCGCAAGGAATGGCTGCGGGCCTCGAAAATCGACGGGATCATCTTGTACACCGATCCGTTGCCGATACCGCTGAGCAAAAACAGCGCGATGAACCCGATGACGTATCCGCCCATCGTCAGGCCCGTGGCGGCCTCGGTGCTGCCGTCGGCGACGGTGCTGACCGCGACGAGCAGGCCGGCGCCCAGGATCATCCCGGAGAACACCGCCAGGGTGACGCGGCCACCACCGATGCGGTCGGCGAGCTTACCGCCGTAAACCCGCGACAGGGAGCCCAGCAGCGGGCCGACGAAGGCGATCTGCGCCGCGTGCAGCGACGCCTGCGCCGGGGTCTGCCCGCTGGAGATGAAGTTGATCTGCAGCACCTGGCCGAACGCGAACGCGAACCCGATGAACGACCCGAAGGTGCCGATGTAGAGCAGCGAGATGATCCACGTATCCCGCTCGGCCAGAATCGCTTTCATGGCGCCGAGGTCGATCTTGTGCTGTTCGAGGTTGTCCATGTACAGGGCCGCGCCGAGCCCGGCCACGGCAAGGGCGACGAGGTAGATCGCACACACCCAGTACGGGGACCGGTTGCCTGCCGCGGCGATCACTAACAGGCCCACCAGCTGGATCACGGGCACCCCGATGTTGCCGCCACCGGCGTTCAGCCCGAGCGCCCATCCCTTGAGCCGCTGCGGATAGAAGGCGTTGATGTTGGTCATCGACGAGGCGAAGTTGCCGCCACCGAAGCCGGCCAGCGCCGCGCATACCAGGTAGGGCCACAGGGGCAGTCCCGGGTTGGCCATCAACACGATCGTCATCACGGTCGGGATCAGCAGGACCAGGGCCGAGAACACCGTCCAGTTGCGACCGCCGAAGGTCGCGGTGGCGAGCGTGTACGGGATGCGCAGGCACGCACCGACCAGGGTGGCGGTGGCGCCGAGCAGGAACTTGTCCCCCGCGGAGAACCCATAGACCGCCTCGGGCATGAACAGCACCATCACCGACCAGATCGACCAGATCGAGAAGCCGATGTGTTCGGCGACCACCGACCAGATCAGATTGCGGCGTGCGACCAGTTTGTTACCGGCCTCCCAGGCCTCGACGTCCTCGGGATCCCAGTTCGTGATGCGCTTCGACTTCGACAGAGTGGGCATGCGAGCACGCTAGGAAGCGTTTATTGCCCCGATACTGCGTGCGGTGACCCGGCCGTGAAATTCCGCTCACCGGACCGGTCCGGTGCGTGTGAGCAAGCGGTCACCAGACGTCGCCGGTGCGCCAGTCGCAGGTGATCTCGTCGGTGGTGTCCAGATCCAGACCCTCGGGGAGATCGACCGGAAGCACGAACAGCGAGCGATCGTCCTCGGGGGTCCGCACGATCCCTTCGGCCGGGGTCAGCGCCGACGTCGCCCCCTCCCACGGCAGCCAGCCCCTGGAAAGGTACATCTGGCGCGCGATGTCCGACGAGCTCAGGGCGCCGATCTGATAGGCCCCGCGGATCACCTGTTCGAGCGCGTCGAGCACCGCTGTGCCGAGTCCGGCACCCCGCCAGTCTTCTCGCACCGCGACGGCTTCGACATAGCCGCAGCGCAGGGCCGCGCCTCGATACATCAGCCGCCGTTGGACCACCGCGCCATGGGCGATCAACGCACCGTGATGGGAGATCAACGCGTGCATCCCTCCGAGCGCGTGGTCCCAGTCGTCGTCGGTGAAGTCGGTGGAGCCCGAGGAACTGTCACGGAACGCGTCGATCACCATCAGGCGCGCGCCTTCGCGGGTTTCGTGGTCCAGATCGGAGGTGTGGATCAGACGCGCGGTGTGGATCGCACCGCGCGTGCGCGCCTCACTGACATGCTGGGTGAGCACACCTTCGTTGTACCAGTGCGGGGAGCCGCCGTCACGCGTCGAACGGCCGACGCGGGTGCGCCCAGTGCAGTCGTACGGTCTGTCCCGGCCGCACCTGACCCAGTTTGTCGATGTGCTCCTCGGTGACCACCCCGATCACCGGGTACCCGCCGGTCACCGGGTGGTCGGGGCCGAGGATGACCGGAAAACCGTTGGGCGGCACCTGGATCGCCCCGCGGGTCGCACCCTCGCTGGGCAGCTGTCGGTCAGGGTCGCGGTAATCCAGCGGCATCCCGACCAGTCGCATGCCCACCCGGTCGCTGCGGTTGGTGACGAGCCAGTTGGTGCGCACGAGGATGTCGGGGTCGACGAACCAGTCGTCGCGTGGGCCGGGAACCACCTGCAGTTCGACGACGTCGTCGGCGATCGCGGCGACCGGCGCCTGGTCGATCTCGGGAAACTCGTCGGTGTGCTCGCCGACGGGCAGTACGTCACCCGGTCGCAACGGTGACGGCCCGATCGCTGACATCACGTCGTAGCTGCGTGAGCCGAGTACCGGGGTGACATCGAAGCCGCCACGCACCGCGAGGTAACTGCGCAGACCGGCGTGCGGTGCGCCCAGTGAGATCACCTGCCCGTCGTGGACATGATGAATGCTGTTGATGCCGAACGGTACTCCGTTGACCGCGGGATCCGTGTCGGCGCCGGTGACCGCGATCGCCACGTCACCGCCGCGCACCCGCGCGGAGAACCCGCCGAAGGTCACCTCGATCGTGGCGCTCTCGCCGGGGTTGGCCACGAGGCGGTTCGCCAATGTGTGGGACCGCCGGTCGGCGGCGCCCGATCGGGTGACTCCCATGTGAGCCAGTCCCGGCCGGCCGAGATCCTCGACCAGCGCCAGCGGCCCGGTGCGCAGAACTTCCAGTGTCGTGCCCATGCTCGCCCTCCCGTTTCAGCCGACGGCCCGGAACTGCACCCACATGCCGGGGGTGAGCAGTGCCGGCTTGTCCCGGTCGACGTCGAACATCACCGCATCGGTGTGTCCGATCAGTTGCCAGCCCCCCGGTGACTGACGCGGGTACACGCCGCTGAACTCACCGGCCAGTGCCACCGAACCAGCGGGGACGGAGGTTCGCGGTTCGGCGCGGCGGGGTACCCGCAGGCGCGGATCGCCGTCGACCAGGTACGCGAAACCTGGTGCGAACCCACAGAATCCGACCCGCCACGGCGTGCCGGTGTGGGCCGCGATCACGTGTGCCGGGGTCATCCCGGCCAGCGCTGCGACCTCGTGCAGGTCGGCGCCGTCGTAGACGACGTCGATGGTCACGTCGACGCGGTCGCCGGGCGGTTCGTGGGTGATCGCGCCGGGTCGGACCCGCAGCTTGCCCAGCCGCTGCCGGGTGGGTGCCTGATAACGCGGACCGGCCAGCTTGACCAGCACCGTGCGCGCGGCGGGGACGATGTCGACCACCCCGAGGAGCTCGGCCTCCCGCAGTGTCTCGGTCCACGCCAACACCTCGGCGGTACTGTCGAACTCGAGTAGCAGCGCCTGATCGCCGTAGTTGTGGACGGTGCCCAGTGTCATGGGTTCCATCACTTCTGATGCCACACTCATGACCTGAAACTACCCGCGAGTAGCTAAGAACGGTACGGCTCTATGAGCCTTGCCAGAGGGCCCTTACCGAAGCCTCACACGGCAACCTGATATGTGGGTTCGCGGCGCTTGATGAAAGCGATGACGCGGTAGGTCACGGGCAGCATGATCACCTCGACGGCGGTCTTGTAGAACCAGCCGAGCGCGGTGTAGGTGACGAAGTCCCCGAACGTCGAGATGCCGATCGCACCCGCGGCGATCGCGCAGAACACCAGGGTGTCGCCGAGCTGCCCCGCGAAGGTCGATCCGATCAGGCGTGCCCAGAGGTGCTTCTCCTTGGTCCGCTGTTTTATCGCGACCACGACCCAGGCGTTGATCGTCTGGCCGACCAGGAAACCCGCCAGGCCCGCGACGATCAGCTGTGTGTAGGCGCCGACGACGTTCTCGAAGTGCTCCTGGTTGGTGTAGAAGTCGGCGGCAGGCAGATACACGGTGATCCAGAACGCCAGCGCGGCCAACGCATTCATCCCGAAACCGAGCACGATGGCCCGGCGGGCGGCCTTGAAGCCGTACACCTCCGAGAGCACATCGCCGATCACGTAGGTCAGTGGGAACACGATGAACCCGCCGTCGGTGATGATCGGCCCGAAGGCCACGCCCTTGGTGGCGGTGACGTTGGAGATGATCACCAGCGCCGTGAACACCGCGACGAGCATCGGATAGTAGGCCGAGCCGACGATGGCGGTGCCGCGGTGCTCGTGTTCAGAGATGCTCACTCGACCCATCTTCTCAGGTCGGGGTCAGCGCAGCGCGCGGGCCAACTCCGCAGGCAGTTGATCGGCGACCACCGGATACGACAGCGGTGACGCGAACGCGATGGCTCCCGCGAGTTCCTTGGTCGTGAAGATGTTGCGGTCGCCCGTCGTGGCCGCGAGTTGCGCGACGACCGGGTCGGCCAGCAACGCGTCGCGTTCCTGATCGCTCTGCGTCGTCCAGATCAGCACGTCGGCGGGGTCCAGGACAGACGCCATCTCGTCGCGGGGGATGACGGCGGGCACCTCGGGCACCGTCAGCCCCATCTGGGTGAGGAAGTCGGTACGCCAACCCGGCGGCGTCGCTTGGACGGCGCCGCGATACAGCGTGCCCCCGAGCAGCAGTGCCTTCCTGCCCGAGAACTGCGGGTGCTCGGATGCCACGGCGGTGAATCGGTCGTCGACCTGCTTGATGAGGTCGGTCATCTCGGTGTTCTTGAACACCGCCTGCCCGATGATCGTGGCCTGGTCTTTCCACGGCTCGAAGAACGGCTGGGTGCCCGTCTGGGCGACCGTCGGCGCGATCTCGGACAGCTTCGTGTAGGTGTCGGCGTCCAGCCCTGCGTTGGTCGCGACGATGAGGTCCGGTTTGAGCGCCGCGATCTGGTCGACCGGGATCCCGCTGTCCAGGTTGAGCACTGCGGGCTGGGTACCGCCGAGTTTCGGCTGGGCCCACGGCCATACCCCGAACGGTTCGCCGCCGAACCAGTCGGTCACCGCGATCGGCACGACCCCGACCGCCAGCAGATCGTCCTGCCCGGTGAGCCCAGCGTTGACCACCCGTCGGGGCGGGCCGGGGATCGTGGTTTCGCCGAAGGCGTGCCGGACGGTGACCGATCCGTCGTCGGCGACTTCGCCAGGCTTGTCGGTGCTGCACGCGGCGACGAGTGCCAACCCGGCGGTCATCGCCAGAAACCCGCGCCGTGTCAGTGGTGTCGGCACTTCGCCAGCGTACGGTCAGTCCGGGGTGAAGCCGCCGAACAACACGGCGACATCGGGGACGGCCGGCCGCATCAAGCGCGATGACGACGAGGACGCCGCTGACGGCGTGGCCGAGCGCGGGAGATCAGCGATCAGCACGGTTCAGGGAGTCAGCGCACGCGACAGCGCCTGGCGAACCGCCGCGGTGTCCCCCTCGATCTTCGCCGTTTCCAGCAGGTCGTACCGCTTCCACATCCCGAGGTAGAGGTCTTCGGCGGGGGCTGTCACGGTCGCCACGGGTTCGCTGTCGCCGATCGTCCACGCGTGATCGGTATCGGCGGTGCGGAACTCGACGGGTGCCGTGACCGGTTCGGTGCGGCCGAACCGCACCTGTCGCGGATAGAACACCGTCAGGACCTCGTCGACGCCGTCGGAGCAGAACTGCGGGGTGTGATCCGCGGGGTCGCCGCCGACCGCGCGGTAGAGGTCCACTCGGTGGATCGCATGCTCGTGGGCCTGGCGGCGGATCCAGAAACCGGCGAGCCGCGGTTTCGGTCCGAAACCCCAGCACGGTTCCTCGGCGCTGATCGCCCGCATCGCGGTGAGGTAGTCGGGCAGGCCGTCGAGGAAATCGGCGACGGCCAGGGTCGGTTCGGTCTGCGGTTGCGGTTCCTGGGCGAGCTCGCGGGTTCGCAGGATCTCGCGCACCCAGGTCTCGATGGACCACAGATGGCCCAGCAGATCGGCAACCGTCCAACCCGGGCAGGTGGGTACTGCGCGGCCGAGGTCAGCGTCCTCGGAGAGGGCAAACGACTGGATGGCGAGCACGTCGGTCTGCAGTTGCGCCAGGAGCGTGTTGTCGTCCACACGTGCACATTACGGGTTCGTCAGGCCCCGCAGAAGGACGGCCAGACCGAACTCGAAGGCGTCGTCGGCGCGGTCGGGTTTTGGTGCACCGGTGGCCAGTGCCGCGGCAAGTGCCGGGCCCACCTCGGCGCCGGGTTCCCACGGTTCGTCGGGGGCGGCGAGGTCGAGAGCCGATCCGAGCACGTAATTGTCGATCAGCGTGATGATGCGCAACGAGTCGGCGGCGCTGAAGCCGGCGCGGCGCAGGATGACCGCGAGTGCGTTGTACATCCGGAAGGCCTGCGTGCTGTTGACGGCGTGAATGGTGAGCAGCGGGATCAGCCGGGGATAGCGGGCGAAGCTGCGGCGGTAGGACCGCATGATGTCGGCCACCACGTCGGCCCATGGCCGGTCGGCGTCGAGGTCGGGGAGGCTGACCTCGGACATCGCGCGTTCGCGCAGCAGTTCGACGATCTGTTCCCGGCCCGCCACGTGGTTGTAGAGGGAGGACGGGCTGACCTTGAGCTTGCGGGCCAGCTCGGGGATGGTGAAACCACCCGTGGTGTTGACGAGATCCAATGCCGCCGTGGCGATCCGGTTCGTCGAGAGCAGCGGTGTGGATGGACGCCCCATGGCCGGATTCTCCCTTGTTGCGACCTACCGCTTTACAACCGGTGGTCTGCGCCACACAATAAACGAATCTCATTCGTTTTAGGAGCATGATGATCACCTTGACCGCCTCTGCCCCCGAGTCGCTGTCGCGCAGCACGGCCTCACAGCGGCCGCCGCTGCGGGTCGGCCTGGTGCAGCACCGTTGGCGCCCGGACGCCGATGAACTGGTCAAAGTGCTGCGCGAGGGTATCGACCGCGCGGCGGGGGAAGGCGCGACCGCGGTCTTCCTGCCGGAGATCACGCTGCTGCGCTACCCGGCGGACACGCCGGCGGGCCCGAATCCGGGAGACGCCGCCGAAGATCTCACCGGTGGGCCGACGTTCGAACTCGCGGCCGAGGCGGCGCGGGCCAACGGCATCTTCGTGCACGCATCGCTGTACGAAAAGGCCCCGGCCGCGGATGGTCTCGGCTACAACACCGCCATCCTGCTCTCACCCGCGGGCGAATTGGTCGGCCGTACCCGCAAGATGCACATCCCGATCTCGGCCGGCTACTACGAGGACACCTACTTTCGCCCGGGCCCAGGCCCGTCCTCGACCGACGACCCGTATCCGGTGTACAACCCGGACGGTCTCGGCGCCCGCATCGGGTTGCCCACGTGCTGGGACGAATGGTTCCCCGAGGTGGCCCGCAGCTACTCGCTGGGCGGTGCCGAGATCGTCGTCTACCCGACGGCCATCGGCTCTGAGCCGGTGTTCCCGAACTTCGACACCCAGCCGTTGTGGCAGCAGGTGATCGTCGCGAACGGCATCAGCAGCGGCCTGTTCATGGTCGTGCCCAACCGCACCGGCGACGAGGGGAAGGTGTCGTTCTACGGTTCGTCGTTCATCTCCGACCCGTTCGGCCGCGTTCTGGTCTCCGCGCCGCGGGACGAGGAGGCGGTCCTGGTCGCCGATCTCGATCTCGATCAGCGGCGGGACTGGCTGGAATTGTTCCCGTTCCTGCTCACCCGCCGTCCCGACAGCTATGGGCCGCTGACCGACCCCGTGGATCCGGACCGTCCTTACGGTGCGGGACACGCGGCCACGGCCGTGGTGAAGTAGGTCCTGTCCTGTGGGTGCATATGTCATGCCCGCCGAGGGCGTGCGACAGGATCGGGTGTGGATGGCGTTCCCGTGTGAGGGCTATTCACTCGGTGACACCGAGGCCGACCGGCATGAGGCACGATCGACGTGGGCCGCGGTCGCCCACGCGATCTCGCGGTTCGAACCCGTGACGATGCTCGTCGATCCCGCCGAGATCGGCGCGGCGAAGAAATACGTGTCGCAAGATGTCGAGCTGGTCGAGGCGCCACTGAACGACGCGTGGATGCGTGACATCGGCCCCACGTTCGTGCATGTCGACGACGGATCCGTCGCCGCGGTCGCCTGGACCTTCAACGGGTGGGGCGCACAGGACTGGGCGCGGTGGGACCGCGACGCCGAGATCGGCGCGACGGTAGCCGAACTCGCAGGCGTGCCCGTCGTGAGGTCGTCACTTGTCAACGAGGGCGGTGGAATTCAGGTCGACGGAAACGGCACCGTGCTGCTCACCGAGACCGTACAACTCGACCCCGGCCGCAATCCCGGTCTCACCAAGGAGCAGGTCGAGGCAGAATTGGCACGCACCATCGGCGGCACCGACTTCGTCTGGCTGCCCCGTGGGCTGACCCGCGACAGCCGGCGTTTCGGCACACGCGGCCACGTCGACATCGTCGCGGCCATCCCCGCTCCCGGGCGACTGCTGCTGCACACCCAGCGTGCCGAGTCTCATCCGGACAGCCTGGTGTGCAAGGAGATTCGTGCAGCGATCGAGGAAGCCGGCCAGTTCGAGATCGTGGAGATGCCGGCCCCGGACACCCTCACCGACGTCGAAGGCCATGTCGACTACAGCTACATCAATCATCTCGTCGTCAACGGCGGCGTGATCGCCTGCGAATTCGACGATCCGCGCGACGCCGACGCGGCGGCCATTCTCTCCGAGCAGTACCCGGGCCGCGAGGTGGTGACCGTCGACGCACGCCCGTTGTTCGCCCGTGGCGGCGGAATCCACTGCATCACCCAACAGCAACCAGCACCCTACGGGAAGGACTCATGACCGAGCGTATTGCGTCGTCGGTGGATTCACGCACCCTTTTCCTCAACGGCGTGATCTGGAGTCCCCACGGGGGCTCCGACGCGACGACCGACGCTGTGCTGATATCGGACGGCGTGATCCAGGCCGTCGGCGACGAGGCGAGAGCCGTATCCGCCGACCTCGAGGTGGATCTGGAGGGCGGGTTCCTGATGCCGTCGTTCGGCGACGGACATGCCCATCCGCTCTACGGTGGGCTCGAATCTGCGGGACCCGCTGTGCGCAAGGGCACGTCGGTCGACGAGATCGTCGCAGCGGTCAAGGAATACGCCGACGCCCATCCCGAGCAGGAATGGATCCTCGGCGCGTCCTACGACGGCAGCCTGGCGCCTGACGGCCTGTTCGACGCACGTTGGCTCGACGCCGCCGTACCGGATCGCCCGGTGGTGTTGCGCGCGTGGGATTACCACACGTTCTGGGTGAATTCGGCGGCGCTCGACCGGGCCGGGATCACCGCGGACACGCCGGAACCGGTGATGGGGGAGATCCCACGCCGTCCGGACGGTTCCCCCCTTGGCACGTTGCGTGAATGGGGAGCAACCGATCTGGTCGCCGCCGTGATGCCCGCCCGTGACGAGTCCGTGCGGGTCGGTGCGCTGGCCACCGCCGCCGACTACTACCTGGCCCGCGGTGTCACGTGGGTGCAGGACGCGTGGGTCGAACCGGCCGACGTCGACACCTACGTGGCCGCGGCACAGCAGGGTGCGCTGCGGATGCGGTTCAACCTGGCGTTCTACGCCGATCCGCGCCATTTCGACTCGCAGGTGAGGGATTATGCAGCCGCGCGGGACCGCGTCCGGGCGGCGGGATCCGACCTGCTGACCGCGCAGACCGTCAAGTTCTTCGCCGACGGCGTCGTGGAGAACGAGACGGGTGCCCTGCTCGCGCCGTACTGCTCGGGCCTGCACTCGCACGGCATGCAGCTGTGGGAGGGCGACGCACTCGCGCGGGCCGCCCGGCAGGTCGACGATCTCGGCCTGCAGATCCACATCCACGCGATCGGCGACGCCGCGGTGCGCCAGGCCCTCGATGCCATCGAATACGTTGTACAGCAGAACGGTCCGCGCGACCGCAGACCGGTCATCGCTCACGCTCAACTGGTCGACGACGCCGATCTCGGCAGGTTCGCCGAACTCGGCGTAATCCCGAACATGCAGCCGCTGTGGGCACAGATGGACGCGTTGATGACCGTGCTGACCATCCCGCGGCTGGGTGCCGAACGCGCCGACAAGCAGTACCGCATGCGCAGCCTGGAGAACTCCGGCGCGGCGCTGGCCTTCGGCTCCGACTGGCCGGTGTCCTCGGGCGCACCGCTGGACGGCATCGCCGTCGCGGTGTCGCGGCGCACGGCCGACGGGGAACCGGCCGGCGGGTGGACGCCGCACGAGATCCTGCCGTTGGAAGCGGCGTTGTCGGCGTACACCGGTGCGGTCGCCTACCAGGCGTTCGCGGAGAAGACGTGGGGCCGAATCGCCCCCGGCGCCAGTGCAGATCTGGTGTGGTTGGATCGTGACCCCCGGACCGTCCCACCGCTGGAGCTTCCTGCGGTCGGCGTACGTGCCACCTACCTGCAGGGCACGCCGGTGTACACGGCTGCGGATTGAGAGGAGCGCAGATGTCGGATACCGCGGAGGTGACAGAAGGTCATCTGAAGCGAGCACTGGGGCTTCCGTCCCTGGTGCTCTTCGGTCTGGTGTACATGGTGCCACTGACGGTGTTCACCACCTACGGCATCGTCACCCAGACCTCGGGAGGCCGGCTTCCGCTGGCCTACCTCGTGACGCTGGCCGCGATGGTGTTCACCGCCCGGTCGTACGCCCGTATGTCGGTGGCCTATCCGGTCGCCGGGTCGGCATACACCTATACCCAGAAGTCTTTCGGTGCACCGGTCGGGTTCCTCGCCGGGTGGTCGCTACTGCTCGACTACTTGTTCCTTCCGATGATCAACTACCTGGTGATCGGCCTCTATCTGTCGGCGGCGATTCCGGCAGTGCCGGCGTGGGTGTTCGTGCTCATCGCGATCGCGATCGTCACGGTGCTCAACATCGTCGGCATCGTGTCGGTGGCGCGCGCGAATTTCGTGATCATCGCGGTGCAGGCGATCTTCATCGTCACGTTCCTGGTGCTGGCCACCTCGAAGGTATTCAGCTACGGCACCGTGGATCTGGCGGCACCGTTCACCGGTGACGGCAGCGCGACCGGGTTCAGCCCTGTGCTGGCCGGTGCGGCCATCCTGTGCCTGTCGTTCCTCGGCTTCGACGCGGTGTCCACCTTGTCCGAAGAGGCGAAGGAACCGAAACGTACGGTCCCGCAGGCGATCATGATCGCCACGTTGGTTTCGGGGCTGATCTTCGTCGTGCTGTCGTACGTGGGGCAGGTGGTGTTCCCGTCGAACGCCTTCTCCGATGTCGACTCCGGGTCGCTGGATGTGATGATGACCGCCGGTGGGAACTTCCTGCAGGTGTTCTTCACCGCCGCCTACGTGGCCGGCGCCACCGGGTCGGCGATCACCTCGCAGGCGTCGGTGGCCCGGATCCTGTACGCAATGGGTCGCGACGGGGTGCTGCCGCGCCCGTTCTTCGGCCACGTCTCACCGAGGTTCTCCACCCCGGTGTACGCGATCCTTGCGGTGTCGGTGGTGTCGTTGCTGGCCGTCGTGATCGATCTGGGGATCCTGGCGTCGCTGATCAGTTTCGGTGCGCTGGTGGCATTCTCGGTCGTCAACCTCTCGGTGATCAAGCACTACTTCGTCGACCACCATGAGCGTGAGGGCGCGCAGGTGATCGGCAGCCTGGTGCTGCCGCTGATCGGCTTCGCGTTGACCGTATGGCTGTGGTTCAGCCTCGACGGCCTGGCACTCATCATCGGATTGTGCTGGCTGGCGGTCGGTTTCGTATGGCTGGCCGGGATCACCCGTGGGTTCCGGCGACCGACGCCGGTGCTGGACATGAAGGAGTAGCCGCCGAACGCGATCGAGCGGCCACGGTGTGATCACGTGGCCGCTCGATGCGTTGTGTGGGTGCCGTGTCAGGCCACCGTCACCGCGACGTCGATGTTGCCGCGGGTGGCCTTGGAGTAGGGGCACACCTGGTGGGCGTCGTCGACGATGGCCTGCGCCGTCGCGCGGTCGACACCCGGGATGGTGACGTTGAGGCGCGCACGCAGCGAGAACGCGCCATCGGCGTTGATCAGATCGACCTCGGTGTCGACCGCGGTGTCGGCGGGCAGCTTCACGTTGTGCTTGGACGCGGTCAGGCCCATCGCGCTGAGGAAGCAGGCCGACCAGCCTGCGGCGAACAGCTGCTCGGGGTTGGTGCCGGAGCCGTTCGCGCCCGGCGGGGTCAGCTGGATGTCGAGGTTGCCATCAGAGCTGTAGGACTCGCCCTGCCGCCCACCGGTGGTGTGGGTCTTGGCCGTGTAGATCACGTTGTCGGTGGAATTGCCGGTGGAAGTTCTCATCGCCGTCTCCTGTCTCTAAAACTCGGATCCGATTTAATCGGATACGTCAGACTGTAACATCGGGCCGCGCCCTGTCAATCCCATCCGATTGAATCGGATCCGATTTAATTCGGGTACACTGAGTTCATGACCACCGCACGCCCACAACTGGCCGACTTCCTGTGCTTCTCGATCTACTCGGCCAACCTCGCGTTCGGTAAGGCGTACAAGCCGCTGTTGGACCGGCGCGGGATCACCTACACGCAGTACATCGCGATCGTGGCGCTCTACGACGCAGATCATCAGACAGTCAGCGGTCTCGGCGAGAAGCTGTTCCTGGAATCGAACACGCTGACCCCGATTCTCAAGAAGCTCGAGGAGCTCGGCTACGTGACCAGGCGCCGCGATCCCGACGACGAACGTCAGGTGGTCGTCAGTCTGACCGAGGCCGGTCGCGAACTGCGCGAGCAGTCCTACGAGATGGAACTCGGGGCCGCCACCGGATTGAGCGTCGAGGAGATGCGGGCCATGCAGAAGGGCATCGCTAAGTTACGCGACAACCTGCGCGAGCACGCGGGCACCACGTCGACACGTCGATCACACGCTCGGACACGCTGATCACTCAGTGGGGAGCGGCGAGGCTCCTGAGCGAATCGGGCACGACGGTCGCAGCTGCCTCGGGTACCACCAGCACCGCTGTGGTGGCGTGTGCGACGACCGCAGTCGTGACGCTGCCCTGAAGATGCCCGAGGAGGCCGCTGCGCCGGTGCGGGCCGATGACGATCATGCTGGCGCAGTGCTTTTCGGCGGTCTCGACGATGCCCTGCCACGTCGGTGCGGCCTCGACCGCGACACTTCGCGCCGTGAAACCGGCCGCCCGTGCGAGTGCCGCGCCCCGCGCTGCCGTGCGCTCGGCGGCGTGCCGCACCTCGCTCGCCTGATCGGCGTCGAACGGTTCGGTTCCGACCGGCGTGAACCCGACATCGGCGGGTTGCCAGACGCAGACGACGAGGGCGTCGCGCTGTCCCGCGAGCTGCGTTGCCGCGAGATCGATCGCGCTCGCCGCGCGTTCTGACCCGTCGTAGGCGATCAGCACGGGACCGGTCTGCTGTGGCAGCGGCTGGATGTCGCGAAGCGGAGGTGTCGTGACGGGCGGGACATGCGGCCCGGGCAGTCCGGTGCGCAGGCGCGCGAGCAACGGCGGTGAGGACCACGCAGGGTGGTCGCCGTCGAGGAACAGGTCGATGTCGGGGGCCTGCGGCCGCGCCCCACTGAGCAGGTAGACCCCCACTCCGAAGACCGCGCCA
Source organism: Mycolicibacterium goodii (assembly GCF_022370755.2). Next base: position 5,380,300 of record NZ_CP092364.2, on the reverse strand, counting down.
CCGATGGCAAGCCCCAGACTGATCCACAGCGCATCACCGGTGCCTTCGACCAGCCCGCCGGTGGCCGTGACCGCGAAGTGCGCGAAGATCGGTGCGACCATGAACGCCGCCACCGCGCGCAGCAGTTCGATGATCGCAAAGACGCGTTGCAAACTGTTGGACTGCAACGAGAAACCCGCGACGAACAAGGCCGGAGCCACGGTGGCGCCGAGGGCCAGACCGGTGAGGGCCGAACCGATCAGGGCCAGCGGCTGGTTGGCAGGCAGCGCGAACCGGAACGCAACGATCCCCGCGGCGAGCAGCGCCATGCCTACGAGCGGAAGGTAGTGCATCGCGCGCCGTGAGATGACGTACCCGAACACGAATGCCATGACGACCGCGCCGCCGAGTTCGGGCAGGTACAGCAACCCGACATGAACTGGGTTGAAGCTCTCCAGGAAGACCTTGGCGGTCAACGCGGTCGCGGCCACCGACGCTGCCGCGGCGAACAGCGCCACACCGACACCGGCGACCGGTATCGAACTGGTGAGCATCGTACGGATGGTGAGCAGTGGTCGGGGTGCGCGGAACTGGTAGACGATCAGGGCCACGATCAGCAGCAGGCCACCCAGCATGGGCACGGTGACGGCGGCGTCGCCGAATCCGTGGCTCGTGAGCTGTGCGGCACCGATGAACGCCGCGGCGCACCCGACGGCCGCCAGGCCGATCGCCTTGACGTCACGCGGTGCGGTGCGATCCGCGGGCGGGGCATCCTCGAACGTCAACGCCGCCATGATCAAGGCCGCCAGCGCGATGGCAGCGATGATCCAGAACAGCGGCCGCCACGCGTGCGCTTCGGCTTGCGCGCCTCCGACGAACGGGCCGAGTGCCACCGCTCCGAACACGCACATGTTCATGATGACGGCGGTGTGGCGCAGCTTCTCACGCGGGAAGCCGATCGTCAGTGGCGGCGCGGCAGCGATCAACAGCATGCTGGTCGACAGTCCCTGCAGCACGTGGCCCGTGATGAACACGGTTCCGTTGGGTGCCGACGCGGCGATCACCGAGCCGATGACGAGCAGCACCGCATAGGCGATCATCATGCGGCGCTGCGGGAGGTGCTGTGCGAACTGGACGGCCAGGACGGTCCCCACCGCGTAGGCGGCGTTGCCCAACCCCGATCCAAGACTCATCGCCTGTGGCGACATGTTCAGCTGTTCGCAGATGATCGGGACCAAGGGGTCGATCGCGGCGGACAACGCGAGGTAGGGGATCAGCGCGAGGGTCACCATGGTGGCGACCGCGGGATACCGTCCGGCGAGCGGGCCTTGGCGCATATCAGAAGCGCCCGATGTCGGATGTCGAGTTCAGTTCATGCACTGGCGATGAAACGAGTCGCGGTCGATGCCCTATTCCAGGTGTGGGTGGTCTCACGACAGTTTGCGCGAAGGAAACATCTGTGAGTCGGTATCGGTCGCGCGCAGAACAACTTTCAGGAAACTCACAGTGAACCGGCAGTGAGTATTCGGGTTCCTTGCGGCGTGCTGGCCGCGGCCAGCCGGCCCAGCACGGAGGTGGCTTCCCGCGCCATGCGGTCGAGAACCTCCGCGGTGCCCGGTACGTCCCGGATGAGGCCGACGCCCTCGCCGATGTGGATGTCGGCGATGCTGAAATCCTCGGCAGCCGAGGCGGTTCGGTACGCGGCCGCAGCCTCTTCGACACCGGCGCGCAGCGCGTCCTCCCGTGTGCGCCAGTGGTCGACGAACGTGTTGCGAAGTGTGCGACCGCCATATCCGTCCGGCCACGAGTAGCCGCGGACGATGTCGAAGACGCTGGAGCGCACGGTGTCATCGGACTCGGCGGCCAACGCGAGGGCATGTGCCCGGGGTTTCGCGGGTGATTCCTTTGTGGCCCACAATCGTGAACCGATCATCGCGCCGTCGGCGCCCAACGAGAGCGCCGCGGCCAGGCCGCGCCCGTCGGTCACCCCACCCGCGGCCAGCACCAGGGTGTCGGGGGCACGGGCACCGGCCAGGTCGGCCACCTCGGGCACCAGCGTGAAGGTGGATCGTTCGTCTCGGCCGTGGCCACCGGCCTCACCGCCTTGCGCGATGATGCCCTGTGCGCCGAGATCGATTGCACGGCGTGCTTCTTCGAGGTTTCCGACCTGCACCAGGAGCGGCACCTGCGCGTCGTGGATCCGCTGTGCGAAGGGCGTCGGGTCGGCGAACGAGTACACCACCACAGCCGGTTTCCGGTCGAGTGCAACGTCGAGCAGGCGAGGTTGCGCGGTGAGTCTCCATCCGATGAAGCCGATGCCGATGCGGGTGCCGTCGGCGGCGTCGAACTGCGCGTTCAACCAGTCGGCGTCGTCGTAGCCGGCACCGAGCACCCCGAGCCCTCCTGCGCGCGTCACCGCCGTGGCCAGCCGAGCGTCGGCGAAGGTGGACATCGGCGCCAGCAGGATCGGAACGGATAGTGAAAATCGGGATGTGAGTCGAGTGGTTATCATCGACGTCTCCTTATCGAGCGCCGGACGACCGGCCGTCAGACCAGCTCGCCGGTGAGGAACTGCGCGCGGCCTCGGCCGAACGACCAGTCGGAATCCTCGTTCTCGGTGATCGACACGATCAGGTCATCGGGGTCGAGTCCGCAGTCGCGCTGCAGGTATTCGGCGAGAAGTCCGTAGAGACGCTGCTTCTGAGCGACGGTGCGCCTGCGGCTGACGATCTCGATGATCACCAGACGCTCGGATCGATCGATGCCCAGCCCGGTGTCCATGGCGATCACCTGACCCGGTTCGCGCACGTTGACGATCTGGTAGCGGTCCCGGACGGGAATCGCGAACGCCTCGACGACGGCGGCGTGGGCGCTGTCGAGCAGTTGGCGTATCTGCTGAGGCGTCCGCCCGTGCTGGACGGTGAATTTCAACAATGGCATGTCGGCTCTTTTCATCTGAGCGGCGTTGGTGCCGGATACAACAGATGGTCAGAGCCGACGACTCCCGACGGGTACGACGGGCTGCCTCTCTGGAGGGAGGCCGCGCCTACCAGCCGTCGACACCAGGGTGCGGTGTACCGGGTCACCGTGCGGTGATCGCGCCACGCGCACACGACCCTTGACCGCTATTGGCCCGTGTGCGGGGTCGGGCTCTGCGACGACTCCCACTTGGACTCCAGGGTCCGCGTGACGGGTGTGTCGGCGGGTAGCTCACGCTGGAACGTCTCGCCGTCGTCGCCTTCGAAGGTGATCAGGAGACCTGACTCGATTTCCTCCCGGTGCACCACTTTGCAGACGGGTTCCCCGGTGCCGAGAGTGATGACGTCACCGGGGGCCACGTCGCCTATGCACGCGCTGACGTTGTTGTCGGACATGTTCCAGTCGATAGCCGCTTTGGCGGAGCGCCAAACTGGTCAAGTCAACGTCACGCCACGGCCCACAACAGCAGGCTGATCACAAACGCGCTCAGTCCCAGGGTGGTTTCCAGCAAGGTCCAGGTCTTCAGCGTGGTCTTGACGTCCATGCCGAAGAACCGGCTGACCAACCAGAAGCCCGAGTCGTTGACGTGTGAGAGCACCGTGGCACCTGCCGCGATCGCCATCACCAACGCGGTGAGCTGCAGGTTGCTCAGGCCGGCCGAGGCAACCGCCGCGGCCAGCAGACCCGCGGTGGTGGTCAATGCGACGGTGGCCGAACCTTGCGCGACGCGCAGCAGCGTGGAGATGAGGAACGCCTGCAGGATCAACGAGATACCGAGGTCCGACAGTGAACCGCTGAGGGCATCGCCGATGCCACTCAGTCGCAGCACACCGCCGAACATGCCGCCCGCACCGGTGATCAGGATGATCGCGCAGATTGGGCCGAGTGCGTCGTCGAGGATGTCGGTGACAGTTGCCATCGACCTGCCGCGCAGACCCAGGGCCAGGGTGGCCACGACGACAGTGATCAGCAGGGCGATGGAAGTCGTGCCGATGAGTTTGAGGTACTCCGCCCACGTGGCGTCTTCTGCGATCACACCTGCGGTCTGGAGCGTGTCGAGCACGGTGTTGAACGAGATCAACACGAAGGGCAGCAGCAGCACGCCGAGCACCGTCAGGAAGGCCGGTGCGGTGCGGGTGGCGCTGGCCGAGGTACCGCCCGCACCACCGTCGGTGCCTGTGTCGGGGTCGGTATCGAAGTTGCGACCGCCGTTGATCTCACCGAACAGCGACGTGGGAATGTCGACGTGGATGCGTCGGCCGATCACCTGGGATACCAGAAAAGCGCCGACGTACCAGGACACCACCGCCACCGGGACCCCGACGATCAGGGTGAGACCGATGTTGGCGCCGAGCAGTTCGGCCGCCGCTACGGGACCGGGATGCGGTGGAACCAGGGCATGCATCGCCGCGAACGCACCGGCCGCAGGGAACGCGTACAGCAGCATCGATCCGCCGAACCGGCGTGCCACGGTCATGATGATCGGCAGGAAGACGACCAGACCGGCGTCGAAGAAGATCGGGAAACCGAACAGCAACGCGGCCACGCCGAGCGCGAACGGCGCCCGCTTCTCACCGAACCTGCCGATCAGGGTGTCGGCGAGAACCTGTGCGCCGCCGGTGATCTCGAGTAGCCGGCCGATCATGACACCGAAGCCGACAAGCAGGGCGACCGAGCCGAGCGTGTTGGAGAAGCCGAACGACAGTGCGCTGGGAACATCGGCGACGGGGATGCCTGCGGCCAGCGCGGTCAGCAGGCTCACCAGCACCAGTGCGAGGAACGCGTGCAGCTTCACCTTGATGATCAGGAACAGCAGCACCGCGACGGCGGCCGCCGCGATCAGCAGAAGGGTTGTGGTGCCGTATGCCGGCTCAATGGCCTCCACGACGCCCCCTCAACACGCCGAACTCCATGCCTTGGTTCACCGGTCCTCCTCTGGTGTGTGGGATTCTCTTGTGCTGACGTAGTTTTCGATGATGTCGTCGATGGACTGGTCGACGTCGATCGCGATTCCACGCTCGTCGGCCTCAAGGGGCTCGAGCGTCTTGAACTGGGATTCCAGGAGCGACGCAGGCATGAAGTGACCCGGCCTGCTCGCCTGTCTGCGGCCGATGGTCTCCATCGAGCCCTCCAGGTGGAGGAACTCGATGTCCGGGCAGTGCCGCCGCAGTTGATCCCGGTAGGCGCGTTTGAGAGCCGAGCAGCTCATCACACCGCCGTCCGGATGCTCGGCCAGCCATGTGCCGATCGATTCGAGCCAGGGCCGCCGGTCGTCGTCGTCGAGCGCATGGCCGGCCGACATCTTCTCGATGTTGGCCGGCGGGTGGAAGTCATCGGCGTCGGCGAAAGGCACACGCAGTCGCTGCGCCAGTGCCGCACCCACAGTCGATTTTCCCGAACCCGAAACCCCCATGACGACGATCGGCGTAGCCATACCCTCTTCTACCTGTCGATGTGCGGAACGTCACAAAGCGTGCCTCAATCATCATACGATTGCAATACCCATTTCTTAATGAGTAGCTCTTTTCGGCGCTGAACGCTCTCTGGCATCATCAATTGATGCTCGATCGTCCGATTGCTGGCGCACTCCACGGGAATCTCGTCACTGCGCTGGGGACCGGCATCGTGTCGGGCCGCTATCTGCCAGGACACGTGCTGACCCTCGATGGCGTGAGCGCTGAGCACGGTGTGTCCCGCAGCGTCGCTCGCGAGGCCGTGCGCGTGCTGGAGTCCATGGGCATGATCGAGTCCCGCCGCCGGGTGGGGATCACGGTGCAGGAACCCGAGAAGTGGAACGTCTTCGACCCGGTGCTGATCCGCTGGCGGTTGGAAGCCGGCGACCGCACGGCACAACTCGTGTCGCTCTCGGAACTGCGACTGGGATTCGAGCCGGCCGCAGCCGCATTGGCCGCCCGGCGGGCGAGTCCGCACCAATGCCGGATCATGGCGGCGGCGGTGTCGGACATGGTGATGCACGGACGCGACGGCGATCTCGGGGCTTACCTGGAGGCGGACAAGCTGTTTCACCGGACTTTGCTCGAAGCCAGCGGCAACGAGATGTTCCGGGCCCTCAACGGTGCGGTCGCCGAGGTGCTCGCCGGCCGCACCCACCACGGCATGATGCCGGAGAAACCGAACATCGACGCGATCGCGCTGCACGACGAGGTCGCCCGTGCCATCAGAATGGGCGAGGCGGGACAAGCCGAGCGGGCCATGCGGGCGATCATCGACGAATCGGTCTCGGCCATCGTCGAGGTCGGGCCGTCCTCGGCCGAATCCACGCCCCCGAACCCAGGGGATGCCGCGCAGGTGTGAGGGGCGCCCGCGCGCACGCGGCGATCGGCATAATCACCCGAGAGCGTCCTCGCTGAGGAAGGGTGGGCCCATGCGCGAATACCTGAAGTTCTACATCGACGGACGGTGGGTGGATCCGATCGAGCCGCGGACTCTCGACGTCGAGAACCCGACCACCGAACAGGTCACCGGGCGAATCGCGATCGGCGCTGGAGCAGATGTCGACGCGGCAGTCGAAGCGGCACGCAGGGCGTTCGCCACGTGGTCGCAGACCACCCGTGACGAGCGCCTCGCGGTGCTGGGCGCGATCCTGGGCGAGTATCAGAAGCGCGCCGCCGACCTGGCCGACGCGGTCAGCGAGGAGATGGGTGCGCCGGCGTCTCTCGCCGCGGGGCCTCAGGTGCGGATGGGCCAGGGCCACCTGGGCACCGCGATCGAGGCGCTCAAGAAGTTCCAGTTCGAGGAGCAATACGGCTCCACCCTGGTGGTCAAGGAACCGATCGGTGTCTGCGGCCTCATCACGCCGTGGAACTGGCCCATCAACCAGATCGCGTGCAAGGTGTTCCCGGCACTGGCCACCGGCTGCACCATGGTGCTCAAGCCGTCGGAGGTCGCCCCGTTCTCGGCGCAGATCTTCACCGAGATCGTCCACGCCGCAGGCGTTCCCGCGGGTGTGTACAACCTCGTCTACGGTGACGGCCCCGGGGTGGGAACCGGCCTGTCGAGCCATCCCGACATCGACATGGTGTCCTTCACCGGCTCCACCCGCGCCGGCATCGACGTGGCCAGGAACGCGGCCCCCACGGTCAAGCGCGTCACGCAGGAACTGGGCGGCAAGAGCCCCAACATCGTGCTCGACGACGCCGACTTCGCCAAGAGCGTCGCGGCCGGGGTGTCGGTGATGATGATGAACAGCGGGCAGAGTTGCAACGCCCCGTCGAGGATGCTGGTGCCGAATTCCCGGATGGAGGAGGCGATCGCGGTCGCCCGCGAGACCGCCGCCGCGGTGAAGGTGGGCGATCCGGCCGACAAGACCGCGATCGGCCCGGTGGCGTCGAGGGCGCAGTTCGACAAGATTTCGGGCCTCATCCAGAAGGGCATCGATGAAGGTGCGACGCTCGTCGTCGGCGGCACCGGCCGTCCCGACGGCCTCGACACCGGCTACTACGTCAAGCCGACCGTGTTCGCCGACGTCACCAACGACATGACGATCGCCCGCGAGGAGATCTTCGGCGCCGTACTGTGCATCCTCGGCTACGACGACCTCGACCAGGCCGTCGAGATCGCCAATGACACCGAGTACGGCCTCGCTGGTTACGTCTCAGGCGCCGACCTCGAAACTGCACGCATCGTGGCCCGCCGCATCCGGGCCGGCGCCGTCGCGATCAACCATGCCTTCGACATCGGTGCGCCGTTCGGCGGGTACAAGCGCAGCGGCAATGGCCGCGAGTGGGGCCACTTCGGTTTCGACGATTACCTCGAGACCAAGGCCGCGCTGGGTTACGCCCCGCAGTAGGCGAACTCCTTAGCGAGAAGGTGTCGAGGGACTCCTATCTCGCCGCCGTGACCATTCTCGCGAGTCAGCAGTCATCAGGTCTGAAATACCGGGGATCGGCACGAAGGACCTCAACGGCACATCCAATATTGGCTTTGGCGTGTTCCCGCTGAATGGGTCCAGTTCTAGAGTCCTGTAGCCCCGGTGTCGGGCGAGAAGGGACGATGAACGTATGGCTGGTCCGGAGGCGGCGCTCCGCAGAAGACATCGTGCGCAAACTGCGCCGTGCGGACGAGCTGACACTAGTCAAAGTTGTATTCGGCGTGTGGGTCGTGAACCACGGCGAAATCGACGTGCACTCCGCACAGCGTTCCCTGTGCATCACGTGTGGCGTAGACGAAGTAGCTTCCGTCGCCCCAGCCCGACGGTGAGAGGATGTAGTTTTCGCCACGCTGTGCATCCAGCATCGGAACGTTCTGCGGCGCAACGAATTCCTCGGCCGATTGGGCATTCCGGTCGGCGAAGACATATTCGTCGAACCACGAAGATGCCACCTCGTAGACCAACCCGTCGATGTGCTTCGCCGCGTCGGCGTCGGCCAGACCAACCGTTGCGCAGTCGACAGGGACGCAGTACGCGCAACCCGGTTCAGGTGCGGGTTTACCCTCGGGAACAACATCTTCGACGCAAGCGACAGGCGTGTCGTGGAAAACGATGCTGAGGTACGCCACGCGCAGGTGACTGCCGTCGAGTTGCTCGGAGACGTCGGCGATGGTGAGACGCACGGGCCAGGTGCCGGCTGGTACCGAGGCGACGAAACCTTGTCCCAGGTTGATCGGGTCGGCGATCTCGACCCGACCCGACGGCACGGTGAGTGTTCCGGCCTCACGTATCGACAGCAGACAGGCGCGTTCGTGCAGTGGTGCGACTCCGGGCCGGAGCGCGTAGAGATCTGGGGCGATCACCGGTGGACCTGTTTGGACAGCAGACGGCCGAAATCGATCAGGCGCAGCATTTGGTCGTGTCCGCCGTCGGAGAGCGACTTGGTGAAGTACAGCTCGTGGCTGAAGATGTTGGTGCGCTTGTTACCGGCGACCTTCTTGGAGTAATCGGCGACACCCACGGACACCGTCAGTTCGACGCTGTGGAGTACGCATTCTCCCAGTTTTCCTGTGCCATAGTTGATTTCGGTCGAGACGTCGTAGGCCCACGACAGCGGGAGCACCCGAACCTCTGATTGGAACAACGGCAACCCCGGCGCAGGGGCGTCGTCGTCGGCGGCGATGATGTCGTCACCCATCCATATGATCAGCCGACTGCCGTCGGTGGCTGCGATCTCCTGGTAGAGCGTTCGGCCCCAGTCGCGCTGATGCACCTCTCGGTTCATCACGAATCCCTGGATCGCGGCGAAATCGACCACGCCGCGCACGCACTCGAGAGCCAGTGCAGGGTCGCGCAGATAAGCCGGGGCAGCGTCCTCCAGCCGCCGATGCCGGGCCCAGTCGCGGTAGGGCGCGAGGTCGGTGATCAACTGCGCGAGGGTCCAGCGTGCGGCCGGTTCCACGTCGGAGTCCACCCACACCTGCGACCATGCGGAGGGCGGTGCGAGTACGTTGCGCAACGCCGTGACCGCCTGGGCGCGCAACTCTTCGGTGACGTCGAAGCCGTCGCCCATATCGAGAGAGGCTGGGCCGAGGTCACTCTGAAGGGTCGGGCCGTCCGGCAGGGTGGCGGCGACCACGGCGGCAGCGGCGACGGCTGCGTCGCATTCGGTGATATCCGTGACTCCGTTGTTCACGCGCGCGAACGTCTGGGTGATCAACGCCTGGCGGTGCTCGGGAGTCGTGTCATCGAAGCGCCGCACCCACAGCGCGGCGGTGTCATTGTCGAATACGCCGGTGCCTCGTGTCTTCATGTGTGCGTGCCCTATTCGCTCGGTGAGGTCGTCCCAGTCGAGTAGTCGTTGTGCGGCGGCCGCCAGTTCCGCCGCGAACTGGGGTTCTTCGGTGCTGCCGTGTGTGCGCTCCTGCCACTGCACCAGTGCCTTGGCAGTGACATACACCAGGTCTTCGGGCAACACGGCGTACCTGTATCGGGACTCCTGCTGGTAGACCCAGTGCATCGTGTAGACGATCGCATCCTCCAACGAGGTTGCTGCCGAATCACGTCCGTCGGCCGGCGACGTCTGCCATCCCCGCAGCGCGGTCGAGATCTCTGTGCGAAACCTCGTGGGGATCACTGTGCGCATATCGTCGCGGACCCACTGAGTGGGTGGATGATCGGCTACGGGAAGCCACATCTGGGGCTGGCGGTCGGAGAAGTGCTCGTCGAAGCCCGCCTCGCCGGGAAACCGGCCGGTGCCGTCCGGCCACACCACCTGATAGAACTCCACCGGCGTCTCGGCGTTGAAATACAACGCGGTACCGAACTGGCTGTCGTACCAACTCGGATGGACGGGCAGCACTTTGACCCGATACTCGTCGACTCCCGGCAGGGACAACACGTCGGCGAACTGGTCATGCGGTCGAAGTGGTCGGCCGAGCGTCGCGATCTGTCCGGTGACCGCATTGAGGGCCTCGGTCATCGTGTCGAGATCGTTGACGCCGTAGAGGGCGAGTTCGGGCTGGTGGTGTGAATGCCACACGCCGACGGTGAACACGTACGGTGCGGGATCACCGGGGGCCGTCGGGATGATCCCGATGGTGTGGTGACCGCGCGCGGTCACCTTGGCCACGATCTGCCGATCATCGTCGTGACGAACTTCGTCGATGCAGATGATGCACTGGCAGTTGTCGGGTGCCGCCATGTTCACCACCGTTGCCACCGTAGCGCTACCGGGCACAGCCTGCGCAGACTCAGCATGGTCGTCCTGTGATGTAGCTGTTGGAACTCCTGGTTGATACTGCTGTCACCATGGTGGTCGGTCCTCTCAGGCGGGTTGAGGGTCATCTGCCGCGCGGTCCTGCTCAGCGGAAACGGTGGCTATCGCGATTGTGATCGCCACGCCCAGCAACGCCACGGGGAGGACGAACCCACAGAGGGCGCCTAGCACCTAGACGCCGAAGGGTGTGTAGCGCCCGATCCGTAGAGTTTCGTGTTCACCGGAGCCGGTTATGCTGGTCGTTCTTCCGCGGAGACCGTCTGGCAGCAATGCGACACTGTTGTTTTCGTTGATAGACGAGTTGAAATACGGCTCAAGTTGGATGTCGTCGACCAAGGGGAAGGCAGACCGGCGTGGCGGAGCACCCTCCCAATCAAGTCTCCAATCCCTTCAACCACGTCAAGGTGGTATCAGAAACGAGACAGTTTCTCGATATGGAAGATCTGTGGCGTTTTAGCTGTCGTCGATGAGGACGTTGATGATGTCGGTTCCATTGCCGGGTTGGGTTTCTCGTGTGAGCACGCGGATAGGGATGGAGCCCGTGCGCCTCAGCGAAACGTGGTGGCGGTCATCCTCGGCTGACAGTCCACTGCCGAAAGTGCATTCGGGTTGAGAAAAGTCCAAAGGTGCGTCGAAGATGAGCCGACCTAAGCCTGTCGTATCGGTGCCGCGGTAGACATAGACATCGACAGTGCGGTCGCCGTGTTCGTCTTGGTCGTCGGCGAAGGTGAACACGTGGATGCTGGATTCGTCGGCTATGAACTCCACGGGGTAGTCATCGAGTTCAGGAACGCTTCTCGCGCCGAGTGCGGCGAAACGCACCTGGTGGTAGTCGGGGATGACGGTGGCTTGAGCGAGTAGTTCGTTGCCCGCCATTCTGGTTGGTCCTCTCGGCTGGTTTGAGTGTCACTTGGGTTTTTTGTGGTGTTTTTTGCTCTTCTTGTCCTTCTTGGTGTTCTGCTTCTTGTGGTCGCGGTTCTTGTTCGATGACGCGGAGTGGTCGCCGTTGCCATTGTTGTTGCTTTCGCGGGTGGCTTGCACCCCGGCCTTCTGCACCGCGGTGAGGCGTTGACGGTTGGTGACTGTGCTGACCCGTTCGGCGGCGAGAGCGCGCTGCTGGGCCGGGCTGGACGGCCGCAGCTGCGGCTGCCGTCTGAGTAGGTCGCGTTGTGCACAGCTGCGGCAGCTGATCTGGCCGGCGCGGTCCCGGAACACCACTTCGACTGTATCGCCAGGCTTGAGCTGGTATTTCTCTCGCACGTGCATCCAGATGTTGCCCTCGATCGAGGACGCCCTGGGATTCAGGTACCGCACGTTGGGTCGGCCATTGCCGCGGTCGGCGCTCATAGCCAACGGCTTCTCATCGCGGGCGAACCCTGATCGCAGCGGGAAGCCCTTCATGGCCTCTTTGCGATTAGCGTCTCTCACTGCGTCCGTGGCGATGGTAAAAGGGCTGGGCTGGTCGAGGATCGCAGCCTCGTAGTGATCGACGAAGGGACCTTGACCGCCCATCTTGGTTTCGTCGTAGACCCCGGCCGGATGCTGGGTGATGCACCCACAATTCAGTTCGTGGCCCGAAGGGACGTCCCTGGGAGTCTTTCCGGGCGGCGCGTTGGGAGCTTTGGGCGTGCTCACGCCGGGCACGGGCGCTTTCGCGGTGCCAGCGGCCGCGACGTCCTCAGCGAGTTGTGCTGGTGGGGTGGGGGTGGTTTTGGCGACGTCGATGACGTCGCCGGCATGCTTGGTGAGCTGTTCGGCGGCGAGTTCGGCGCCTTCTTTGACGGCCTTCTTGGCGGCGCCTTGCGGGGTCACGACGGAGGCGGCGCCGAGCACGGCCGAGGCGATTCCTAGGGTTTGGTTGTCAGGCATGGCGGCTGCGGCGATATCCACGGCGGCGCTGGAGATGTTGACGGTGGCCGAGGCGATCATGGCTGCGCTGGCGGGTCCGCCGACCCCGGTCAACGCGAGTGCGACTCCACCGACGAGCAGGGCTGATTCCAGGGGATTTTCCTTGACGAACCCGCCCACGGCCTTGGCGCCGGACACGGTGGCCGACATCGCCGTGGAGGCGGCCGAGGTGACCGTGTCAGCCACCGAGCTGACGGTGTTGGTGAACGAATCGAACAAGCCCACCGGCACCCCGCCGGGCCCGGTCAGGTGCAGGGGTGGGTCGGCGTAGACCGGCCAGGTGGTGTGCGGTTGGGGGTCGATGACTTCGGCGAGCACATACAGCTGCGGGGCGAGTTGTTTGACGACATAGGAGCTGGGCACCAATGCGCCGGTGGCGTCGCGGGTTTCGGCCGGGGAGAACATGCCGATGGTCTCGGCGGTGGGAGTGGCTTTGTTGATGGTCAGATAGCCGTTGGTGTGGGCCAGCATGACGGTGTCGGCCGGGGTGCGCACGAACGTGGTGACCATCCGCGGCCCGCCCGGGTCGCTGATCCGGGCCACGGTGCGGGTACCGCTCCCCGTGTTTTCGGCCAGCATGTCAAACCCGGCCCCGGCGTTCGGGTAGACGACTTGCCCGCCTGCGGTGTGCTGGGCGTTGCCGAGCCCGCCCGGTAGCACCACCTGCACCGGCCCGGCGGGAGTCGGGGAGGTCAGCCCGGCTACCGGTTGGTCAGGTATTCCGGCGCGGCGCGCCGGGGCGGTCAGCGTCGGGTCCGAGCCCACCGCCGAATCGGCGAACGCGGCGACCGCGGCGTCGGCGAACCCCTGCGCCGCCGAGACCGTTCGCGCCGCCTGCCCCACCCCGCTCGACGGCGAGGGTGCCGGGTCGATCAGGTGCAGCCCGCCGACAGTGAGCGCCACCGCGCACAACGCGGCCAGCCAACGCGCCGGCCACCCCAACCACACACTGTGCCGACCATCGTGCAGGAAGTTTCCTGCACCCGGCATCCAGCTACCGTCCCCCCGCATGCGATACCCCGTTCAGCAATCTCACTAGAAACCAGTCAGCTATCTCGCTGTCTGCTGGACGGGACTGTAATCAGCGCTATCGACAAACGTCAATCACCTGGTAAAAGACTGGTGTGGCGACGGGGCGTGCACCAGATAGATTTCCGATCAGGCAAATTACCTCAACTGGTTCTGACCTGCATTCAGCTACCAACTCAGCGATGCGTCAGTGGGCATGCCGGGCGTTCTTTGTGTGTTTGCTCACAGGCGGCATGGTGGTGAGAACGAGGAAGCCGTTCGATGCGGTCCGGCTCTGTTGATCGAGTGCTGCCAGTACGACCACATAGCGTGCGTGTCGTACAGCCGGGTACCAAACCGGGAGGACAGGATCTGATCGTCCCGGATTCTTCAGTAATGAGAACGTGATGGGTGGGGAAGCCTAGGGATGGCGTCGATGACGGCGGCCTCCATGGCTACACCTGCAGGTTCTGAATGGAACCGTCCACGCAGGGCGACATCGTTGCTCATCGCCCCCGGGCCTGATGACGCCTGGCTGCCTGAAAATGCCGGGCCGCAACGTAAACAGCCTCGAGGAGGGCTGATCCCAGAAGGTGACGTATTCGCATCCGACGTGAATAATCGACTCACTACTGGCAACCCTGCATATTCGATTCCTGCATATTGCTCAGCGGGAAAGGGCAGGACGATATCGGGTTCAGTGTGGGCTATCAAACGGAATGGTCTGAAAGCCGTCGACTCTGACGATTGTCACAACGCGATGTCGTAGTCGTCGAGGACGCGGACTCGCCCCACGGCCTCCGCTGTCTTGCGGGACGCGACATTCGCACCATGAATGGTGCCGATAAGCAACCTATCTCGGTCGGTGGCGATCTGCGCGGCCCAGGCGCTCTGGGCGGCCGTGGCGTACCCGTGTCCGTTCTTGTTCGCCACGATCACCTCCTCGCTGACCTCGTCGCCGTCGATCCACCCCACGCTGCTCGGGACGATCGCCAGCACACCGACGGTTTCGTCATGCACTCGAACGGCATACAACTGACCGCCGTGGTGCCACTCACGCAGTTCGTCGAGGGATGCCGGGGCGAGAATCTTCGCCAGGTCTGGATGGTCGCACTGCAACGTCTGGTAACGGCGCTCTACGAGCGCGATCGCTTGTTCGAGTTGGTCGAACGGCTCCAGCATGACCAGACCATCATGCGGGCGGAGATCGCCATACCGCGCAATATGAATGCTCTTGTGCAGTCGTGTGTTTGGGTTGATGATCAGTGCCTCGGGTGCGGTGCGCAGGCGCATGAACCCCGGCCGTAACGACGCCCACTCTTTCCGGACACAGTCGCGGAGCTCGTTAAGGGTTGCGAAGCTGTGAGCGATGACCTCGACGAAGGGGCGGCCGACGTCTCGGTTGTAGAACCGGATCCCGCCAAGGAGGTCGCCGCGTGGTGAATGGACATGTCGATGGGAGTACTCGTCTACCGCCACACCAGGAAGAGGGAAGCGACCAGCGAACGATCGGGTGAAGTCGGCATTGTCGATGTAACTGGCTTGGCCGTCGAGCCAATCCAGTACGCGCCGGCGCCCATCGGCTCCGAAAACGCGGTCGGCGAGGTCGAATTGGCTGGTCATCGATGGCCATGACGAACTGATAATGATCGGCCTACCTCAGCAGTTGATCGCAAATGTCGCTGTCGTCAGTTACTGGCCCCATTGTAGTGGCGTCGCGATGTGCGCAGGTGACCACCAATGAGGTTTGGGGCCAACATGCCCCCGCGCTGGCGGCATGTTGGCAAGCTGGCAGGCATCGGAGCACGTGGTGCCGGTTTTGTTCTGGTCAGGAGCAGCGAAACGGTCGAAGGCTACGACGGTGCCACCGGTCAACGTCGATGGGTGTTCACCCTGCCCAAGCTCGGACGCTTGCGCGCGCTAGGGATGAACGGTTTCGGCCCGGACAACGTCGCCGTTCTGCGGGCGTGGTACGGATCCGCCACACGCTCGTGGGCCTTGACCCACAACCGGCGAGCTGTTGTGGGTCACGCACGAGCGCACACCGCACGACTTTCAGGTGAGTTCTCTGGACTACCCGCAACTGTCACGGCAAGCCGTTTTCGTCGGTCAACCGGTGCCCGGCTCGGTTCTGGGGCCGATGATCCGGTGGATGTGACCTGGACAGCCTTGGCGCCGCGTACCGGTGTCACGATGTGGTCAACCACCGTGGCTGGCGGCTGTCGCGAACACAGTGCGGTTCGACCGGACCTGACCCGTCGTAAACACCTGTTGACGTTGACATGCTGTGGTAGCCGCTGAATTGGTGACCGGTCGCCTCTCTGACAGCCATAGCATGGCAAACATGGCTTCGAGCAGCGCCGCGGTGCCACGTCGTGCGCGCGTAAAACCAGTCGTTACCGGTGCGTGCGCCGGTTGCGCGGCTGGCGCGGGCAGCCTGGCCGTCCTTGCAGCCGTCGCCACATGGATCATCAAGTCTCCGTAGGACTTTCTGTCCCGCTCGGTCACAGGACTGGTGATCAGCGCACTGATCGTGGTGGCTGCCGCTTCACTGATCGTTTTGGGTCGCTGTGCGCCCCGAGGTGGCATCGGGTTGATCCATTGTTTCGCGCTGTGTGTGGCGGCGTGGGGATTGTGGGCGGTGTATCGCGTGTACCGGTCGCGCGATGCGTTGCGATTCTCCGATTCGACTGGGGCCACCCTGCTCGCAGCCGCCGCGATGCTGGCGGCGATGATGTCGTTGTTCCTCGTCCTCGCCGCGAGAAAGTGCGGCGATGTCCCGGGTCGGCGAGCCGGCGCAGTCGCACTGGTGATCACGCTGATCGCATTGCCGGGGTTGACCGGGTATGTGCTCCATGATCACCGATCGCGCGTCTGGTATCCCGACATCGCCAATAGCGCCGCCACCACCAACGCTGGTGGGTCTGTCGATGTACCCCCATCAAAGCTGTACTCGGTGTCGCTGCCCCGAAGTGATTACCGTGCGCACATCGCTGCGGCAGGCGACAACGTCCTGGTCCATGCCAACGAGGAACTCACCGTCTACGACAGTGTTACCGGCAAGAAGCGCTGGAACATCCCAGAATTCGGATACTGGGACGGGCACCTCATAGCACGTCGCAACACCGACGACCCCGACCGAATCGTCGCCGTGCTCCGGCACGAAGCGCTGATCGGAATCGACGGTGACACTGGCGACGTCCTGTGGCGGCGCCAGTTCTCCGGGGAGGCCACCAACGCCGCAGGTGGCATCGATGCGCTCGGCATCGTCGTCTTCGACGAAGACTCGATCTTCGATCGAACCCACCTGTACTCGATCGGCCCGGCCAGCGGAAAGCTGCGGTGGAGCACCAAGGATATTTGCGCTGCGGCATCTCTGCGGGCCGGTCTACCCGGCATGCTCGAATACAACTGCAGCGGCTCCTCTTTGGCCAACGCCCACACAGGGCACATCACCGACGTCGAGGGCGAATCCACGCTGAGACCGGGCGACGAGGTGTACGTCGGAGAAACTTTCCGATCCGGGGACGGCCCACTGGACCGGACCCACAATATCGCCGTCTACGCCGCCGATGGTCGCATCATCGACGAGTTTCCCGGCGAGGCGGCTGTCTCGCCGGCCTGCGATGGCTACCTGCTGGCTTTCACTGGCGACAACCAATGGCAAATCCGCAACTACCGGACACAAACGTCCACGCCGGTGTCGCTTACCCCGTTCAGCGCTCCCGACGAGTCGTTCCTGAGCGGCTTCATCGTCCTGTGGGTGGGTGAGCGACTGCTGGTCACCAGCGAAGGCCGCGACAACCCCATGCTCCTCATCGATCCCGCGCATACCGCTGATCCGCTGCGGCTCGACCCGCCGTGCCCTGCCAGTGATCGGCTCGACCAGATCGTGACGACCCCTCACACACTGGTCGCTCTGTGCCGCAGCAGCATCGTCGGGCTAGCCAGACCGAAATGACCGACACGATATGCCGGAGCGCGCGCGTAGCATTCAGCAGGACGTGACCCGGCCAATGGCACCTACTGCGCCGTCCTTTCTCACGCCCTACGCCGAGGGGTCACCTGGGGCATAAACCCCTTTGAGCCGGGGCGGCTAGAAGGTGAGATCGAAGGTAAGCATCTCGTGAATTTGATCCCGTGACTTCAGCATCAAATGGCTGAAAATCGTTGCGTAGGGTTCGGGCAATATGGCTGTGCCACACGCTGATCGCAGAACGACGTCCCGATTGTTGTCGGCTCCTGAGACTGATACTTCGCGTGCGTAGCCGGCTTTGTATAGTCGCGGCCCAAGACTCTCGGCGCCATAGGCATCTCGGACCGTGGAACCCCACCTCCAAAGAAGGTACTTTTCGGCTAGTTCGTGAGTGGAGAAGGTCGCGGTGTTGTTGTGACGTCGATTGCGGTCGTCTGTGCGATCGACGACCCACTGGTCCCCGTCGTGACGAAGGTGGAAGGACTCGTCATCGGCGATAAATAAGGTTGCCGCACCGTCTGATTGCGAGATGACAGAAGTGCGTTCGCGGCAGCGGAGCATCTTCGACATGCGCACCCACTCGTCAGATAAGTAGGTGAGGTTGGGGTTTGTCAACGCGCCTCCTGAAGTATCCGGATTGCACAACTGCATCAGTCGAGCCGTCCACGCGCGGGGGGGCAATCTGCCTAAACTTTATGCCGCATGGGGTATGGATCCGCGGTTCAACGGTCTGTCCGGTATGCCATCCGCGCGGCGAGATTGCCCTGTCGAACACATCGCGCCTGTGCACACGCTCGGTCGCGCTCGTCGCATGCATGCCCACCCAGATAAAGCCGATTGCCAGAAACAACAGAGCCGAGACACTTACCCACAGCAACATCGACACACCGATAGCGCGCCGCCAGAGTCGTTTCGGCAAGGCAAACGGTAGAAACACCCCGCACGCAATGCTGGCAGGAACATAGAACACTGCCGTTGTGTTGAACGCTCTGCAAAAGCATGCGCACGAGCTGCCAGCCCTCATCCTTGCTCGCCGGCCAGGCCCCACCCTGGCGACCTCTTTCCGTGGCGCGACGCGCCGGGCAACTCGCGATCCGAAACGCCGCTGCCGCTTCACATTCGGTCCACAAGGGCGGAGCTCAAGGTGATGAAGACACTGCAAGACTGGTCGACAAAGCAGATTCGAGCGCAGCGCCCGGGCGCGCGGGAAACCAACCGCAGTGAGATGGTCGCGGCCGCGCTCGACGCCTACCTGCCCGCCAGCGCTGGACAAGGCAAGAAAGCAGAAGTAAGACCACCCGAACCGGGCGAGCAAGCCTCAAGGGCGCTTCGTGCACACCAGGCGAAACAACTATGCGCCACGAAGCATTGCGAACGGCACTCCCGGCCAGCATCTACGTCGTCGACCGGGCAGCTCTCTACGGTGTGGTGAGGAAGGTGTCTTCCATGCTGTTCTGGTTCTTCTCGCTGCTGTAGTCGCGGCATTCGCCGTACAGGTGCAGGCCGCGGGTGGGGGTGGACGCGTTTTGCGGGCCGATGACGGCGACCACGTTGTTTTTGGTCAGTGCGGTGCCGTGGGTGTGGAAGTCCGTCGCGGGGTGCCATCCGTGGGTTTTCAACTGGTCGATGAGAGTGGCGTCGTCGGCGTCGGCGGCGTCGAAGGACTCTTTGAGCGGGCGCGAGATCAGTAGTTCGCTGCGGTAGGGCTGGTCGCCTTGGTCGTTGCATGAGGATCGCCAGAACACGGCTTTGACGATGTCGAGGTGAGTGGTGTTGACGATGTCGCGTGCGGCGTCGAGCACTTGGGCTTTGGACTGTTCTGGGGTGATCGGATCCAGCTGGCCGCCGAAGTCGAACTTGTTGAGGACGCCACAGCTGGACGCCAATAGTGTTGCGGTGATCGCCGCGGTGAGCGCTGCGGCGGCCGCCATCCTGGTCACCCTTGCTTCCCGCGGCACTTCGATCTGATGCGGTCTTGTGTGAGCCTGACCAGCAGCGCCACTCCGACGAGGCCGACGATGACGCTGCACGGGATGGTGAACGCGCGGTTGTCGTCGATGATCGCCCACACACCCACGACCGCCGACAGCAGCACCATCATGACGGCACTGATCAGATGGGATCGGACCGACACCCTGCGCGCTGTGGCTATGCGGCGCCGATAGTCGTAGACCGCGGCCGCAGCGATCAGAGACCCGACGGCCACCGAAACGACAAGCAGGGCCACATCACTCATGCGATCGGTCCGCATCTGCCGGCCGAGAGGGGAGCTGAGCGGATGATCGCACCACCTGCTGAACCCGTTTGATCTGAATCATCAGGCCTGCAGAACAACCCGTTGGAATGCGCCTCCGGGTGCACCAGTCGCGGCGAGATCGGTGATCGCCTTTGTCGTTGCGGCGATCTGATCCAATCGCGCGGCGCCGTGCGGTGCCACCTGCGCGTCGCGGAGTGTGTATCTGCATAAAGCGAGCGGGCTCGTTCGATGACCGCCTCGACACTGGCACAGGCCTCGATCAACGCCATACAGCTCAGTATGCGGCACTGGCACCACCACCTCGTGCACTCTTTTCAGGCAGCGTCATCCCGCCGGGCAGGCAGTGTCGAGCGCCTGCAGCTCGGCGTACATGGGCTCCACCACCTCGCGGTAGGGCTCGGTCGGCAGCGGCGCCAGCGGGTCCTGCGGCGTCAACTGGCCGCTCTCGCCTTGTCGAACGAGATCGACCATGCGATCGGCACCCTCGGCGAACCGGTCAACACGTTCCTTCAGTGCGGGATCGTTGATCTGGGAGGCGAACTCGTGCAGACGATCGGCCCACGGCTGGTACTCGGCCACGGTGGACTGATACTCCGGGTTGAGGAGGTTCTCGTTGAACTTCTCTGTTTGAGACGTGTTATAGGCGATCAGTTCCCGCACCACCTGACAAGATAGGGCTGAGTCAGAATGCCGGCCCCGTAGCAGGCCATCTACGGTTTGCCCGCGAGGCGGTGGCACTGTCGAACCGGTTCACACCCGGCACGTGGGCGGGCCCGGGTCAGAACACGGCGTCGTGGTAGTGCACGATCGCTAATCGTTTCAACGCAAACTGTTCCAATGCGCTATTGATGATCGGCTGACCCTGCACGAGGGATGCGCCGCGCTGATATGGCCAGTGATCGAAGCTCATCAGATCGATACCGAGGGTGGGCGAAATCTCGGCGCGAGTGGTCAGTTCGGTCAGTGTTATCTTCTGACAGGGGAGGGGGATCAGGCTTGCAGGGTGGGAGTCATGGCGGCATCGAGGATCTTGGCATCGCGGGTCGCGATGGTGAGATTGTGGCGGAGCGCCTGGGCCACAATCACCCGGTCGAACGGGTCCTTGTGGACCCACGGCAGGCGGCCGGCGAGGATGGCGTCGGCCGAATCGATGGGCAACTCGGTCGTGCTCATATCGGCAATGACATCGGACCACGCCGCCAAGAGTGCTTCGCCGTCGAGGCGACCGAGTCGCGTTTTGATGGCGATTTCCCACGCGGAGGCCGCGGTAACCCAAAGGTTGGTGTTCGGGTCGGCCAACACGGCTAGTGCCGACGGGTCTACGTCGGACGGCGTGCTGACAAGCCACAAAAGCGTGTGGGTGTCCAGGAGCACGTTCACGAGTCAGAGTCTTCCCAGCGCGCGAGTTCTGATTCCGGCAGCGGTGCGTCAAAATCGCTGGGCACCACGAGATTCGGTAGCTGGCCGAACTTGCGCGGCACGGGTTGCACCGGGATGAGCTTGGCCACCGGCCGGCCATGATTCGTGATCGTCACCGACTGGCCGGTGCGCTCGACGTCAGCCAGTAGGGCATTGAGGCGGTTCTTCGCCTCGGTGCTTGTCACCGTCGCCTTCTTCTCCATACGGCTAGCCTACAGCGACCACGCTAATCGCGCTAGTATCGCTAGCGCGACTAGCGGGGCTCGGCGACCCATACTCATCACTCGCATGTCCTCGGTCAAACTGTAATGGCCTTCGATTCGCCACTTCAGTTGCGCTCATATCCGAGTATCAATTACGACGGCATAGCTGACCGAGGTGAATCACCCCGGTGAGTCCGGAGACTTCGTCTCTTGTGAAGGATGGAGTCATGGCAGGTTCGAGGAAGTATCCGGCCGAGTTGCGTGAGCCTGCCGTGCGGATGGTGGCTGAGGTCCGTGACCAGTACGCGTCGGAGTGGGCGGCGATCGAGTCAGTGGCGGCCAAGCTGGGCATTGGCACGCCCCAGACACTGTTGAGCTGGGTGCGTCGCGATCAGATCGACTCCGGGGTGCGTCCTGGGGTCACCAGCGACATGGCCGAGGAACTGCGGCGGTTGCGGGCGGAGAATCGAGAACTAAAACGCGCCAACGACATTCTGAAATCTGCCTCGACCTTCTTCGCGGCGGAGCTCGACCGCCGCAATCGGTGATTCTCGACTACAGCGACACTCACAAACAGGAGTACGGCGTCGAGCCGATCTGCCGTGTGCTGTCCGCGCATGGTTGCAAGATCGCGCCGTCCACCTACTACGACGCCTGCGCCCGGCGCAGCCAGCCCTCCAAGCGCCAGGTCCGCGATGAGGAGCTCAAAGTTGAGATCGCCCGTGTGCACCGCGAGAACTACGCGGTCTACGGAGCGCGCAAGGTATGGCTTCAGTGCCGCCGTGAGGAGGGCGTCGAGGTGGCCCGCTGCACCGTCGAACGGCTGATGGCCGAACTCGGCCTGCACGGAGCACGCAGAGGGAAGGTCAAGCGCACCACAATCGCCGACCCGCAAGCCGCTCGGCCCGATGACCTGGTCGGGCGACATTTTCCTCGCGGGCATTGCCCATTCCCTGGGGTTCTATCCCCCGAACGAATAGACGCAGGGCTCCAAGTCCCGGGGGCCTTCTGCCTTTGCATCACTCCGCGGGGGCGGGTGTCACGTCGGCACCGGATCCCTTGATCGACGCCTTCGCGCGGTTCTCGGCGCGCACCGCCTTCTTGCCGCGCACGTAGCCGGTCTTCGAGATCGACGCCGCGAGCAGCGCCTCCTCGCCTTTGACGAACGGGTGGAACGCCACGCCGGCGCCACCGCGGCCCTTCACCGGGATATCGGCGACTTCGGTCACCTTCCAACTCTTTTCGGCCACCGACAGAATGGCCTCACCGTTGGCGCACGACACCGGCAGCGCGGCGACCACCTCATCGCCGTCACCGGCGAGCTTCACCCCCGCCACCCCGTTGCCGGCCACACCTTGCGGGTTCACCGCTGCCGGGTCGATGCGCAGAATCTTGCCGCGTCGGGTCACCAGTGCCAGGTGATGGCCCTCGGGCAGCACCCCGGACTGCAGCAGACCGGTGATGTCGGGCGCGACCGGGATGTCGCGGATCTTGAACGGCAGGCCGTTTCCGGTGGTGAACTTGATGCGCCCGTCGTTCCATACGGCCCAGCCCAGCCCAGAGGTGAGCAGGTCACCGTGGCTGTCGGAGAACACACCGCGGTCATCGAGACGCCAGGCCGCATTGACCTTGCGCTCGCGTGCGCCGTCCTCGTCTGCCCTGGACACGGGGGTGGCCTCGAAGTCCAGCACGGTGCGGCGGTCGTACTCGGGGCCCTTGAACAGCTTGGCGGTCTCGACGAGTTCCTTGTCGATCACCTTGCGGCGGGCCTCTGGGTCGGTCACCAGTTCGGTGAGCTCGGCGAACTCGGCGTCGAGCTTCTCCGCCTCGGCTTGCAGTTCGATGACATCGAGTTTGGTGAGCCGCCGGAGTTGGAGTCCCAGAACGTAATCCGCCTGTTCGGCGTCGATCTCGAACCGCTCCTGCAGTCCCTTCCGTGCCTCGTCGACCGTCTCGGAACCGCGGATCACCGCGACCGCGGCGTCGATGTCCAGGTGGATCTTCATCAAGCCGGCCACCAGATGGCGGCGCGCGGTGACCTTCTCCAGCCGGTACTCGCTACGGTGCAGCACCACCGAATCGCGCAACTGGAGGAACGCCATGATCAGTTCACGCACCGACCACCAGCGGGGCACGCGGTTCTCGTCGAGGGCCACCAGGCTCGCGGCGAAGGTGGACTCCAGCGGCGTGAGGGCCAGGAGTTGGTCACGGATCTGCTCGGCGTTGTATCCGCGCTTGGCGGTGACGACGATGCGCAGCCCGTTGCGGCGGTCGGTCAGGTCGGACATGTCCGCCACACCCGACATCTCACCGGACTCGACGAGGGCCCGGATCCGGTCCTGCACAGTATTGCTCGCAACCCCGGGTGGCAGTTCGGTGATGATGCAGTTCTTGCCCTCGACCGAGATCGTGCCACGCACGGTGAAATGCCCACGGCCGGCGGTGATGTACTCGCGCAGACCCGCTGTGCCGACCACACTCGCACCGGAGCCCCAGTCCGGTCCGGGAATGAGCTTGAGCAACCGGTCATCGGTCATGTTCGGGGTTTTCAGCAGCGCTCGGCACGCCGCCATC
Organism: Mycolicibacterium goodii; assembly: GCF_022370755.2. The sequence continues at coordinate 5,356,327 of NZ_CP092364.2, read as the reverse complement.
ACCTCGCGCGGGTTGTGCGCGGGCACCTTGGTCGCCCACCCCTCGGCGATGCCGACGGCGCCGTTGCACAGCAGCACAGGCCACTGCGCGGGCAGCACGGTCGGTTCGACCCATTCGCCGTCGAATGTCGGCACCATCGGCACCGCATGGTCGTTGAGTTCGGCGGTCAGTGCGGCGCCCGGCGCCGACAACCGCATCTCGGTATAGCGATCGGCGGCGGGTATGTCGCCCTGGATGCGGGGGAAAGCGCCCTGTCCGTCAATGACTTTCACGCGCTGGAAGTCCGCGGCCATCAGCGCGGCGGCACCGTACATCGACGCGCCACCGTGGGGGTGGAGGTTGCCGGTGACCGCCGAGCACACCTTCGACGACTTCTGTGGCTTGTTGCCGGGCAGCAGTTTCGAGTCGTGCATCTGATAGAGCAGGCGGCGCTGGCCCGGCTTGAGCCCGTCGTACGCCGACGGGATGGCGCGGTCGCTGACGCTGTAGAGCGCGAAGGTCAGCTGATAGTGGTTCCAGTAGTCGTCGGCGCTCTGGTCGAGCACCAGATCGGGGTTCTGTTCGGGAACGTCCAGGGTGGCGGTCACAGTGTTCTACCTAGGTTCTCTACGTCAGGTCCAGCGCGGAGGTGTCGACACGGGCGGCGACATCGGCCATCCACGTGCGCCGGCCCTCCGGTGGTCCGCCGAACAACGTGTGGTGCAGCTTCTTCTCGCTGTCGTCAAGACGCACCCGAATCACCGTGCGGCGCAGCGGATCCAGCACCGTGTTCCAGAAGTCGTCGGCGTCCATCTCGCCGAGGCCCTTGTTGCGCTGCACCTCAACCCGCTTCTTGGAGGAGGCCTTCAACTGGGCCACGGCTGCGTCACGTTCGGACTCGTCCTGGCAGTAGATCCGCTCGTCACCGTTCTTCACCACGAACAGCGGCGGCATCGTCACGTAGACCATCCCGGCCTCGACGAGCGGGCGGTAGAAGTCCAGGAACATCGAGATCAGGCTCGAGTTGATGTTGCCGCCGTCGGGGTCGGCGTCGGAGGCGAACAGGATCCGGTCGTACCGGCACAACTCCGGATCGCAGTTGTCCCGCACTCCGCAGCCCAGGATGCGCTCGATGGCGTCGAACTCGTCTTTGGCCCGCGCCTTGTTCAACGGGAACCCGTAGACGTTGGGGGGCTTGCCCTTCAACGGGAACGCGGCCTGAAACGTCGCGTCCCGTGCCGCCTTGATCGTGCCCAGCGCCGAATCACCCTCGCAGAGGAACAGTTCGGCGCCGGAGCCCCGTCCAGATTCCCGGCTGGGGAGCAGTTTCGGCGGTAGCGAGAGGTTCGTGCCAAGGCCCTTGGCCTTCGATGCCGCGCGGGCGCGGGCCTTGGCTCCCTCGGCGCTGCGGCGGGCACGTGCCGATTCCAACGCCAGCTTGCTCCACAGCGCCACGGTGTCGGCATTGGCCGGATTGGCCGCCCAGATGGTCACGCTGCGCGCCACATCCGGCGCCATGGCCAGGTTGAGCGAGCGTGACGACACCGCGGTCTTGGCCTGCGAGTCCCATGCCACGTCAGGTGCGCGGGTGTCGACGGCCAGCGCGGTGACGGCCGCGAAATCCTGTGGCTCGGGGCCTTCTTCGTTCTTGGCCAGGCCGAGGTCACGCATCCGTGAGGCGCGGTCGGCCAGAGCCTCGGAGAGTCCCTTGATCGCGGCGGTCAGGTGTGAGCCGCCGCCGGGGGTGCGCACGGTGTTGCAGAACGCCGCGACCGTCGCCGGTTCGGCCGGACCCGCGGTCAGCGACCAGCGGAACGGGGTCGGCCCGCGGCCGGTGGTGTACTCGCCGCGGCCCTCCACGACGGCGCGGACCTCGGGCAGGGGCGTCCCGGCCGCGGTGCACATGAGGTCCAGCAGGGTTTCGGTTCCCCACGGTCCGCTGAACGGGTCGAGGACGGCCTGTGGGATCTCGTCACCGGGCCAGCCCTCGTCGACGACGACCAGGTGCACGCCGGGCGACATCCGCGCCGCGGCGTGCGCCCGCAGCAGCACCTCGCCGATGTCCAGGCTGGAATCCGGCGCGATCGCGGGGTCGAACAGGATGCGCACCGTGGTGCCGTGCAGGTCGGGTTTGCGGTTGCCCGATCCACGCAACTTCTGGGTGTCGTTGCGGGTGAATGGTGCCTCGGGATCGAACTCCTTGCCATCGAACACACCGGGGTAGCCGCGCCCGAAGCTCTGCACGTAGGTCTTGCCGTCGCGGTGCACCGTGACGTCGGTACGTGCGGAGATGAAGACGGCCGCCGCGGCACCGATGCCGTTGAGGCCGGCGCCGGTGCTGGTGGCGTCGGTGTGTGCGGAGAACTTCCCGCCGGCGCGGGCCGTGCCGAGCGTTTTGACGATGCCGTTCTTACCGGTGCTGGGGTCGGTGTCGACGGGCAGGCCACGGCCGTCGTCGGCGACGCTGACCGATCCGTCGGCGTGCAGGGTGATCGTGACCGTGGACCCGCCGTGGCTGGGGTCGGCCACTTCCTCGATCGCGTTGTCCACGATCTCCCGCAAGGCGGTGTTGAGCACGTCGAGGCCCAGGTTCACCGCCGGCCGCAGCCGCGTGTGCTGGACATCGTCGAGCTCGGTGATGTCTGCGGCGGTGTAACTCACTGCTCGTTCTCTCCAAAAGTGGGGGTGGGGGTGCCGGTGGAATGGTAGACGCCCGAACCGACATTCCTGCGCATCCTGAGCCGTGCAACCGGAGGATGGACATCTGTTGTGATCGATGCCACGGCGCGGTGCACCCTCAGCCGCTCACGTGATCGACCAGAACTCCAGGAGCGTGCGGATGGCGGCGACCAGCGGAAGCGGTTGATCGAGCATCGGGTGGTGACCGGCCTGGGCAAGCTCGATGAACGGCCCGCGCAACTGCAGCGTCGAACGGATCTGCTCGGCCATGTCGGGCGGTACAAGACCGTGCTCGCAGCGTAGATAGCCAACGCGGCAAGGAATCTGGGCGAACGTGTTCTCCAGGATTTCCTGCTCGGCGGGCGTCTGATCCCGTAGTGAGCCGCTGAAGATCGCCGGGTCGAACTTCCATACCCATCCGGTGTCGGTCTGCCGCACCGATTCCGACGCGATGTGGCGGTCGATGAACGGCAGTGTCACCTCCTGCGTGGGCACCGCGCGGAACCGGGCGACGATCTCCTCTTTGGTCGGATAGCCCGGGTGGTCGCTGCGCCGGTTCCGCAGACGGCCTTCCTCCGGCGCCCGATCCCGCAGCGGGGAGTCGATGATCAGGATGCTGTCGATGTCGGCGCCGTACTTCATGGCCGCGGTGGCGGTCACCCACCCGCCCATGCTGTGGCCGACGATCGTCGGCCGTGCCGCCGGACCCGCCGCCGCGGCGACGGCGAGCACCTCCCGCGCCCACTTGGTCAGGGTGTAACTGGTGCGGGTGCCGCTGTCACCGTGGCCGCTGACATCAGGAGCGATGACGCGATGGGTCTGGGTGAAGAACGGGGCGATGTGATCCCACCATCCGGAGTGGGCCGCGCCGCCGTGGACGAACACCAGCGGAGGCTTGTCCGGATCTCCCCAGGTACGCAAATGTATGCGGCAGCCCTCGAACTCGATCGTCGAGTGTTCCGGTTTGTGCTCCAGCGCTGCGGTGAACCATTCCGGCGCGTCCTCCGACCGAACCGGGTCAGGAGGCCGTCGACGCTGGAAGATGGGGCTCACCTGGTCAGCATGCCTCATGGCCTCCTCGGGCCTAGAGCCGAATCCCCCCTTCTGGCTCCTAGAATTCCGCTGTGGCGGACACCTTGGAGCCCGGGGCTCAGCCGTACGCCGAGGCGATCATCAAGAATTCGCGCTTCGTCGCCCGGCTGTGCCGTGCGGACTCCGAGAGCGAGGCTGCCGAATTGATCCGCAGCGCGCGTGAACTCGAACGCGGCGCCGGTCACCACTGCTTTGCCTACGTGATCGGTCACGACGAATCACGTGTCGAACGTTCCAGCGACGACGGCGAACCGGGAGGAACGGCCGGCGTCCCCATTCTCAACGTCCTCAAGGCGCGCGACCTCGTCAACGTTGCGGCTGTCGTGTCGCGGCACTACGGCGGCGTCAAGCTCGGCGCCGGTGGGCTGGTGCGGGCGTACGGCGGTACGGTCGCCACGGCCATCGACGGCGCCGAGCTGAAGCCACGTCGCCGGTGGGAGGTGCTCCGGTTGGCGGCCGATCATGCCGACGCCGGCTGGATCGAGGCGGAACTGCGGCGGCGCGCCTTCGAGGTGACCGACGTGGAATACGGCGAACGCGCCGTCATCACGCTCATCGCTGTCGACACTGAGCCGTTGATCGCCGCGATCGATGAAATCACCTCCGGCCGAGGCGAATACACGCCCGCCGGCCATGTGTGGCGCTAGCCGCGAGCTGCTTACTGACCGCCCTGCCACACCGCATCGAACGGCGCATTACCGCCGACCCGGGCAACGATGCCCGCGGTGGTGAACTCTTTGGCCCGGCGCACCGCCTCGGGCACCTCGGAGCCGTTGGCGAGTTCGGCGGTGATCGCTGCCGCCAGCGTGCATCCCGCACCGGCGACACGGGCATCGCCCACCTTGGGGGCGCGCAGCACCTCGGCGTCGTCGCCGTCGAAGAGCACGTCGACCGCGTCGTCGCCCGGAAACTCGACGCCACCTTTCACCACGACGTAACGGGGTCCGAGTTCGGCGATGCGGCGAGCGGCTTCGATGAGGTCGTCGACCGTGGAGATCTCCTCCATCCCGGAGAGGGTCCGCGCCTCGAAGAGGTTGGGTGTGGTGACGGTTGCCAGCGGCAGGATCTGGCGGCGCAGCGCGGTGTCGGTGTCCAGCGCGGCCCCGGGTTCCTGGCCTTTGCAGATCAGCACGGGGTCGACCACGATGTGCCGCCACTGCTGCTGGCGTAGCCCGTCGGCGACGACGTCGATGGTGGCCGGGGTTCCCAGCATGCCGATCTTGACCGTGTCCAGGTCATATGCCGAGGTCGCGGCCTCGATCTGGTCGGCGACGACCTGCGCCTCGACGGGCACGAACCGATGCGACCAATTGGCCTTGGGATCGAACGACACGATGCAGGTGAGGGTGCCTACGCCGTAGGCGCCGAGCTGTTGGAAGGTGCGCAGGTCGGCTTGGATGCCGGCGCCGCCGGTCGCTTCAGATCCGGCGATGACATAGGCGAAATTGACCACGTACACGACCCTACGACAAACCGCCAGTCCGGTGGATCAAGGCCTTTGTCCATAGTGCCAACCGCCAATGGCGTCATCGGCTACCGTGACGGCACCGTCAATGCGACCGAAAAGGATGCTCCGTGCCCAGAACATTCGCTTCGGCCCTCGCCGTGATCGCTCTGCTCGCCGCCGGATGCGCCGCCCAGGACGATCAGCCGCCCGCCGACGGGATCGAGGCCGGCTCGGGCGAACCTGAAACCATTGTCGCGGCGGCGGATTCGGATATGGGCACCATGGTGGTGCAGTACGAGGACGCCACCACTCCCGAGGCGCAAAGGGGTCGCGACCTGATGCAGAAGACCCGGGTGCTGGAACAACTCGCCGACGACGTCACCGCCACCTACAAGTTGCCCTACGACATCCCGCTGGTCGGGGCGCAGTGCGACGAGGCAAACGACTACTGGAGCCCGGACGACCAGACGATGACCATGTGCTACGAGGACGTCAACGAAAGCCTGGAGATCTTCGGCGAGGCCGGCGACCCCGATCCTGAGGGCGCGGCACGCCGTGTCGTGATCGCCTCGTTCTTCCACGAGCTCGGGCACATGGCCATCGACATCTACCAACTGCCGGCCACCGGCCGAGAAGAAGACGTCGCCGATCAACTGGCCGCGTCGATCCTGCTCGGACCCGACGACGACGGAAACATCGACCCCGACTACGTCCAGGCGGCGAAAGACCAGGCCCGCGAATACCGGATCTATGCCCAGCAGGGCGCACCCGACGAGTCGTCATTCGCCGACGTACACACCCTGGACGGGGCGCGCGCCTACAACTTCGAATGCTGGATCTACGGATCTGATCCCGACGCCAACACCGACATCGTCGCACAGGGGTTGTTGCCCCAGGCGCGCGCGGACGGCTGCCAAGACGAATTCGACAAACTCACCAACGCCTGGGCCGAACTGCTCGACCCGCACGTGAAGTAAGTGCGTCGTCTGCGACCGTCTACGAAAGCGCCATCCCCAGCCCGAGCGCGATCATCGTCACCGCGATCACGCCGTCGAGGATGCGCCAGGTCATCGGTGTGGCGAACAGTCCGGCCAACCGCTTCGCGCCGAGGCCGAGGCTCAGAAACCATACGGCGCTCGCTGCGACCGCACCCGCGCCGAAAAGCCAACGCCGCTCGCGTTGTTCGTTGGCCAGCGTGCCCAACAGCACCACGGTGTCGAGATACACATGCGGGTTCAGCCAGGTCAACGCCAAGCACGTGACGAGCACCTCGGCGAGGCGCGCGGGCGTGCGTTCTGAGGGGTTGAGTGTCGAGGGGCGGAACGCGCGACGTGCCGCGAGCACCCCGTAGCCGATGAGGAACGCCGCGCCGCCGATCTTCGCGACCGTCACCGCGTCGGGATGCGCGGTGATCACCGCGCCGACCCCGGCGATGCCGGCCGTGATCAGCAGCAGATCCGACACCGTGCACACCGCGATCACCGGCAGCACATGCTCACGACGGATACCCTGCCGCAGGACGAACGCGTTCTGCGCGCCGATCGCGGCGATGAGCGCCATGGAGGTCAGGAAGCCGAGCAGCAACGGGGAGTTCACGGGTTCGACGGTAGGGACGTGCTGCCATCAAGTACAGCTAATGAGTCTTCACATCGATTAGAGATTCTTATGCACGTCGAAGCGGTGGAGGCGAGAGGTGCGTCCGGGATGGGACTACAACACCGCGATTTGAGACAGGTCAGAATCCACCAATGCGTGCAGCAGACCCCTGCTTGACGACAGGCCCTTTCGGTCGCATGTGGTTTCGCGGGTGTGGGGCCGCACCGGAGTCGGTGATTCCGGTGCAGGTCGGCACTGTTGGTGTTCCCGACGGTGAGGTGTCGCGTGAGATCGTCGTGCGCTTAGGGACGCACCTGATTGCTTCGGGGCACGGCGGTCATGGTGTGAAGGGTGGGTACCCGGTCACCGGCGCGCCAGCCAGTCGGCCAGACGGGTGGTGCCCAGTTCTGCTTCGTCGTCGGTGACGAGTGTCGTGTTGTCGACCGGCAGGCCGTAGTACGTCGCTGTGGGGTCATCGAGGACATCGAGTGCGCGGCTCTGGTGCACCAGAACGGTGCGTGCCATGTCGGCGAAGGACATCTTCTGCGGGCCGCCGACATTGTGGATGGCGTTGAACGGCGAACCGGTGGCGATGCGGGCCAGTATCGCAGTGACTTCCCCGGAGTCGATGGTTTGAATGAGCGCTTCGGGGGCGCGTACCTGGTCACCGGTTATCAAGGAGTCGGTGATGGATTCTGCCAGTTCGTGAAACTGGGTGGCGCGTACCACGGTCCAGGGGACTCCCGAGTTGGCGGCGGCGCTCTCCTGGGCCAGCTTGCCGCGCATGTAACCGGCGTGGGCTGCCATCACATCAGCGCCGACGATCGACAGTACGACGTAGTGACCGACCCCGGCCTTGGCGGCCGCGGTCGCAAGGTTAGCCGAGGTCTGCTTGAAAAACGCCTCGGAGGAATCCTCGGGGGTCGCGGAGTTGATCACGTCGATCACGACGTCGGCGTCAGCCAGTGCGGCGTCGAGGCCCTCACCGGTCAGCAGGTCGGTGCCCGATGCGCGGGAGGCCTCGGTGACGTCATGACCGGCGTGGTTGAGCAGCGGGACCAGCTGGCGTCCGATCAGGCCTGTGGCCCCGATGATGGTGATCTTTTTCGTCGATTCGGTCATGGTTGCCGTTGCCTTTCATGTAGATAGCGGGTGAATCATCCAGTCTGGCTGCCAGACAGCGCAGGTGGATCTCAGTGCACGGCCAAGCCGGTGTTGACCGGCGCGTAGTGACCGGTGGTGGTAACACAGTCCTCGCTCGCGAAGAACGCGATCGTGCGGGCGACATCACCGGGCAGGACCAAGCGGGCCGGGGTGTTGGCCGTCCCAAGGACCCAGAGTTCGTCGTCGGTCCATCCCGCGCTGCGTGCATCGACGCCGGCGACGTTGGCCGGTGCGACGAGGTTGGCGGGAATGCCGTACACGGCCAGTTCCTGCGCGAGATAGCGCACGAACTGATCGAGTGCGGCTTTGGCGGTACCTTCGACGATCCGCTCGTCCTGTGGATGGCGGGAATACACGCTGCTGAGGTAGACCAGGCGGCCGTAGTTGTGGGCGATCATTGCAGGAGTGACTGCCATAGTGACCGGGAACGCTGCCCGAAGTTCCTGAGCGATACCATCTTCGAGTCGGTCGAGCCGCAGGTCGGCGAACGAGGTGCGCACGTGCGGTCGCTGTCCGGCATGTATGAGCACCTCGACGGGTCCCCAGTGCTGGGTGACGGTGTCGACCATCTCGGCGACGTCTTCGGTGTCAGTGAGATCAGCCCGCACGACCAGGGCGTCGCCGCCGTGATCGGTGATGCGGGTGGCTATGTGGTGGGCCTCGGCAGGATTGTGGTCGTGATGCACGGCGACCCGATAGCCGCGTTGGCCCAACAACACTGCGGTGGCGGCTCCGATGCCGCGACTGGCGCCGGTGATCAGAGCGATGCGGCCGTTGGAGGGCACTCTGTCGGGTGCGGTGGCGGCATCACTCATGAGGTGCTACCCGTCGGTCCTTGCGCGCTTCGAGTTCGGCGTCGTCGCACAGCACGAACATCTCGACGCCGGGAGAACACACCATGTTCACCAGGAATCGCAACGGACGGTCGTTGCGGTTATTGGCGTCGGAGTAGTGGATGACGTCGCCGCCAGGCTCCCAGAACGCTTCTCCGGCCGAGACCACCCGGGGCGCTTCGCCTTCGAGTTCGAACAGCATTTCGCCTTCGAGGACGTAACCGAAGGCGGGGCCACCGGGGTGGCGGTGCGGTGGGGCTCCCGGACTTCCTGCTGGCCATTCGATCACCGCTGTCATCACCTCGGCGTTGGGGGGAAACGCCGGTGGGCTGACGCTTTGGATCACCTTCATGGCGCTGGCGAGTTTGGTGACAACATCGTCGTGGGTCATGCGATGGTCTCCCTGCTGTTGGTCATTCCGAAAGTGACGTGAGGTTCCCCCGGTGGGTGCCGTTCTTCCTCCACACCAGTGAGTACGCGGCGGGCGCTCACCACTTCGACGCTGCCACCTCGGGTGCCGCCTGCGCCCCCCGGAAACCCCCGGGTTTTTGCGGACAACCCCCTAGGCTTCTGCGGTATTAGTCAACGCACCGGCACGTGCGCGGCACGGGCCCGCGATGATGTACATGACCGTAGGGTTGGTGGCAGTACGGAGGCGTCACCTGGTTCTGCCGAGCGCGGTGGGCGCGTGAGCCGACGCAGAGAGAAAGGATGCTTACGCAGTGCACGCTAGGTCGCCCGCGCTCCTGGCTGACCGCGGTAGTGCCGTCTGATGGTGACGCCCGGTGAGTAAGACCGTTCTGCGGGGCAGGGCCACCGAATTGGCTGCCCTGGGCAAGCTCGTGAAGTCAACCCGCGCCGAGCACAGCGCCGTGGTGGTGCTGCGCGGGGAGGCGGGCATCGGCAAGACCGCACTTATCGATCACCTGGCAGACACTGTCGCATCTGAGTTCGAAGTGCTGCGCACCGCAGGCGTGGAGTCCGATATGGAATTGCCGTACGCCGGTGTGCATCGCCTCATCGCTCCACTGTTGACCGAGGGAATCGAGGCACTGCCGGGTCCGCAGCGCCAGGCGCTGGCCACAGCGTTCGGCCAAGCCTCGGGGCCGGCGCCGGATCGGTTCCTGGTCGGCTTGGCCGTGCTGGACCTGATCGCCACGGCCTCGGAATCCCGGCCCGTGATGTGCGTCGTCGATGACGCGCAGTGGCTTGACCAGGTGTCGGCGCAAACGCTGAGTTTCGTGGCGCGACGTCTGCTGGCCGAACGCGTGATGGTGGTGTTCGCCCTACGCGAAACGATCACCGATCTGCGCGGCCTTCCAGAACTGGTGATATCAGGGTTGGCGGTCGCTGATGCGCGTGAACTCCTCGACGGTGCGGTCCTGGGCCGTATCGACCCCAGAGTGCGAGACCGCATCGTTGCCGAGACCCGCGGCAATCCGCTGGCATTGCTGGAATTTCTGGGCGATCTGGGGTCTGCCGATCTGGCGGGCGGATACCACAGGCCCGACGCGCATCCGGTGGGGGCGAGAATCGAATCTCGCTACCTGCAGCGCATGTCGATGCTGTGCGATGATGCCCGGCTGTTGCTGACGCTGGCTGCCGCCGACCCGATCGGCGATCCTGCGCTGCTTGCGCGTGCGGCCGAGTATCTCGGTATTCCGGCATCGGCGTTGACCTCCTTGTGTTCGACGGGCCTGATCGATATCGACTCGCGTGTGCGGTTTCGTCATCCGCTGGTGCGGTCGGTGGCCTACGCCGACGCCGATGCCGACCAACGCCATCGGGTGCACGCGGCCCTTGCACGAACCATCGACCCGGACACAGAGCCCGACCGCCGCGCATGGCATCGCGCATTCGCCGCGGCAGGCCCCGACGAGTCTGTGGCCGCCGAACTGGAACGGGCCGCCGGCCGCGCACAGCAACGCGGCGGGATCGCGGCCGCCGCAGCGTTTCTCACTCGATCCTTCGAACTGACACCGGACCCGATTCGGCGCGGGCAGCGGGCATTGGAAGCAGCCCACGCCAAACGGCGTGCCGCGGACTTCGATGCCGCCACCGAGTTGGTGACGGCCGCGGCGCTGTCGCCCCTCAACGATCTCGACGACGCGCGACGACTGCATCTCGAGACCCAATTGGCGTTTCACCGCCGACGCGCCAACCTCTCGGGGGGACCCCCGCTGGCCGAGCACGCCGCAACAATGGCTGAGGCAGCGGCACGACTGAGGCCACTGGATGCCGACGAAGCCGATCAGGCGTTCCTGGAGGCAATATGCGGACTGATGTACATCGGACGCCTCGGCGATCCCGCCGCGCTGACCGAGATCGCCTCCGCCATATTGCAGCACCGCGACGATGGCGGTGGACGCCGGCCGATCGGCCTGCTCGCCGAAGGCCTGGCGCGCAGAGTGGGAGCTGACGCCGCGGCCGCGGTCGCCGCGATGCGTACGGCCGTCACCTCCATCACCGACGGCAACTGGCAGTGGGAGGCTTTTCCATTGGCGCTGGAGGTTTCCGTTCACGAGACATGGGATGACGAAGCGTGGGAGCGGCTCTCGGCGGTCGCGGTGCGTCTCGCAACCGAGACAGCTGCTCTGCAGATCCTTCCCACAGCGCTGGTCAGCCGAGCCGGGGCACACGTAATGGCCGGTGACCTGGCGGCCGCGCGGCTGCTGATCGCCGAGGCCGACGACATCTCCGCGGCGATCGGGCATGCGCCGCTGCGTTACCACAAGCTGACGTTGGCGGCGTGGGCCGGCAACGAAGGTGAGACGACCGCGATGGCAGAGGCGGCGCTTCGCGATGGGATGCAGCGCGGCGAGAGCCGAGTGATCGCGTTGGCGGCCTATGCCGTCGGTGTACTCAACAACGGGCTGGGCCGGTACCAGGTCGCCTTGGCGACGTTGCAACCCGCCTGTGAATACGACGATCTCGGGATTGTCGGCTGGAACCTCAGCGAACTCGTTGAGTGCGCCGTGCGCACCGGCCGACGTGATTTGGCCGCCGACGCGCTCAGCAGGCTAGAGCTTCGAACCGGTGCTGCATCGACCCCGTGGGGGCTGGGCATCGCTGCGCGCAGTGCGGCGTTGCTGGCCGCTGACAATGTCGCGGAATCGCTCTATCTCGCCGCAATCGGTCACTTGGGTCACAGCACGGTGAAGGTACAGCTGGCGCGTGGGCACCTGCTCTACGGTGAATGGCTTCGACGGATGAATCGCCGCAACGATGCTCGCGAACAGTTGCGCCTCGCTCATGACATGTTCAACGAATACGGGGTGCACGCCTTCGCCGATCGAGCCCGCCGCGAACTGCTTGCCGTGGGGGAGAAGACCGTCAAACGCCTGCGCACCGGAACCGCGTTGACCCCCCAGGAGACGCAAGTCGCCGAGTTGGCGGCGACCGGACTGACAAACTCCGAAATCGGATCGCAGTTGTTCATCAGCGCGCATACGGTCGAGTGGCACTTGAGCAATGTCTACGCCAAACTGGCCATCAAGTCTCGCCGCCAGTTGCGCACAACGAAATTGCGTTGATCCGCAACTACCCGGTGGGCAGTTCGTTCCCGAACGGTGCGGCGACCACTAGAAGGTGCCGTACAGCCCGCCGTCGGCGTAAATGACCTGCCCCGTGATGTAGGTGTTCGCGCGGCTTGCCAGCCAAGCGACAGGTCTGGCGATTTCGTCCGGGGTCGCCGCGCGGCCGAGGGGCAGACGCCCGCTGGCCACATAGCCCTCGGTGAACCATGGCTGGGCAAGCCGTTCATCGGTACACATAGCGGTGCGGACGAATCCCGGTGCAAGCGCATTGACGAGGACGCCCCGGCGGGACCACTCCGTCGCGAGCGTTCGAGTAGCGTTGTCCAGTGCGGCCTTTGAGGCGTCGTAGGGTAGGCAACCTATTGCGCCGGCGCGACCGTGGATCGATGTGATGTTGACGATCCGACCGTATCCGTGCTGGAGCATTCGGCGGCCTGCGGCAAGTGAAAGTTCAATGGGTGCAATCAGGTTGACAGCGAGAACCTGCTGGAGCTGAGCACTTTGGAGGTCTTCGGCGGGCGCTTCGACGTTGACGCCGGCGCAGTTGACCAGAACGCTGGGCGGCGTTCCGCAGGCAGCCGTGGCCGCGTCGATGAGTTCGTTGGGATCGGCTTCGGTGAGGTCGGCAGCGATGAAATGGTCTTCGGTGCCTGAATCGGAGTTCTCGCGGTCTACACCAACGACCTGCGCCCCGTTGCGCTTGAGTTCGTTCACGATCGCGGCACCTATGCCGCCGGCGGCACCGGTGACCAGAGCGGTGTCTGACCCTGACGCCGAAGTGGTTCCGATATAATCCTCACTGAACAACATATACTCATACTATCTGACGCTTGGGCGACGATGCCCGGGCGCGGAGGGGCCCATGTCGATTTCCTGGAACGATGACGTTATTGAGCAGGAGCGGTTGCATGAGCGGGTAGCCCGACGGCTAGCGCGCGACATCGTGTCCGGTCGTCTACGCGAGGGAGACGTTGTTCCTTCCGCAGAAGCGATTGCGCAGAAGTTCGCGGTGTCGCGCACCGTTGGGCGCGAAGTGCTCCAAGCGTTGACCGCAGCCGGATTGATCGACGTGAAGCACGGGCGTAAGTCGACAGTCACGGCCGCCAAAGAGTGGCGGTTCCTCGAGGACCTGGTTCAGCACGCGATCTCGCGTGAACAGCTGGCCGGGTCCTTGGCGGCCGACCTGTACGAGGTCCGTCGATTGGTGGAGATCGCGGCGACGGAGATGTGCGCGGCGCGCGCGAGTGACGAGCATCTGGACCATATCGTCGAGCTGGCGCAACGCATGCATGACGAGGCGGAGGCCACCGACGGTGAGCCGTTGGATGTGCGAAGTCGGGTCAGCGACGATCTCGCGTTTCACGGAGCCATCGCGGAGGGGTCAGGCAATCTGGTTCTTGCGCGGTTGATGGCCGACATCCGGCGCGAGCTGGTGCCGACGTGGGCGGTCGATCAGCTCGATGTCGACGAGGTTCGCGATGTGCACGATGCACACCTGGCGATCGCAACGGCTCTGCGCAAACGGAATGTCAAGGCTGCCCGTCGAGAGATGGCCCGTCATCTGGATTGGTCTGTGGGCACGACACTGCGACGAGCCCTCAGCGACGAGCAACTCGATGAGGTGGACAAGAGATGGCAGCCTGATCTCGCGACGACGAAGAAACCCCGGCAACGCTGACGCATTCGCTTGGAGGTTGCCGGGGCCTCGTCTAGTTGTCGCCGGCCACTACCGCGATCGCATCGATTTCCACGAGGATGTCGCCCAGCCGGGAGCCGACGGCGGTCCGCGCCGGACGATGACCTCCGAAAAATTTGCCGAAAACCGCGTCGAAGTCCGGCCAGTCGCGCTCGACGTCTTCGAGATGCACGGTGACTTTGACGACCCGATCGATGCTGGACCCGGCTGCTTCGAGAACTGCCCGAAGATTGTTCAATGTGTGCTCGGTTTGCTCGACGATGCCATTTCCGATGACGTCGCCGGTGTCCGCGTCGACCGGCGCCATGCCGGCGGTGAATACGAATCCGTTGGCGACTACCGCTTGACCGTAGGCCCCTGCGGGGCGGGGTGCTCGTTGCGTGGTGATGATGTCCATGGACAGTCCTTTCATGTTTTGATTGCTGCTTCTGGTCAGAAGTACGTGCGTACGTAGCCGGTCACTCGGTTCCCCTCGTCGAGGAGCGGCACCGCACGCCATTTGTCCATGGTGGTGCACGGGTGCGAAAGTCCGAGGGCCACAACGTTCCCCACTGAAACTCGATGCTCGTCGGGGAGTTCGAGGTAGGCATGCTGGTCGTTGAGCTCGGTGATGGTGCCCGTGGTGGGACGCTGGTTGCCGGATGCTGGATCGATGATGCGCAGCGGCATCGGCAGGCCGAGGTCGAACCCGATGTCGCGCCGTCCCGCATTGAGGATGGCAAGACGGTCCTCGGGCCGGGAAATGACCTGGGCCCAAACCTCGAGGGCGGGCTGCAGCTGCCGGCCCCAGCTGAACGTGGGCGCTTCGGCCGCGTAGAAAGCGTGGTCATGAAGGAGATAACAGCCACTGCGTAGGACGGCGGCGACCGGCCGACTCAGACTCCATGGCTGGCCCAGTTCCTCAGCGACGACATCGAAGAACGTGCTTCCTCCGCAACTGACGATGAAATCCCCGCGGCTGTCATCGAGAAGGTTGTGCTGGGCGAGAGTCTCTGCGACGAGACGTATGTGCTGAACGTAGGACAGGATGGCGGCGGTCACTTCTGGGGTGCGCTCGGCACCAACAGTTCCTTCGTATCCGGCCACCCCGGCCAGCGACAGTCCGGTGTGTTTGATGGTTCGCGCAAGGTCAACTGCGGCGTCGGTACTTCTGACCCCGGTTCGACCGCCCGGATGACCAACCTCTATCAGCAGTCCCGCGCGGCTTCCGGCTCCGGCCAGGTGCTGCGCCGCCGCGCGTACACCCACCTCGGAGTCGGCGAAAAGGTAGAACTCGAAGCGGGGGTCGGTGTCGAGTTCTGAACGCACCCAGCCCAGGAACTGTGCATCGACGGTCTCAGCGGCCAAGACCATCCGTTGGCAGCCCCACGTCCGTGCGGTCCGTGCCTGATGCGTCGATCCGACGGTGAAACCCCAAGCGCCACTGTCTGCTTGCAGCTGGGCCAGCTGGGGAGACATGGCGGTCTTCAGGTGGGGCGCGTGCTCCACGCCGTAACGAGTGCAGACTTCGGCCATCAATGTGGCGTTGTTATGCAGGGCGGGTCTGTGGATAACGGCAACGGGCCACATGAAACCGGCAGAGAATGCATCTACGTCTCCGGGATGGTCCGCGGGCCGCGCTGGCAATCCCTTGATCGGCAGTGCGGCCTCGTCTGGCTGCCGCGACCCAAACTCATTGACCGCCATCCGATTAGGTTTCAAGACGGGCTCCATATCGTCGCGACGCACCTCTGGCATTCACTATCATCATCATATAGTATCTGTTTATCTGTTGGTGAGCGCAAGGAGTACAGGGATGACAGACCAACTCGCGTTGGTGACCGGAGCGGCGTCGGGGATCGGCCTCGCGGCTGCGAAAGCTCTCGCCGAAGGCGGCTGGAGGGTGGCGTTAGCTGACCGCGATAAGGCCGTGGAGCGCGTCGCGTCTGAATTGGGCGGTGCCGGAACGGTTGTGGATGTCCGAGATACGTCTGCGGTGGATGCGTGGGTCAACTCTCATCCGCAGGCGACCGCTCTGGTCAACTCGGCCGGAATCTGCGCCGGCGAGTACCTTGTCGACTCGACCGACGAGGATTGGGACACCGTCATGGACATCAATCTGATGGGATCGGTCCGGGTGCTGCGAGCATTCGCACGCAACCGTGTCGCAGCCGGCGGCGGAGGCTCGGCAATCTTGATCGCATCCAACAACGCGTTCTGGCCGTGCCGCAGCATCAGTCAGTACTGTGCATCGAAGGCTGCAGTGACAATGCTGGGCAAAACGGCAGCATCTGAGCTGGGAGAGCACAACATTCGAGTGAACATCGTGGCTCCGGGCGAGACGGATACCCCGATGACGCATGAAGCCCTGCAAGACGAAGACGAGATGCGAGAGATCGTGCGGCGTACGCCGTTGGGTCGCATCGGTTACGCCTCCGACATCGGCGCCGCCGTGCGGATGCTGCTGTCAGAGGACGCTTCCTGGATCACCGGCCAGCTGATCTCGGTCGACGGCGGCATCAGTTTGCGCGGCGAGTCAGACCTCAATCCCGTCCACCAAGAAGGCTGACATGACTGTTGACAACGCTTCCAGCCGACCAAGTGCGTTACCTGCAGACGCTGTACTGGCGGAGGCAGGGCTCCCCCGAGAAGCGGTTCCGGCGGAGAGCTCAGGCCGCTTCATCGATGGTGCGGACTTCCGCATCGAGATTCCGTCCGTAGAGGGCCCTCTGGTGCTCGCGGCTGCGCTTGACGAGGCCGATACCCGCGGCGTCACGATCAACCGGGTCTCTCAGGGCAGCGGTGCGATGACCGTCAGCCTGGCCGAGCAGCTGGAAATGGCGCGAATAGGGGCCGATCGAGCGGTCGAAGTCTGTTTGTTCACCGGACCCCGGGAAGAGTGGGGCATTGCTGCGATGTCACGCGCCGACGACGGTGGGTTTCTGCACGGCTCAGTGCGTGGCCTCCGGCAACTGCGCTACGCCGTCGAGGACGTATTCCGCTCAATCGACTGCGGAATCCGCAGTTTCTTGATCGCGGATCTTGGTCTGTTGGACGTTCTGGTCAGCGCTCAACGCCAGGGCAAGATCCCCGCCGAGGTGGTGTGGAAGGGGTCGGTGCTGTGCGCGCCTTCGAACCCGGCATCGCTGGCAGTCGTGCAGCGCCTCGGAGCCACCACCGTGAATCTGCCGACCGACGTGTCGATTCATGAGCTCGCCGAGATGCGGGCTGTCACTTCGGCACCCCTTGATCTCTACGTCGAGTCGCCTGACTCGATGGGTGGCGTCGTGCGAGGGGAGCAACTGGCCGACCTGATCCGGATCAGCAGACCGCTGTATGCCAAGTTCGGGCTCCGCAACTCTGCCGGCCTTTATCCCAGTGGTTTGCACTTGGTCGACCAGGCAGCGGTGATCGCCCGGGAGAAGGTACGGCGCGCCAGTATCGCCTTGGAGTGGGTCGAACGCTGTGGCGGCGGCTTCACGCAAACGAACGGCTCAGCGCCGGATCTTGGAATCCCAGTGCGATGAACGCGTCCTGCCGGGACCCGGCGAAGCACCATCCTTGGCAGGTCGCAATTCCTGCGGCCGCGCAACTGGGTGAGCATCCGATCTGGGATGTCCGCCTGAATCGGTTGATCTGGACCGATTGTGCTGCCGGTGTGGTGCACGCCAGCGATTCGGACAGCGACACCGTCGTGTGGTCAGAACCCGAAGGGAAGCCCATCGGCGTGACCGTGCTGCGCGCCAACGGCGGTCTGGCGATCGCCACAGGAGCCCACATCGTGCTGATCGACAGTGACGGCCGTGCGGACCGGGTCCCAGCCGAGGTTCCCATCGATACCGGCGCGGTCCGATTCAACGACGGCTCGTGCGATCCAGCTGGGCGGCTGTTGGTCGGAACCACCGGCGGGGACGTCGACGGGATCGGCGAGTTGTACTGCATCGAACCGGACGGTAGGGCTCGCCTTCTGCTCGGTAACCTCACTGAGGCCAACGGCATTGACTGGTCACCAGAGGGGCACCGCATGTATTTCGTCGACTCCGGTGAGCCGGTGGTGCACAGCTTTGAGTACGACGCTCACACCGGCCGACTTGGGCACCGCAGCGAATTCGCCCGTATCGATGCGGCTTTGGGATACCTCGACGGGCTCACCGTCGATGCCGGCGGTGACGTATGGGTTGCTGTGTGGGCCGGGGCCCAAGTACGCCGTTATGCACCGGACGGGACATTGAAGGCCGTCGTGCCGACACCCGTGAGTCATCCGACCTGTCCTGGCTTCGGCGGACCTCAACTCGACACCCTCTACGTCACCTCAGCGCTCGCTCCGGTGAGCGTCGCGAAAGAAGAACCTCTGGCAGGTCACGTGCTTGCCTGGCACAGCGCCGGACGCGGCCAAGTGCCCCGTCGCTTCTTCGGCTAGTACCGAACCTCGCCACCTACAACCACCCTCGCCATGAAAGGCCACACTCGATGACGTCGATCTCGGTTGACCCTCGCTCTGGCGTTGCGCGAACCGTCAGCTTCAAGGACACCTCGGATCGTGAACACGTTGACATCATGTCCAGGACAGCCCAGGCGGCCCCCGGCTGGGCCGCCATGTCCGGCCGCGGACGGGCCGCAGTGTTATACGCCATCGGAGAGGCTCTTGAGGGCGCTGGCGCCGACCTCATCGCCGTCGCCAATGCCGAGACCGGGCTCGGCATCACCCGTCTCACCGGTGAACTCGCCAGGACTACCGCTCAGTTGCGGATGTTCGCCGACGTCATCGCTGCGGGCGCACATCTGATCGGCGCCGGTGTGGCGGTACCGCAGGAGGGCGCCGCGACCGGTGCATTGCAACGTTGCCTCCTCCCCTTGGGGCCGGTCGCCGTCTATGCCGCCAGTAACTTCCCGTTCGCTTTCAGCGTGGCCGGCGGAGACACTGCGTCTGCGTTGGCGGCGGGTTGTCCGGTCGTGGTCAAAGCGCACCCGGCTCATCCGGAGCTGTCGCTGCGCACCGCGCGCCTCGTGGAGGATGCGATATCGGCCGCAGGTGTCGACCCCGGCGTGTTCGCATTGGTGTCGGGCATGGAGGAAGGCGTTCGGTTGGTCACTGATCCCGTTATCCGCGCCGCTGCGTTCACCGGGTCCTTCGCCGGCGGACGCGCTCTGGCTGATCTGGCCGGTAGCCGGGCCGAACCTATCCCGTTCTACGGTGAATACGGCAGCGTCAATCCGGTGATCGTGCTTCCCGGTGCGGTCAGCGATCAGAATCAGTTCGTCAGGGACTATCTGGATTCGCTGACTCTCGGCGGCGGTCAATTCTGTACTAACCCTGGGTTGCTGATCGCCCCACGTGAGGCGAACTTGCGCACGGCGATTGCCGAACAAATCGCCACACGTCCCGCCGCGGTCTTGCTGCATCACGGCATCCAGGCCGCCTACAACGCTGCGATCGAACAACTGCGCACCACGCCGGGACTGACCGTGCACGCGTCGACGCAAACCGTCCCGGACGCCGGATTTCACGTACTGCCAGTCGTTTTCGGGCTCAGCGCGGATACGGCGCTACAGCATCGCGAACTGATCCATCACGAGTACTTCGGACCTGCCGGCCTGCTGGTGGAGTATGACAACGCTGACCAACTAGAAGCGTTGTGCAGCCAGCTGCAGGGTTGCCTGGTCAGTTGCGTCCACGGCGGGACGACCTCGGAGCTGCAAAGTCGCGTGCTTGCTGAAGCGGCACGACGATCTGGTCGCGTGGTTTTCAACGGTTGGCCGACTGGCGTTGCCGTCGCCGAAGGCCAACACCATGGTGGCCCATTCCCGGCCACGTCCAACCCGCTGTTCACGTCCGTGGGCCCAGACGCCATCATGCGTTTCCTCAGGCCGGTGACGTTCCAGGGGTTGCCTGCGGAGTTCCTTCCCGCCGAAGCCCAGCGTTAGTCGGTGCTCAGATGTTCGCCGATGCACAACCCGCGGTAGCCGAACTCGTCAGGCAGCGTGTGGCAACCGCCGTGGTGCCGTCTTCGGTCTACACCGTCTTCACCGCCGGAGGCCTGGCCTTCGGCGGTTGCTTCGGAACTGCGAGCACCGATGGTCGAGCACCGACGTTCGACACCGCCTATCGAATCGCATCGTGCACCAAGAGCTTTACGGCCGCCGCGGTCCTGCAACTCCGCGATGCCAATGCCTTGAGGCTCGACGACCCCATCACCGACTACCTGGATATCGGCACCTTTGAACTGCCGAACGCGGCCCGTGTGTCAACGCCGACTGTCGGCGCTTTGCTCAGCATGTCGGCAGGGTTGGCGACCGACAATGCATGGGCTGATCGGCAAGAATCGATGCCGTCGGCCGCCTTTGACGCACTCTGCGCAGACGGTTTCACCCTCAGCAGTCCGCCTGGCACCCGCTATGAGTACTCCAACCTCGGGTACGCGCTGCTCGGGAGGGTCATAGAACGCGCCAGCGGCGTCGGGTATCGCGAGTTCGTCACCCGTCACCTATTGGAACCGTTGGGTCTGCAACATGCGGCGTTCGATGCCCGAAGAGTTACCGCCCCTGGCGGCCTCGCCGACGGGTTTCGGCGGGTCGACAACCGGTGGCAGCCCGTCCCCCTCAGCGGACCTGGTGCATTCTCGGCGATCGGAGGACTGTTCATGTCGGCCCGCGAACTCACCCGGTGGTGCACCTGGTTGGCGGGAGGCTATCCCATGGGGGCCGCGGGTGATGACGTGCTCGCGGCAAGCAGCCGCCGAGAGATGCAGATGCTGCATCAACTTGACCCAGCGCGTATCAATGGGTCTATTCGGACCGCTGGTTACGGCTTCGGATTGGAGGTCGAACTGCACGACGTGGGCCTCATCGTCTCGCACCGCGGCGGATACCCCGGGTTCAGCACGCAGATGGCCTGGCACCCCGATACCCAAATCGGTGTTGTGATAATGGAAAACGCTCCCTACGCTCGATCGCCGGCGGTCACTGCGCTACGTCAGGTGTTGGCGATGGTCCCCGTACCACCCCCTGTGATCTGGCCTGTCACGCTTCGTGCTCGAGACGACATCGAACGACTGCTCGCCCAGTGGGACGACACCGTCGCTGATCAGATCTTCGCCGACAACCTCGATGTCGACCAACCACGGAACCTGCGACGTGCCGAATTCAGTCGTATCGCAGCCAGAATAGGCTTCACCAACGACTGTCGGGGCCGTCCGGTCGGCTACTGCGATTTCAGCAGTGACTCCGCTGCCCACCTGGAATGGACCGCACGCGGGCACCGTGGCAGCGTCCGGTGCGCAGTCGCATTGACTTCGCTGAGACCTCCCCGTGTGCAGTCGATAGAACTGCGGGAAACCAACATTCAGGACCAGCCAGCGACGGAGTGAACCGTTGACACCCACCGCCGACCGCTTTACTACAACCAATACGAGTTCGGGACAGGATGAGAATATGTTGCACCGTCTGGAAACCGTCGCCGGGTGGACGGCGGCAGTGCTTGCCGCCGCTGTGCTGCTGTCAGGATGCGGCACGGAGACCAACGAACGCCCCGCCGAGGCCGGCACGGCGGACACCACCGGCGACCTACCTGCTGACATTCCCGATACTGTGCGCATCGGAGTCGGGGCGTCAACGACCTCCATCGACCCCAACCGAGCGGTCCAAGAGGTGGACGTGATGGCGCTGGACCTCATCGCCGGCACCTTGCTGGTGCAACGCGGCGGCGAAGCAGCGCCCGGACTCGCGACCGGTTGTGAGGCCGACCCGACACAACTCAAATACACCTGCACCCTGCGGGATGGTTTGAAGTTCTCCGACGGCAGCCCGCTGACCAGCTCGGACGTCAAAGCGACGTTCGACAGGGCGCTGAACGACCCCGCCAACGCCAACGCCGGCATCATCAGCTCTCTGGAATCGGTCGCGGCCCCGACCCGGACGCAGGTCATATTCACTCTGAACGCGCCAACGGCGAGTTTCCCGCTTGCACTCACTGAAGCCCCCGTCGGCGTGTTTCCAGCCGCGGCGGCCGCCGACCCCAACTTTTGGCAGCATCCCGTTTCCGCCGGACCCTATGCGTTGGTCGCCAACACGCCGAACGAGGTGACCTTCAAACGCAATGAGAACTACCCGGACGAGCTTCAACCGGTGGTCCCCAACGTGGAATTCAAAGTGATCGTCGATACCAATACCCGCCTGCTTCAACTCAACACCGGTCAGATCGACGTCGCGAATCAACTTTCGGCGCCGCTGGCCAAGCAAGTCAAGTCGCCGGCGAAGGCCTACGCGACACCCCAGTACGGCGGGGTGTACCTCTATCTGAACAATCGCAGTCAACCGCTCGACGATCCCAAAGTTCGGCAGGCCATTTCCGCGGCCATCGACCGCAATCAGATCAACGGCATCGCCTACCTCGGCCAGAACCACGTGCTCGGTAGCTACCTGCCGTCGGCGATGGAAGGCCACGATCCAACTGTGCCTACCGACCGCGATGTCGACAAGGCGCGAGAGCTGCTGCGCGGCAGTGCGTGTGAGGATGGGTGTGAGCTGACCATCATGGTTCGATCGGGTTTTGCACCATATGACGCCATCGCTACCATCGTTCAGCAGAATCTCGATGAGGTCGGCATCAAGGTCGCAGTTCAAACCGTCGACCAGGCCACCGCTGACACCAACGAGCAGAATGGCAACTTCCAGATGGAAGTCGGTAACCTTTTCGACATCGTCAACGCACCAGAATTGGTCATGCTGCCTTATGGATTGACACCCGGCGGAGGCATCGATTCACTGTTCTCAGGCTACGATTCACCGGCCATGACCGATCTCGTGGAGCAACTCTCGTCGACTGACGACCCGAAGGCACGCGCCGACCTCTTCGCAAAGATCAACGCCCTGTTCGCCACTGACCTACCGTTCATCCCACTGGTGGACCAGGCCAACATCTGGGCGTCTTCACTCTCGCCGCGCATCGTGGCCTACACCCCGGGCGGCGTCTATCGAGTAGGGACTGAGCAGTCGGGCCCAGGGCAGTAAGGTCCTGCGCACCGGCACATCACCAACCTGGGCTCGACCCCTTGCGGGGCCGAGCCCAGGTTGTCTCCGTAGTGTTAATGGGTCGTTGCGTGCCCAATCGCTGGGCCGCGTCGTCTATCTGAATCGGCGCCGGCCACTTGTGGACCGTGGCGCACGAAAGGTGGGGGACCGCAACGGGTTCCATGGCTGACTTGTCTTCAGGGCCACCTGGTTCCGAACTACGCCGAGCGAGGCCCTCGGCCGCAGTGGTCTACTTGTTGATGTACCGCGTTATGCGAACTGCGCCACACTTTTTCGTTGACATGACGGGTCCGCTGCTGTTCACTAGAGAGATAGTATCAGTGGATGACGGGATGTGTATATGAGTACCAGGAAGCGTGTGATGATCCCATACGCCTGGGTGTGGCCCGTTGCGGTGTCTGCGACGCTCGTAGCAGCTTGTGGCGGAGGGGAATCGGTGCCGGAATCGGCATCGACGACTGCCAGTGTCGACGGCGCTCTCCCCACTGAAATACCCGCGGTAGTTTCTATCGGCGTCGGGGCGCCGCTGGGAACGGTGGATCCGAACCGGGCCGTTGCCGACGTCGAAGTCATGTCCCTGTCGATGATCGCCGGCACCCTCGTCGAGCAAGGTCCTTCAGGTGTGCGACCGTCGCTGGCACAAGAATGCGCACTGTCGGCCGACCACCTCGACTACATGTGCACATTGCGTTCCGACGCGAAGTTCTCCGACGGGACCAAGCTGACCAGCAGGGACGTCGAAGCGAGTTTCAAGCGGGCCCTCACCGACGACGCCAATGCCAACGCCGGCCTGCTCGCCGCACTCAAGGAGGTGAGTGCGCCTGACGAGAAGAAGGTGGTGTTCCACCTCAAATACCCTGCGGCTGCGTTTCCGATGGCGTTGACCGAGCCACTGCTGAGTGTCTATCCGGCCGATCGCGTGAATACGCCCGACTTCTTCGTCAAACCGGTGTCGGCTGGGCCGTACACGCTTGACCGCGTGGAAACTTCGGAGATCACGTTTACTCGCAACCCGCATTACCCCAGTGATCTTTCACCCGTCGTGGACAGCATCGTCTTTCGCGTCGTAATCGACGCCAATACACGTCTATTGCAGCTTGGAACCGGCCAGATCGATATTGCCCATCAGATGCCGGCCAACCTTGCCGCCCAGGTCGCCGAACCGGCCAAAGCCTACGTCGCGAGCAGGTACGGAGGCGTGTACCTGGAGATGAACAACAACGCCGGTCCACTGCGCGACGTCAATGTGCGCAAGGCGATCTCGGCGGCGGTCGACCGCAATCAGATCAACGACATCGCCTATTTGGGTCGAAACAAGCCCCTGGGCAGCTTCCTACCCTCCATCATGGAAGGGCACGACCCCAATGCCCCCATTGCCAAGGACCTCCCGAAAGCCAGGAAACTGCTCCAAGGCACCGAGTGTGAAAGCGGCTGCACCCTGGAAATCATGCAGAAGGCGGGGTTTCCCCCGTACGACTCGATCGCTCAGATCGTGCAGCAGAATCTCGCCGAGATCGGGATCAAGGTCGAAATCAACACGATCGATGCCTCAACGCTGGCGGCCAATGAACAGAACGGCAATTTCCAACTTCAATCGAACGACCTTTGGGATGTGGTGAACTCGCCGGAGTTGGTGATGCTGCGCTACGGACTGACTCCCGAGGGAGGCATCAACTCGTTGTGGTCCGGCTACGACTCTGCGGCAATGACCGCCCTCATCAACGATCTCTCCGCCACGTCCGACCAGCAAAGGCGACGAGAACTGCTCGCCGACATCAACGCGTTGTTCCAGGAGGACATGCCCTACGTTCCGCTCACCGATTTCGCGACGACGTGGGCCTCACGGATCTCTCCGCGACTGGTCGCGCTCACACCGAGCGGCGTCTATGAGGTCGGCACCAGCGACCGGGGGCCGGGCCTGTGACCGCGCTCGCCGACACCGGCCGACCTCCATCCGCTGAACCGGGCAGCGAACCAGCTATCCCGCGATCGGGCACGCGCTCCGCCGGAATCACACGTGCAGCGATGGCAGTGGGGAAGCGACTGCTGGACTCGCTCATCGTCACCGCCATCGTGGTCGTCCTCAGTTTCGTCCTGGTCCACCTCGTGCCCGGGGACCCCGCCCGCACCATCCTGGGATTCCACGCCTCACCTGACAAAGTTGCAGCCTTGCGTAGCTCGCTCGGCCTCGACCAGCCGCTGCTGACCCAATTCGTCTCCTACATCGGCGATGTCGTCCGAGGAAAGTTCGGCCAATCAGTGGCACACCCCGGACGGTCGGTGGAGAGCCTGCTACTGCCACCGCTGTCAGTCACGCTGTCGGTCATTGCGGTGACCGTGGTCTTTTCGGTCATCATCGGCGCGCTGAGCGGGTTGACCGCGGCCCTGTCCAGATCGGGATGGATCCGCAGCGCCCTCGAAGTGCTCTCCACCACCTCACTGGCCACGCCACCGTTCCTGCTCGGGCTCATAATGCTCGTGTTCGTGGCGGTGCGCTGGGGGATGGCACCTGCGGGCGGATGGGCCGGAAACTGGCCCGACAACGCGCAATTCGTGTGGTTGCCTGCATTGGCGCTCAGCGCCTATCTCGGTGCCCTGGTTCACCGCGCGGTCTGGACCAGCGCCCGCCAGATCATGAACGAAGACTTCATCGAGGCCGCGGTCCTACGAGGCCACAGCCCGTTGCGCGTCGCACTTCGTCACATTCTGCCCAACAGCTTGATGCCCACCATCTCAGTCGTCGGGATGAACATCGGCACGCTCATCGGCGGCGCCGCCGTCATCGAGGCTGTCTTCGACTTGCCCGGTATCGGCACCCAACTGGTCAACGCTGTCTCTCAACGTGACTATCCGACCATCCAGGGGGCGGCAGTGATCACCGCACTGATCGTTCTGGCCGGCAACCTACTCGCCGACCTCTTGCACGCTGCTGTTGATCCGAGGGCACGCTCATGACCACACCGGTTCCGTCAACCGCATCCGCCCCGAAGCGGACAACCCTCTCGCCGCGCAACCGTACCTTCGCCGCAGGCGCCGTTCTGCTGGGAACCATCGTTGCGCTGTGCGTCCTTGCTCCGCTGGTCCTCACCACATCAACCACCGATTTCGTCGGCGTACCGCTCTCCGCTCCAAGCCCGACCCACCCGTTCGGCACCGATGCCTTCGGCCGCGACGTCTTCAGCAGGACCCTCGTCGGCGGCAGACTCGACCTGGGAGTCGCCTTCATCGGAGTGGTCGTGCCTTTGCTCGTGGGCACCGTGATCGGCATCGCGTCGGGTCTGGTTGCTGGATCCCTACTGGACCGTGTCGTGATGCGCACCGTGGATGCCATCCTGGCGTTTCCCTTCAACATTTTGATCCTGGCGCTGGCTGTCGTGCTGGGTCAGTCCACGACATTCTGGTTCCTCCCCGCAGGCGTACCGGGAATCCTCGTGGCCCTGTTTCTGACGAGCTGGAGCGTGTATGCGCGGATCGCCCGCGGGGAAACGTTGGCACTGCGCGAACGTGACTTCTTGGTCGCCGCCAGGGTGAGCGGGCTGAGCTGGTGGACCATTGTGCGACGCCACATCTTTCCCAATGTTCTTCCGGCCACCCTGACCTACGCACTGTCCGATGCGGTACTGGTCATCGGTGTCATTGCCGCACTGCCGTTCCTCGGCGCCGGCGTCCAACCGCCCACTCCTGAGTGGGGCAGCATCATCTACGACGGGCGCTCAGTACTGAGCGAGGCTCCTTGGGTATGTCTGGGGCCGGGCCTGTTCATCGTGTGCACCGGCATTGCGGTCCGCCTCATGGGGCAAGGGTCCCGGGTCCTGTCTGAAGGCAGCAAATGACCACTCACAGTTCGTACACCCTGGAGACCGCAATGCACACCGGCAATGCCGACGAGCGCGGCGAAGTTCTATTGCGCGCACGCAACCTCGTTATCCGCACGCCCACCGCCCCCATTGTCGACTCAGTCAGCTTTGCGCTTTCGCCAGGCGAGCGTCTCGGCATCGTCGGTGAAACGGGTTCGGGCAAGTCCATCACGTGCCGCGCAGTGCTGGGGGCATTGCAGCGGAAAGGGATGACCGCCACCGGAGAACTGCGCTATCGCGACATGAACTTGTTGTCCCTCGATGACCGTCAATGGCGCGCGATCCGCGGCCGCGAAATCGGTTTCATTCCGCAGAGTTCGCTCAACTCGCTGAACCCGGTCATGCGGGTCGGGCAGCAGATCGCCGAGACTGTACGGCTTTACGGCGTTAGCAAGAAGAAGGCTGTCGCCCGTGCCGAGGAACTCATGGCGGCGGTGCAGATGCCTGACCCCAGAGGTGTGCTCGCGAAATACCCTCACGAATTGTCCGGAGGCATGCGCCAACGCGTCATGATTGCACTCGGTATCGCGGGTGAACCGCGACTGCTGGTCGCCGACGAACCCACCACCGCTCTCGATGTCACCGTTCAACGCCGGCTGTTGGAGTTGCTGACAGACCTGTGTTCCTCCACCGGCATGGCGCTGATCCTGGTGACGCACGATCTCGGAATTGTCAGCGACGTCTGCGACAGTGTCCTCGTTATGTACGCCGGCCAATCGATGGAGACAGGGCCGACTGCAACACTTTTCGGACGATCCCGGCACCCGTATACCGCAGCGCTGATGCAGGCTCGCCCCTCTATGGTCGAGGTGACAGACAATCGACTCAAAGGCTTACCCGGCCGGCCCCCGGCCGTTGGTGCGTGGCCTCCAGGGTGCCGTTTCGCCGACCGTTGCCCACTGGCGACCGACGAATGCCGCACGCATCCGCCCATCGTCAACGAAGTAGACCCAGGGCACCACGTGCGGTGCATCCGAGCCGAAGAGGAAATCGATGCCTGAACAACTCGTCGAGGTATCCGGGGTCACAGCTGGATATCGCACAAACGCACTGACCCTCAAAGGGGTCTCACTGACCATCGCCGCCGGCGAATCGGTTGGACTGGTCGGTGAAAGCGGTTGCGGTAAAACAACCTTGGCCAAAGTCATCATGGGTCTCGTTGCACCGGCCTCAGGTACAGTACGCATCTGTGGCCAGCAGTGGGGCAAGCGGCCTGCCAAAGACCCGGTCCGCCGACGGATTCAGATGGTCTTTCAAGACCCATACGGGGCGCTCAATCCCAAGCTCACTGCCGAGGAGGTGGTAGCTGACTCCTACCATCGGTGGAATGGCGGGAGCCGCCGCGCTGCCATCGGGGCCGCGCGTCGCCTCCTGGAAGAGGTCGGCCTGCCAGAACGAGCCCTGGACTCGCGCACCGCCCGCCTCAGTGGTGGGCAGTGTCAACGAGTGGGCATCGCCCGCGCGCTGGCGTGCGGGCCTGATCTGCTCGTCGCCGATGAACCCACGTCCTCCCTGGATGTTTCGGTGCAGGCCCAGATTCTCAATCTGATGCGTGACCTCCAAGAAGAACGCGGTCTGTCGCTCCTGTTGATCAGTCATGATCTCGCCGTCGTGCGCTACATGACCGAACGCGCGGCCGTGATGTACGCGGGCCACATCGTCGAACAGGGGGACAGCAACAAGCTTTTCACCAGCCCGACGCACCCCTACACCCAACTGCTGCTCGACTCCATCCCCGGCAGGGGGCCCCAGAGCACAGCACAGCAGCATGCACCGAACACCTCGATTCCCTGACCGCCGGGCTCCGCGAGCGCCTCTCGATCACAGGGCAGTCGCGTACATCGACCTCGCGGCAATTCAGGACAACGTCAGAGCGCTCAAAAGTCTGAACGCCGGTGCTCAGTCCATGACTGTCGTGAAAGCCGACGGATACGGGCACGGACTTGTGCAGGCATCCCTGGCCGCCCTCGCCGGCGGGGCCGACTGGCTCGGTACCGCCTTGATCTCAGAAGCCCTGAGCCTCAGAGCCGCTGGTATCCGATCCCCGATCCTGGCCTGGTTGCTCTCGCCAAGTGATTCCTTCGACGATGCGGTGGCCGCAGAGATCGATCTGTCGGTTGAGTCTTCCTGGGCGCTCACCCGCGTCATCGGAGCTGCTCGGTCCGTCGGCAAATCAGCCCGCGTCCACCTCGAGGTGGATAGCGGCATGGGACGCGCTGGCTGCGATCTCGCAGAGTTACAAACGCTCGTCGAACGCCTGCGGCGAGCTGAACAGCAAGGGACAGTCCGGTTTGTCGGGGTGTGGTCGCACCTGGCGCGTGCCGACGAGCAAGATCCTCGGCCGACCGACCAGCAGCTGAAGACATATCTGCGGGCGCTGGAAACTGTCAGGGCGGCGGGACTGGTACCCGAGCTTCGGCACCTCGCCAATTCGGCTGCACTGTTGACCAAGCCAAGCACTCACCTCGACCTGGTTCGGTGCGGTCTTGCCAGCTATGGGGTGAGCCCTACGTCGTGGGATTCTGTCAACGGCCGGATAGTGCTGCAGCCGGCGATGACACTGCGAAGCCAGATTGTCCGCCTCCGCGCTGTGGGGCGCGGTTACCCCGTCTCATACGGTGCGACCTACCACACTCAGCGAGATTCCACGTTGGCCCTGGTGCCGCTCGGGTATGCCGACGGCGTACCGCGGTCCGGCTCAAACTGCGCCCAGGTTACCGTGCGAGGTCGACGTGCGCCGATAGTCGGCCGGGTCTGTATGGATCAATTCGTCATCGATACGACGGGGATCAATGCGCGCGTCGGCGACGAAGTGACAGTCTTCGGCGACACAACCACCGGCGACCCTTGTATCACCGACCTTGCAGCATCAAGCGACACCATCGCATACGAAATACTCACCGGCATCGGAGGACGCGTCCCCCGCGTCTACCGGACCGGAGCGGATCGAGTTCAGGATCCCGACTGATCGAGCCGGAGCTTCGTTCGGACAACAGTTTCCGAAAAAGAACTGATACACCCGCACGCCACCGAGCCAAGTCGACCCGACACCATCAACACCGCGCGCACTCGGCTCACCGGCCGCACACCGTCGTAAACCGCCAGATGGCACCGCGGACGCGATAGCCGAGTCCTGCGCTACGCGTCGATCAATACGTAAGACTTGCGGATCGTTTCGTGGATGACCCAGGTACCGCGCCATCCGCGGGGCAGGACGAGCAGTGACCCTGGGCCGATGTCCGCGGACGTGCCGTCGTCACCGGTGACGGTGCCGCGGCCGGACACGATGTGGCACACCTCGGTCGTATTGGTGCGGTCGGCTGTGAACTCGCCTGGTCCGCACTCCCAGATGCCGACTGCGGTCTCACCGTCGCCCCACAGGTCCAATGACGACTCCATCTGGTTACTTCTGCTCGTCGGCTTCGGTTGCGCGGCAGGCAGATCGGCGCCCTCTGCCGGTGTATGGCGCAGACTGACATTGAAATCGACTGACACAGTTCCGTCCTCGTACTCTCGCCGCTGTCAGCGACCGGTGATCATGTTGGCGATCCGGGCGATCCGGCTGGTCTTGGGCAGGTCACGTTCGGCCTCTCGGCGGTCGGCCATCCGGTAGAGCACATACATGCTCTGCACGCCGAGCCATCGGAGCGGTTCGGGTTCCCACCGCCGAACTCGGCGCCCGACCCACGGCAGGCGGGTCACCGGTGTATCGCGCCTGAGGACCAGGTCGGCGAGCGTACGACCGGCAAGGTTGGTGGTGGTCAACCCGCTACCGACGTAGCCGCCTGCCGTGCCCAAGCCGGTCACCGGGTCGAGATCGACGGTGGCCGTCCAGTCGCGCGGTACGCCCAGCACCCCACACCAGGCGTGCACGATCGGGATCGACGCCGTTGCCGGGAACATGTCGTGCATGAGCTCGGTCAGTGCGTTGATGGTCCACTGTTGCGTGGCCCCGTTCGTGTCGGTACGTGAGCCGAAGCGATACGGAATGCCGCGGCCGCCCAGCGCGATCCGGTTGTCGGCGGTGCGCTGGGCGTACATGTAGCCGTGTGCGTAGTCGCCGAGCAGTTCGGCGCCCCGCCAACCGATCTGCTCGGATGCTTGCGGCGTCAGTGGTGCCGTGACGATCATCGACGAGTTCATCGGAAGCCAGTCGCGACGCTGCCCCTCCAGGGTGGCCGTGAAACCTTCCAAGCACCGCAACATGATCGGTGCGCGCACGACACCACGGTCGCTGATCGCGCGGCCCTGCTCGATGCCGGTGACCGTGGTGCCCTCATAGATCGTGACGCCGGCCGCTTCCACCGCACGGGCCAAGCCCAGCACAAGTTTCGCGGGTTGGACGCGAGCGCAGTGGGGGCTGAACATCCCGCCCAACGCGCCTGCGACGCGGATCCGGTCGTCCATCTCGTCGCGGCTCAACGCGACGAAATCCTCCGGCCCGGCGCCCCACTGCTGTTCGTAGCGCACCGACTCGTAGAGCCGGCCAAGTTGCGCGCGCGTCCGGGCGACATGCAGAAGCCCGTCCTTGGCGATGTCGGCGTCGATACCCTCGGCCTTGGCGACCGAAATGACCTCGTCGACGGCGCCGCGCATTGCCCGCATGAGGTCGACCACACCCTGTCGTCCATGGGTCGATGCGTACGCGTCGCGACTACCGGCCAGCTCGGCCGAAAGCCAACCGCCATTGCGGCCGGACGCGCCGAAACCGGCGAATTCGCGCTCCAGCATGACAATTCGCAGGTCGGGCTGCTCCCGCTTGAGGTAGTACGCCGTCCACAGACCCGTCAGACCGGCGCCGACAATGCACACGTCGGCCTCCTGGTCGCCCGGAAGCGACGGTCGCCGCTTCGGCAGGCCGATCGAGCGGTACCAGAACGACACGTCGCCGTTGATGAACTTCGTCGGATCGCCGACTGTGCTGCCGCCGGTGGGCATGGGTGTACTCCTGTTCGTCATGCGTGTGGGTCAAAGAGACGCGGTCGCGGCCTGCTTCGGCGCCGCGGGCTGCGAGTCACCGGAGGCGAGGATCGCGGCGTCGTCGGGGTGGAAGGTGAGCCAGATGCGATCGTCGACACTGGCCGAGCTGATGGCACCGGCACTTTCACGCACCAGCACGATCGTGCCGTCGTCGAGACGGACCTCGACCTTGCGCGAGTTTCCGAGATAGATGTGCTGCACCACGGTGCCCGGAACCGCGTTGACCGAGCCCGGACGAGGACCGTCGGGCTCGATCCGGATCCGTTCGGGCCGCACCACCACTGCGACACCGGCACCGCGGACGTGCTCAGGTCCACGGACCGCGCAGAGGCGATGACCGTTGGAGTCGGCTTCCCGCCCACCCTCGGAAACCCCATGGAACAGGGACGACTCGCCGAGGAACTGCGCCACGAAGAGCGTGTTCGGGTACTCGTAAAGCTCTGTGGGGGAACCAATTTGTTCGATCCGAGCGTTGTTGAAAACCGCGATGCGATCCGACAGTATGAGTGCCTCGTCCTGGTCGTGTGTGACGTAGACGAACGTCGTACCGAGATCTGCGTGGATGCGCTTGATCTCCAGCTGCAATGAGTCGCGGAGCTTCTTGTCGAGCGCACCGAGCGGTTCGTCCATCAGCAGGACGCGTGGGCTGTACACCATCGCTCTCGCGAGCGCCACGCGCTGTTGCTGACCGCCCGACAGCTCCTTGGGCCTACGGCGGCCCAGGTGATCAAGGCCGACCATCTCCAGTGCCTGCTCGACGCGCGTGCGCCGCTCGGCCGCGGGTATCTTGCGTTGCCGCAGAGGATACTCCACGTTCTGGGCCACCGTCATGTGCGGAAAGAGCGCATAGTGCTGGAACACCATGCCGATATTCCGCTTGTAGGGAGGAAGATTCGTGACCGCACGGCCGTCGATGAGCAGGTCCCCTGACGTCACGTCGGCGAAGCCGGCGATCATGTTCAACGTCGTGGTCTTACCGGAGCCACTTGGGCCCAGCAGGGTCAAGAACTCCCCCGGGCGGGCTTCCAGATCGATGGAGTCCACCGCGGTGAAGTCCCCGTAACGCTTCGTCAGGTTTCGCATGGTGATGGAAGCGCCTTGGGGGGAGCGGTCATCCGGCATTTCGTCTCCTCGTTGCATAGAGGCTCGCAAGGACCGTGACGACGGTCGTCAGGGCAAGGATGAGGGTCGCCGCAGCGGCGATAGTGGGGTCGGTGTCCCGGGTCACCGACGAGTACATCCGCACGGGCAGCGTCTGCAGGTATGGACTTTGGATGAACAGCGACAGCACGACCTCGTCGAAGCTCGTGGCGAACGCGAACACCGCTCCGGACAGGACGCCGGGCGCCACGAGCGGCAACGTCACGGTGCGAAACGTGGTCCATCGCCCGGCCCCGCAGATTGCGGCGGCATCTTCCAGGCGCCGGTCGAACCCCTGCAGGCTGGCCATCACCGGTATGATCACGAACGGCAGGGCCAGAACGCTGTGCGCGACAACGAATCCGAATGTAGTTCCGAGCAGGTTGAGGCGCAGGAACAACGCGTAGAGCCCGATCGCGATCACGATGACCGGGACCAGCATCGGAGCGAGCAGCAGCGCCCTGAGCCCCTGCTGGCCGAAGAACCGGGTTCGGCTCAGCGCGAGGGCCGCTGCAGTTCCGCACACCGTTGCCACGATCGCGACCAGTACGCCGACCTGGATGCTGGCCTGTAGGGCGGCCATCCATGACGGATCGGAGAAGA
Organism: Mycolicibacterium goodii; assembly: GCF_022370755.2. The sequence continues at coordinate 5,322,716 of NZ_CP092364.2, read as the reverse complement.
AGTTGGCGTACCACTGCGTGGACCAACCAGTGGGCGGGAAGGTGAATGTGGGGCGATCGGTGAAGCTCAGCGGGATCACGACGAGCGATGGCGCGACCAGCCACAGCGCGACGATGCCGCAGAACAGCAGCAGCAGTGCCCGCCACACGGTGTTCAGCCGACTGTTCATGCTCGCAGCCCCTGCCGGTTCGCGCGGCGCAGCGCCAACGCGAGAACCGCGAGCACCAAGAACGTCAGGACCAGCAGCACCACACCCATCGCTCCGCCCTTCCCCCACTGCAACAGGCTGCTGACCTGCGCGTAGATCTGCTGACTGATCAGCGCGTTGTCCGGTGAGCCCAACAATGCGGGGGTCACGTAGAAGCCGAGGCTGCTGATGAACACCATCAAACAGCCCGCACCGACGCCCGGAAGGGTCAACGGCACCCACACCCGCAGAAACGAGACGGCAGGCCGCGCGCCCAGGCTCGATGATGCCAGGATGAGCCTGCGATCGATTCCGGCCATCACCGCGTAGAGCGGTAACACCATGAACGGCAACAGGATCTGGCTCATGCCGATCACCACGCCGAGGTTGGTGCGAATGAGATGCACGTTGCCCAGTCCGATCGATTTCAGCACAGAGTGCACCGGACCGTTGTCGGCCAACAGGATGACCCACGAGAACGTTCGAACCATGAGACTGGTCCAGAACGGCACCAGCACGAGCATCGTCAGTAACGCTCGGATTTTCGGCCCGAACGCGACCATCGCGTATGCGTAGGGATAACCGATCACGAGACAGACGATGGTCACGATCAGTCCCGTGGTGAATGTCCTGGCCAGCACGTCACGCTGTACCGGATCGGTCAGGTACCACGCGAAATTGCCCAACCCCAGATCTGGTTCGCTGAGGGCCCGCCACAGCATGATGCCGAGTGGCACCACGAAGACGCCGAGGACGAGAACCACTGCGGGCAGCAGCAAGCCGACGGTACCGCCGCGTCGTCGCCTGGCACCGACCGGCAGCTCGTCTGGTGCCTGGCGGGACGTGCTCGGCCCCGACAACGCATCGATTACGGTCATAGCGTCGAATCCTGTTAGCCGGCCAGCCAGTCTGTGTACGCGTTGACGAGCGTGTCGTGGTTGTCAGCCCAGTAGGTCAGGTCGATCGGGAACTTGTCCTTCTGCCGTTCGGGTGTGGTGGTCAGATACGCCTTGGCCAGATCGTCGAGTTGTGGCTTGGAGTCGACGTTGATCGGGCTGTACGAGGTGAGCTCGGCGAGCTTCGCCTGCTGCTGGGCACCGAGATAGAAGTTGATGAGCGCCATGGAGGCCTTCGGGTTCTTGGCGTTCTTCGGCACCGCGATGGTGTCGGCCTCGGGCATCCACTGGTTCCACATCGGTGCGAACGGTGCGCCGTTCTTCACGGCGGCGTACGCGCGGCCACTCCACAGCACGGCCATGTCCACCTGCCCTGACTCGACAAGCTGCTGTGCTTGAGCTCCGGTGGTCCAGAACACGCTGTCGTCACGAATACTCGACATCTTGCGCAGCGCGCGATCCACATCGAGTGGATACATCTGGTCAGGTGCGACCCCGTCGGCCAGCAGGGCTCCTTCGAACACGCCTGGATCGACTTCGCCGGAAACTCCTTGCACGGCCCGCTTTCCGGGGAACTTGGCCGTGTCGTAGAAGTCTGCCCAGCTCGCCGGCGGATTGGCACCGTATTTTTCGGTGTTGTAGATGACGATCAGCCCGTACTGCATGGCGGGCACCGAACAGTCGTCGGTCTTGGCGCCCGGCGGAATCTTGCTGATATCGACGATGCTCGTGTCGATCGGCACGAACAGATCACCACAGTGGCGTGCGGTGAAGACGTTGGTCGAGTCGATGACGTCCCACGTGACATTGCCGGACTCCACCTGGCTCTTGATCTTGGAGTTGTCCGTCGGTCCGTCTTGAAGGATGCGTGCGCCGGATTCCTGCGCGAAGGGGTCGACCGCGGCTTTCATCTGACCCTCCTGGTAGATGCCGCCGTACGAGACGAAGGTGAGCGTAATTCCCTTCAAGGCATCGGCTTTCACGGTTCCGGCCTGCGGCGGGCCGCTGCCCAGATCGACGTCTGCGGCACTGCCGGGACCCGCCGGCGTGCATCCGGCGACGATCGCCGTCGTGACGAACAGCGATGCGGCGGTCAGGGGCAGATGTCGGCGCGGTGAGAAAGCGGCCACGGATCACTCCTTATATTGTGGGCGGACTGACGATCCAGAGAAGTTCGGCAGGCTCCGTGCTTTGATTGTGAACGGTGTGCGGCACAGAGGTTCGGTACTCCGCGCTGTCGCCGGCCTCCAGGTGATGCATCGCGCCGTCGAGCTCGAGCACGACGCTGCCGTTGATGACCAGCAGGATCTCCTGGGAGTCGTCGTGGACGTAGGCTTCCCCGGCGGTGCCTCCCGGGGCGAACTCGGCGACGTACACCTCGAGATTTCGCAACGGCTTCTGGGAGAGAAGGTATTTCGCGCTCGTGTCCGACACATGGATCTCGGGACGGTCTCGCTTGCGCAGAATGCGGGCGCCGTTTGCGTGATGGTCGGTGAACAGATCGGGCAGGGTTACCCCGAGTTCCTCACACAACCGACGCAGCGTGCCCACGCTGGCGTTGACCTGTCCGCGTTCCAACTGGCTGAGGAATCCGGGAGAGGTCGCCGCGCGTGTGGCGAGGTCACGCAGGGTCAGCTTGCGCGCCAGGCGGAACTCCCGAATGCGCGCACCCAGGTCGGCCTCCGCCGCAGCGGGCTTCGCGGCCGGCTCCGCGCTCTCAGATTGCATCTGTATGGAACGTCCGTTCGTGTGAGTAGATCGCAGTTTCTGTCTCACTAAACAAGTTGTTCGTTGAACGTAGGCGATCTTGAGCTGTGATGCAACCCCGAGAGGTGGTGAGGATGTGACTGAAGTCTCACAGGCAGCGCGAAAAGGCCCAAGCGAGGGATGTGCACCAGCCGCTGACGGCTGATGAGTGGTGGGAAGAAACCTACGTCAACGCACGGAGATGCGCGCGGCGAGCGTGTTCTGTGTCAATGCCTGCCGAGGGCGTGCGGCCCGGTGTGCACGGGCAGGCCTTTATCGAAGCGGGTCATCGACATCGCCGCCACGTCGGGATCGACGGCTCGGCCCTCCGCGAGATCGGCCAGCACCTCGCCCATGAGGGCCGAGTACTTGAACCCCTCACCGGAATCGCCACAGGCGAGTACCACGCCGTCGGACAACGCGTCGATGACGAACTTGCCGTCGGGCGAATCGGTCCACGAACAGACGTGTGCACCGAGCACTGTCGGCTCGACCGACGTCAGGTCTCGCGCGACGCGGTCCCTGAGCAGTGCCGTGCGGGCAATGTCGGGAGTGCGGTCGGGGTCTGCGTCATCATAGGGACGCAACGGCAGATCGAGGCCGACCTTGTAGCCGATACCGGGTGACGGCATCGCGTAGATGCCCGGGATATCGCCCTGCGGGCCATCGAAGAGGCACGGGTGATCGTTTGTCGCCCCGGGGTTTTCCGGATCACCGAAGTGCACGGTTTGTTCGAGATAGGGATGCAGGGGCAGGTCCACACCGATCGTCTCGAGCAATCGTGGAGTTCCTGGGCCAGCCGCAACGACGACCACGTCGGCGTCCTCCACGGTGTGATCATCGAACTGCACTCGCACACCGTTCCCGCGGACCTCGATGCCCGCCACGGTTCGACCGAACGATTCGATACCTCCGCTTGCAAGAAACAGCCGCTCCTGGGCCCGCAGCGATTCTTCGGCCAGAACGATCCCGGCCGCCGGCTGCCAGACTGCGCCCCTCCCATCCGGCCGCAGGCCGGGATGGTACATCGCGACGTCGCCGTCGTCGACGACCGTATGGTCGACGTCGAATTGCTGCATGGTGGCGATCAGATCCGGCAGGGATTCGTTGTCACGCCACAGCAATCCACGCTTCAGGAACACTGTTGCCCGCGACCGTTCGGCGAGGCGTTCCATGGCGTCTATGCCCCGCAACGCCATTCGGACCCGCACCGGGTCGGGGTCGGCGATGCGCCACAATCGGGTGGGCCCAGACGACGACGACTCCGCGTTGAGCGGCCCGTACCGGTCGATGAGCGTGACCCGATGCCCACGCCTCGCCAGTTCGGCGGCAGTGGGTAAACCCCAGGCTCCCGCCCCGATCACGACACATCTCATCGCAGAGCGCACACCGTGATACTGCACCACCTCAACCGTCGTCGGCAACAAGGGTTGGTGCGATCGTCACCGAATCTCCTGTCATGCAGCGACTTCAGACTGCGGTCACATCGACGGGGCTCCCGCCCGTTGTCGATGCGGACATCCGCCGGTGGCCACGAGGCCCCGCGCCACGCACGGGACGACGTGACGTCTGCACAGCGAACGCTTAAGCGTGACACATCGGTGACCGATCTGTGGCGCTTAACGTGGTGGCAGTCCAGTGAATCACGCTGGCGCAGAACGGAGCAATGGAGAAGAGCTGACAGTGAAGTTCAAGCAATTGATGTACGGATCGACACTGGCTGTCGGAGTCGGAGTTGCCGGTTTGGTCGGTGCAGGCGCGGCCAATGCCGAACCGGGTCACCCGTGCAATGCACCCAACGCTCCAGCGTGCCAGCCGGGTCCGGGTAATGACTGGCAGAACCGTGGTATCGACAAGGCGCGACAAGACCACAAACCTTTCAGCTACAACGGCCATCAGGTCCAACCGTTGCCTGCCGGCAACGGAGCAGGATGGGGATTCTGGTTCCTGGGCCAGTGGATTCCACTGTGACGCCTGTCGCGTGTAGTTGACGCCAGCTGCGGATGCGACTGCCCGGGACAACCGGGCGGTCGCATCCGCGTCGTCACCGGAAGGTGTTTCTGCTCAGGCAGCTGACGATCCGATTTGGCTCTCTACAAGGTCTGCGTCAGGTCATTGGGTCCGCGCCGCAGCCTCAGGTCGGCCTCGATGCGCGCCGCGGTATTGGTCATCGCGGTTATCAATGCCGACTCGGACTCTTTCGGGCGCGATGAGGTGTGCATCACCGAAAGGTTCAACGCGGCCACTGGGTGTTGCGACCGATCGTAGACGGGGACAGCGTAGGCGCAGAGTCTTTCGTCGAACTCTTGATCGAGGACCGCCCAGCCACGCTCGCCGATCTCGCGAATACTCTTGCGCAGTTGCGCTTTCGACGCCACCGTCTCATCCGTGTACTTGGTCAGCGTGACGCTCTGCAGGTATGTCTCGAGCTCATCGTCGCTGAGCGCGCTGAGCAGCATCCGGCCGGTCGAGGTGATCCACGCCGGAAATCGCGTGCCGGTTGAGACGTTGAGCATGAAGAGGTTTTCGGCACGCGTGTGGGCGATGTAGACCACGTCGACGCCCTCCAAGACGGTCAGGCCGGCGTCGAGGATGGACAGTGGCGTGCCGGCACGCACTGCGGAGATCAACTCGTTGAGGTGCGGCAGGACGGTGGCAGACAGGGGCGCCGAGGCCAGGTAGGAGTATCCCAGTTCGAGGATCTTGGGAGTCATCGCGAAGTAGCGCCCCTCGGCTCGCAGATAGCCCAGGTCCACCAACGTGAGTATGAATCTGCGAGCCGCGGCGCGGGTCAGACCCGTTGATTCAGCGACGTCGGCAATCGTCTGACGGTCGCGGGAGTCGCTGAAAGACTGGATTACTGCCAGTCCCCGTTCGAGCGACTGGACGTAGTGGCGTTCACGATCGTCATCCATCGGAGTTCCTTCTGTGCGTCCTCGCTGCCTCCGGAGCGGAGCGCACTACGAAGATACCGGGCGGGATCGAAACCAGGGGCATTTCCCCGCAGGTGTTCGCTATGCGGTCATACGGCCATCAGCTAGAAGACTCTTTAGCAGCGGTATTGACGTCAAGCGCAGTGGACGTCACACTGATGCGGGCGCATAACGATCTATCGGGCGCAATGCGAACACAATCGCCCGGAAGTGAGGACGAAATGACCAAAACGCGCGTGGCGATCGTCGGCGCGGGGACAGTCGGTCTGTCGGCGGCGTTGCATTTGGCCCGCTCCGGCAAGTTCGACATCATCGTGTTAGAGGCCGAATACATCGCCGAGGGATCGTCGAGCCGGTCGATCGGCATCGTCGAGACGCAGTACATGGACGAATTCGACATCGCGGTGCGGGCCTTCGGGTTGCGGTTCGTTGAGGAGCTGGTCGCCAGTGACGGCCTGCACTTCAACAGAAACGGATACCTGCGCCTGGGGGACTCCGACGAAGCACTCGAGCGGTATGCGTGCAGCGTCGACCTACAGAAGAGGCACGGCATCGACGATGCCCGGGTGCTGGGGAAGTCTGAAATCAAATCTCTGGTACCGCATTTGGAAATGGGTGACCGGGCGGGGGGCCTCTACGGCCCCAGCGACGGCTACCTGGACGGGCATCTCTTCGCCAACCTGATGGGCGACATCGCGCGCCGGAACGGGGCGACGATCATGCAGAAGGCCAAGGTGCTTGGGGCGACATGCGGTCGTGGCGAGGAAATCGTGCTGGACACCACCCGTGGGCCGATTGTGGCCGACGTCGTCGTCAATGCGGCCGGCGGCTGGGCGGGCAGGGTCGGAGAGCTGCTGGATGCGCCCGTGACGATGAACCCGCAACGCCACCAAGCGATCACGGTCACCCTGAACAAGCCACTGGGTTACACCATGACCTCGGTGATGGACTACGTACCCGGCAGCGGCCGAGCAGGGTTGTACTTCCGTCACGAGAACAAGGCCTCCCTCTTCGCCGGCTTGCACACCGAGGAGACGATCCAGGAGGCGAGCGACCCCGACAGGGTCTCGTACAACGCCGACGAGGCGTTCACCGAACAGATCGCCGAGGCCCTCGCCGAACGACTGCCCGGCCTGGAGGGCGCAGGACTGGGCCGTGGTTGGGCGGGCATGTACCCGATGTCTTTCGACCAGCAACCGGTGGTCGGCCCGCATCCCGCCGACGCCCGGGTCTACTGCGCGCTCGGCGCGGGCGGTAACGGTATCCAGCTCGCCCCGGCCATCGGCAAGACGGTCGCCGAGTACCTCGAAGGGGTCGCCCCGTCGATGGCGGGCCCGGGATCGAAGTGGGACTCAACCCGTATCGCAACATCCGATCCGGCACTCGCCGGAGTCAACCTGCAAGGAGCACAGCAGTGAGCACACGCGTGAACTACGCCAGCACTAACACCGACGCAGACACCGCAGCGGCTTTCGAGGCCGCACTGGAGAAGGGTCGCACTGCCGGCGGCACACTGGCGCACCTCATCGGAGGGCGCGAGGTCAACACCGGTGAGGTGTTCGCGCGGGTCAATCCGGCGCACCCGGGCGAAATCGTCACCGAGGCGCACGCCGGCGACGAGTCGGTCGTGGCGGCCGCGGTGGTCGCAGCCAAACAGGCGCAGCGTGACTGGCGCAGAACATCGACGGTCAAGCGCGCGGAAGGGCTGCGAGCCGCCCAGCGCGAGTTCCAGGACCGGCTAGTGGAGATCGCGGGCATCGTGTCGGCCGAGACGGGAAAGTCGCGGCTTGAAGCGCTCGGCGAGGCGCAGGAGGTCGTGGACCTCGTCGACACCTACACCACGCAATTCGAGGAGTCCGGTGACTTCCGTAAGCGAATGAAGACCGCCGACCCGAAAGAGGAGAACACCGATCTGCTGCGGCCCTACGGGGTTTTCGCGGTCATCGGCCCCTTCAACTTTCCGGCCGCGCTCAACGTCGGCATGGCCACCGCCGCGCTGCTGATGGGCAACACCGTGGTGATGAAGCCGTCGGATAAGGCACCCCGCTCAGGCGCCACCGTCGCCGAGATCCTCGCTCGCCACCTCCCGTCCGGTGCGGTAAACCTCATCCACGGCGGTGCGACCACCGGCAAGGCTCTCGCCGACGCCGCTGTCGACGGCATCGCCTTCACCGGTTCCGCAGAGATCGGCTGGCAGATGGTGCGTGCGTTAAGCGATGGCCCGTTCGGCCGGCCGGTGCTGGCAGAGATGGGCGGCAAGAACGTCACGGTGGTATCCCGACACGCCGATCTTGATGCCGCCGCCGAAGGAGTGGTGCGCTCGGCCTACGGGCTGTCCGGGCAGAAGTGCTCGGCCTGCTCACGTGTCGTGGTCGAGGAGTCCGTGCACGACGAGTTCGTCGCCAAACTCGCTGAGCGTGTGAACGCGCTGACCGTGTCGGCTCCCGAAGACGCCGACGCCTTCATGGGGCCGGTGATCGACGAAGCCGCCGTCGCGCGCTTCGAGAAGGCGGTGGCCAGCGCCCAGGCCGACGGCGCCAGCATCGACGCCGGCGGTGACCGACCGGACCGGGACGGATACTTCGTCAACCCGACCGTGGTTTCGGGTCTGCCGTTGGGGCACGAACTCACCCGCAAGGAACTGTTCCTGCCCTTCGTCACGGTGACCAAGGTCGACTCCTTCGACGCCGCGATCGATGAGGCTAACGCGGTCGACTACGGCCTTGCGGCAGGCGTTTTCAGCGCCGACGACACCGAGGTCGAGGAGTTCCTGGATCGGATCGAGGCCGGTGTCCTGTACGTCAACCGACGCACGGGTGCGACCACCGGCGCCTGGCCCGGTATCCAGTCCTTCTGCGGCTGGAAGTCCAGCGGATCGGCAGGCAAGGGCGGCCTCGGTCCCTGGTATCTGCCGGGCTTCGCCCGTGAGCAGAGTCGCACCCTTCCGGTCGCCAAGTAATACGCAATACCCGTATCACCGAGGAGAATCCCATGTCACTGAACAAGATCGAAGAACAGGTCGTCGGGGCCAAGGAGGGCTACGCCGGCATCGTCAAGCAGGGCCAGATCGTCCGGCTGACCGACCTCGAAGGCAAACAGGTCATCGACTTCGTCGTCTGGAACAACGACGACCGTCGGGAGAAGCTGTCGGCGAGCTACTCCCGCTCCCGCTACTTCGCACCGCAGGGATCGGAATACCTGCCGCGCAACACCATCGGCGAAGGCGATTGGCTCATGTCGACAAGCTGCCGTCCGCTGATGACGATTCTCAAGGAGACGGCCGAGCGCAAGGGTGTGCACGATCTGCACCATCGGATGTGCAATCGCTTCATGATGAACGTCCTGGGTGGAGTGGACGTCGACGGCTGCCACGAGATCATCGGTAAGGCCATCGCACCGTTCGGTGTCGACTACACCGAAGTACCAGACCCCATGAACGTCTTCATGAACTACCCCTACGACCGCGATCGCGACGGGTTCTTCATCAACGAACCGATCACCAAGGCCGGCGATTACATCGAGTTCCGCGCAGAGATGGATGTGCTCGTCGCATTCGCCAACTGCCCCGAGGACATCACCACCGCGTGCAATGCGGGCAATTGCACATCGGTCAAGATCGAGATCTTCGAGGACACCGAGGCTGAGCCGTTCCCAGTACTCGACCACTACACATGGCTGCACCAACAGCTGCGCGAGCGGGGCCGTCCGGTCGAGAAGACCGGCCTGTAGACGCCATGGTCGCCACACGCGCGAACGCACCTCGTCCGGCGAACACGCCTGACGGGGCGGCAAGCATCGCCCGCATCTCGCCCACGTTGTCGTCTGACCGGACGGCGTTGATCCTGATCGATTTTCAAAACGAGTGGTTTCACCCGGACGGGGCGTACGCTCGTACGGGATTCGACATCTCCCACATGACCCGGACCGTCGAACCCACCGTGAAACTCGTCGAGTTCTGCCACGAGCACGGCATTCCGGTGATCTGTCTGACGTACGCATGCCGTGGCCGGATCGATGGAGGCCCTGTCTTCGACAAACGGCCTGCGTTACGTGATGACGGTGGCAAGGGTCTGCGCGAAGGGACGTTCGGTGTTCAGGTAATCCCCGAATTGCCGCTGTCCGCAGAGAAGTACGGAGACTGGTTCATTCAACGCAAGCGGATGAGCGGGTTCTACCAAACCGGACTCGAGCAGCTCCTCCGCGACTTGGAGCGCGATACCGTTCTGATCACAGGTGTAGCGACGGGGTCGTGCTGTGAATCGACTGCTCGGGACGCCAATTTCCGCAATTTCAACGCGGTGATGGTGCACGACTGCCTTGGCACGATCGGCGGCACGACCCTGCACCCGATTACCAAAGAGACGCATTACGTCACTGCCGAAGAGATGCACTTCGCATCGCTTCGGAACTGTCAGATGATCGTCTGTGACGTGCTGAGCAGTGAAGATTGCATGGCTGAACTCAGCGAGACCGAAAGTGGCTCCCGGGTCTAGCGGAATTCGTTGCGGCGGGATCTTTTCACGGCGAGGCTGCTGCGAAGCGGTCCCGCCGCGGCGATCATTACTCCAACTCACGCACACGTACACCGCCATACAGGTGTTCGGTCGCAACCGGCGGTGATCCACACCAGACGAAGGACTTGCACCATGTCACGTTCTCATGAGCGGCTCTACCAGCGCGCTGTCGAGGTCATGCCGGGCGGGAACACCCGCTCAACGGTTTTCGTCGCACCGCACCCCCCGTATGCGGCTCACGGCAAAGGCGCTGAGGTCACCGACGTCGATGGACACGTCGTCATCGACTGCAACAACAACTACACCTCCTTGATTCACGGACATGCCGACCCGGAGATTCTCGACGCGGCACGCGTGGCCGCCGCTGACGGCACAGCTTTCGGACTGCCCACTCGATATGAAGTGGAGATGGCCGAAACGCTGGTGCAACGTACCGGCGGCATCCCACAGTGGCGATTCTGCAATTCAGGTACCGAGGCGGTCATGATGCTCATCCGCGCCGCACGGGCCTACACCGGCCGCGACATCATCGTGCGCTTCGAAGGCAGCTATCACGGCACCTACGATGCCGTCGTCTCCACACGCGCCAAGGGCGTCGCACGTGCGGTGCAAGACTCTGTGATCGAAGTGCCCCAGGGCGATATCGACGCAGTTGAACGCGCCCTGATGGAGCATCCCGGCCGGGTGGCTGCCTTGCTGATCGATCTGATGCCCAACCGTGCCGGACTGGTGCCGGCGCACGCAGAGGACGTCGACCGGCTGGTCTCGTTGACTCGCGAGCATGACGTACTGCTGGCGGTCGACGAGGTAATCACGTTTCGGCTTGAGCACGGGGGTTTACACACCCGCTACGGATTCAGCCCAGACCTGATCTCGCTGGGGAAGGTCATCGGCGGTGGTTTCCCCGTCGGCGCAGTTGGCGGTCGGGCCGACGTGTTGTCGTCGTTCAGCCCGCTCACCGACGGACCGGTGGCGTGGGGTGGCACCTTCAGTGCCAACCCGGTGACCATGGCTGCAGGCCTGGTTGCGCTGCGCCGGTACTCCCCGCTGGCCGTCACCGAACTCAACAACCGCGGTGACGCCCTCCGGGCGAGACTCAATGACAACGGGATCGCCGCCCATGGCAGCGGCTCTCTGATCAGGCTGATCACCGACGACCCGCAGACTACGTGGTGGAGGTTGTACCAGGCCGGAGTGTTGGCCGGCACCAACGGTCTGCTGTCGCTGTCGACGGCAATGACCGACGAGCACCTTTCCGCGGTCGGCGACGCCGCAATCGCTGTGTGCGGCCGTGGAACTGCCTAATCCAGAGAATCAACAACACCGCCGGTTCGCTCAGCGAATTCGGTTGGCCGGTATCGACGAATGAAGGCCTCTTCGAGCAGCGCGGCACAGCCGACGGAGGCGAATCAAAGACGCACTGCGCGACCCGGCCGCGCAGTGCGTTCTCGCATGTGATCAGCACCGTCTCGTCAATCCAACGAGGGTGCGGAGGGGCCGGCGGGCCGGGTCTGTGCCGGATGCTGGTGCTGTTGGGCTTCTTCGCGTTGCTCGCGGGCCGAAGGCTGCCTGCGGTGCGCCAATTCCGCATCTACGATCACGATAGGCGGTGGCGTCACGGCGTCGCGGCGGCACGGCGCCAGTCGCGGCCCGGCGTCGGGAAAGACGTAAGCAGGCTCAGGAAACAACACCAATGCGATCCAGTACACGGCACCGCTGAGGAGGAAGGACAAGAAGAAGCTGACGTCGATACCGCCCGCGATGTCCTTGAGCGGGCCGGCGATGAGCGCGGTGTTGGCCGTCAGCAGACCCACTGCGGCGCCGGAAATCCAGGCGACCATGCTGCGGATGTTGTAACCGCGGCTGAACCAGTACGCGCCACCTTCCTGCCCGCGGTTGAAGACCTGCAGGTCTTCGACTAGATAGTGACCCCGGTGAGTCAGGTATCCGACGAGCAGAATGGACATCCAAGGCGCAGATAACACGAGGATAAGGGCCGTGAAGGCGTTGATGGTGTCAATGAGGTTGAAGACGAACCGGCCGAGGAAGACCAGGACGATGGATACGGCGCCGATCGCGATCGTGGCCTGCATGCGGTTGAGGCGAGGGATGACCGACGAGAAGTCCAGCCCGGTGCCATACAGCGACGAGACGCTACCGCCGAGGCTGCCCCCGATGAGCACGACGATCAGCGGTGCGACGTACCAGGCGGGGGATATGTCGACCAGCCCGGCGATATAGGCGGCGGCGTCGGGTACCAATGCCGCTGTGGCGGCCCCAAAGAGAAACGGGATTAGCGAGGAGATTTGTGCGACGACAACTGCGATCCGGAGGTGTCGCGCCGGAACATGTTGTGGCACATAGCGGGACCAGTCGCCGAGGAACGGACCGTACGACACGGGATTGGCCATAACGATGAGCACTGCAGCAGACCAGGTGGTCCAGAAGCCGCCGAGGGCGTACTCCCCGGTTCCGGGATAATCGACGTCGATACGCCCGCCAAGTGCCACAAACCCGAGGGCCATCAGGACCAGCATGGCGGGGGCGAGGAACTTGTTCGCCGCCAGCAGCCAACGGTAGCCGACGATGCAGATCGCGAACGTGACCAGCGCCGCCAACCCGTAGGCGATCGCGGCAGTGAAGTCGCTGGCGAACTCCGGTGTGAACAATCCGATCGCCGAGACGGCGGCGTCACCGCACACCCACACTGACAGGGTGAAGAAGGTGATGGCGATGAGGAGCGAGAGAACGGAACCCACGACGCGGCCGGTCACACCGAAGTGAGCCCCGGAGGACACCGCGTTATTGGTGTGTGAGCGCTGGCCGATGGACGCCAGCGGCGCGAGGAGCAAGGATCCCACCGATACCCCGACGACGATGGCGGTCGCTGCGGCGGTGAGGCTCAATCCGAGTGCGATCGGCAAAGTGCCGAGCAGCACGGTCGCGGTCGTGAGGACGGATCCCGTTGCGATGCGCCAGAAGTCCCATGGTGTGGAGGTGCGCGCCTCAGGCGGAATCGGTTCTACACCATATGATTCGATCACTGATGACCGTTCTGTGGGCACGTTTTTATCCGACATCGGCGTCTCCCAGGGCTGATGAATATGAGGCTGAGCTTGAGATCAGGAATGGAACTGTTCGCGCCGTAGCGCGCTTTCGAGCCCGTCGAGCATGGATTCGAACAACACCGCGCCGTCAGCTGCGGTAACCTGGCGCGCGTCGTTGACGATTCCGGTGGCCGGAACGGCGTCCCCCGGAGTGGGTAGCACATCGTAGTTGCGGGGGGTGAGAGACCAGGGGGCCGGTGGTTCGCCGACGCGGTCCGGTGCGAGGTGGCGCATGATCGCAGTCTCGAGGAGGCCGCCGTGATCAGCGGCCCAGTTGACTCCCTCTGGAAACGTGGTGGTCAACACGTCGGCGTCGATCAGTTCCCAGGGCGCATCGAAAACTACTGCGCGGCAATCAGTGTCGGCCGTCGCTTCAAAGGTCGCATCCCACAGCACCGATGCGTTCTCGTAGTGTCCGGTCAGCATGACGAGCTGGCGGGCACCGGCGCGGACCACGCCGGTGACCAGTTCGGTCACGACCGCGAACAGTGTGGGGATCCGCAGCGCGGGAAGTGGAAAGACATCTCCGCCGCCGGATCGCGGACGCGAGGTGGCGCCGTACGGCAGCACTGGCAGCGCGAATCCGCCAACACGACGCGCGATTTCGCGGCACGTTGCTGCTGCGATGACCGTGTCGGTGTCGTTGGGAAGGTGTGGACCGTGTGCCTCATACGAACCGATGGCCAAGATCGCCGGCCGCCCCGCCTCCAGTTCGGTGCGCAGGTGCGCCCACGAGTTCGGGAGTTCGGTCATGAGAGGCGGCTCGGTGTGCGTGCGGCACCGGGTGCGGGGACCGCCGACGCTTCTTCGAGCGGCTTGCCACTGGTCTCAGGCGCCCACAGGACGCACATCACCAGTCCGGACGCCACCACCGCAGCTCCCACGAGCATCGTGGGCCGTGTGCCGATGGATTCCAGCAGAATCGGCAGCAGGAAGGTGCCTGCTGTGGCACCGACGCGCGTCATCGCTGTCGCGAATCCGACTGCGGTGGCGCGGATATGCGTCGGGAACAGTTCATTCGGGTAAGACCAGGACAACACGTTGGTGGGGCCGGAAACAAAGGCGTAGAAGCAGAAGGAGGCCACCACGAGCGCGGCAGCTTCGATAGGAACCAATCCCAACACCAGCAGCGGAAGGGTCATCAACGCGAACGACCAGATGTACAGACGCCGACGACCCACGGTCTCGGCCCACCGCAACACTGGCAGACATCCAAGCAGGAACAGCAAGCTCGTCAATGCGGATCCGAGGTAGCTGATGTTGCCGTGGTCGAGGCCAAAGGACAGAAGGATGGTCGGTTCGAACGTCAGAATGACGAAGAAGGCTGTCGTCTGCGCGGTGTAGGGCCCGGCAGCGAACGCGGTGCGGCGGATGTACCGCCGGGAAAACAACTCGCTGATGCGCCCCTGCGGATCGGTGTCGGCGCCTGCGGTCAAGCCGTCCAATGTCGCCGTCGAACCGAACACGTTGCGCAGCACGTCCAACGCTTCATCGGCGCGGCCCTTGGCGAGGAGCCACCGGGGCGACTCCGGCATGCCCACCCGCAGAAGCAACGTGATCACGGCTGGCACCGTTGCGCTACCGAGCACCCATCGCCAGGCGTCGTCGCCGGCCCCTGCCACGATGAAGTATCCGACGATGTAGGCAGTGACGGCGCCGCCGAACCAGGACATCACCAACGTCGCGATCCCGCCGGCGCGGTACTTCGTCGGCATCCACTCGGTGACCATGGCCATTGCCAGCGGGTAGTCGGCCCCGACGGCCAGCCCGACGATCAACCGGAGAACGATCAGCTGCCATGCGTCGGTGACGAAGAAGGTCATCAGGGCAGCCACGGCGAAGACCGCAAGGTCGACGGTGAAAAGCGTGTGCCTGCCGACGCGGTCGCTGAGCCAGCCGAAGATTAAGCTGCCACCGAATATGCCGACGAGGGCCGCGGCCGCCATAACGCTCAGAGCCACCGGCGACAGGGAGAACTCGTCCGTGACGCCAGGAATCGCCACGGCCATCGAACTCAGCAGATAGCCATCGAGAAAGGTGCCGCCCGCGCATTGGAGGCGCAACTTGCGGTGAAACCCCGCGATGGGAGCCTTGTCGATCACAGAACCGTCGGTCATACAGTTACCAATCCTAGGTGTGCGCTATGCGCCCACAAGTGCGAACGAGTGCGCATCAGTTTGGCCTCCGCACTTGCATGTGTCAACCCTCACACTATGCGTCGTAACGTCACGTTGACTCCGGCAACTTGCTGTTAACAGGGGCGGTTTGTGGCGCGTGGCGCGCCGAGGGCGCGAGGGTGTACCGCCGCGCACACAGGGGCGGCCCTTGACCGGAATTGGCGACGGAGTCCACTATGGTACGTATTGCAACCAAAAGTGCGCTATGCGCGCACGCCGATGTGAGGAGAACCCGTGAGTCACGACGATGCGGCCGACGTCATGATGGTGGAGATGCTGGAGTGGTGGGGTATCCCGACTTTGTTCCGGGCACCCCATGCCAAAAGCCCGGAAGGCGTCGACATCGCGCTGATCGGTGTCCCACACTCTTCCGGCAACAACACCACGCTGCGCGACCAGCATCACGGCCCCCGTGCGGTTCGTGATATCTCAGCCAACGCGCGCCGGTACCACGACGACTTCGGCTTCATGGCCTGGGACGCGGTGAACGTCGCCGACCTCGGCGACGTGCCGCTGCCCGAGTATGCCGACAACGAGAAGAGCATCGAACGTATCTCGGCGTACTACGACCGCGTCTTCCGAGCGGGAGCGCGCACCGTGTCGATCGGGGGCGATCACGGCATCACCGGCGGAATCGTCCAGGGCATCGCCGGTGATGAGTCCTCGCCCTTGGGGGAGAAGGTGGCTCTGCTGCACTTTGATGCGCACACCGACGCCTACGACAGCCTCGATCACTGGCTGGGCGCCAGGAAATCGGCGGCCAACTGGGCGGCCTACCTGGTTCATCAGGGCAATGTCGACGCCACCAAGAGTGTGCAGATCGGCATGCGCGGCAACCCACGCAGCCCCGGTTGGCTCGACCGCTCCTACGAACTGGGCTACGACGTGGTGACCATGAAGCGTTATCAGGAAGAAGGAGCGGCCAAGATCATCGACTTGATTCAGCACCGCATCGGGGATGCGCCCCTCTACATCACGTTTGACCTCGACTGCCTGGATGTGACCGTGGCGCCGGGAGTGTCGAACATTGAGGCCGGCACGGTTGGGTTCAACGTCGATCAGGTGACCGAGATCCTTCGCGCCATGCGCGGCAAGAACGTGATCGGCGGCGACGTCGTGTGCCTCATGCCGACGCGCGATCTGCCCAGCAAGGTCACCGCTATGGTTGCGGCCGCCGTCATGCACGAGATGGTCGCGCTGATCGCGGACCGCAAGATCAATCAGTAAGTTCAGCCGAGGATGCTGGTTCGCCTGTGCGCGGACCAGCATCACTGAATCGGTGATACCACTCACCCTCCAACCGGCTGATGACACGTTGGAGTGTTCCCGAAAACTTAGGGACTGAACCAGTGTCCGACACCGAAACCACTTTCAGCGGAACCGATTTCGTCGTGTGTCCTGGCCGCAAGCATATCAACGGCGCCTCTGAGGGCGCCGTGCAACTCCCAACCGTTACTCGCGACCCCGTTGTCGCAGTGACGTTTCGATCCGTCTGGCCGTGTCGGTGAGCCTTTCGATGACCGCGTCGTGATGCTCGGCGCCGCACTTTGCGTTGTGCATGACGGAAACGTTCACCGCCGCAACGGCGTTGCGTGAGCCGTCGTGGACCGGCACCGCGTATGAGCAGAGCCGGTCGTCGAACTCCTGGTCGACTATCGCCCAGCCTTGCCTGGCGACGTCGGCGATAGTACGACGCAACGCGACCTTGCTTGTCACGGTGTGGTCGGTGTACCTGATCAGCTCGACCCGGTCGATGTATCGCGCGATGTTCTCCTCGGTGTCAGAGCCCAGGAGCACCCGTCCCGTGGACGCCACCCATGCCGGGTACCGGGACCCGGTCGAGACGTTGAGTACGAAGAGGGCTTCGGCACGGATGTAGGCGATGTAGACGACCGCGTCGCCCTCGCGAACCGCAATCCCGCTATCTAACACCGTGAGTGGTGTCGCTTGGCGCACGGTGCTCACCAATTCGTCGAGATGGGGCTGCGCAATCACCGGCAGGGCGGTTGATGCAAGATACGCGTCACCCAACTCCAACACCTTTGTGGTCAGCACGTAGTGCCGCCCCTCTGCCCGCAGATACCCGAGGCCGGACAGCGTCAGCACGAACCGGCGAGCCGCGGCGCTGGACAACCCGGTGAGATCGGCAACCTCGGCGACAGACAAGCGGTCACGGGCCTGAGCGAACGTACGGACAACCTCCAGACCCCGGGCGAACGACTGCACGAAGTGACGCTCGTGATCCACGTCCACCCTGTGCCCTCCGTGTGTGCCCGCGATCACCTCGCGGATCTGTCCGGTCGAACCTACCGCCCCGCTTGTAAGCCGCCGTTTCCGCCTATGGCGGCTGACCGGGATTCACATTCGGCCGTTTTAACAACGCATTTCGCGTTGCGCGAACCCCTTCGCTATGTCATGGTGTGTGTGCGCACAACGAATTTATCCGCGCTATGCGCACACTCTAGCATTCTTCCTGCTTAAGGGGTTCCCTATGATCTCCACCGAGTGGCAGAACTGCCTGCCCGGCCGCTCCGACGATCGAGCCGGCGCATGATGGCGCGACAAAGCCTGTCAGCCGTCGAGGATCAGACACCCATCGATAACGACTCCGAGCGGGTCGTGTCCTATGTGCCGGCCGAGGAACGCCACGGAACAATCGCACAGCAATTTCGATTCTGGTTCCTCAGCAACTTCCAGTTCTACGCGATGTCGATCGGCTTCATCGGTCCCTCGATGGGGCTGAGCTTCGGTTGGTCCGTGGTCGCCACCGTCCTTGGCTTGGTAGTCGGCACCACGTTCATGGCGTTGCACGGATCGCAGGGGCCCCACCTCGGATTGCCGCAGATGATCCAGTCTCGGGCGCAGTTCGGTCACCGCGGAGTCATCCTCCCCATCTTCTCGGCGGTCTTCGTTTTCGTCGCGTCGAGCATCACGGTGGTGGTGATCGCGAGCGACGGGATCGAGAAAGTCTTCGGCATCCCGGCATTGATCGGAGGCTGGCTCATCACCGCCGTCGCAATGGCGATGGCGCTGTCGGGTTATGACTGGCTGCACCGCCTCTACACGATCTTCCTATATGTCTCACTGCCGTTCATCGTGATGGTCACCTTCGCCTTACCTTTCACGCATGCCGACGAGGCAACGTCCACGGCGCTGGGATTCACCACCATCGGATTCATCTTCCAAGCGACCGCCGCCGCCGGCTACAACATCACGCTGGCCCCATATGTCTCCGACTACACCCGCTATATGAAGGCGAGTACGAGTTCGAAGAAAATGATCCTCGCCGTGGGCGGGGGAGCGGCACTGTCAGGTCTGTGGATGATGAGCCTGGGCACCTGGCTGGCCTCGTATCTCGGTGTGGCGGATGCGCTGAGCGGCATGCGCGACGTCGGAAACGGTCTCGTCTCCCACCTCGGCGATCTCGCCGCTTTCACGTCCGTGCTCGCGCTCATCGCGGCCAACGCGACCAGCGCCTACAGCACGATGCTCTCGGCCGTCACGGTTCGTAGCTCGTTCGGCAGACCCATCTTCACCAGTCGCTCGCGGGTGGTGGTGATCGTAGTCGTGTGTCTGTTCGTCGGCGTGGTCGGAACATCCATCACCGGTGATGCGCTCACCGCGCTGGGTAACGCGCTGACACTCAACCTCGCCATCCTCGTACCCTGGACCGCCATCAACCTCATCGACTACTTCGTCCTCAAGCGCGGGCGATTTGTCATCACCGACCTGCTGCGACCGAGCACCGCGTACGGGATGTGGTCGATGCGAGGACTGATCGCCTACGCCATCGGGCTTGCGTTCATGGCGCCATTCCTCGTGGTCGACGGCTTCTACGAGGGCCCGCTGGCCAAGATCGTCCACGGTGCGGACATCTCATGGATTTTCGGGCTCGTCGTCTCCGCGCTGGCGTACGTACTGCTCCAGCCACTTGACCGGCTCCAGGGGAGAACCCCCTCGGTCACACCCGCCCAACCCGGCGTCATCGTCAGCTCGCCCGAGATCCCTCGATAGACGGGCAACCGCCCCTCCGACACCCCAACCCCATCGAGTCAACCACCATCACAGACAGCAAGGAATCATCGTGAGCATCGCAACCCCGGTCGTTGCCCAGCATCTGCCCAACCTCACGGGCAAGGTCGTCGTCATCACAGGAGCGGCCACCGGCATCGGCCGTGCCGGCGCATTGAAGTTCGCCGCCGCGGGCGCCCATGTGGCGCTTGTGGACCTATCCGACGCCGCACCTGTCGTCGCCGAGATCGGTTCTGCTGCAGGCTTACCGGGCGCACGGGCCTACACTGCCGACGTGGCTGACCCCGCCCAGGTGGAACAGGTGGTTTCCGACGTCGAGCGCGACTTCGGGCGTATCGATGTTCTCTACGCCAACGCGGGAATTCACCACTGGGGCAACGCGACCGAAACCAATCTCGATGACTGGGCATCCAGCCTCGCGGTGAACCTCAGCGGTACCTTCTACCTGGCCAAATACGGCATCCCGGCCCTGGATCGCGTGGGCGGAGGCGTAATCATCACTACCGCATCGGAGTACGGGCTGTTCGGGGCGCGCCGATCGGTCGGCTACTGCGCGGCCAAGGCGGGCATCATCAACCTCACGCGCGCACTTGCCGTGGACCACGCCGCCCAGAACATCCGCGCGAACTGCATCGTTCCCGGCCCCATCGCCACCGAGCGGGGCTTGACGCTCTTTCAGGAAGACCCTGGCCTCGCGGAGGCACAGGACCGCCTCATCCTGCTCGGCCGTAACGGTGAACCCGCCGAGTTGGCCTCCGTCGCAGTATTTCTCGCTTCGGATCAGTCATCCTTCATGACCGGATCCGTCGTCCGTGTGGACGGAGGAGCGACCTCGTGGTACTCGGTGTGAGCGCGACACGAACCCACGGCCTGCTCAGCGCTCTGGCCGATGCGCAAGCCAGGGGATACCGCACAGCGACCCAACTCGCCGAGGCGTCGTTGAAACGCATCGGTGCCGCTTCCGATCTCAACGCCGTCGTCGCACTTGATGGCGAGGGCGCATTGAAGCGCGCGGATGAAATCGATCGGCTGCGCAAGGTGGGTGCTGCCCTGCCGCCCCTTGCTGGTGTCCCAACACTGATCAAGGACAACACCGACGTCCGCGGCATGCGTACCACCCACGGCTCACTCCTGTACGCCGAATCCCCGCCCGCGGACCGCGACGACACGATCACAGCTCAATTGCGCGCCGCCGGCGCGGTCATCGTCGGAAAAACCAATCTGCCCGAATTCGCGATGGAGTCATTCACCGACAATCTCGTCTTCGGTGCCACACACAACCCGTGGCGGCGCGACAAATCTCCCGGCGGGTCGAGCGGCGGGTCGGCGGCCGCTCTCGCCGCGGGCCTCGCGGCCGTCGCGACGGGGACCGACGGAGGCGGGTCCACTCGGATACCAGCTGCGTTGTGTGGTTTGCTCGGGCTCAAGCCGACCAGCGGCGTCGCCGGCAGCTCTGCGGCACGCCTGCCGATCGATCTGTCATCGACCGCGCCGCTGGCGCATACGGTGGCCGATCTGCGACTGTTGGCCGAACTGACTTTGCTCCCAGCCCATGGGGACCCATCGTGCGTCCGTGGGCCTGACGGCTCCGACCTCCAACGCCCAGTCGGGAAAATCTTCGCAGTCAGGCGAATCGCCGGGGACGAAGCCATCGACACCGACGTCGAGACCGCGTTCCTCGATGCGGTGGAGCATTTCGGGGCCGCACTGGGACGCGAAGTGCAGATCCTCGACGAGGGTGTTCTCAGCTCCGAGGCGGACGACGTGTGGGCCACCATCTACGCGGCCGAAGATTCGTACGCGCTGGGATGGGACCTCGCGAAGGCGCATCACGACGCGCTCGATCAAAGGATCGCACCGTGGATTGATCGAGGGATGGAGACAACACTCGACGACTACCTCCGGGCCCGACGCGACCGCTGCCGATACGTCCGCGTACTCGACGACCTGTTGCAGGCCGACAACCTCCTCCTGGCCCCAACGTTGACCAGATCGTGGTTGCCCGCCGACGGCAAAATCGACGTCCCCGTCGGCGAGTCGGTACCCATCAACTTGTTCAACACCGCCGCTCTGAACCTGACCGGGCACCCCGGCCTCAGCGTGCCTGCCGGGGAAATCGATGGCATGCCGTTCGGCATGCAGGTCATCGCACCTCGTGGTCGCGACCTCTGGCTACTCGGCGTCGCCGAGATATGGGAGCGCTCACACCCATGGCGGCTCACCGCGCCCGCCTATGAGCCACTGATCGACTTCACCGCCTGAAGCCGGGACGCACCATCGCCTGAATCAGCGGTGCCCCAGCAACTCTCAAGGAGACAACACATGACCAACTTCGACCGTGTCGCCCTCGTCACCGGTGCCGCTCAAGGCATCGGCGAAGCCATCGCGCGCTCACTGGCGGCCCGCGGAGCGACCGTCGCCCTCGCCGACATCGATTACGAGAAGGCCGCCGCTGTCGGCGAATCGATCGCCCGCGACGGCGGGCAAGCACGCGCCTATTACGTCGACGTCGCCGACAGAGCGATGGTCACCGGCCTCATCGATGAGGTCACACGTGATCTCGGCAGTATCGACGCTCTGGTGAACAACGGCGGCCTCGACGCCCAGCCCGGCCGAGCCCTGGAAATCGATGAGGCACACTGGAAGCGACTCATCGATATCGACCTGACCGGGCAATGGTGGTGCACCCAGGCTGTATTGCCCGGCATGGTGGAGCGGCAGTACGGCAGGATCGTCTACGTCAGTTCGTCGTCGGTGTATATCGGCGGCCGCAACATCTCGCCCGCATATTGCGCGTCCAAGTCAGGACTCATCGGCCTCACCGTTGCCCTCGCCACACAGTTCGAAGAACACAACGTCCTGGTGAACTGCCTGATGCCGGGCCCCACGGGCAACACCGGTACGCCGATGGACCCGAGCGACGTGCCGGCATACCTGCAGAACCATCCGCTCGGATTTGGCGGACCGCAACCCCTGGTCGACGCGACCCACTACCTCCTCGACTCATCCGGCGACTGGATCAGCGGCGCGATCCTCAACGTCAGCGGCGGGCGACTGCGGGGACGTTGATCCCTAAGCACAGTTCGTCTTCGAGAAGTACCAGGAGCCCAAGCTCTCTTTCGTGATGTCCGGCAATCCCTCGATCTCAGTCTGCTCGGTCGAGGCCGGTGAGAACCCGTACGACGACCTGATCGGAGAACCGGTAGGGCTGGCCAGTGATGATGGCGCCAAGTCGCTTTCTCAGGCGTGAGATCTCCGAGCGAATCGCGACGGTGTGTTCGGCATTGCCGTACAGCGCGATGCTGAGATCGGTTGCGGTGACGCCGTGGCCGTCGTTTTGTGCCAGCATTCGCAGAATTTGCGCGTGGCGAGGGGAAAGTCCGCGCGTCCAAGTGACTTCGCCACGAATCGTGGCTCGTGGTGCATCACCGAGGTCGAGCTCGAGTTCCACATGTGCGTCGTCAACCCGGTGTGGCCGCAGGATCCATCCGTGGTCGAGCGGTTCGGGGACTGTCAGGCCAAGTCCGGGAACGAATACGGCGGTGCCGGGCGACGGGGCTGCGATGCGTCGAGGATTCTCCACGCCTCGTGCGCAGGCGACCCAGCCTTGGTCGTCGACCACCAGCGCACGGGTGGTGTTGGCGAGCAGGGCGGCGCTCTGCTCGCACAGGCGGTCGAGATTCTCTCGATGCAGCCGCCACAGGGCGGCTTCGGCGAGTCGTGCGGCCGAGTGCGCCAGCCCGGCCGTCGATGGGTGCAGCGTCAACGCCGGCCCGCTGATGTCGATCACGCCCAGGATGTCGCCGTTTCGCGGATCCCGGACAGGTTCGCCGATGCAGTACCAGCTGTGCTGGCGGAGGGCGTAGTGCTCGGCGGAAAACAGTGTGATTCCGGTGTTCTCGAGAAGCGCGGTGCCAATTGCGTTGGTACCCACCTCGTTTTCCGCCCAGCTGGCGCCTTCGACGAAACCGAGTTGATCGGCGGTGCGGCGAACGGCCTGCGCCCCGTCTCTCCAGAGGACGATTCCGTCGTTGTCCGCGATGACCACCACGAAATCGGCGGAGGCGGCCGCGGTCCCCAAAACGGCACGTAGCTCGGGAAGCACTTTACGCAGGTCGCTTCGGCTCCGCCGGTTCTCGACTTCGGACAAGCTCACCGGGTTGGACCGTGCGCAGTCGTCGGGCGAAATGCCGTGTGCGCACAGCCGCTCCCAGGACCGTGCTACCAGAGGTCGGGGCGGTCTGGGCGGCCGCTGGCCGGACAGCACCGCGTCGCGGATGTCACTGAGTAATCGAGCGTGCCGGGCGAGATCGACCGACGCTCCGACGATCGCAGGGCGAGCCATGGGGTTCACAGTAGCGGGGACTTCCAGGATGCCTCCGTCAGCTGTTGAGGGGTCTGCCGAGAGCGGCGAGGACAGATTCGTGCATGGCTTCCGAAAGTGTCGGATGCGCGAACATCACCTCTGCCAGGTCATCGACGGTGGCTTCGAGCGACGCGGTGATGCCGAAACCCTGGATCAGTTCGGTGACGTCGGGTCCGACCATGTGGGCACCGAGCAGTGCACCGCTGTCGGCATCGAAGATGGTCTTGACGAATCCGTCGGCTTCCGCGATGGCCAGGGCTTTGCCCGAGGCTTGCAGGTCGAAGGTGCCGACCTGCAGCCGGCGGCCGGTCGCCCTGGCCTGTTCTTCGGTCATTCCCAGGCTGGCCACTTGCGGACGAGCGTAGGTGCAGGCGGGCACCATGTTCGTGTCGAGGGGTCTCGTGTGCGCCACGCCCGCGATGTGCTCGACGCACAGCACCGCTTCGTGGCTGGCTTTGTGTGCCAGGCACGGCCCGCCTGCGACGTCACCGATCGCGTATGTGCCGAAGGCCGTGGTGCGGCACCATTCATCGGTCACAATCGAACCTCCGGACACTTCGACGCCGATGTCCTCCAGTCCCAGGTCTTCGATGTTGCCCTGAATTCCCGCGGCGACCAGGACCCGCTCGACCGTCGCGTTCTCGGGGCCGCGCGGTGTGTCGATGATGAGATCGACCCCGGTGTCGGTGATCGTCGCGGAGGTCACCCGAGAATTCGTGTGCACACCGATTCCGCGCTTCTCGAAGCGCCGTCGTACGAACTCGGATACTGCTGCGTCTTCCGCGGGCATGATCTGCGGCGCCATCTCCACGAGTGTGACCTCGGTGCCGAGATCACGGTAGAGGCTGGCGAACTCCACACCGATCGCCCCGGAGCCCACCACGACAAGCGAACGCGGCAACGTGGCGGGCTGTAGCGCATCGAAGTACGTCCATACCCGATCACCGTCCGGAGCGAGGCCTGGGACGGTGCGCGGCCTGGCTCCCGTCGCCACGATGACGTCATCGGCATGGTGACGTTGCATGCCCGTCTCTGTGCTGATGTCGACGACTCCTTTGTCGGCCAACTTCGCGTTACCGGCGATCACCGTTATGGCGTTCTTGCGCATCAGGTACTCGACACCGTTGGAAAGCCGTGCCGAGACGCTGCGGCTGAACTGCACGAGTTTCGAGAGGTCGAATTCGACTGCGCCGACGGTGAATCCCACCTCGTGGGCGTTGGCCAGGGTGTGCGCGACATCGGCGCCGTGCAACAACGCCTTGGTGGGGATGCAGCCCCAGTTCAGGCAGATCCCGCCGAGCCGGTCACGTTCGACGAGGGCGGTCTTGAGGCCCAGCTGGGCTGCCCGAATGGCGGCCACATAGCCGCCCGGGCCACCACCGATCACCAGGACATCGAAACTGTCGGTCATCACTGAATCTCCTAAACCAACATGAGAGCGGGGGACTCGACGTACGCCCGCATCTGCTGCAGGAACTTCGCTCCTGTGGCACCGTCGATGACCCGGTGATCACACGACAACGTCACGGTCATCACGGTTGTCGACGTGAGTGCACCGTCGACGATCGTCGGCCGCTCGGTGGCGGCGCCGACGGCCAAGATCGCGCCCTGGGGAGGGTTGATGATTGCGTCGAACTCTCTGACGCCGAACATTCCGAGGTTCGACACGGTGAACGTGCCCCCTTGGAAGTCGTCTGGCTGCAGGGTGCCGGCTTTGGCCTTCGTCACCAGTGCGGCGACCTCGGCCGAAATCTCGGCAAGCGATTTACCGTCCGCACCGCGCACGATCGGAGTGATGAGCCCGGCGGGTAGCGCGACCGCGACGGAGACGTCCGCACTTGCATACCGCAGCACCGACTGTCCCTGTTCGTCGTACTGGATGTTGACGTCGGGAACCTTGACCAGCGCCATCGCGGCGGCTTTGACGATGAAGTCGTTGACAGACAGTTTGACGCCCGCGACTGTCGCGTTGATCTCGTTGCGCAACCGCAGCAGATCGTCGATCGTGAGGTCCACGGTCAGCCGGAAATGAGGGGCGTTGCGTTTCGACTCTTGCAATCGTGAGGCGATCGCCTTACGCATCACAGACAGCGGAATCGTCTCAACCGGCCGGGCGTTGTCGATCACCGCGGCCGACGGCGTGCTCGTGGCGGCCGCAGGTTCCGGGTTGAATCGTCGCGCGGCGTCACGTACGTCCGCTTCGCACACGCGTCCCCTGGAACCCGTTGCGCGGCAGTCGTGCAGGTTGATCCCGAGTATCCCGGCGAGACGGCGTGCAACCGGCGTCGCGGCCACACCACTGTCGTCGCGGGTCGATTTCCCGGGAATGCCGCTGCGGGCCGCGCGAGGCTTGGCGGCGACCGCCCCGCCTGCGTCGAGAATGGCCTGCTCGACGTCGGCCACCGAGACGCGGCCACCCCGCCCGGTGGGCGTTACGCGCGCCAGGTCGATCGACAGTTCGTCGGCCAGTCGCAAGGCATGACGAGTGGCGAACACGTCGCCTGCCGTCTTGCCGCGCAGCAAGTCGGGAACGACGGTGGTGGCCCCGGGCGGGCTTGCCGGCATCGCTGTCCGGGTTGGAGCCGGTGCCGACTGCACGACACCGGATGTCGCCGTTGCGGCGGACTCGGGCCGTGACGGCGCAGGGGATGCCGTGTGAGTCGTACCGGCGAGGGCGGTGGCGAAGCGGTCGACGTCGGCATCGCTGACCGACGTCGGCGCGCTGATCGCGATGGGTGCGTTGACCGGAAGGGTGTCACCGGGTTTGGCGATGATCCGGCGTAGGAGCCCGTCGAAGGGAGCCTCCAGTTGGTTTGTGATCTTGCTCGTCTCGATCTCGCACAGCAGATCACCCTTGGCGAATTCCGTGCCCTCGTCGATGAGCCACTCGACGATGGTGCCTTCTTCCATCGACAGTCCCCACTTCGGGATCTCGATGACCGACAGTTCACTCATGCCGACACCGCCCGGCGGATGGCATCCTCGACTCGGCTGACCGAGGGCAACCATTCCTTCTCCAGCGCCGGGGAGAACGGCACAGGGGTGTGCGGCGGTGTGACGAGTTCGATCGGCGCCTTGAGAGACCAAAAAGCCTTCGTCGTGATGAGGGCGGCCACATCATGCCCGAATCCGCACCGGGCAGCGGACTCGTCCACGATGACTGCTCGGCCGGTCGATGCCACCGATTCCAGAATGCTCTCCTCGTCGAGAGGGGAGACCGATCGCGGGTCAACCACCTCCACGGAGATACCTTCGGCAGCAAGGGCATCTGCCGCGTCGTTCGCCACATTCACCATCGCCGAGAGGGCGATCACCGTGACATCGGTGCCTTCACGGGTGTAATTGGCGACGCCGAGTGGGATCGTGTACGACTCCTGCGGCACCTCTCCCTTCATGTCGTAGAGAGTCTTGTGTTCACAGAACACGACCGGGTCGTCGTCGCGAATGGACTGAATCAGCAGTCCTTTGGCGTCATACGGATTCGAGGGCGCCACCACTTTGAGACCGGGCACAGCGGCGAACACGTTGTAAGGCGACTGCGAGTGTTGGGCGGCCGCGGAGAATCCGGCACCGATCATGCCGCGAACCACGAGCGGCGTACGGGCCTTACCGCCGAACATGTACCGGAACTTCGCGGCCTGGTTGTAGAGCGCGTCATAACAAACACCGAAGAAATCCATGAACATCAGTTCCGCGACCGGGCGCAGCCCCGTCAACGCCGCGCCGGCGGCCATACCGATGATGGCCGACTCGGTGATCGGGGTGTCGATGACGCGCTCCGAACCGAACTCGCTCCACAGGCCTTTCGTGACGCCCAGAACGCCGCCGAACGCTTCCACTTTCTCGGTGGCGAGTGCCGGGTTGCTGCCGCCCTGGCCGCCACGCAGGTCCTCGCCGATCTGTACGACGGTGGGGTCCCGCCGCATCTCCGAGGCCAGTGCATCCTTGACCGCCTCGCGGTAGGTGATCTTTGACAGGCTCATTGTGTTTCTCCCTCAGTACGCGACGTAGACGTCGGTGAGCAGGCTGGATACCGGCGGGTAGGCGCCGGCCCGGGCTTCGGACACGGCGTCGTCGACGAGAATGCGTGCGGCACGGTCTATCTCGTCGAGCTCATCAATGTCGATCGTTTTCGCGACGGATGCACGGAACTTCTGCAGTGGGTCGCTGGTGCTCCGCAGCTCGGCGACCTGCTCAGGCGTCCGGTACAGCTGCGCGTCACCTTCGAAGTGGCCGTGGAACCGGTGTGCGACCGCCTCGATGGTCGAGGGGCCGCCGCCGCTGCGGGCCCGTTGCACGGCCTCGCGGGTGGCCTCGTAGACGGCGAAGAAGTCCGTCCCGTCCACGGTGGTCGCCGGCATACCGAATGACGCAGACCGCTGCGCGATGCTGGTGGTCCCGACGGCGTAATCGCGGCCGGTGGCCTCACCATATCCGTTGTTCTCGATCACGAACACGATCGGCAGGTCCAGTACGACAGCCATGTTCATGGCCTCGAACACCGTGCCTTGATTCGACCCGCCGTCACCGGTGAAACTCGCTGCCACGCCACCATTGCCGAGGGTCTTGGCGGTCAGCGCGGCGCCGATCGCCAGGGATGGGGCGCCGCCGACGATCGCGTTCGCCCCCAGCATGCCTACAGACAGGTCGGCGATGTGCATCGAGCCGCCCTTGCCGTGACACAATCCGTCGTCCTTGCCGAAGATCTCCGCCATCATCGCCCGAATGTCGCAGCCCTTGGCGATACAGTGCCCGTGGCCGCGGTGCGTGGAACCGATGTAGTCACTGTCGCCGAGGTTTTCGCACACCCCGACCGCGATCGCCTCTTGGCCCGAGTACAGGTGAATGAACCCCGGTATGTCGCCCGTCGCATTCTCCTCGTGGAGGCGGTCTTCGAATGCCCGGATCTCCGCCATCTTGCGGTATGCGCGCAGCAACTCCGGCTTGGTCAACGCCATGTCTCTCCTTCGCGATGCGGCCAGAGCTCCCTCTGGCCGGTGCCTCGGTGCCGGCGCCGAAGAGACGTTCTCCTCGGCGCCGGTCGCGGTCACAGATGCTAGGAAGGTGAGAGCGTGGTCACTACCGTTGCAAGAGATTGCAATGACCCCCGAAAGACCGTCGGCGTGAGACTGCGGTGCCCACGCGCGGTGTCGGCCGCCGGGGTTGTCGGATGTTCCTTGACAGAAGGCACCGTCTTCGTCGTATGATCCAGGTAACAGTTAATTGTTAACAATGAGGAGGCGGTGTGGCGGTCAACTCCCTGCGTGCCGCTCAACGGGTCAGGTTGAAAGACGATGTGTTGACCGTCCTTCGTGACGCCATCATCGCCGGGCAGTTCGCCCCCGGTGAACGTCTCAACGAAAAAGATCTCGCCGAGCAGTTGGGTACAAGCCGTGGCCCCATCCGAGATTCTTTGGCGGCCTTGGCCCATGAGGGTCTGGTGGTCCATGAACCGCACAAGGGTGCCCGTGTGCCCCTGCTCGACAGGGCGGACATCGAGGACGTCTACTCGCTGAGAGTGGCGTTGGAGACCTTGGCTGCGCGTACCGCCGTCAAGCGCGCGGCGGCCGTCGACTTCGAGATTCTCGATCGCGCGATGGAGGAGCTTGCCGATGCTTTCGACAGAGGTGATCGGCGATCCATCACCGATGCAGATCTTCGGTTTCACGACGCGTTCTATGAAGCTGCACACCATGACCGGCTCAGCGTGGCCTGGCGCACGGTGCGCTCCCAGGTGGCCTTGTGTCTGTTCTCGCGCAATACAGTGTCGGCGACGAGTCGTGAAATCGTAGTCGATGAACACGCGCACCTCCTCGCCCTGCTTCGAGCCCGCAGCGAGTCCGAACTGGTCGACGCGGTCCGCGCGCACATCGAGACGGCCTACCGGCGACTTGTGGCGTCGTACGACTGATCCGCGCCGTCGGCGCGACATGCTCCCACGGAGATCCCTCAACCGCCAAGAGTGCAGTCGCATTCATTTACCCGAAAGTTGTTAACAATGAACCGTATGCAATCGTCACGGAAGGCCGGATGGGCCAGCCTGGTCGGGACCACCATCGAGTGGTACGACTTCCAGATCTACGGACTGAGCGCGGCAGTGGTCTTCAGCACCGTGTTCTTTCCGGAGGTGAGCACCCTTGCCGGCACGCTGGCGTCATTTGCGGTGTTCGCCTTGGGGTTCTTCGCCCGCCCCCTCGGCGGCGTCATCTTCGGCCACTTCGGGGACCGTGCCGGTCGAAAGCAGATTCTTCTCATCACCCTTTTGCTGATGGGTATCAGTACCTTCGCGGTCGGGGTGATCCCTTCATACGACACCATCGGGGTCTGGGCACCCATACTCTTGGTGGCGATGCGCTTGCTGGGAGGAATCGCACTCGGCGGCGAATGGGGTGGCGCTGTCCTGCTGAGCGTCGAACACGCACCGCCGGGCAAACGCGGTCTCTACGGTGCCCTGCCGCAGGTCGGATCGCCCGCCGGCTTTCTCCTCGCCACCACGGTATTTGCGATCGTCACCACCGCCACCGGCGATGCATTCGACACGTGGGGATGGCGAATCCCCTTCTTGCTCAGCGGTATTCTTGTCGCGGTCGGGCTCTTCATCCGTCTTGCGGTGCCGGAAACCCCGGTTTTCGCCGAAATGCGCGAGAAGGTCCAGCAGAAGCTGGCAGTTCCTCTGGTGGAGGTACTGCGCAATCATCCCAAGACCGTCCTGTTGGGGATCGGGGCTTTCGCGATCTCCAGCGGCGGATACTACGTGTACGCCACCTACATGGTGGCCTACGGCAAGAATGATCTCGGGATCGCGGCCACCACAATGCTCGTCGGCGGCATCGTCTTCGCGTGCTGCGCGATAGTCGGAAACCTCACCTCCGCCGCGGTATCCGACCGAATCGGGCGTCGACCGGTCTTCCTGACGATGGCCCTGTTCACCATGTTGTACGCCTTCCCGTTGTTCTGGCTGGTGGAGACCAAGGTGGCGGTACTCATCTGGATTGCCCAGGGCATCGGTGGATTCGCCAACGGGTCGTTGTACGGGCTGATGGGATCTCTCAGTGCGGAAATGTTTGAACCCCATATCCGTTACACGGGAGCCTCTCTGGGGCAACAGGTTTCGGCGGGCCTCGTCGGCGGCACGACTCCGATGATCGTGACGGCGATGGTCGCATCGGCGGGGCATTCGTGGCCCGCACCCATGTGGTTGGCGCTGCTGGCCGCAGTCAGCCTCGGATGTGTCCTCGCACTCCCCGAGACGTACAAGAAGTCGATCACCGCCCTTGGCATCGCCGAAGGGGCTCCGTCCGAATCGATCAGAACCTGATGGCGGTACCTCTTGCATGAAACGAATTTGAAATCAACACGATTGGAAGGTGAACCACCGTGGCTTTGAACCTTGAGCCGAAACCTGAACTGCTGACCTTCGACTGCTACGGCACGTTGATCGACTGGGACTCCGCCTTGCGCGTTTATGTGGCCGATCTGCTGAAACGCAAGAATCTGTCTGTCGAACCCGACGAGTTCTATCACGGGTGGTACTACCGCCACGCGTTGCGGCTGTTGCAGGGCCCATTCCTCATCTATCGCGAACTGCTGAAACAGAGCATGCAAGCGGCGCTGCGTGAATACGGCGCTGACGTCGACGATTCGGACGGGGCGGATTGTGGCGACGCCATGGCCGAAGCCGAGCCGTTCCCGGACACCGTCGACGTGCTGCGCCAGCTCGCTGGTGAGTATCGTCTGGCGATCATCAGCAACAGCCAGGACGACATCATCTGCCATGCCGTCGAACGCATGGACAACCTGTTCAGCGTGGTCCTCACGGCCGAGACAACACATGCCTACAAACCTGACTCGGCGCTGTTCGAACTTGTTCTCGAAAAGGCCGCCGTGCCGGTCGAACGCACCGTGCACATCGCGCAGTCGCAGTACGTCGACCTTCCACGCAGCGTCCCCATGGGGTTCCGCACGATCTGGATCAACCGCAATGCCCAGGATCTCAACGACGGCACCCCGGCGCCCGACGAGATCCTGCCCGATCTTCGAGACCTTCCGGCCCTGCTGAAGGTCTGACTCCTCAATGGTGCGCTCAACACAAGGAGACCACATGGACTCGGCCAGTCGTGAGGCCGCAAATCCGCTCGATGACCTCGACATCAGCTCCTCACCGGGCCAGGAGAAGTCGCTCGCCACCACGACGACCCACCCACTCGCCGGCACCGACTTCTCGCACGGGGACGTCGGCGCATTCCCGCCGATACCGCGCGCCTTCGATCTGTACCGAGACGCCTTCGGCGACGGGCGACGCTATGCGTACTCCCGGTACCGCGGCCACCAGGACGTGCGCGAACACGTCGCACACCATGTCGGTGAATTCACCGGTCACCCCGTCGACCCGGCGCGTGAGGTCATCGTGACTCCCGGCACCCAAGGGGCGCTGTTCCTGGCCTTGTCCGCTCTGGTCGAACCCGGCGACAAGGTGGCCGTCGTCGTTCCCGACTACTTCGCCAACAGTCGTATCGTGACCTACCTTCGCGCTCAGACGGTCCCTGTGACGCTGCACTACCAGGAACCGGCACGCGCCGGCGAACTCGACCTCGCTGGGCTGGCCGACGCTTTCGCGGCTGGTGTGAAACTGCTCGTCCTGTCGAACCCGAACAATCCCACAGGTGTCGTCTACACGTCCCAACAGATTCACGAGATCGCGACGTTGGCGGGGAGATACGGTGCCTTCATCGTGGTTGATCAGTTGTACTCCCGGCTGGTGTACCCGGGCGCATCGTTCACTCACCTTCGCGCGTCCGGGATTTCCGGCGATCACTGCCTCACGTTGCTAGGGCCGTCGAAGACGGAGTCATTAAGTGGGTTTCGCGTGGGCGTGGCCGTCGGCGCCCCACACGTCATCGACCGGATGGAGAAGCTGCAGGCACTGGTGTCGTTGCGCGCTCCGGGATACAGCCAGGCCGTCTTGCGATGCTGGTTCACCGAACCGCCGGGATGGCTCGACCGGCGCATCGTCGAGCACCAGGCCATCCGTGACGACCTGCACGCACGGTTGCACGCCACCGATGGCGTCTCGGTCCGTCTCACCGAGGGTGGCAGTTACATGTTTCCGCAGCTTCCACTCTTGCGTGTGTCGGCCGTCGAATTCCGGGCCCTGCTGCGAACCGGTCACGGGATCACCGTAACCCCGGGCGGCGAGTTCGGCTCCGGTTACGAACGCAGTTTCCGGCTGAACTTCTCCCAGCAACGCGACAAGGCCCTCGAAGCCGTCGCGATCATCTGTGGTCTGGCGACCGAGTTGGCGGCGTGAACGAAACCTCGACCATCCCTGTGCCGCAGGGTGACTACCGACCGGCCACTCGACTGGGCACGGTGATCTACACGGCCGGCATGACGCCGCGAAGAGACGGTGAGCTGATCGACGTCGGCGTCGTCGGAGCGAACGTCGACCTGGACCGGGCTCGTGTCGCGGCACGGCAAGCGGCCGCGAACGCCGTCGTCGCCGCGGAATCGTGTCTGTTCACTGGAGAGGCCATCGCCCAGGTGCTTCGCATGAGCGTTTTCATCGCGTCGGCACCCACTTTCGCCGAGCACTCGCTCGTCGCCGATGCTGCGTCGGAGATCCTTCGGAAACGCTATGGCGAAAGAGGATTGGGGGCGCGTACCGCTGTCGGCGTTGCGTGTCTTCCCGGAGGTGCGCCCGTCGAGGTCGAGCTCACCGCCGGCGTGCGCGTCGCGGATGGACGGCTGCCGACATGACGAGCCACGTGCGTGTCATCGAGCGAGCGCTGGAAGTGGCCGCGGCCAACGATCACCAGGCCTGGGTGACGCTGAACCAGCATGCGGTCGGCCAGTACCAGCGCACACACCCCAATGGTTCCGAGAACGACCGCATGCTGGAGGGTTTGCCCTGCGGCATCAAGGACAACATCGATGTCGCGGGTTTGCCGACCGGGTCGGGGTCGGCCTACACGTCGGCAACCGCGACGAGAGATGCCGACGTGGTCCGCGCATTGCGCGACGCAGGCGCAGCGATCATCGGCAAGAACGCGATGCACGAAGTCGCCTACGGTGCAACTGGAATGGTGTCGGCCACGGAACCGGCGCAGAATCCCCGTGCAGCCGGGCGCATTCCGGGCGGGTCGAGTAGTGGATCCGCGGCCGCGGTCGCGGCGGGCGACGTGCCCTTCGCGATCGGGACCGATACGGGAGGGTCTGTCCGGGTACCTGCCGCATGCTGCGGCGTCGTGGGCTTACGACCCACAACAGGAACCCTGTCATCTGCCGGGGTCCGACCGTTGTCGCCTACGCTTGACACCATCGGTGTTCTCGCCGCATCCGTCGACATCGCCGCCGTCGTCTGGTGTGCCGTCAGCGGCACAGCACCCCCACCGCCGGGGCCGGATGCGCCCCGCAGGGTCGGCGTGGTGGTCGATGCCCACTTCGCTCCGTCAAGTCCGGCGATCGCTGAAGCGGTGAGGTCCGCGACCGCTCTGCTCGAGCGGCATGGATCCACGGTCAGGCCTGTGCAGTTGGGGTGGGGCGAGGCCGCGCTGTCGATCTATACGCACATCGTGGGGGTCGAAGCGGCCCGCGGCCACCGCGACCGGTTGTCCGAGCGGTCACCTCTCTTCCAACCGTCGACGTACCAACGGTTGACCGCAGGCGGCCGGATATCTCGTCAGGCGTACGACGAAGCGCTTCGTCGACGCGTTCAGATCGCAGACGATCTGCTCCGCCTCTTCGACCATCACGATGTGCTCATCTGTCCTACCACTCCGATCACCGCACCGAAGCGGGGTCAGACAACCGCCGATGTGGGTGAGCGAACTATCGAAGTGGGACAGGCGCTTGTCGCCTACACGGCACCGTGGAGTGTCACCGGTGCTCCGGCACTGGCGGTGCCGGTGAGCTGTGATCCGCACGGACTACCCACCTCGATCCAGATCCTCGGCAGACCTGGTGACGAAATCGGGGTTCTCAACACCGGTTTGGTCATCGAGAGATAGCACCGAGCCGACAGAACCACGGCACACCGCCGCATGACGGCGTTACGGCACGTCATCTCCGGTGCCGTCATCCGCGTCGTCCGCAGGCGGAGCGTCGGTCTCGATGTCGGGGACATCGCCCGGTGGCGGGTCGACAGCGTCGGGCTGTTCACCGGCGCCGTGGTTCGGGTTCGTGCAGATGGTGCCCTCGCAGGGCGAATACCCATTGCTGCCGTCCGGGTTCTTGATGGCGTTGGGTGCGACGAATGTGCCTGCCGGACAGGCCGGATCCTCGTTCCTGGCGCAGTACTCGTGCGTCAGGTTGTTGCCGGTCGAGCCGTCGGCGCCGACCGGGCCACCGTTGATCGGTTGGCCGTCGGGTCCCCAGGTCCCAACCGGATCACCGGCTCCGTGGTTCGGGTTGGTGCAGATGGTGCCCTCGCACACCACGTAGGTGTGCGTGCCGTCCGGGTTGCGGATGGCATTCGGCCCCACGAAACTGCCGACCGGGCATGCTGGGTCCTCATTCCTGGCGCAGTATTCCTGCGTCAGGTCGTTTCCCGTGGAGCCGTCGGCGCCGACCGGGCCGCCATTCACCGGCGCACCGTTGGCGTCCCAGTGCCCGCCGCCGGATTTCACCGCGACGAACGGCCCGACATAACTTCCCGCGGGACACTTCGGATCCATGTTGTGCGCACAGAATTGCCCATCGTGTGCCGGTGCAGCGCTGGACTGGGCCGCGGCCGATGACGTCGCGGATGGGGATTTGTCCGCCGGTGGTTCGGACTGGGATCCGCAACCGCCGAGCAGCAGCGCGAAGATCGCTCCCAACAGCACAATCATCCTGGATCGCAACGTCATTCAACCCCCAGACCGCGTTATGAAACTCTTTGTCGCATAACAAACTTGAGCAAAGATGTCCTGTTGGTCACCATAGACGCCTTTGCTTGCCTTGTGAAGGACTGTCCCCGGGAAGCGGCCGAGAATCGGGGTAGTGCCGCTACGCTGATCGATTGCGACCGGGCAGGGTCGCATAGGCGAATTCGAACAGATAGTCGCTCAACGCTATTGATGCCGAATGTGCAGCCTCGGCATCGCCAGCCGCTATCGCGGCGAGGATGTCGTGGTGTAGGTGGGCGGCTTGACGGAGGTCTTCGACGGGATTGCCCATGTGGCCGAACCAGAAGCGCCGTGACAGGCCCTGAAGCGGTGCCATCGCCACTTCGATGTATTCGTTATGGGTCGCGGCGACGACGAGCGCGTGCGCCTTGCGCAGAAAGATCGAGAATTCGGTCACCGTCTTGTCGCCGCTCACGACGCTGTCGGCCAGTTCGCGGGCCGCGTGGCGCTGCGTATAGGTCGCTCGCGAGGCCGCGAGACGCACGGCGAAGGGCTCGAGTGTGCGTCGCAGCTCGAGGAGCTTCAACTGCGCCTCGACGGAGGTCGGCGGAACCAGCACACCCCGATTGGGGTGGATCTCCAGCAGTCGCTCACGTGAGAGTCGCTGCACCGCCTCCCGTACCGGCGTGCGGCCCAACCCGGTGAGCTCCATCAACTGCTTCTCGGAGACCAGACTGCCCGGGGCGATCTCGCCGAGCACGATCATCTGCTCGATCTCGATGAAGGCTTGATCGCTCTTGTT
This sequence comes from Mycolicibacterium goodii, assembly GCF_022370755.2. The sequence continues at coordinate 5,286,131 of NZ_CP092364.2, read as the reverse complement.
CTGCGGTTCGCTGGTCATCTGCCTCCTCCCTATGGGGTAGACAGTAACGCTACCGGAGATGTACGGTCCGCATATGGCCAATATATCGGTTGCATGGCGGTTGCAAAGCGACGTGAATCCCCATCGGCTTCCGCTGGTCGCCGATGTCGACGTGGCGGTGGTCGGGGCGGGCGCTGCGGGAGTCGCCGCGGCAACGGTTGCCGCCGAGGCCGGCCTTTCGGTGATCGTGGTGGAGAAGTACGGGTTCGCGGGCGGTGCGGCCGTGGCAGGCATGTCCGGGACGATCTGCGGGATGTACCTGGCTTCCGACGGGGCGGGACGGCCCGAGCGAGTTGTTCGGGGCTTCACCGAGCGGTTCGCCGGGGAGTTGGCCGTCCGCGGCGGGCTCACGAAGCCTCAGCGATATGGCAAGACTTTCACGGTCGCGCACGATCCGCTGGTGTGGCGCGAGGTCGCGGATGATCTGCTGACCGCGGCGGGGGTCCGGATCCTCTATCACACGCAGGTGATCGATGTGCTGACCGAGGATGACGCGTACCTGGGGTTGGTCCTGGCGTCGAACGCCGGGGTCGGCGTGGTCCGGGCGGCCCGGATCATCGACGCGTCCGGTGACGGCGCGGTGGTGTCACGCGGTGGAGGCGGCTACCGGTTCGGCGATCACGGACGAATCCAGAACCCCACCATGTTCTTTCGGCTCGGCAACGTCGACCTGCGCGCCTTCTGGGCTGCATGGGGACCCAACACCATTTCTCCGCAATGGGTTTCCGATGCGATCGACCGGGCCAGGACCGCAGGGCTCGATCTTCCCAGGAACAAGATCTGGATCTTCGACACCACCCGTCCGGGAGAGCTGCTTGTGAATGCGACTCGGCTGACGGCGCCGGATGGCCGTATGCTCAACGTGATCGATCCGGCGGATTTCACCATTGCCGAGGTCGCGGGTCGTCGTCAGGTTCGCGCATACGCCCGATTCCTCGCGGAATCGGTACCCGGATGTGCGCAGGCCTTCGTGGTGGACACCGGCGTCGAAGCCGGTATCCGCCAAACCCGCACGGTTGACTGCATCGCGACATTACGCGACAGCGACGTCGTCGACGGCACCAAACACGACGACAGCATCTGCCGATCACCCTGGCCGATCGAGTTGCACGACGGCGAAAAGCCCAAACTCCACTGGCTTCTCGACGATTACTACGACATCCCGTACGGCACGTTGGTCCCGCGAATCGGTGAGAACATCATCGTGGCCGGTCGCTGCTTGAGCGCCGAACACCAGGCACTCGCCTCGGCCAGGGTCACCGCCCAGTGCTTCGAATACGGCCACGCCGCCGCTGTGGCCACGGCACTGTCGCTCGCTCGCGGCACCGCCTACCGCCATCTGGACCCCGTCGACATCCAAACCCGGATGATCGCCAACGGAAGCGCGTTGCAAACCTCACAACGACAGGATGCGCAGTGACCGACAACTTCGAACGAGCCAGTGCGCCAGGTGAACTACGCAGCAACTTCACCCCCGGCAGCACACGGTGGGCGGTCCGGCGCGCCCAATGGAGTGCCATGGGAATCGATTGGCGCGACCAGCAGAAGCCCAAGATCGCAATCGTCAACACCTCCTCGAAACTGTCGGTGTGCTTTGCCCATCTCGACGAGGTGGCTGTGCGGGTCGCCGATGCCGTACGAGCCGCAGGCGGACTTCCGTTCGAGATCCGTACCACGGCGCCGAGCGATTTCGTCACCAGCGCAGGCCGTAAGGCCCGTTACCTGATGCCAACCCGCGACCTCATCGTCAACGACGTGGAGGCCGCGGTGGAGGGTGCGGTGCTCGACGGAGTCGTTTTTCTCTCATCGTGCGACAAGACGACACCGGCGCATCTGATGGCTGCGGCACGGCTTGACCTGCCCGCGATCGTCGTCATCGGCGGTTACCAACGCGGTGGAACCTGGAGCGGATGCTCGGTGGACATCGACACCGTGTACGAATCGGTCGGCGCCCTGGCCGCTGGCACGATGACCGTCGACGAACTGGGTGAGCTGGCCGACCGTGCGATCCAGGGACCAGGGGTGTGCGCCGGACTGGCCACCGCCAACACCATGCACTGCCTGGCTGAAGCCCTCGGTATGACCGTCGCGGGATCCGCACCGGTGCGGGCGAATTCGGATCGGATGCTGGCCAACGCGACCGCAGCCGGGCAGCGCATCGTGAAGATGGTCGAACAGGACCTCACCGCACGCCAGGTCATCACCGCGAAGTCGATCGAGAATGCCATCGAAGTGGCGCTGGCCCTCGGCGGGTCGGTGAACTGCATCCGCCACCTTGCGGCGATCTCCGCTGAGGCAGACCTCGACCTCGACGTGGTGGCACTGTTCGAGAAGCACGGCGGCGACGCGGTGCAGCTCGCAGCCATCCGGCCTAACGGCGCGCACCAGGTGTGGGATCTCGACGATGTGGGCGGCGTCCAGACCGTGATGCGCACTCTGCTGCCTCGGCTGCACGGCGATGCGCTCACGGTCGACGGCCGTACCGTAGCCCAGCGCGCCGAAAGCGCGCGACCTGCCGACGGCGACGTGCTGCATCCGCTCGACGACCCAGTCAACGATGAGCCCGGCCTGATCATTCTGCGCGGGTCACTGGCGCCCGACGGCTCGATCGTCAAGGTCGCCGGCGTCGGAAAGGCAACGCGGCGGCAGTTTCAAGGCCCGGCAAAGGTTTTCGTTGGCGAGGATGACGCGATCGCAGCCCTGGGGGACGGCCGTATCCAGCGGGGGGACGTCATCGTGCTGCGTGGCATGGGGCCACGTGGAGGCCCGGGAACGGTATTCGCCGCGAGCTTCGTCGCCGCACTGAACGGGGCCGGACTCGGCGGTCACGTAGCGGTGGTGACCGACGGAGAACTCTCCGGGCTCAACCACGGGCTCGTGGTCGGTCAGGTCATGCCGGAAGCCGCCGATGGCGGTCCGCTGGCAGGACTCGACAACGGAGACACCGTCACGATCGACCTCGACGCCCGCCGGATCGACACCCACCCGGTGCGAGACGGTGAACCGGTGCGGGCCACCGGAGAACGCCCCGAACGCGGTTGGCTGGGCCAGTATGCGGCCCTGGTTGGTCCGGTTCAGCGCGGTGCGGTACTGCGCAGGCCACACAACTGAACTCGCCGAGTCGAAGGAGTCATGTCATGAGCAGTACCGCCGACAACGCGGAGAACAAGGCGCCCAACCAAGCCCGCAAGGCAGGCATCGCGGCGCTGGTCGGTACCACCTTGGAGTGGTACGATTTCCTCATCTACGGCACGGCCGCCGCGCTGGTGCTCAACTCACAGTTCTTTCCCAGTGTGAACCCGACGGCCGGTACCTTGGCGGCCTTCGCGTCCTACGCCGTCGGCTTCCTGGCGCGTCCGCTCGGCGGCATCGTGCTCGGCAACATGGGAGACCGGTTGGGGCGCAAGAGGATGCTTGTGTTCACCATCGTATTGATGGGTGTGGCAACCACGCTGATCGGTGTCCTGCCGAACTACGACACCATCGGGGTTCTCGCACCGGTCCTGTTGATCGTGCTGCGGCTGCTCCAGGGCTTCGGCGCGGGCGGGGAGTACGCCGGTGCGGTCGTCTTGTCGGTGGAACACGGTGACCAGACGCGACGGGGGATGGCCGGTGCTTGGGCCCCAACAGGTTTCGCCATCGCGACGTTGTTGTCCACTGGCGTGTTCCAGCTGGCCACATTACTGCCCGACGATGCTTTCCAGAGCTGGGGTTGGCGCGTGCCGTTCCTGCTCGGCGCGGTGCTGCTGGTGGTCGGGTACTTCATTCGCCGCAGTATCGACGAAACGCAGGCGTATGAGGACGCTGTGGCGGCTGAGGCTCACGGAAACGTTGAGCAAACCAAGATCCCTGTTCTGGAGGCGATTCGACGCAGCCCACGCAGCTTCCTCGTGGTGGTCGGTTCCCGCTTGGCCGAGAACGGCTTCGCATATCTGTTTCCGGTGTTCGCTGTGGGGTTCGCGGTGAACTCACTGGGCGTGTCGAGTAGCACCACGCTGCTGGCGGTGGTGATCGCGTCCGCGGTGCAGATCGGTGCGATACCGGTATGGGCCAGTGTCAGCGACCGCATCGGTCGCCGACCGGTGTACGCCGCCGGCGCGTTGATCTCGGTGTTGTGGCTCGTGCCGTTCTTCCTGATGCTCGAAACCCTCAGCCCGCCACTGCTGATGCTCGGCTTCGTCGTGGGCTTGGGCATTCTCTACCCGGCCATGCTCGCGCCCCAGGCCGCCTACTACGCAGAGTTGTTCGACACCCGAACTCGACTGTCGGGGTTCGCTTTTGCCCGGGAGATCGGTTCGGTGTTGGCCGGTGGCTTCCTGCCGTTGATCGCGACGGCCCTCATCGCGGCCTTCGGCCACTGGTGGGTCATCGTGGTCTACCTTGCCATCTTGACTCTGCTCACCCTCGTCGCGCTGGCCTACGGGCCGGAAACCAACCGCAGGGACATCGTGTCGGTGGCGGACAGCGACGCCGAGGCTCACAGTGGTGGAGTTCCGGCGACCTGAACCGGCTCCCCGCCAACGACGAGCGTCATCACCGTCCTGGTGGTGCTACAACGCAAGCCCCCGAATAGACCACACCGTGAGATAGGCCAAGCCGAAGAACGCCGCAACAGCCAGCGCGACCCCGGTGGACTGCACATAGGCCAGCGGGGCGCGCATCCAGTCGAACGTGGCGGCGACCACCGCGTCGGGTTGGGTGACCAGATCCCAGGAGTTCCACCGTTGGAACCGGCCGATCACCACACCGATCGCGCACAGTCCCACCGACAGCACGGCGGCCAACCATCCCCACACACCGCCGAACTCGCGTGCGACGCGGGTGTGGACGAGCAGCAGCGAGACCACCCCGAGCAGGATGCCGGTCCATGCGGCGAACCCGTACTGCAGCACGTGGCGCCACAATTCGTATCCCTCACCGAGGTGCACCAGATCGGTGACCAGGTAAGGGGCGTTCGGCAGAAATGCCAACCAGACGAGTCCCAGCGGGATCAGCCAGAAGCGTCGTTCCACCAGATCGAAGGCCACCGCGCACAGCATCGGAATCCAGGCCAGGAACAGATTCCACACCAGGAATTTCGTCGGATACGACAGGGGCGCGGCGGGGTCGGTGAATCCCAGCGCCAGGGTCAGAGCCGTCGTCGCCGCCAGCGAGATGATCAGCAGGAATCCACGCGCTTCGGTCATGGGATCAGTCTGCCGTCCGCATTGGACGGAGAACGCGAAGAGGGGCACCCGATCGGGTGCCCCTCTTGGTGTCTCGCGGTGTCAGCGGCCGTTGCCGAAGACGGGTTGGACGGCTCCGACGGTGGCGTGCTGTTGCACGTCGTGGACCCAGTCGTGGTGGGCGATGTCGGCGTTGGCGGGCGCGGCCAGCGCGAAGATGGCGGCGGCGAAGCCGGTGGCGATGGTGGTGGCGAATCCGAACTTCTTCATGATTCGAGCCTTTCTCTGTGTCGGTGTACTGCCCGGTTGCCTTCCACAACCACGGCCCACCCACAGCAATTTCTGTTGGCAGTGATTGACCGCAGGATGGCAGCAATTCACCGATCGACGGCCAGCGCCACCAGCCCATAGGCCACCGCGAACCGATGGCTCAGCCGGCCACCCACGTTGCCGCGCCCCACCGTGACATGGTGGCCGAGTTGCTCGCTGACCGCCCGCACGAGCTCGTCATCGCTGGCGCCGCCGCCCACGAGCAGCACCCCCGGTGCGTCAGGAGCCACCTGTGCCATGCCGCGCATCACGTTGGTTCCGATGACCAGCCGCTTGGCGGCCAGCCTCCAACTACGCCATTCCGCACCGGAGAGCCGCGACGTGAAGGGAAGCAGACCGCTCGGTGCGGTTGTCAGGAGCCACCCCGTGCACCTGCCGTCGATGGGTCGGTCGAGGAAGCGCCTCCGGCCGTGCTCGTCCTCGACGAGCTGGGTGGTGACCGCGGTGACCGCCTCGGCGCGTTTCGCGTACTCCGCGGCGCTTCGGGAGATGCCCAGTGCAGTGGCCGTGGCGGTGGTCAGCAGTTGACCGGCTCCGGGCAGGACGATGCGAGAACCCTCGGCGACCACGTCGACGGTGCCACCTCCGACATCCACCACCACGACGTCGGGGGTGACACCGGGCGTGGTGAGTGCGCCGACGCGTGCGGCGGCCGCCTCGGACTCGATCCGCGTCACCGGAACCCCGAGGGCGTCGGACAGCGCATCGGCGCCGGCCGGCGTGTCCGCGGCGTCGCCCATCGTGGCGAGCACCACGCTGTCCACCGCAACCGACCCTCGCCGCGAATTCGCCTGGGCGGCAACCTCGGTGAGGTCGACGACATGGGTGCCGTCGGACTGCGAAGGTATAGGTGCAGCCGGCCGCGACGGTGTGTCGTCCGCGGATCCGGACCCATCGAGACACACGACCGCGCAGGCGCTGTCGTACAGCAGGTCAGCGACGACACGGGCGTCGACGCGTTCGTCGTCGGAAAGTCCGAACACGTCGGTGAGCCAGAACGGATCGGTCAGCCGCTGAAGCGGCGTCGGCCCTTGACGAACCTCGACCGCGACCCGTGCTGTCGACAGCACACGCTGCACGTCGACGTCGTCGACCACTGGCAGCGGGTTCCGCAACCGGTTGGACACCAGCACAGCCTCGTCGTTCTCGGTGAGCACGGCGACGACGTTCCTGCCCACCTCTACCGCCGCGTTCACCCGGCCTGCCACGTCGCGGTATCCCCACTGCCGGGACGCGCACGCGACAACCGGGCGATCCGCATCGGCGTCGCTGAGCTGCTCGACCGGAACCGGCAGGCCCACGCCGGCACCATCGCCCCCGGTGGTGGCGGCAGCACGGGTGACGATCGCGAGTCGCCCGGTGCGCCGGGACTCCAGCAGAACCCGCTCCACGGTCGAGTGGACCGGCGGCGTCGGGGCGAACGCGGCCCGGTCGATCACCAACCCCTCCGCATCGGCGAGCCTGCGGGCCAGCTGCGCGGCCCCGTCGATGGCGCGCAGCGAACCCTTGCCACCGCGTGTTGGGGTGCGTGCACTCGCAAGCACGTCGAGTCCGGTGTCTCCGCCGCAGAGCACGATTTCGGTGGTGGCGTTGCCGATGTCGACGCCCGCCCAGACGGTCACCGCAGTAGGCCGCGCCGCCGATACGCCGCGGCAGCTTCACGGACCAACTGTGCACAGTTGTGCGCCTCCTGTGCGGAGAGGCGTTGCGCGAGGTCTTCCAGCTCCTCGAATGTGGAGCGGCCCGGCCGCAGCGCCTCATACGCCGCGAGCATGTCCTCGGCGCTCAGCACGGTCAGCTCGGCCGCCCGCCGAAGGTTGCACCCGAGTTGTGCCGATCCGGTACGTTCTGCGGCCTCGGCCTGGGCGACCAGTGTTTCCCGGCTGATCCGGATGTCATCGAGCGTCAGGTCGCCGCTGCGGGCGGCCTCGACCGTCACCTCGCTGACGTTGCGGCCGGAGTGTGCGGTGATTGTCATCGGGTGGTCTCCAGTTCGACGTTGCCGGTGTCGCGGCGTTCGGACTCCCGCCGTTCGATGGCGACCATCGACACGACCTTGGTGTGGTAGCGGGCGGTGATCGCTTCCTCGGTGTAGGCGTTGCGCATCGGCGCCGGAGTAGCCCCCTTGGCGTGCCTTCCGGCGTTGATGCCGATCAGCCGGTACATCTCCGGGGTGATCAGCGGTGCGACGCTGAGCAATTCGAGGTTTGCCAACGGCGGGAGATCGCGACGGTGGATGAGCGTGGTGCCCTTGGCCTGCAGGCCCACACCGATACCGGACCCGGAAAGCCGCGCCGCCGACTTCCCGATCGCGCCGAGATCGATGCTGTCGGTGATCCGCACGACGCGCGGGACACAGTGCTCCTCCTCCAACCCGGCCAGTATCTGCTCGAGCACGTCGTAGATGGTCATACCCGACAGAGTGCGAAACAGCTTGGTTCCGAATGCCGGTGATACGCCGATGACGACCTCCCGCGGATCCTCACCGACTGTGGCGGCGCCGAGCACCCTGAGGCGATCCGGTCGGGCGAAGGTGGCCTGCTCTCGCACCAGATCGGCCACCGACCTGGCCTGCCGCACCGCGTCGATCTGTGCCTGGCGCTCGGGACTCGGTCGGTAACCGGTTCCCGGACCTCGGTAGTCGTTGGGATCCTGCAGCGCCGACAACACGTTCATCTCCTCGTCGAAGATCGCCGCGGTCTGCAGGTAGTCACCCATGACCCGGGCCCGGGCCATGCCCAGCACACGGTCGGCGATGTGGGAGAACCCGGTCTCGGCGAGGGCGGTCACAATGTCGAGCACCGTGAGTCCCGACTGGTCGATCATGCGCGCGGCGCTCAGGACCTTCACACCGTCGGTCTGCGGAAGGTCCTTCGAGCCTTCGGCCCCCACAACGGCTTCCACGTGATCGTCGTCGAAATCGGCCAGACCGAGGTATTCGAACACCGCGCGGGTGGCTTCGGCGGCCTCACGGCGCATCGATTCCAGCGTGGTCGGATCCACCGAACGCAGGCCGCCGTCGACGCCCCAGTCGCGCTGCAGTACGAGGTAGTCGTCGAGGTCGGCGGCGTTGAAGTTGGACGGGCCGAACATGTTGTCGTAGGAGACGACGGAGCCGAAGCCGGAGAAGATGAAGTCCGAGCCCGACAGCAGTGTCGGCAACGTCCGGCTGGTGCGGCGCATGGTGGACTCGCTCATCAACGAGTCGTTCCCACTGCATGATTCGAGGCCGCGCAGCATGACCATGAGGTTCTCGGCATGCAGTTCCTTGACGCCGCCGGGCACCGACGCCGTGATCGCGGCCCCGTCGACCCCGCCGTTCTGTACTCCCTGCGCGCCGATGCCCTTGGCCAGGGCCACACAGCGAGACTCGAGGTAGTTCATCGACTTGCCTTCGGCTTGGCCCATGAGCACCTCGGAACCGGCGCCGCTGGACAGCCGCATCTTGATTCCGCGTGAGGCATAGCACGAGGTCAGGAATGCCTTGGACCACGGGGTGTCGTCGCCGTCGGTGAAGACCTGTTCGGTGCCGTAGACCGAGACCGTCTCGGCGTACGAGACCAGTCCGCGCACGCCCATCTCCAGTTCGCGCGCCTCCTCGACGGAGCATTGCGTCAGCGCACCGGGAGCGGGAACCTGCGAGCCGATCAACAGTCCCACGGCGACGGCCGAGGCGTCGTCGAGCACCGGCACGGTGGCCTCCAACTCCCGGAAGCCGTACACCACCGCGGTTGCCGCGTCCGCCGCGACCAAAAGCGGATCGTCGAGGCGGTTGGTGACGTGCGCCTGGTTTGCGGGAGTGCGCCGGGCACGCATCTTCGTCATCGCCATCTGGATTTCGACAGGCTGCAGGAGCGCGACGACCCGGGCCATCTTGGCCGGGGTGAGCCCGGAACAGACCCGCAGCACGTCCTCACGCGGCTGATTCGGATCCACGATCATCCGTGCCAGTTCGACGTCGGACATCGCCATCGAATGCGCCGCCTCGGTGTGGTCGATGGCGTAGGTCACGACGAACTCGTCGATCGTGTCGAAGTCCGCGGCCTGCTTCGAGTCCATCTCCAGCACCGTGCCGTCGTCGGCCACCACCCAGGACGGCTCCGGGTCGTGGGGCGAACGGTGCGAGATCATCCCCAGTTCCGGGTCCGTCTCGGCAAATCCGTCGAGATTGACGCGCTGCTGGTCCAACAGCCGGATACGGCCCAACTGGTTGTCGACCTCGGTGCTGTTCAGGTGCATGGCAACTGCCGTACCTCTCTCGTGGCGTGACCGAAACAGCATCGACGCAACCTGGGCGCGGGACAACGCTGGGTGTGCAGGTTCCAACAACCTGTTTGAGGCGGGCGCCGGGCCGCGCGTGAAGACCGCCGGCTCTACAACAAGATGTTGGAAACCGGCTTCACCCTCTGGCCGCGGCGGTGTTCTTCTCGCAAACTTTCCCGGAATGTGACGGGGCTGACGATCTGGGGCTCCGCTGGCACAGGAGGATCACCGATGTCTGAGGTTGTGGACGATCGACCCGGCAGGGAAGCGCCACGAGGCGGTGGTAACGAAAAACTACGCGGAAATCTCGGTATCCCGGCCATCGTGCTCATGGTGGTGGCCGCCGCGGCGCCTCTTTCGACCATCGGCGGGAACGTGCCGATCGGCATGGCACTCGGTAACACCACAGGTATCCCGGTGGCGTTCCTCGTCGCGGGTGTGATCTTCCTGCTCTTCGCGGCCAGCTTCGTCGCGATGTCGAAGTACGTCACCGATGCGGGTGCCTTCTACGCGTACATCCAGCGGGGCCTGGGCCGCGCCGCCGGTACCGGTGCGGCCGTGCTCGCACTGCCGGCCTACATGTGCACGCTGCTCGGGGTGTCGGCGTACGACGGTGTCATCCTCGGCGGCCTCATCGAGCGCTTCGGCGGGCCGGACATCCCGTGGTGGATCCTCACCGCGCTCGTGCTCGCGGCAGTCGCGTGGCTGGGCTACCGCGACATCGATCTGAGCGCGAAGGTGCTGGGGGTGTTCCTCGTGTCCGAGGTCGCGATCCTGGTGGTGCTCGATCTGGTCATCGTGCTGCGGGGCGGCGAGCAGGGGATCACCGGCGACTCCTTCACACCCCAGGGTCTCGCCGGCGGTGTCGGCATCGCCCTGCTGTACGCGCTGTGGGGCTTCGTGGGTGTCGAGGCCACGTCGGTGTTCCGTGACGAGGCCAAGGATCCCGACCGCACCGTTCCCCGCGCCACCTATTGGGCGGTCGGCATCGTCGCCAGCTTCTATGCGTTCTCGAGCTGGGCCCTGATCGAGGGCAACGGCGGCCACGACGCCATCCAGGTGGCCAAGGACGACCCGGACAACTTCATGGTGAACACCGCCGAGAAGTACCTCGGCATGCTCGGCCGCGACCTCACGACGCTGTTCTGGTTCGTCAGTGTCTTCGCGTGCGCCTTGGCATTCCACAACATCAGTGCCAGGTACGCGTTCGTCCTCGGTCAGAACAACGTGTTCCCGAAGCAGATCGGACAGGTCCACCCCCGGTTCGGTGCCCCCTCCAACGCCTCGCTGGCGATCACCGTGGCTTCGTTCGTGATCATGGGCATCCTCGCGGGGCTGGGACTGGACCCGGTGCTGCAGATCTTCGGGCCGCTCGGCGGCGTCGGGGTACTCGCGCTGGCAATCCTGTGGCTCTTGACGACGATCTCTGTCGTGATCTTCTTCAGCCGGCGTGGTGGGGCGACCCGCACCGTGGTTCTGGCGTCGGCGGCCACGCTCGCGCTCGGTGCCGGGTTGGCGCTGATCGTGTCGAACCTGACGCTGGTCGTCGGCGGTAGTGCCACTCTTGCCGTGATCCTGGGCTTGGCGCCGTTGGTCGTGTTCGGTATCGGAATGGTGCTGAGCCGCCGGGCCGCGGGGACCTTGGCATCGACGAAGTAAGGAGTAGCCGACCGAACCGCGAGCAAAGAGCCGCACAGGGCGCTGATACCGTCGATCAGGCGGCGTCAGCGCCCTTCGCGGTTCCTCCGGCAACAGGGCGGCTCCGTCAGCCGAACCGATCACGGAGTGAGGGATGACATGTCTCGGGATATGCCGCTGAGCGTGGCGGCGGCCTTGACTGTTCCGCCACTCGATCTGGGATCGGTCGTCGCCGGGCATCGGGGGTTGGGCCGCGAGGTGCTCTGGGTCGACATCATGCACGCCCCCGCCGAGTCCTTCGTCCGTCCCGGTGATCTCGTTCTCACCACCGGCGCCGACGTCCGCCAACCCGGCGTGGTGGACTTCCTCACCTATCTGGTCACCTCGCCTGCGGCCGGGGTGGTGATCAGCCCGCCGCCCGAGGTGCCCGTCCATGAACTGCTTGTCTCCCTGGCCCCCGCCGCCGACCAGCACGACTTTCCGGTGGTGCTGTTGCCGTGGGAGGTCGCATTCTCCGCGGTCCAGCGGAGCCTGCTGCCCCTGCTCACCCCGCTGTCTCCCGACGAGCAGGTGCAGATGGTGATCGGGCGACGCGAACGGGATGACGCCGGCTGGAATGACTTCGCCGCCACCTTCGCCAACAATCTCCATGAGTTGGCGCTCGCGGCGGGTGTGACGGTGAAATCATCGGTGACGGACGACCTGGTGATGAGCCACTTCTCGCCGGCGCCTTCGTCATCCACGGTCTCGGCGCTGGTCGAAGCCGCCAAGCGGCTCAACGCAATCCAGGAGACTGCCGTCAGTTGGGTGTTGCTGCCTCCCCAGCAACCCGTCAACCTTGCGGCCGCCGCGCCGTCGCCGGCGCCCGTCCCCGAAGGGCCGGTGGGCCCAACGCATTTCGCCGAGGTGCTGCGGCAGCATCCGCAGTCCATGGCGATCGTGCTGCAGACACTGCAGCCACTGATCGACTATGACCGCACCCGACGCGGACAACTGGTCCGCACGCTGGAAGTGCTCCTCAACGAGGCGACGAACATCAGTGCGGCGGCAAGAACCCTGTATCTGAACCGCCATTCCCTGCTGTACCGGATCAAGCTCATCGAGGAACTCACGGGTCTGTCACTCAAGAACCCCGCCGACCGCTTTCAGCTTGAGGTGAGCGTCCGCGTTCACCACAACAACGAGGCCCGTACGGCAGACGCTCGGCCCGCGCGGCTTCTCAATTGACAACCCTGTCCCTTGACCGCCGCCGACACCCGTACCCTGTACTCCGAGGTCGTGATCTGCGGACTCCGACCTGGAGCGCCTGTCATCTAGAGGTCGAGTGCGTCGAGCGTGGCGCCCGGATTGGGTCCCAAGAGCGCTGCGAGGCGCGGGCTGAGGTCGCGGCATGCCGCCTGCAGCGGGCCGGCGAGGCGCAGCAGTCCCCCATCGGGAAGGCGTTCGGCAGGACCGGCAATCGTCATGGCGCCCAGCGCAATTGGGGAATCCGACGGGTTGTCGATCTCGGCGAGCAGCGGCACCGAGATGCCGTTGATGCCGGGATGGTTCTCCCCGTGCGAGGTCTCGTAGCCGCGGTCGCGGATCGTTGCAAGCTGTTCTGGCGTGACTCCCTCGAAGTCGATACGCGCACGCTCGGCCTCGGGTAGATGGGCGAGGATGACCCGGCCACTGGCTCCCGAGGCCAGCGGCGTCCGTTCCCCGAGGACGCCCGCCGGGTCGAGTATCGGCCCCGACCGCGCCGGCACACCCAGCACGAGTACCCGAAAGTGTCCGGCCCGCAGGTGGATCACGGCGGCTTCGCCACTGATCGCGGCGAGCCGGGCCACCACCGGATACATCAACCGCAGCATCGCCGGGCGCGGACCGATGACGGTCGCGAGCGCCAGTGAGCGGCTCGCCAAGCGGTAACCGGAGCGGCCGAGGTGATGCAGGTAGCCCTCCTGCTCGAGCGCCTGCAGGATTCGGAACGCATTGGACTCGGAGAGACCGGCGCGATCGGCGATATCGCGCAACGTCGCGGGTTGACGCATCCCGGCCAGTGTCTCCAGCATCTGCAGTCCGCGCAGCGCTGTCGTAGCCACGCTCCGATCGTACTTGCCGATTCCGCAAGTTGAGTGGTCCGTCGGCGACGGGCTGCCTGCAATGGGCGATATGAACGCATCGTCGACACAGCCCCGGGTAGCACCACCGAGCGACCCAGACGGTCCAACCGGTCGACTGGTGGACTGGGTCCACAGGCTGGCGTGGGATCAGATCCCCGATCCAGTGCGCCGGCGTGCGGTCCACCTGCTGTTGGACGGCATCGGATGTGGGCTGATCGGGGCACAGCTGCCCTGGTCTCGCGTCGCCACAGAAGCCGTGCTCGGCATCGAGGGGGCCGGCTCCGTTCCGGTCCTCGGTACCGGCCGGACCACCACACCCGGCGGGGCGACGCTGCTCAACAGCACCTTCATCCAGGGCTTCGAGCTCGACGACTTTCACCCGCTGGCACCACTGCACTCCGCGTCGCTCTTGGTGCCGTCTCTGCTCGCGACGGCGGCTCACCTGGATCGCCCGGTGAGCGGCCGAGAGTTGCTGGTGGCCGCGATCGCCGGGTTCGAGACCGGACCAAGAATCGGCTACGCCCTCGGCGGTACCGAAATGCTCTCGCGCGGATGGCATTCGGGGCCGATCTTTGGCGGCATCGCCAGCGCACTGGCCTGCGGCAAGCTGCGTGGCCTCGACGGTGCCCAGCTCGAGGACGCGGTCGGTTTCGCCGCGACCCAGTCCGCCGGGTTGATGTCGGCGCAGTACGAAGCGATGGGCAAGCGGATGCAGCACGGCTTCGCCGCCCGCAACGGGTTCTATTCGGCGGCACTCGCCGAGTCGGGCTACACCGGCATCGACCAGGTGTTGGAACGGCCGTACGGGGGCTTCCTCGCGGTGTTCGGCGAGGGTCATGACCCCGACACCGAGGCCGTCACCCGGGGGCTCGGCGACAACTGGGAGACCACGTTCATCATGGTGAAGTCCTGGGCCGTGATGGGTGGTCTGCACGGCGTGGTCGAGGCGGCCCGTACGCTACGCGAACGCTTGGGCGGCCGCATGATCGAGCGCATCGACATCCGCGTCGGTGACGTCATCTACCACCACGGCTGGTGGAACCCGCAGCGCCCGCTGACCGCGATCGGCGGGCAGATGAACATCGGCTACGCCGCGGCCGTCACCCTGCTGGACGGGGTCGCCCTGCCCCGGCAGTTCACCGCGCAACGCCTCGACGCCGACGACGTGTGGCGGCTGCTGGACCGCACGCATGTCGAACTCGACCGCAGCATCGACGAACTGCCACTGACCGAACGCTTCCAGACACACTTGACCCTGACCTTCAGCGACGGCACCACCGACACCGCAACGGTGATCGCACCGCACGGCTACCCAGGGGACCCGGTGACCGACGACGAGGTGGTCGCGAAGTTCCACAGCCTGGTCGATCCGGTGATGCCGGTCGAGCGCGCCGCCGCGATCGAGCGCGCCGTGCTCGGCCTGTCCGGCGCCGACGACATCGTGCCGTTGGTGGATCAACTCGGCGGTGAAGTGGGAAGGGCACTGGACTGATGACCACACCAGGAGCCACCGCGATCCTGGCCGACTTCGTCGCCAACACCACGCTCGATGACGTACCAGAGCAGGCCCGCGCCCGGTTGGCGCAGTGCCTGCTGGACTTCATCGGTGTGGCTGCGGTCGGCGCAGTCGATTGGCGGCGGTGTCGACCATCGAACTTTCCAGCCCCAAGCTGGTGCGGAGCGGCGCGGAGCGAGATGCGAGGTTGCGGTTGTCATGCGGTACGGCTGCGGGAGAGAAGTGATGCGGCCGCGTCGTCGAGGGTGACACGTACATCGGGATGACGTCGTAGGACACTGGCGGGGCACTGCTCGGTGACCGGACCGTACAGTGCCCGCGCGACCGCCTCGGCCTTGTGTTCCCCCGTCGCGATGAGTTCGATGCTCCGTGCCCGCATGATGGTCGCGACTCCCTGTGTCAGGCATTCGTGTGGCACCGATGCAACGTCGGAGAAGAACCGCGCGTTCGCTTTCCGCGTGGATTCGGTGAGTCGGGCCCGGTGGGTGCGGGAGGCGAACGACGTGCCCGGCTCGTTGAAACCGATGTGCCCGTTACGCCCGATGCCCAGGATCTGCAGGTCGACGCCCGCCTTGGCGAGGAACTGCTCGTAGGCTTCGGCCGCTTGGTCCGGGTCCTGGGCGGTGCCGTCGGGGACCCGCAGCGCCGCGGGATCGAGGCGTAGTGGGCCGATCAGGGCGTCTTCGAGCGCGGTCCGGTATGACTGCGGATGTCGCGGAGGAAGACCGAGATACTCGTCGAGGGCACACCAGGTCACGCGGCTCGCGTCCAAACCGGCAGAAACGTGGCGTGCCAGTGCCGAGTACACCGGCATCGGTGACGAACCGGTCGCGACGCCGATCACTGCGTCGGGTTTGGTGCGGATCAGCGCCGCGATGCGTGCGGCGACCGCCTCGCCCGCGGCGGTGGCATCGGCGGTGACGTCGACGACCGCCGTCATGCGGCCAGCGAGCTGTTCGCCAACACCCGGGCGAGGTCGGGATTGGCGGCGATGTAGCCGGCGAGCAGCTGGCGGGCCACCGTCACCGAGTCGACCAGCGGATGCAACGCGAACGCCTTGAGTGCCTCATCGGCGGAGCCGTTGATCGCCGCCGAGATCGCATGCCTCTCCACTGCTTTGACCTGCTGCATGAGTCCGAGCTGATGCAGGTCGGGCTGAGTGTCGAGCGTCAGTGGATGCACGCCGTTGGCGTCGACGGTCGTGGGCACCTCGACGACGGCGTCGGCCGGCAGTCCGGCGATGGTGCCGCGGTTGCGGACGTTGAGGATCATCGTGCGGCGCTCGTCACGGCTGATCGCTGCCATCACGCCGAGCGCCACACCGGCATAACCCAGATGCGCCGGGTCGGTTTCACGTTCGCGTTCGACGGCGGGTTCGCCCTGCACGCCGCCCTTGGCCTCGGCCATGTAGCTGGCCCCGCGCTCGTCGACCGCTTCGGCCCACAGTTTGGCCGCGGCATCAGGATTCTCGGCGGCCGTGGTGAAGAACTTGTTCTGGGTCTCAAGGAGGAAATCACCCCGGGTCCGCGGCGACTCGAGGATGCGGCGCACCGCGTCCCGGTTGAAGTAGTAGTAGTACAGGTACTCATTGGGGATCACGCCGAGGGAGTGGATCCAGTCGGCGCCGAAGACCTGGGTTTCCTCCATGCGGCTCAATCGATGTTCATCGGCGAGCAGATTGGGCAGCACGTCGACGCCGTCGACCAGGACGCGTCGCATCCAGCCGAGGTGGTTGAGACCCACGTAGTCCATCTGGATGCGCGTGTGATCGTATCCGAGCACACCGGCCACCCGACGCCCCAAACCCGATGGCGTGTCACATATTCCGAGTGCTCGGTCACCGAGCACACTCTGCAGTGCTTCGGTGATGATGCCGGCCGGGTTCGTGAAATTGAGGAAGTACGCCTGTGGCGCAACACGTTTGACCGTCTCCGCGATGTCCAGCATGACCGGCACGGTGCGCAGGGCGTAGGCGATGCCGCCCGGGCCGGTGGTCTCCTGCCCGAGCACGTTGTGGTCGAGTGCGACGTGCTCGTCGCAGCACCGCTGCTCGACGCCCCCGACGCGGATCGCCGCGAACACGAAGTCGGCGCCCTCCAGGGCGGGCTCCAGATCGGTGTACGTGTGCAGGGTCGGGGCGTCGTCGAAGCCGACCGCCAACTGCTCGCAGATGGTGACGATGGTGGCCAACCGCGAGTCGTCGACGTCGTACAGGGCCACCTCGGTCACGCGCGGCGACCCCTGGTCGCGGATCAGCGCCTGCCAGACGTAGGGGGTGCGGAATCCACCACCGCCGAGAATGGCGAGTTTCATGCGACTACGACCTTCCTGCCTGCCTCGCGGCGTTTGGTGATTTCGTTCTCCGGCGTGCCGGAGGTGGTGATGAGGACGTCGCACTCATCCAGGGTGCACAGACGGAGCGCGCCGGACCCGGGGAACTTGATCTCGCTGGCCAGCAGCACGATTCGCTGAGATGCGGCGATCAGTGCCTGCTTGATGGGCGCCTCGACGGCCATGTTGTCCACCACATGGCCGCCGCGAACTCCGGTGCAGCTCAGAAACATCAGATCGGCGCTGAGCTGTCCGATGAGCTGCTCGGTGAGCGGACCGACCAGCGACTGTTGGTTGCGCCGCAGCACCCCGCCGAGCATCACCACTTCGACCGTGTCGTCGTCGCGGACCTCATCCAGAACCGCGAGGTTCGACGTGATGATCGTGACCGGGCGGCCACGCAGTTCGCGTGCCACCAGCGGGGTGGTCGACCCGATGTCCAGCACGACGACATCGCCGTCGGAGACAAGTCGGGCCGCCTCGGCCGCCATCCGTTTCCGCAATGTGAAGTCCGGACGGCTCTCGAAGGTGAACGGGTCTTCCACCGCGCCGGAGTCGGTGATGTTGGCTCGGCTGCCCGTGGTGAGCATCGCCCCGCCGTACAGCCGCTTCAACCGGCCGGATTTGGCGAGGATGTCGAGGTCCCGACGGATGGTCGACTCGCTGACGCCGAGCGCCTCGGCGAGCTGGACCACCGACTGCCCGCCGTCGGCGAGCGCGGCGAGTATCCGTTCGTGACGCTCGGCGAGGAACATGAGGAGGATCTTACGCAGAATCTGACAGAGTTTGCGCGAGTCTGAGTGGTTATGACGGAAGTTTCTCGAAATTACCCCCGGGAGACTGCATTGAAACGTTATCGTCATCCGATACATGCACGCTTAGCGCGCAAGATCGTCAAACTACGTCATAGATGTGGAGGGGGCCGCGCGTGACCGAGCGCGAAATCGATGTCCTGGTCGCAGGTCGGGTCTACAGCGACCTGGTGTTCACCGGTGTGAACGCCCCGGCCCCCGGGGAGGAGGTCTACGCCGACGGATTCGCCATCTCACCTGGCGGCGCGGCCAACCGGGCGGTGGCGGCCGCGCGACTGGGGGCGCACACCGCGCTGGTCACCGAACTCGGCGACGACCCCATCGGGTGCATCGTCGCGCGCAGCCTGCGGAACGAGCCGAACCTCGACCTGCGGTTCGCAGTGCAGCACCGCGGCTACCAGATCCCGATCTCGGTCGCCATCACCGACGGCCACGACCGGTCCTTCGTCACCTATGAACACGCCGGGCACCTGCCGTCTTGGCCCGATGCCATCCCGGTGCGGGTGGCGCACACGGGCCTCGGCCGCGGACCGGTCCCGGTCGAGGCGGCTCACCTGCGGGCACGGGGAACCGTGCTCGTCGGCGGCGTGGGCTGGGACCCGTCGGGCCAGTGGTCAGAAGAACTCCTCGACCACACCGCCGGCGTCGACGTCCTCATCGTCAACGAGGTCGAGGCCCTCCAGTACACCCGGGCCCGCACCGTGGAGGCCGCCCTCGATGTCCTTGCCGACGTGGTCGAGACGGCCGTCATCACGCTCGGCCCGGACGGTGCGATCGCGGCGCAGGGCGCGGTCCGGCTGCGGGTGCCGGCCATCGTGGTGGAGGCGGTCGACCCGACCGGCGCCGGCGACGCGTTCACCGCGGCGTTCATGGTCGCCACCGCCTGGGAGTGGGATCTGGGCGACCGCCTGCGGCTGGCCAGTGCCTGCGCGACCTGCTCGGTACGCGGCGCCGGGGGAGCGCGCAGCGCACCGCGCCCGGCCGACATCGCCGACCTGCTCGCCGACTGCTGCGCCGACCCGGACTGGACGCCGGTCCGCGAGTGGGCCGAACGACATCGCCAATCCTCTGTCCCCGCAACCCCAGGAGCCCTCACGTCATGACCAGAACGCGCCTGTTCCGATTCGGTTCCGTCGTCGCATCCACCCTCACCGTTGCGGCGCTGGCGCTGTCCGCCTGCGCCCCGGGCCCTTCCGGTGATTCGGGGTCCACGACCGCGCCCACGGGTGAAGTGTCCAAGGACGTGGCGGCCGCGGGCCCGGTGACCCTGACGGTGTGGGACCAGAACACCGACGGCGGCATCGCCGAGGCGCAGGAGAAGCTGAACGCCCAGTTCCAGGAGAAGTACCCGAACGTCACCATCAAACGGACCGTCGAGTCGTTCAGCGACCTGAAAACCACGTTGCGCCTCGCCTTGTCGAGCAACACCCCACCCGACGTGGTACAGGCAAATCAGGGCTATCCCGACATGGGGGCTTTCGTCGCGGCAGGCATGCTGCGCCCGATGAGCGACTACGCCGGGCTCTACGGGTGGAACACCTACTACCCGGAGGCCCTGCTCAAGCAGAACAGCTTCAGCAGTGACGGTAAGACCTGGCAGGGTGACACGCTGTACGGGGTGTCGCAGACGGGCGAGGTGGTCGGGGTCTTCTACAACCGCGAGCTGCTCTCGTCGCTGGGCCTCGAGGCGCCGAAGACGTTGAACGACCTCACCACCGCGATGGAGGCCGCGAAAGCCAAGGGAATCCTTCCGATGGCGTTCGGCAACCTCGACAAGAGTCCCGGCATCCATCTCTATGGCGTGGTCCAGGCCGCGCTGGCCGGTGCCCCCGCCGTCACCGAACTGGTCAGCGGCAAGGGCGGCGCGTGGACCGACGAGCCGTCGCTCAAGGCCGCGCAGCAGATCGCCGACTGGTCCGTGAAGGGGTATCTGACTCCCGGTGCCAACGGTGTCTCGCGTGACGACGCCATCGCCGAATTCGGCAGGGGCGGAGCGTTGTTCACCATCACCGGTACCTGGATGCAGCAGCCGCTGCAGGACGCCCTCGGTGACAAGGTCGGCTTCACCACGCTCACCTCCGAACAGGGCGGGCCCGCCACCACCGGAGGTCAGGGGTTGGCGTGGGCGATAACGTCGAAGTCGGCGCATCCAGACGTCGCAGCCGCCTACATCGACTTCATCACCAACGCCAAGGCCTCACAGTTGCTGCTGGACACCGGCAATCTGCCCACGGTGCTGCCGTCGGGCTATGAACCGCAACCCGGCACGGTCGCCGCGGATATCGCGACGCAGTACCGCAACGTGCAGGAGGCCAACGGCGAGGTGCCGTACCTCGATTACGCCACGCCCACGTTCTACGACACCATCACGGCCGCGATGCAGGAACTGCTCGGCGGACAGTCCACCCCACAGCAATTCGTCGACACACTGCAGAAGGACTACGCCGACTTCCTGGCGAGCCAGAAGTGACCGTGACGCTGCGCCAATCGAGACGATCCGTGTCCCCGCCCGGTGACACCGCCACGGCGGGACAACGGACCGCGCACACCAAGCGACGCCGGCCGCGCCGGTCGGTGAAGCCCTACCTGTACGTCGCGCCGGCTTTTGTGGTGTTCGCGGTCTTCCTCGGGGCGCCGGTGGTGCAGACGGTGCAGTACTCGTTCTACAACTGGGACGGGCTCGGTGCGGCGACCGTTGCGGGGCTGGAGAACTACGTCGCGGTGTTCGAGGACGAACGGTTGCGCGATTCATTCGTGCACGCCGGCGTGCTGATGCTGTTCTACGCCGCCGCGCCGGTTTTCATCGGTCTCGTGCTCAGCGCGCTGATCTCGCGTGCACACGCGTTGCGGACGATGTCGTTCTTCCGTACGGTGCTGTTCCTGCCGCAGGTCATCGCCACCGTGGTCATCGCGACCATCTGGATCTCCATCTACTCGCGCGACGGCCTGTTCAACCAGACCTTGCGCCTGGTCGGCCTCGACTCGATCACCCGGGTGTGGCTGGGAGACCACACGTTCGCGCTGATCGCCATCGGCCTGATCGGGACGTGGCTCAACATCGGCCTGTGCCTGGTGCTGTTCCTGTCGGGAATCGGCAACATCCCGCCGGAACTGTTCGAAGCCGCACGCCTCGACGGGGCCGGCCGGGTACGGGAGTTCGTCGCGATCACCCTGCCGTCGCTGCGAGGGCAGATCGCCGTGGCACTCACGCTCACCGTGGTGTCCGCGCTCAAGACCTTCGACCTGGTGTTCATCACCACCCGCGGCGGCCCCGGGAACGCGACGTCGGTGCCCGCATACGAGGCGTACAACCGTGCGTTCAACACCGGGCAGGTCGGTCTGGCCTCGGCCGTGGCTGTGGTGCTGACCATCGTCATCGTGGTGCTGACGGTCCTGATCAGCCGTATCGCTCCTCGGGAGGCAGAATGAAGCTCACCCGCACCGAGCGCATCATCAATCAGCTGATCCTCGGGATTTTCGCGGCGTTCGCGGTGATCCCCCTTGTGGGCGTGGTGTTCTCATCGATCACGCCTGCCGGTGAGAACCACGGTGGTTTCGAGATACCCGACCGGGTCGACCTGGGAAATTACGGTGCGGCCTGGACCCGCGGGAACTTCAGCAGCTACCTGTTCTCCAGTGTGATCGTCACCGTCGCCGTGGTGATCCTCAGCGTGGTGCTGGCGACTTTCGCCGGATACGCGTTCGCGCGCATGAAGTTCTTCGGATCTTCGGTGCTGTTCTATCTGCTGCTGCTCGGGCTGACCCTACCGACCGAAGCGTTCATCATCCCGCTGTACTTCAACCTGCGCACCGTCGGTCTCACCGACACGTACTGGGCGCTGATTTTGCCGCAGACCGCGCAGTCACTTGCGTTCGCGGTGTTCTGGATGCGCAACCAGTTCAGGGGATTCCCCGGCGAGATCATCGAGGCCGCACGCCTCGACGGAGCCGGCGATCTGCGGGCGCTGTGGCGGATCGTCGTGCCGACCAGCCTGGCGCCGATGATGACCATGGCCGTCATCATCGCCATGTGGACCTGGAACGAATTCCTGCTGCCGTTGGTGATGGTCGTATCGGACGACAAACGGACCGCGCCATTGGGTTTGGCGTTCTTCCAGGGGCAGCACCTCACCGAGTATTCATTGCTGGCCGCGGCCGGTGTCATGGTGGCATTGCCCATCGCGGTGCTGTTCTTCGCGTTGCAGAAGCGCTTCATCAACGGCATGGTCGGCGGCATCTCCGTACGCTGATCACTTCACCCCACAGGAGCACTACCCATGGCTGCCATCCGATTCGAGAAGGCCGAGCTTCGGTACCCGAAGGCCACCACCGCGGCTGTTGCCGGTCTGGATCTGGACATCGCCGACGGCGAGTTCATGGTGCTGGTCGGTCCTTCCGGTTGCGGCAAGTCCACGACGCTACGCATGCTGGCCGGCCTCGAAGACCTCACCGGCGGAGCGATCTACCTGGATGGTCGCGATATCACCACGACAGCGCCCCAGCACCGTGACATCGCCATGGTGTTCCAGAACTACGCGCTGTATCCCCACATGACGGTGGCCGGAAACATGGAGTTCTGCCTCAAAAACGCGGGCCTGTCCAGGGACGAGCGACGACGCCGGGTGGCTGCGGCCGCCGAAACCCTCGGCCTCACCGAGTATCTCAACCGCAAACCGAAGGCTCTGTCGGGCGGGCAACGGCAGCGGGTCGCCATGGGCCGTGCCATCGTGCGCAACCCCCAGGTGTTCTGCATGGATGAACCGTTGTCCAACCTCGACGCCAAGATGCGGGTGCAGACCCGCACGGACATCGCCAAACTGCAACGTGACCTAGGCGTCACCACCGTCTACGTCACCCACGACCAGACCGAGGCGATGACGATGGGGGACCGGGTCGGCGTCATGAAAGACGGTGTACTGCAACAGGTAGGCGCACCGATGGATCTCTACGACCGACCGGTTAACGCCTTCGTCGCCGGCTTCATCGGCTCACCGGCCATGAAATTCTTCGACGCCCACGTCAATGACCGCATGGTCGGTGTGGCGGGGCATGCCATGGCCGCGCACTGTGCGGCGGAGCTGGCGGGCCGTGTGCTCGTCGGTGTTCGCCCCGAAGGGTGGCGGCTCACCGCTCCCGACGCGGGCATCGCAGTGAAAGTCGGTGTGGTCGAGGTCCTCGGCGCCGACTCCTACGTGTACGGCACCGCGATTCACGCGGGCACCGACGTCGACATCGTCGTCCGCACCAGCACGCGCGATGGCATCCGAGCCGACGACACCGTCCACGTCACCGCGGACCCGGATGCGATCCATCTCTTCGACAGCGACACCGGCGTGCGGATCACCTGAGAGACATGCGTTTGCGGGCGCCGTTTGTAACGTCACGGCGGAAAAACGGCCCCACGGCCGCCGCTGCGTTACGAACGGGAAGCGTCCAGACCTCAACCGTCGCTGACATCTACGACGTGTACCTGGACCCCGGCCGCGGTGATCCGTTCCAGCTCACCCCGATCCGCGGTCGAATCGGTGACCAGATGATCGATCCGGTTGAGCGGCACCATTTTCGCCAACGTCACCTTGCCGATCTTCGAACCGTCGACGGCGACCACGACGCGTTGAGCGTTGGACGCCATGGCGATCGCGGTGCGTGCCTCGCCCTCGTCGAATGTGGTGGCGCCGAGGTCGGCCGACATTCCGTCGGCGCCGAGCACCGCGGTGCCGACGGTGATCACCTGGAACGCGTGCTCGGACATCGGGCCGACGGCCTCAAGGGATTTCGAGCGGACCACGCCACCGGTCATGATCACCTTCATGTGTGCGTCGACGGCGCAGTCCGCCGCGATCGTCAGCGAATTCGTGACGATCGTGATCTGCGACCGCCCGCGAAGGGCTCGCGCCACCTCACCGGTGGTGATGCCGCCGGTGAGGGCGACGGCCTGCTGTCCGGCGGGCACGAGCGCCGCCGCGTGCTGGGCGATGCGCCGTTTGATGGCGACCATCCGGTGATCACGCAGACGCACCGGGATCTCGCTGTCGCTCGGATCGACCGCTCGCGCACCGCCGTGGGTCCGCACCAGCAAGCCCTGCTCCTCGAGTTCGCTGAGATCGCGGCGCAGCGTCGCCGCCGAGATCTTGAGCTCGGCGCAGAGCACCTGCGAGGCCACCTCGCCCCGTCCGCGGAGCAGGGCGAGAACCTCACGCATTCGGTCCGTGCGCTTGATCGACATCGCTGACTCCTCCGTGTTCTTTGCGCCGCCGCTCAAACAATCAGTTTTACTGATCGCTTCATGGATTTGTATTGCGCGCTTTGAGCGAGCTTCTCATGATCTACGCATGTTGTTCACCACCCCCGCTGAATCGGCAGGTCCTCATGTGAGGTCGGCGGCCAAGGCGGTGCCTGTCGCGGAAAGCGTTGCGATGCAAGGTGTGCACGTCAGCGCGCCCGCGGACCCCAACGGCGTCGTCGGGCGCTTCCCCGAGGGCGCACACGCCGACCGCGCGGCAAGGAGCGTCAGGCCATGACCGCGCAGTGGATTCCCGAGATGATCCGGCGGCACAAGGCAGGCGAACCGGTCGGTGTGTATTCGGTCTGCTCGGCGCACCCCACCGTGGTGGCGGCAGCGATCGCGCAAGCAGCCGACGACAGCAGCTTCGTGCTCATCGAGGCCACGTCGAACCAGGTCGACCAGTTCGGCGGTTACACCGGTCTGAGACCCGCCGACTTCCGCGACCTGGTGCTCGGAATCGCCGACGAGCACGGATTCGACCGCGACCGCGTGGTGCTGGGCGGTGACCACCTCGGCCCCAACCGCTGGCAGGACCAACCCGCCGCGGCGGCGATGGCCAACGCCGACACACTCATCGCTGCCTACGTCGAGGCCGGCTACCGCAAGATCCACCTCGACTGCAGCATGTCGTGCGCCGACGATCCGGTTGTCCTGTCCGACGAGGTCGTGGCCCGCCGGTCGGCGCGGCTCCTGCAGGTCTCCGAGGCCGCCGCGCACCGCCTCGGTATCGAGCCACCGGTGTACGTCATCGGCACCGAGGTCCCGGTTCCTGGCGGCGCCCACGAGACGCTGACTCGACTGACGCCGACGCCTGCCGAGCGCGCCCGGCGGACGATCGAGGCACACCGGGCCGCGTTCGACGCGGTTGGACTGGCGCATGTGTGGCCGCGGGTCATCGCGCTCGTGGTTCAACCGGGCGTGGAGTTCGACCACCTCAACGTCATCGACTACGAGCGCACGGCCACCACCGAACTGCGCCGCGTTCTCGACACCGAAGCCAACCTGGTGTTCGAGGCGCATTCGACCGATTACCAGAAACCGGATCGACTGCGCGAGTTGGTGGAGGATCATTGGGCCATCCTCAAAGTCGGCCCCTGGCTCACCTTCGCCATGCGCGAGGCGCTGTTCGCACTGAGCCACATCGAGACGGAACTCGTCGAACCGCCGTCGTGCGCGAATCTGATCGAGGTCATCGAACGCAGGATGCTCGCCGAGCCCCGGTACTGGCAGAGCTATTACGAGGGCGATCCCGTCACCCAGCGCACCGCCAGGCGGTACAGCTACAGCGATCGGTTGCGCTACTACTGGGCCGATCCCGAGGTCGACGCTGCGCGACGCGCCCTCCTCGCCAATCTGCGGCGAACGGGCATTCCCGCGCCGCTCGTCAGCCAGTACCTACCGGCCCAGTACGACCGGATCCGGGCCGGTGAACTCAGCTCCGACCCGCAATCGATCGTGATCGATCGAGTACGCGACGCACTTCGGCCCTACGCCTCCGCTTGCCGGGCCGCCGACCATACCACCGCACTGACCATTGGAGCCGCTCGATGACCAGCCCACAGACCCACCCCGCGGATGCCCAAGCCGAACCCGACGGTGACGCAACGGTGGTCGAGATCGCCCAGCAACCCGACGCGTGGCGTGAGATCGCCGCCCGTGCCGATGACGGCCTCGCCGACTTTCTGCGCCCCATCGTCGAACGTCCCGGTCTGCGCGTGATCCTCACCGGGGCAGGCAGTTCGGCATTCATCGGCGACATCGTCGCACCGTCTCTGCGCCGCAACCTGAACCATCGGGTCGAGGCCATCGCCACCACCGACATCGTCGCCGCACCGATGGACCACTTCGAGCGCGATACGCCCACACTGCTCGTATCGTTCGGCCGGTCGGGAAACAGCCCGGAAAGTGTGGCGACCACGCAGCTGGCCGATCAACTCGTCACCGATGTGTGGCATCTGATCTTCACGTGTGACCCTCAGGGCACCCTCGGACGCACCCATGAGGACCGTCCCAACTCGCGGGTCGTCTACATGCCCGTACGCACCAACGATACGGGTTTCGCGATGACGTCGAGCCTGACGTCGATGTTGTTGTCGTGCCTGCTGCTGCTGGGACAGGCACAACCCGGCAGCGTGGAGGCCCTGGCCACCGCGGCCGAGCACGTCGCCGGTCTGCGGGCCGACATCCGCGACCTCGCCCGGGCCAAGAAGCAACGATTCGTCTACCTCGGCAGTGGGCCGCTGACCGGACTCGCCCGCGAATCGGCGCTGAAACTTCTCGAACTCACCGCGGGCGAGGTCGTCACGTACTTCGACTCATCGCTGGGATTCCGGCACGGGCCCAAATCGGTGCTCGACGCCGACACCCTGGCCGTCGTATATGTCTCCACCGACCCGTACACGCGCCGGTACGACCTCGACATCATCGCCGAACTGCGCGACCAGTTGGGACAGGACGCCGTGAAAGTGCTGACCGCCGAGCCGATTCCGACGAGTTTCGGCTCGGCGATCGTGCTGCCCGGCCTGGGCGGTCTCGACGATGCACAAGTGGCCCTGCCGTACCTGGTGTTCGCGCAGTATCTCGCCCTGTTCTCGTCGCTGGAATACGGCAAGAGCCCGGACAATCCGTTCCCGTCCGGGGAGGTCAGCCGCGTCGTCAGAGGCGTCACGATCTATCCGATGGAGAAATGACCGACATGGCGCGCTATCTCGGGGTGGACGGCGGCGGATCGAAAACCGCATTCGCCCTCATCGATGACCGGGGACGGACACTGGCGCGCGCCACGGCGCCGACGTCCTACTACTTCAACGACGGCTTCGAAGTCGTCGAACATGTCCTCGCGCAGGGAATCTCCGAGATCTGCGCGCAGGCCGGTGGTACGCCCGCCGACATCGACGCCGCGTTCTTCGGCCTCCCCGGTTACGGCGAGGCCAGCGCCGACATCGAACGCCTCGACGCGGTGCCTGCACGGGTACTCGGGCACGAACGCTACCGTTGCGACAACGACATGGTGTGCGGCTGGGCCGGCTCGCTGGCCTGCGCGGACGGTGTCAACGTCATCAGCGGCACCGGCTCCATGACCTACGGCGAACGCCAAGGCGTCGGCCGTCGGGTCGGCGGTTGGGGTGAACTGTTCGGCGACGAGGGCTCGGCCTACTGGGTTGCCACACAAGGGCTCAACACGTTCACGAGGATGAGTGACGGCCGACTTCCCCGCACCACCCTCCACACGATGTTCCGTGAACGTCTGGAACTCGACGGCGATCTCGACGTCGTCAGCCTTGTCATCGACAAGTGGTCCGGCAACCGCAGCAAGATCGCCGCGCTGGCGACGACGGTGTGCGATGCCGCGCGCGACGGTGACGACGCCGCCAGGTCGATCCTCGCCAGAGCGGCCGACGAACTCGTCGAGCTGGTCCACACGACCGCCAGGCTGGTCGGCTTCACCGAACACGAGACCGTACCGGTGTCGTACTCGGGCGGAATGTTCTCCGGAACGGACTTCCTGCAGATGTTCGCCACCGCGCTCGCCGCGCGGCCCACGAAGTACGACCTGAAACGTCCACTTCTCGATCCTGCGCTCGGCGCCGCTCTCTACGCGGCAAAACACGTCGGCCGTCCGTTGGACGCCGACGCGCTCCACCAACTCGCCACCCCCACACCCTGATTCGACCGAATCGAGCCCACCATGACCATGCCACAGTCGGATTCACCGACAGCCTCGACCCGCCACCCGCGCAGCTGGATCTTCTACGCAACCCTCCTAGTCATCTTCTGGGGCGTCTGGGGTGCATTCTCGGCCCTGCCTGCCACCTGGTACGGCTACCCCGACGAGATGATCTACTGCATCTGGGCGCTGACCATGATCATCCCCGCGGCGTTCGCGCTGCGGCGTCAACGGTTCGACCGGCGGCCGAAGGCCGCCTTCTACGGCCTGCTCATCGGTCTCACCGGTGCGGGCGGCCAGTTGCTGTTGTTCCAGGCCCTCACCATGGGCCCGGCGTACCTGATCTTCCCGATCGTCTCGATCTCCCCCGCGATCACGGTGTTGATGGCGATGGTGCTGCTGCGTGAACGCATCAGCGGGCTGGCCACGCTCGGCCTGGTCGCGGCGCTGGCCGCCATCGTGCTGTTCAGCATCACCGGTGGTGAATCGGATGTCTCCTCGGGACCCTGGTTGCCACTGGCGATCCTGATCTGCGTCGCCTGGGGCGTCCAGGCCTATTTCATGCGCAAGACCGCAACCATCGGGGTCAACGAGGCCACCACCTTCGGCTGGATGGCAATCACCGCCATCGCACTGATACCGGTCGCGGTGATCTCGATGGGCGGCATCCCCGCCGGGTTCCCCTGGCAAGCACCGGCTTTGACCGCAGGCACTCAGATACTCAACGCGGTCGGCGCGCTGTTCTTGGTGATGGCTCTCAGCCGCGGAAAGGCCACCATCGTGGCACCCACCACCAACGCGCTCGCGCCTGCCCTCACCATCGTCGTATCCCTGATCGCCTACCAGACGCTGCCAACACCGTACGGTGCAGTCGGCATCGTGTTGGCGCTGCTCGGGTCCACGCTGATGGTCTACAGCGACGAAAAGCGCGGTGAGGCACCAACTGCGGCGGTCGTCGCACCCGAGACCACGAGGAGCCGCGCATGAAACCCACGGTCGCGATCATCGGCGCGGGCAGTGTCGAGTTCACCCGCGAACTTCTCGGCGACATCCTGTCGTTCCCCGAACTCGCCACGACCCGGATCATGCTGCACGACATCAACCCCGAGCGCCTGGGAACCGCGGAAGCGATCGCGCGGGCGACCGCCCGCGCGGCGGACGCCGACCCGGAGATCACCGCCACCACCGAACGACGGCGTGCACTCGACGGCGCCGACTACGTCATCAACGTCATCCAGGTCGGCATGCACGAGGCCACCGTGCGGGACTTCGAGATCCCGGCCAGATACGGGCTGAATCAGACCATCGGAGACACCATCGGCATCGGCGGAATCTTCCGCGGCCTGCGCACCTTCCCGGTCCTCGCCGGCATTGCCAGGGACATGCAGGAGATGTGCCCCGACGCCTGGCTGCTGAACTACACCAACCCGATGGCGATGAACGTCACGTTCCTGCACCACGTCGCGCCACGCGTGAAGGTACTCGGATTGTGCCACTCCGTGTACTGGACCATGGTCGGGCTGTGTGATCTGATCGACGTTCCCTACGAGGAGGTTTCGTACTGGTCCGCGGGCGTCAACCACCAGGCGTGGGTGCTGCGGTGGGAACGCGACGGCCAGAACCTGTATCCCCAACTGGACCGGCGCATCGCGGCCGATCCGGAACTGCAGCGTCGCGTGCGGGTCGACATGTACCGACGGCTGGGCTACTACCCGACCGAGACCAGCGAACACTCCAGCGAGTACGTGCCCTGGTACGTGCACAACCCCAGGGAGCTCGACCGGTTGCGGATCAACATCGGCGAGTACGTCTCGATCAGTGAGGCGAACCTGGCCGAGTACGCCAGAATCCGTGCCGAGTTGGCAGACGCCGAGACACTACCCATCGACACCGGATCGACCGAGTACGCACCACAGGTCATCCACTCCCTGGAAACGGGAACCACCAGAGTCATCTCGGCAAACGTCGTCAACCAGGGCCTCATCACCAACCTGCCGGACGGACTGGCGGTCGAGGTCCCCACAACCCTCGACGCCCTTGGCGCGCACCCGATGCGTGTGGGTGACCTGCCACCGCAATGCGCCGCACTCAACCGGAACTTCCTCGGCCCTGTCGACCTGACGGTCCGCGCCGCGATCGAGGGGGATCCGCGTCTGGTGCGTGCCGCGGCCATGGTCGACCCCAACACCGCGGCCACCCTCACCGTCGACCAGATCTGGGAGCTGTGTGACGAACTGACCGCTGCACACGGAGATCTGCTGCCCGAAGCCCTGCGATCGACACCAGCACTGTGAGAGCCGACCGCCCATGAACTCCACCCATCTCGATCCCGCCGCCGAACAAGGAGTGCCTACCGTGATACGACGCTGGATATGCCTGGCCGTGGTCACCGCTCTCGCCTGCCTGCTCACGGCATGCGGCGGCGGCTCGTCATCATCGGGTCCGATCGAGATCGCGGTGTGGCACGGTTACCAGGACACCGAGGGCGAAGCCTTCAAAGCGCTGATCAGCCGATACAACCAGGAACACCCCGACGTCCACGTCACCGAGCTCTACTCGAGCAACGACCTGGTGCTGCAGAAGGTGCTGACCGCGGTACGCGGCGGCAGCGCCCCCGATGTCGCCTACATGTTCGGATCGTGGTCGCCCAACATCGCCAAGATCCCACAGGTGGTGGACATGTCAGAGGTGGTGTCCCAAGCGGATTGGAACTGGGACGACTTCTACCCCGCCGAGCGTGAGGCCGCGACTGTCGGCGAGAAGGTCGTCGGTATCCCCGCTCTGGTCGACAACCTGGCGATCGTCTACAACAAGAAACTCTTCGACGACGCCGGTATCGCGCCACCCACGACGAATTGGACGTGGGACGACTTCCGGTCAGCCGCGGCGAAACTCACCGATCCCGCCAAAGGACAGTACGGTTGGCTGATCCCGGCCGACGGCAGTGAAGACACCGTGTGGCACTACATCCCGATGCTGTGGGAGGCCGGCGGCGACATCCTGACGCCGGACAACAAGCGGGCCGCCTTCAACTCCGAAGCCGGCATCACCGCGCTCAACATGCTGCGGGACATGGCCGTCACCGACAAGTCGCTGTACCTCGACACCACCAACGAGAACGGCCCCAAACTCATGAACAGCGGCAAGGTCGGGATGCTGGTCACCGGTCCGTGGGACCTGAGCCAGTTGTCGGACATCGACTACGGCGTGCAGGTGATGCCGACATTCGCGGGATCGAGCGGTGCGCATCAGACGATCTCGGGTCCGGACAACTGGGTGGTGTTCGACAACGGCGACCGGCGCAAGCAGGCGTCCATCGACTTCGTCAGATGGTTGACCGCGCCCGAGCAGGTCAAGACGTTCTCATTGCAGACCGGTGACCTGCCCACCCGGAACTCCGTGGGCGACGAGCAGGCGTTCCGCGACCAGCTCGACCAGAAACTGCCCGGAAGTGCGGTTTTCGTCGAAAACCTCAACAACGCGAAGAAGGCCCGCCCGGCGGTCGAACAGTACCCGGCGATATCAGAGGCGCTGGGCCAGGCGATCGTGTCGGTCATGCTGGGCAAGGAACAGCCTGCTGCAGCGCTCGACGCGGCGGCCAAGGCCACCGACTCCGCACTGGCCGGCAAGTAATACGGCGGGGCCGATATGACCCAACATGTCGCTACCCGACACTCCTGGCGTGAACGCCTGGGGCACTCCGAACACGTGGCGGGCTGGACCTTGGTGAGCCCGGCCGTGGTGCTGATCGGCGTGTTCGGGCTGCTGCCGGTGCTCATGTCTCTGGTGCTGTCGTTTCAGCATTCCGACCTGCTCACCCCTGAAACCCCCTGGGTGGGGCTGGAGAACTATCGCAAGCTGGCCGACGATCCGGTGTTCGTCGACGCCATCAAACACACGATCATCTACACCGCGCTGTTCGTGCCGGGGACGATGATCGTCGGACTGCTCGTGGCCGCGGCGCTGAACCGCTCGGTGCGGTTCATCTCGGTGTACCGCACCGCGGCGTACATCACGATGGCGGTCTCGACGATTTCGCAGGGGATCATCTTCCTGTGGCTGACAGACCGTGACTATGGTTTGGTCAACGCGGCGCTGAACGCCGTCGGCGTATCGTCGCAACCGTTCCTGGCGTCGCCGTCACAGGCGTTGTACGTGATCGTCGCGATGACGATCTGGGGGTGGACCGGCTTCTCGGTCATCGTGTACCTCGCTGCCCTGCAAGGCGTTCCCGCGGAACTCCACGAAGCCGCGGCCATCGACGGCGCGACGGCGTCCACCCGGTTCCGCACCATCACCGTGCCGCTGCTCGGACCCGCGAACATCTTCCTCGTGGTGTGGCTGACCATCAACGCATTGCAGTTGTTCGACGAGGTCTATGCGACGACTCGCGGTGGACCACTGCGCGCCACAACCGTCATCGTGTACTACCTGTGGGACCGGGCCTTCGTGCAGTTCGACGCCGGATACGCCGCGGCGATGGCCTACGTGCTGTTCGTGGTGATCCTTGTCATCACCGCGGTCCAGTTCCGTCTCGCACGGAGGTACGTGCACACATGACGACGACGCCACACATCGCAACGCCGGCAGCCGAATCCGTCGAACCCATCGCGGCCGACGAGGTGTCGCCACCGCCGCGTCGTATGCGACTACCCTTCAGCCCTTGGCATCTGGTTCTTGTCCCGGTGACCTTCCTGCTGATCCTGCCACTGCTGTGGATGCTGGTCACCTCGCTGCAGACCGAAGGCGAGGCCAACCGCTTCCCACCGGTGCTGCTGCCGGAAAGCCCGCGGTTCGAGAACTACTCCGAAGCCTGGGCCACCGCACCGTTCGGTCACTTCTTCCTCAACAGTTTCGCGGTCACCGGAGTCGTCCTGGTGAGCAATCTCGTCGTGTGCAGCCTGGCCGGCTATGCGTTCGCGCGCATCCGATTCCTCGGCCGTGGGGCGCTTTTCGTCACGTTGATGGCAACGCTGATGGTGCCGTTCCAGGTGACGATGATCCCGGTGTTCCTGATCGTCAAATGGTTCGGCGACAACGTGTGGGAAGGTCTGGGGATCAACCACATCGGTGCCCTGATGTTGCCGAATCTAGCGACCGCGTTCGGCATCTTCTTCCTGCGCCAGTTCTTCCAGACCGTGCCGGTCGAACTCGAGGACGCCGCCCGCGTGGACGGGACGTCGCGGCTCGGCGTGCTGTTCAAGATCGTCCTGCCGTTGTCGCTGCCCGCGTTGTCGACGCTGGCGGCGTTGACCGTGCTCACGTCGTGGAACGACTTTCTGTGGCCGCTGATCGTGATCACCTCGCAGGACCAGATGACGGTTCCGTTGGGTCTGAGCTACTTCCAGGGTGCGCACCGGGTCAAGTGGCCGCTGTTGATGGCGGCGAATGTCATGAGTCTGTTGCCGATGCTGTTGGTGTTCATCGGTGCGCAGCGGTACTTCGTGCAGTCCGTGGCCAGTACGGGCCTGAAAGGCTGATGGTGTCCCCGATGCAATTGAAAGAGGAGTGAAGCCTTGGCGGAGGTAGAGTTTCGCGATGTCACCCGCCGGTACCCGGGAGGTGTGCATGCGCTCAAGGGCCTCAACCTCACGGTCGCCGACGGTGAGTTCCTGATCTTGGTGGGGCCGTCGGGTTGTGGCAAGAGCACCGCGCTGCGGATGCTGGCCGGTCTCGACAAACCGACGTCGGGGGAGATCCGGATCGGCGGCACCGTCGTCAACGATTTGTCACCCGGTCAGCGGGACATCGCGATGGTGTTCCAGAACTACGCGCTGTATCCGCACATGTCGGTGTACCGCAATCTGGCCTACGGTCTGCGGCAGCGGCGCACGCCGCGAGCCGAGATCGACCGCCGTGTGCGGGAAACCGCGGAGCTGCTCGAGATCACCGAGTTTCTCGACCGGAAGCCCGGCCAACTGTCCGGCGGCCAACGTCAGCGGGTCGCCATGGGGCGGGCTCTCGTCCGCGAGCCGCAGGCGTTCCTGCTCGACGAACCGTTGTCGAACCTGGATGCCAAGCTGCGCAACCAGGTTCGAGGTGATCTCAAACGGCTGCACCGCGAGGTTCCGGTGACGTCCATCTACGTCACGCACGATCAGGTGGAAGCCATGACCCTGGGGGATCGGTTGTGCGTGATGTCGCAGGGCGAGGTACAGCAGATCGGTACCACAGACGACATCTACAACAGGCCGGCCAACACGTTCGTCGCGGCGTTCATGGGCAGTCCGCCGATGAACCTGATGCCGGGCACGGTGCGGTCGGGTGTTCTGCACATGGGAGGCGTGCCGGTCACGCCGGTGTCGTGTCCGCAAGGCCCGGTCACGGTCGGTGCCCGCCCTGAGCACCTGCTGTTGAGTGCCGCCTGGACGGACGGAATGGTGCCCGCGCGGGTGGATCTCGTGGAACCACTGGGCAGTCACAGCCTGGTGACCGCACTCGTAGATGGCGCTGCCAACGGTGCTTCGGTGCCGACGCGCGTCATCGTGCAGGCGGCTGCGGATACGGACCTGACGTCGGGCGACCGAATCGGTTTGACGCTGCCGTCGCAGCGGACCTATTTCTTCGATGCCGAGACCGGAGAAGCGTTGGCCGTCAGTGGCGTGGGCCGGGAACGGCTCGCCCTCTGACGGGGCATTCTGTATGCAAAATTAAGAGCAATATGAGATCCCACTAATCGCTCTCCCATCAGGCACCCCAAAGGTCACACTGACATCACGAAAATGTTCGGTGGACCGCGGGGGGCCTACCGGCGAGAGACCGGAGGGACCACATGACGGCATTCAAGCGGGTGCTGATCGCGATGATTTCCGCGTTGCTCGCAGCCACGACGGGGTTGTTCGTGGGCGCGGGCACCTCGCACGCGGGTCTGGACAACGAGCTGAGCCTCGTCGACGGCCAGGACCGGACCCTGACCATCCAACAGTGGGACACCTTCCTCAACGGTGTGTTCCCGCTGGACCGCAACCGTCTGACCCGCGAGTGGTTCCACTCCGGTCGCGCCAAGTACATCGTGGCCGGACCGGGCGCCGACGAGTTCGAGGGCACCCTGGAGCTCGGCTACCAGATCGGTTTCCCCTGGTCGCTGGGCGTGGGCATCAACTTCAGCTACACCACCCCGAACATCCTGATCGACGACGGCAACATCACCCAGCCGCCGTTCGGTCTTGAGTCGGTCATCACCCCGAACCTGTTCCCCGGCGTGTCGATCTCGGCCGACCTGGGCAACGGCCCGGGTATCCAGGAGGTTGCGACCTTCTCGGTCGACGTCTCCGGCGCCCAGGGCGGTGTGGCGGTGTCCAACGCGCACGGCACCGTGACCGGTGCGGCAGGCGGTGTGCTGCTGCGTCCGTTCGCCCGGCTGATCGCCTCGACCGGTGACTCGGTCACCACCTACGGCGAACCCTGGAACATGAACTGAGTCCTCAGTTCGCCGCCATGGCGCGTGCGTGGCGTTCCTGCTCTCGCTTGCCGTAGGTGGCATTGCGGACGGCGTAATCGCTTTCGAAGCTGGAGCCGAGGGCCCCGGCGAATGTGCCCAGGGAACTCGACAGCCACGCGAGTTCTGCGTAGTCACGCCACGTGACGGGGTGGTCCAGCATGGCTTCCAGATACGACGGCGGGATGACGGTCAGCGCGCCCACGAAAACCACGCCGAACAGCACGACGTACATGAATGCGATACCGACAGCGAGCGTCAACACCGTTGCGCTGTTGTAGAGCACGGCATTCTTGCGGTGGTCGAGGTCCCGCGGCCGCTCCCACAGGCGGTTGTAGCTCATCAGCCACAACATCATGGCCAGAACAGCGCCGACGCTGACCCCGGCGAGCCGCGTCGTGCTCATCGAGTCGGCCATGTTCCAGATGCTGGAATAGAAAATCCCGAAAGCCGCGGCGGCTACTCCGGCCGCGATCGCGCTCGACAGGCTGGGGAGCAGTCGCCAGGGGCGGTTGACCCGAACCATGCCGAGCAGGAGACGCAACCTCCCGCGCATGCGGGTGAGCGCGGTGAGTGCATTCGTCCCGTCGGGACCGTCGGTCACCTCTCGCCGGGTGGGCTTCAAGGAGTCGGTGAGCGGTCGAGGCGCCGTCCTCACGTTCGCCGGAGATCCCGCAGGCAGCACGTGGGCGGTCAACTCGCCGACGGCATGAACGATCACCGCTTCGACGTGATGCCGCAGACGAATCGGTCCGAGTGCGGGAAGTGAGACCAATGCTGCCCCGGCGGAGATGTCGGCATCGCAGACCACGAGCGTCTTGTCCAGACGCCTGGTCAACTCGGTCACGCAGATGACCAAGTCCCAGCCGTTGCGTGCCTTCAGCGCGTCGCTGTGTCCGGCGATGTCGATGGTGCCGTCGTCCTCCAGCGGCAAGGCGTGGCTGTACAGCGACAGCTTCCAGCTGACGCTGTCGCTCACCTCGCGGGCGAGTGTCGCGGGCAACGTGGCGATCAGCGGCTCCACCAGCTTTGTCGACAACCCCGGATCCGCCACGACGCCGACAGTCAGTGATCTCACGTCTACGTCGGAAGAGGCGAGGCCGCTACTCGCCCCACCGTGGACAAATCGCACATGACGTGCCTCTACCCGGGTGCCGTACGGGTGAAACTGTGCAGTGACGACCGCTTTCCACGTCTGTTCAGAACCACCGGAGTACGGCAGGACGGTTTCACCGGGGAAATACCGGGTAAGCCGTCGGCGGGATCGACACGGATAGGTAGTGCAGTCAGATGGATCCGAAGACCAACGACAATGGCGGTGATCGCCACAGCGACACCGGGTACGACCCGGATGCTGATCCGGAGATGCTGCAGCAACGGGTACATCCTCAACCAGACCAGGCAGAAGGTGGCGACGACCCGGCTGAGACCGGCGAGGACTGAGGTCCGGTCGGCGTGCCGGCCTCGCCACCCTCGTGCCAGTTCGCCAACAGGCGCAGTGCCGTTTCGTCGGGGGAGCCGGGTTCGGTGGTGTAGATGAACAGGGTCTGGTCCGGGTCGCCGGACGGGTTGAGCGCCTGGTAGGTGACCGTCAGATCGCCTACCACGGGGTGGTGGTAGGCCTTGGTTCCCACGGTGCGTTGTTTGACGGTGTGGTTCGACCACCACGACCGGAACTCCTCTGAGCGGATGGAGAGGTCGCCCACCAGTGCCGACAGCTTGTCGTCGTCGGGGTACCGCCCGGCGTCCAGACGCAGCATCGCCACGGTGTCGGCGGCCACCTCATCCCAGTTGGCGTAGAGCTCACGCGCGTGTGGGTCGAAGAACACGAAGCGGGCCTGGTTGCGCAGCGGTGCGGGTAACTCGCGGAACTCGGTGATCAGTGCGCCTGCCAGCCTGTTGTGCGCGAGCACATCGAGGCGCCTGCCCAGGACGAACGCGGGCGAGAACACCTGGTCGAGGAGGTCGAGCAGGTGCAGCGTGGCCGAATCCACCCTTTGTGGCCTGCTGCGGCGTTTGCGTTGTGCGGGTTGGGGTTTCGCGAGGTGATGCAGGTGTGCCCGCTCGGCGTCATTGAGCTGCAGGGCCGTGGCCAGCGCATCGAGCACTTCGGCCGACGCGCTGCGGCTGCGCCCCTGTTCGAGCCGCGTGTAGTAGTCGACGCTCACGCCTGCGAGCCTGGCGAGTTCCTCGCGGCGCAGGCCCGGCACACGGCGTCGTGTGCCGGGCTCCTCCAGACCGGCGTCTGCAGGCGTGAGCTGGGCCCGGCGGGCGCTCAGGAACTCGGCGAGCTCCGAGGTCTTCCGATCGCTCATATCCACAGTGTCCCGGATCAGTCGGTGTGCGCGGTGGCCAGCGACTTCTCCTCCCACGCTGCAAGGTCGTCGGCCATCTGATCGGCCTTGACCCGCCACCGCTCCACGGCGTCACGTCCCAGCAGCAGGTGCCGCGGGAGTTTGTCGGCAGCGGCCACCTCGTAGATCAGGGCAGCGCCCTTGACCGGATCACCGAGTTGCGTGTGGTTGGCGTCGTCCACCCAGTCGAGCGTGTCGTGGGCGGGCGTGCCGTCGTAGGCGTCGATTCGGCGAGCAGGCACCGACAGCGACGACTCGTCGAGGAAGTCGGTGCGGAACACACCGGGTTCGACGACCATGCTCTGGATGCCGAACGGCGCCAACTCCGCGGACAGTGCCTCGCTGATCCCCGCGACGGCGAACTTCGAAGCGCTGTAGAGACCCACGCCGGGTTCACCCTCGAAGCCCGAGCGTGAGCCGATGTGCACGAGCTTGCCGCCACCGGCGGCGCGCATGTGCGGAAGCACTGCGCGGGTCACGTTGATCAACCCGAAGACGTTGAGATCGAACAGCGACCGGGCCTCGGCGTCGGTGACCTCTTCGAGCGCCCCGAGCAGCCCGCGTCCGGCGTTGTTGACCAGCACATCGATGCGCCCGAAGCGCTGCACGACCGACTCGACGGCGCCGGGAATGGCCTCGGTTCGGGTCACGTCCAGGTGCACCGCGAACGCCCGCTCGGCGATGTCGGCGGGCAGCCGCTCGGGATTGCGAACGCCGACCGCGACGTCGGCACCCTTGTCGAGCGCGGTGCGCGCGATCTGCGCGCCGAGTCCACGAGATGCACCGGTGATGAACCAGACAGTCATATGTCGTCCTTTCTGGTTGAGCGGCGGACGATCCGCCTGTCTTCAGTCAACGCGGCACAACGGCGCGAAACAGGGGCCAACGGCGCCCAAGCCATCCAGGGACAACTTGTCCCCCCTTGAGCGATGACTGCGCACCTGCCACCACATCGTCGCCGGAGCCGGATCGACCGGATGGCTACTCGCCAACCGGCTTCGCGGAAACCGGAGAACTGTGGGATGCGGCGGCCCGGGGTCAATAGCGCTGCGGTGCAACCGAGTTGATCGCGTCCTGGAGGAAATCGGCGGGAACCTCCGGCCATTCGGGAGACCAGCGCCCCGCCTCCTGGTCGGCGCATAGCTCAACGAGCGTGGCGACCACCTGCGGCCCACCATCGACCAGGTAGCGCAGCATCCGCAACTGCGCGCACTGCGCCGCCACGGTCGCCACCATGGCCTTGGCCTCGGCGGTACGTCCGTCGGCAGCCAGACAGGCGCCCAATAACCGGCGGGCCCGCAGCAGCGCCTGCGGGCGGTTGAGCGCCGAGAGCCGATCCACCCACTCGCGCGCCCAGCGGCACGCGAGATCGCGTTCGGCCGGATCATCCTGCGCCATGAGTCGCCGGATCGCCGATGCCTCCTCGAACTGCAGCGCGATGGCGTCCATGGCGTCGACGGGTTCCCGACGCGCGTCG
This sequence comes from Mycolicibacterium goodii, assembly GCF_022370755.2. The sequence goes on along the minus strand of NZ_CP092364.2, from coordinate 5,246,710 downwards.
TAGGACACCACCGGCATCGGCCCGAACTCCGGGTGAGGTGGAAGGCCCAGCCGGATCCGTTCGTGCTCGGCGAGTGCCCGCAGGCGGTTCAGCGACAGGCTGCGAGCGACGCGTGTGGCCTCGTCGAGCCGCTGGGCCGCGCCGAGGCGATCTCCCTGCAGGGCCTTGATCCGCGCACTGATCACATACCTGGCGATCTTGAAGTCGACGGAGCCGCCCTCCGGGCCGAGCTTGTATCCCTCGTCCAGCAGTCGTTCCGCCTCGGCCAGATCGCCCTTTTCGTAGAGGATTTCACCGAGAAGCGAACTCGCCAGTCGGCCCGCGTACGAGTGGATGCCGCCGGATCTCTTCGCGATCCGCAACGCCCGCCGCAGGCGTTCCTCGGCCACGGCGTTGTTGAGCATCAGGTGGTGGGCGATGCCGGCGAAGCACAGGCCGTTGACGATGCTGAAGGCGTCGCCGCTGCGTTCGTAGTACGGGGCCGCCCATGTCTGGATCCGCTCGACCTCGTCGAGGTCGTAGCGATATGCGGCGGCGAACGTCGCCACCGTCGCCGCGGTGGCCACCGAGAACGGGGGCATCCGGTCGCGTCTCTGCAGGCACGCGGCGATGTGCTCGTCGATGCCGCTCAAGCGGTCCGCCCGCAGGTCCGCAATGGCGCGCACGACGTCGACTTCGGCTCGCATGTCCGCGATCTCTTCGTCGGACAGTCCGGCGTCGGCCATTGTGGCCTCGACCCGCGACAGAGCCTCCCGGGCGGCAGGGACTCGATGCAGCACGATGTTGGCCCAGGCCAACTCGAGTTGCAGGCGTGGATTCGACCGCACCTTGTCCTGCGGCAGTTTGGCGGTCAACCCGATCAGGGTGGCCATCTGACCGCCGGAGACGAGATAGAGACCGTCGTTCTCAACCAGGCGCACGGCCTCTGCCTCATCACCCGCCGCGAGCGCGTGGTCGACGGCCTCACGCACCAGGCGCTGCTCGGCGTACCACCGGCATGCGCGCCGGTGCAGATCGCAGACGCGTTGGCGGCTCAACCGGTGCCGCAGGAAATCCCGGAACAACTGGTGGTAGCGGAACCACTGGTCGTCGATGCGGCGCAGGAAAAGATCACGCTCTTCGATCTTTTCGAGGATCGCCTGTCCGTCGGGCACGTCGGTCAGTGCTGACGCCAGTCCACCGCAGATGCGTTCGGGGATGGAAGTGGCCAGCAGGAAATCGAGTGTCGACGGTTCCAGGGTCTCCAGTACGTTCTCGGCGAGGAACTCACTGATCACATGGTGGCGGCCCGTCATCGTCTCGATGAGTTGCACGGGATCGTCACGGTCACGCAGCGTCAGCGACGCCAACTGCAGCGCGGCCACCCACCCGTCGGTCTTCTCGGTGAGTTCCTCGACGTCGGTCTGGTCGAGGTCGAGCCCGGCGAGGTCCACCAGAAAGCTGCCCGATTCCGCGACGTCGAAACGCAGTGCGGTGGCGTCGATCTCGACGATCTCCCCCCGCATGCGCATGCGGCTCATCGGCAGACCGCTCTGCGAGCGGCTCGTGACGACGACGGTCAGACCCGATGCGATGTTGTCGAGCAGGAAGCGCAGTGCTGCGATCGTCGCGGGATCGGTGACGCGGTGCCAGTCGTCGATCACCAGCGTCATTCGCCGCCCGCTGGAGTGGATGTCGTTGATCAGCGATGTCAACACGTAGCGTTCGGCATCGTCGCCGTGTTCCTCGAGAACGTCGCCCAGGTCGGAGGCCAGTGCGGGCATGACCGAGCGGATGGCCTCGATCAGGTGTGACAGGAACCAGACCACGTTGTTGTCGTCATCGTCGACGGTCAGCCAGGCGACCGCGACGCCGTCGGCCGCCAGCTGCTTGGCCCATTGCACGGCCAGGGTGCTCTTGCCGAATCCGGTAGGGCCGTGGATCACGGTGAGCTTCTTGTCGCGTTGCGCGCGCAGCGTGTCGATCAGCCTCGCCCGTTCGACCAGACGCTTCGTCGACGAGGGCATCTGGAAACGGGTGGCCGGTGCGGGTGGGGTCAGGGTCCGCATCGGATACCCGCTCGACGGGGTCGGCGAGGCGGCCGGGCTGGGCCGGGTGGTCGGCGGCGCAATCGGGATCGGCATGTCGTCCACCGGTAATCCGTGGCGCCGTTGCAGTTCCCGCAGTTGCTCACCGAAGACCCGTGCGCTCTCCGGGCGGTCCGAAACGGTGCGGGACATGGCCTGTTCGATCGCCGCGGCGAGGTCGTCGGGGAGGTCCGCGTCGCGCAGGTTCGGCACGGGGTGCTTGGTGATACGCAGGAACTGCGCCACCATCTGCTCGCCTTTGCCGCGCTCGAACACCGCGTGCCCGGTGCTCGTCGTGAACACCGTCGACGCCAGGCTGTACACGTCGGACGCGACGGTGGGTGATTCGCCGAGCAGCACTTCCGGTGCGGTGTACGCGGGGGACCCCATGATGGCGCCCTCGGCGGTCTCGAAACCGCCTGCGATGCGCGCGATCCCGAAGTCGGTGAGCTGTGGTTCGCCGTACTCGGTGAGCAGGATGTTGGCCGGTTTGACGTCGCGGTGCAGTGTGTCACGCCGGTGCGCGGTCTCCAGCGCGCCGGCCATCTTCACGCCGATGCGCAGGGCTCCGCGCCACCCGATGGGCCCGCCTGCCTGGATTTTGGCGTTCAGCGAACCGTGCGGGTGGTACTGCATCACGATGTACGGTCTGCCGCTCGCGATGGTGCCGACCTGAAAGATGGTGACGATGTTCGGATGTCCCGACAGCTTGCCCATCGCGACCTGTTCGCGCATGAACCGTTCGAGGTTCTCGGGTTCGAGGTCGGTGGTCAGGACCTTGACCGCGACCGTACGGCCGAGGGCTCGCTGGACACAGCGGTAGACCACCCCGAAGCCGCCGCGTCCGATTTCGTCGGGGTCCTCGAAACCGGCCGCCGCGAGTTCGGCCGGGATCCCGGCGGGCAGGTCCCGCTGCGTGGGCAACGGGTCGTTGCGGACCATCGTTCGCCTCGAAACTGTGCTGGCACCATGGCAGCAGGTCAGCCACCGACCCGAGCATAACGCCGGCGTTGCGGGCCGGAGGGTACTTGTGGGACGCCGGTGTCAGGCCGTCATCAGGTAGTCGGCGCGCCCGACGTAGACGATGCCGGACGGATTCGGCGTCGTCGCGGCATGCACGACCGCCGAGGCGAAGTCGGCCCCGGGCGCCTGGCGCTGCCACAGGTCGGCGATCGGCGCCGCGTCGAACATCCGGCCCGACACCACGGTGAAATGGACGCCGCGGCGGTCGAATTCGGGGCGCATGGCATACAGCGCGGTCTCGCCGGCGCGCTTGCTCGCCGCGATCGGGCCGTACCCCTTCGGCACTGCCTTGTGCGGGAAGAAGTGGGCCTGGTGACTGGTGACGAACACGATGTGGCCTCCGACCGGCATGAGCGGCAGGGCGAGCCGGGCCAGGCGCCGTTGCGCGTCCCGGTTGAGACGCATGGCGTGCCTGGGGTCGACACCGAGGCGGGCACCACCGAGAGCGGTGAGGACCAGGACATCGAGCCTGCCGAACCGGCGACGGATGTCGTCGATCATCGCGATGGTCGATGCCTCGTCGGCGATGTCGGCGCAGATCGTGGAGGCTTGCCCGCCCGCAGCGCGGATGGTGTCCGCGATGCCTTCGGCGCGCTCTGCGTTCGCGCGGTAGTTGACGACGACGCGGGTGCCGGAGGCAGCGAGCTGTTGTGCGACTTCGGCACCGATGCCCCGCGAGGCTCCGGTTATCAGGGCGACCCGTGCGGTGGTGTCCTGGTGCATATCGGGTTCCTTCCGTCACTGCCGATGCGGCCGGTGATCATGACCGCCATGAACGTCAACCGTACGCCTCTCATAAGAAAAATAAGAGTAACTTAAGGTCACGATAAGGCAAAGGAAGGTGCTCGACCAGAGCTTTCCGCGCCGAAACTGTTGTTATCGGGCGTCCTACTCGAGATTTCGCCCGACAACCACAGCCTCGCCGAACGTGGGTCCTACCGGATGGAGAGCCCGGTCAGGGCCCGCGAGATCACCAGGCGCTGGATCTCGCTGGTGCCCTCGAAGATCGTGAAGATCTTGGCGTCCCGGTGCATGCGTTCGACGGGGTAGTCGCGGGTGTAGCCGTTGCCACCGAGAATCTGGATGGCCTCGTCGGTGACGTACACGGCGGTCTCGCTGGCCACGAGCTTGGCCATCGATCCCTCGGCTGAGTCGAAGCTCTGATTGTTGCGTGCCATCCATCCGGCCCGCCACACCAGCAGTCGTGCGGCGTCGATCCGGCTCTTCATGTCCGCGAGCTTGAACGCGACGGCTTGGAACTCGCCGATCTTGCGGCCGAACTGTTCACGCTGGCAGGCATAATCGAGCGCGTACTCGTAGGCCGCGCGCGCCACACCGACCGCCATGGCACCGACAGTGGGCCGGGTGCGTTCGAATGTCTTCATGGCAGCCTGGCCACGCGCCGACGCGCCGGACTTCACCCGCGCGATCCGCTCCTCGAACCGCTCGCGGCCGCCGAGGATCATGTCCTCGGGCAGGCGGACGTTGTCCAGGACCACCTCGGCCGTGTGTGAGGCGCGGATGCCGTGCTTCTTGAACTTCTGCCCCTGGACGAGGCCGTGGGTACCCGGCGGGATGACGAATGTCGCCTGACCCCGTGACCCCAGTTCGGGATAGACCGACGCGACCACGATGTGCACGTTGGCGATGCCGCCATTGGTGGCCCAGGTCTTGGTGCCGTTGAGCACCCACTCGCGGGTGGCCTCGTCGAAGCGCGCGCGTGTGCGGATCGCGCCGACGTCCGACCCGGCGTCGGGTTCCGACGAGCAGAACGCCCCGAGCTTCGGCTCGTCCGGGGTGCCGAACATCTCGGGAAGCCACTGGCCCAGCTGCTCGGGCGTGCCGTTGCCGGCCAGGGCCGCGGCCGCCAGACCGGTGCCCAGGATCGACAATGCGATACCGGCGTCGCCCCAGAACAGCTCCTCGAACACCGTGAGCATGCCGAGGCCGGTGGGCTCGGCGGCCTGCTGGGCGAACAGTTCGGGGGAGTAGAGCCCGACCTTCGCGGCCTCCTGGATCACCGGCCATGGCGTCTCTTCACGCTCATCCCATTCCGCTGCCGCGGGGCGCACGACCTCTGCGGCGAACTGGTGCACCCAGTCCCGCACCTCGATCACGTCGTCGCTCAGCTGAAGTGAGAACGTCACAGTATGAACTCCTGAATTCGGTTGGTGGTCAACGTTTATCGGTCTGGTTATCGGTCCGGTGCTGTTCGATGGCCGCCACGGTCTGGGTGACCCACGCCTCGAAGAAGCGGTCGTGGTCGACGTTGCCTGGGGTGCGTCCGTTCAGCGCGTGCAACGTGGCGGCATAGGACAGCGACGCGATCGCCACCGCGGCCGTCGCCTCCGGGTCCGGGATGTCGGTGCGGCCCGCCCGGTTGGACGCGGTCAGCTCGTCGGCGAAGCGCTGGTAGGCGTTGTCGGTGATCACCTGCCACGTCTTCGCGTCGAGGTCCCCGAGTTCGTCCGGTTCACGCAGCATCACGCGCAGCAACTCTTCGCTCTGGGTCAGGTTCGTCCAGATCAACTGACCCGCGCTACGCACCGCGTCCTCCACGGTGCGTGGTTTCTCGGCGTCGTACTGCTCGCGCGCGGCCACGATGTTGTCGATGCGGTGCGTGATGGCGGCTTCGAGAAGTTCGCGCTTGGAGCCGAAGTGCTTGTAGAGCGCGCCTGACCCGGGTGCGAGGCCGGCCTGCTGCTGAATCTCGGCCACCGACGTCGCCGCGTAACCCTTCGCAGCGAAGAGCTTCAGTGCGGCGGCCATCAGGCGGTCGCGGGCGGCGGACATGGTGAGAGAGTACTCACTCACCTATTTCGTAGCAAATGCGGCCGAGAGGCGCCCGGGAACCGGTCAGCGCACGCGTGACGCGGCTTGCACGTAGGAGTTCAGATGTGCGGTGATATCGGCACGGAGTTGGTCCATGCTCAGGCAGGGGTCGCGTTTGGCGGTGTTCCACTCCTGGTGGCCCAGCACGTGTGAGGCGGGCTGGTTGATGTGTCGCAGGATCGCTGCGCAACAGCGGACGTAGCTGAGGTACTGCTCGCGGGGATACTTCTGATGGCCGTGAAGTTCGGCGTGGACGCCGACGGTGCGGGCGTCGACGTCGGTGTGCGGCAGATCCTCGTGGTAGCCGGGACCGGCATGACGGGCGACGCCTGCGGCGACCACTGCGACGGTGCCGTCGCGTCTGATCAAGACGTTCGACAACGGTCCCGGCCGCTCGGGAGTACCGCGGGAGACGGTAGCGGGAGAGACGTCGTCCCCTGCGGTGTGGTGGCAGATGATGCCCCAGATGTCATCGAAGTCCCCGTCGCCGTTCGTGCGCCAGCCATCGATCTCGTCGACGTCGAGCCCTTCTGCGCGAAGTGCGTCGGCAAGCCAGACCATCATTGTGAGCTCCTCGGAGCGTGATCCACGAGGCCGCGTGGAACAGCGGCGACTTCATGCTCGTGGTGAGCGCCGCCGGCGGGCATGAGTAGTGCGGTACCCGATTCGCCCGCTCACACCCTGGCTGTGGGGGTAGTCGGTTCCAGGTGCTTGGACCAGCCGGAAGCACACAATGCCGTACATGCCGCCGCCAGCAACCCGACGACCGTGAGCATCGCCGGGTAGCTGAAGTAGCGGGCCAGTGCGGCGAGGATCGCGGGCAGCAGGAACCCGGCGTAGGCCAACGAGTAGTACACACCGGAGACGCCGGCGAGTTCGTCGGGTTCGGCGATGCGCTGGATTTCCAGCAACCCGGAGACGATCGCGATGCCGTAGGCACATCCGAGCAGCATCGCCACGAGCACCGCGATGCCGATGGACCTGGTGATGGCGGTGACGACAGCGGCGAAGACGCCGAGGGCCATGAGCACCATCGAGACGACGACCGCGCGGGCACTCGAGTGGTCGTCGAGGCGCCGGGCGATGGGCTGGACCGCGACGCCGCACCCCAGCGTGAGGACCGTCAGGCCCGCGGTGTAGAGCAGGGCCCAATGGCCCAACCGGTCGGCGACGAGGGCAGGCACGATCGCGTAGGCGATCGCCGCCGAGCCGAAGATCCAGGGCGCCATGGGGACGACGACATGCATGAAACGGCGATGCGCCGCCGCGGGGACACGCAGACCGTCGATGACGCTGCCGGATGTTGTGCCGGTGCGGGTTTCGATGGTGCGGTGCCGGATGGCCCACAGCGCAGGCAGGCACAGCCCGGCGTGCACCAGATACGTCAACACCAGTGGGAGCGGAGCGTATTCGGTGAGCAGCCCCGCGCACAGCGGCCCCACACCGAGGCCCAAAGACAGACAGACCGAGGCGCGTCGTGCGCCGCTGCCCGACGGGGCGTCGTCGTAAGGCGCCCTGGACAGCTCGGTGATCCAGGCCGAGCCGACGGCCATGGCGATACCCACCGCGACACCACTGAGCAAACGGCCTGCGAAAAGCGCCGGGAAGCCCAAGTGGTCGCCGATCGCCAGGATGACGCTGCCGATCGCGGAGCTCACCAGGCCGAGAGCCATCACCGGCCGTCTGCCGTGGCGGTCGGACAGCGTCGACGCGACCAGCAACCCCGGGACGAGTCCGAGGACGTAGGCACCCAGCAGTACGTCCACGTCGACCTGGGTGTAGCCGGAATGCTGCGCGTAGGCGATGAGCAGCGGCGTGAACTGATTGCCGCCCCAGCCGATGCAGAAGGCGGCCGCCGCCACCGCGACCCACGGCCGAATCCGATGTGTCTCTGATCGTGCTGCGGTCGTGGTCACTGCAGGCTCACTCGATACGTCGCCTCCAGGTGCGACAGCAGTGCGGATTCGAACTCCTCGACGTCGCGACGCTCGATGGCTGCGGCGAGCCCGGCGTGTTCACCGATGAGCGCCTCCAGACGTGTGCTGTCCGAGCGTGCGGCGTCGGCCATCATGCGTCGCTGCCGGTCGCTGAGCGACCCGTAGAACCTCTGTCCGATGGGGTTTCCCGCGACCTCGACGATGCGGCGGTGAAACGCGTCGTCGGCCGCGGCGAAGGCCCGGGCGTCGTTCGTGTCGGCAAGCCGGCGTTGTTCGTCGACGAGATCGTTCAGTTCGGTGAACAGGGCGTCGACCGCTTCGGGGGTGCGGCACAGACGGCGCACCGCGGCGGTCTCGAGCGCCAGGCGCATCTCCAGGAGGTCGGTGGCCTCCTGCGGCGGGACCGGCACCACCACCGCGCCGCGGCGCGGTAGCAGTTCGAGCAGGTCTTCGGCGGCCAATCGCAGGAATGCCTCGTGGACCGGGGTGCGGCTCACGCCGAGTTCGTTGGCGACCTCGACCTCGCTGAGCAGTTGCCCGCCGCGGATGCCACCGGACAGGATGCGGTCCTTGGTGGCCTGATACGCGCGCTGACTGCTGCTGGTCGTGTCCACGCCGACCAGCGTAACTCCTTGCATGCAAGGTTGCATGCAAGAAGTGTGTGGCGTTGGTTACCGCTGGGCCTGGGCCTGGGGCTGCTTGGCGAGCGCTTCGATGAGCGCCTTGTTGAACGCGGGGATGTCTTTCGGGGAGCGGCTCGTGATGAGGTTGCCGTCGATGACGACCTCCTCGTCCAGCACCGTCGCGCCGGCGTTGCGCAGGTCGGTGCGCAGGCTCGGGTAGGAGGTGAGCGTGCGGCCCTTCGCGACCCCTGCCTCGACCAGCGTCCATGGTCCGTGGCAGATCACCGCGACGGGACGGCCGGAGTTGACGAAGTCGTGGACGAACGCGACCGCCGTCGAATCGGACCTGAGCTTGTCGGCATTCACCGTGCCGCCGGGAACCACGAGCGCGTCGAACTCGTCGCCCTTGGCCTCGCTCACCGGGCGGTCGACGGTGTAGGTGCCCGCCGGCTCCAGGTCATGGTCGCGGGCGTCGATCGTCCCGCTCTGCAGCGACAGCAACTCGGTGCGCGCACCGGCCTGCTCAAGCGCCTCGCGCGGTTCGACGAGTTCGCGGCGTTCGACTCCGTCGGTGGCCAGGATGGCGACCTTCTTGCCGTCGAGTGCGTTGGTCATGTCGGTCTCCCTCATCGGTGGGCGGAATCTGGGTCACCCCAGTGCCTACCCACTGCGAGGGATTCTTACCTGTGTGGTCGGTCAGAACGGACTGCTGTTGGACTGGAATTTCGCCGACTCCGGACGTGGGCCGTAGCGGCGGATGTAGTCCTCGTGGATGTGCGCCTGCTTCTTGTACCGGATCTCGTCGACCAGGTTCGGATCGAGTCCGTGCTGGGCCAGGCGGTGCCGACGCCACACCTTGTTGAGCGCCAACGCCATGAGCAGCGCCCAGGCGTAGATCGGGACGGTCATCTCGATGTGCACGTAAAGCGATGCGGGCAACAACCAGAACGGGGCGAGCACCAGTGCCGGCGGGATGGCCATCCGGATCATGTGCCTGCGGACGGCACCATGGTCGGCCAGATCGTGGGCGACCCATTCGCGCATCGAGTCCGGCAACCTCCGACCGTACGAATAGGCAATGTACTGAAGCAGATTGGGGCGGGCTTTGTTCTGTTCGGCGGCCATGATGATCCTCGTGTTCAGTGGTTGACACCGTTCGCGGCCAACGCGGCGGTGTTGACTCGGGTCAAGACCCGACGCAGTTCTTCCAGTTCGGCCATGTCCACGCCCAGTCGCTCGACGACCTTCGGGGGTATCTCCAGCGCACGCTCGCGCAGCGCGATGCCCGCCTGCGTGAGCCGGATGTCGGTCGCACGTTCATCACCGACACTACGCGTGCGGGTGATCAGGCCGAGCGCGTCAAGACGCTTGAGCATCGGCGACAGCGTCGCCGAGTCCAGTTGGAGAGCCGCGGCGATCTGTTTCACCGACAGCGGTGCGGTGTCGGCCGTGCTCATCTTGTGGTGATCCCACAAGGCCAGCATCACCAGATACTGCGGGTGGGTGAGGCCCAGGGGTTCGAGAAGTGGTCGATAGATCGACAGCACGGCCCGGTTGGTCACGGCCAACGCGAAGCACACCTGGCGTTCGAGGGCGAGAGGGTCGACGTCGACACGGGAAGGTGAGGCCATGACTAAAACGTACCCTAATAGTTAGGGCACTAGCAATGTAGGTGTGGTCACACTTCCCGTGGCAGCGGGCAGGTCAGTTCGCGCGTCGCGCGAGCCGCTCGGTGTTGTCGATGAGGATGCTCTTGCCCTGGACGCGGATCCAGCCGCGCTGCGCGAAGTCCGACAACGCCTTGTTGACCGTCTCACGCGACGAGCCGACAAGCTGGGCGATCTCCTCCTGCGTGAGCTCGTGGTCCACCCGCAGGGAGTTGCCCTCGCGCGTCCCGAAGCGTTGCGCGAGGTGCAGCAGTTGCTTGGCGACGCGGCCGGGCACGTCGGTGAAGATGAGGTCGGACAGGTTGTCGTTGGTGCGCCGCAGCCGACGGGCCAGGACCCGCAGGAGTTGTTCGGCGATCTCGGGCCGATCGGCGATCCAGTTGCGCAACACCTTGCGGTGCATCATCACCGCCTGCACTTCCGAGAGCGCGGTGACCGTCGACGTGCGCGGGCCCGGATCGAAGATCGCCAGCTCACCGAACATGTCCGACGGGCCCATCAGCGTCAGCAGGCTTTCCCGGCCGTCGACCGACTTTCGACCGATCTTCACCTTGCCGGAGGTGATGATGTACAGCGTCTCCCCCGGCTCACCCTCGGTGAAGACCACCTGACCGCGACGGAACGACACCGGTTCCAACTGCTGGGCAAGTGCGGCCACCGCGCTGGGTTGCACCCCTTGAAAGATGCCAGCGCGCGCCAGCACTTCGTCCATAGTCGACCCCTATAACCCGTCCACGACTGTTACCGCGTTCACACTACAAGAGGTGTCCGTCATATTTGACCGACTAATTTTTGCGTTCGCGAAAACAGTGGTGCCGCCGGTGCTTCCGAGCCGAGCGCTCCTCGTTAGGCTTGGGGCGAACGATGGAGCGTGCCCGTGTATCTACCCCCGAAGTTCGCGCTGAGCCCTGAGCGCATCGATTCCGTGCTGGCCGATGCCGGTTTTGCCCAACTCGTCAGCTACTCGCCGACAGGTCTGGTGGTGACGCCGTTGCCGTTGCTCTACGACGCCGAGCGTCATGCGCTGCTCGGCCATGTCGCTCGAGCCAACGACCACTGGCGGGCCGCCGGGGCCGAGTCGGTGGCGATCTTCACCGGACCGCACGCCTATGTGTCGCCCGGGTTCTACCCGACCAAATCCGAGACCGGCAAAGTCGTGCCGACGTGGAACTACGAGGTTCTCAATGTCTACGGCACCCTCCGTGTGCACGACGATGCCGAGTGGGTCCTCGATCTGGTCACCAGGTTGACCGACCGGCATGAGTCGGGCCGTGCTCAACCCTGGCGGGTCTCCGATGCGCCGGCCTCCTACACCCGCGCCCAGCTCAACGGCATCGTCGGCGTCGAACTGCCCGTCGACCGCGTCGAGGCCAAGGCGAAGATGTCGCAGAACCAGCCCGCGCGCAATCGTGTCGGCGTGATCGCCGGTCTCGCCGCATCCGGGTCGGCACTCGACGTCGAGGTCTCCGAACGCGTCGCGGCGCTCGATCCCGACTCCTGACGGTCCACTCACCAGGTGTTACGCCGATCAGAGGCGCCGCGCAAGCGTAACGACAGCTGTAACGTTACGGCTATGGCTGTGACGATATGCGCCGTGTGCAGCACCGGCTTCTCAGCGCGTTCAGACGCGGTCTACTGCTCCTCGGCATGCAGGCAGAAGGCGCACCGGGCCCGGACCGCCCGCCGCGTCGCGGCGCTGAGCAGTCAACGCCCCGCCGCCGGTCAGCCCGTCCTCGTCCGGTCGGAGGTCGCTCGGACGATCCAACGCGCCCGCGAGCACATCGAAGAGTCCCGCAGGCTGTGCCGGGACACGGCGGAGCGATTGCAGCAGATGGCGGACCTTCAACGGGAGTTCGGCCGGGAGATGCCGGCAACCAAGCCGATGCCGTACGCGAAGTGGGCGCGATGACCCGCCAACCTGAAGGTGGCGCCGACGCGGTTGCCCGGGCGATGTCCGGCGGCACGCCACAACACATCGGCTGGTTCCGGTTCTATTTCGCCGACCAACGCTGGGAGTGGTCCGCCGAGGTGCAACGAATGCACGGTTACGAGCCGGGCACTGTCACGCCGACAACCGAACTCGTTCTGTCGCACAAGCATCCCGATGACCGTGACGAAGTCGCCGCGGATATCGACGACATGATCGTGAAGCAGCGAGCCTTCGGCAGGAAGCATCGCATCATCGACACCACCGGTGCGGTACACCAGGTCATCGTCGTCGGCGACCAGCTCCTCGGCGACGACGATGGCGCGGTCGTCGGCACCCGGGGCTTCTACATCGACGTGACGCCCGATTCGAGCCGTCAGGAAGATGCAGCGATCACGGCCGAGGTCGCCAAGATCACGGAGCGACGGGCGGTCATCGAGCAGGTCAAGGGCATGCTGATGCTGATATACGGCATCGACGAGAACGCGGCGTTCGATCTGCTGAAGTGGCTCTCGCAGGAGAGCAACGTCAAGTTGCGCGTCCTGGCCGAACAGGCGGCGAGAGACTTCACGGCACTCGGCGACGCCGGTGTCCTGTCCCGATCCAGGTTCGACCAGCTCCTGCTGACCGCATCACGGCGGGTGACCAGCTCCGACGACTCGATGTCGACATCGGCGTGAGTGGCGATCCTTGGTCTCGGACCGGATACTAATTCGACCGAGGCTGGGCGCCAACGGGGTTGGGCTCATGTGGAAGAACGGTGTGACGGCGCAGGCCCGGGTGGTCGAGCTCGAACAGCGGCTCGTTCCTGAGGCCGGCGCGCAGCGGTTGGAGCGTCGCGTAGGCAGGTAGCCGGTTGGCCGCCAGCGCCACCGTGGTGGCCGAGACCAAGGTTTGGCCGCCCTGGGCCAGGTCGCGCAATCGTGCGGCACCATCTTCGTCGGCAGGGTCGGTGTGCTCGACGGTGTCAATCCCGATGCACAACACGAAGGGCTCCAGCGGGGCCAGTTGCAGATCCAGTGCACACGCCACGGCGTCGGAGGCGCGGTCGAACGTGACCACGAAACTGTCGCTGGCATCGTGTTGCAGCGTGCCGTCGTTGAGCGCGGTCAGATGAGCCATCGTTGCGCGCAACCAGGGGATCGACGCGATGGTCTGCTCCAGCTGGGTTTGCCACAGCCGGTCTCCCTCATCGACGCGGGCCATGAGCAACGTTTCTGTTCCGGTCGACAACTTCTCGGTCACGTTCTCGGTCACGCATCGCTCCAGTCAACGTCGTGCGGTCCTCCTGATCTGGCCGCACGCGACAAATAACAGCGTAACCACCTGATTCCCGGCGTGCTTCCGATGCATCACTGGGCCGCCCATCCGTCAACCACCGTGCATAAAAGTTCGTTGCTGAGCTGGCGGCGATGCCCGCATGCGCGGGTCGACGCGCATCAGCTGACGCGGTGAGAGTTCGCTGACGGCAACTCCTGTCCGGCGTTGAGAATTGCGCTGGGAGAACTGCGAATATCAAGTGGTTCTCGGTGCGACATGCGCCTACCGTACGAACCGTGCCTGCCGAAGCGCCCACCATCCTCGCCACCAGCGGCGGAATTGCGCCCGGTCAGCGCACGCGCTACACCTTCACCGCGCTGACGGATTTTGCCGTCGAGCTGTCCGGGGTCACCGGACGTCCGCCGCGGGTGTGTCTGCTGGCGACAGCGGTGGGAGACGACAGAGCGGTCCTGCATCACCTCACCGAGGCCGCACAGAGTCGCGGATACCTACCGTCGCATGTGGCGTTGTTCCCGATGCCAACCTTCGAAGACGTGACCGCGCATCTTCTCCGACAAGACGTCGTGTGGGTGTTCGGTGGCAGCGTCGCGGGCCTGCTTGCGATGTGGCGACTGCACGATCTGGACGAGGCATTGCGGGTCGCGTGGCAGGCCGGAGTCGTGCTCACCGGTATCTCGGCTGGTTCGATCTGCTGGCATCTCGGCGGTCCCACAGACTCGTTCGGTCCGCAGCTGCGGCCGGTCACCAACGGTCTGGGGTTCCTCCCGTACGCGAACGGGGTCCACTACGACTCCGAGGGGCAGCGTCGGCCGGTCCTGCATGAGTTGGTTCGTACTGCAGCTGCCCCCGCGGCGTACGCCACCGACGACGGTGCCGGCCTGCTGTACCGGGGCACCGATCTCGTGGAAGCGGTCGCCGAAAACGGAACGGCAGGAGCGTATCTCATCGAGGCGAGCGGCGGCGTGGTCACCGAGACCGCGCTGAGCGTGCGGCGGCTGTAGGCCAGATCTCGGTTCGCATTCGGGACCAGCAACTGCAAACTCAAGCCCGACGATGGGGTCCGTGGCGGATCGCCGGATAAGCGCGGTGAGATCAATTCACGACGCGATTAGCATCACTTATGTGCAGATCGATGGTCAGCAGCTCGCCGCGTTTGCCGCGGTGATCGAACTCGGCAGCTTCGACGCGGCCGCGGCCAAGCTGCACGTGACGCCGTCGGCGGTCAGCCAGCGGATCAAGGCGCTGGAACAACGGGTCGGGCAGGTCCTGGTGGTGCGGGAAAAGCCTTGCCGGGCAACACCTGCTGGGATTCCGCTGCTGCGCCTGGCGGCGCAGATGGCAGTGTTGGAATCCGAGGCGCTCGCCGACATGGGCGGCGGATCGTCGCAGCGGCCACGAATGGCGTTGGCGGTCAACGCCGATTCGATGGCGTCGTGGTTCACCGGGGTTTTCCGGCGCCTGCCCGACGTCCTGTTCGACATCCGGATCGAGGACCAGGACCTCTCCGCGCGCTTCCTGCGGGAAGGAGTCGTGATGGGCGCGGTGACGACCGAACGCACACCGGTGTCGGGCTGCCGCGTCCACCCGTTGGGATCGATGCGGTACGTGCCGGTCGCCAGCACCGAGTACATGGCGCGCCATCTGCCCGACGGGTTCACCCGTGATGCGGCCGCCGTGGCGCCGTCACTGGCCTGGAACCGTGATGACCGGCTTCAGGATCAGTTGGTACGCAAGGCGTTCCGCCGAGACATCGCCCGGCCTGTGCATTTCATCCCGACCGCGGAGGGGTTCGGTGCGGCGGTGCGCGCGGGTCTTGGGTGGGGCATGTACCCCGAGGATCTGGTCGACGCGTCGTTCGTGCCCATCACCGAGCATCACCTGGATGTGCCGCTGTTCTGGCAGTGTTGGAAACTCGAAAGCCTCTTGGTGAAGGCGATCACCGACGCGGTGCTGGGGGCGAGCGCGGGTCTGCGGCGCCGGTAGCCACTAGCTGCGCCGGCGGACCAGACGCGCCTCGAGGATCCCGAACAGCGAATCGCTGAGCTTGCCCAGCCCGGCCAGCAGCGCGATGGCCAACAACATCACGTCGGTACGCCCGGTGTTCTGGCTGTCGATCAGCATGAAACCGAGGCCTTTCGACGAGGCGATCAGCTCCGCCGCGACCAGGAACAGCCACGCGTTGGCCAACCCCAGTCGCAGGCCGTTCACAAGAGCTGGTGCCGCCGCGGGCAGCATCACCGTGGTCACCAGCGCCGCGCCGCGGCGCCCGTACGCGCGGCCCACCTCGAGCAGTTGTGCGTCGACGTGCGAGAGCGCCGAGGCCGTCGTGGTGTAGATCGGGAAGAACGCACCGATGGCGACGAGCGTGAGCTTCGGTGTCTCGCCGATGCCGAACCACAACAGCAGCAATGGAACCCACGCCAGGGAGGGCACCGTGCGGAATGCCGCGACCGTCGGCGCGAGCAGTCGTCTTACGGTGGCCGACAAGCCGATCAGCGACCCGAGGACCAGCGCGACGGCCGCGCCCGCGAGGTAGCCGGCGAACACACGCGACACACTGGTCTGCAGATGCGTCCACAGATCACCGCGGCGCACCAACTCGCCGAGCGCTTCGAGCACGTCTGCCGGCGGGGGCAGCTGGCTGGGGGAGAACGCCCCGCTGTTCGCCACCAGGTGCCAGATCGCCAGTAGCGCGACCGGAACGATCAAGCCGATCGCGAGCAGCGAAAGCTTGTTCAGTAACGCTGCGCCGATGTTCAGTCCGCCTGCTGCGCGTACTGCGGATCCAGCAGCGATCCCAGCGCCTCCTGCGCGGCCTGCTCGGATTTGATGTCGCCGTCGGCGACGGCGATCGGCACGATCTTCTCCAACACCGCCTTCTGTGCCGCCCCCGGGACCGGGTCGATGTCCAGAGCCGTCCGCTCCATCTCCTCCTCGGCCACCGACTGGCTGATCTTTGCTTCCTGCGCCAGCAGCGCCGTCAGTTCGGCTGGGTGCTCCAGTGCCCATTTGCGGGCCTCCTCGTAGCTGTTGACCACCGCCTGGACGGTGTCGGGATGCGCTGCGCTGAAGTCCTCGCGGACATTGAGCACCCCATAGGAGTTGAATTCGGGATTGCGGTACAGCAGGCGTGCCCCCTGTTCCTGGACGGTCTGCGCCATGAACGGATCCAGACCGGACCAGGCATCGACGTCACCACGCTCGAGCGCAGTCTTGCCGTCGGCATGCTGCAGATTCACGATCTCTACGTCACCGGCCGAAAGTCCGTTCGCATCAAGGGCCTGCAGCAGGAAGAAGTACGGGTCGGTGCCCTTGGTCACCGCGATCTTCTTGCCCTTGAGTTCGGCGACCGACTTGATCGGCGAATCCTTGGCGACCACCAGCGCGGTCCACTCCGGCTGGCTGTAGACGTCGACCACCTTCAACGGGGTGCCGTTGGCCCGGGCGACCAGAGCCGCGGAACCGGCGGTCGATCCGAAGTCCAGTGCGTTCGAGCGCACCCCCTCGTTGGCCTTGTTGCTGCCCGCGGACAGGATCCAGGTGACGTTGTAACCCTGGTTCTCCAGCAGCTTCTGGTCACGCACAACCAGGCTCAACGGGTTGTAGTAGGCATAGTCGAGTCGGACGTCCTTGTCCGACGACTGGCTGCCCTCGGAGCCGCAGGCCGAGGTCGCGGCGAGGGCGACGGCTGCCAACATCGTGGCCAGATGACGAATTCTCATTTGGATCAAGCTTTCTCGGTCCAGGGCAGTGGGGTGCGGCTAGATACGCGTCGTGGACGGGTCGGGGGCGCGGCGGGGTACGCCGAGTTCGTCGAGCAGCACATCGCGCAACTCGATGACACGTGGGTCGCCGCGGTCGCGCGGCTTGGGGATCGGTACGTCGAACGACGCGGCCACACTCGCGGCGCCGGAGTCGTCGGCGCGTAGGAGCAGAACCCGGTCGGCGAGGATCACGGCCTCCTCGACATCATGGGTCACGAGGATCGTGGTGGTGCCCGCCTCCTGCTGGACCCTGTCGAGCAGCATCTGCATCCGCAGTCTGGTGAGGGCGTCGAGCGCGGCCAGTGGTTCGTCGAGCAGCAGTACGCGCGGACGCCGGGCCAGTGCGCGCGCCAGACCCGCTCGCTGGGCCATGCCGCCGGAGACCTGGCGGGGCCGGTGGTCGGCGAACTCCTGCAGGCCGACCACTTCGAGCCAATGGCGCACGGTCTCGGCGCCTTCGGTCCGGCTCGTGCCTTTGGGCAGGCCGTACGCGACGTTGCCCGCGAGCGATCGCCACGGGAACAACCGTGGTTCCTGGAACACGATGGCGCACCGCGGATCTGTCTCACGGATGGCGGCGCCGTCGATCTCGATGCGGCCCTCCGTGGGCAGATCGAGGCCCGCGACGAGACGGAGCAGAGTCGATTTTCCGCTGCCCGACGAGCCGAGGAGCGCGATGAGCTCGCCCGGTTCGATGTCGAGGTCGATATCGCGCAACACCGTGTGGGTTCCGAAGGTCCGGCCGACATTGCGCACCGAAACCCGCGCCGGCGCCAGGTCGGTCGAAGTCACCCGCGCAGGGTAGAGGCGCCACGGATCAAGGTCAAGATTTTCGCTACGGGTGATTCTCATCGGCGAGCAGGTTGCTAACGTCGGACCCATGGCTGCCGACCGAGCGCCCCGCACACACCGATACGAGGTCGAGGTGACCTGGACCGGCAATACCGGATCGGGCACCAGCGGCTATCGCGCGTATGCGCGTGACCATGAGGTCGCCGGCGTCGGGGAGGCCGACAAGCCGGTGATCGCCGGAAGTTCCGATCCGGCGTTCCGCGGCAACGAGCAGCGCTGGAACCCCGAGGAGCTTCTGGTCGCCAGCTTGTCGCAGTGCCACATGCTCTGGTACCTGGCGTTGTGTGCGCAAGCGGGAATCGTGGTCACGGCGTACCGGGATCGGCCCGTCGGGGCCATGACCGAAACCCCCGACGGCAGTGGCGCATTCGCCGATGTCACGCTGCGCCCTGAGGTCACGATCGCCGACTCTGCGCGGCTGGAGGATGCCTCCGGACTGCACGAGGACGCCCACCGGATGTGTTTCATCGCCAATTCCGTCAACTTCCCGGTGCGTACCGAACCGAGGATCCTCGCCGCGGAGATCGAATCAAGATCCGGCTGAGTTTTACTCTCCCAGCGAGCTGTGTGCCGGCATAGTCTCGCCGCTCGTGACTCCACCAGCCCTCACGCGCCGTCGGGCGCTGCAACTGCTCGGATTGGCTTCGGGCGCGGCGATCCTGGGTCCGGCGCTCGCCGCGTGCGGTTCGTCCGGTGCCAACAGCGCGCTCGCCGCGGACGCCCCGGTGTCGGGCCGGTTCGACGGCGTCACGCTCAAGCTGCTGGTGAATCAACCGCACGTGACGTCGTTCCGCGACGTGCTCGCCCCGGCGTGGCAGCAGGCCACCGGAGGCACGCTCGATGTCACCGCCGCCCCATACGATCAACTCACCAGCAAGCAGATCCTCGACGTCCAGAGCGGCACAGGAGAATTCGACGTCTTCGACTACTTCTACTTCGGGCTCGGTGACCTCGTCGACGCCGATGCACTCGTGAACCTCACCGACTGGATCGACAACCGGCATGGCGACATCGAGGTCGACGGCTACCTGAAGTCGATCTATGACCCGTACACGCTGCTCGACGGTAGGCGCTACGGGCTGCCGTACGACGGTGACATCCACATCCTCTTCTACAACGCGGAACTCTTCGATCGCTACCACGTCGAACCGCCCACGACGTGGGACGAATACGACGAAGTGGCGGCCAAGATCACCACGGACGCGCGCGGTGCGGCGTTCGGAGCGATCGTCTCCGGGCAGCAGGTGCCCATGATCCTGGGTTGCAGTTACATCAACCGGTTGACCGGTTACGGCGGAAACCTGTTCGACGACAACGGGAAACCGGCACTGACCTCCGATGCGTCCGTCGCCGCGCTCAACCACCTGGTGGCGGTTGCCCCGGCGGCGCTGCCCACGCCGCTGCAGATCGGCTTCGACCAGGCCAACACGGCGTTTCTCACCGGACAGGGCGCCATGCTGGACACCTGGACCGACATGGCGTTGCGAGCCGAGGATCCGACGGCGTCGAAGATCGCGGGACGGTGGGGCGCGGTGTCGCTGCCCGTCGGCGGCAGCAACACCACGCCGCGGACGGCATTGGACGCGGGCTTCGGCCTGGGTATCTCCACGGCGTCGGGGAACACCGACGCCGCTGCGGCGTTCATCGCATGGGCGACCGCAGCGCCGCAAAACCTCGCGGTGTCGTCGACCGCGGGCGCCGGCATCGACCCGGTGCGCGGCGCGGTGCTCGACTCCGACGGCTACGCCAAGGTGGTCACCAAGGCCGTCGACCCGATCCGGCAGGGCCTGAACGGTGACCCGCTCGTGTGGCCCAAACAGGCCGGCGCGCCGAAGTTGTTGCAGGACCTCGTCGATCAGTTGGCTCTAGCCATCGCAGGCACGCAGACCGTCGAGCAGTCGCTGGAGAAGGCGCAGGCCAGCTGGGACAGTGCCACGTCATGAGCAGGCGGGTTCCGCTGTGGTTGGCGGTACCGGCGATGGCGGGACTCGCGGTGTTCCTGGTGTACCCGATGGTGTACCTGGTGGCACTGGCGGTGACGAAATCCTCGCTGGCGAAACCCCTTCGCGGATTCGTCGGTGCCGACAACCTCACCACCGCATTCGCCTCGCCCGCGTTCACCCCGTCACTGGTCCGGTCGTCGGTGTTCGCCGTCGTCGCCGCGATCGTGACCACGGTCCTGGGATTGGGCATCGCACTGTTGTTGCGGCAGCGCGGTAGTCGGTTCGGCGTGATCGGCGCACTGTTCTTGCTGCCGCTGGTCACCGCGCCCGTGCTGGTCGGGGTGGCGTGGAAGCTGTTGCTGGCACCGGTGGGCGGAGGCCTGGCCGGCTTCTTCGACGCCGTCGGCCTACCCGGCTTGAATCCGCTGGGCTCCGGCGCAGGCGCCTTCCTGGTGCTGCTGCTCATCCACATCTGGCAGTGGACGCCGTTCGCCGTGCTGATCGCCTTCGCGGCGCTCGGCGTGGTGCGCCCGGAACTGCTGGAGTCCGCGCGCATCGACGGAGCCGATTCCTGGCGCACTTTCACGACGGTGATCTGGCCCGCGATCGCGCCGACGATGTGGGCCGTGGTGCTGCTGGAACTCGTGATCGGCTACAAGGTTTTCGACCTCATCGTGGTCGTCACCGCGGGGGGACCGGGCTTCTCGACCGCGCTGTCGCCGTACGTCATCTATCAGACCGGGTTGCGGGGCAGCTTCGACATGGGTACCGCGGCCGCCCAGACCCTGGTTTTCGGGTTGGTGGTCGGGGCGGTGGCCACGATCGTCACGACCCTGCGGACCCGAGCACTCAAGGGCGACGGATGAAAACCCGCGCCGCCCTCCTTCTCGCGGTCCTCGCGGCGCTGATCCCGATCGGATACCTGGTGTCGTTGGCGTTTCGGCCTGCCGAGGATGTGCTGAACTCCAGCTTGTTCCCGACCTCGCTGACCCTGACCAACTTCGTCAAGGTCTTCGACACCATCGAGTTGGGCACCATGCTGCAGAACTCGTGGGTGTCGGCGGTCGGCGCGGCGGTGCTCGCCGTGGTGATCGCCGGGCCCACAGCATATTTCACGGCCCGCCACACCCGGGGTGAACGCTTGCTGACGGTTCTGCTGGCGAGCTACTGCGCTCCGCCGATCGTCGCCATCATTCCGTTGTTCTTCCTGCTGCGCTACGCGGGTCTGACCAACAACCTCACCGGGCTGATCCTGGTGAACGGCATCGCCAACGTCCCGGTGGCGGTGTGGTTGCTCGACGGTTTCGTGCGGCGGATCCCGATCGAGATCGACGAGGCGGCCGTCATCGACGGGCTGTCGGTGGCCGCGGCATTTCGCAAGGTGATCTTGCCGCTGCTGTGGCCCGGCATCGTGGCCGCGCTGCTGGTCGTCTTCTTCCTCAGCTACAACGATTTTCTGTTCGCCGTCTACCTCGCCGTCACGCAGGAGAGTCAGACCTTGACCGTCGGCCTGTCGCTGTTCCAGGGCGACCGCAATGTGCAGTTCGGCCAACAGGCCGCCGCCGGACTGCTCGGTCTGGCGCCGGTCTACCTGCTGGCGCTCGCGGCGCAGCGCCATCTCGTCGGCGGTCTCACCACAGGAGCCACCAAGTGAGCACGATCGAGTTGAGCGGAATCACCAAGCGATACGGGGGCAACGCCGTCGTCGATGGGCTCGACCTGACCCTCGCCGACGGCACCCTGACGGTGCTCGTCGGCCCCTCGGGGTGCGGAAAGTCGACCACGCTGCGCATCGTCGCCGGCCTGGAGGCCGCAGATCAGGGTGTGGTGCGCATCGGTGGACGCGATGTCACGCATGCCACCCCGCGGGAGCGTGACATCGCCATGGTCTTCCAGAACTACGCGCTGTACCCGCATCTGACGGTCGCGGGCAACGTCGCCTTCCCGTTGAAGAACGGTGGCGTGGCCAAAGGCGAAGTGGAGCAACGCGTTGTCCAGGCCGCCGAGCGGGTCGGGATCACCGCGCTGCTGGACCGCAAGCCACGTCAACTCTCGGGCGGACAACAGCAGCGGGTTGCCATCGCCCGCGCGCTGGTCCGGACCCCGTCGGTGTTCCTGTTCGACGAACCGTTGAGCAATCTCGACGCAAAGCTGCGCGTCGAGTTGCGCTCCGAAATTCGCCGTCTGCAAACCGAAACCGGCATCACGTCGCTCTATGTCACCCATGACCAGGAGGAGGCGATGACGATCGCCGATCAGCTCGTCGTCCTCGATTCCGGTTCGATCGCGCAGGTGGGCACTCCTGAGGAGCTCTACCGGCATCCGGCCAACACGTTCGTCGCCGGCTTCATCGGATCTCCGAGCATGAATCTCGTGCCGGGCCGGTTGCGAGCGGGGGTGTTCGAAGCGGAAGGATTGAATTTCACGGTCACCGGCCAGGATCGCGGTGACGTGACGCTCGGGGTGCGTCCCGAGGACTTGTTGGTGGCACCGGATCCGAACGGGGTGGGCCGGGTGGAGCTCGTCGAGTTGCTCGGGCCGCGGTACGTGCTGATCATCCGGGCCGGCGGGCACCGGCTCACCGCGGTGGTGGAGGCCGCCGCGGTATCCGAATGGGCGGATGTACCCACGATGGGAGATTCGGTCTCGGTGCAGGCACGGCCCGGGCGTACGCATCTGTTCGACGGCAACGGCGCGCGTATCTGACACCGATGCTGGGTCCCTGACCCGTGCGGGGTGTAGATTCGAAGGTAGGCCGTTCTCGTCAGCGATACGCACCTGGCGTCCGACGCCTCACCTGACACTCCTTCGAACGGCCGGCCTGCGAAATCCTCTTCGCACGCCCGCAACTACATGTGTGGGTCGATCCCGCACTTCAAGGACTTTTTATGGATACGTCCAACCTGTTCTCACACCCTGAGAAGCACGAGACCATGCCGACCGATGAACGTCGTCGCGAACCGGTGATGGGACCGCTGTTCTCAGATCGTCCCCACTCGCAACCTCGCTCCGACAAGCGGCCGTCGTGAACGGCCTGGTCGGGTCGCGACGGCTGGCCAGCCCGGTCCGGTTGACTCTGGCCAAACAACTTGGACGCGATATCGACGGGGCCTGGTGGCCGCGCAGCGCCTCGGTCGCGAAGGAGCTACCTGAGCTCGTCGAGGTCCTGCAGCGTCCGCTCGGTGAGATCGTCGACATCAACATCAACTGGTCGCCGGGCGAAGGTCAGCTGGACCTCAACACCATCGCCGCGGGCAGTCGTACCCCCGCGGTACTCAAGCCGACGCGCCCCAGGGTCATGTCGGTGGCCGGACGCACGCAGTGCGTGAAACTTCTTGTCGTTCCCCACATGACGTCCGAAGCACTCGGGGGAATCGTGATGCGGTGCGCGGCAGGAATGGCTGTCGACAACATGGTGCGGAACACCGCGCTGTACGAAACCGCGGTGCGCATCCTCGGCACCGCCAACGAAGAGTCCACGCGATGGCTCGCGCGCCGTGCGGGAGGCGCTGCCGTTCCGGTCGCCACCGCGGAGTCGTCATCCGCTGGGGCCTGACCGGATCCGGAAACAGAAGATGGGCTGGTACGGATAATCCGTACCAGCCCATCTGTTACGTCTGGGGGTCGATCAGACCGCGGTAACGCCAACTGCCTGGGGGCCCTTGGCGCCCTGCGTGATCTCGAACTCGACGCGCTGATTCTCCTCGAGCGAGCGGAAACCGCTGCCGCTGATCTCGGAGTAGTGGACGAAGACGTCCGGAGCGCCGCCATCAGGGGCGATGAAGCCGAAGCCCTTTTCGCCGTTGAACCATTTCACAGTTCCCTGTGCCATATGTTTACTTCTCTCATTCAATCCGGACGAACCAAAAACGCCGGATCGCCCACCCTAGCACATATCTGGACGGTATATGAAAAATATTGAGCGCCTTTGCCTTTACCGTGCGATGCACTATGGTGTCGGCACCACGCCCCGGGGCAGGATCAGCGGCAGGTCGTTGTAGGTGACGATGCCGGGAGCGGCGGCCACCACTGCGGGGATCGCGTTGATGGGAGGCGTGGCCGTCATGATGTGGCCCAACACCATGAACTCCTCGAGAGTGGTGGCCTCGAAGTCCGGCGGCGGCAGGAAGCCCACCTTCATGGTGACCGTGGGCCTGCCTGCGACCTCGATGACCCAGCCGTCCTGATCGATCTTCCAATCCGGTTGCAGCGTCTGGCCTTTGCGCCAGCGGAGGTTGATCTCGACCCGTGTCTGGCCGTCGACGATGCCTTTCCAGCCGGCATACACGCCCGCCACGCAGCCCGCCGGTATGGTCCACGATCCGAGGTCGAGATCCTCTGTGGTCTGGGCATATTCAGCATCGCAGCGCACCTCGTCGAGTTCGATGCCGAGGGCGTCGGCGACCATCCGCACGGCTTCGCCGAACACGCCCGTGCCGTGTGCGGTCATCGCCTGAAGGTCCGGGTGGTCGATGGGCTGGCCGAAGCCGACGGGTTTCTCGGTGTCGGGGGAGTCGTAGAACGTCGTATCGGCGGCCTCGTTGACGGTGATCTTGTCGACCCGGTCGCAGATACCAGCCGCCACCACCGACAACTGGTTGACGTAGCCGGGGCTGATGCCCGAGCCGAACATCGATGATCCACCGCGTAAGCAGGCCTCGGCGATCCTGTCGCGACCCGGTCCCTGGTTGTGGCCGGTGATGAACGACGCGGTCGACACGACGTTCACGCCGGCTTCGAGGATGCGTACGAGCTCGTCGACGTCGATCCACATGGGGTTGTAGACGACCACGTCGGGTTTGAGCGCCAGCAGGGCGTCGACGTCGTCGGTGGCGGTCACCCCGAGTGGTTCGAGCCCGCACAGGTCGCCGACGTCCTTGCCGACTTTTTCCTCCGACCAGGCGTAACACCCCACCAGCTCAAGGGTCGGGTTGTTCGCGATCGCGGCCACGGAACTCTTGCCGACGTTGCCGGTGGTCCATTGAACGACTCGGTAGCGAGTGGTGCCAGGCACGTGTCGGGGCTCCCTTCATCGACGCGCGCCACCGCGGCGTCAGAGTTTTTCACGGGCGTGAGAAAAGTAACACGCGATGTCAATACCCGGGTGGGATCACAATCACGAGCCACCCGCCGGTGCCCTACTGTTGTCGACGTGACGGCCGAACGGACGCCAGACGGCGGGCATCGCCGGCCTCGCGGCCGACCCCGCCGCATCGATCGCGACCAGATCGTCGCCGCGGCACGACAGATCGCACCGGAAGCGCTCACCATGCAGGCCGTCGCGGATGCACTCGGCGTCGATCGCACGGCGCTGCACTATTACGTCGGGGACCGAGACGGCCTGCTCGAGCTCGTCGTCGCCGACCTGTTCGACGCCGAACTGCGCGCAATCGACCTGCCCGACGACGCAGACTGGCAGGACATCCTGCGGGCGTACGCCAACGCGATCCATCAGGGGGTGCTCAAGTACGGCGCAACCCGCATGAACTTCCGCATCAGCGGCGCGGGCGGGGCCCAGAGTCTGGCCCTGACCGAGCGCGTGCTGGCCGCACTCGTCGAAGGAGGATTCGGCATCGACGACGCCGGGCGCATCCTCACCTTGGTGTCCGGTCTGGCGATGTCGGCGGCACACGACGTGCTCGGCACCGCCGATTCGCGCCTGCACCACCAGATGCCCGAGGTGGCCCGAGCGTTGAAAAGCTTCGCGGGCACCGATTTTCCGCTTCTCGCGGCCGTCGTGACCCGCCGCGCCGACGCCAGCGCGTCCGATTTCGAGTTCAACCTCGATGTCGTCATCACGGGCTTGGAGCGACGGCTGGCGAGCGGCCGTTAGCGGCGACTTCGCGCGCTCCTCGTGTTCGGTACGACAGGATGGCGGTATGGCACTCCTTCCAATGCCTCGGGCCGAGCTCACCGACGACCACGTCGCCGCTGTGTTGAACCGGGCGCTCGGACCGATCGGCCTGATCCTCGACGCCGTCGCCGAACTGGACCCGCTCGGGTTGCGGCGGCGGACGCACTACCTGGGCGAGGGCGACGGCGTCCTCGGCACGGCCCTCGACCGGATCGCCGGACTGCTCGACTGCGCCGACGTTCCCGGCACCCAGTCGTGGGAGGGCAAGGACCGGGCCACACGGATCCGGTGGTGGATTCACCGCGTCGGGGCGCTCGACACCGTCATCGTGGCGTTCCCCGGGCTGCTCGGTGCGCTCGCCGACCGGTTGCCGCTGCAGGACCTCCTGGGGTTCACCAATCAGGCCCTCGTGCTGTGCGCGGTCGCCCGGGAATACGGGGTGACCGACCGCGAGACGCAGGTGCGGATGCTCGCTGCGGTGCTGTGCGACCGCGACCTCGCCGAGACGCCGCACGCCGAGACGCCCCGGGGAGACCTGGCGGACGAGCAGACCGACATGTCGCTCGTGCAGCGCGTGTGGCACCTGGCCGGCATCCTCAACTCGGTCGGGGAGGAGCTGGGCAAGCGGCCGCATCCACGCGCGCCGTTCCGCTATCTGGGCATGCTGCCGTGGGTGGGCGCCGTGGCCGACTACTTCGGTGAGTACGGTGCGCTGGTTCGAGCCGCCGATGCCGGGCAGAAGTGGCTCGAACAGAATGCCGACGCGGCCGACAGGACTCCGCTAGGCGTGTGACGCCTTCTTGTCCTTCTTGCCGAACGGCAACAGGTGCATCACGAGCACGACGATCGCACCGACGACGAGGCCGATCACTGCGGAGATCCCGGTGTTCACCAGCCACGCGAGGACCGCGCCGGCGCCGGGAACGGCATGGTGCACGGCTTCCTCGATATGGTGGACGAACCCGTACGGCGGGTGCCAGCCGAGGGTGTCGGTGCCGACCAGCAGGATGTGTCCGCCGACCCACAGCATCGCAACGGTCCCGATCGTGGACAGCGCCGACAGCAGCTTGGGCATACCTGCGACGAGACCGCGGCCGATCTTCTGGCTGACGCGTGAGCTGCGCTGGGCGAGGTTCAGGCCGATGTCGTCCATCTTGACGATGCCTGCGACGACGCCGTAGACGGCGGCGGTGATCACCAGCGCCACCACCACGAGGATCAGCAGGCGGGGGACGAACGCCTCGCTGGCGACCTCGTTGAGCGCGATCACCATGATCTCGGCCGACAGGATGAAATCGGTGCGGATCGCGCCGGTCACCATGAACTTCTCGGCATCCGGCCCGGCGACCGCGCTCGGCGCGGCGTGGGTCTCATGGCTGTGGCCGGGGAACCAGCCCCACACCTTCTCGGCACCCTCGTAGCAGAGATAGGTGGCGCCCAGCATGAGGATCGGCGTGAGCAGCCACGGGACGAACTGGCTGAGCAGCAAAATCGCCGGCAGGATGAACACGATCTTGTTGCGAAGTGAGCCGATCGCGATTCTCTTGATGATCGGCAACTCGCGATCGGCGGTGATGCCGTGTACGTACTGCGGCGTCACCGCGGTGTCGTCGATCACGACGCCCGCGGCTTTCGCCGTCGCACGTCCGGCGGCCGCGCCGATGTCATCCACGGAGGCCGCGGCGAGGCGGGCGAGTGCCGCCACGTCGTCGAGAAGGCCGAACAGCCCTGCGCTCATCGCGTCATCCCCATGCTGGGAAGGCTACCGGCCATCACATGCCGATGACGGACTCGATCCACCCGCGCGCGAAGTACAGCACGAAACCGAGCGCCACGATCCACAGCAAAGGGCTGATCTCGCGGAACTTCCCGGCCGCGGTCCGCAGCACCACCCAGGCCACGAACCCGACGCCGATGCCGTTGGCAATCGAGTAGCTGAACGCCATGGTCGCCACGGTGAGTACGACCGGCAGGGCCACCGAGAACTCGGAGATGTCGATGTGGCGCAGGTGCGACACCATCATGGCGCCGACGACCACCAGCGCGGCGGCGGCCACCTCGGTCGGCACGATGGATGCCAGCGGCGCGACGAACATGGCGGCCAGGAACAGCGCACCGGTGATCAGGTTGGCCAGGCCCGTGCGTGCGCCCTCTTCGATGCCGGCGCCGGATTCGATGAACACCGTGTTCGACGACGCCGACGAGGCACCGCCCACGACCGCACCGGTGCCTTCGACGATCAGCGCCGATCTCAGCCGGGGAAACGTGCCCTGCGGATCGGACAGGCCGGCCTCCCGGGACAGGCCCGTCATCGTGCCCATCGCATCGAAGAAATTGGCGAAGACCAAGGTGAACACCAGCATGATGGCCGCGAGTGCGCCGATGCGGCCGAAACTTCCGAGGCTCACCTCGCCGACCAGCGACAGATCCGGAATGGCGAACGGCGAACCCGACAGCGACGGCACCGAAAGGCCCCATCCGCCCGGCTTGTCCACGGCCGATCCGAGATGCCAGATGGCCTCGATGATGACGGCGACGACGGTGCCGGCCACGAGTCCGATGAGGATGGCGCCCCGCACACGCCGCGCGACGAGGATGCCGGTGATCAGCAGGGTGAACACGAACACCACGGTCGGCACGGTGTTGATGGAACCTTCACCGCCTGCACCCAATCCCACCGGTGGTGACGGGAGGCCCGTTGAACCGACGAAGCCCGCGTCGACCACGCCGATGAACAGGATGAACAAGCCGATTCCCGCGGTGATCGCGAGCTTGAGTTGCATCGGCACGGCGTCGAACACCAGGCGTCGCAGCCCCGTCGCGGCAAGCAGCACGATGATCAGACCATTGATGACGACGAGCCCCATCGCCTCGGGCCACGTGACGGAGCCGACGACGGTGGTGGCCAGGAACGAGTTGATACCGAGTCCGGCCGCGAACGCGAACGGCAACCGCGCCAGGAGGCCGAACAGAATCGTCATGACACCCGCGGCCAACGAGGTGACCGCCGAAACCTGAGCGAACTCCAGGCTGTTGCCGTCCACGTCGGGCGCGCTGGAGAGGATGACGGGGTTCAGCACGATGATGTACGCCATCGCGATGAACGTGACGACACCACCACGGATCTCGGCGGTGATGGTCGACCCGCGCGCCGTGATGTCGAAAAAACGATCGAGGCGATTCATAACTGATGACCATATGGGTGCGGGTGCGGTTGTGTCCGGTGTGCGCGGCGAAAGCCTGCGCGTGTCTGCCCGGCACGCGCAGGCGTTGCCGTCGGAGCGGCCGGCGACTTGACCTCAACTTAACTTGAGGTGACACCCTGCACTCATGACACGCGAGTGTGGGCGGCCGCAGGCGGGAAACCGCCGCGAACCCGGGGGTAAACCCCATTGGGGGCGGTGCACGGCACGCAGTAATTTCGGGGTGTCCCTGGATGAGAGAGTTCACACCGCATCGACGAACGGCAGGAGCGGACCATGCCAGTGACCGCCGATACTCGCCTAACCGACAACGACAGTCGTGCCGAGAACTTCGAACGCGATGCGCTGCCGCTACTGGACCAGCTCTACGGCGTCGCCCGCCGGTACACGCGCAATCCGGCCGACGCCGAGGACCTGGTGCAGGAGACAATGCTCAAGGCGTACAGCAGTTTTCATACGTATCGCGACGGCACCAACATCAGGGCGTGGCTGTTCAAGATTCTCACGAACACGTGGATCAACTCCCACCACACCGCGCAGCGACGGCCGAACGTCGTGCTCACCGACACGATCAGCGACGCGCAGCTGGCCGCTGTCGCTGCCCGTTCGGAGACCGAGCTGGCCTCGGCCGAGCTGGCGGCCCTCGAAGCCATGGGCGATTCCGAGGTGCGTGACGCGGTGGCGGCGTTGCCGGAACCTCAGCGGATGGCTGTCTACTATGCCGACGTCGTCGGCCTGCGGTATCAGGAGATCGCCGACGTCCTGGACGTTCCGGTGGGAACCGTCATGTCGCGGTTGCACCGGGGGCGCAAGCGTCTCCGCGATCACCTGGTCGAATTCGCCTATGCAACTGGATATCTTGTGCGGCCGGCCGGTACCGCGGCGTGATCGGCTGAAATGCCCCGCTCTTCGGCGACATCGGCCAGCAGTGTGCGCAGTCGGGCGCGGCCGCGCGCCAGTCGTGACATGACTGTTCCGATGGGAGTGCCCATCAGTGCGGCGATTTCGCGATAGGAGTATCCCTCTACGTCGGCGTAGTACACCACCGTTCGGTACGACCGGGGGATCGCCTGGAGGGCCGCGACGATCGTGTCGTCGGGTAGGGCGGCGAGGGCCTCGTTCTCTGCTGACTGCGGACCGGTCGATGTGTGGCGCAGGCCCGCGGAGAGTTGGGCGTCGGTGAAGTCCTCGCACAACTGCTCGACCGGGTTTCGTTGGCGGGAACGGTATCCGGAGATCCACGTGTTCCGCATGATGCGGAAGAGCCACGCCTGCATGTTCGATCCATCGTCGAAGGTGTGAAAACCGTTGTACGCCTTCAAGAGTGTTTCCTGCACGAGGTCCTCGGCGTCGAATCGGTTGGCGGTGAGGCGGCGGGCGCCGCGCTCGATCACGTCGATGCACGGCAACGCCGCCGCGATGAACTCGGTGGCGTCGCGCGTCGACGCGGCCGGTGGTTTGACGCATTCGACGCGCATGAGCACCTCCCATGAAACATATATAGGGTTTCTATATAACTAAAATAGCGGACGGACGGCGCGCGCGTCCAATCGGCTGAAATCTCCGACAGCCGAGTTAATTTCAGCCATTTGTCAGGCGATTCACAGGAAATATCCCTCCCCTGCACCGAGTTGTGAGCCTGTGTAAAGTTGCTCCACGCTGTACATAGGTAAGCGAACTAATTCGCCAAGTGTGATGGGTGCCGGGGTCGGGAGGTCTTGGGTGAACGCTGGCTTTCTTTCACGTGTGATGAAACAGGCGTGGATCCCGTTGGTCCTGGCGGTGGTCCTGCCCGTCTCGGGTCTCGTCGTATGGAGGCTGCACGAGAAGTTCGGTTCAGAGGATCTGAACGCGAACGCCGGTGCAGGCATCGAGATCGTTCAGTTCAACCCGAAGATCCTGGTGTACGACGTCTTCGGACCACCAGGCAGCACAGCGCAGATCAGCTACTTCGACACCGACGCCAACGTCCACTCGGTCAACGCGACCCTGCCATGGTCGGTGACGTTGTCGACGACCCTGCCCACCGTCAGCGCGAACCTGATGGCACTGGGAGACAGCAACGAGATCCGTTGTCGTGTCACGGTCAACGGGATCGTGCGGGAAGAGAAGTCGGCCAACGGCATCGACGCGCAAACCTACTGCTTGGTGAAATCGGCATGACACAAGGCGCTCACATTCGCACCGAATCCTCCAAACCGTTCATCCCGCATACCCTGCGGGTCCTGGCCATCCCGGTGATCCTGTTCTGGGTGGCGTTCGCCGCCGTGGTGAACGTCATCGCCCCGCAGTTGGAGATCGTCGGCGAGGAGCATTCGGCTCCGATGGCGCCCGAGGACGCGCCGTCGCTGACCGGTATGCACCGGATGGGAGCGAACTTCAAGGAGTTCGATTCCAACAGCACAGTGATGGTGGTCATCGAGGGTCAGGAGCCGCTGGGGCCCGACGCGCACAAGTACTACGACGAGATCATCCACAAGCTCCAGCAAGATCCCGAGCACATCCAGCACATCCAGGATTTCTGGGGCGACACGCTGACCGCGGCCGGTGCGCAGAGCGCGGACGGCAAGGCCGCGTACGTGATGCTCAACCTCGCCGGTGAGCAGGGGCAGACGCTGGCCAACGAGGGTGTTCAGGTGGTCCGGCAGGCGATCGCCGACACCCCGGCACCGCCCGGGGTGCGGGCGTATGCGGCCGGGCCTGCGGCCCTCACCGACGACCTGCACGTCATCGGCAACGCGAGCCTGGGCAAGATCACGCTGTTCACGCTCGTGGCGATAGCGGTGATGTTGCTGATCGTCTACCGCTCGGTTGTCACGACGCTGATCCAACTCGTGCTCACCGGCGTCGGTCTGCTCGCCTCACGCGGACTGATCTCGGTACTGGCGACCCACGACGTGTTCGGGCTGACCACGTTCGCCGGCAACATCCTCACGATGCTCGCGATCGCGGCCGCCACCGATTACGGGATCTTCCTGTTCGGCCGGTACCGCGAAGCCCGCGGCGCGGGCGAGGATCCGGAGACCGCGTACTACACCACGTTCAAATCGGTGTCGCCGGTGATCGTGGGCTCGGGTCTGACGATCGCCGGCGCGACGTACTGCCTGAGCTTCGCGCGGCTACCCTACTTCAGCACCATGGGCGCGCCCGTCGCGATCGGCATGATCGTCGTTGTCGCGAGCTCGGTCACCATGGCCCGTCGGTGCTGTTCCTCGGCAGCAAGATCGGCCTGTACGAGGCCAAACGCGCTGCCAAAGGGCGCTTCTGGCGGCGGGTCGGCACGGCCGTCGTGCGCTGGCCCGCACCGATTCTCGTCGCGAGCTCGTTCATCGTGCTGATCGGCGTCGTCGCGGTACCCGGCTATCGGCCCGCGTACAACGACCGCTGGTACCTGCCCGACGACGCCCCGGTCAACATCGGGTTCGCCGCGGCCGACCGGCATTTCACCCAGGCACGAATGAACCCTGACATCCTCATGGTCGAAGCCGACCACGATATGCGGAACCCGGCCGACATGCTGGTGCTCGACCGCGTCGCCAAGAACGTACTGCGCACCCAGGGCATCGCCATGGTCCAGAGCATCACGCGACCGCTCGGAATCCCCATCCAGCACAGCTCCATTCCGTTCCAGACCGCGATCCAGGGGCAGACCACCAACCTGAACCTGCCGTTCCAACGCGCGCAGTTGGAGAACCAACTCAAGATGGTCGAGGCGACGAACCAGTCGATCGCGATCATGGAGAAGCAGTACCAATTGTCCCTGCAGCAGACCAAACTCACGCAGGACTCCGCGGAGAAGTCACGAGAACTCCTCGAGGTCACCAAGCAACTGCGGGACAACATCGCCAACTTCGACGACCAGTTCCGGCCGCTGCGCAACTACTTCTACTGGGAGCCACACTGTTTCGACATTCCGATGTGTGCTGCCGCACGGTCGCTGTTCGACTCCCTCGATACCGTCGACGAGTTGACCGACCGTACGTCGGCCGTTCAGGTCAACACCGATGATCTGGCGGACCTCGCGCCGCAGCTGACCGCGCTGCTGCCGCAGACCATCGCGTCGATGAAGACCAGCCGCGACCTGTCGCTCGCGTCCTACAACTCGCAGAAGGCTCTGCTCGACCAGATGCAGGCCATGAACGACACCGCGCTGGCGATGGGACAGAGCTTCGACGAGGCGAAGAACGACGACTTCTTCTACCTGCCGCCCGAGGCGTTCCAGAACCCGGATTTCGAACGCGGACTCAAGATGTTCCTGTCGCCGGACGGCAAGTCCGCCCGCATGTTCATCACGCATCAGAGCGACCCGGCAACCCCGGAGGGTATCGCCCGCGTCGATGCCGAAAGGACTGCCGCGCAAGAGGGTCTGAAGATGTCGTCGCTGTCGGACGCCAAGATCTTCCTGGGCGGTACGGCCGCGACCTACAAGGACATGAGCGACGGGGCCCGCTACGACCTGATGATCGCGGTCGTGTCGGCGCTGACGCTGATCTTCATGATCATGCTCATCCTGACCCGCAGCGCGGTCGCCGCGCTGGTCATCGTCGGCACGGCGGCCAGTTCGATTGCGGCATCGTTCGGCATCTCGGTGCTGATCTGGCAGGACCTGTTCGGTGTGCAGGTGCACTGGCTGGTCATGCTGATGTCGGTCATCATCCTGCTGGCGGTCGGATCGGACTACAACCTGCTGCTGGTCTCGCGCTTCAAGGACGAGATCCACGCCGGGCTGAAGACCGGCATCATCCGGTCGATGGCCGGCACCGGCGGGGTCGTGACCTCGGCCGGCCTGGTGTTCGCGGCGACCATGGCCGCGATGCTGGGCAGCGAACTGATCGTACTGGCGCAGATGGGGTCGACGATCGCCATCGGCCTGCTGCTCGACACGTTGATCGTGCGGTCGCTGCTCATGCCGTCGATCGCCACCCTGCTGGGAAGGTGGTTCTGGTGGCCGCAGGTGGTCTACCCGCGCGGTGACAACCAGTTCCGGCGCCCAGCGGCCCGCACGGGCGGCAGCGACGATCAGGACACCGCGGCCCTGCCCGTACCGAGCTGATCGAGACCGACGAAACGGTCGCGTGGGGGACCACTCTCGCGACCATTTCGTCGATCTCAAGACCTTGAGACCTGTCAAGGTGCGGGACATGGGCAAGCCGAACCGTTCGGCGCCCGCGGTCAAACCGGCCTCATGACCCCCTCAGTACCCTGACCCGGGTGAGTGTCTTCGACAAGGCGATCGATCTTCAACCGGACGGAGATGGCCGGTTCCGCGGCAGCACGGTGCCGGAGTGGGCGAACATGGTCGGCCCGTTCGGCGGGATCACCGCCGCGGCGCTGGTCCGCGCGATCCAACTGCATCCGGAATGCCACGGCGATCCGATCGCGGTGACCGTCAACTACGTCGCGCCGATCGCCGACGGCGACTTCGACGTCGAGACGAAACTGGTCCGCACCAACCGGTCCAACCAGCACTGGATCGTCGAGCAGCATCAGAGCGGTGAGGTGAAGACGACCGCGACAGCGGTGTTCGGGGTGCGCCGCGACACCTGGGCAGACGCCGAGCTCGCCCCTCCGCCCGCGCTGGATCCGGACGGACTCGCGCAGGCCGAATCCCCGTTGACGTGGTTCTCGAACTACGACATCCGATACGTCGACGGTGCGGTGCCGACGATCGAGGGAACAGCATCGGCGTCGTCGACGACGACGCTGTGGGTGCGCCACAATCCGCCCCGGCCACTGGATTTCGCGGCTCTCACCGCCGTCGGCGACATCTTCTACCCCCGGGTGTTCCGGCGGCGCGGGCAGTTCCTCCCGGCGGGCACGGTGACCCTCACCATCTACTTCCACGCAAGTGGCGACGAGATCACCGCCGCCGGTGCCGATTACGTCCTCGGGACCGCACGGGCCCACCAGTTCACCCGCGGTTACTTCGACCAGACCGCACACCTGTGGAGCCGCGGCGGCACCCCGCTCGCGACCTCACATCAGTACGTGTACTTCAAGGGTTGACGCGTTCGGACGGCAGGGACTGCAGCGCGATCCATGCGCTGACCCGGGTTTGCGGGTCGTCGAGTTGCCCGGGCAGCAGCGCCTCGATCGCGTCGAGACGGTTGCGGACGGTGTTGCGGTGCACGCCGAGTTCCTCGGCGACCTTGAGGTGTGATCCGTGGTGACGCAGGAACGAACGCAGTGTTTCCAGTTGTTCGGCATTCAGTCCGTGCAACCACGATTCGGCGAAGGCCTCAGCGCGCTGCGCGTCGATGAGACCCAGCGGGCCGTCGCTGACGACGCGGTCCCACACCACGAGAGCCGCGGTCGGTGCCGTCTGCGCCAGCGCGAGTCCGGCGGTGCGGTATCCCGACGCGCCGTCGTCCGACGACACCGCGGCACCGACACCGACGTGAAGTCCCGAAGCCACGAGGGCCTCACCGGTTGCCTCGGCCTGCGCGGGCAGCGATACCGCGCACAATTCGTCGGCATAAATGCCCGCGAGGATTCCGCGCTGCTCGAGTGTGGTGACGGCGTCACCGATCTCGGACTCGCCACCACTTGCTCGCAGAAACCTCATCTGCTTCGGGATGACGATTGCGGGCGCATCGATCTCAAGGATCAATTGGGCGGTACGCGAATCGTTCCCGGTGAGCAGTTCGATCGCGCGGCTGTGCAGGTGCCTGCGGGTCGTGGTGCGACTGCGGCGCTGCTCGTCGACCAGGCCGAGCACCGCGACCGCGGTCGTGAGTGCGTCGCGTTCTGCTTCCGAGAGTCGCACCGGTCCCATCGTCGCGAGATATGCCGATGGTCGGCCGCGTAGCCCGATGGGCTGCACCGACAATGACAACGCCGGGCGGGACTGCGTCGCGGCCGATCGCCCACCGCGCGTCTGGAGCCGGTGAACGTCTGCGGTGGCGTCGTCGAGTGGGAACTCGTCTCGCCGCGGACCGACGGGACCGGTCAGCGCCCGTCCGTCGGGAGCCATCAGACATGCCGCACCGTCGAGCGCCTGAGCCAGGGCCGTGACCACAGCCGTCGCGGGATCGCGACGGGTGGCCGCGGAGATCAACCGCCGTTGCGTCTGCAGCGCGGCCTGGGTGGCGGCGGACTCCTGCTCGGAGAGCAGGCGGGCGACGTGCCTGCTGATCGCGACGAAGGTGGTGCGTCGCGGGACCTCGAAGAGGTTCACGTCGTGTTCGCGGCACGCGGCGATCAGCGCGTCGGGCGTGCGCTCATGCGTCAATCCGATGCCGAACCCCACGGCCGCGACCGGGGTCCGGGCCAGGCGGCGCACGTAGTCGTCCCACTCCTGATCCCAGTCACGGGTCTCGATACCGGTGGTGAGCAGGACCTCTGCGCCTTCCAGAAACGGCGTCGGGTCGGACAACTCACTCGTGGCCACCCAGCGGATGTCGGCATCGGCCCGGCTCACGTGCACGCCACGCAACCCGAGCGCACGCACACCCAGGACGTCCCGAACGCTGACCACCGTGCCAGTTTTGCACAGTTTGCTCTGTAAAAGTTGTGCATACATGCACTGCTGGTGTGTGACCTGCAGATTTACCGTGGACCCACATACCGCTGAAGGAGGACGCAAGTGACCATCGCCGAGATTGCCGGTCGGACACTCACCCAGGAACGTCGGCTCGTGACTGCCATCCCCGGCCCGATCTCGCAGGAACTCCAGGCACGCAAGCAGAGCGCCGTTGCGGCCGGCGTCGGCGTGACGCTGCCGGTCTACGTCGTCGCAGCCGGGGGCGGCGTGCTCGCGGACGCCGACGGCAACCAGCTCATCGACTTCGGCTCCGGCATCGCCGTCACCACCGTCGGCAACAGCGCACCCGCCGTCGTCGACGCGGTCACACAGCAGGTCTCGGCGTTCACCCACACGTGCTTCATGGTCACGCCCTACGAGGGATACGTACAGGTGGCCGAACAACTCAACCGGCTCACCCCGGGTGATCACGAGAAGCGCACGGCACTGTTCAACTCCGGCGCGGAAGCCGTCGAGAACGCGGTCAAGATCGCGCGGGCCTACACCCGTAGGCAGGCCGTCGTGGTGTTCGACCACGCCTACCACGGCCGCACCAACCTCACCATGGCGATGACGGCCAAGAACCAGCCGTACAAGCACGGTTTCGGTCCCTTCGCCAACGAGGTGTACCGCGTGCCCACGTCGTACCCGTTCCGGGACGGCGAGACCGACGGCGCGGCCGCCGCGGCGCGCGCCATCGACATGATCAACAAGCAGGTCGGCGCCGACAACGTCGCCGCCGTGGTGATCGAACCCATCCACGGTGAAGGTGGATTCGTCGTGCCCGCGCCGGGATTCCTCGGCGCGCTGCAGAAGTGGTGCACCGACAACGGCGCGGTGTTCGTCGCCGACGAGGTTCAGACCGGATTCGCCCGCACCGGTGCGCTGTTCGCGTGCGAACACGAGAACCTGGTGCCCGATCTGATCGTCACCGCCAAGGGCATCGCAGGGGGTCTGCCGCTGTCGGCGGTGACCGGCCGTGCCGAGATCATGGACGCTCCGCACTCCGGCGGCCTCGGTGGCACCTACGGCGGTAACCCGCTCGCCTGCGCCGCGGCGCTCGCGGTGATCGACACCATCGAGCGCGAGGACCTCGTCGCGCGGGCCCGTGCAATCGGCGAGACCATGCTCAGCCGCCTCGGTGCGCTCGCCGAGGCCGATCCACGCATCGGTGAGGTGCGCGGCCGTGGCGCCATGATCGCGATCGAACTCGTCAAGCCGGGCACCGACGAACCCGACGGCGACGTGACCAAGCGCATCGCCGCAGCGGCGCACGCGCAGGGCCTGGTGGTCCTGACCTGTGGCACCTACGGCAACGTGCTGCGCTTCCTGCCTCCGTTGAGCATGCCCGACCACCTGCTCGACGAAGGCCTCGACATCCTGGCCGCGGCGTTCGGAGAGGTGAAGTGAGCAGGACAGTGAAGATGGATCTTCAGAACGCGATCGCCGGCCTGGACGCCAAACACGGCATCCTCATCGACGGCACCGCGCGCGGGACCGACGCCACGTTCGACGTCCACGATCCGGCGACAGGTGAGGTGATCGCCGCGGTGTCCGACGGTTCGGTCGCCGACGCGGTCGCGGCGGTCGACGCCGCCGAGAAGGCGTTCGGCCCGTGGTCGGGCGCCAGCCCGCGTCAGCGCAGCGAGATCCTGCGGCGCGCATACGAACTGATCCTCGCCGACATCGACCGGCTCACCGCACTCGTGTGCGCCGAGAACGGCAAGTCGCAGGCCGACGCGCGGGCAGAGGTCACCTACGCCGCCGAGTTCTTCCGCTGGTTCAGCGAAGAGGCCGTGCGCACCGACGGTGCCTTCGGCAGCAACCCTGCCGGCAACGCGCGAACCCTGGTGACGCACAAGCCCGTCGGTGTCGCCGCGCTGGTGACGCCGTGGAACTTCCCGGCCGCGATGGCGACCCGCAAGATCGCCCCCGCGCTGGCGGCGGGGTGCACCGTCGTGCTCAAGCCGGCAGCCGAGACCCCGCTGACGGCACTGGCGATCGCCGCGATCCTCGGCGACGCCGGAGTACCGGCCGGTGTGGTCAACGTCGTGCCGACGAGCGATGCTGGTGCCGTGGTGTCGGCGTGGCTCGCCGATGCGCGAGTCCGCAAGATCTCGTTCACCGGGTCGACCGGCATCGGGCGGGTTCTGCTCAAGCAGGCCGCCGACCGCGTCGTCAACGCCAGCATGGAACTCGGCGGCAACGCGCCGTTCGTGGTGACGGCCGACGCCGACATCGCCAAGGCCGTCGAGGGCGCGATGCTCGCGAAATTCCGTGGTGCGGGCCAGGTCTGCACCGCCGCCAACCGGTTCTACGTGCATGCTGCGGTGCACGACGAGTTCGTCGCCGCGTTCGCCGCCAAGGTCGAAGCCCTGCGCGTCGGCCCGGCTGCCGACCCGTCCTCGGAGATCGGCCCGCTGGTCAGCGCGCGCGCCGCGCAGCGCGTGTCCGCGGCGATCGACGCCGCGGTCGCCGACGGCGCCGTGGTGGCGGCCAGGGCCGCCACGCCCGACGAGGGTTGGTTCGTCGCACCGACACTGCTGACCAACGTCGCACCGGACGCGGCGATCCTGACCGACGAGATCTTCGGCCCGGTCGCCCCTGTGGTGGCCTGGGAGGACGAGGGCGAACTGCTGCGCTGGGCCAACGACACCGAATATGGTTTGGCTGCCTACGTTTTCGCGGGCCGGTTGCAAGATGCACTGCGGATCGCCGAGCGGCTGGACGCGGGCATGGTCGGGGTCAACCGCGGTGTGGTCTCCGATCCCTCGGCCCCGTTCGGCGGCATGAAGCAGAGCGGACTGGGGCGCGAAGGCGCCCGTGAGGGACTGCAGGAGTTTCAGGAGACGCAGTACTTCAGTGTCGCGTTCGACTGACCTTCTCGAACGCGCCTCAGTACGGCGGGTTGTGCAGCATCAGGCTGAACAGCAGCAGGACCATGCTGATCAGTGAGACGAGCATGAGCACGCCGACGCCTGCGGTGATGAGGCAGCTGATGCAGGCGCGCCTGCCTCGTTTGACCCTGGCAAGCCGTTCGTCGTGCCTCAGCTCGGTTGCGAGGAACGCGAATTCGACATCCGCGAGTTCGCCGGCGGTGGCAGGTGCCCCGTCGGCGAGCTCACGGAGACGCGCTGCGGCGATACCCACGCCGACTCCGGCGAATTGCCGACTCAACCGACGCGCCTGCCATCGGGTCATCCCGTGCCGGCGCGCATGCGTCGAATCCGGCCAGTGCCCACACTCGCCGCCATACGCGGTCACAGTGGCTTCAGTGTAGATCCGCGCCGCTTCCCATTTCGCCGAAACGACATTCCGGCAGGCGTCTTCTCGACATCAGGCTGACGCGAGTTCCCGCCACACTTACCGTGCATCCAACGGTCAGGGGCCGCGTTGATCAAGGACGTTCCAGAGCCTGGTCGACCTGGCCGCTGATGAGCAGGCCATCGCCAACGACATGATCGTCGAGGTCGAGGCCACCGACGGCGGTGAGCCGTTCCGTGTCGTGCGCGGGCCGGTGCAGTTCAACCACGAACCGCTTGAGACCACGCGCGCCCCGCAGGCCTCCGAGCACACCAGGTGGTGCTCATGGAGTTGGGGATGGACTGGGACCGGATCGAGAAACTCAAAGACATCGGCGCTAACGCGTGACGGGTTGCCGGATCTGTCCCGGCCCGGAAGCCCGCGCATGCGAAAGGGCTGCCGGACGTGAAGTCCGACAGCCCTTTCGTCAGCGTTTACGTTGCCGTCACGAACGGATCCGCAACGTTGCCGGAGGGTCCGGCGCGGTGGCGGTCAGCGAGCGGTCAGCTGCAGCTGTGAGAGACGGTGCCGACGGTGCAGCAGGCTGCTCAGCCAACGGATGTCGATCAGCATGGCGGGTTGGCCTTTCTTTTCAGGCGCTCTTGACGAGCAGGGGGAGGAGCCGCCGGCGGGCCATGGTGCCTTCGGCGAAGTGGTGCAGGGCGTCGGGCACCGATGCCGTGAGAGGCACACCGGCGTCCTCGTCGCGGAGTTCGGCGGTCACGGCCTGGCTGGCGACGACCGCCCAGTCCACACCTTCGTCGCTGCAGCGCGCGTCGATGTCATAGAAGAGGGAAACCGCTTGCGGGGCAAAGCTGTTCACCCCACTCAGATCGAGCACGATGGACTTTTCCGGGATGACGAGGCGACGGACGTACGCCGAGATCTGGTCCAGATTTTCACTGCCGATGACACCCTTGACCGTCACCACGGTCGCCAGTTGACGGTGATGCGCGCGCATCGACGCGCCGTCACAGACCACTGCAGGATTGCCGTACCGAAAATGATTGTCCGAAGCCGGGGTGTTGCTCGTGATAGTCATGATCAGCCTCCCGTCGTTCTTCGAGCTGGCGGTTGGGCTTCTTCGCTTCAACCTTGAGCACAACGCTAAGTGCGCAATCTAAGGCCGCGGGGTGCCAGCATTGAGACTTTGCTAAGAACACCCGGATGTACCCGTCGGTAGGGTCCGGCGTCGTGAACGGTGCTGGTGACGGACCTTGACGGCGATTCCCGCAGTGGTCTACCGTGACCGCCATCACGAATTGAAACGTTTCAATACGGAGCCAACTTGACTGCCTCAGCCGCACCCACCATGCAACGCGTCTGCTTCGTCCTTCAACTCAGGCCCGAGCGGATGGATGAGTACCTCACAGCTCACGAGCAGGTGTGGCCTGAAATGCTCGAGGCACTGTCAGAGGCCGGGTGGCACAACTACTCGTTGTTCGTCCGTGAGAGTGACGGACTGGTCGTCGGCTACCTGGAGACCGACGACTTCGCCTCCGCGCAGAAGCGCATGGCCGAGACGGAAGTCAATGCGCGGTGGCAGGCGAGCATGGCCGAGTTCTTCGTGAGCGACGATGGAGCCCACCCCGACGAGCAGATGAAGCCCCTGTTCGAGTACTTCCACCTGGCATGACGCCGGCCCAGATCCCGACCCCCTGAATCGAGGAAACCAATGAAGCTCGGAGCGCGGTCCACCACCGGGTGGCGGGCGACCATCGCGGTCGCGATGTCGAACTACATCGAGGCCGGATCCATCATCGCCATCGCCACCAGCCTGGGGTTCTGGCAGGTGGCCTTCGGGATCAGCAACTTCGCGGTCGGCCTGCTCGCCGCGCTGAGCGCCAACGCGTTCGGCGCCGCGATCGGCGCCATCCTGGGCGGGCCGCTGTGTGACCGCTTCGGCCGCAAGGCGATCTACACCTACGACCTGCTGGTGTACATGGCCGGCGTCCTGCTCGCGGCGTGCGCGGTCAACTACACGATGCTGCTGGCGGCGTTCATCATCACGGGCATCGCGGTCGGCGCGGGCGTCCCCGCGTCGTGGACCTACATCGCCGAACAGGCCCCGTCGGTGGAGCGGGCCAAGCACGTCGGCACCGCGCAACTGGCATGGTCGGTCGGCCCGCTGATCGGGTTCGCGCTCGCGGCCGCGCTCGCACCTCTCGGGCTGCTCGGCTCGCGGCTGATCTTCGTCCACCTGTTCGTCGTCGCAGGCGTCGTCTGGTGGATCCGCCAGGGCCTCGCCGAATCGCAGATCTGGTCCGACGAAGCCAAGACCGAATCGCAGGCGGTGGCCTCCGCCGTCGGTATGCGGGGTCTGCGCGGACTGTTCTCCAAGCGCGTCAACATCACCGCGCTGCTGTTCCTCGGCGGCATCTATCTGTTCTGGAACACCGTGGCCGGCCAGGCCGGGATCTTCATGCCCCGCGTGTACGACACCGCGGGTCTGCACAGCCCCGTCGCCCAGAACCTGCTGCAGGTGCTGGTGTGGGGCTGCACGGTCGTGGCCACCTACTTCGG
Organism: Mycolicibacterium goodii; assembly: GCF_022370755.2. Next base: position 5,204,390 of record NZ_CP092364.2, on the reverse strand, counting down.
GTTCATGCGGTACGCCGACCGGATGTCACAGCGCCTGCTGTACGTGGTCGGTGCGGCGCTCGGCATCCTGGGCTGGATCGTGCTGGTGGCGTTCACCGACGGCGGGGTGCCGACCATGCTCGCGTTCGCGGTGCTGTGGGGCGTGTCGGCAGGTATCGGCGCGCAGGCCTTCTACAGCCTGTGGGCCAGCGAGTTGTTCGCGACGCCGTACCGCGCCAGCGCCCAGGGCGTCATGTTCTTCGTCGTCCGCACCATGACGGGCGTGCTCAGCTATTTCTTCCCGACCCTGCTGGCCGTCACCGGGCTCACCGCCGTCGGTGTGCTCCTGGTCGCACTGCTGACCATCGCGATGCTGATCGGCGCGTTCGGCGCGCCGGCCACGCGCGGCAAGACGCTGCGGGAAATCGAGGTCGAGCGTTACGGCTCGCCCGTGAGCCCGTCGGCACCGAACAAGGAAAGGACCCCGGCATGAGCGCGATCACCGTGCACCCGGCCCTCGACAACCTGGCGATCGAACTGCCCTCATGGGCATTCGGTAACTCCGGTACCCGGTTCAAGGTGTTCGGCACACCCGGCACGCCGCGCACGGTCGAGGAGAAGATCGCCGACGCCGCCACGGTGCACCGCATGACCGGCCTCGCCCCGCGCGTGGCCCTGCACATCCCGTGGGACACCGTCGACGACTACGCCGCGCTGGGCGTCTACGCGCGCGAGCAGGGCGTCGAACTGGGCACCGTCAACTCCAACACCTTCCAGGACGACGACTACAAGTTCGGCAGCCTGACCCACACCGACAAGGCCGTGCGGCAGAAAGCCATCGACCACCACCTCGCGTGCATCGAGATCATGAACCAGACCGGGTCTCGCGACCTCAAGATCTGGTTGGCCGACGGCACCAACTACCCCGGCCAGGGCGACATCCGCCGCCGTCAGGACCGGCTGGCCGAATCCCTGGCGACGATCTACCAGCACATCGGCCCGGATCAGCGAATGGTGCTGGAATACAAGTTCTTCGAGCCGGCCATGTACATGACCGACGTGCCCGACTGGGGTACGGCCCACGCGCAGGTCAGCGCGCTCGGTGAACGTGCCGTGGTGTGCCTGGACACCGGGCACCACGCGCCGGGCACCAACATCGAGTTCATCGTCGCGCAGTTGCTGCGGCTGGGCAAACTCGGATCGTTCGATTTCAACTCGCGGTTCTACGCCGACGACGACCTCATCGTCGGGGCCGCCGACCCGTTCCAGCTGTTCCGCATCCTCTTCGAGGTCGTACGCGGCGGCGGGCTCGATCCGTCGTCCGGCGTCGCCCTGATGCTCGACCAGTGCCACAACGTGGAAGCCAAGATCCCTGGCCAGATCCGGTCGGTGCTCAACGTTCAGGAGATGACCGCACGCGCACTGCTCGTCGACACCGAAGCGCTCAGCGAGGCGCAGGAGAACGGTGACGTCCTGGGTGCCAACGGGATCTTCATGGACGCCTTCTACACCGATGTGCGCCCAGCCCTGGCGAAATGGCGCGTCGACCGCGGATTGCCCGGCGACCCGATGGCCGCCTTTGCCGCATCGGGTTACCAGGACAGGATCAACACAGAACGAGTCGGCGGCACGCAGTCGTCGTGGGGAGCATGAGCATGAACGCGAAACAAACGGTGGCAGAGTTGATCAGCCGGTCCAACCGGCTGGGCTCGGACCCGAAGAACACCAACTACGCCGGCGGCAACACCTCGGCCAAGGGCACCGACATGGACCCGGTCACCGGACAGCCTGTCGAGCTGTTGTGGGTCAAGGGATCCGGTGGCGATCTGGGAACGCTCACCGAAAGTGGGCTCGCGGTGCTGCGTCTGGACCGCATGCGTGCGCTTGTCGACGTGTACCCGGGTGTCGAGCGTGAAGACGAGATGGTCGCCGCGTTCGACTACTGCCTGCACGGCCGCGGTGGCGCCGCCCCGTCGATCGACACCGCGATGCACGGCCTCGTCGACGCCGATCATGTCGACCATCTGCACCCCGACTCCGGTATCGCGCTGGCCACCGCGGCCGACGGCGAGGCACTGACCAAGCACATCTTCGGCGATCGCGTGGTGTGGGTGCCGTGGCGGCGCCCCGGATTCCAGTTGGGTCTCGACATCGCCGACATCAAGCGCCGCAACCCGCAGGCGATCGGCACCATCCTCGGCGGCCACGGGATCACCTCATGGGGTGCCACTTCGGCTGAGGCCGAGGCGCGTTCACTCGAGATCATCGAGACGGCCGAACGTTACATCGCCGAGAACGGACGCCCGGAACCGTTCGGCGCGTCCCTGCCGGGATACGGTGCGCTGCCCGAAGACGCGCGACGGGCCAAGGCCGCGCAGCTCGCGCCGTTCCTGCGTGGCCTGGTCTCCACCGACAAACCGCAGGTCGGTCACTTCACCGACGATCCGCGTGTGCTCGAATTCCTCGCCGCCGCCGAGCATCCGCGCCTGGCCGCGCTCGGTACCAGCTGCCCCGACCACTTCCTGCGTACCAAGGTCAAGCCGCTCGTGCTCGACCTGCCCGCCGACGCCCCGCTGGACGACTGCAAGGCGCGGTTGGCCGAGTTGCACCAGGCTTACCGCGCGGACTATCGGGCGTACTACGAGCGGCACGCGGATCCCGCCTCGCCGCCGATGCGCGGCGCCGACCCGGCGATCGTGCTGATTCCCGGTGTGGGCATGTTCAGCTACGGCAAGGACAAGCAGACCGCCCGCGTGGCAGGAGAGTTCTACCTCAACGCCATCAACGTCATGCGCGGCGCCGAGGCGATCTCCACCTACGCACCCATCGACGAGTCCGAGAAGTTCCGTATCGAGTACTGGGCGCTCGAAGAGGCCAAGCTGCAGCGGATGCCCGAACCGAAGCCGCTGGCCACGCGGATCGCGCTGGTCACCGGTGCGGCATCCGGGATCGGCAAGGCCATCGCGACCCGGCTGGCCGCCGAAGGGGCGTGCGTGGTGATCGCCGATCTGGACGCCGAGAAAGCCGCTGCCGCAGCGGAAGAGATCGGGGGGTCTGATGTGGCCGTCGGAATCGCCGCCGACGTGACCGACGAAGCCGCCGTGCAGGCCGCGGTCGACGCGACCGTGCTGGCGTTCGGCGGCATCGACATCGTGGTGAACAACGCCGGGCTGTCGCTGTCGAAGTCGCTGCTGGACACCACCGCCGAGGATTGGGACCTGCAGCACAACGTGATGGCCCGCGGCTCGTTCCTGGTGTCGAAGGCCGCGGCGCGCGCCCTCATCGACCAGAAACTCGGCGGCGACATCATCTACATCTCGTCGAAGAACTCGGTGTTCGCCGGGCCCAACAACATCGCGTACTCCGCGACCAAAGCCGACCAGGCACACCAGGTTCGGCTCCTGGCCGCCGAGCTCGGCGAGCACGGCATCAAGGTCAACGGCATCAATCCCGACGGCGTGGTGCGCGGATCCGGGATCTTCGCCGGGGGCTGGGGCGCCAAACGTGCTGCGGTGTACGGGGTTCCGGAGGAGGAACTCGGCCAGTACTACGCGCAGCGCACGCTGCTCAAGCGTGAGGTGCTGCCCGAGCATGTCGCCAACGCCGCGTTTGCGCTGTGCACATCGGACTTCTCGCACACGACGGGACTGCATGTGCCGGTGGATGCGGGGGTCGCCGCGGCCTTCCTGCGATGAGCGCTTGCGCGAAGAGCCGAGGGATGCGATGAGCGCTTGCGCGAAGAGCCGAGGACCGCGATGAGCGCTTGCGCGAAGAGCCGAGGACCGCGATGAGCGCCGCGCAGGTCGCGGCCGTCGACCTCGGGGCCACCAGCGGTCGTGTCATGGTCGCCGACATCGACGGCGACCGCCTCGACATGCGCACGGTGGCGCGGTTCCCGAACGATCCGGTGAACCTGTGGAACGGTGCGGGCAACGAGTTGCGGTGGAACGTCTCGGCGTTGTACGGCCATGTGACCGACGGGCTGGCGCGCGCCGGACGTGAGTGCGACAACCTCGTCGGCATCGGCGTGGACTCGTGGGCCGTCGATTACGGTCTGCTGCGCGACGGGCGGCTGTTGTCGCTGCCCATGCACTACCGCGACGCGCGCACCGAGCGTGGCGTCGAGCTGGTGCACGACGTCCTGGACGCACTGGAGCTGTACCGGCGCAACGGCATCCAGTTCCTGCCGTTCAACACCGTCTATCAGCTCGCCGACGAGCGGACGAACGGCATGCTCGATCTGGCGGACACCGTGCTGCTGGTGCCTGACCTGATCACCTACTGGTTGACCGGCCAACGCGTCGCCGAACGCACCAACGCGTCGACAACGGGGCTGCTCGCCCTCGACGGCACGTGGGACCGCGACCTCATGACGCGATTGGACCTGCCGCACACGCTGTTCCCGACGATTGTGGAGGCCGGCAGCCGCCGCGGCGCGCTGCTGCCCACGGTCGCCAGGCAGCTCGGGTTCACCGGTAAGTTCGACACCGAAGTGGTGTCGGTTGCCTCCCACGACACCGCCTCGGCCGTCGCGGCCGTGCCCATGGATCCGGACCACGCGGCCTACATCTCGTGTGGTACATGGGGATTGGTCGGTGTCGAGCTGGACAGGCAGGTGGTCACCGATGCGGCGCGTGCGGCGAACTTCACGAATGAGGTCGGCGCCGATCACCGGATCAGGTTCCTGCACAACGTGATGGGTCTGTGGTTGCTCAGCGAGACCCTCCGGCAGTACGAGCGCGACGGCCACGACGTGGCGCTCACCGAACTGTTGGCGCGTGCCGCGCACGCACCCGCACCGCCGGAGGTGTTCGACACCGACGATCCGCGGTTCCTGCCGCCGGGGGATATGCCGTCGCGCATCGGTTCCTGGTACACGGAGCGGGGCCACACCCCGCCTGCGGACCCCGCACAGATGGTGCGCGCGATCCTGGAGAGCCTGGCTGCCGCGTTCGCGTCGGCGGTCTGCACGGCCGCCGAGTTGTCCGGTGTGGACGTGCGTGCCGTGCACATGGTCGGCGGCGGATCCCAGAATGAGCTGCTGTGCCAGCTGACCGCCGATCGTCTGGGGATGCCGCTGCTGGCAGGCCCGATGGAGGCCACGGCCCTGGGCAACGTGCTGCTCACGGCGCGTGCGCAGAACGTCATCGGTGGGGACCTGGCGACGTTGCGTGAGCGCGTCGCGCAGTGGTTCCCGATCAGGCGGTACCTGCCTCGGATCGGCCGGACCGGCGTCATGGTGTGATGTTCACGTGGTGAGCATGCGTGAGGTCGCTGCCGCGGCGTCGGTGTCGGTGGGCACGGTGTCGAACGTGCTCAACGCGCCGGACAAGGTGGCTCCGGCGACCGTCGCGCGGGTGCAGGCGGCCATCGACAAGCTGGGGTTCGTGCGCAACGACGCCGCCCGTCAACTCAAGGCGGGCCGCTCCCGCAGCGTCGGGCTGGTGGTCCTGGACATCGGCAACCCGTTCTTCACCGACATCGCTCGCGCGGCCGAGCGTCGCGCCGGTGAACACAATCTCACGGTCCTGCTCGGTACGTCCGACGACGACTCCGCCCGCGAGCGGGCCTACGTCGACGCGTTCGACGAACAGCGTGTCTACGGGCTGCTGGTGTCGCCGGTCGGTGAGGACCTCAACCGTCTTGTCACGCTGCGCGAGCGGGGCACGCCCGTCGTCCTCGTCGACCGTGACGGCGCCGGCACCCCGTTCGACTCGGTGGCCGTTGACGACGTGGCAGGAGGATGCCTGGCCGTCGAGCACCTGTGCGCCACCGGCCGCCGCAAGATCGCGTTCGTCGGCGGCCCCGGCACGCTGCGCCAGATCCGGGACCGCCGTCGCGGTGCCGCGGGGGCCGTGGCGAAAACCCTTGGGGCGACGCTGGAGGTCATCGACACCGACGCCCCGAGTGTGCTGGCCGGCCGCGCGGCCGGTGAAGAACTGTGTCGGCGTGCCCGCGGGGACCGCCCCGACGCGGTGTTCTGTGCCAACGATCTGCTGGCGATCGGCGTGCTGCAGGCGTTGAGCTTCTCCGGCGATGTCCGTGTGCCCGAGGACATGGCGGTGGTGGGTTACGACGACATCGATTTCGCGCGTTCGGCGGTCGTGCCACTCACATCGGTGCGCCAGCCCACGGGCGCGATCGGCACCACGGCGGTGGACCTGCTGATCTCGGCGGCCGAGGATCCGGGAGACCGCACGCCAGAACATGTGGTGTTCCAGCCGGAGCTGGTCGTCCGCGACTCGACCGGTTAGTCCGCGAAACCGACGAAAACGTCGCTGCCAGAGGTTGTTGGCGACGTTTTCGTCGATCTCGCGGAGTGCTAGACGATCAGCACGTCGAGCGTGCGCGGGCCGTGCACACCCTCCACGCGTTCGAGTTCGATGTCGCTCGTCGCGCTGGGCCCCGAGATGAAGGTCAGCGGACGGTCGGTGCCGAGTGTGGCGAACCCCTGCGGCACGGTGTCGACGATCTGATCGGTGCGCACGACGCAGATGTGGTGATCGGGTACCAGGGTCAGGGCGCGGCGGCCCTGGGTGGCACCCGCGTCGAGCACGATGGTCCCGGTCGCGGCGATGCCGACGGCGCAGCCGGTCAGGACGGCGTCGGCACGGTCGAGTTGCTCGACGCCCAGGACCGGATCGTCGGAGATGACGTGCACGCCGATGATCCACTCGGCGGGCACATCCGGCGGGACCACGACGGTGGCGTCGGGCCCGGTGAGGTCGCGCACCACCGCGGCGATGTCGGCGGATTCCACGCGGTGCACCCGGGCACGGTACTCGGCGACGGTCTCGGCGAACCGTTCGATGTCGCCGACACCGGTCAACGGTTCGCGGTGGTAGTCGCGGGGCACGGTGACCGGCGGCGGCGGTGCGGCGGCCAGCGCCGAGCGGATGCGGCCCAGCACCGCGGCCCTGGCGTCAGGCTCGTTCATCGCGAACCTCCCTCGTGCGTGCGGGTCCACCACTGCCGGAAGGTTTCGGTGGGCGGTTCGGGGAGGTCGCGACTGGCGGTCCACTTCGAGGCCGGCCACGGCAACGCGGAGATGCGGTGGTCCTTGCCCGCGATGAGGCGTCCGGCCGCAAGCGCCTTCTCCGCCAACGTGAACCGCTTCGAGTCCGACATCGCCCAGCCGGCCGCCTTCATGGCGAGATCCTGTCCACCGGGTAGACCGCCCCGCTCGGAATCGACCTGCTGGGCACGCAGGTGCACCAGGATCGACGGGATGTCGATGCGTACCGGGCAGGCCTCGAAGCAGGCACCGCACAGTGACGACGCATAGGGCAGGCTCGCGTTGGGATCGTCGTGCCCGGTGGTCCCGGTGAGCTGCGGGCTGAGGATCGCGCCGATCGGGCCCGGGTACACCGACCCGTAGGCGTGGCCACCCGTGCGTTCGTACACCGGGCAGACGTTGAGGCAGGCGCTGCACCGGATGCAGTGCAGCGCAGCGCGTCCCACTTCGTCGGCGAGTACGCGGGTGCGGCCGTTGTCGAGCAGTACCAGGTGGAACTCCTGCGGTCCGTCGCCCGGGTGCACGCCGGTCCACATCGATGTGTACGGGTTCATCCGCTCCGCGGTCGACGACCGCGGCAGCAGTTGCATGAACACCTCGAGGTCGGTGAACGTGGGCACGATCTTCTCGATGCCCATCACGGTGATCAGCGTTTCCGGCAGGGTGAGGCACATGCGGCCGTTGCCCTCGGATTCGACCACCGCGAGGGTACCGGTCTCGGCCACACCGAAATTCGCGCCGCTGATCGCCACGCGGGCGGTGAGGAATTTGCGCCGCAGGTGCGCGCGTGCCGCCATCGCGAGCACCCGTGGATCGTCGGACAGCTCACCGGCATCGGGCATCTCGCGCGAGAAGATCTCACGGATCTCCGAGCGGTTGCGGTGGATCGCTGGCACCAGGATGTGGCTGGGCTTGTCGTGACCGAGCTGCACGATCAGCTCCGCGAGGTCGGTCTCGAACGCGGCGATGCCTTGTGCTTCCAGATGCTCGTTGAGGCCGATTTCCTGCGTGGCCATCGATTTGACCTTCACGACCTCGTCGGACCCGGTGGCGCGGATCAGCTCGGTGACGATCTGGTTGGCCTCGTCGGCGTCGCGCGCCCAGTGCACCACACCGCCGCGCGCGGTGACGTTGCGCTCGAGTTGCTCGAGCAGTTCGGGCAGGCGGGCCATGACGTCCTGCTTGAGCGCGCTGCCCGCGGCGCGCAGATCCTCCCAGTCGTCGCACTCGGCGACGGCGCGCAGGCGTTTACCCCGGATCGTCTGTGTGGCGTGTCCGATGTTGCGGCGCAGCTGCGAGTTCGCGAGCGCACCCCGCGCGGCGTGGGGGAACGACTCGTCGCCACGCAGATTGCCCAGCCCGGGGGTGCCGAGGAACGTCGTGCTCATACCTCTGCTCATGCCTCGGCCCCCGCGAGGATCTCCGCGAGATGCACCGTGCGCACCCCGGATCGGAGCCGGCTCAGTCCCCCGCCGATGTGCATGAGGCATGACGAGTCGCCCGCGCTGCACACCTCGGCGCCGGTCTCCAGGATGTGCGTCATCTTGTCGGCGAGCATGGCCGTGGACGTGTCGGAGTTCTTCAGCGCGAATGTCCCGCCGAAACCGCAGCACGATTCGGCGGCGGGCAGTTCGACCAGGGTCAACCCACGCACGTTGCGCAGCAGCCGCAGGGGCTTGTCACCCACCTCGAGCATCCGCAACGAGTGGCACGTCGGGTGATAGGTGACCCGGTGCGGGTAGTAGGCGCCGACGTCGTCGATGCCGAGCACGTCGATCAGGAACTCCGAGAGCTCGTAGGTGCGCCCGGCGACCTTCTCGGCCCGCACGGCGAGGTCCTCGTCGCCTGCGCGTCGGGCGACCATGGCGTGCTGGTGGCGGACGGAGCCGACGCACGATCCCGACGGCGCGACGACCGCGTCGCAGCGGGCGTTCTCGAAACTCTCGACGTGGTTGCGCACCACGGCGACGGCCTCTTTGAAGTAGCCGGTGTTGATGTGCATCTGGCCGCAACAGGTCTGCTGCGGCGGGAACACCACCTCGTGGCCGAGCCGCTCGAGCAGCTGGACGGTGGCGATGGCGGCGGGCGGAAAGAGCGCGTCCGCCAGGCAGGTCGCGAACAGGGCGATTCGCATAACACTCCTAGGCTGTGGTCTGACCACACTACCGCGTTTGGTCGCCGATGAGGTCAGACCACACCACAAAACGAGCGCTATTGTCATCGGCATGCGCGCACATGAGCTGGTGCTGGAGCGGATCGAACGCGATCTCGTCGCAGGCACCCTCAGCGTGGGGGACCGGCTGCCACCCGAGCGCGCGCTGGCCGAGAATCTGTCGGTGAGCCGCGCGTCGGTGCGCGAGGCCATCCGGGTGCTCGAGGCGATGGGAGTCATCCGGACCGCGGCGGGCTCGGGACCGGACGCGGGTGCGATCGTCACCGCCGACGCCGCCACGTCGATCGGCTCGGCGCTGCGGCTGCACACCGCGACGCGCGCGTTGCCCATCGCGGATCTTGTGAGCACCCGGATCCTGTTGGAAACCTCGGCTTTACGCGAAGCCGCCGCACTGTCACCCCGACCGGACCTCAGCGAGATCACCGCGCGCCTCGACGCGATGGACGATCCGGAGCTGGGGCCCGAGGAGTTCCACCGGCTCGACGCCGACTTCCATGTCGCACTGACCAGGCTGGCCGGAAACGTCGTCGTCGAAGCCATGATGCGGGCGTTGCGCGGCGCGATCGAGGGCTACATCCTTGCCGGCGTGCCCCGTCTCACCGACTGGGGCGGCGTCGCGGGAAATCTGCGCTGCGAGCACCGGCGCATCGTTGCCGCGCTCGGGCGCGGACAGGGCAACAAGGCCGCTGACCTGGCCCGAGCGCACATCGAAGGTTACGTAGACCTGATCAAAACCTGAGCGCTGGGATACCGTGGTCCATGTGCCCGTCAACCGGTGTGTCAGGTGGGCGGCAATTGTCATGGCCGCGATCGTCCCGGCGTGCTCAAGTGAGGCCCCGCAGCCGGAATCACCGGAATCGCCCGAACGGGCGGTGCACCGTCACATCGCGGCGGCCAAGACCGGCGACGTGGAGACCCTGAGGTCGGGAGCCTGTGGCCGGCTCGCGAACGTGATCCGGCCACGCTCGGACGCCGAGATCCGCGAGGAGTTCATCGCCCTGTACGAGGTCGGACCCGACGTCCTGTCGGTCGATTCCGAGGCGAAGGGCCCCCAGCGAATCGTCACCGGTTACTACTCCGAGGTCGCCGACCTGGACATCTCGTTCATCGTCGAGGATCACGGCGGCTGGAAGGTCTGCGAGATCCGCAGGGGCAATGGCGTTTTCGGTCCGCTGCCCGGCCCGTTCGAGGACTAGCGGCGCCACTGTGCGCCCGAATAGTTCTCCCACGGGCTGTAATCGGCGATGAGGTCGTCCTGAGGGGGCCGCTCGCCCTCCGGGACATGCTGTAGGTTGATGCGGATCCGGTACCAGATCGAGCTGGGGCCGCGCATGCCGTCGACCAGAATGTCCACGGGCTCAAGCTTTTTCGCGGCCTCCGGGTAACGTTGCCGCCAGATGTCGAGGGCGGCCATCGCCTCGTCCTTGGTCTTCGTGCGCGCGATCTCGATCAGCGGCATCGTCGAGGCCCGTCGGCCGTCACGCGACGCACCCTTCGGGGCCTTCTCGGCGGGGCCGAGTTCCTCGGCGAGCGCGAGCAACCCGTCGAGACCGCCGACCGTGGTGTCCATGCCCTCCCACGGATCGCCGATCTCGGCGAACCGGCCCGGCACGGTCGCGATGGTGAATTCCTCCGGCCGGCACGTCGGAACCTCGTCCCAGCGCAGTGGCGTGGACACCCGGGCGTCGGGCGTCGCACGCACCGAGTACGCCGAGGCCACCGTGCGGTCCTTGGCGTTCTGGTTGAAGTCGACGAACACCCCCTGGCGTTCCTCTTTCCACCAGTGCGCGGTCGCCAGTGCGGGGGCGCGCCGTTCGACCTCACGCGCGACCGTCTGGGCGGCCAGGCGGACCTTCGGGTACGGCCAGTTGCGGTGGATACGGGCGTAGATGTGGAATCCGCGCGAGCCGGACGTCTTGGGCCACGCGGTCAGTCCGTGGTCTGCCAGGACGTCACGGGCGACCATGGCGACGTCGAGGATCTGCGGCCATTCCACGCCAGGCATCGGATCGAGGTCAACACGCAGTTCGTCGGGATGATCGAGGTCGTCGGCGCGCACCGGATGCGGGTTGAGGTCGACGCAGCCGAGGTTCACCGCCCACGCGAGCCCCGCGGTGTTGCGGAGCACGGCTTCCTTCGCTGAGGTTCCCGATCGGTACTTGAGCTCGGCGACCTCGATGAAGTCGGGCCGTTTCTCCGGTGCGCGTTTCTGGAAGATCGCCTCGGTCGTGATGCCCTTGACGAAGCGTTTGAGGATCATCGGCCGACCGAACACACCCCGCAGGGCGCCGTCTGCCACCGCACGGTAGTACTCGATGAGGTCGAGTTTGGTGACGGCCGGGCGACCGTCGTGCGCGGGGAAGATCACCTTGTCCGGGTTCGTCACCCGCACCGTGAGGCCGTCGAACTCCAGCGGGACTGCACCGGCCATCACCACATCGTAGTGACTTCCCGCGACTGCGATCGTTGTCACATATTGTGTCGTCATGCCGAGTCTGTCTGATTTGCCTGCGCAAGTGACGGCGAAAGCCAGGGAGTACGCGGAGCGGGGTGCCGCCGAGGCGCACTACGCGCGCAAGATGTTCGAGGCGGGGGCGCTCAGGCTCGAGCATCCGCAGCACATGTTGGCGATGTTGGCCGACATCCGGACGTGGGGCGAGATCGGCATGATCCCGGCGCTCAACGCCCGTCGGCACCCGGACCGCGTCGCGGTGATCGACGACGAGGGCGAGTTCACGTTCGGCGAACTCGACCGCGCCGCCCACGCGCTGGCGAACGAGTTGCTGGCACGCGGTGTGCGCGGCGGGGACGGCGTCGCCATCCTGGCCCGCAACCACCGCTGGTTCCTGGTCTCGTTGTACGGGGCCGCGCGGGTGGGCGCCCGCATCATCATGCTCAACACCGAGTTCTCCGGACCGCAGATCAAGGAGGTCGCCGCGCGCGAGGGCGCCAGGGTGATCATCTACGACGACGAGTACACCCCGGCGGTGGCACAGGCCGAGGCCGATCTGGGCAAGCTGCGCGCACTGGGCACCAACCCGGACAAAGAGGAGCCGTCGGGCAGCACGGACGAGACCCTCGCCGAGGTCGTCGCGCGCAGCAGCAAGCGGCCTGCGCCGAAGGTCGCAACGCACGCGTCGATCATCATTCTCACGAGCGGCACCACGGGCACCCCGAAGGGCGCCAATCGGTCGGCGCCGCCGTCGCTCGCCCCGGTCGGCGGCGTGCTGTCGCATGTGCCGTTCAAGGCCCGCGAGGTGACCGCACTGCCCGCGCCGATGTTCCACGCGCTCGGGTTCCTGCACGCCACGATCGCGATGATGCTCGGCACGACGCTGGTGCTGCGGCGCCGCTTCAAGCCCGCGACGGTGCTCGAAGACATCGAGAAGCACAAGGTCACCGCGGCCGTGGTGGTGCCGGTGATGCTCTCGCGGATGCTCGACCACCTCGAGCAGTTGCCGCAGAAACCCGACCTCTCGTCGCTGCGGATCATGTTCGTCTCGGGTTCACAGCTCGGTGCGGAACTCGCGACCCGGGCACTCAAGGAACTCGGGCCGGTGATCTACAACCTGTACGGGTCGACCGAGATCGCGTTCGCGACCATCGCGCGGCCGCAGGACCTGTCGCGTAATCCCGCAACGGTGGGCCCGGTGGTCAAGGGGATCACCGTCAAGATCCTCGACGACAATGGCAAGGAACTCCCCACGGGCGAGGTCGGCCGCATCTTCGTGCGCAACACGTTCCCGTTCAAGGGCTACACCGGTGGCGGCGGCAAGCAGATCATCGACGGCATGATGTCCTCGGGTGACGTCGGCTATTTCGACGAGCACGGGCTGCTCTACGTCTCCGGTCGCGACGACGAGATGATCGTCTCCGGCGGCGAGAACGTGTTCCCGGCCGAGGTGGAGGATCTGATCAGCGGTCACCCGGAGGTCATCGAGGCCACCGCGATCGGCGTCGAGGACAAGGAGTGGGGCGCCCGGCTGCGCGCGTTCGTGGTCAAAGCCGAGGACTCCGCTCTCGACGAGGATGCCGTCAAGGCCTATGTCCGGGACCATCTCGCGCGGTACAAGGTGCCGCGCGAGGTGATCTTCCTCGACGAGTTGCCGCGCAATCCCACCGGCAAGATCCTCAAGCGCGAACTGCGCAACATCGAGCCCTGATCTTCTTCCGCGAGCAGACGCGTACGTACCCGAAGACCAGCGAAATCGGGTACCTACGCGTCTGCTCGCGTGAAGAAACGGTGAGGAGACTCCAAGGAAACCGGGGAATAGTTTCACGCACGCGGTGGTAGTACTGCCTCGTGAACATCGATCTCAGCGGTAAGACCGCACTCGTCACGGGCTCGACGCAAGGTATCGGACTCGCTATCGCCGAAGCGCTGGCGCGCAGCGGTGCACGCGTGGCGATCAACGGGCGTACGGCCTCGCGTGTCGACGAAACCGTTTCCAGGCTGGGCGATCTCGATGCCGGACTGGACGTCGTGGGCGTGGCCGCCGACGTCGCAACCGAAGAGGGCACCGGCGCTCTGCTCGAGCAGTTGCCGTCGGTGGACATCCTCGTCAACAACCTCGGCATCTTCGGTGCGGAGGCGGCTCGCGAGATCACCGACGAGCAGTGGCGAAAGTACTTCGACGTCAATGTCCTTGCCGCGGTTCGGCTCATCCGCAGCTATCTGCCGGGCATGATCGAAAAGGGTTGGGGCCGTGCGATCCAGATCGCCAGCGACTCGGCGATCGTCATCCCCGAGGAGATGATCCACTACGGGGTGTCCAAGACGGCGCTCCTGGCGGTGTCGCGTGGATTCGCGAAAGATGCTGCGGGAACCGGGGTCACGGTCAACTCGGTGATCGCCGGGCCGACGCATACCGCGGGCGTGGAGGACTTCGTCTACCAACTGGTCGACAAGTCACTGCCGTGGGATGAGGCGCAGCGCGAATTCATGCGCAAGCATCGTCCACAATCGTTGCTGCAGCGGCTGATCGAACCAGAAGAGATCGCCAACATGGTGGCCTACCTCGCATCGCCGCTGGCGTCGGCGACGACCGGCGGAGCGGTGCGCGTCGACGGTGGTTATGTCGACTCGATCCTGCCGTAGATCTGCTCGGAGCAGTTACGACGTCATCGCGCTGCCAGGCACCCCGAGGCAGAACAGGGACAGCGCCAGCAGAAACCAGCCCGCGCCGTGCCAGATCGGCCAGGTGCCTTCCGCCTTCCAGATCTGGTAGGTGCGGATGAAGGCGCCGACGGCGCCGACGAACGTGATCGTCGGGACCAGCACGGCGGGCAGCAGCGTGCGGTCGAAGACATAGAACGCGAACGCGATGCCGGCGATCGCGACGACGCTCAGGACATATCCGACCGCCGAGCGAAAGGTCGCCGGATCGCGCCAGCGTTTCTCAACATCATTGGTCATGGTTTTTCACAACGGTTCGTTACGGAGTCAGGTTCAGTGCGGGTTGTTGACATACCAGGAAAGGCAACCCGGCCAGTGCCTGCACGCGATGATCGCACCCGCGTCGGGCGCTGCACCACGGACCTTCGGGGTTCGCGACGGCAGGTTGCAGTTCACGATGTACGGGTTACCCGGAACGACGCCGTTCACACATGGCTGCGCCTGCGCGGCGGGAGCGGTCTGACTCAGCACGGCCGAGGGGCCGGCAATCAATGCGAAGGCTGCGGCCACGGTGCCCGCGGCTTGTAGAAAACGTTGCTTAGAAATACTCATTATTTGAGTACCAACCGTCTCAGCTCGCGTTTTATTTCGCTCACTTCGACGGTAGACCCAATCGGACGCCGCGACCAGGGTGAGTCTGTTCCACGCCCCGGCCGCGGCGGCCGATGAGCGGTCTACGGATCGCGGGGCAGCCCGAGCAGACGCTCGGCGATGATGTTCAACTGCACCTCGGTGGTGCCGCCGTAGATCGTGGTGGCTCGGCTGGCCAGCAGATACTCGGCCCATCGGCCGGGCTCCTGCCGCGGTTCGCCGATCGCGCCGTCGGTGCCGAACGACGCCACCGCGAACTCGGCGTACCCCTGGCCGGTCTTCATCGACAGCAACTTCGAGATCGCCGCGTTGGGCATGGCATCACCACCGGCGAGCGTCAGCAGTGTCGAGCGCAGGTTGAGCACCTTCGCGGCGTGCCCCTCGGCGATCAACTGTCCGGCATGGTTCTGCTCGATCTGGTCGAACTGGCCGTCTCGCAGGAACTGCACGAACTGGTCGAGGTTGGCCAGAAACGGCGGTTCGCTGCTGCCGATCGAGACACGCTCGTTGGTCAGGGTGTTGCGGCTGACCTCCCAGCCCCGGTTCACCTCGCCGAGCACCATGTCGTCGGGCACGAACACGTCGTCGATGAACACCGTGTTGAACATCGCATTGCCGGTCAGTTCGCGCAGCGGCCTCACCTCCACACCCGGAGAGGACATGTCGAGCAGGAAGTATGTGATGCCCTGATGCTTGGGGGCGTCCGTATCCGTACGGGCCAACAGCGCGCCCCATGCCGAGAACTGCGCGCCGGTGGTCCAGATCTTCTGCCCGGTGATGCGCCAGCCGCCGTCGACCCTGACCGCGCGGGTGGTCAGGCTCGCCAGGTCCGATCCGGCGCCCGGTTCGGAGAACAGCTGGCACCAGATCATCTCGCCGCGGAACGTGGGCGGCAGGAACCGCTGCTTCTGCGGCTCGGTGCCGAACGCCACGATCGACGGGATGATCCACGACGCGATGCCCATCTGCGGGCGCTTGACCCGTCCCGTCGTGAATTCCTGGGCGATGATGATCTGCTCGACCGGCGTGGCGTCGCGGCCCCACGGCTTCGGCAGATGCGGCTGCACCCAGCCGCCCTCGGCGATCGCAACGGTGCGTTCCGCACTCGGAATCGCTTTCAGCGCCGCGACTTCCGAGCGGATCTCCTCGCGCACCTTCTCGGTTTCCGGGTCGAGGTCGATGTCGACCGGACGCATGCCGGTGGCGGTGGCGGTGTCGACGACCTGCTGCGGATAGTCCGCGGCGCGCCCGAAGCACGCCGTGAGCAGCAGGGCCCTGCGGTAGTACACGTTGGTGTCGTGCTCCCATGTGAAGCCGATACCGCCGTGCACCTGGATGCAATCCTGTGTGCACTGCTGGGCCGCAGCGGGTGCCAGCGTCGCCGCGACAGCGGCGGCGAACTCGAAATGCGTTCCCTCTGCCCCTTGTCCACGGACCTCGTCGAGCGCACGTGCGGCGTCCCACACCGCGGCGGTGGCCCGCTCGGTCACAGCGACCATGTTGGCGCACTTGTGCTTGACGGCCTGGAACTGCCCGATGGGCCTGCCGAACTGCTCGCGGATCTTGGCGTACTCGGCGGCGGTGTCGGTGGCCCACCGCGCGACGCCGATACTCTCGGCCGACAGCAGCGTCGACATCAACGCCCGCGCGAGCGGCCGGCTCAGGTTCGACAGCACACGCTCGTCGGTCACCTCGACGGCGTTGGCGCGCACATGGGCCAGCGGCCGCAACGGGTCGACGCTGCGGACCGGTTCGATCTCCAGCTGGTCGGCGTGGAGGACCACCCACTCCTCACCGGAGTCGATGGCCACCGGCAGCACCAGGACGGACGCCTGCGCGGCGGCCGGAACCGCGCGGACCTCGCCACGGATCACGAGGCCGTCTCCGTGGCGGGTGGCGGTGAGTGTCGAATCGAGCGCGTAGGCCGCGATGGCGTCGCCCGATGCCAGCTCGCTGAGAACCTTGGCCTCGGGATCGTGCGCGGCGATGAGCGCGCTCGCGATCGCCGACGGGACGAACGGTCCAGGCACCGCGCCGTAGCCGAACTCGGCGAGCACGATCGCGAGCTCCAGGATGCCGAAGCCCTGCCCACCGACGGCCTCGGACAGGTGGACGCCCTGCAGACCCTGGTCCGCGGCAGCCTTCCAGTAGGACGGCGGGTTGACGACAGGCGTTTCGAGGGCTTCGTGCAGCACCTCGGACGGGGCGACCCGCGCGACGAACGACCGGACCGAGTCGGCCAGGTCAACGTGTTCGGACAGGATTGCAATGGGCATGCATTACCTCCACAGGGGCATCGTCGTCCCGAATAACCGGTCGGTTGGATCGAGGGTACCGCGACGTGACTCGTGCCACCTCAAGGCGTGATCGGTGATCCAGCCGCCGCGTAACCCGACCTACTTGGCATCGTTGACCAGGTGGGCGAGCGGTTCGCCGTCGCGGATCCGCCGGCAGTTCTCGACGCCGATCGCCAGGTAACGACGCATGGTGTCGGCGGTGTACCAGGACACGTGCGGCGTGAGGACGACGTTGTCGAGCCCCAGCAGCGGATGGTCGGCCGGCAGCGGTTCGATGTCGAAGACGTCGAGGCCTGCGGCCGCGAGGTGCCCGCTGCGCAGGGCCTCGATCAGCGCGGTCTCGTCGACGATCGGTCCGCGGGCCGTGTTGATCAGCACCGCGCCCGATCTCATCGCTGCCAGCGCCTCGGTCCCCAGCAGCCCGTCGGTGGCGTCGGTGAGCGGCAGGTGCAGCGAGACGATGTCGCTCGCGGCGAGCAGATCCGGCAGGGTCCGCCAGCGCGGATGGCCGGTGTTTCGCGTGCTGGTGTGCAGCACCTGCTCGGCGCCCATGGCGAGCACGATGCGCTCGACGCGCTTGGCGACGTTGCCGTATCCGACGAGACCCACCGTGGAGCCGCCGATGTCGCGCACGGTGTCGCCCAGCGTGGGATCAGCGGGCCAGCCGCGACCGGCACGGGTGGCGCGGTCGAGTTCGGGTAGCCGCCGCAGGGCCGCCAGCATGAGAAGTACCGTGCCCTCGGCGACCGACGGCGCGTTCGCGCCCGGCATGTTGGCCACCAGGATGCCCAGTTGGGTCGCGGTGTCGACGTCGATGGTGTTCACCCCGGCGCCCAGTTTGTGCACGAGGCGTAGCCGCGGCGCGCGGTTCAAGTCGTCGCCGGTGATCGGCCGCAACACATGCCAGAGCACGTCGGCGTCACCGAGCTCGCGGTAGAACGTCTCGTCGTCCTCGTCGCTGCAGAACCGTACATCGAGCCAATCGACGTGCGGGGCGAGGAAATTCAGCACGGTGTCACTGGGCGTGAAATGTGCGAGGACCCGCACCGTGCCCGGGTTCACCGCCACCGCTTCGCGATCCATCGGGCGATGGTATCGGCCTGTTCGCTGCGCGCACCCGGCGTGGTGAAGTAGTGATCGGTGTCGATCGAACGCAGCGTCTTGTCCGTACTCGCCAGTGCATCGAAGATGCGTTGCGCGTCCGACGGGTACACCCCGGTGTCCTGATCGGCGTTGATGACCAACGCCGGACAGGTGATACGTGCCAGGTGCGGTTCGGCTCTCGTCTGGGCGTGACGCAGGCTCCACATGCCGAGCCAGTTGCGCAGCGTGGTGGCTGCCGCGATGCCACGTGCCGAGCGGTTCGCCTTGACCGGGATCCCGGCGTAGCACAGGTTCGGCTGGCGCCTGGTGGGTTCGATGGTGGGATCGACCATCCTCGGATCGGCCCACGTCCGCATCACCGTGAACGGGCGGTCCGAGAAACCGGCCCCCTTGACGCGTTTGAGTTCGCGTTCGGCCCAGTCGGTGATGGCCTCGTTTCGGGCAACCTGTGCGGCGCGGTAGCGCTCCACGAACTCCGGTGAGAACGGCGGACCATTGCGCTCGTCGAACAGGTCGAGTTCGGGATCGGTTGTCACCGGGTCGTTTTCGTCGACCACCGCGGCGTCCATCCAGGCGGTCAGCACATCGGGCCTGCCGGGGTGCGCAGCGCTCGCGACGTACCCGTCTGCGCGCGGTAGGTCGGTGACACCGACGGCGGGCCGCATGCCTTCCAGCGGTGTGACGTGGGGGTCGACGGCCTGGGACTGGTAGGCCGCCATCAGCGAACCACCACCGGAGTTGCCCAGCAACACCACGGTTTCGATGTTCTGGACCTCACGCAGCCAGCGCACGCCGACGCCGATGTCCACGAGTGCGTGGTCAAGCAGGAAGCTGCTCTCGAATCCGCGGAAGCGGGTGTTCCAGCCCAGGAAGCCGACGCCTCTGGTGGCCATGTAGTCGGCGAGATAGTGCTCGGAGAAATCGATCTGGTAGTGCGTCGCGATCATCGCCACCTTCGGCTTGCGGCCCACCCCGCGGTAGTAGATGCCCTGGCAGGGGTGGCCGCCCGCACCGGCGCGGCGGGCGGTCGGGGATTCCAGCCCGACGAATTCGCGGATCACGCCTGCTGCCGGTGACGCCCCGGAGGTTCTGGTCATGTCTGCGGTACCCCCTTGTGATAGATGGTCCGGTAGAAGACGTTCGCCAGCGTCGTGATGCAGGCTTCGTCGTCGACGTCGTCGGCGTTGCCGCCCGAGAGCTTGGTGTAGCAGAACTGGTTGAGCATCGACACCAGCGCGACGGCGGTCGTCTCGGCATCGTCGTCGGGGCAGAACCCCTGCTGCTGGGCACGTTTGATCATCTGGGTGATCAGTGAGATCGGCAGTTCGCAGATCTCGGCCCAGTACCGCGCGAAATCGTCGTTGACCATCGCCAGTTGCGAGACGCTGATGATCTCGGCGAGGCGGTGCCGGTACGTGGTCCAGTGCGCGGCGGCCGCCTGATATGACCGCTGCCAGTTCGACAGGCCAGGTTCGCCCGCGGCCCGGGCCCGGTCGCGGGCCTCGTCGCGGAAGCGCAGCGCCCATTCGCGCACCATCGCTTCTTTGGACTCGTAGTAGTTGTAGAACGACGCGGTCGAGCGCCCCGCCTCGGCCGCGATGTCGGCGATGGTCGTGGCCAGGATGCCTTTCCGGGCGATCACCGCACGGGCGGCCGCGTCGATGGCCGCCTGGGTTTGCCTGCCGCGTGCGGTCGGTAGCTGATCGCGAGGGCTGACGGTCACGGTGCTCCAGAGCTTTTCATTGAACGGACCTGAATCTGATGTTAGATTCAGTTTAGGCCCGCGCCAGGGATCCGGCGTCCTTTTCGGGAGGTGTTCGCGCGTGATCAAACCCGACAACCCCAATCCGGAGTTCGAGTTCGGCGGCATCAACCACGTAGCGCTGGTGTGCTCGGACATGGAGCGCACGGTCGACTTCTACGCCAACGTGCTCGGCATGCCGCTGATCAAGTCGCTCGACCTGCCCGGCGGCATCGGCCAGCACTTCTTCTTCGACGCCGGCAACGGCGACTGCATCGCGTTCTTCTGGTTCCGCGACGCGCCCGACGGTGTGCCCGGCATCTCCGCTCCCGCCGCGATTCCGGGTATCGGCGAGATCGTCAGTGCCACAGGATCGCTCAACCACATCGCGCTGCACGTGCCCCCCGAGAAGTTCGACGAGTACCGCGAGAAGCTCAAGGCAAAAGGGGTGCGCGTAGGGCCGATCCTCAACCACGACAACAGTGAGACGCAGGTGTCGCCGACCGTGCACCCCGGAGTGTACGTTCGGTCGTTCTACTTCTTCGACCCCGACGGGATCACGCTGGAATTCGCCTGCTGGACCAAGGAATTCACCGGCGCCGACACGCACGCCACACCCAGGACGGCCGCCGACCGCCGGCCGAAGAAGCCTCAGCCGGGTTTGGTCGCCTCGACGAAGTAACCGCGGGGGACACCCGGCACATCGAGCGGAACCGCCGGTGCGTACCAACGGCCGTAGGCGTTACCCGGTTCGGCGATGTCGGTCACGGTCGCCGACCAGCCCAACCGGGCGCTGAGTTCACCGGGCGCGTCGGTGCCGAACCGCCACGGCGCTCCGCTGCGGGCCATCGAATCCCGTACCGCGGCGAGCATCGCGGCGTCCAACAGCGTTTTGCCGACGACGTCGTACAACAGCACCGAACCGGGCGCCGACATCGCGTCCACGCGGTCGAACAACGTGTGGATTGCGGCCTCCTCCAGGTACTGCAGAAGCCCCTCGGCCAGCCACACGGTCGGCTTGGTGGGGTCGAACACGGTGGACCGCAACGCCGTCGTCCAGTCCCGGGTGAGGTCCACACCCAGCGCCGTCCACAGGCAGCGCGGATGGTCATCGGCCAGCAGCCCGGATTTCGCCGCGATCACCTCGGGTTGGTCGAGTTCGAAGACAGCGGTGCCGACGGGCCACGCCAGGCGATATGCGCGTGCGTCCATGCCTGCGGCGAGCAACACGACCTGGTCGATGTGGCGGGTGGCCCTGAGCAACGCCTCGTCCCAGAACCTGGTGCGCACCACGATCTGAAGCGTCGCCTTGTCGCCGGTGGTGGTGAGGGCCTCTTCCAGCATCCGCCTGCCGGACTCGCCGGCCAGTTTCTCGGCGAACGGATCTTCGAACAGTCGATCTGCGCGGCGTGATTCCGCGGCGCGGATCGCGGCGACCAGAAGACCCGTGTCGGCCACGGCGCGTCCGGCCTCGCTCCCAGATGTCCCCATGTGGGCCATCATGCCCGTTGGGATGCCCGGCGATCCTGAGAGTGATCGCCGCGTGTCGCGCGGATCAGCAGTTGCATCGCATCCTCGGAGGTCGACCCGGCAGCGGTGGTCATGACACACAGGGACTGCTCTGGCGACCTGGCGACGACGAGGTTCTGCTGTGTGATCGTCAGCGGGCCCACGATCGGATGCCGCAGGTCGTAGGTGTCGGCCTCGCAGCGCTTGACCCGGTGATCCGACCACATCGTCACGAACTCGGGGCTTTTCACGCTCAGCTCACCGATCAGCGCCGCCAGCAACGCATCCTCGGGATGACGGCCCGCGACATGGCGCAGGTTCCCGACAACGGCGCGCGCCTTGCGCGTCCAGTCCGCATACAGATCCCGCGTATGCGGGTCGAGGAACATCATCCGCGCCAGGTTCGGTCGTTCGGCGGGCCGCTCCACGGCCTCGCGGTCGACATGGCCTGCCAGCAGCGCATGCCCCGCCTCGTTCCAGGCGAGGACGTCGGTACGGCGGCCGACCACCATGGCGGGCACGTCGCCGAGCGCGCGCAACAGGTCGCGGGTCAGCGGACTGACACGCTCGGCAGGAGGTTTGCGCACCGGTTGCGCCCGCTGCGTCGCCAGGTCCCGGAGGTGGCGACGCTCATGGATGTTCAGTTGCAGCGCGTCGGCCAGTGCGTCGAGCACGGCCTCGGAGGCGTTCACGGCCTGGCCCTGCTCCAGCCGCGTGTAATAGGAGACGCTCACGCCGGCCAACTGGGCAAGTTCTTCACGGCGCAGTCCCGTCACCCGGCGTCGCTCACCGAAACGGCGCAACCCGACATCTTCAGGATTGAGCTGGGCGCGTCGCGCCCGCAGGAACTCCCCGAGCCGTAGAGAGGTCATACCCCACTATGCGTCACCGCGCGTGTGGTTGCCTGACCCTGCCAGTGGTAGGCAAACCCGGGGCTGGCTCGCGTCGTCGTGCGCTCGCACGCTGACGTCATGAACGAGATCGTGTTGGGTGACGTCACGGTCACCCGCGTCATGGAGTACTACGGTTCGGTGCGGCTCTCGCCGCAGACCTTCTTCCCGGAGAGCGAAGCGGCCGCATGGCAGCGCAACCAGCACTGGCTGGTTCCCGATTTCCTCGACCCGCACGCCGATGTCTGTGTCTCGGCGATTCAGAGCTGGGTGCTGCGCAGCAACGGCGCGACGATCGTGGTGGACACCGGCGTCGGCAACCACAAGGAGCGGCCCAACACCCCGGTGTGGCACCGGTTGCAGACCGACTATCTCGACAACCTCGCCGCGGCAGGAGTGCGGCCCGAGGACGTCGACTACGTCATCAACACCCACGTGCACATCGACCACGTCGGGTGGAACACTCACCTCGACGACGGCCATTGGGTGCCGACATTTCCCAACGCGACTTACCTGATACCGCGCGCGGACTTCGACTTCTGGAACCCTGAGACCCGGCCGTCATCGGACACCGACCATCGAAATGTCTTCCTTGACAGCATCGCCCCGATCCATGCGGCCGGACAGGCCCTGCTGTGGGAGGACAGCTTCGACATCGACGCCGACCTGCGGCTGCAGGCCGCGCCGGGGCACACGCCCGGCTCGTCGGTGGTGGTCCTCGAGTCGAAAGCCGAGCGGGCCGTGTTCGTCGGCGACATGCTGCACACCCCACTGCAGTTCGTCGAACCGGACACCAACAGTTGTTTCTGCGAGGATCCCGCGCAGGCCCGGGCCACGCGTCGCCGGGTGCTCGGCTGGGCCGCCGACACCAACACGTTGGTGGTGCCCGCACACCTCGGCGGACACGGCGCCGCCGAGGTGGTGCGCGACGGAGACCGGTTCGCGATCAAGAAGTGGGCGCCGTTCGGGCGGGTGACAGCCGATGCCTGATCCCATGTCTGCTCCGGTCATCACCACCGCCTCGGGCGCTGTGCGCGGCCGCACCGGCCCGGATCACCGTGTCTTCTACGGCATTCCGTACGCCGCACCGCCGCAGGGCCGGACGCGGTTCACGGCACCAGAGCCGCACGAGCCGTGGCCGGGCGTTCGGGACGCCACCACCCCGGGCCCCACCGCACCGCAACCGCGCCGAGGCGGCTTCGGAAGGCTCGACATGTCACCGTTCTTCGGACCCGGATGGGTCCGCGACCCGGACTATCTGACCGCCGACGTGTGGGCACCGCGCACCGACGCGGCGCGTCGGCACCCGGTCATGATGTTCGTTCACGGCGGCGGATTCGTCTCCGGTTCGACCCGCTCACCGCTCTACGACGGGTCCGCGTTCGCGCGCGACGGCGTGGTGTTGGTGACCGTCACCTACCGTCTCGGTCTCACGGGATTCCTCGACATCGCCGGGGCGCCCCGTAATCGCGGGATGCTCGACGTGCTGGCCGCACTGCGGTGGGTCCGCGAGAACATCGCCGCGTTCGGCGGTGATCCGGACAACGTGACGTTGTTCGGTCAGTCGGCGGGTGCGACGCTGACCGCCGGTGTCCTCAGGGAACCGCAAGCGCGGCAGCTGATCCGGCGGGCGATCATCCAGAGCGGCAACCCCTACGGCACGTTCACGGCGGAGCAGGCCGCCCGGGTGGCACACAAGGCGGCCGAGGTGCTCGGGATCGATCCGGTGCTGGACGACTTCGCACGCATACCCGACGAGCGGTTGACCGGCGTCGTCGCCGAACTGGCCGGCCTGGATCTTCGGACCGCGGATCGGTTCGATCCGTTGGTCGGTCTGAGCCCGTTCAGCCTGGTCGCCGACGGGCAACCCGCAGCCGATGCCCATCCGGATCTGGGTGTGCTCATCGGCACGACGAGCGAGGAGGGCAACCTGTACCTGGTGCCGCAAGGTCAGTTCGCCTCCTCGACGGCCGAGGATGTCCGGGCGCTCGCCGCTCGCGTGCACACCGATCCCGATGCCCTTGTGCGGCGCTACCTCGACCGCGATCCGGATGCCGGCTGGGGCCGGTTGCGTTCGCAGATCCTCGGGGACGCGTTGTTCGGCACCGGCAGTGAGCGTTTCGCGCTCGGCAGGCAGGGGCCGACGTATCGCTACGAGTTCGGATGGCGGTCCATGGCGGTGGACGGCCTGCTCGGCGCGGCGCACGCCATGGAACTGCCGTTCGTCTTCGACTGCGTGGACAAAGCTGTGCTGCGCGGCCCGGATGCTCTGCTCGGGCCCGGCGACGTGCCGCAGGCGCTGGCCGACGAGATGCACGGGGCATGGGTGAGTTTCGCGACGACGGGCGATCCCGGTTGGGACCCGGGGGAGGTGCGCCGATTCACCGAGATTGCAACCAGGGACAGGAAACGCGCGGATCTTGTCCCTGACGGCAATCTCGGCGAGAGGTGACGGTCTATTTGCGGTACTTCAGGTTGGCGAGCGTGTCGAGCAGGGACCGCAATTGCTCGACGAGTTCGTCGGGGGTGAAGGTGACCTCTCCGGCCAACCAGGCGCTGATGGTCTGGGTCACGCCCCCGACCGCGAAATGCGCTGTGGCCCTGAGCTGATCGTTCTCGGGCAGGCGCAGCGCGTCGACGGTGTGCTGGCCCAGCAGGCCCGCGAAGAACCCGATGCCCTCGACGCGTTTGCGGACCACGACCTCGTTGGAGAGCTTGGCGCTGAACAGCAGCCTGCCGATGCGCGGATCGCCGGCGATCGTGCGCACGATGTTGGTCATCGCCGCGGTGGTCTGTTCGGCCAGCGGCACCGACGCGACCGCGGCCTGTGTCGACGCCGCGATGTCGGCGATCACCCAGTCGTAGACCTCGGAGACGAAGGCGTCCTTGTCGCCGAAACTCTCGTAGAAGTACCGCGCCGCCAGACCCGCGCGTTGGCACACGGCACGCACGGTCACCTCGGCGGTCTCGTCGCCCAGCAGGTCGAGTCCTGCTGCCAGCAGCTGACCGCGGCGCTGCGCGAGGCGGTCGGCCGCCTCGATGCCACGGTACGGGCGAACCGGCGTCACCCGACCATCTTGACACCCGTCTGCGCAGTGAGCCAGTATCGGGAAACACTCGTTCTCAGTTTTCCGCCAAGGGGTGGCCATGACGCTCAGTGAACCGATCCCGTATGTCGAACGCGGCATGAGTGAATCGGCCGGTCCGGGGCCGCGGCGTCGCAAACGCGGCGCGACCTTCGACGACGGGCTCATGGGTGTCGCGCTCCTTGCCGGGCCTGCGAACGTCATCATGCAGCTGGCCAATCCGGGCGTGGGTTATGGCGTCGTGGAGAGCCGCGTCGACAGCGGCCGCACCGATCTGCACCCGGTGAAGCGCGCCAGGACCACCTTCACGTATCTCGCGGTCGCCACGCGAGGCACCGAACAGCAGAAGGCCGCGTTCCGCCGGGCGGTGAACAAGGCGCACGCACAGGTGTACTCAACCGAGAGCAGCCCGGTGCAGTACAACGCGTTCGACAAGAACCTGCAGTTGTGGGTGGCGGCCTGCCTCTACAAGGGCGGTGTCGACGTGTTTCGGATGTTCGTCGGTGACATGGACGAGGAGACGGCCGACCGCCACTATCGGGACAGTGTCACGATGGGCACCACGCTGCAGGTGCCCGCCGAGATGTGGCCAAAAGACCGGGCGGCGTTCGACGAGTACTGGGCCGAACAGCTCGAGAAGGTGCACATCGATGACACCGTGCGCGCCTACCTGTATCCGATTGCGGCGGGACGCCCCAAGGCCACGAGGCTGCCGCGGTTCATCCAGGAGCGCCTCGACAACATCGCGCTGCTCATCACCACCGGGTTTCTGCCGCAGCGGTTCCGCGACGAGATGCGGCTGCCTTGGGACGAGAAGCGCCAGCAGCGCTTCGACCGGCTCATCGCGGTGCTGCGCACCGTCAACAACCTGCTGCCGGCTCCGGTGCGGGCGTTCCCGTTCAACCTGCTGCTCAAGGATCTGGACTGGCGGATCCGCACCGGTCGTCCGTTGGTCTAGTTCCCAGTTTCGCGGCGTACCCTCACGCGGGTGCGTACGGACAACGATCATTGGGACATCACCACCAGCGTCGGCCAGACGGCGCTGTTCGTCGCGGCCTCAAGGGCTTTGGAGGCGCGCAAGCCGCATCCGCTTGCCGTCGATCCGTACGCCGAGGTGTTCTGCCGGGCGGCCGGTGGCGACTGGCTCGACGCTGTGGAAGGCACCGATCCAGACCACCCGCTGC
The DNA here is from genome assembly GCF_022370755.2 of Mycolicibacterium goodii. The sequence continues at coordinate 5,177,645 of NZ_CP092364.2, read as the reverse complement.
AGACCGAGTTCGGCGCGGACTTCGTGAACTTCCAGGGTGCCCGGACCAGGTTCTTCGACGAGTACTTCCGAAGGGTCGCCGACGCCGGGGTGCGCCAGGTCGTGGTGCTGGCCGCGGGACTGGACTCGCGGGCCTACCGGCTGTCATGGGCCGACGGCACCGTGGTCTACGAACTCGACCTGCCGAAGGTGCTCGAGTTCAAGCGCGACACCCTGCAACGCCATGGCGCGGTCCCGACCGCGCAGCGCCGCGAGGTGGCGATCGACCTGCGAGATGACTGGCCTGCCGCGCTTCGAGCAAATGGGTTCGACCCGTCGCAGTCCTCGGCGTGGATCGCCGAGGGACTGCTGATCTATCTGCCGGGCGCCGCGCAGGAACAGCTGTTCGCCGGGATCGACCGCCTCGCGGCGCCGGGCAGCTTCGTCGCGATCGAGGAATCGGCGCCCATGCCCGCCGGTGCGTTCGAGGTCAAACGGGCCGAGGCTCGCGCCTCGGGCGACCCGAACTCCTTCTTTTCGCTGGTCTTCAACGAGCAGTGCGCACCGGGGGAGCAGTGGTTCTCCGCGCGTGGGTGGACCGCGTCGACCACGCCGCTGAATGAGTATTTACGTGAGGTCGGCCGCCCTGTCCCGCCCCCTGATTCCGAGGCCGCCCAGATGACGGGCACCATCAGTCTGGTGTGGGCCTACAAGGGGTGAGCCGGTTCACGGCCCAGAGTCCCACTGTGCGTCTCGACAGTTAACTTATGTAATGCTAACTTCAGCGAAAGTTAGCTTAGGCATACATAAGGGAGAGAGGCGGGGGCGTAGTTGCTCCCGCGCACGCATATGGGAAGTGACACGCTTGCGGCTCCGCCTCACGGAGCGCCCCGGATCGACCGCGATGTGGTCAGTCGTTTTGCCACCTGCTGTCGTGCGCTCGGCCTGACGGTCAACGATCGCCAGCGACCCGCCGACCTCGAGGCCGCCCGCGCCGGTTTCGCCGGTCTGACGCACCTGGCACACGACCAGTGCGACGCCTGGATCGGGTTGGCGGCCGCCGGTGAGGTGACCCCGACGGTCGTCGACGCGGTGTGGCGCACCGTGGCCACCGCAGGCGTGCTGCAGCGCGAGATCGGCCTCGCGGCCGGAGAGCTGGGCTTCACCTACGACACCGGGCTGTATCTGCAATTCCGGGCCACCGAGCCGGACGACTTCCAACTTGCTTATGCGGCAAGGCTTTACGAGTCCGGTGAGTTCGCCGACGCCGACCAGCTGGTCGGCGAGGTCATCACGCGTCGCCCGGAATTCTTCGACGCGAAATGGCTGCAGGTCGCGATCAACCATCGCGCCCAGCGCTGGTCGGACGTCGTGCGGCTGCTCACCCCGGTGGTCACCCTGCCGTCGCTGGACGACGTGACGTCGCACGCCGTGCGCACCACCCTGGGCATCGCCCTGGCCCGGCTCGGGATGCTCGCACCCGCGATGTCGTACCTGGAGGAGCCGTCCGGACCGATCGAGGTGGCCGCCGTCGACGGCACGCTGGCCAAGGCCCTCACCCTGCGTGGTCAGGGCGAGGACGACGAGGCCACCGAGGTGCTGCAGGACCTGTTCGCCGCACACCCCGAGAACGCGCAGGTCGAAGAGGCCCTGCTGGACACGTCATTCGGGCTCGTCACCACCACGTCCGCGCGTATCGAGGCCCGCTCGAACCCGTGGGATCCCGAGACCGAGCCCAGTGAGGCGGAGTTCGTCGACCCGGGCGCCAAGGAACGCAAGGCCCACCTGCTGCTCGAGGCCGAAGCCGAACTCGCCGAGTTCATCGGCCTGGAAGAAGTGAAATTTCAGGTCGCGCGACTCAAGAGCTCGGTGGCCATGTCCATCCGGCGTCAGGAACGCGGACTGGCCGTCGCGCAGCGCACCAACCACCTGGTGTTCGCCGGGCCACCCGGCACCGGCAAGACCACGATCGCACGCGTCGTCGCCAAGATCTATTGCGGCCTCGGGCTTCTCAAGAAGGAGACGGTCCGCGAGGTGCACCGCGCCGACCTGATCGGCCAACACATCGGTGAGACGGAAGCCAAGACCAACGCGATCATCGACAGCGCGCTCGACGGTGTGCTGTTCCTCGACGAGGCCTACGCGCTGGTGTCCACGGGCGCCAAGAACGATTTCGGTCTGGTCGCCATCGACACGCTGCTGGCCCGCATGGAGAACGACCGTGACCGCCTCGTGGTGATCGTCGCGGGTTACCGCAAGGACCTCGACATGTTCCTCGACACCAACGAGGGTCTGCGCTCGCGCTTCACGCGCAGCATCGACTTCCCGTCGTACTCGTCGTCCGAACTCGTCGAGATCGCCGAGCGGATGGCCGAGAAGCGCGACAGCACGTTCGAGAAGGCCGCGCACGACGAGATGGAGCGGTTGTTCGGCTACCTGGCGGAGGCCACCACGCCCGACGCCAACGGTGTGCCGCGCCGCAGCCTCGACATCGCCGGTAACGGCCGCTTCGTCCGCAACCTGGTCGAACGCTCGGAGGAGGAGCGCGAATACCGCCTCGACCATTCCGACCAAGACGATTTCACCGACGAGGAAATGATGACGATCACCGCCGGTGACGTTCAGAGATCGGCCGCCCCGCTGCTGCGCGGCCTCGGATTGACGGTGCCGGCATGACCGGGCCCGTCAACCCGGAAGACCGGCGCTCGTTCAGTTCACGCACCCCGGTCAACGAGAACCCCGACGGCGTGCGGTACCGCCGCGGGTTCGTCACCCGCCACCAGGTGAGCGGCTGGCGATTCGTCATGCGCCGCATCGCTTCCGGTGTCGCGCTGCACGACACCCGCATGCTCGTAGACCCCCTGCGGACACAGAGCCGGGCCGTGCTCACCGGTGCGCTGATCCTCGTCACGGGCCTCGTCGGCTGCTTCATCTTCTCGTTGTTCCGCCCCGGCGGAGTGCCGGGCAACAACGAGATCCTCGCCGACCGGTCGACTTCGGCGCTGTACGTCCGGGTCGGCGAACAGCTGCACCCGGTGCTCAACCTCACCTCGGCCCGCCTGATCTCCGGCTCGCCGGACAACCCCACGTTGGTCAAGACATCCGAGATCGACAAGTTCCCGCGTGGCAACCTGCTCGGCATTCCCGGCGCGCCGGAGCGGATGGTGCGAAACGCCGCGACCGACGCGGACTGGACGGTGTGCGATTCCGTCGGCGGAGCCGACATCGGCGTGACCGTGATCGCCGGCCCGGCGGGCGTCGGCGGTGAGCGTGCCGTCCCGCTGGAGCCCGATCACGCTGTCCTGGTGCACAGCGACGCCGAACCGTACCCCGGCGATTGGCTGCTGTGGGACGGCAAGCGCAGCCCGATCAACCTCGCCGACCGCGCCGTGACCGACGCGCTCGGTCTCGGCGGTCAGATCCCGTCGCCGCGGCCCATCGCGGCCGGGCTGTTCAACGCGATACCCGCCGCACCTGCGCTCGCCGCGCCGGTGATCCCCGATGCCGGTGCCGCACCGCAGTTCGAGCTGTCGCAGCCGGTGCCGGTCGGCGCCGTCGTGGTGGCCTACGACGCCGACAACACCGCTCGCTACTACGCGGTGCTCTCCGATGGGCTGCAGCCGATTTCGCCCGTGCTGGCGTCGATCCTGCGCAATACCAACTCGCACGGCTTCGCCCAACCGCCGCGGCTGGGTCCCGACGAGGTTGCCCGCACGCCGTCCTCGCGCGCCCTGGACACGTCGGCCTACCCCAACAACCCGGTGACCCTCGTCGAGGCCTCGGCCGATCCGGTGACGTGCGCGCGTTGGACCAAACCGGCCGATGCCACCGAGAGTTCCCTGTCGGTGCTCTCGGGTGCGGCGCTGCCGCTGCCCGAAGGCCTGCGCACCGTCGGCCTGGTCGGTGCTGGCGCGGGCGGCGCCGCCAACCGCGTCGCGCTGGCACCGGGCACCGGATACTTCGTGCAGACGGTAGGAGCCGAACCGGGCTCACCGACCGCAGGTTCGGTGTTCTGGGTGAGCGATACCGGGGTGCGCTACGGCATCGAAACCGCCGGTGATGACAAAACGCTCGCGGCACTGGGCCTTTCCACGCCGGCGCTGCCGATCCCGTGGTCGGTGCTGTCGCAGTTCGCGGCCGGGCCCACCCTGTCCCGCGGTGACGCGCTCGTCGCGCATGACGCCCTGTCGACCAACCCGAACTCTGCGCGTATGGAGGCCGCCCGATGAGCAGGCTCATCTTCGAGCACCAGCGTCGGCTGGCGCCACCCACGACCCGCAAGGGCACCATCACGATCGAACCGCCACCGCAGCTTCCGCGTGTGGTGCCACCGTCGCTGCTGCGCCGGGTGCTGCCCTTTCTGATCGTGATCCTCATCGTCGGCATGATCGTGGCGCTGTTCGCCACCGGCATGCGGCTGATCTCGCCGACCATGCTGTTCTTCCCGTTCGTGCTGCTGCTGGCCGCCACCGCGCTCTACCGGGGTGGTGACAACAAGATGCGCACCGAGGAGGTCGACGCCGAACGTGCCGACTACCTGCGGTACCTGTCGGTGGTACGCGACAACGTGCGCGCGCACGCCGCCGAGCAGCGCGCGGCGCTCGAGTGGTCGCATCCCGAACCCGAAGTGCTCGCGACCATCCCCGGCACGCGCAGGCAGTGGGAGCGAGATCCGCGGGACCGCGACTTCCTGGTGCTGCGGGCCGGTCGCCACGACGTGCCGCTCGACGCCGCGCTGCGGGTCAAGGACACCGCCGACGAGATCGACCTGGAGCCGGTTGCCCACAGCACCCTGCGCGGCCTGCTCGATGTGCAGCGCACCGTGCGTGACGCACCCACCGGCATCGACGTCGCCAAACTGGCCCGTATCACCGTGGTCGGCGAGGCCGGCGAGGTCCGCGCCGCGATCCGGGCCTGGATCACGCAGGCCGTCACCTGGCACGACCCGACCATGCTCGGCGTGGCCGTGGCCGCTCCCGACCTGGAGTCCGACGACTGGTCGTGGCTGAAATGGCTTCCGCACGTGGACATCCCGAATGAGGCCGACGGTGTCGGACCGGCGCGGTATCTGACCACGACCGTCGCAGAACTGCGTGAGCGGCTGGCCCCCGCCCTGGCCGACCGGCCGCTGTTCCCCGCCGAGGCGGACGCGGTCCTCAAACATCTGCTGGTGGTGCTCGACGATCCCGGCGCCGATCCGGACGACATCGCCCGCAAGCCCGGCCTGACCGGTGTCACGGTGATCCACCGCGTCACCGAACTGCCGAACCGCGAGCAGTACCCGGATCCCGAGCGACCCATCCTGCGGGTCGTCGACGGTCGGGTCGAGCGTTGGCAGGTCGGCGGCTGGCAGCCCTACGTCGACAAGGCGGACTCGATGTCGGCGGCCGAGGCCGCGCACATCGCAAGACGCCTGTCGCGGTGGGACTCCAACCCCGGCTACATCCGCTCGACGGCGACCGGGGGTGCGACGTTCACGACGCTGCTCGGCATTCCCGATGCGTCCGCGCTCGACGTGGCAAGCCTGTGGGCACCGCGGCCGCGCGACGAGGAGCTCCGCGTCCCGATCGGCGTCACCTCGACCGGTGAACCGCTGTACTTCGACCTCAAGGACGAGGCCGAAGGCGGTATGGGCCCGCACGGCCTGATGATCGGTATGACGGGTTCTGGCAAGTCCCAGACCCTGATGTCGATCCTGTTGTCGCTGTTGACCACCCACCCAGCGGACCGCCTGATCGTGATCTATGCGGACTTCAAGGGCGAGGCCGGCGCGGACATCTTCCGCAACTTCCCGCAGGTGGTGGCGGTCATCTCCAACATGGCCGAGAAGCGTTCGCTGGCCGACCGGTTCGCCGACACACTGCGCGGTGAGGTGGCCCGGCGCGAGCAGATCCTCAAGGAAGCCGGCCGCCGGGTGCAGGGCAGCGCGTTCAACTCGGTCACCGAGTACGAAGCCGCGATCGCGGCGGGGCACGACCTGCCGCCCATGCCGACGCTGTTCGTGGTCGCCGACGAGTTCACGCTCATGCTCGCCGACCACCCGGAGTACGCCGACCTCTTCGACTATGTCGCACGCAAGGGTCGTTCGTTCCGGATCCACATCCTGTTCGCGTCGCAGACGCTGGACGTGGGCCGCATCAAGGACATCGACAAGAACACCTCGTACCGCATCGGTCTGAAGGTTGCGAGTCCGAGCATCTCGCGGCAGATCATCGGTGTCGAGGACGCCTACCACATCGAGTCCGGCCGCGAGCACAAAGGCGAGGGCTTCCTGGTGCCCGCGCCCGGAGCGGTGCCGATCAAGTTCCGCAGCACCTACGTCGACGGCATCTACGATCCGCCGCGCGCCGAGAGGTCGATCGTGGTGCGGGCGCTTCCGCAGCCGCAGCTGTTCACCGCAGGACGCGTCGAGCCCGAGCCCGACACCGTGATCGCCACGGGTGACGTCGAGGTGCACACGGCGCCACCCCGAAAGCTCATCGCGACCATCGGCGACCAGCTGGCGGCCTACGGCCCCAAGGCCCCGCAGCTGTGGCTGCCTCCGCTGGAGGAACCCGTCGCGCTCGCCGACGTGCTGGCCGGTGTCGACGTCGAACCGGGTGAGCTGCGCTGGCCGCTGGGCGAGATAGACAAGCCGTTCGAGATGCGTCGCGACATCCTGATGTACGACGCGAACACCGCGGCCGCCAACGTGCTCATCCACGGCGGCCCGCGATCCGGCAAGTCGACCGCGCTGCAGACGTTCATCCTGTCCGCGGCCGCGCTGCACTCGCCGCGCGAGATCACCTTCTACTGCCTCGATTACGGCGGCGGTAAACTCGCGAACCTCGCCGATCTGGCGCACGTCGGCAGCGTCGCGACGCCGCTGGAGCCCGAGCGCATCCGCCGCACCTTCGGCGAGCTCGAGCAGTTGCTGCGGGCGCGTCAGCGCCAGGGCGCGGTCAACCGCAAGGCCGTTTACGACGATGGCTACGGCGAAGTGTTCCTGGTGATCGACAATCTGTACGCGTTCAGCCGCGACAACACCGACACCTTCAACACGCGTAATCCGTTGTTGGCCAAGGTCACCGAGTTGGCGAACAGCGGCCTGGCCTACGGGATCCACGTCGTCGTGACCACGCCGAACTGGCTGGAGGTGCCGTTGGCGATGCGCGACGGCCTCGGTCTACGGCTCGAGCTCAAGTTGCACGATTCGCACGACAGTATTGTCCGTGTCGCGGGTGCCCTTCGCCGGCCTGCTGATTCGGTGCCGGCCGATCAGCCGGGCCGTGGCCTGACCATGGCCGCCGAACACTTCCTGTTCGCCGAGCCCGCGCTGAGCGACATCGCGGTCATCAACGCGCGGTACCCGGGCGTCAGCGCACCGCCGGTGCGCCTGCTGCCCACCGACCTGTCGCCCGCCGCGCTGGCACCGCTGTACCCGGCGCCGGAGACGGTGGTCATCGGTCAGCGCGAAGAGGACCTGGCACCAGTGGCGGTCGACTTCGCCGACCACCCGCTGCTCATGGTGCTCGGCGACTCGAAGTCGGGCAAGACGACGCTGCTGCGGCACATCATCCGCACCGTGCGGGAGAACTCGACCCCCGACCAGGTCGCGTTCACGGTGATCGACCGCAGGCTGCACCTGGTCGACGAACCGCTGTTCCCCGACAACGAGTACACCGCGAACATCGACCGCGTGCTGCCCGCGATGCTCGGCCTGTCAGCGCTGATCGAAAAGCGGCGCCCGCCTGCCGGTCTGAGCCCGCAGGAGCTGAGCCGGTGGACGTACACCGGCCACACGCACTACCTGATCATCGACGACGTGGACCAGATCCCGGACACCCCGGCGATGAGCGGGCCGTTCGTGGGGCAGCGTCCATGGACGAACGTCGTCGGGTTGCTCGCGGAGGCCTCCGATCTCGGTTTGCGCGTCATCGTCACCGCACGCGCCACCGGTTCGGCCCACGCGGTGATGACCGCACCGCTGTTGCGTCGCCTCAACGACTTGCAGGCCACCACGCTGATGCTGTCGGGCAATCCGGCCGACAGCGGCAAGATCCGGGGCCACCGATTCGCCCGGTTCCCGGCCGGCCGCGGTCTGCTGCTGACCGACAGCGACACTCCCGACCACATCCAGCTGGTCAACCCGCTCGGCGGAGATGCGGCGCTGAGCGGATACACCGGAAACAACGGCATCGACGGGAATCACAACCGAGGAGGGGAATACCGATGACACTGCGTGTAGTTCCGGAAGGCCTCACGGCGGCAAGTGCGGCCGTCGAGGCGCTCACCGCGCGGCTGGCGGCTGCACACGCCGCTGCCGCCCCGATGATCTCGACGGTGATCCCGCCTGCAGCCGATGCGGTTTCGCTGCAGACCGCTGCGGGATTCAGCGTCAACGGGGCGCAGCAGTCGGCGGTGGCGGCCCAGGGCGTCGAAGAGCTCGGTCGTTCCGGTGTGGGCGTCGGCGAGTCCGGTGTCAGCTATGCCACCGGTGATGCGCAGGCGGCCGCGTCGTACCTGACCGCACGCGGTCTCTGACATGACCGCCCCTATCTGGATGGCTCTGCCCCCGGAGGTGCACTCGTCGCTGCTGTCCAGCGGTCCAGGCCCCGGGTCGCTGCTGGCCGCCGCGGGGGCATGGCAGTCGTTGAGCACCGAATACGCCACGGCAGCAGCCGAACTGACCAGCGTGCTGAGCTCGGTGCAAGCCGGTTCCTGGGAGGGCCCCAGCTCTGAGCAGTACGTCGCCGCCCATGCACCGTATCTGGCGTGGTTGGCTCAGCAGAGCGCCAACAGCGCAGCAGCGGCGGTTCAGCACGAGACCGCGGCAGCGGCCTACACGACAGCGCTGGCGACCATGCCGACCATGGCCGAGTTGGCGCTGAACCACACCATGCACGGCATCCTGGTGGCGACGAACTTCTTCGGGATCAACACGATTCCGATCGCGCTCAACGAGGCCGACTACGTGCGCATGTGGATCCAGGCGGCCACCACGATGAGCACCTACCAGGCCGTCTCCGGTGCCGCAGTGGCCGCGACGCCGGTGAGCACACCAGCACCGTTTCTGCTCAAACCCGGTGTCGGCGAGGCGGGCATGGCCTTGGCGAGCGCGCAGCAGATGTCCGGGCAGGCCACTGCCTCCGATTCCGGTGCGGCGTTGGACAATTCGAACTTCCTCTCGGACCTGCTCAACCAGTATCTGCAGGGAGTGCCCGGTGGCCAGGAGATCATCGACTTCCTCAAGGATCCCCTGGGCAACCTGAGCAAGCTCCTCAACGACTTCCTGCGGGACCCGGTCGGCGCCTGGGGCACGTGGGGTCCGTTGCTCTCGGCCGTGGCCTATCAGGTGTTCACCAACCTCGTCGGCTGGCCGACCTGGGCCATGATCTTCGCTTCGCCTTTCCTCATCCCGGCGCTGGCAGCACTCGGCATCACCGGACTGGTACTGCTGATCGACCACGTCATGAAGCCACCCGCAGAGCTGCCCGCCGACGGTGAGGCGCCCGCGGCCGCGTCGGCGCCGCGCAACGAATCGCCGCTGCCGGTGGGTATCTCACCGGCGGGTGTGCCCGGGCCGACCGCCACCACGGCGGCACCCGCCCCCGCACCGGCGGGTACCACCGTCGCCGCCCCGGCGCCCGCCGCCGCCGCATTCGTGCCGTACGCGGTGGCCAACCGGGATCCGAGTGAGGGCTTCACGCCGACGCTGCGGGACAAGTCGCAGGTTTCCGCCCCTGCGTCGGGAATCCCGGCCGCCGCCTCCGGTGTCGCGGCATCACTCGCGGCGCGGCGCAAGCGGCGGCGCAAGAAAGGCGCCCAGATCGAGGAACGCGGCTACGCCGACGCCTACATGGATTACGAACCCACCGAACCTGATCCGGAGCCGCGTCCCCAGCCACGCGTACGTGCCTCCGAACGGGGGGCAGGCGCAATGGGATTCACCGGCACCGTGAACAAGCCCGATGTCACCGCGGCCGGGCTGACCACTCTGAGCGGTGACACCTTCGACGACCGACCCGTCACCCCGATGCTGCCCGGTTCGTGGGACCGCGACGAGAACCCGAAACCGAATCCCGAAGATCAGGAAGGGGGTCCGCGCAGCTGATCAGACCGCTCAGGAGTCCCGGAACCATCACCTTCGAAAGGAAACAACCATGAGTCTTCTCGATGCCCACATTCCCCAGTTGGTCGCCTCAGAGGCGAACTTCGGTGCCAAGGCCGCGCTGATGCGCAGCACCATCGCCCAGGCCGAGCAGGCCGCCATGTCGTCGCAGGCATTCCACATGGGTGAGGCCTCCGCGGCCTTCCAGGCCGCGCACGCGCGGTTCGTGGAGGTCTCGGCCAAGGTCAACGCGCTGCTCGACATCGCGCAGCTCAACATCGGCGACGCGGCCTCGTCGTATGTGGCTCAGGACGCCGCCGCGGCCAGCACCTACACCGGCATCTGATCGAACCCCAGCGACCCCAGGAGATTTCATGTCCCAGATCATGTACAACTACCCGGCCATGCTCGCGCATGCCGCGGAGATGAACACCTACTCGGGTGCGCTGCACGCGGTCGGCGCCGACATCGCCGCCGAGCAGCACGCACTCGCCGGTGCGTGGCAGGGTGACACCGGTATGACCTACCAGGCGTGGCAGGCGCAGTGGAACCAGGCCATGGAGGAACTCGTGCGGGCCTACCGTGCGATGGCGGCCACGCACGAGCAGAACACCATGGCCATGAGCGCCCGTGACCAGGCTGAAGGCGCCAAGTGGGGATGATGTCGGATCATCGTGGGGCCTAACGCCGTTGAGTTGACCACCGACCAGGCCTGGTACATCGCCGATGTGCTCGGCATCGGGGCGTTCCCGTGGGTGTTGGCGATCACGCCGCCGTACAGCGATCAATCGCAGAGGGCGGCGTTCGCCACCGAGCAGTCCGCAGAACTGACCCGGATGGGCGTGCTCAACTCCGCCGGTGAGGTCGATCCCCGTGTTGCACAGTGGATCACGACGGTGTGCCGCGCGACGCAGTGGCTGGATCTGCGGTTCGTGTCGGGTCCGGGTGATCTCTTGCGCGGCATCGTCGCTCGCCGTTCGGGGCGCGCCGTGGTCGCGTTGCGCAACGCGCAATTGATCACGTTCACCGCGATGGACATCGGTCACCAGCACGCGCTGGTGCCGGTGCTCACCGTTGGGCTCTCGCAGAGGAAGCCGGCCAGGATCGACGACTTCGCGCTGCCCGCCGCGGCGGGCGCGCGCGCCGACGAACAGATCCGCAACGGCACGCCGCCGGCCGAGGTGCTGGGATTCCTCGGGGTCCCAGCCTCGGCGAGACCTCTGGTGGAGTCGGTGTTCGATGGCCGACGCACCTACGTCGAGATCGTCGCGGGCGAGCATCGCGACGGCCACCGGGTCACCACCCAGGTGGGAGTCAGCATCATCGACACCCCACAAGGTCGGATACTGGTTCACCCGACGAAAGCGTTCGACGGGGAGTGGATCTCGACCTTCACGGCAGGCAGTCCCGACGCGATCGCCATGGCGATCGAACGGCTGACCGCGTCCCTCCCCAGCGGCTCATGGTTCCCCGACCAACCGCTGATCCGCGACTTCGACGAAGACGCGGCAACCCACCGAGAACCAGTTCTCCAGAGAAGAAGCCAGAAAGCATAGGAATGTCCGACAACACTGTGATGCCGATCGTCCGGGTGGCCGTGCTGGCCGCCGGAGACGACGGTGGCCGGCTGACCGAGATGGCCCTGCCGTCCGAGTTGCCACTGCGCGAGATCCTGCCAGCGGTCCAGCGCATCGTGCAGCCCGGCGGCGACGGGTCCGTCGATCGCACCGGTGACCGGCCCGGTGATCCGGCCGGAGCGCCGAACCCGGTGCGGCTCAGCCTGGCCCCGGTCGGCGGTGCACCGTTCAGCCTGGACGCCACGCTCGACACCGTCGGTGTGGTGGATGGCGATCTGCTTGCGCTGCAAGCGGTCCCAGCGGGACCACCGGCGCCACGCATCGTTGAGGACATCGCCGACGCCGCGGTCATCTTCTCCGCGGCCCGCGAACGGCAATGGGGCCCCGCCCACATCGCGCGCGGTGCCGCCGTCGCCCTCGTCGGACTGATCCTCGCCGGTACGGGCCTCGCGATCGCCCATCGGCTGATCACCGGTGAACTGCTCGGACAGTTCATCGTCAGCGGCATCGCGCTGGCCACCGTCGTGGCGGCGCTGGCCGTGCGCAACCGGTCCGCGGTGCTGGCGACCTCCCTCGCGGTCACCGCGCTCATACCGGTCGCCACGGCGTTCGCGCTCGGTGTCCCAGGCGATTTCGGTGCGCCGAACGTGCTGCTCGCCGCCGCGGGTGTGGCCGCGTGGTCGTTGATCAGCATGGCCAGTTCGCCCGACGACCGTGGTGTCGCGGTGTTCACCGCGACCGCCGTGGCCGGGGCCGGCGTGCTGCTGGTCGCCGGTGCCGCTTCGCTGTGGGACATCTCTTCGAACGTCGTCGGCTGCGCGTTGGTGCTGCTCGGCCTGGTGGTCACGGTGCAGGCCGCGCAACTGTCCGCGATGTGGGCGCGCTTCCCGCTTCCGGTGATCCCGGCCCCCGGTGATCCGACGCCTGCAGCGCAGCCCCTTTCGGTACTCGCCGATCTGCCGCGCCGGGTCCGGGTGAGCCAGTCTCACCAGACCGGTGTGATCGCCGCGGGTGTACTGCTGAGCGTGGCGGGTTCTGTGTTCCTGGTCGGCTCGGCCGACGCCTCGCCGTGGGCGTGGTACATCGCGATCGCGGCGGCGGCCGGTGCCGCGCTGCGTGCCCGTGTCTGGGATTCGGCGACCTGCAAGGCATGGCTGCTGGGGCACTCCTACCTGCTGGCCGTGGCGCTGCTGGCGGCGTTCGTGATCGACGAGCGGTACGAGGCCGCGTTGTGGGCGTTGGCCGCGTTGGCCGCGCTCGTGCTGGTGTGGATCGTCGCGGCGCTCAACCCGCGCGTCGCCTCGCCCGAGACCTATTCGCTGCCGATGCGCCGGATGGTCGGGTTCCTCGCCACCGGCATCGACGCCTCGCTGATTCCCGTGATGGCGCTGCTGGTCGGGCTGTTCAGCCTCGTGCTCGACAGGTGATGCCCCGGTGATCCACAAGAGCCTGGGCGTCGTGGCGACGGCCGGTCTGGTACTTCTGATCGGTTGCCCCTCCGCGGGCGCCGTCAGCCCGCCGCAGGTGGACCCGCAGATCGCGCCGCCATCCGGAACCGCTGGTCCGGCCCAGCCGATGATGCAGCGCAGCGAGTGCATCACGACCTCGGTGCTGCCCGGCACCGATCCGGCCGCGGTGAGCCCGAACCAGTTGGCGCTCAACCTCTCCGGTGCCTGGCAGCACAGCCGTGGCGCCGGCCAGACCGTCGCGGTCATCGACACCGGTGTGCAGCCCGGACCTCGCCTGCCCAACGTCGAAGCCGGCGGCGACTACATCGAGTCCACCGACGGCCTCACCGACTGCGACGGACACGGCACGTCCGTCGCCGGCCTCATCGCCGGGCAACCCGGTCCCGACGGGTTCTCCGGTGTGGCGCCCGAGGCCCGGCTGATCTCGATCCGGCAGAACTCGCCGCGGTTCGCGCCGCGCACCCCCGGTGCCGACACCGAGGAGACCAGGGCCGCGGCCGATGTCGCGAGCCTGGCGCGCGCCGTGGTGCGCGCGGCCGACATGGGGGCCCGCGTCATCAACATCTCCCTGGTGACCTGCCTGCCCGCCGACCGGACCATCGATCAGTCCGAACTCGGTGCAGCACTGCGTTATGCGGCGCTCGAGAAGGACGCCGTGATCATCGCCGCCGCGGGCAACAACCACGGCGGGGTCGCCACCGGCGCCGCATGTGAATCGAATCCGCTACCGTCCGGCTCCCCTGGCGATCCCCGCAACTGGAACGGCGTCACCTCGGTGTCCATCCCGTCGTGGTGGCAGCCGTACGTACTGTCGGTCGGCGCGGTCAACTCGAGCGGGCAACCATCGGGCTTCAGCATGGCCGGCCCATGGGTCGGGATCGCGGCCCCGGGGGAGAACATCGTCTCGGTGAGCAATGCCCCCGACGGCGGGCTGTCCAACGCGTTGCCGTCCGAACAAGACCGGTTGGTGCCGCTCAACGGGACCAGCTACGCGGCGGCGTATGTGTCGGGCGTGGCCGCCCTGGTGCGCAGCAAGTATCCCGATCTCACTGCGCGGCAGGTGGTCCACCGTCTCACCACCACGGCGCAGGGCGCCGCACGGTCGCCGTCCAATGTGATCGGCGCGGGCCTGGTCGACCCGGTGGCCGCACTCACGTGGAACGTCGCCGATGTGCCGCTGGACGGACCGGCCGCGCCGGAGGGCAAGCCCATCGCCGCGCCGCCGGAACCCGAACCACGTGACAACAACCCGCGGATCGTCGCATTCGTGGGCACCGGAGTTCTGGCAACCGCGGTCGCCGCCGTGTTCTACGCCACCTACCGTCGGAAGGACAAGACCACATGACCGCCCGGATGGCGTTGGCATCCCTTTTCGTCGTCGCCGCGGTGCTGGCCCGGCCGTGGCAGAGCATCACCGAGCGCTGGGTTCTCGGTGTCTCGATCGCCGCGGTGATCGTGCTTCTGGCTTGGTGTGGTGACACGTTCCTGACGACCAGAATCGGCCGCAGCGTCGCGATGGTGCGGCGCAACCGCGCCAAGGACGTCTTCTCGACAGATCCGTCGAGAGCCACCGTGGTGCTGCGCGTCGACCCGGCCGCACCCGCTCAATTGCCCATCGCGGTCCGGTATCTGGACCGGTACGGCATCAAATGCGACAAGGTGCGGATCACCCACCGCGACGCGGGTGGCACCAGGCGCAGCTGGGTCAGTCTCACGGTCGACGCCGTCGACAACCTGCCCGCGCTGCGGGCACGCTCCCCGCGAATCCCGTTGCAGGACACGACCGAGGTCGTGGGGCGTCGGCTCGCCGACCACCTGCGTGAGCAGGGCTGGACGGTCACGATCGTCGATGGTGTGGACACACCGCTGCCCGTGCCCGGAAAGGAGAAGTGGCGCGGGGTCGCCGACGCGGCCGGTCACGTCGCGGCGTATCGGGTCAAGGTCGACGATCGTCTCGACGCGGTACTCGCCGAGATCGGACGTCTGCCCGCCGAGGAGACCTGGACCGCACTGGAATTCACCGGGTCACCGACGCAGCCGTTGCTCACCGTCGGCGCCGCCGTGCGCACGCAGGACCGCCCTGGCGCCAAGGCGCCGCTGGCCGGGCTGACCCCGGCACGCGGCCGGCACCGGCCCGCCCTCGCGGCACTGAACCCGTTGTCGACCGACCGGCTGGACGGAACCCCGGCCGCGTTGCCCGAGGTGGTGTTCGGGTCAGTCGAACGTGACGCTCGGCAGGAAGCGGGTCATCCGGCGTAGGGGATGGGCCCGTCCACTGCGGTCGTCGACGAGGTGATCACGTTCGCAGACCGGCGAGCGCGACGACGAGTCGCTCGATGAGCATCGACGCATCGCGCCATGGGAATGTCGGCGCGGCCGACAACAACATGAGCAATCCATGCACGCCACACCAGAGCGCCTGGGCATCCAGTTCAGGATCGGCACTCACCGCTGACCCGTCTTCGACCGCGGCTGCCAGCGCATCGGCGAGCGGTCGGAACGCTGCAAGACCCGCATCGTGCGCTTGGCCGGTCGCGTTCGGCAGATCGGCCTTGTCGGCCACCACCTGACGCGGAGAATCGAAGAGCGTTCGGTACTCGGCGGGGTGCTCGCTGGCGAAACGAACGTATGCCGCGCATACGGCGCGGACCTTGGCGGCTCCCGATGCCTCCGCTGTCGCATATGCCGATTCGCATGCTGTGGTGAGGACGTGGAACGCCTGCGTGACGACAGCGTCGATGACTGCGTCGCGATCGGCGAAGTGAACGTATATGGACGGTGCCGCGATCCCGGCTTCACGCGCGATTCCTCGCAACGTGATTGCGTCTCGGGAAGAACTCTCCAGTAGCCGGCCCGCCGCATGCAATATCTCGTCGCGCAGTTGGCCGCCCTTTCCGCGCGGATTGATATCTCGCTGGCTCTTCGGCATGTGATGTGGTTACCTCGCGGCGCCGACCAGACCGTCGACCCAGTCCTGGTGGCGCACGAGCATGGGACTTGGCCGCAGGGTCGCGAGTTGCGCAGCCAGCTCGCCGATCTGGGATTCCTGCGTGAGCACCCGGACGCGTCGGCCCG
The DNA here is from genome assembly GCF_022370755.2 of Mycolicibacterium goodii. The sequence goes on along the minus strand of NZ_CP092364.2, from coordinate 5,161,456 downwards.
GAAGGTCCTCGATCAGCCAGGCGTGGTAGACGGAGATCTTGGTCTTCGCATCGTCTGCGTCGTTCCATCCGCGCCAAGCGAGACGGCCGGGGCTTCCTTCGCCGGGGCCCTGCAGTTCGACGACCTCGGCGTTGAGCCGAGATCCGAACGTCACAAAACTGAAGCGCAGCCCGACGGCGAGCCCGGGGCCCTTGCCGTTGGCGTACGCGAAATCGGCCACATTGTCGTAAAAGCTCGCCCACTTCGACGAATCGATGAGGAAAGGCCAGATGTCTGCGGCGGTCAGACTTCCGGCGATGACCTCGTTCGATATGAAGTTGTCAGTGGTGCCCGGCGTGTACTCGGCCGGCCAAGCGATCTCATGCATGGCCCGAAATCTAGACTTACAAGTGTTAGTCCGTTAAGGCATACAGCTGTAAGGCAAATCATCTCGCGGGTCGGGTCGCGTGGTTCACCGGTAGGGGAACACGGGGGTCTCCGGGTGGTTCAGCGAACGTCCAGCTAAGTCACAGTTGACGCATAGCACCGTTTCGGTGCGCCGAACGTTGTTAGGTTGCGGCCGCATTTCCTGACGTAGCAGAACCGGAGGAGGCGACAATGAACGCAAATGTTCGCGATGACCTGGTGCTCTCGCATGCGAAATTCACGGCGGAGGTCAAGGCGGACTTCGACCATGTGGACATCGCACAGTGGCTGAAGACTCTGCCCACACACGAGTACCAACGATGTGCACCGCCCGACCATAAGGCGGCCGGATACACGGTTGACGACGATGGCACGCCGATGTCGGTGAACGTCGAGATGATCGGCACCGGGTTGGTGGTGCAGCAGTATCGCTTCGAAGTCGCGCAACCGCACTACTGCAAGATGGTGTCGCTGTCGGACGTCCTCACCCCGGCGGGTTGGACTACGACGCAGGTGATCTGGGAGCTGTTGATGGAGCGAATCGACGATGAACGGTGCCGCTACACCAACACGGTGACCTCCCATCCCACCGAGGACTTCCTGAAATTCATCGCCGCCCAGGGGCAGACCTTCGCTGAAGCCGCGGCCGCCCGGCAGGAGGCGTCAGGGCGACACTGTGAGCGAGAGACGCCGTTGTACGCGCAGAGCATCGCCCGGTGGGCCGCCGAGCACGCGACCTCGGCGCACACGTAGTGCGACACCGGACAGCTGCACGATCCCGGTGTCGACGGATCACAGCAACCGGTAGACGGTCGACGATCCGAACCTGACACCCGCGTAATGCGCTGCGACCCAATCGGCGATCTCGCGCGTGTGTGCCCTGGTCTGGTTGGCGCTGCGAATCACCGCGCCGTGTTGCGGCCGGCCCGCCTCGACGTAGAACGTGACGAGTCGGGCCCGCACGTCGTCGATGAACTCGGGCAGCGTCGGCACCGGATCTCCGCGCCACCCGCCGACAGCCATCACGGAGGTCCCAGACGCGACCTCCAGAGCCGCGGCCGCCTGCGAACCGTTGGTGGCGGCCGACCACGGTGTGGTGGCCGTCGCGAGCAGGTGTGCCAGATCCCGGTTCGACGCCAGATCGTCCACCCAGCCGCCGTTTCGGGTCTGCTGGACCGCCAGCGGTTGGCTTCCGTGATGCGGCGTCATCACGGTGGCCACCGTGAATCCTGCGGTGGGCAGAAGTGCCACGCCGATGCCCAGCACGCCGGCCGCACGTGCGAACCGTCGGCCGGCCAACAGGCCCAGCGCGGCAACCGATGCGGCACCGACGATCGCGGCGAGTGCGCGTGGGGACTCAAAGCCGGTGCGGTGCAGCAGCACTGCGGCGCCGAGCGCTGCCGATACCGCCATGGCCGACAACCCGGCACGTCCGTCGACATGCACGCGGCGCTGCCATCCCCACACGGCAGCACAGCCGATCAGCGCACCGATGGCCGGCGCGAGCACCACGGTGTAGTAGGCGTGCACCATGCCGCGCATGTAGCCGAACACGGCTGTCGCGACGAGCAACCACGCGGTCCACATCAGCAGTGCGGCCAGCTGCGAACGGGGAAGGCGGCGCCGCAATGCGAGATGGACACCGAACACGACGGCGACCGCGGCGGTCGGCAGCAACCACGCGATCTCGATGCCGAATTCACCGGTGAACATCCGGGCGATGCCGGTGTGGGTGGTGCGCCCGCTGCCGACGATGCGGTCCATCCCGTTGTAACCCAATGCCAGCTCGAGTTCGGTGTCGTCGGTCGACCCACCGATGAAGGGCCGCTCACCGGGCGGGATGAGTTGCACCGCCACGATCCACCACCCGGCCGTGAGCACGAGCGCCGTCGTCCCGGCAAGCAGATGGCCGGCCCGTCGCGGCCAGGTGGCTGACGAGAGGAACAGATACGTCAGCGCGAAAGCCGGTGCGACGACGAAACCCTCGAGCATCTTGGTGAGAAACGCCGCACCCAGCGCGGCGCCGGCCGCCACCGGCCACCACACGCAGGCAGACTCGATCGCGCGGGTCACGCAGTAGGCCGCGGCGACCAACAACAGCACCAAGAGCGCGTCGGGATTGTCGAACCGGAACATCAACGCCGCTGCCGGGGTGAGGGCCAGGACGGCACCGGCCAACAAGGCACCTGCCGCGGCCTGGGGCGTGCCGGTCAGCGTGCGACGCACGGTGGCATACAGCACCGCAACCGCCGCGACACCCATCACCGCCTGCGGAACCAGCACCGACCACGGGCTCATCCCGAACAACCGAACCGACAGGCCGGTGATCCACAGCGCCGCGGGCGGTTTGTCCACGGTGATGAAGTCGTGCGCGTCGAGCGCACCATAGAACCAGGCCGACCAACTCTGCGCCCCGGCCTGCGCGGCGGCGGCGTAGAAATCGTTGCCATAGCCGTTGCTCGACAGATGCCACAGATACAGCGCCGCGGTGACAGTCAAAAGGGTTGCCAGGCCCACGCGCTCGCGCCGCGAGGTCGTCATGCGCATACCGTGCCCGAGCAGGCTGCGAACCGCCTGTGAGGCTCAGGCTCCGTCGAGGCCGAACAGCCGGGCGGCGTTGTCGTGCAGCACATTGCGACGCCAGGTGTCATCGATGCCGGGCAGGTCCATCGTGTGCCGCAGCGCGTCGGCGTAGCCGTAGGGGATGTTCGGGAAGTCGCTGCCGAACAGGATGCGCTCACCCATGGCGTACAGCCGGCCTCGGTCGGCGACGGGAAACGGGGTCATGGCTTCGGCGAACGGCGTGAACGCCATCGTGGTGTCGAGCCGGACCGAGTCGTATTTCTCGGCCAGGCCGAGGAATTCGCTGTACTCGGGCATTCCCATGTGCGCGACGATCAGCACCAGGCGCGGATGGCGGGCCAGCAGCTTCTCCACCGGTGCCGGCCCGGTGTACTCGCCGGGCGCCGGACCGGAACCGCAGTGGATCACCACGGGAACGGCCGCGTCCTCGATCAGGCCCCACACCTCGTCCAGCAACGGATCGTTGGGGTCGTACGCGCCCACCTGGATGTGCACCTTGAAGATCTGCGTGCCCTCGTCGATCGCCTGGGCGACGTAGCGCCCGGCCTGCTCCTCGGGATAGAACGTGGCGGTTGCCAGGCAGTCCGGTGTGTTGCGGCCGAACTCACGCGCCCACTGGTTGAGCCAGGCGGCCATGTCGGGCTTGTGAGGGTAGACCAGCGACGTGAACCGCCGCACCCCGAATTCGCGCAGCGTCGCCAGGCGCTGCTGTTCGTCGGCGCGATAGGTGATCGGCCACTCCCGGCCGATGAGCGGGCCCTGGCTGTCGAAGTACTGCCACACCTTGTCCATGACGTTCTTCGGCATGAAGTGGGTGTGCACGTCGATGATGCCCGGCAGGCCGAGCTCCGACCAGATACCGCGCACCGCTGCGATCTCGTCCATCATCAGCGATGATGTCAGCTTGCCCGCGGAGGAGCAGAATCGGCCCGGTGTGGAATCCCGAGACGTACCTGAATTTCGCAGATCACCGGGCACGCCCGTTCTACGAACTGGTGGCGCGCGTCGGTGCGCGGGCCCCGCGCCGCGTGGTCGACCTGGGCTGCGGCCCGGGCAACCTCACCGAGACGTTGGCGCGGCGCTGGCCGGACGCGGTCGTGGAGGCGTGGGACTCCTCCGCCGAGATGGTGGCCGCTGCCCGTGAACGGGGCGTCGACGCCCGCATCGGCGCCATCGAAGAATGGGAACCGGACCCCGACACCGATGTGGTCGTGTCGAACGCCGCGCTGCAATGGGTGCCGTCCCACCGTGAGCTGATCGTGCGGTGGACCGGCCAACTGCCCGCCGGTGCGTGGCTGGCGTTCCAGGTGCCCGGGAACTTCGACTCGCCGTCACATCGAGCGGTACGCGCCCTCGCCCGCAGTGACGCGTTCGCCGAGGCGCTTCGGGACATGCCGTGGCGGGAGGCGCATCAGGTCGACGATCCGGCGGACTACGCCGGTCTGCTCACCGACGCCGGTTGCGTGGTGGATGCGTGGGAGACCACGTACGTGCACGAGTTGACCGGTGAGACACCGGTTCTCGATTGGATCACCGGTACGGCGCTCACCCAGGTCAGGAGTCGACTCGATGATGCCGCGTGGCAGGAGTACCGCCGTGCCATCATCCCGCTGCTCGCCGAGGCCTACCCGCGGCGGCCGGACGGCATCACGTACTTTCCGTTCCGGCGCGTGTTCGTGGTCGCCCGGATCACGTGATTCGCTTCGATCAGAGCGGGAGACCGTCGCGCTCGGCGTCGCGGCGGTAGCGCTCGACCCACTCGTCGGAGCGCTGATCGGCTTGGCGTTCGAGTACCGGCTTGGGCGCCAGGCGCGGGTCCTGGCCGAGTGCCTCCAACACGGTCCCCACGACCTCGGTCAGATTGCGCCACAGATAGGGATAGTCGACGTCGATGGGCTTGACGTTCTCCTCGGCGAACCACGTGCGCCAGCCCTCCTCCTGGGCCCGCAGCATCGTGATCACGTGCGCGATCGCGCCGGGGTGGTACTCGGCGCGCGCATCGCGCACCGGATCAGGCCGTCCGCGCCACACCCGGGTCTGCACCGCACGCCAGAACGACACGGCCTGTGACACCACGTCGGGCCGGTGTATGTGGATGAGCACCGGATCGCTACCGACCACGTCGCGGATGGCCGACAACAGGCCGGACCCGGAGCGATCGGGCAGATCCTTGGCGCGTTCCAGTAGCAGCGCGGTCTGGTTCCACATGAGCTTGCCGCCCCACACCCCGTTCGGCGTGCGGCCGACGGTCTGCACGTAGTCGCGCCAGATGGTGGCGGGTGCCAGATCGGGCTTGCCCTCCACGAGTGGATCGAGCAGGCGCAGGATCGATTCGTCCTCGACGTCGGCGAACCACTCGCGCGGTTGCGGCGACATGCTGGTGTTCGGCAGGTACTGGAAGAACTCCTGCGGCTCGCCGGCCACACCGGTGGCGCGCAGCGACTCCACCAGCAGGGTCGAGCCGCTGCGCTGCGATGCGAGCACCAGGTACGCGGTGGGGTGGTCGGGCATGTCGTGACTCTAACCGCAGCGCGTTTGCTGCGCCTATTCTTCGCAGCGTCAAGAGTTTTCGCTCGTTGTGAGCGAAACTACCGGTGCGGTTCGTCGATCCCGCGGTCGGCCGCGATCGCCGACCTGCTGGTGGCCGGGCGGCCGTGGATGGCCAGGTACGTCTCGGTGTAGCGCTCGGAGATCCTCGTGCCCGCGAAATCCGACGGTATGACGTCGTTGGTCTTCTGGCGCCAGTCGTTGAGCAGCAGGGCGAGTTCGGCGGCGATCGCCTCGGCCTTGTCGGTGGCGTCCGGTCCCAGCAGGTTGTTCGACTCTCCCGGGTCGGCCGCGAGGTCGTACAGTTCGCGACCGGGACGCGGGGTGAGGACGTCAGGTGCGAGGATCCGCCCCGGCGGGCTGTCGGCGATGTCCCACGGCAGGTCCAACAACGGTCGGGCAGCGTAGTTTTCGATGTAGCTGTAATCCTTGGTCCGCACCGCGCGGATCGGGTCGAATGAATCGTGGTATGTCTTGGTGGTGTACACCTCGGTGCGCACCTGCGGAGAACCGTTGCCGCCCTTGGCCAGATTGCCCGCGTGGGAGAGACCTTCGACCTCGTCGGGAATCGGCACGCCGAGAAGATCGAGCAGTGTCGGCAGCAGGTCGACCCCGCTGAACAGGTCGTCGTACCGGTGCGGCGCGATACCGGCCGCGCGCGGCGGGCGGATGATCATCGCGATGCCGGTGCCCGCGTCGTACAGCGTCGACTTGGCCCGCGGCAACGCGGGTCCGTGGTCGGTCATGAAGACCACCCAGGTGTTGTCGTCGAGTCCGGCGGACGACAGCGCGTCGAGGAGTTCCCCGACCTTGGCGTCGGCGACGGCGATCGACCCGTAGAACTCGGCGAGATCCTCGCGCACCTCGTCGGTGTCGGGCAGGTAGCCGGGCACCGCCACGGTCGCGGCGTCGGCCGGTTCGTAGCGGTCCCGTGGATACGGGCGGTGCGTCTCGAAGAATCCCGTCGTGAGCAGGAAGGGCCGTCCCGGCGGCTCGGCGAGCCAACGGGTGGCCTGTTCGACAACGTACTCGCAGTACGAGTTCGACACGTCGAACTCGTCGAAGCCGAGCCGGGAGGGAAATGAGGTCTCGTGCTGCATCCCGAACAGCGCGGTGTGCCAACCGGATTCGGACAGGATCTGCGGAAGTGTGCGCACGCCGGAGCGGTACTCCCAGCCGTGGTGGGCCAGGCCCACCAGACCGTTGCTCTGCGGGTAGCGTCCGGTGAACAGCGAACCCCGCGACGGCGAGCACAACGGTGCGGTGGCATGCGCGCGCGTGAACAGGATGCCTTCGCGCGCGAGTTGGTCCAATCGGGGGCTGCTCACGTCGGTATGGCCGTAGGCGCCCAGATGGCGGCCCAGGTCATGCCAGTGCACGATCAGCACGTTCTGCCGTTGCGGCTCGGTCACGTCGTGTCCTTTCCGTTCTTTTGACGACCGAACAGCCTCGGCCGCGGTGTCGCAACCGTTTGGCTCATCGAAGACCGCTCACCCTACGGGTGGTACTGGACGCCGACGGCGCGGAAAACGTACTCAGGCCCCACGTCGAACGCCAGTGACCGTCGCGGCAACCGTGCCAGGACGTCCTCGGGAATGGCGACCTTGTAGTGCAACGACAGTTGTCCTTCGAAATGCCCGTAGCGGCGGCTGTCGACGTCGCCGAGATCTGCCTCGATCATCAGGCCTTCGGCGGAGAGCTCCGCCCTCACCGCGCCGTTCTGTGGTGCCGACCACGGCTGGTCGACGGTGCGGCCGGCCAGCTTCGGCAGCGTCGCCAGGGTCGCCAGCGCGCGGTGGTCGGTCAACACCACCGATCCGGCGTAGCTGGACACGCTGCCGCTCGCGCGCTTGCCGGGGATCGCGCCGCTGAACCGTCTGGTCACGGGGACGTACTCGGCCAGGAACAGGACGCCTTCGGCCTCGGTCTCCGCACGCAGAGCATCGGGCAGTTCGCCGATGCGCAAGAGCTTTCGCAGGAAGAGTGCCACCCTTGCACGGTAGCTCGCCGGCCGGCATCGCCGTGGACACCCCGTGGGGGCTGGTAGAGATGGTCGGGTGGAGAGAACCCGCGGGTTGCTGATCACGACGGCGGTGTCAGCCGTCGCGGTGTATGCGCTCATGTGGGTCGGGTACCGGTCGGGGTGGGCGTGGCTCGTCGCGTTCGACGACGCCGGGCTGGACCCGGCGTTCCGGTACGGCACCGAACACCCGGCGTGGGTGACCGGATGGGATGTCTTCTGCACCGTCCTCGGGCCGTACGCGTTCCGGATCGCGTTTGCGGTGTTCATCGTGGTCGCCCTGGTGCGGCGCCGGTTCCGTCCCGCGGTGTTCGCGTTGCTTTCGGTGGAGCTGAGCGGTCTGGTCACCCAGCTGGCGAAGCTGGCCTCAGACCGTCCGCGCCCACCCACCGCGCTCGTGTACGCGTCGTGGACGTCGTTCCCGTCCGGACACGCGGTCGGGGTGATGACGAGTGTGCTGGCCGTGCTCGCGCTGGCGTGGCCACTGCTGCGCAAGGCGTGGCGCGGCTGGGCGGTGACCGCGGGTGTGCTGGTCATCGTGGCCATCGGGGTGGGGCGCGTGGTACTCAATGTCCACCACCCGTCCGACGTGATCGCGGGCTGGGCGCTGGGATATGCCTTCTTCGTCGTGTGCCTGCTCGTCGCGCCGCCGTATCCCGCGCTCACGGCAAGGGACGAAACACCGGAAGCACGCGATATCGTGCGGTGAACGCCGCCTCGGTGCACGGCTCACCGACCTCGCCGTCGTGGGCGAGCACCGTCGGCCCGTCGACGGTGGAGAACCGGAACTCCGGCACCTGCATCTCGTGGTACAGCGGGCTGCGTTCGAGCCGCCCCAGCGCCATCGAGATGGCGATGCGTAGCCGCCCGAATCGCTTGCCCGTCTCGAGGATCCGCACGTCGATGAGACCGTCATCCATGCGCGGCCGCAGCGACGGCGCGAATCCGGACGGGAAGTACACGGAGTTGCCGAGGAAGAAGAGCGAGGTTTCCACGGTCTTGTCGTCGTAGGTGATGCGGACCGGTTCGTCACGGCGCAGCGTGAGGTACAGCGCGTATGCCGCGGCGACCCGTTTACCCAGGCGCCGTTCGAGCTTCTCCCTGATCCGCACGAACTTCGGGTATGCGCCGATGCTGGCGGTGTTGAGCACCATCTGCTTGTCGTTGAGACACACCAGGTCCACATATGCGGCGCTGCCCTGCTGGATGGCTTCGACCGTGCGCGCCACGGTGACGCACCCGATGTCCTTCGCGAAGTGGTTGAACGTCCCTCCCGGGAACACCGCCAGCGGCACACCCGACTCCACCGCGACCGCCGCCGCGCACGCCACGGTGCCGTCGCCGCCGCCCACGGCGAGGACCTCGCTGCGCGACGCGGCTTCCCGCAGCACCTTCTCGATGTCGTCGCCGTCGTCGAGTTCGACGATCTCGGCCTGCGGAAGTGCCTCGCGTACCTCGTCGACGACGCGGGCGCCGGTTCCGCTGCCGGACGCCGGGTTGATCACCAGCGTGACACCGTCGCCCTCCGGGCGGGGCGCGGTCTTGTATCGCAGCGGTTCGGACGTCGGCAGGCTCGTCGCCGGGATGGTCGGCACGATGCGGGCACCGAGGATCGCGATGGTGGCGCCGATGCCGAAGCCGGCGAACACGTCACCCGGATAGTGTGCGCCCGTCGCCACCCGCGACAGGCCGACGAGCCCGGCGAGCAACGCGAGCGGAAGACCCACCGGGGCGGTTTCCAGCCCGACGCCGACCGCGAACGCCGCGGCGCTGGCCGAGTGCCCCGACGGCAGGGAATGCGACGTGGGGATGCGACGCGTCTGCCGGACGAGCGGGATGATGCTGCGATCGGGCCGGGGGCGGCGCCAGATCCGCTTGGCGACCTGATTGGTCAGCAGGCTCGTGACGGCCAGGCTTGCGACCCCTCGGACCGCGCCGCGCCGCGCCGACGACCCACCGAATGCGCCGAGGCCGGCCGCGATCGCGAACCACAGCTTCGAGTGGTCGGCGGCCCTGGTCAGCTTGGGCATGACGGAGTCGAGCAGCGGGCTTGGGGATTCGGCGACCGCCTCGAAGACCTCGCGGTCCAGCGTGCCGAGTCCGCGACCGATTTTTCGCACGTCCATGAATCCAACCTATCCGCCCGGAACCGGATCGTGTCTGAACGGTTATGCGGCGTATAGGTGCGCAACCGACGATGGACGGGTGCGACGACTACTCGTATCGCTGTGCGCGGCGGTGGTCGCGCTGGCGTCCGCGCCGACTGCGGCGGCCGTCGACACGCCGTGGTTCGCACGTTCGGTCGGCAATGCGACACAGGTGATTTCGGTTGTCGGCGTGGGGGGTTCGAAGGCCAAGATGGACGTGTGGCAGCGCGGTGCGCGCGGCTGGCAGCCCGTCGGCGTGGGCATCGACGCCTGGATCGGGGCCAACGGGATGGCGCCGCAAACCCATGACGGTGAGATGAAGACCCCCATGGGGATTTTCACGCTCGACTTCGCGTTCGGCACTGCTCAGAACCCCGGCGGCGGACTGCAGTACGTGCAGGTGGGTCCGGACCACTGGTGGGACGGCGACATGAAGAGCCCCACCTACAACACCATGCAGGTGTGCAAGAAGGCACAGTGCCCGTTCGACACCGATCCCCGCAGCGGCACCGAGAATCTGAACATCCCGCAGTACAAGCACGCCGTGGTGATGGGCGTCAACAAGGCCAGGGTGCCGGGTAACGGCGGCGCCTTCTTCCTGCACACCACCGACGGCGGGCCCACCGCGGGTTGCGTCGCCATCGACGACGCCACGTTGGTGCAGATCATCCGCTGGCTGCGTCCCGGCGCGCTGATCGCCGTGGCCAAGTAGTTCAGATGTGCAGCGCAGCACCGGGTTTCAGGTGGAAGTTCAGGTTCTCCAAAGACATCGTGGCGTCGTAGGTGCGGTCGTAGCCGGTGGCGCTGATCTTCCAGCCGTCCGCGGTGCGCCGGTAGGTGTCGCGGTAGAACGCCGCGCCGATCAGCATGAAGTTGAACTCGGGTGCGATGACGCGGTCCTGCAGGTACCACGTCCCCGTGGCCTCGTCTCCGTCGACGGTGATCTCGGGATGGGCGACGCGGTGCTCGGTGATGATCGACGCGCCCAGCGACTGTCGCATGTAGTCCACCAACGAGTCGCGATCGGTGAAGTGCAGTGCCTCGCCGAGCGACTGCCCGTAGTCGCCGGTCACGTCCTCGGTGAGCGTCTGGGCGAACTCATCCCAGTTCTTGGTGTCCAGCGCGCGCAGGTACCGGTACTTGACTTGCTTGATGTCTTCCTTGACGTGGTAGATGTCACCCATGCCCGTCATTGCAGCACATGGGCGGCGCTCATGGTGCAGGTGTGAGGTCGCGGGTTGCCGGTCCCTGCAGCAGCGTGCCGTCGGGGGCGAACCGCGATCCGTGCAACGGGCACTCCCACGCCTGATCGGAATCATTCCACGAGACGATGCCGCCGAGGTGCGGGCACAGCGGCGACACGCGGCGTTCGACGCCGTCGACGACGCTGCAGGCCGTCATGTGCCACGGCGGGCCCGTCACCACACCGCCGCCGTCGGGGACCCGGTCACCCATGCGCAGGCTCGGGGTCACCCAGCCCTTGGCCATGTTGAACCCCACTTCGAGGTTGATCTTCACCGCGGTCGGGATCCCCGACAGTTCATGCGGGCTCCAGCTGTCGAAGGCCTGCGCCCAGTCCATCCGGCCGCCCAGGATCCGGCTGGAGAGCGCGAGTGCCGCCGCGGTGCCGTTGGTCATGCCCCATTTGTCGAATCCGGTTGCCACGAAGATCTTCTCGTTGCCGGGAAGCAGCGGACCGACGTAGGGAAGGTCGTCGACGGGGGTGTAGTCCTGCGCCGACCAGTAGTGCGTCTGGATCGCGCCCGGCCAGTGCACCTTGGCCCACGACGCGAGTTCGTCGACGTCGTCGGAGGGATGCGGGCGCCGGCCCACCGTGTGCCCGGCGCCGCCGACGATGAGACGGTCGCCGTCCGCGGTGGGCGCATAACGCACCGACCTTGTGGGGGAATCGGTCGAGATGTACATGCCCCGGGTCACCGCGCCAGGAACCCGGAACGCCATGCAGTACGAGCGGTGCGGTGACAACCGCGCGAAGAAGCCGCCGCGGTCGAGAATCGGTATGCCCGTGGCGAGTACGCACTGTCCGGCCCTGACGTCCAGTTCGGTTCCGCTGTTGGTACGCACATGAAGGGTCAACCCGGCCGAGCCCTGGGACACCCGCTGCACGCGCGTGCCCTCCACGAGCCTGCCGTTGCGCTCGCCGAGCTCCACGACGAGGCTGTCCAGCAGCGGCATCGGATCGAACTGCGCCTGATCGGGTAGCCGCACGCCGCCGGCGAACGGGAACGGAACGTCGGCGTCCTCGACCCACTCCACATCGAGTCCGACCTCGCGGCACGCGTCGTACTCGGCGCGCGCCGATGAGACGCCCTTCTCGGATTGCGCGTACGTGAAGGCGTCCTCGCGCTGCAGCGACAGGCCGTTCGACTCGCAGTACCCGGCCAGCCACTCCAGGCCCTCGAGGTTGCCCTGCACGTACTGCCCGGCGACCTTCGCGCCGTGCTTGCGCAGGATCTTCGACATCTTGGTGCCCTCCAGCAGGCTGATCTTGGCGGTGGTGTTGCCGGTGGTCCCGGCGCCGGCCGTGTACGCCTCCAGCACCAACACGTCCTTACCGGCACGTGCGAGCAGCACAGCCGTGATCAGCCCGGTGATACCCGCCCCGACCACGACGACATCGGCAGAGCAGTTCGTTTCATCCAGGTACGGCGGTGTGGGTCGCTCGGCACGGTCGGCGAGCCACAGCGATGTTGCGGCGGTCATGGCGTCCCTGTACCCCTCGTGACCGAATCGAAACGATCGCCCAGCGCCGGCCGGGTGTTTTCTGCCGCGCCGCGATTCCGCGGCTCACCAGTGCCGACAGCGGTCACGTGACGATTGCTGGCCCCGACGCTCGATACGACAAGAGACGTTGGACCGCTGAATACGCGGAGTGTCAGATGGATCGTCGTCACCGCTGCGGCTATGGTGGCCTGCGTTATGAGCGACCCGTTGGGGTTGTCGATCGGGACCACCAACTTGGTTGCGGCGCGCGTCGGCAATCAGCCCGAGATCCGGCGATCCGTGTTGACCTTGTCGGCAGACCGGACGCCGCAAGTCGGCGTGCCGGAATCCGGGGGCGGGGTCACCCTCACCGGATTCGTCGAGCGTGTCGGCGACCCGGTGCCGCTGGTGGCACCCGACGGTGCGTCATATCCTGCCGACACCCTGTTGGTCGAGGCGCTCGACGCCATGGTGGAGGCGGCGGGCGGACCATCGCAGCAGTTGGCCATCGCGGTTCCCGCGTACTGGGGGCCCACCACGCTGCGAGCCCTGCGGCACGCGCTGCGGACCAACCCGAATCTGTCCCGCGACGGCATGCCCGCGCGCCTGGTGCCCGACGCGGTGGCGTCTTTGACTGCGCTCCGGGTCAACCCGGGTCTACCCACGGGTGGGGTGGTGGCCCTGCTCGATTTCGGAGGCAGCGGAACCAGCATCACGCTGGCCGATGCTGCCTCGGGTTTCGAACCGATCGACGAGACCACGCGCTACCCGGATTTCTCCGGAGACCAGATCGACCAGGCACTGCTGACGCACGTGCTCGACGGCATCTCCCAGGCAGGCGCGATCGACCCGGCAGGCACCGCGGCGGTCGGGTCGCTGGCACGCCTGCGGCAGGACTGCCGCGCCGCCAAGGAACGCCTCTCGGCGCACACCGCAACCGACCTGCCCGTGGACCTGCCGGGGTACTCGGCCACGATCCGCGTGACCCGCGACGAACTCGAGATGTTGATGCGGCAACCCTTCGCAGGGGTGCTCGACGCACTCGACAGTTCCTTGGAGCGCAACGGGTTCAGTTGGTCGGCGGTGTCGGCCGTCGTGACGATCGGCGGGGGTGCGAGCATTCCGCTGATCACCCAACGGCTTTCGGAGCACTCACGTGCGGTGCTGGTCACCACGCCGCAGCCCGCCCTCGACGCCGCGGTCGGTGCTGCGCTGGTGGCCTCCGGGGTCACCGCATCGGGTGTGGCAGACGCGGAGGCGATGACCGGTGCCGCACCCACACTCGGTGTCGCGGCCGTGTCCGACGTGGCCACCGCGAGCGCCCCTGCGGTCGATGTGACGCCGGATCAGGAGGGCTCGTCCACGTTCCGCGCACTGGCGTGGTCGGAGGACGAGCCCGCTGACGACGTCGTGCCCTATGCGGGGCCCGATGTGGGCAACCCGTATGCCGCCAACCCTTACGCCGGTGACACGTCGGCGAGGCCCTCGGTGCAGTACGTGCCGCCCACCGGCCCGATCGAGCAGCCCGAGAGCGGGTGGAAACGTCTGCCACTCACCGTGTTCGGGATCGCCGTGGCGTCGGTCCTGGTGGCCATCGGTGGAGTGACGTACGTGCTCACGAGTTCGACCAGCACCACCCCGACCACCGAGGTGCGTACCGCCGAACCCAAACCTCTGACACCCGAACCGGAACCGAGCGCGGTCGCGCCCCCGCCACCGGTGACCGAGGCGCCCCCGCCGCCACCACCGCCGGTCACCGAGGCACCGCCACCGCCGCCACCGCCGGTCACCGAGACGCACGTCGTCACCCGGACCACGACGGCGCCCACCACCACGACGACAACACAGCCGACCACGACGACAACCACCACCACAACCACGACCACGACGACAACCACCACCACAACCACGACCACGCCGACGACGACGACACCGACGACGACCACCAACCCGATGACGACCACGTACATCACGGTGCCGTTCGTGCCGGTGCCGATCCCGATCCAGGTGCCGAGTCAGCAGCAGCCCCAACCGCAGTACCCGCCTCAATACCCCCAGAACCCGCAGTACCCGCAGTACCCGCAGAGCCCGTTCCAGCCGTATCCCTGAGTCAGGGAAGCGCGGCCTGCGGGCTCGTCGTCTCCACGTTGCGTGGGTGATAGCACGCGGCGGCATGCCCGGGCGCCAGATCGAGCAGTGCCGGGGTCTGGTCCTTGCAGATCTCGGTGCACCACGGGCACCGCGTGTGGAAGCTGCACCCCGACGGCGGGTCGATCGGGCTCGGCACGTCGCCCTCGAGAACCAGGCGTTCGCGCGCCGCGTTGCGGCGGGGATCGGGGATCGGCACCGCGGACAGCAGCGCACTCGAATACGGATGGAACGGTGTGCGGTACAGGCCGTCCACGTGGCCCGTCTCGACGATCTTGCCGAGGTACATCACCGCGACCCGGTCCGACACGTGGCGCACGACACCCAGGTCGTGTGCGACGAACAGGTACGACAGCCCGAACTCCTCCTGCAGATCCTTCAGAAGATTGATGATCTGGGCCTGCACCGAAACGTCCAGCGCGGACACGGGTTCGTCGGCGATGATCAGCTTGGGTTGCAGGGCAAGGGCTCTCGCGATGCCGATTCGTTGGCGCTGCCCGCCGGAGAACTCGTGCGGGTAGCGGTTGTAGTGCTCGGCCTGCAGGCCGACGCGTTCCATCAATTCGCGGACCCTGTGGCCGGTCTGCGCCCCCGAGGTCAGGCCGTGCAGTTCCATCGGCTCACCGATGATCTGCCCGACCCGCTTACGGGGGTTCAGCGAGGCGTACGGGTCCTGGAAGATCATCTGCACCTGACGGCGCATCGGCCGCAGGTCGCGTTGCGACCGTCCGACGAGTTCGACTCCCTCGAACCGCACCGAGCCCGACGTCGGCTGGATCAGCTGCAGGATCAGCCGGCACAGGGTCGACTTTCCGCAGCCCGATTCGCCGACCAGGCCCAGGGTTTCGCCCTGGTGCAGGGTCAGGCTGACCCCGTCGACCGCGCGTACCTTCGCGACCTCCCGGTCGATGACGACCCCGGATTTGATCGGGAAATGTTTGACCAGATCGGTCACTTCCAGCAGCGCGGTCACCGCAGCGTCCTCTTCTCCTCCGGCGTGAGCCAGCAGCGATCCAGATGTCCGTCACCCAAGTGGTCCGCCAACGGCGGTGGCTGTGAGCACTTGTCGAACGCATGCGCGCAACGCGCCGCGAACCGGCATCCGCTCGGCGGGTTCAGCAGTGACGGCGGGTGCCCCGGGATCTGTTGCAGGCGTCCCCGTTGTGTGTCCTCGACCCGCGGCAGCGACCCGAGCAGGCCCCACGTGTAGGGGTGTTGCGGATCGTAGAAAATCTCGTCGAGCGTGCCGTCCTCGACGATCTGCCCGGCGTACATCACCACCACGCGGTCGGCGACCTCGGCCACCACACCGAGATCGTGGGTGATGAGGACCACCGCCAGTTTCCGCTCCTGGTTGAGCCGGTCGACCAGGCGCAGGATCTGGGCCTGGACCGTGACGTCGAGTGCGGTGGTCGGCTCGTCGGCGATCAACACCTCGGGTTCGAGCGCGAGTGCCATGGCGATCATGACGCGTTGGCGCATACCGCCGGAGAACTCGTGCGGATAGTCCGAGATCCGCCGCTCCGGGTGTGGAATGCCCACCGCGCGAAGCAGTTCGACGGCCTTGGCGCGCGCCTCGGCCTTGGATACGTCACGGTGGGCACGGATCATCTCGATGATCTGGTCACCGACCCGGTACACCGGGTTCAGCGATGTCATGGGGTCCTGGAACACCATCGCGATGTGCTCACCGCGGACCTCGCGCAGCGCCTCGTCGTCGAGCGTGTTGATGTCGCGGCCGCCGAAGTCGATCGCACCGGCGATCGCCGCGTTCGACGCGCGGGTCAGCCCGATCAGGGTTTGGGCCGTTACGCTCTTACCCGAACCGGATTCGCCGACCACAGCGAGGATCTCGCCGGGTTTCAGGTCGAACGAGACCCCGTCGACCGCGCGGACCACCCCGCCATCGGTGGTGAAGCTGACCTTCAGGTCGGTCACCTGAAGAAGTGCGCTCATACTGTGGCCGCCTCTCCGAGCCGGATACGTGGATCGAGGTACGCATACGCCAGGTCGACGATCGTGTTGAACAGCACGATGAAGAACGCGCCGTACATCGTGACGCCGATCAGCGGCGGCAGATCGAGCGTGCGTACCGCTTCGCCCGCGTACAGCCCGACCCCGTTGATGTTGAAGACTGTCTCGGTCAGGATCGCGCCGCCCCCGACCACGGCGCCGAAATCCAGTCCGAACAGCGTGATCACCGGGATCAGCGAGTTGCGCAGGATGTGCCGGATCCGGACCTGCCGTGGGCTGATGCCCTTGGCC
Source organism: Mycolicibacterium goodii (assembly GCF_022370755.2). The sequence goes on along the minus strand of NZ_CP092364.2, from coordinate 5,144,617 downwards.
TTCGCGGTCCGCACGTAGTCCTCGTTGGCCACGTCGAGCATGTTGGTGCGCAACACGCGGCTGTAGAACCCGACGAACAGCACCGCCAGCGTGATCCAGGGGAGGATCAGGTGATACGCCCACTCCAGCGGATTCTCGGCCAGCGGTACGTAACTACTCGAGGGGAACAGCTGGAGCTTGTAGCTGAGGAAGTACAGCAGGATCGCGGCGAGCCAGAACACCGGCATCGAGATGCCGGCCAGCGACAGCACCGTCAGCGCCCGGTCGGTGAACCGGCCCGCATGGACGGCGCTGAGGTAGCCGAACCAGATCGACAGAGTCATCCACAGCACGGCCGCACCGATGCACAGCGACATCGTGGCGGGCAGGCCCTGCCAGATCTGGTCGGCGACATTGCGATTGCTGGCGTAGGACGTCAGCTGTCCTGTGACGATCTGCTTCATCATCGTGAGGTACTGCACGGGCAACGGCTGATCGAGGCCGAGATCGTGGCTCACTCGGGCGATGAGTGCGGGGTTGGCGTTCTTGCCCGCGATCCGCGCGGCCGGATCGGAATTGGGTATCACGTTGAAGATCAGGAATACGAGCAGCGAGATCGCGAACAGAACCGCGATCATGCCGAGCACACGCCTGACGATGAACCGGGCCATATCTAGTGCTCCAACCGGATCTTGGCCTTGGGATCGAGCGCCTCACGCAGCCCGTCACCGAAGACGTTGAGCGACAGCACCGTGACGACGATCATCAGGCCGGGCACGATCGTCAGATGCGGTGCGGTGTAGATGGTCTGGTATCCGTCGGCGATCATCGTGCCCCATGAGGCGTTCGGCGGGCGGACGCCCGCACCGAGGAACGACAGGGCCGATTCCAGCAGCATGTTGTTGGCGATGTTCAACGTGAAGAACACGATGATCGTCGAGACGATGTTGGGCAGCAGCTCCGAGACCATGATCCGGAAAGGCCCCTTGCCCATGGCGATCGCCGCCTCGACGAATTCCTTCTGCCGCAACGCCAGTACCTCGCCACGGATCGGCCGTGCCATGTAGGGGACGTAGACACAGCCGATGATGAGGATCGGTATCCACAGCGAGTCACCGGCCACGTGGATGAACCCGAGCTTGAACCCGCCGAGCGCCAGCGCGGTGCCCAGCGCGATACCGAGGAGCAGCACCGGGAAGGCCCACACCACATCCATGGCGCGCGACAGCACGGTGTCGATCCAGCCGCGGTAGAAGCCGGCCAGCAGCCCGATGATCACTGCGAGCACCGTGGTCACCAGAGCCGCGGTGAGACCGATGTAGATCGAGGTGCGGCCGCCGTACATCAACCGCACCATCACGTCGCGGCCGTTCTGATCGGCACCGAGCAGGTACCGGCCGTGCAGGCCGGGGCCGATCGGGGTGCCGTCCGGCGAGACGACGTAGGTCTCCACGCCGTCGATGAGCACCTGATCGGTGATGTGGTTCTCGTTCGGCATCGTGTGTGCCACGTGCTCGGCCCACAGCGGGGCCGCCAGGCAGAACAACACGATGAGGATGAACATCCCACCACCGATGAGCGCAACCTTGTTGCGGCGCAGCCGCGTCCAGGCCAGATACCAGGGACTGTGGCCGGTGGCCGGGACGGGCCCGGCCACCGTGACAGGTTCAGCTATGTCGGTCATTTGAGCGCGAACGACGTGAAGTCCTGGTTGAACAACAGGTGGTGGTAGCTCCTGTCGAAGTCCATCCGATCGGACAGGAACGTCGCGAGTTGTTCGTTGCCGTACGGCGCCCAGACGGCCTGCTCCATGTAGGCCCGGTCGAGATCGGCGTAACCCTTCTTGGTCTCGTCCGTGAGCTGCTGCGTGAGCAGCTCGTTCATCTTGGCGTCGAGCTCGGGGATGTTCACCCGGGAGTAGTTGTTGCCGTTGGTCGGCAGGATGCTCTTCCCGTTGATCAGCGGCCGGAAGAAGTCGTCCGGGTGCGGGAAGTCCTGGAACCAGTCGGCGAACCCGGTGTCGAGATCGGGCGTCGTCTGATTGCCGATGGTGGTCCAGTACACGTCGCCGGCGATGACTTTCAGCGTCGCGTTGAATCCCAACTGGGTGAGCACATCGTGGTAGTACTCGCCGATGCGCTTGCGGTCGGGCTCGTCATCGGTCCACACGGTGATGTCGCGGTCGGCCGGGTTTGCCTCGGCGATCAGCTGTTTGGCCTTGTTGAGATCGGGTCCCGGGTACAGCTTGAACTCCTCGTAGCCGGGCATACCGGGCGGCAGGATCTGCTGCGTGGGGTGCAGGCGGCCGCCGAACACCCGGTTGAGCGCCTCCGGGTCGATCGCGTAGTTCACGGCCTGACGCACGCGGACGTCGTCGAACGGGGCCTTCTGCGTGTTCATCCAGAAGTAGTAGGTGTTGATCGAGTCCTCGAGCCGGAACCGATCACCGAACCGCGCCTTGACCTCCGGCAACCGGTCGGCGTCCGGCGGGTCGTGCATGAAGTCGGTCTTGTTCTGTTCGATGTCGGTGACCTGCGCGCTGTTGCTCTTGTTCTGCGTGACGATGATCTTGTCGACGTGCGCGTCGGCCACCTCGTCGGCGCCCGCGTCCTTGACGGTCTGGAATTGCGGGTTGCGCTCCATCGTCAACGTATGCGGCGCATCGACACTCGTGATCGTGAACGGTCCACTGCCAGGTGGGGGGTTGTTGGTGGCGTCGGAGTCCAGCGGTGTGGACGGCGGGACCGGTGCCGAGAACGGAAGACCGAGCAGGCTGTCGAACGTGCCGTTCGCATCGGTCAGGTTGATGGTTATGTCACCGGTGTCATCATTGGTCTGGATGCCACTGATGGTGTCGGCCTTGCCTTCCGCGTAGTCGTTGGCGCCCGCGATGATGCCGTAGAACACCGAGCCACCTGAGTCGGCCTTGAACAACCGCTGGATCGCGTGGGTGAAATCCGATGCCTTGATCGGGGTTCCGTCGGCGTACTTCATGTTCGGCCGCAGCGCCAGTTTGTAGGTCTTGCCGTCGGGGGACACCTCGGGCATGTCCTTCGCGAGTCCGGGCACCACCTCGGTGCCCTCTTCGCCCTTGACGTGCTTGTACGTCAGCAGTGGGACGTAGGTGTTGTACATGACCTCCCAACCCTCCACCGTGTAGGAGAGCTGCGGGTCGACGTAGTCGGGGAACGACGTCATGGTGACGTTGACCTCCCCGCCCTCTTTGGCCGCACCGCCACTTCCTCCGCCGCCCCCGCAGGCGGCGACGCCCAACACGGCAACGGCGGTGACACTGGCGATGGTCAGAACTTTGCGCCCAGCGATCATTGATTCCCCTTGATTTCCAAACTTGGATGCCCCCGGTACAGCTCTACGCCATCTGAGTGGGCCGTTGAGCATCTTTCGGGAAAATTCACGGTGCGCAAGTCGAACGGCCGAAGTTTCTACTGTGTAACTCGAATCTGTATGGAGTAGCTACGGGTTCGGCCGTGCCCGAACGGGGTTCGTGCAGCGACTATGACGAAACGGTGACATTGTGCGCAACGCTGTCGGCTTGAAACGGCGAATGACCGACCTGCTCAGATGTACGGTTTCGCCAGGATGCGGACCCTGTGAGGAGCCAGATGAATCGCATGCACATCGCCGCTGCCGTCGCCCTGAGCACCGTTGTGTCCGCGATTGCCGCGGCGCCTGCCGTCGCGACCCCGCCCGAGGGAGAGGTCGAACGGACCGATCTGGCCGAGGGCACCACGACCGCACCCATCTGGATCGTTACCGCCGGGCAGCCGACCACACTGACCGTCCAGAGCCTCGTGCTCAAGCCCGGGGCGAGTAGTGGTTGGCATGCCCATCCCGGGCCCGAGCACTCCGTCGTCAACTCAGGTTCGGTGCTGCTGCGCACCGCACCGGGGTGCGCGCCGGTGACCTACGGGCCGAAAGAGTCGGTGTTCATTCCGGCGGGCACGCCGCACGAGGTGGTCAACCAGGCAACCGAGGACGCCGAGGTACTCGTGACGTACACCCTGCCGGCAAATGTCGCGGCCCGCGACGACGCTCCCGCGATGTGTCCTTAGCTGGGAGTTTGGGTTTCACTCGCGGCCGGCGGCCGGCGACCCGCGACCCTTGACGGCACCGAAATACGCCGCACGCTCCGCAGCCCCGCTATTGTCTGCGTGTGCCTGAAATGGATCGTCGCAGTGTGATGTTCATGATGGGTCTGGGGGTGGCAGCCGCTGCACTTCCCGTCGGGACGGCCGGCGCCGACCCGCTCATCGGCGATAACCCGGCCGGTCCAGGACCGGCCGACCCCGCAGCAGCGGCGGAACCGACCTTCCTGTTCCAGGACGAGTTCAACGGGCCGGCGGGATCGCCACCGGATCCCAGGTGGTGGCATCTGGTGCCCGCCCGCGAGACCATCAAGAACCCCGTCGAATGGGACAAGCCGTTCAACATGGGGCGCTACGTCACCGACCAGGAGCACGTGTTCCAGGACGGCAAAGGCAACATGGTCATCCGCGCGACGCGGGGACCGGGCACGACCATCCAGGAGAAGTACGCCAGCGCCAAGGTGGTCGGTCTGTGGCGTGGCGGTATCGGCACCACGTGGGAGGCCCGCGTCAAGCTCAACTGCCTGACCGACGGAGCATGGCCGGCGTTCTGGGTGCTCAACGACGATCCCGTACGCGGCGGTGAAGTGGACCTCGTCGAGTGGTATGGAAACCGCGACTGGCCGTCGGGCACCACGGTGCACGCCCGCCTCGACGGCACGTCCTTCGCCACCAATCCGCACCCCGTCGACAGCGACTGGCACACGTGGCGCATGTCGTGGAAACCCGAGGGCATGTACTTCTGGAAGGACTATGCGCCCGGGATGGAGCCGTTCTTCCAAGTGCCCGCGAACTCGTTGCAGGACTGGCCGTTCAACGATCCCGGCTACACCATGGTGCCGGTTTTCAACATCGCCGTCGGCGGCTCTGGCGGGCGTGAACCCGCCGGAGGCACCTATCCGGCGGAGATGCTGGTGGATTGGATCCGGGTCTTCCAGGGGTGATCGGGCCGGCCCGCTCGGGCGGGATGCGCACCGGTCACACGAGACGTGAGCGGATCCAGCCCGACAACCGTTCGATGGCGTACACGATGACGAAGATGACGATCACGATGGCGCCGGCGACATCGAAGTTCAGCGTGCGAATGGACTCGAACAGCAGGAATCCGACACCACCCGCGCCGACGATGCCGAGGATCGTCGATGTGCGCACATTGACGTCGAACAGGTAGAGGCTCGAACCGACCATCGCGGGCATGGATTGGGGAAGCACCGCGGCGAACAACGTCTTCCACCACCCACCGCCGACTGAGCGGACCGCCTCGATCGGTCCGGTGTCGATCTCCTCGACCGCATCGGCAACGAGTTTCGCAAGGAACCCGACCGATCCGATGGCGAGCGCGCAAGTCCCGGCGATCGGCCCGAGACCGAGGGCCGCGACGAACACGACAGCCAGGATGAGTTCGGGCACCGCACGCACCGCCAGGATCCACGCGCGCGCGAGCCAGTACAGCCCGGCATGCGGACTCACGTTGCGGGCAGCCAGAATTCCCACGGGGATCGACAACACCACGCCGATCGCCGTCGCCACGACACCGATCGCGACGGTTTGCGCGGCGGCGGTGAACAGGTCGGCACCGAGCGCGCCGAAGTTGGGCGGCACCATCCTGGCAAAGACGTCGACCGACGGGATCACCCAGGTGAACAGTGCGACCGGGTCGATCTTGAGCAGTACGAATGCTCCAACGCACGAACCGAGCAGCAGACCCGACAGCCCGAACCGCGCGATGCGATCGCGCAGCGGGTTCGACCGGGCCGGTTCGAGCAGGATCCGCCGGATCGCGATGGCCAGCAGTTCCATGGCGGCGATGATCACCAGGATCACACACACGATGCCGAGCGCGCGCGGATAGATCAGCCCCCGCAACGCGTCCTGCAACGCGAACCCGATACCGCCGGCGCCGACGAAGCCCAGGACCACCGACATGCGCAGATTGATGTCGATGCGGTAGACGAAGGTCGCGATCCACGAGGGGACGACCTGCGGGACGACGGCGTTGAGCAACTCACGCACGGTGCCAACGCCGGTGCTGCGGACCGCTTCGCGCGGTCCCGGATCGGTCTGCTCGATGGCGTCGGCGAACACCTTGCCCAGCATGCCGATCGAGTGCAGGGCGAGCGCGAGAATACCTGGCAGCACGCCGATCCCGAGTGCGCGTACGAACAGCACCGCGAACAGGAGGTCCGGCATCGCACGGCAGAACGTGATGACCGCCCGCGCCACCGCCTGCACCAGCGGATGCGGTGTCGTGTTGCGTGCCGCGAGGAACGCCAAGGGAACCGAGGCGATCGCCGCGAGGGTCGTGCCGAGCACCGCCATCAACAGCGTCTCGACGGCGAGCATGGAGATGCGTCCCGGATCGTCGAGGCGCGGCGGGATCATGCGCTGCAGCAGTGCGACGATGTTGTCGGTGCCCTCGAGCAGAGCCGTCGGCACGAAGTCGATCGCCCATGCCGAGACGAGGGTGGCCAGCACGGCCGCGATCGCCACGACATGCAGCAGATCAGGACGAGAAGCCCTTCCGGTCTGAGGTTGTGACGGTGGCGCCGGGGGCCGGGTGATTTCGGTCGTCATGCGGGACGTGCGGGAGTGACGGCGGGGTCGACACGCTGGTAGATCGCCATGACGTCGTCACGGGTCATCCCGACGGCGGGCCGGTCGAGGACCTTTCGGCCACCCTGCAGGCCCACGAGGCGGTGGGCCCAGCCAAGGGCGAGGTCCACCTGGTGCAGCGTGCAGACCACGGTCAGCTTCTCCTCGATACAGACCCGGAACAACAAATCCATGACGACACCGGCATTTTCGGGATCCAGTGACGCGACCGGCTCGTCGGCGAGCAGCAGAGCGGGCTTCTGCATCAGCGTGCGTGCGATCGCCACTCGCTGCTGCTGTCCCCCCGAGAGCGTGTCGGCCCGGCGGTCGGCGTGGTCGGCGAGCCCGACGCGGTCCAGGTGGGCCAGGGCCTCGGCGCGCATGTGCCGGGGATAGGTCAGCGCGCCGTAACGCGGCAGGCGTAGCCTTCCGAGTCCGCCGATGAGCACGTTCTCCAGACAGCTGAGCCGGCCCACGAGATTGAAGTGCTGGAACACGAATCCGACACGACGGCGCAGCGCCCGCAATTGCGCAGCCGAGGCTTGATCGACGCGCGTGCCCCCGACGTCCACGGTTCCCGACGTCACCGGATGTAAACCGTTGAGACACCGCAACAGTGTGGACTTGCCGGAACCGGACAGACCCAGCAACACCAGGAGTTCACTGCGGCGCACATCGAGGGATACGTCATCGAGGGCCAGGGTGTCGCCGAAGCGCTTGGTCACGCCGCGGGCGACGACGACGAGGTCATCGCCCGCGACCGGATGGTCCGCGCCGCCGGTCACGTCAGCCCTTGCACTTCTCGGAGCCGGTCACATCGCACACGTGGCGCACACCGTCGTAGTCCGCGTCGCTCGCCGGCACCACGCCCCAGGCGCGCTCATCGGTGATCCGGCAGGCATCTCCCTGGCAGAAGCCCTGCGCCTCAAAACTTTTGACGTTGGCATCCTGTGTGAAGATCGTCTTAAGCTTGTCGGTGACCTCGGGCCCGAGCGAATCGTTGGCGGCGAACACCGAACCGGCGATCATTTCCGACTTCCAAACCGTCTTGAGCTGGCCCGGTTTCAGATCACCTTTTTCGATCATCGTCTTGTCGACCATGGTGTCGAACGCGAAGCCCGCGTCGCAGTCACCGTTGGCGATCGCCAGTGCCGAGGAGTCATGTCCGCCGGCGAAGATCGGTGACATCGCCGCGGAGATGTCGGCCTCCGACCCCGACTTGACGACACCTTCTTCGATCAGACCGGCGGTGGGGTACAGGAAACCCGAGGTCGAGCCCGGATCGACGAAGCACACCTTCTTGCCGGCAAAGTCATTGAGCCCGTTGATGTTGTCCTCGTCCGAACGTGCGAGCCCGTACGACTGGTAGCCCGGTGCGGTGCCCTCGTCCTTGATCACCGCCCCGAGCGGGGTCATCTTGGCTCCGTTCACCCCCGCCACCACGTAGGCGAACGGTCCGAAGAACGCGAGGTCGACGTTGCCCGCGATCATGCCTTCGACCACGCCGGCGTAGTCCGAGGCCTGCACGAACTCGACCTTGGAGCCCGTCTGCTTCTCCAGCATCTTGATCAAGGGGTCATAGCTGGCCTTGAGGTCGGTCGAGTTCTCGGCCGGAACGGCGGCCAGGGTGAGGGTCTCGGGGAAGCCCTCGGAGTTGGTGGAACCCGACGTGTCGGAGCCCGAACAGCCCGACGCCAGCAGGGCGACGGAGGCCGCCGCTGCGGCGATCTTGTGGTGAACGCGGATTTTCATGGCGCGCAGAACCTTTCGAAGGCAGAGGAAGTCATGTGGAGGCAGGCAAGGGAGTCGGTGGCCTCGTCCACACACCTTGTGCGGTGGTCTATACCAACCGGTGCATCTCGGGAAAACGGAAGGTGAACAAGCGAATACGTGTTGGTCTATACCAACGCCGGCAAACGGCTCTCGGTTACGTTGACCCTGTGACAGCGGGGGCGGTGCCACGCATCCTCAAGCATCAGGTGGTTCGTGCGGAACTCGACCGGATGCTCGACGACATGCGCGTCGGGGATCCGTTCCCCGCCGAGCGGGAGATCGCCGAGCAGTTCGATGTCGCCAGGGAGACCGTCCGGCAGGCGCTGCGTGAACTGTTGCTCGACGGCCGGGTGGAGCGGCGTGGCCGCACGACCGTCGTGGCCCGACCCAAGATTCGGCAGCCCCTCGGGATGGGCTCGTACACGGAGGCCGCGAAGGCGCAGGGTCTGCGTGCCGGGCGCATCCTCGTCGCGTGGAGCGAGCTGACCGCCGACGATGTGCTCGCCGGCCGGCTCGGCATCGACGTCGGCGCGCCCATCCTGCAGTTGGAGCGTGTGCTGACCACCGACGGCGTGCGCGTCGGCCTGGAGACCACGAAGCTGCCCGCCGCGCGCTACCCGGGACTGCGGGAGACCTTCGACCATGAGGCGTCGCTGTACGCCGAGATCAGGAGCCGGGGGATCGCCTTCGAGCGGACCGTCGACACGATCGACACGGCGTTGCCGGATGCTCGGGAATCGGCGCTTCTGGGGGTGGACACCCGGACCCCGATGTTTCTGCTCAACCGCGTGTCTTACGACCAGAACGACGTTGCCATCGAGCAACGGCGTTCGTTGTATCGGGGCGATCGGATGACGTTCACGGCCGTCATGCACGCTAAGAATTCCGACATCGGTCCGTGACCAATTTGTGACCTTTGACCAGCAGAAACACCCGATCTTAAAATTTGACAGAACTCTAAGAGAATTCTCAGAGCGTCCAGGGCGTTGCTGACCTGCGTTTCTGTCCCCCGTATGGTGCTGCGCGTGGGCCGACACTCGTTAGCCAGCCCCCGCAGGCGAAAGCCGTCGGCGGTCGCGGCTGCCGTCATCGCTCCGGCCGCGGTGCTGTTCGCGGTCGGAGGTGATGTTCACCCGTTCCCGTCCGAGCCGGAGATCAAACCCGCCGCGGCGGCCGAAGGCACCGATCAACCCGTGCCGGGCGTCGAGATCGTCGCCGCTGCGCCCGCCGCGAACCCGTCCGTCACGCCGGCCGGGGTGAGCCTGCCCGGCGCCGAGCCTGCCACGGCGTCGAGGTGGCGTGTGCTCAACATTCCCCAGCTGCTGCCCGCAGGCCGCGCGCCGGAGCGCGGCCTGCAAGTCAAGACCATCCTCGCTGCACGCAGCGTCAGCGCAGACTTCCCGGAGATCCAACAGATCGGCGGCGTCCGCGCGGACGCCCTGCGCTGGCATCCCGACGGGCTGGCGCTCGACGTGATGATCCCCAACCCCAGCAGCGCCGCGGGCATCGCGCTCGGCAACGAGATCGTGGCGTACGCGCTGCGAAACGCCGAGCGGTTCGCGCTGCAGGACTGCATCTGGCGCGACACCTACTACACGCCCAGCGGAGCGCGTAAAGGCTCGTACGGTCACTACGACCACGTCCACATCACCACCAAGGGCGGTGGGTACCCGTCCGGCGGAGAGGTGTACCTGCGCTGAGCCGCGGCGTGTCACGGCACGGGTGATTACCCGGCACATCGGATGCCGCGTCTCCTACCCTTTCTGGCCGTCCGCCCTGACGTCGGTGATCATGTGCGGCGGTGTTCGTCTGGCTCACCTACCGCACGCGACCGGGCCCGTGCGGCCCTTGAACGCACGAGCGACGACCGCCGTTTCTCAGGGGTGCCCTCATTCGTGGATATCGGTACCGAGGTGATGCAGCGGCTCGCTCTCTCGGTGCCTGTCGGAATCGGTGTGACGGTCGCGGTGCTCGCCGTGCCGCAGGAGCGAGGCGGGTTGGTCGCGAAACGTGTCAGGGCCCTGGCGCTGCCCGCAGCCGTGCTGGTTTTCGTGGCGGCACTGCTGAGCCTCTCTGCCGCTGACACCGGTGCGGCGAAGGTCGAACTGATCGGCCTCGTGCTGACGGGTCTGGGCCTCGTGCTGTTGTGGACGCGGGCTTCCCGGCCGCTCGCCGCCCAGGTCGCCGGCATTGCCGCAGTCACCGCCTTTGTCCCCAATGCCCCTGTGACGAAGCCATTTTCGCTCGACAGCGTGGCCCACGATCTGTTGACCGCCGCCCATGTGCTCGGCATGCAGATCTGGACGGGCGGATTGACGGTGCTCGCGGTCGTGGGGCTCGTGGGCCGGTTGCGCGGTGACGAGTCCGATGCGGTGCGGGCCACCGATGATTGGACGCAGATCTGGCAGCGGTTCACTCTCGTGGCGCTGTGTTCGGTCGGTGTGATGATCGTGAGCGGGACGTGGCTCGCGTGGACGCACGTGGGCACAGTCGGTCAGTTGTTCACGACGACCTACGGTCGTCATCTCGCCGTCAAACTCGTCCTCGTCGCCCTACTGGTGCTGGCCGGCGCGTACAACTCGCGGGTGCTGCTCCCGAAGATCGCGACCGCCCGGCGGCACGACGATCACCGTTGCGCGTTCCGGTTGGCGGTCGAGCATTTCCCGGCGGTGGTGCTCGGCGAGGCCGTCCTCGCCGTCGCGATCCTGGTGCTGGTGACGTTTCTGCACGGATCGGCACGTGCCCAGGCCGGCTGGCCTGCGGCACGCGCCTTCGACCTCACGGTTCTCGGGACGGGCGTGGCGCTCACCGTGGTGGTGGCAATGGCGTTGCGCGCCGGTCGGCCCCGCGAGAAGGTCCCGGAGTAGACGGCAGGGGCGCCTCCGGTTCGGCTCCTCGATCACAAAGTGGCGTAGTCGGGAGAATGCAGGTCTCGCAATGAGAGAGTGGCAGTGACTTCGGCCGGTAACGTTATTATCACTCGGTAATGTCGGACCGGGCGGAACAGGAGGGCTGCGGTGGCCGTGCAGCTGGACCTCACGGGTCGGCGGGTCCTCATCACCGGCGCGGGTCAGGGTGTGGGACGCGGTCTCGCGCTGGCGTTCGCCACCGCAGGAGCCGATGTGGTGGTCAACGACCTGCGGGCGGAACGCGCCGAGGTGGTCGCCGAGGAAATCAGGGCAGCGGGCGGGACGGCCGGCCCGGCCGCCTTCGATGTCACCGACTACGACGCGGTCACCGCGGCGGTGGCGACCGTGGTCGAGCGGGTGGGGCAGGTGGACATCCTGATCAACAATGCCGGCAACGCCGGCGCCGAGGGGTTCGCCTCGCGTGCGCCGTTCGCCGAGACCACACCGGAAGACTGGCAGTCTTTCCTCGGGGTGAACCTGTACGGCGTACTGCACTGCACCCGCGCGGTACTGCCGTCGATGATCGACCGCGCATGGGGCCGGGTTCTCACCATCGTGTCCGACGCCGGTCGTACCGGCGACGCCAACGGTGCGGCCTACGCGGCGGCGAAAGCCGGTGCGGCCGGGCTCACCCGATCGCTGGCGCTGGAAACCGGCCGCCATGGCATCACGGCCAACAACATCGCGCTCGGCACCATGCGCACCCCGTTGACCGAGCCGTTGTGGGCCGAACAGGCCGACTCGCCGCAGGCCAAGGCGATCCTGTCGGGGTACGCCGTGCGTCGGCCCGGGCTGCCCGAGGATGTCACGCACCTCGCGGTCCTGTTGGCCAGCGACCACGGTTCGTGGATCACAGGCCAAACCATCCCGGTCAACGGGGGCTACTCGTTCGCATTGTGATCGGCGAGGTTCGCACCGCCCGCGGGGCGGACACAGATAACGGCGTCGGCCGGCGTAGTGCCGCGGCCACCCGAGGGTTGGACCGCTCTGATCGGGGGTATGGCTGGCCGGATGGATCACGAATGGGAATGCGTTGTCGTCGGTGGCGGCGCGGCAGGACTCAGCGCCGCGCTGGTGCTCGGACGGGCCCGGCGGCGCACGCTGTTGGTCGACGCGGGCGAACCGAGCAATGCCGTGGCCCCGGCCATCGGCGGTCTGCTCGGCCACGACCGGCAACCGCCACACGAGTTGTACGCGCAGGGACGACGGGAACTCGCGGCATACCCCGACGTGACGTTCCGGAAAGGGCGCGTCGTCCGCGGTGCCCCCACCGACGGCGGATCGGTGCTCGACCTCGATGACGGCTCGCGGGTGACGGCCAAGCGGGTACTGCTGGCGACCGGCATGCAGTACTGTCCACCGTCGCTTCCCGGGCTCGACGAGCTCTGGGGCACAACGGTTTTCCAATGCCCGTTCTGCCACGGGTGGGAGATGCGGGATCGGCGCCTGGCGACGCTGGCCGCGGGATCGGAAGGCGTCAACACCGCACTGATGTTGCGCGGATGGAGCGACGACGTCGTACTGCTCACCGACGGCGCGGCGGGCCTGTCACCCGACGATCGGCGTCTCCTCGAGAACGCCAAGGTGGAGGTGGAGGAACGCCGCATCGCCGAACTGATCGGACACGGCGGCCAACTCACCGCGATCGCGTTCGCCGACGGCACCCGCATGGACCGCGATGGTCTGCTGGTCGAGGCGCCGCTGCGGCAGCGTTCTGAACTCGCCGGCCAGCTCGGGGCCCAATGTGCCGCGGGAGAGCTCGCACCCGACGCAATCGACGTCGACGCGATGCACCGGACCTCGGTGCACTCCGTGTTCGCAGCCGGTGACACCTGCACCGAGGAGCCCTCCGTGCCCGCCGCGATCGCAGCCGGTGCGGAGGCCGCCAAGATCATCGTGCAGAGCCTGCTCGCCGACGAGTTCGGCCTGCCGTACCCGCCGGGGTCCAACTAGTCCGTCGACCTAATCCTCGCGGCGGCGCAGACGCGCGACGAGGAATCCGGCGCCGCGAACCACCGCGATCCCGAACAAGATCCACGGACCCGCCACCAGAATCGGATCGATCCACGTGTGGGACCGGTCGGCACGCTTGCGGCCCACCCGTGAGCTGAAACCGTGATGCGTGAATTCGCCCTTGATGCCGGTTTCGGTGATCGGATTGTCAGGGCGCAACGTCAACAGCGAGGCGAGGTGGTGCTCGATGGCGTCGACACGATCGGCCCCGAGCAGCAGCAGCCAGTGTGCGGCCCTGGCCTCGCTGTACTTCGCGTAGGCACGCCTGCGGATCGCGCCGGACAGACCTCTCAGCGGTGCCGCGGTACCGAACACAGGGGTGAGCATCTTGTGTTCGATGGACCGCTCGCGCGGCCGGTTCTCCGGCTGCAACTCGGGAAATTCCCAATGTGCGTCCGGGATCGGGGCAGGTGTGCTGGCCTCCTGATCCGACGGCGGTTCTGCGGGACGGTCCACGCCCCAGCCCGGGATACGGGCGCGGAGCACATCACTGTCGGGGCGGACGGGTCCTTGAGCGGTGTAAGCCATGAGAAGAGTCCTTGTCAGCTGGCGGTGGGGACGATGATCGGCTTGATGCAGTCATCGAGCTTGGCGGAGAAGATGTGATAACCCTCGGCAATGTGCTCCAGCGGAATCCGGTGGGTGACAATGTCGTTCGGTTTCAGATAGCCGTTCTTGATGTGGGACAGCAGGCGGGGCCACTCCCGCTTGACCGGACACTGGTTCATACGCAGCGTCAACCCTTTGTTGAACGCGTCGCCGAACTTCACGGCACTGAACATCGGACCGTAGGCACCGACCACCGAAACCGTCCCGCCTTTGCGAACCGAGTCGATGGCCCAGTTCAGCGCGATCGGTGAACCGCCCTGCAACTTCAGTTTCGTGGCCAGGACGTGCTGCAGGAAGTTGCCGTCGGCCTCCGCGCCCGCTGCGTCGATCGCCACGTCGGCTCCGAGATGGTCGGTGGTCTTCTTCATCGTCACGACGATGTCGTCGCAGTCGACGAAGTTGATGGTCTCGGCATGTGCGAAGGTGCGGGCCTTCTCCAATCGGTACTCCAGGTGATCGATCACGATCACGCGGCCAGCCCCCATGAACCACGCCGATTTCGCCGCGAACAGACCGACCGGACCGGCGCCGAACACCACCACCGTGTCACCTTCGGCGATGTTTCCGAGTTGCGCGCCGAAATATCCGGTGGCCAACGCGTCTGTGAGCAGCAGCGCGTCCTCGTCGTCGAGCCACTCCGGGATGACCGACGGGCCGACATCGGCGAACGGAACCCGCACGAACTCGGCCTGACCGCCGTCGTACCCACCGCAGGTGTGTGAGTAGCCGTAGATGCCGCCGACGGCCGTGGCGTTCGGGTTCACGTTGTGACAGTTGGAGTACAGCCCGCGCGCGCAGAAGTAACACGATCCGCAGAAGATGTTGAACGGCACCATGACCCGATCCCCGACGGCGAGGTTCTGCACCGACGGGCCGACTTCCTCGACGACACCTATGAATTCGTGTCCGAACGTCGTGCCGACCCGAGTGTCGGGCATCATGCCGTGATACAGGTGCAGGTCCGACCCGCAGATTGCGGCTTTGGTGACCCGCACGACCGCGTCATTCGGATGCTCGATCGCGGGGATCGGCTTGTCTTCGAGGCGGACTTTGTACGGTCCGCGATACACCATGGCTCGCATGCGGTCTCCCTAGATTTCCGCCACCGAAATGTGGCGCAAACCAGAGGTACCCCACTGGTGACCGCTGAAACGGTCGATGGCCGTCAGAACACCTCAGGCACAGTCGTGCTGCGCGCGAATATGCCGCGGCACCGACCGGCGACTCTCGATGACCGCGACCGCATCGAGGTGGTGACGCGGCAGCGGAATGCGCGCCTTGTCGGTGACCGGTCGCGTCGTGGCCTTGCGGGACCGGCGGCGGGAGCGTCGCACCTCGAAGATCTGCGACGCAGACTTCGCGATCACCAGGCCGGCGGCAACCGTGTCGTCGCCGAAGATGCCGGCGCGGTTGGAGTAGAGGTTCAAGGTGGCGCTCGCCGTGCCGTGCCCGGACAGCGGTAGTTGCAGCATGGACCGGATCGGCGTCGCGGCGACGGCCCGCGCGGTGAACGACGGCCAGCGGGTCTCGCCGTTCAGGTCGTCGATGAGGGTGAACTCGGGGTCGAGAGCTGCGGTGAAGGCGGGGCCGTCTCCGCACTGCCGCTGGATGTTGTCCAGGACCAGCGGGTGGCCGTTGGTGGCGGCCAGTGAGCGGATCACGCCCTGCTCGCCCAACAGGGTGACGCCGGCGTGATGCACCGCGGGCAGCTCATCCACGGCGGCCATCGTGATCCGGGCCAAGATCACATAGGGGTCAGGGTCAGCGGATGCGCGGACCAGCTCCGCCAATGCCGCTTCGATTTGCGCGGTGTCAATGCCGCCATGGCCGGACACAGAACCTCCAAGAGAACTCGCTGCACAGCTGCGGACAGCAGCGAATCTGTAGTACCCACGGGAGGCGCGGCCAAACACCGGTTGATACACGACAACGGTGCCGCTGCCGGTGTGGCAGCGGCACCGTCGTCAGAGCCGGGTCAGTGCTGCGGTCCGGGCAGCGCGGGCTGGCCGGGCGTCGGCGCGCCGGCAGGGGCGGGACCGGTCGGCTGTCCCTTGCCGCCGAGCCCGGACATCTCGAGCAGCGGGGCACCGGCGGCCGGTCCGGCGGCAGCGGCGATCGGGGCGGCCGCAACCGGAGGCACGCCGGCCGGCGGGACCACGGGCGGAACCGGGGGAGCCAGCGGCGGGACCAGAGGCGGCGGGACGACCGGGACCGGCGGCACGGGTGGTGCCAGTGGTGGCACGACCGGCCCGGGTGCGGCCAAGGGCACACCGGCCATCTCGTTGAGCGGGGCGGCAGGCGCACATGCGGCACCGTCTGCCGTGCCTGCTTGCTGGTTGAGACACTCATAGCCGCCGGTGACGCGTGGTGTGACGGCCGACGCGACTGGGCTCAAGACCAGAGCGACCCCACACAACGCAGCCCCCGCAGCAACCACCCCGCAGTTGAATCGATCAAAGATCGCCATGGACGTTGACTCCTTCATTCGTGCTCGAACAAATCAGCGATGGTGTTGGGCAGCAAAACCCCTCAACACCGCTGAAGTCGGGTTTCATCGACTGCGTTAATTGTCGGCAGCCGTTGTGCAACGCGACACGCGCCGCACCGGATCGTGTCCGAACGGTGACGTCAGGCGTTGCGCAGCAACGGGTGTAGCGCGCGGCAACCGTACTGCGGCGCGCCATGAGCCGCGCCGTCCGATCTGGCCCACCGGGCCCGGTCTCATGAAAGGCGTTTTGGTGCAAGGGATCAATCCGCTTCGTGCGGAGGTGGTGGTACACGGCGGCGTTACTCCTGGACGATGATCGGGTCGCCGACGTTGACCGCGTTGAAGTACCACTCCGCGTCCGTGGGGCTCAGTCCGATGCAGCCGTGGCTCACGTTCTGATAACCGATCGAGTTCTCCGCCCACGGCGCCGGGTGGACGAAAAGTCCACGGCGCGTGAAGCGAACCGCGTGGTCGACGTCGATCAGGTAGCCGTCCGGAGCGTCGACCGGGATCCCCACGCTACTCGAATCCATCGTCACCGAACCCTCTTTCGCCAGCACGGTGTACTTGCCGACCGGGGTCGGATACTCGGGTCTGCCCATCGTGGCCGGCAGGACACCGGGTTTGCCCCAGTGCAACCGGTGGTGCGGCGACGGCAACGGGGGGCCGGGCGGAATGTCCGGCGTCGGCGTCATGCCCGGAATCGCAAGTGGTTCTTGTTTTTCCGGTGGTTGCGGTGCGGCGTCCTTCGCGGGAAGGCGCACCATCACCTCGGGCATGCGAGGATCGTTCGCCAGCGTCACGCGTACCGGCACCTCCGGGTTGGGTTCGGGTGCCTGCTCCGGTGGGGGCTCGGGCGCCTGCTCGGGCGGTCCGGCAGCCACACCGTCGATGGTCACCACGAACGTGTGATCGGAGATGTCGGCGACACTGATGACGGCGGGACCGGTCTTGAACTGCAGGGGAATGTTGCCCACCGAGAGGGCAACGGTGCTGTGGGCCGGCCAGTAGTCGTCCGGAACCCATTGCACGACATTGTCTTCGACCCACTCGAAGGTGCCCGTCATCTCGGGATGGGTCTTGACGCCGATGGCCCGTTCGGCCACGCGCCGGTCGGTGACCGGTGTATTGAAGGTCACCACGATGGGATGCCCGATGCCGACGACCGCATTCTGCGCCGGTGCGACCGACGCGATGGCGGCGCGGTACGACTGGTTCGCGGCCACCAGGTCGACGTCCACCGGTGCCAGGCCGACACCGGCAGAGACCCCGACTACCGCGAGTGCACCCCATAAGACCACGCGCATTGGCTTCCGATTTCCCTCGAAAATTACAACTTTGTCAATAAGGATCGTAGGGGCGCGGGGGCCGATCGAAACCTCTCGTGCACAAGCAATTCGGTCAAGTAATCGTCACGGTTTGAGCACGACCCGCGAGAAGACGTCGTTCGCCAAGGCGGAGCTCAGATTGGTGCGGATACTTGGGGCGGCGACAGGGCGCTATGCCGTGATCAGTTCGAGATGCGCGAGCCGGCGCACCAGCAGGCTCGGCAACCACGGACCGGTGTCGCCTGCCGCGATGTGCCCGGTGCTGTGCAGCAGGTGACGCAGCACCACCAGGGCTTCCAGCCGCGCGAGGGCCGCCCCGACACAGAAGTGCGCGCCCTTGCCGAAACTCAGATGACCTTTCACGCCGGACCGGTCCACGCGGAACTCGTCGGGATCATCGAAATGCGACGGGTCACGGTTCGCCGCGCCCCACAACAGCAGCAGACGCGACCCCGCCGGGAGGTCGACACCGCCCAGTGTGGTGTCGCGGACGACGTGGCGGTAGTGGCCACGGAACGGCGGCTCGTACCGCAGTACCTCTTCGAGAAACGCGCCGAGCAGTTCGGGTTGCGCACGCACCTGTTCCTGGATGTCCGGACGGCTCGCCAAGATCCAAGCGGCAGAACCGATCAGGGATGCCGTCGATTCGCCACCCGCGCTGAACAGGATGATCATCATGGCCTGTGCGGTGAGCTCCTCCATCTCGCCAGTCGCGCATGCGGCCGCCAGGTCGCCCAGCAGGTTGTCGTGCGGGTCCTTCGCCGCGTGCCGGAACTGGTCGGCGATGTAGCCGGCGAGTTCCATCACGGCCACGCCTGCCTGTGCGAGTTGGTCCTGGCTGACCAGGCCCTCGACCACTTGGGTGGCCGAACAGCCCCACCGCACCAGCTTGTCGACGTCGGCGTCGGGGACGCCGATGATGCGTCCGACGATCATCATCGGTAGCCGGTTGGCGACCGCGCTCATCCACTCGATCCGGCCGTCGCGAAGGTTGTTGCGCCAGAGAGCGGTTGTCGTCGCGGCGATGAACGGTTCGAAGGCCCGGACACGTTTGGCCGCCAACTGGGGCAACAGCGCCTTGCGATGCGCGCTGTGTGCGGGTTCGTCGGCGGTGGCCAGAACGTGACTCTTGCCGCCCAGGCCCTCCATCTCGAACGCGCCCACGGTGCCGTCGGGCTGATACGTCATGGTGGCGGTCAGGTTCGAGCTGAAATCCTCGGGCCGCGCGACGGCGTCGTTGACCGCGTCCCAGCCGCACACCGCGTAGAAGCCGGAATCGGCGATCGGATGGACCGGCGCCGTGTCGAGCATTTGTCGATAAAGGGGATACGGGTCCTGGATGCACTCCGGACGGAACAACTGGATAGCGAGCCGCCCAACACCTGCCGTCATGCGTCCAAACGTGGCGGCCGGACCGGTGCGCGTCAACGGGTGCCGGAGAAGTCGAAACCCGGCTGTTGCCGCATGTCCGACCGTTGTCTCACCTCGGGTGCCGCACCTGCGGCGATGGTGAGAAATCATGCCGACTTTGTCTCAGTGTTGAGATGATGCGGTAGTTCCGTATGAAGGAGGTCTCGTGGCCCGGGACGACTGGCTGCTCGGCGGTGAGCGCAGCACGGCGGCCGCCGAGCGCATCTACGCCGCGGCCACCGAACTCGTCCTGCGCGACGGCCTGGACGCTCTCGACATCGAGACGCTGACGGCGCGCGTGCACTGCTCGCGGGCCACGATCTACCGCTATGCGGGAGGCAAGGCGCAGATCCGCGACGCCGTGCTGCTGCGCCTCGCGGCGGGCATCGTCGATTCGGTGCGTCAGGCCGTCGACCATCTCAGCGGTCGCGAGCGCGTGGTCCAGGCCGTCACCGTCGCGCTGGAGCACATCCGGTCCGACCCGCTACGGCAGATGATGGCCGGCCTCGGGGCGGGCCGCGATCTGAGCGAGCTTCCCGCCTCGCCGGTGCTGGCGGACCTGGCGGCCGAACTCACCGGCGTCACCGACGACCCACAGGCCGCCCAGTGGATCGTGCGCGTCGTGATGTCCCTGGCCGTCTGGCCGATCGGGGATCCTGCGGCCGAAGCGGCCTTGGTCGAACGCTTCGTGGCGCCTGCGTTCGAGTGAAACGTGGAGCCGGTGACGGGAATCGAACCCGCGTATTCAGCTTGGGAAGCTGATGTTCTGCCATTGAACTACACCGGCAAGGTGCGGACGAAGGATAGCAACTCGGTCGGCGTCACCGGTAGCGCGGTGGGTCCCGACGCCGGATGGGGGCTCCTGTGCGGACGGTGACCGATAGTCTCGTCGGGTGCTGCTTTCCGATCGTGATATCCGGGCCGAGATCGCCGCGAAACGCCTGGCCCTCGAGCCGTTCGAGGATGCCCTGGTGCAGCCGTCGAGCATCGACGTGCGGCTCGACCGCATGTTCCGTGTCTTCAACAACACCCGGTACACCCACATCGACCCCGCGATGCAGCAGGACGAGCTGACCACGCTGGTCGAACCCGCCGAGGGCGAGCCGTTCGTTCTGCACCCGGGTGAGTTCGTGCTGGGCTCGACGCTGGAGCTGTGCACGCTGCCCGACGATCTGGCGGGCCGGTTGGAGGGCAAGTCGTCACTGGGCCGGCTGGGGCTGTTGACGCACTCGACCGCGGGTTTCGTCGATCCGGGGTTCTCCGGGCACATCACCCTGGAGCTGTCGAACGTCGCGAACCTGCCCATCACGTTGTGGCCGGGCATGAAGATCGGGCAGCTGTGCCTGCTGCGGCTGACCAGCCCGGCCGAGAATCCGTACGGCAGCGCCGCGGTGGGGTCGAAATATCAGGGGCAGCGCGGGCCGACGCCCTCGCGCTCGCACCTCAACTTCATCAAGTCCTGAAGGGTGCGTGTGCCGTGTGAACGGCGTGACGGAAGTGACCGGTGGATGTGGGATATCCGTCAACAGGGATGAACTGTTCTGCGCTGGGCGTCGTATAGCCGAGTAGGGTCGAAAGGTACCGACGTCGGTGTGCGAAGCCGTGGGGAACCGACCGGGACTGCAGCGCGTCAGCTAACGCGTTCGGATGTAACGAATGCGCCGGCTGTGTCGATGAAGGTTCTAGTTGTCGGCTTGTGCAGACGGCTCGCAAATTGGCGACTTAGGCAGTGTAGCAAACACTTTGGAGGGCATGGTGGACATCGTACTGGGTGTGTCGATGACACCCACGACGGTCCGCATGGTGCTGGTCGAGGGGGAGAACGCCGACGGGGTCACCGTCGATCACGACGTCTTCGACGTCACCGCCACCGACGACGTGGCAACGATGAGCGCGGCCGATCAGGTCGTCGCGGCAATCCTCGGAACACAAGAGAGCGCCGAATCGGGCGGGCATCATCTCAAGTCGATCGGTGTCACGTGGAGTGATCATTCCGACGCGTCCGCGCTGCGCGACTCACTCACCGCGCACGGCATCGACGACGTCATGATGGTCTCGGAAGGCCACGCCGCCGCGGCGCTGGCGCAGGCCGTCGGCCGTGCCGTCGGATACGACACCACCGCACTGCTGTTCATCGATCGCGACGCCGCCACGCTGTCGGTGGTGCAGACCGAGGACGGCTCGGTGGTCAAGGTGCTCGGCAGCTCGCTGCACAGCACCGACGCGATGGCTGTCCTCACCGACATGGCCGCAGCGGTCGCCGCGCAGGAGACCCCGCCCGACGGCATGTTCATCGTGGGTTCGGGTGTCGACGTCAGCTCCGTCAAGGAGCACCTGCAGCACCTCGTGTCGATGCCCGTCAACGCTCCCGAGGAACCGGAGCTGGCGCTGGCCCGCGGTGCCGCCCTGGCGTCGGCGCACGCGCCGGCCTTCGAAGCGTCCACCGTCGGTTTGGCGTACTCACAGGACCCTGACGGCCCGACCGCGGGCAGCGCCTACGCACTGGCGGGTCTGGACACGCAGCTCGCGCCGGCCCGCTCGGATCTCGGCAGCCTGGTCGGGGGCGGCGTCGCGAGCGAGGTGGACGACCTCGACCCCGCGCTGTTCAACGAGGCCGCCGCCGACGAGGAGCGGAAACCGTTCCTCCTGGTCGGCAGCGCGCTGACCTCGGTGTTCGTCATCGGCGTCGTGGCACTCGTCATCTCGCTCGCGGTGAGCATCCGCCCCACGGTCGACCAGCGTCCCGCTCCCGCACAGGGCGCCGTCGTACCGAGCGCACCGGCCGCCAAGGCTCCCGCGCCTGCCCCTGCTCCCGAGGCGAAGCCGGTGCAGGAAGCTCCGCCGCCGGCCCCGCCACCCGAGACCATCAAGGCCCCGGTCCCCGTGGTGCAGGAGGCCCCGCAGCCGCAGGCCCCGCCGCGCACGGTGTATGTGGAACAACCGCAGGCACCGGCACCGGCTCCCGCGGCACCGCCACCGGCACCCGAGGCGCCCCCGCCGGCTCCGGCCCCGGTGGCACCCGCGCCGGTGCTTCCCGCGCCGGCACCGATCTACCAGCCGCCGGGATACGTCCCGCCGGTTGTGGTGCTGCCGCGCGTTCCGTCGATCTTCCGGCCACCGTGGGAACCGCAGCGCCCGCCGCAGCAGAACCCGTGGAACCCGCCGTGGGATCCGCCGAAGCAGGCACCGCAGCCGCAGTGGCCCGGCTCCGGTGGCTGGAACCCCGGTGACGACTCGGATGACGGCCCAGGCCGCGGTCGCCGTGGCGGTGGTGACGGCGACTGGAACCCGGGGCGTGGATCCTCGGGCGGCTCCGACCGGGGAGGGTCCGGTAACGGCGGCTGGAATCCCGGCGGCTCGGGCGGTTCCGGTGGTCACAACGGCGGCGGCTCGGGCGGCAACGGCGGCGGTATCTGGCCGTTCCCGTTCGGCGGCGGTCGGCACTAGCCACCAACTCCTCACCCGGCGTTGGTCTGCCGCTTGATGTCGCGTAGCGGTTAGCTCATCGGCGCTGCCTATAGAGGCAGTATGCGATGCACTGTGTTCGGCACCGGCTATCTGGGCGCGACCCACGCGGCGGGCATGGCCGAACTCGGCCATGAGGTCATCGGGGTCGACATCGACCCGGGCAAGGTGGCCAAACTGGCCTCCGGCGACATCCCGTTCTACGAGCCGGGCCTGCGGAAAGTGTTGAATGACAACCTCTCCGCGGGACGGTTGCGGTTCACCACCGATTACGGCGAGGCCGCCGAGTTCGCCGACGTGCACTTCCTGGGCGTCGGGACCCCGCAGAAGAAGGGCGAGTACGGCGCCGATCTGCGCCACGTGCATGCGGTGATCGACACACTGGTCCCACAACTGCGACGGCCGGCGGTGATCGTCGGCAAGTCCACCGTCCCGGTCGGGACGGCCGCGGACCTGGCGCAGCGCGCCGCGCTGCTGGCCCCGTCCGGCGTCGACGTCGAGATCGCCTGGAATCCGGAGTTCCTTCGCGAGGGCTTCGCGGTGCACGACACGCTGCATCCGGACCGCATCGTGCTGGGAGTGCAGCCGAACTCGACACGCGCGGAGGCGGCCGTGCGTGAACTGTACGCACCGCTGATCGCCGACGGGGTGCCGTTTTTGGTCACCGATCTGCAAACCGCCGAATTGGTCAAGGTCTCGGCGAATGCGTTTCTGGCAACCAAGATCTCGTTCATCAACGCGATCTCGGAGGTGTGCGAGGCCGCCGACGCCGACGTCACGGTGCTCGCCGACGCGTTGGGGTACGACCCGCGCATCGGGCGCCGATTTCTCAACGCCGGCTTGGGCTTCGGCGGTGGATGCCTGCCCAAGGACATCCGCGCGTTCATGGCCCGCGCCGGTGAGTTGGGGGCCAACCACGCGCTGACGTTCCTGCGGGAGGTGGACAGCATCAACATGCGCAGGCGCACCGCGATGGTCGAGTTGGCCACCCGCGCGTGCGGTGGATCGCTGCTCGGCGCCAACATCGCGGTGCTGGGCGCGGCGTTCAAACCCGAATCCGACGACGTGCGGGACTCCCCGGCGCTCAACGTCGCGGGCATGCTGCAGCTCAACGGCGCCACGGTGAACGTATACGACCCCAAGGCGATCGAGAACTCGCGACGGCTGTTCCCGACGCTGACCTATTCGACGTCGGTGATCGAGGCATGCGAACGGGCCGACGCGGTGCTGGTGCTCACCGAGTGGGCCGAGTTCGTCGACCTCGACCCCGCCGCGCTGGCCGGCACCGTCCGCGCCAAAGTCGTTGTGGACGGCCGGAACTGCCTCGACATCGCACGGTGGCGGCAGGCAGGCTGGCGCGTGCACGCGCTCGGCCGCCGTCTCGACACACGCCGGGACAACGACGTAGCTCGACAGTTGTAGGGCCACCGAGCCGTCCGTACGCTCAGACCATGCGGGAACGACTCCGGTGGATGGCGTTGCACGGCTTCGTTCGGGGCATGGCAAATCTCGGTATGCGCCGTGGCGATCCGCAGGCCAGGTTGATCGCAGACCCCGTGGTGCGCGCGGACCCCACGACGTTCGCCGACGAGATGCGCAAGCAGGGCCCGGTGATCCGCGGTCGGGTGGTGTTGCTGTCCTTCGATCACGGTGTCGCGTTCGACCTGCTGCGTTCCGACGACTTCCGGGTCAGCCAACTCGGCGCCAACCTGCCCGCACCGCTGCGCTGGATCGCCGACCGGACCAACCCGGGCCTGCTGCATCCGATCGAGCCACCGTCGCTGCTGTCGATCGAGCCGCCCGACCACACCCGCATGCGCAAACTGGTGTCCTCGGTGTTCACCACCCGCGCGGTCGCCACGCTGCGCGAACTCGTCGAGCGGACCGCGCACGAACTCCTCGACGGACTCGAGGCCGATTCCAGGGGAGTTGTCGACGTCGTCGAGCGCTACTGTGCGCGGCTTCCCGTCGCGGTGATCGGCGATATCCTCGGCGTGCCCGACCATGACCGCCCCAACATCCTGCGCTACGGAGAACTGGGCGCACCGAGCCTCGACATCGGCCTGTCCTGGAGGCAGTACCAACAGGTCAACGAAGGCATCATCGGCTTCGAGACGTGGCTCAACCGGCACCTGCGCACGCTGCGCCGCGAACCGGGCGACGATCTGCTGAGCCAGATCATCACCGCATCCGAGAGCGGCGCGACCGGAGAGCCGCTGACCGACCGGGAACTCAAGGCGTTGGCCGGTCTGGTGCTCGCGGCCGGCTTCGAGACCACCGTGAACCTCCTCGGCAACGGCATCCGCATGCTGCTGGACCACCCCGAGCACCTCGAGACCCTCGCGGCGCGCCCCGAGGTGTGGCCCAACGCGGTCGAGGAGATCCTGCGACTCGATTCGCCGGTGCAGATGACCGCCCGCGCGGCGGTCCGCGACGTCGAGGTCGCCGGGACCGCGGTGAGCGGTGGCGAGTTGGTGGTGTTGCACCTCGCGGGCGCCAACCGCGATCCCAAGGTGTTCGACGACCCGCACCGCTTCGACATCCAACGCGACAACGCCGGACGGCACCTGTCGTTCTCGGGCGGGCGTCACTTCTGCCTCGGCGCGGCGCTGGCCCGTGCCGAGGGCGAGGTGGGCCTGCGGGCGTTCTTCGAGCGCTTTCCCGATGCCCGGCTGGCCGGCGATGCGGTCCGCCGCGACACCCGCGTGCTGCGCGGTTGGTCGACTCTCCCGATTGCGCTCGGAAAGGCGCGCGCGGCGGTAGGTTCATGATGTGGATTTCCGAGCCGCGCTGCTCGACCAGACCCGCGCCTTCGGAGAGCTGATCGCCTCCGGCGATCCCGCCACGCCCGTCCCCACCTGTCCGGACTGGACGTTGCGTCAGCTCTTCCGTCACGTAGGACGCGGAAATCGTTGGGCCGCACAGATAATCAGTGACCGACTGTCGCAAGAACTGGATCCGCGCCAGGTGCGCGACGGTAAGCCTCCCGACGATCCCGATCGTGCCATCGAATGGCTCAACGCCGGTGCGGCCCTGATCGTCAAGGCCGTCGACCAGGTGGGCTCCGAGGCCCGCGTCTGGACGTTCCTGGGTCCCCGTCCCGCGGGCTGGTGGATCCGGCGCCGCGCCAACGAGGTCGCGGTGCACCGGGCCGACGCCGCAATCGCGCTTGGCGTCGATTACGACCTACCGACCGAACTGGCCGCCGACGCGATCAGCGAATGGCTCGAGCGCACCTGCGTGGAAGCGAAGAGACATCACCGGGACCCACTGGCCTTCGGCCAGAGCGTGCACCTGCACGCCACCGACGACGGCCTCGGCCCGACGGGCGAGTGGACCCTGGTCAACGATGAGGACGGCGTCGGATGGTCGCACGACCACGGCAAGGGTTCGGTCGCGCTGCGGGGGCCCGCCAAAGACCTGCTGCTGGCGATCACCGGTCGTCGCACCCCGGCCGACCTGGGTGTTGAGACGTTCGGCGACACGGAGGTCTGGGACAAGATGCTGACCGCCGCGCCCTTCTGAGTGGCGTACGTTGCCTTCATGACCACATCGGAGATCGCGACGGTTCTGGCCTGGCACGACGCGCTGAACGACAAGGACTTCGACACCCTGGTCTCCTTGTCCAGCGACGACATCGAGGTCGGCGACGCCGCCGGTGCCGTCCAGGGCCACGCGGCGCTGCGCAAATGGGCCGAAACGGCCGGCGTCACCGCCACCCCGGGCCGCATGTACGTCCACGACGGCGTCGTGGTGGCCGAGCAGACGATCACCCGCGCCGACGGCAGTACCGCCGAGGGCGCCTCGGCGTTCCGCGTGGTGCACGACCACGTGGTCTCGGTGTTCCGCCACGACGACCTGGCCTCGGCGCTGGCCGCAACCGATCTGAGCGAAGAGGATCTCGCCGGCTGAGCGCTGTTGCGGTCACACGAGTTCGGGCAGACCCGCCAGCACCTTGTCGAGCGTGACCGGCAGTTTGCGCACCCGCACCCCGCTGGCGTGATACACCGCGTTGACCACGGCCGCGGCCGACCCCACGATGCCGATCTCGCCGGCCCCGCGTGAGCCCATGGGGTTGAGATGATCCTCGGCCTCGTCGAGCCAGATCGCGTCGATGTCGGCCGCATCGGCGTGGGCGCTGATGTGATACGTCGCGAGATCCTGGGTGACGACGTGGCCGAACCGCGGATCCCGCACGCTCTCCTCGTGCAGCGCCATCGACAAGCCCATCGTCATCCCGCCGATCAGCTGCGACCGCAGCGTGCGGGCGTTGATGACGCGGCCGATCGAGAACACGCCGAGCATGCGCGGCACCCGGATCTCGCCGGTATCGGCGTTGACGTGCGCCTCCACGAAATGCGCGCCGAACGACTGCACCGTGACATCGTCGGCGTCGGGGTTCTTCGGTGACTGCGCGACGGTCGTCGCACCGACCGCGGGCGGATCACCGTGGTCGGCCCGGAATCGCCGTGCCGCGGCGACGATCGCCGAACCCCACGATGTGATGCCCGACGAACCACCGGCCACCGACGCCTCCGGCAGATCGGTGTCGCCGATCTGCAGATCCACCGCCGCCAGATCGCAGCCCAGCGCGTCGGCGGCGATCTGCGACAACGTCGTCCACGTTCCGGTGCCGATGTCGGCTGCACCGATCTGCACGGTGTAGTGGCCCTCGGCGGAGTAGGTGATGCGCGCAGAGTTGCCCGGCATCGCCATGCCCGGGTAGGTCGCCGCGGCGACCCCGGTGCCGATCAGCCACTCCCCGTCGCGGCGCGCCGCAGGCCGCGGATCACGCGACGCCCAGCCGAAACGGTCCGCGCCGAGCCGCAGGCATTCCACCAGATGTCTACCCGACCACGGCTTGCCCGTCTCCGGGTCCACCTCGGGGTCGTTACGCACGCGCAGCTCGATCGGATCGACACCGCACGCCACCGCGAGTTCGTCCATCGCGACCTCGGCGGCGTACGTACCCGGACACTCACCGGGCGCGCGCATCCAAAACGGTATGGGCACGTCGAGAGCTGCCAGCTTGTGGGAGGTGCGGCGGTTGGCGCCGGCGTACATCTTGCGCGATGTGACCGCGGTCTGCTCGGCGAACTCCTTGACCGCCGAGGTCTGTTCGACCACGTCGTGCACGAGTGCGGTGAGCCTGCCGTCGCGGTCGGCGCCCAACCGGATCCGCTGGATGGTGGGCGTGCGGTAGCCGACGAGCGAGAACATCTGCTGACGCGTCAGCGCCAGCTTCACCGGTCGCCCTCCGCTGCGCTGTGCGGCCAGGATCGCCAGCACGTTGTGCGCGTGCGGTGCGCCTTTCGACCCGAAGCCACCGCCCACGTGCGGGGCGACCACCCGGATCCGGTCGGGCTCGAGGCCGAAGACCGGTGCGAGCGCCTTACGGACCGCGTGCACGCCCTGCGTCGAATCGTACAGCAATACAACGGGTTTGCCGCCGTCATCGGTCTCGTCGTGGCTCCACTGCGCGATACACGCGTGGGGTTCCATCGGGTTGTTGTGCTCGATCGGTGTCTCGTAGGTCTGGTCGACGGTCACCGCGGCCCGCGCGAGTGCGGTCTCCACATCGCCGTCGTCGGTCTCCGGTGGGTAGCCGCTGTTGACCTGCTGCGGCGTGTACAGGCCGGGGTGGTCGACGCGCAGCTCGACGTCGTGGGGTTCCTCTACGTACTCGACGTCCACGAGCGAGGCTGCTTCCCTGGCGATCTCAGCGGATTCGGCGACCACGCCACCGATGATCTGCCCGCGGAAGTGGACCCGGTCGTCCTGCAGGATCGTGAACTCGCCATCGGAGGTGTCCGCCAACTCCGGCGCGTCGAACACCGTGAGGATGTCGCGTACGCCGTCGAGTGCGCGGGCCGCGGCCACGTCCATGGTCACCACCCGACCGCGGGCCACGGTGGCCTGCAGCGGATGCAGGTAGAGCGCGTCGACGACGGTGTGCTCGAACGCGTACGGCGCGGTGCCGGTGACCTTGGCGCGGCTCTCCCTGCGGACGACGGGTTTACCGATGGCGCGGGGCTCCAGCAGGGTCATCGCTGCCTCCGCGCCGTGAGCATGCGCAATTGGGCAACCAATGTGCGCCGCGCCAATTCGACCTTGAACTCGTTACCGGGCAACGGTTCGGCGACGCCGAGCTCGGCGTCGGCCGCGGCGAGGAACGTCTCGTCAGAAGGCTGGTCGGCGACCAGCACGCTCTCGGCGCGCCGGGCGCGCCACGGTTTGTGGGCCACCCCACCCAGAGCGATTCTCGCCGAGGAGATCTGGTAGGTGTCGGTGAACGCCAGCTCGGCGGCAACCGATACCAGAGCGAACGCATAAGACGCCCGGTCGCGCACCTTGCGGTAGTCCGACACTGCGCCGCCCGGTGGCGGCGGCAACTCCACGGCGGTGATGAGTTCGGCGTGCGCAAGCGTGGTGTCGCGCTGCGGGGCGTCACCGGGCAGCCGATAGAAATCGTCGATGGGCAGGCGCCGTTCGCCGTCGGGTCCCTGCACCACGACGATCGCGTCCAGGGCGCTCATCGCGACCGCCATGTCCGACGGATGTACCGCGACGCACTGCCCAGAGGCGCCGAGGATCGCGTGGTAGCGCACATATCCGCCGATTGCCGAGCAGCCGGTGCCCGGCTCGCGCTTGTTGCACGGTGTGGTGACGTCCTGAAAGTAGACACATCGGGTGCGCTGCAACAAGTTTCCCGCCGTGGTCGCGGCGTTGCGCAACTGGCCGGACGCGCCGGACAGCAGTGCGCGGGCCAACATCGGGTAGTGCGAACGGATCACCGGGTCGGCGGCGAGATCGCTGTTGCGGACGTTGGCGCCGACGCGGACTCCACCGTCGTCGGTCACGGTGATCTGGTCGAGGTCCAGACGGCTGACATCGACGAGCAGATCCGGTTCGGCCACACCGAGTTTCATGTGGTCCACGAGATTGGTCCCACCGGCCAGGTAGGCCGCGCCGGGATGCCGGGCCAGCGTCGCGACCGCGTCGGCAGGGCTCGTGGCGACGTGGTAGTCGAAGGCCCTCATGTGCTCGCCGCACGTTCGATCGCCGCGACGATGTTCGGATACGCCGCGCATCGGCACAGGTTGCCGCTCATCCGCTCACGGATCTCCTCCTCGGTGAGCACGGGGGGAGCGTCGAGGTCATCGGAGACGAAACTCGGGGCCCCGGCCTTGACCTCGTCGAGCATGCCGACGGCCGAACAGATCTGTCCTGGCGTGCAGTATCCGCACTGGAAGGCGTCCTCGTCGCAGAAAGCCTGCGCCACCGGGTGCAGTTCGTCGCGCTGACCGAGGCCACTTGCGGTGGTGATGCGGGCACCGTCAGCGGCGACGGCGAACGTCAGGCACGTCGTGACGCGGCGGCCGTCCAGCAGCACCGTGCACGATCCGCACTGTCCGTGGTCACAGCCTTTCTTCGGGGCGGTGACATGCAGATGTTCACGTAGCGCGTCGAGCAGCGTCACCCGGTTGTCGATGGTCAGCTCACGGCGGGCGCCGTCGATCTCAAGGGTGACGTGGGAGGTGTGATCGGGCTGGCTCACGCGCCGTGGGTACCCGGGCCGGCAAGTGCCAAACGCCGATCAGCGCGTCGAGGCCTGCGGTGTGGCCAGCACGGCCGCGATCCCCGTCGTCAACGGCACCGACAGGGCAAGGGCGATGCCGCCCACCGCCGAGCGGGCGATCTCGACGGCCACGCTCTCACTGGTCAGCACATCGCCCAGGGACCGGTTGGCGACGCTGAACAGCAACAGCAGGGGCAGCGCGCTACCGGCGTAGGCCAGCACCAGGGTGTAGACCGTGCTCGCGATGTGGTCACGGCCGACGCGCATGGCGCCGACGAACGCCGACCGCCGCGTGCCGCCGGCCTCGGCGAGCTCGAACACGGCAGAGGCCTGGGTGACCGTCACGTCGTTGAGGACGCCGAGCGAACCGATGATGAACCCCGCGAGCAGCAGGCCGGTGATCGACACATTTCCCAGATACGCCGCAACCTCGTTGTTCTGATCCTCGGACAACCCGGTCAGGTGAGCCAGTTCGATTGCCGCCCAAGACAAGACCGCGGCGAGGAACAACGACGTCAGAGTTCCCAGCAGGGCGGCGCTGGTCCGCAGGCTCACACCGTGGGCCAGATAGATCACCGCGTACAGGATCACCGCCGATGCCACGAGCGACACCGGGACCGCGGCGGCGCCGTCACGCAGCGCGGGCAGCAGGAACACGACCAGCACCCCGAACGCCACCACGATGCCGATCAGCGCCCGCAACCCGCGCCAACGGGCCACGGCGACGACCACGACCGCGAACACCACACCCAGCGCGATCAGCGGCCACGCGCGCTCGTAGTCGTAGAACGCGTAACTCGTCGCACCCCCCGCGTCCACCTGACGGCTCAACCGGACGTCGTCACCGGCGACCAGGTTCGGTTGGCCGGGTCCGCCGCTGAACTCCAGCAGCGTCCTGGCACCCTTGTTGGGCCCCGAATCGATCGCCACCAGGTTCTGCACGCACTGCCCGGCGTCGCCGGGCGCCGGCACGGGATCCGCGGTCAACACCGCGCCTACCGAGGGACTGCCGCACGCGGCCAGCATGCTGGACAGCACGTGGCCGGATTCGGTGGTCACCGCACCGCCCGCGGCGTTCTGGTACGGCAGCGGGATGTCGACCTTCTGCTGACTGGGCCACAGCAGCGCCGCGCCCGCGAGCACGACCACGCCGATCGCCACGAGCAGACCGACGACGATCTTGGCGGCCAGCGGGCCCAGCGGGGACGGCCCGCTCAGCGAGTGCGAATGAGAATGCGAATGCGCCACCGGGTCAGGGTAGAGGGGCCCGATGTGGGACCCCTGGGGCGACCGGGGCGGGGCTACTGGCGGTAGCTCGCGAGGAAGTTCCCCAGCCGCTCGATCGCGGCGGCAAGGTCGCGAGCCCACGGCAGCGTCACGATACGCAGGTGATCCGGTGTGGGCCAGTTGAACCCGGTGCCCTGGGTCAACAGGATCTTCTCCTGCAGCAACAGGTCGAGGACGAGTTGCTCGTCGTCGTGGATCTCGTGCACCTCGGGATCGAGCCGGGGGAACGCGTACAACGCGCCACGCGGCTTCACGCACGACACCCCGGGGATCTCGTTGAGCTTCTCCCACGCGACATCGCGCTGCTCGAGCAACCGCCCGCCGGGCAACACCAGCGCCTCGATGCTCTGGTGACCGCCGAGCGCAACCTGAATCGCGTGCTGCGCGGGGACATTCGGGCACAACCGCATGTTGGCCAGCAGGCTGATGCCCTCGATGAAGCTCGTGGCGTGCTCCTTGGGGCCGGTGATCACCAGCCACCCGGACCGGTAGCCGGCCACCCGGTAGGCCTTCGACAGCCCGTTGAACGTCAGGCACAGCAGGTCGGGCGCCAGGGTGGCCAGCGAGATGTGCTTGGCATCGTCGTAGAGGATCTTGTCGTAGATCTCGTCGGCCAACAGCAGCAGTTGATGCTTGCGCGCCAGATCGACGATCTGCTCCAGCGTCTCGCGGCTGTACACCGCGCCCGTCGGGTTGTTCGGGTTGATCACGACGATCGCCTTGGTGCGCTCGGTGATCTTGGATTCGATGTCGGCGACGTCGGGGTTCCAGCCCTGCGTCTCGTCGCACAGATAGTGCACCGGCGTGCCACCGGCGAGCGATGTCGACGCGGTCCACAGCGGGTAGTCGGGTGCCGGGATGAGCACCTGGTCGCCGTTGTCCAGCAGCGCCTGCAGGGTCATGGTGATGAGCTCGGAGACGCCGTTGCCGAGATAGACGTCGTCGACGTCGAACTTCGGGAAGCCCTCGACGAGTTCATAGCGCGTGAACACCGCACGCCGCGCGCTGAGAATTCCCTTGGAGTCCGAATAGCCCTGTGCCGTCGGCAGCGCCTGGATCATGTCCCGCATGATCACGTCCGGGGCCTCGAACCCGAACGGGGCGGGGTTGCCGATGTTCAGCTTGAGGATGCGATGACCTTCGGCCTCCAGCCGCGAGGCGTGCTCGTGTACCGGCCCACGGATCTCGTACAGGACGTCCTGCAGCTTCGTGGACTGGGCAAACGTGCGCGGCTTACGGTGTTCCCCGGTGCTCTGCCACGGCAACTGGTGGGTGGTCACGCGTTCCATGGTCTCATCGCTGTCCAATCAATTGAATTTGCCGACCGGCAGGACGCACACCCGCGACGAGGCGCAGACCGCTCACTTCTCGTAACGAATCCAACCTGCCATCAGCTTGCGAACCGCCTGTGGGTCTGCTTGAGCGGCTCACCCGCGGTGCCCCCGCTGGGTCACGATGGCTGCCGAAATCATCGAGATGTCCGAGTTTCCCCTGGTAGGGGATACGAAGACACCGACACAAACGAACGGACACCC
Organism: Mycolicibacterium goodii; assembly: GCF_022370755.2. The sequence continues at coordinate 5,111,544 of NZ_CP092364.2, read as the reverse complement.
AATGGCAGAAGTGAAGAAGATCACGCGGTTCACCACCGGAGCGGCGCTGCTCGGCGGCGCCGCAGCCGTGGCGATGGGCATCATCGGCGCGAGCATGGGCGGCAGCGCCGACCAGCCGGCCGTCGCGTCGGGCGGCGCCATGAAGGTCGGGGAGACCACCACGGTCACCTACACGCCCGGAACCATCGCGCCCGTCGTCGCCAAACCTGAGGTCAAGGCCCCGCCCTACGGCGCCAACTGAGGCCCTTGCGAAGCGGCCCCCTCCTGTTGGAGGGGGCCGCTTGCCACACCGTGTACCGATCAGCGCTTACCGGGCCGCTTGGCACCCGGCTTGATGCCCAGGCCCACCACGGGCGGTTCCGGCTTGGCGGGCTCGGCCGCCGGAGCGGGTTGCTCGGCAGGCTCGTCCGCGGCAGGAGCCTCCTCGGCGGGAGCTGCCGCAGCGGCCGGCTTGGCCGCTGCCTTCTTCGCACCCGGGCGACGAGCGCCCGCGGCGATGCCGAGGCCGACGACGGGCGGTTCCGGCTTGACGGGCTCGGGGGCTGCGGCCGGTTCCGCCTCTGCCTCGGCCGGCGCCGCCGGGGCCTTCGCGGCGGGCGCGGCGGCTTTCTTGGCGCCGGGACGGCGTGCGCCTGCTGCGAGACCGAGGCCTTTGACCGGAGCCGCCGGGGCCTGGGGTGCTGCCGAGGTTTCCGAAGCCTCCTCCGCCGCAGGCTTTTCGGCCGGTGCGGCAGCCGGAGCCTTCTTGGCTCCAGGACGCTTGGCGCCGCCGGCGATGCCCAGACCCTTGACCGGCGCGGCGGCAGGAGCCTCCGCGGGTGCGGGGGAGGGAGCCTCTGCGGCAGGTGCGGCCTTCTTCGCGCCGGGACGCTTGGCGCCGCCTGCCAGGCCAAGACCCTTGGCCGGCGCGGCGGCCGGGGCCGACGCTTGCGCGGCAGGAGCGGCCTTCTTGGCGCCGGGACGCTTGGCGGCGCCCGCCATGCCGAGGCCGGTGACCGGCTTGGCCTCGGCCGCCGGGGCGGCCGGTGTCTCCTGCGCGGGTTCGGCTTCCTCGGCCGGGGGAGCGGCGGCAGCCGCCTCGGCCTCGGCCTTCGCCTCGGCCTCGGCGCGTGCAGCGGCACGCTTCTCGGATTCCTTTGCCGCAGTGCCCTTCTCGGGCAGCGTCACGGTGCTGGTGTCGAGCGAGTTCAGCAGCAGCTGAGCGACGTCGAGCACCTCGGCCTTCTCGACGTTGCGGCTGGCCGCGACATCATCGACACCGTCGGTGATCATCACGCGACAGAACGGGCAGCCGGTCGCGATGGTCGAGGCGGTGTCCATGGCCTCTTCGGTCCGTTCGACGTTGACGCGCTTGCCGATGTGCTCTTCCATCCACATCCGTGCGCCACCGGCGCCACAGCACAGACCGCGGTCGGCGTGCCGGGGCATTTCCTTCAGCGTCACGCCGGAGGCCTCGACCAGCTCACGCGGCGCCTCGTACACCTTGTTGTGGCGACCCAGGAAGCACGGGTCGTGGTAGGTGACCGGCTGGCCGTTCTGCGCACCGACCGACTTGACCGGCACGAGCTTCTTGTCGCGGACCAGGCGGTTGAGCAGCTGGGTATGGTGCAGCACGGTGTAGTTGCCGCCGACCTGCGGGTATTCGCGGCCCAGCGTGTTGAAGCAGTGCGGGCACGTCACCACGATCTTGCGGTCCACCCGCTCGACACCCTCGAACAGGTCGTTGAGCGTCTCGACGTTCTGTGCGGCCAGCTGCTGGAAGAGGAACTCGTTGCCGGAGCGGCGAGCCGAGTCGCCGTTGCAGGTCTCGCCGGCGCCCAGCACCAGGAATTTCACGCCCGCGGTCGCGAGCAGTTCGGCAACGGCCTTGGTGGTCTTCTTCGCGCGGTCCTCGTAAGCGCCTGCGCAGCCCACCCAGAACAGGTACTCGAAGCCGTCGAACGAGTCGACGTCCTCGCCGTAGACCGGCACATCGAAGTCGACCTCGTCGATCCAGTTGGTGCGGTCCTTGGCATTCTGGCCCCAGGGGTTGCCCTTGGTCTCCAGGTTCTTGAACAGCACGCCGAGCTCACCGGGGAACTCGGACTCCACCATGACCTGGTAGCGGCGCATGTCGACGATGTGGTCGATGTGCTCGATGTCGACCGGGCACTGCTCGACGCACGCACCACAGTTGGTGCAGGACCACAGCACGTCGGGGTCGATGACACCGCCCTGCTCCTCGGTGCCGACCAGCGGGCGCAAGGCCTGCTCGGGCCCGCTGCCCAGGATCCGCTCGAAGCCGGACTCGGGGACGTGGTCGTGTGCGTGCTTCTGCTCGTGCTTCTCACCGCGGGCCTTCTCACCCAGACCGCCCTCGGGCGTGCTCTCCAGCGGCGACGGCTTCTCACCGAGAATGTAGGGCGCCTTGGCGAACATGTGGTCGCGCAGGTTCATGATCACGAGCTTGGGCGACAGCGGTTTGCCGGTGTTCCACGCCGGGCACTGCGACTGGCAGCGGCCGCACTCGGTACAGGTGGTGAAGTCGAGGTAACCCTTCCAGGTGAAGTCCTCGATCTTGCCTCGACCGAACACCGCGTCCTCGGCGGGATCCTCGAAGTCGATGTACTCGCCCTTGTACTCCATGGGCAGCAGCGGGCCGAGGCCGTTGGGCAGGCGCTTGAACGTGACGTTGATGGGTGCCAGGCCGATGTGCAGGTGCTTGGAATGCAGCACGATCAGCAGGAACACCAGCATGACGCCGATGTGACCCATCAGGGCGACGGTCTCGATCCACATGTTGGCGGTGGCGCCGAGCGGACGCAGGAGCCAGGCCATGAAGTCGGAGAAGAAGGCGCCGCTCTGGTAGGGGAAGCGCTCGCCGAGGGTGTTGACGGCGGCACCGCGGAACAGCGCGTACGTGGCGATGACCAGGAAGATCATGAAGAGGATCTCCCAGGCGCCACCGGTGTGCGAACCGTAGAAGCGCGAATCGCGACCGATCTTCTTGGGCTCGCGGACGACGCGGATGATCGCGAAGACGATGATGCCGAGCAGTACCGCGACGGCGAAGAAGTCCTGCAGGAAGCCCAGGATCGGCCAGCGTCCGATGATCGGGATGTGGAACTCGGGATCGAACAGGACGCCGTAGGCCTCCAGATACACCGACGCGAGGACGAAAAAGCCCCACATCGTGAAGAAATGCGCGATACCCGGAATCGACCAGCGCAGCAGCCGCGTTTGCCCGAACACCTCGGTGATCTGCGTGGTGATGCGCTTTTGGAGGTCGTTCTTCCGGCCGCCCTCGTCAAGTGTCTTCTGGCCCGAGCTGATCAGCTTCGTCAGCCACAACACTCGCTTGGCGGCGAACACCAAGACGACGGCCGTCATGAGCAGCCCGATAATCAGCCTGCTCACTTCGAGGGTGTGTGCCACTGCGCGCCTCCCGATTTGTGCGTTACCCGTCGGTAACTTATGCCATGTTACCCGAGGGTAACTTCGGCTCGATGCCTGCTCATAGTTGCACCCCGTGCCGAATTCCCGCTACAAAGGCTGTCCTAACTCGGATCGGATGAGCGCTACCGAGCGGTAGCTGATCGAGAGGTGCGCGCCGTGACGAATTGGCGCCGTATTGACATCCGTACCTTTTCACGCGCATTTGCGCGGGTGTTGCCCGGCGGACCCTCGGGCGCGAAATGTGATTTTCGTCGCTCCGACGGAAATGCGCAGGATCTGTCAGCTCGGCCCGGAAGGCGTATCGAGCATCGCGCGCAGCATCGACAACATCTCGGAGCGGGACTCGGCGCCCAGCCGCCTGCGAATCCGGGCCACATGGTGCTCGACGGTCTTTGCCGAAATGAACAGTTGATTGCCGATGTCGCGGTACGGCATGCCGAGCAGCAACAGCTCGGCGACCTCACGCTCGCGCTCGGACAGGCGCGTGGATCCGGCCGGGGCGCTCACCTGTGCGGCCTGCGGTGTATGCGTTGTCTCGGGTGCCGACGTGTCGTCGGTCGCGCCGGACTGCTTGAGGTCGCGGGCCAGCTGCAGCATCGCCTGCGAGACCCGGGCATCGGAGGTCTGCAACGCCGCCTGGCTCGCCAGCCGCGTGGCGTCCCACGTCAGTCCGAACTGTGCCAACCCACGGGCGGCCGCGCCGACCTCGTCGACGTCGACATGGTTGGCCAGCACCCGCAGCCAGGTCCGGCCCGCGCCGGCCAGCGCACGAGCGAACGGGCTGTGACCGGCCGCCGCGGTGAGCGCCTGGCCGTGCGGTGCCACCGCACTCGGCGAGTTGACGAGGATCCCCGCGTGGACCCCCGCCCAGTGCAGCGGCATCGACCACAACACGGGCTTGCCGAGCGCTTCGAGCAGCCCGAACGCCTCCGACAACGGGTGCTCGAGGCGGTCGAGCTGTCGCATGCGCGCTGACGCCACCCACAACTCGCCGAGAGGCAGCAACGAGAAGAGGTCGATCGAGTACTCGGCGAGCACCTCCATCGCGGCGTACCAATGCCGCTGGATGGCTCCGCTGTCCCCGCTGCGCCGCGCGATCGCGGTGCGCAGCGCCGCGGCCCACAGCGCGTCGCGGCGGTGCAACGGCGGCCCGGACTCGGCGGCGGCCACGTCGGCACCAGCGGCGGCCAGTTGACCGTCCTGCATCTTGACCCAGCCGAGCAGCAGTCGATGGCGGGCTGCCGAGAACGGTGAAGAACACGGTGTCGCGCCGTTTTCGGTGTCGGGCGTTCCGCCCCGCACCGCGCGTGCGATCACGCTGCGCGCACGGACCGAGTCTCCGCCGTGCAGCGCCGCGAGCGCCACCAATGCCGAAGGGCTGTCCGGTGCGACGCCGTCGGTGTACGGCACGGCGGTGACGGCCTGGCCGAGGCGCGCGACCGTGACCGCGAACGGTTGGTCCAGCGAGGACACCAGGCCCTGGGCCAGGCTGCGGGCCGCTCGCGCCGCCGACGTCGGCGGGCCGGCGAGCTCGGTGCTCAACGCCGCCCGCGCAGAGGCGGCGTCGCCCGCGGCGAGCAGCACGACCGTGCCCGCCGAGCTGACGGCCGCATCCGGGTAGGGGCCGAGCCACCGGAACAGGTCGGCGGCCTGGGCGGCACTGCCGTCGTGCAGCGCGATGCTGGCAGCGATGCGGACCGCGGCCGCGCGGTCGGCCGGATCCTCGGAGCTGAGCAGGTCGTCGGCCATGCGGCCTGCCGTCGCACAGTCACCCGACAGGGCCAGCGCATCGGCCAGGCGCGCGTTGAGTGCAGCCGAACCCGCGCGGGCCGCGGCACGGTACAGCCGGGCTGCGTGGGCCGGCCGGCCACGCACCCGCACCGCACGGTCGGTGAGCGCCTCGGCGAGCCGGTCGTCGCGTACGCCGTGCTCGGCCAGTCGGACGGCGAGTTCGGTTGACAGCGTGGACATTTCGAGTTGTGAACGCAGCAGTGCGATCTCGAGGTCGTGGTGGCGGGCCGTGCCGGCGATCTGCGCGACGCACGTGTGCACCAGGCGCAGAAACCTCTTGTCGTGGGCGGGTTCGACCAGGCCGCCGGCCCTGGCCCGGTCCACCAGTGCCGAGGCGTCGGCGCCGCTGACGCGCAGGGCGCCCGCGACGTCATCGGGCCCGAGGTCCAGACTCAGCGACACGATCAGCAGGGTGTCGCGGGTCTGCTCGTCGAGGTGCCGCAGCCGCTCGATCAGCGCGTAACGGGCGGCCTCCTCGGGTTCGGCGGCGGATGCGGCCACCGCGCGCACCAGGAAGGGCAGGCCCGCGGTGACCGCGAGTACCGAGCGGACCGTCTCGGGGGGTGGCGGCGCACCCAGGGTGGTCGACAGGATGCGTCCGACGTCGGGCGCAGACATCGGTGCGAGCGTCACCACGGGGTTCTCACGCTCCAGGGCGGTCGCCAGTGCCCGCAGCGCCCGCCGGTGCGCGAGCGGCTCGGCCGCGACCACCACCGTCGACTCGGGGTCCGTGGATCTCTCTGTCAGACAATCGATCTCATCATCGGCGAGAAGGTGCACGTCGTCGATGACGAACACGGCCGCCGCATCGTCGTCGGACCTCGGCGGCCGGGTGAGCACGGTGTGGCCGGCCTCCCGCAGCGCGGCCCGTACCGCCGCGAGAACGGTGGATTTGCCGGTCCCGATCCCACCGGACACCAACAACTTGGCGGGTTGTGCCGGCCCCCCGGCGATCACCCCGCGCAGGACCCGCGGTAGTTCCACCGCGTGTTCCGGTGCCGGGTTGGACATGACGATCCGCCCGGTCAGGCGCCGCCGTCGTCCGGAACGTCGGGAACTTCGACCGTCGTCGTGACCGGTGGCTGCGTCGTGGTCGGTGGCGGTGTGGTGGTCGGCGGCGTCGTGGTTGTGCGCGTCGTCGTCGGCGGCGTGGTCGTGGTCGTCGTCGTTGTCGTGGTGGTTGTGGTCGTGGTTGTGGTGGTGGTCGGGCTCGTCGTCGACGTGGGTTCGGTCGTCGTCGTGGTGGCCGGCGGCGGAGGTACCACCACGGTGGTGGTCTGCTGTCCGTTGGGACCGACGGTCACCGTGGTGACCGGCTCGGGGGGAGGACCTTCGGGCGACGGACCCATCGAGTAGGTGGTGCTGGTCTCGGTGACCGGCGACGAATCGCTGGATGTGCTGGTGAGCGTGACGGCAAGGCCGCCCGCGGCCAGCAGCGCGGCGGCCGCGGCCGCGCCGAACAGGATCGGCGGACGTTTGTACCAGGGCAGCGGGGCAGGCCCGGTGTCGTACATCTCCTCTTCGTGGCTGAACTCCACGGGCGGTCGGGCCGCTGTCGCACCTGTCGGCGACTCGTATCCGTAGTCGGTCCCCGCGTAGGGCACCGGCTCATTGGGGGGCGCGTCGTCCTCCGACCACGCCAGCGCGCGGAACGTCGACGATTCCGGGCTGTCCCCGGCCGCGGCGGCGGCCGCACCCACTGCGGCGGCAGGCCCCAACCCGGTCGGCGCATCCGCGGCAGCCACCTCGGGAGCCAGTCCCGTCGGCGCACCGGCATCCACGGCACGGTCGGCGATCAACGCAGCCCCGCCCGCCGCGACGAGCTGCGGCTGCGGCGAGGTCACCACCGGCGCCCGCAGGCGCTCGGAAAGACGTTGGGTCACAAAGGGAATCGCGGCACCTCCGCCGACGGTGGCCACGGCGGTCACGCTGGACAACGCGATGTTGTTGCGCTGCAAGGTGTCCTCGACGACATTGAGGAAACCGTCGAGCGGTCCGGAGATCAGCTGCTCGAGTTCGGGGCGGGTGATCCGCACCTCGGAGTTGAAGCCGGGCAGCTCCGCCGGGATCGTCGCGACGGTGTCGGCCGACAATGCCTCCTTGGCGGTTCGGCAGTCGCTGCGCAGCCGAGCCAGAGATCCCACCGCGGCGGTACCCGCCGGATCGGCGTCGTTGGCCGCGGCGATGCCGGTGAGGACGTGGTTGAGCACCGACTGGTCGATCTGGTCACCGGAGAACTCCGGATAGCGCACCGTCTGGCCCAGCGCCGCGAGATCCGCGCCGGCATCGGCGAGCGTCACGCTCGTGCCGCTGCCGCCGAAGTCGCACAACACCACGACACCGTCGGCGGGCAGACCGGGCCCGGCCCGCAACGCCGCCAACGCGGCCATCGAATCGGGAACCAGCGCAGCGGGAATGCCGTCCGGCGCGAACGCGGGCTTGTTGCGGAGTGCACCGCGCAGCGCGCCCAGCGCAGCGGGCCCCCAGTATGCGGGGGTCGCCACCGCGACCGGCGCACCGCCGCCTGCCGCGCGGGCCATCGCGTCGAGCGCCTCGGCGAGCGCCAGCTCGCCGCGATGCTGCGAGCCGTCGGCGGCGACGATCGGCACCGGATCGCCGGTGCGTTCGACGAAGCCGGTCAGGGCGAGCCCGTCGCCGCCGAGTTCGCCGACCTCCGGGGCACGGTCGCGGTACAGATTGAGGATCGATCGGCGGACCACCGGTGCACCGCCTTCGCGGGCTGCCACCAGATTGGTTATCCCGATCGACAACCCCAGTGCGTCGGTCATCAGGCGTCACTCCTGTGTTGTCTGGGCCGTTCCTCACCTTAGCGGCTGGAACCCACGACGCCCGTCATTGATCCCCTAGTGGCGCCGATCCCCTAACGGTGCGTCCCCTAATGCATCAGCTCGGGAGGTGGGTTCGGCACCGATTCCGGCCCCGGCGGTGCTCATTAGCATCGTCAGCAACCAGTGATGGAACGTCGTCAGCGCCGGTGCCGCCGGTGATTCGACCAGCGAAGGGGAGGTGTCATGGCAAATACGCTGCTTGATTTCGTCATGTCGCTGGTGCGCGATCCCGAGGCCGCGGCGCGATACGCGGCCGATCCGGCGCAGGCCATCGCCGGTGCCAATCTGACCGGTGTGACCAGCGCAGATGTCGACAACCTGATCCCCGTCGTGTCGGAATCCCTGTCGATGGGCGCGACCGCGGGTGGCCTCGACCACGCCGGGGGCGCCGATCCCGCCGACAACGTGTGGGCCTCGGGGGCCGCTACCGCGGCCTTCGACGCGTTCGGCGACCACGTGCCACTCGATGATGGAGGCGGCGAGCAGGTCATCCACGTGCCGCACGACCTCGAACCGGCCGGGTCGGACGTCGTCACCGGGTTCGCAATGGACCAGTCCGCCCCGACATCAGCCGAGGTCGATGTGCCGATCGTCGAACCGCTGCCGGTCGAAGACCCGGTGTTCGGCACCGATTGGGGGCAGCCTGTCATCCCCGATCATCCGGATACGGGGCACCATGGGGACGACGCCAGCGGGCTCGACATCTTCGACTGATCCTCGCACGTCGAACTTTACTAAAAAGACGCATGACCAGCATGGTCATGCGTCTTTTTGCGTTGTGTCGGTTTGCTGTCAGTGACCCCCGGGCACCCCCTAATCCCCTAATGGGTTCGTGGTCCACACCCCGGGCGGGGTGTCGTGCAGGAGGGGATTGCGCCCCGTTTTCGTGGCCTCGGCGAATCCATAACGTTGTGTCCAGATCGCCGGAGAGCCCGGCGGACGACCTCAAGAAATTCACGAGGGCCTCCCAGTAACACCTGAAAGGTTGGAGCAATGACCTCTCTGATCGACTTCATCCTCGACCTGTTCCGCAGCCCGGCATCGGCGGCCGCATTCATCGCCGACCCGGACGGCAGCCTGCGCGACGCCGGACTGCCCAACGTGACCGCGGCACAGCTGCATGCGGTCGCGGCCACCGCGGCCCCGGCCGGTGTGCTGCTCGGCGGGGGCAACCCGGTCGTCGGCCTGCAGCGCGCGGTCGCCGACCACCACAACATCCCGGCTCAGTTCGCGGCGCCGATCGCCTCGCCGTTCTCGCCGCAGACGCAGTTCGCCCCGGAAGTGGCCAGCCACAACAACACCGACCTGGCGAGCCACAACAACACCCCGATCATGAGCCCCAACCAGGACGCAGGCGCCAACGCTCAGCAGGGTGCTTTCAATCTGGGGTTCGGTGACATCACCCTGGGCGACAAGACCACGAACACCGCCACCAACGGCGGCGTGGTGGTCGTCGGGGACAACGACGGCGACATCGTCAGCGGTGACGGCGCGGTGCTCGGCGACGGCAACACCACCAACAACGGCGACATCCTGGCCGGCTCTGGCTCCAACGTCGTGGTCGGCAAGGACAACGAGGTCGAGGACAACTCGCAGACCGCGGGCGGCGACCTGATCTCCGGCAACGACGGCCCGGTGATCAGCGACGTCGACATGAGCGGCGGCCACGGTGGCGGCGCCAGCGGCGGTGACAGCCTGATCGGCATCGGCAGCGGTGGCGCGTCCGGCGGCGACGGGGGCAACGGCGGGTCGATCATCCTGACCGACACCAGCTCCAATTACGTCGGCGGTGACCAGACCTCGGTCGGTGGCGACTGGGGCAGCGACAACACCCAGGACAACTCGGTGAGCACCACGGTGGAGACCAATACGTCCACCAGCTGGGAGGACAACTCGTCGTCCTACGAGTCGAACATCGGATCGGGCAACGACACCGCGTTCGCCTCGGGCAACGACATCGCCTCGGGCAACGAGACAGCGTTCGCGTCGGGCAACGAGACGGCGTTCGCGTCGGGCAACGAGACCAACACGGCTCTCGCGTCGGGCAACAGCTACGACACCGACACCGACGTCGCGTCCAACAACAACACCGGATTCGACGCGTTCTGATCCGAACAACCGCATAACGCAACGGGCGGGGACCATCTCACACACGGGTGGTCCCCGCCCCGTTCGCGCGCCTACCGTTGAGCCCGGCAGGAGGAACCCATGACGCAACCGAACGACCCCCGCAAGGTCAAGGTGATCGTCGAGTTGATCGACCACCTGAGCGCGATCGCCGCCGCCAAGGATCGCGGCGATCTGGTGGAACGGCTGCGTGCCGCGAAGGTCCGGATCAGTGATCCGCAGATCCGGGTCGTCATCGCCGGACAGCTCAAGCAAGGCAAGAGCCAACTGCTCAACTCGCTGCTCAACATTCCCGTGGCCCGGGTCGGTGACGACGAGAGCACGGTCCTGGCGACCGTGGTGTCCTACGGCGAACAGGCCTCGGCTCGGCTCGTGGTGGCCCGCCCCGACGGCGCCGAACCGGAACTGATCGACATTCCGCCCTCCGAGGTCACGAACGACCTGCGACGTGCGCCGCAGGCGGGCGGAAGGCAGGTGCTGCGCATCGAGGTCACCGCGCCCAGCCCTCTCCTCAAGGGGGGCCTGGCGTTCGTCGACACACCCGGCGTCGGCGGACACGGCCAACCCCACCTTTCGGCGACGCTGGGTCTGCTGCCCGACGCCGACGCGATGCTGATGGTCAGCGACACCAGCCAGGAGTTCACCGAGCCCGAGATGACATTCATCCGGCAGGCGCTTGAGGTCTGCCCGGTGGCGGCGATCGTCGCGACCAAGACCGATCTGTATCCGCACTGGCGCAAGATCGTCGACGCCAACACCGCGCACCTGCACCGGGCCGGGCTGAACGTTCCGATGATCCCGGCGTCGTCGGTGCTGCGCAGCCACGCCATCCAACTCAACGACAAGGAGCTCAACGAGGAGTCGAACTTCCCGGCGATCGTGAAGTTCCTCTCCGAGCGCGTGCTGTCCCGGGAGAACGACCGCATCCGCGATCACATTGTGGCCGAGATCAACTCGGCGGCAGAGCATCTGCTGCTGGCCGTGGAATCGGAGCTGTCATCGTTCAACGATCCGGGGGAGCGGGAGCGGCTCACTGCCGAACTGGAGCGGCGTAAGCAGGAGGCCCAGGACGCGTTGCAGCAGACCGCGTTGTGGCAGCAGGTGCTCGGCGACGGCATCGCCGACCTGACCGCCGACGTCGACCATGACCTGCGGCACCGGTTCCGCAACATCGCCGCGCACACCGAAAAGGTGATCGACGGTTGCGATCCCACGCTGCACTGGGCCGAGATCGGCGCCGAACTGGAGGACGCGGTCGCCACCGCGGTCGGTGACAACTTCGTGTGGGCGTATCAGCGTGCCGAGGCACTTGCGGCCGAGGTGGCCCGGACGTTCACCGAGGCCGGCCTCGATGCGGTGCAGATGCCCCAGATCGACGCGCGGGACATGGGTGCGGGCTTCGGTGAGCTGAACTCGCTGGCGCGGTTGGAGGCCAAGCCGATCAAGATCGGCCACAAGGTGGTGACCGGGATGCGCGGATCCTACGGCGGGGTACTGATGTTCGGCATGCTGACGTCTTTCGCAGGTTTGGGCATGTTCAACCCGCTGTCGATCGGTGCCGGATTCGTGCTGGGGCGCAAGGCCTACAAGGAGGACATGGAGAACCGCATGCTGCGCGTCCGCAACGAGGCCAAGGCCAACGTGCGCAAGTTCGTCGACGACGTCGCATTCGTCGTCGGCAAGGAATCGCGTGACCGGCTCAAAGGAATTCAGCGTCAACTGCGCGATCACTACCGTGAGATCGCCAACCAGACCACGCGATCCCTCAACGAGTCGCTACAGGCCGCGATCGCTGCCGCGAAAGTCGAGGAAACCGAACGTAATACGCGCGTCAAGGAACTCGAGCGGCAACAGAACATCCTCAAGCAGGTGGTCGAGCACGCGACCAAACTGGCTCAGAACGCGGCGCCGAGCCCGGCCTGAGAGGGGTCAGCGGCGTCGCCGCCACCACAGGACGCCGACCACGACGACCAGCACGGTGACCACCGCGCCCACCGGGATCACCGGCTTGACCGCACCCCGATCATCGGTGATCGCGTCGCGGGTGGCGGCCTGCGCGGCGTGTGCCTTGTCGACGGCACGTTGCCTGGTCTCGACTGCCTTGTCGTGGACCCGCGCCTTGACGTCGGTCTTGGCCGCCAACGCTTCCACCGTCTGACCGAGTTCGTCGCGGGTCTTGTCGATATCGGCCTGGATCTCGGCCACGCCGGCGTCCGGACCCGGTTCCGGTCGCGGATTCGCGGGCTTGTCAGCGTTGTCACCGGCCATGACGGGCCGTCCTCACTTCGTCCTGTACCTCGTGGATGTCCTGTTTGACGTTGGCGACCGTCCTCTCCGGGGTCGGCGACGCCTGATCGATCTGCTTCTTGCTGATCAGCGCGGTGATCCCGGCAATCGCGAACAGGACGACCGCCACGATCAACGCCGCCGCCCACACCGGAAGCACCAACGCCAGCGCGGCGATCGCCGCGGTGACCACCCCGGCCAGGCCGAACACGGCGATGAGGCCCGCGGCACTGAACAACCCGGCACCGATCCCGGCATGCTTGGCCGACTCGGTGAACTCCTTTTGTGCCAAACGCATCTCGTCGCGGACCAACCGCGATGTCTGTGCCGACAGCTGGCTCATCAGTTCGCCGATCGGCGTGTCGACAGTGGTTTTCGGTTGCATCTCTCGTCTCGCTTCGTCTCGCCTCGCACGAACAGCCGTTACGCTGCACTGCCGGCAGGCTTCCCGGCGGTGCCGGTGATCAAACAGTCGGGCCGGCGATCCCGCGATTCGGCACGACCTAAGCTCGAAGAGTTGGCCGCTTGAAAGGCGCTTGAAAGGGTGGACTCCGCAGCGTGAGCACGGGCGATCAGGTGCGCGCGATCCTGCGCGGCACCGTCCAGGCGTATCGTGGCGACCCCGCATATCGTCACCGCCCCGACGTGCACAACGAGCTGGAGCGCATCGGGTGGCAACTCAACCAGCCGATCCGCATCGCGCTCGCCGGCACTCTGAAGGCGGGTAAGTCCACGCTGGTCAACGCGCTGCTCGGCGAAGAGATAGCCCCCACCGACGCCACCGAGGCGACCCGGATCGTCACGTGGTTCCGGCACGGCCCCACCCCTAAGGTGACCGCCAACCACCGCGGCGGGCGACGCTCCAACGTGCCCATCGTGCGAGACCCCCACGACCGGGGCCTGACATTCAGTTTCGACGGCCTCGACCCACACGAGATCATCGACCTGGATGTGGAGTGGCCTGCCGTCGAGCTCGTCGACACCACCATCATCGACACCCCCGGAACCTCGTCGCTGTCACAGGACGTGTCCGAACGCACCTACCTCCTGTTGGTGCCCGACGACGGCGTACCGCGCGTCGACGCCGTCGTGTTCCTGCTGCGCACCCTCAACGCCGCCGACATCGCGCTGCTCAAGCAGATCGGAGAACTCGTCGGCGGCTCGTCGGGCGCGCTCGGCGTCATCGGCGTCGCCTCCCGCGCTGACGAGATCGGCGCCGGCCGCATCGACGCGATGATGTCGGCGAAGGACGTCGCCCAGCGGTTCACCGCCGAGATGGACAAGACCGGGATCTGCCAGGCCGTCGTCCCGGTGTCCGGGCTGCTCGCCGTGACCGCCCGCACGCTGCGGCAGAGCGAGTTCGTCGCCCTGGAGAAGCTGGCCGGCGTAGACCCCGCCGAGCTCGCCAAGGCGATGCTCTCCGTCGACCGGTTCGTCCGCGAGGACAGCGCGCTGCCCGTCGACGCCGCGACCCGGGCCGCGCTGCTGGATCGATTCGGCATGTTCGGGATCCGGATCTCGATCGCGGTACTGCGGGCCGGGGTGTCCGATTCGGTGGCGCTGGCCGACGAACTGCTCGAACGCAGTGGGCTGATCGCACTACGCGATGTCATCGACCAGCAGTTCGCGCAGCGGTCCGAGCTGCTCAAGGCGCACACCGCCCTGTTGTCGCTGCGACAGTTCGTGCAACGCAACCCGATCTACGCGACGCCGTACATCCTTGCCGACATCGAACCGCTGCTCGCCGACACCCACGCGTTCGAGGAACTGCGGCTGCTGAGCCAGCTGCGGTCCCGGCCGACGACTCTCAACGACGACGAGATGGCCTCGCTGCGCCGCATCATCGGCGGCTCGGGCACCGATGCGGCCAGCCGGCTCGGCCTCACCCCCGACGAGCCCTACGACGGGCCGCGTGCCGCGTTCGCCGCAGCGCAACGTTGGCGCAGGCGTGCCGAGCACCCGCTCAATGACCCGTTCACCACGCGCGCCTGCCGGGCCGCGGTGCGCAGCGCCGAAGCACTCGTCGCCGCATATGCCGCGCGTCACCGATGACGGGCACGGCTTAACGAATCGGCCCGTTCCGACGACATACGGGTATGCGTGATTGCCTGGGGTTGTCCGTCGGGACGACGAACCTGGTGGCAGTCACCGACCAGGCGCCGGTCATCCGGCGCGCGGTCCTCACGTTGTATCCACATCGCGGACCCGAGGTCGGTGCGCCACCGGACGAACGTGCCCGCGACGGGCTGACGATCTCCGAATTCGTCGCGCGGATCGGTGACCCGGTCCCGATCATCGCGGCCGACGGATCCGCTCACCGCGCCGAGCACGTGCTGGCCGCGGCCGTGGGCGCGATGTCACGGCTGGCGGCACCCGACCGGCGCCCCGAGAACCAGGTGTTGGCGGTGCCCGCACACTGGCACCCTGCCGCCTACGACGCGGCCCGGGCTGCACTGCCCGGTGTCCGGGTGGTGTCCGACGCCGTGGCCGCGTTGACGGCGATCCAGACCCATCCCGGTCTACCCGCCCGCGGCATCGTCGCGCTGTGCGATTTCGGGGCGAGCGGGACCACCCTCACACTGGCCGACGCCGCGACCGGGTTCGCGCCGTTGGCCACCGTGAGGCACGAGGACTTCTCGGGTGACCTGGTCGACCAGGAGATCCTCCGGCGGGTCCTCGCCGACCTCGATGCCGAGCCGTCGGGCACCGCCGCGGTGTCGGCGCTGACCGCGTTGCGGGACCAGTGCCGGCTGGCCAAGGAACGCCTGAGCTACGAGGGCGCCACCGGGCTGCCCGGAATCGCTCCGGGAAGCACGATCCGGCTGACCCGAGCCGACGTGGAAGCCGTTGTCGCCCAGCCGCTCGGCGGTGTGGTCGATGCGCTGCACGACGTGCTGCGTCGCAACGGTGTGCACCCGTCCCAGCTGGCGGCACTGGTCACCGTCGGTGGTGGTGCACGCATACCCTTTGTCACACAACGGCTTTCCGAGGAATTCCGAATGCCGGTGACCACCGTGGTGCAGTCGCAGGTGATCGCGGCGATCGGCGCCGCGCTGCTGGCGCATCGCGGCGAGGACCAGACCGTGACGTGCCGCGTCGTCCCGGTCGCGCCCGAACCACAGTCCACCGCAGATGCCTTCGCCACGACCGGGTGGGCACCGCCGCTGGCCTGGTCGGCGGTCGATGACGCCGCTGACGCGGGGGCCGAGGCGGTCACCGCAGGTTCGGCGCGGCCGGATCTGGTGTTCGTCGAGCCGCCCGAGGTCACGCCGGAGCCTGCGCGGCCGTGGTACCGGCGCGGCGGGGTCGTGCTCTACGCCGCGGCGTTCTTGGCCGTGGTCGGAACCGTCGGCCTCGTGTACTCCGTGCGCGCCGACAGGTTGGACGCCGCCGCGGCGATCGCACCGCTGGCGCCGCAGACCGTGCCCGCAGAATCGCCACTGGCCCAGTCGCTGCCCGCGCCGCCGACCCGCACCGTGGTGGTCCAGGACCCGGCCGCGCCTGTGGCCCCCGCCCACTCGGCGCCACGTCCGGCGGCCGCGCCGCGCCTGGTGCAGAGCGGGCAGGTGGCCCAACAGGCGGCGCCGAGGGTTCCATCGAGGCCTGCGCCTCGAGCGGCGGCGCCCGCACCGCGACCGACCCCGCCACCGGCGGCGGCACCCGTGCCGCAATGGCCGGTGCTGCCGCAACTGCCGATTCCGACGTTCGTGCTGCCGAGTCCTCCGTCGTCGACGCCTTCTCCGTCGCCCACGCCCACTGCTGCCCCGACGCAGGAGCCGAGCCCGGCACCTGAGCCGACTCAGGAGCCCGAACCCACTTCCGCTCCCGAGCCTGAGCCGACGGCGACGCCGCAGCCCACGCCGCCGGCGGAGCCGGAACCCGAGCCGACGCCACAACCCGAACCCGAATTCACGACGCAGAAACCCGCGCCGCCGGTGGAGTAGCGGGTCAGGCCTACTGCCCGCCGCCCTCCTCGGCCGGGACGGTCGTGGTCTCGGTGACCGTCGACGTCACCACCGACGTGCTGGTCTCGACCGTCGTCGACGTCGTGGGTGGCGCGGTGGTCGTGGGACTCGTCGTCGGCGGAGTCGTCGTCGCCGTCTGGGTGACCGTCGTCTGCGGCAGCGAGGTCTCGGTCACGGTTCGTGTCGGCACCGGTGCCACCGGTGCGACCTGCGATGTGGTGACCGGCGTCGTCGACGTCGTGCTGGTGGTTGTCGTGGTCGACGACGAATCGTCCGACGAGAACAGCTGGATCACCGCGTAGATCACCAGGGCGGCGATCAGCGCACCGAGTGCACCCAGTCCGACCAGGGCAGCCGGTTTGCGGGACCACGGCACGGGCTCGGGAGCCGGTGGTTGGTCGGGCGGCGGGTACGCACCGTAGTCGCCGCCGTAGTTGTGTCCGTAGCTGCTGGCGTACTGGGTGGGCTCGTCGTCGGAGTAGTTGTTCGCCACCCGGCCGATGGTAGGTGGCCTCAGTTGAAGGGTGCGGGATACAGCGTGCGTGTCACGTTGGTGCGCGGCCGGTTCCGTGACGTCGACGTCTCATCGCCGTCGTCGTCGGTGGTCTCCGACCTGGTGCGCGGCGGCGTCCTCGGCGCACTCGATTCCGAGGTGGTCTCCTCGCCCTCCGACGGCAGCGTCTCCGACGGGTCGGCGCCCTCCGGCGGCAGGCCGAATTCCGTGGTCTCCGGCGGGCTCGTGCTGGTGATCGTCGACGTGGTGGAGGACGTGGTGCGCGAGGTGGTCGACGCATACGTCGGCTCGACGAAGTCGAGGGGCGCCTGCTGCGGGTTGTCGGCGCCACTCGTCAGCGCCACAACACCCCACACCGCCAGTGCGATGACCGCGAGCGCGGCCACGCTGGCTCCGAGAACCGCGGGTGTCGAGTGATGCCAGGGCGCCTCCGGTTGTCGCCCTTGGTCGTCTCGGTCTGCGGTCACGCGCACCGATACTAGTGCGGGGTGCTGCGGCGGTCGCACGTCAGCTGAACTGGCGTACCACTTCGTTGGCGAAGAACTCGACGTGATCGAGGTCGCTCATGTCCAGCACCTGCAGGTAGACGCGCTGCACGCCGGCCTCGATGAACGGGCCGAGCTTGTCTGTGATCTCGGCCGGGGTGCCCACCAGCGGCGAATTGCTGCGCAGCTCTTCGACCTCGCGGCCGATTGCGGCCGCACGCCTGGCGATCTCCGCCTCGTCGCGGCCCGCGCACAGCACGAACGCCGCGGAGTAGATCATCGAATCCGCGGAGCGTCCTGCGCCCTCCACCGCGGCTGCCACCCGCTCGAACTGCGTCTTGAGCGTGTCCAGCGGCACGAACGGGATGTTGAACTCGGCAGCGAATCGCGCGGCGAGCGCGGGGGTGCGCTTGGCGCCCTGCCCGCCGATGATGATCGGCGGATGCGGGGTCTGGACCGGCTTCGGCAGGCCGGGCGAGTCCTTCACGGTGTAATGCGTGCCCGCGAAGTCGAACGTCTCGCCCACCGGGGTGTCCCACATGCCGGTGAGGATCTGCAGCTGTTCGGTGAGCCGGTCGAACCGCTCACCCAACGGCGGGAACGGGATCGCGTACGCCAGATGCTCCTCCTCGAACCACCCGGCGCCGAGACCGAGTTCGACGCGACCACCGCTCATCTCGTCGACCTGTGCCACCGAGATGGCCAGCGGGCCGGGGTACCGGAACGTCGCCGAGGTGACCATGGTGCCGAGGCGGATCGTCGAGGTCTCCCGCGCGATGCCCGCCAGCGTCACCCACGAATCGGTCGGGCCGGGCAGCCCGTCACCGCTCATCTTCAGGAAATGGTCGGATCGGAAGAACGCCGAGTAGCCGAGCCGCTCGGCGGCCTGCGCGACGGCAAGCTGATCGGAGTAGGTAGCACCTTGCTGGGGTTCGACGAAGACACGGAAATCCACGGCACCCAGCCTAGAAGCTAGAGCCCCCGTCGCGCAGATCGCAGCGCGGCGACGGAGCTCTCGTCTCCGGTGAACTCCACCCGCGTCTGTTCGCGGCCCGCGACGAACAACAGCAGCTCCCCGGGTTCGCCCGTCACCGTGACGGCCGGCCCTTTGCCTGCGGTTGCCAACGTCTTGCCCTCAGGCGTGGTCAACGCCACCCGAACCGGGGACTTCGACATCGTCATCCGCGCCATCGTCGACACCTGCCGGGCCACGGCGCCCGCGGTCTCCTCATCGAGAACCCTTGGCTCCCAATCGGGTTGCGCACGCCGCACATCCTCATGATGGATGAACATCTCGGCGACGTTGACCAGCGGATCCAGCAGCTTGAACGGCGACAACAGCGGGGGACCCGACGCGATGCGATCCAGCAGCGTCGGCCAGTCCGTCGAATCGGTCACCTGCTGCTGCACCCGTTGCGTGTACCCGGCGAGGCGCGGCACCAGGATTCCCGGCGCGGCGTCGGGGCGACGCTCGCGCACCACCAGATGCGCGGCCAGGTCGCGCGTCGTCCAGCCCTCACACAGCGTCGGGGCGTCCGGGCCGACGGCCCGCATCGCCTCGACAAGGGCGGCACGTTCCCGCTGAGCCACCGTCATGTTCTCTACCTCCCCCGCGGACGGGTCGCTTCGATCAGAAGACCTGTACCCCTTCCACCGCGACAACCATCCCGTGGCCGGTGTCGTCATTGGTGAAGCGTGTGCCGTCGCTGCTCGCGTCGATCGTCCAGCCCAATGCCCGGTAGCGCTTGTAGTCCAGTGTCACGGCGGGGATGGCACCGAGGTTCCCGACGATCCACCGCATCTGCCCACCGGCGCTCAGCTGCACGCCATTGGCGGGCAGACCGTCGATCTCCGGCGCATTCGCGAAGTCCGATTCACAGCCCACATCCTGCTCGGACAGCTGGCAGCGCGTCTTCCCGGATTTCGTCTCGATGAACACGTACCCGTTCTGCGGCTCCAGCGGCGTCGCTCCCGTCGGCGGCTTGGCGCTCGGGGGTGCCGCCACGGTCGAGCTCGGAGCCGGGGCGGGACTCGACCGGCTCGGCCGAGCGGTGGGGAAATCCGGCTCGGTGGGTGAGTTCGGACTGGTCACCGGTGTGCCCTCGATGCCGGAATGGCAGCCCACCAGCAGCCCGCCCGTCGACAGCAGGCATCCGAGCAGCAACCGCGCTTTCATCACCCAAATTTTCCACCGCGAGACCGACGAAAACGTCGTCGGCACGCCGGTTCTGCGACATTTACGTCGATCTCGACGTTGAGTGCGGAAGTTGTGACGTACGTCGCGGGAACAAAACGCGACCTGCACCCGTTGACGGGTACGAACAACAAGTTGAGTGACATGGACTCAAGTCTGAATTGACAGCCGGTAGAGGGGCGGAGCAGACTTGAGCGCAGTCCGCTCAGACCCCTATATCTATCAGGAGGCATCAACATGGCTCGTGCGGTCGGTATCGACCTCGGGACCACCAACTCCGTCGTGGCGGTTCTGGAAGGCGGCGATCCTGTCGTCGTCGCGAACTCCGAGGGCTCCCGGACCACCCCTTCGGTCGTGGCGTTTGCGCGCAACGGCGAAGTGCTGGTCGGCCAGCCCGCCAAGAACCAGGCGGTGACCAACGTCGACCGCACCATCCGTTCGGTCAAGCGCCACATCGGCACGGACTGGAAGATCGAGATCGACGACAAGAAGTACACGCCGCAGGAGATCAGCGCGCGTGTGCTCATGAAGCTCAAGCGTGACGCCGAGAGCTACCTCGGTGAGGACATCACCGACGCGGTGATCACCGTCCCGGCGTACTTCAACGACGCCCAGCGTCAGGCCACCAAGGAAGCCGGCCAGATCGCCGGCCTCAACGTCCTGCGCATCGTCAACGAGCCCACCGCGGCCGCGCTGGCCTACGGCCTGGACAAGGGCGAGAAGGAACAGACCATCCTGGTCTTCGACCTCGGTGGCGGCACGTTCGACGTCTCGCTGCTGGAGATCGGCGACGGCGTCGTCGAGGTCCGCGCGACCTCGGGTGACAACCACCTCGGTGGCGACGACTGGGACGACCGGATCGTCACCTGGCTGGTCGACAAGTTCAAGAGCAGCAGCGGCATCGACCTGACCAAGGACAAGATGGCCATGCAGCGCCTGCGTGAGGCCGCCGAGAAGGCCAAGATCGAGCTGTCGAGCTCGCAGAGCACCTCGATCAACCTGCCCTACATCACCGTCGACGCCGACAAGAACCCGCTGTTCCTCGACGAGCAGCTGACCCGCGCGGAGTTCCAGCGGATCACCCAGGATCTGCTCGACCGCACCCGTCAGCCCTTCCAGCAGGTCATCAAGGACGCCGGCATCTCGGTGTCCGACATCGACCACGTCGTGCTGGTCGGCGGTTCGACCCGTATGCCCGCGGTGACCGACCTGGTCAAGGAACTGACCGGCGGCAAGGAGCCCAACAAGGGTGTCAACCCCGACGAGGTTGTCGCGGTGGGCGCTGCACTGCAGGCCGGCGTGCTCAAGGGTGAGGTGAAAGACGTTCTGCTGCTTGACGTCACCCCGCTGTCCCTCGGTATCGAGACCAAGGGTGGCGTGATGACCAAGCTGATCGAGCGCAACACCACGATCCCGACCAAGCGCAGCGAGACCTTCACCACGGCCGATGACAACCAGCCGTCGGTGCAGATCCAGGTCTACCAGGGTGAGCGCGAGATCGCGGCGCACAACAAGCTGCTCGGCAGCTTCGAGCTGACCGGCATCCCACCGGCCCCGCGCGGTGTGCCGCAGATCGAGGTGACGTTCGACATCGACGCCAACGGCATCGTGCACGTGACCGCCAAGGACAAGGGCACCGGTAAGGAGAACACGATCAAGATCCAGGAAGGCTCCGGCCTGTCCAAGGAGGAGATCGACCGGATGATCAAGGACGCCGAGGCGCACGCCGAGGAGGACCGCAAGCGTCGCGAGGAAGCCGACGTCCGCAACCAGGCCGAGTCGCTGGTCTACCAGACGGAGAAGTTCGTCAAGGAACAGCGTGAGGCCGAGGGTGGATCGAAGGTGCCCGAGGAGACGCTCGCCAAGGTGGATTCGGCGATCGCCGACGCCAAGAAGGCGCTCGAAGGTACCGACATCTCTGCCATCAAGTCCGCCATGGAGAAGCTGGGTGTCGAGAGCCAGGCCCTGGGCCAGGCGATCTACGAGGCCACGCAGGCCGAGCAGGCCGCGGGCGGCTCAGGTGAGTCCGCGGGCTCGGATGACAACGTGGTCGACGCCGAAGTTGTCGACGATGATCGGGAGAACAAGTGAGCCAGGACGATTCGCACGAGCCGGTGACCATCACCGACAAACGGCGCATCGATCCCGAGACCGGTGAGGTTCGTGAGCCGGCGACGGCCCCAGGCGGGGCGGCGCCGGCCTCGGCCGCAGCGCCGGAATCGGCGAACGACAGCGACGAGGTCACCGAGCTGAAGGCCACGCTGCAGCGGGTCAAGGCCGAGTACGACAACTACCGCAAGCGGGCGCTGCGCGACCAGCAGCTGATCGCCGAGCGGACGAAGGCCAATGTGGTCAGCGAGTTGTTGGGCGTTCTCGACGACCTCGACCGCGCCCGCAGCCACGGCGACCTGGAATCCGGCCCGCTCAAGGCGGTTGCCGACAAGCTCGTCAGCGCGCTTGAGGGCCTGGGTCTTTCTGCGTTCGGCCAAGAGGGTGACGAGTTCGACCCGCAGCTGCACGAAGCCGTGCAGCACGAGGGCGACGGCACGCACCCGGTGGTCGGAACCGTCATGCGTCGCGGTTACCGGGTGGGCGAGCAGGTCATCCGGCACGCCATGGTCGGCGTTGTCGACACCGTTCCGGGCACCGATGACGGCGCCGAGGTCCAAGCGGCGGCGGATAAACCCGACGCCGCGGCAGAACAGGCCGCAGAATCAGACAATTAGACAGATCCGACTAGAAAGAAGAGGTAAGGAGGTGGCGCAGCATGGCCCAACGCGAGTGGGTCGAGAAGGATTTCTACAAAGAACTCGGCGTCTCCTCTGACGCCAGCGCCGACGAGATCAAGAAGGCCTACCGGAAACTGGCCTCCGAGCTGCACCCTGACCGGAACTCCGATCCTGGAGCCGCGGAGCGGTTCAAGGCGGTGTCCGAGGCGAACAGTGTTTTGTCGGACCCCGCTAAGCGCAAGGAGTATGACGAGACCCGCCGGCTGTTCGCCGGCGGATTCGGTGGACGCCGGTTCAACACGGGAGGCAACTTCGGAGGCGGATTCGGTTCCGACGGGGTCGAATTCAACCTCGGTGACCTGTTCGACGCCGCAGGCCAGAGCGGTGGCGCGAACATCGGCGACCTCTTCGGCGGGCTGTTCGGCCGCGGCGCCCAGCAGCGGCCGAGCCGTCCGCGCCGAGGGAACGACCTCGAGACCGAAACCGAGCTGTCGTTCCTGGAGGCCACCAAGGGCGTGGCCATGCCGCTGCGGCTGACCAGCCCGGCGCCGTGCACCAACTGCCACGGCAGTGGTGCACGGCCCGGCACCAGCCCCAAGGTGTGCCCGAACTGCAACGGCTCCGGCGTGATCAGCCGCAACCAGGGTGCTTTCGGCTTCTCCGAGCCCTGCACCGAGTGCCGTGGTAGCGGCTCGATCATCGAGCATCCCTGCCAGGAATGCCGGGGCACCGGCGTCACCACCCGGACCCGCACCATCAACGTGCGGATCCCCGCTGGTGTCGAGGACGGACAGCGCATCCGGCTGGCCGGGCAGGGGGAGGCGGGCCTGCGTGGTGCGCCTTCCGGCGATCTCTACGTCACCGTGCACGTGCGCCCCGACAAGGTGTTCGGACGCGACGGCGACGACCTGACCGTCACCGTTCCCGTCAGTTTCCACGAACTGGCGCTCGGGACAACACTTTCGGTTCCCACGCTCGACGGCAAGGTCGGGGTCCGGGTGCCCAAGGGCACCTCGGACGGCCGGATCCTGCGTGTCCGTGGACGCGGCGTGCCCAAGCGGTCGGGTGGTCATGGGGACCTGTTGGTCACCGTGAAGGTCGCGGTGCCACCGAACCTCGAAGGTGAAGCGGCAGAGGCGCTGGAGGCTTATGCGAAAGCCGAGCGCGCCAGTGGCTTCGATCCGCGGGCCGGATGGGCGGGGAACGTATGAGCGGCAAGCGCAAAGACGAAGCCCGTACGTTTCTGATCTCTGTGGCGGCCGAGCTCGCCGGCATGCATGCGCAGACCCTGCGCACCTATGACCGGCTGGGCTTGGTCACCCCGCAGCGCACATCCGGTGGCGGACGGCGTTATTCGGAACGCGACGTCGACCTGCTGCGGGAGGTTCAGCGGCTGTCCCAGGACGAGGGCGTGAACCTCGCCGGCATCAAGCGCATCATCGAACTGACCAATCAGGTCGATGCGCTGCAGCGACGCGTCGCCGAGTTGACCGCCGAACTGGAACGGTTGCGCAAGCCGAGTACCGCCCTGGTGCTCTGGCAGCCGAGAAGCGGCCGTAACAACCGATCCTGAGTGCTCGTGGGACCGGCGTCAGACCGGTCCCACACCGCCAGGGCGGCACGTTCGCGATGCGGTGACCTCAGCCCTGCGTCGCCTTTTGCCCGTAGCCCGCGAGCCGGCGGCCGACTTCGGCGATCTCGTCGTTGTCGAGCACGCGGACGGGCGCACCGCTGGCCATCGCCCGCAGTTGTACGTCGCAGATGTACTCGAGGTAGGGCACCAGGCCCAGCACCTTCGGGAGCGCTTGACCGACGAGCACAGCACCGTGGTTGCCCATCAAGGCGGCGGTGCGATCGCGCAGTGCGGTGGTCACGTTGTCGGCCAACTCCTGGGTGCCGAACGTGGCGTACGGCGCGACCCGGACGGCACCGCCGAACAGCGCCGAATAGTAATGCGATGCGGGGACCTCGTCGACGACGGTCGACAACGCGGTGGAGGCCGGGCCGTGGGTGTGCACGACCGCGGTGTGCTCGGTCGTCTGGTACACCGCGAGGTGCAGCGCGAGCTCGCTGGAAGGTGCCAGCGCCGCGTCGACGGCGTTGCCGTCGAGGTCGTGGATGCCGACGTCGCGCGCCGACATGGCCTCGTAGTCAACGCCGCTCGGCGAGATCACCACGAGGTCGCCGACCCGGATCGACACATTGCCCGCGGTCCCGACCACGAGCCCGGAGCGGCTCAGGTACTGACACGCCTCGACGATCTGCCTGCGCTCGTCACCGAGCCGAATCGACGCGGTCACGGTTCCAACACGTACTTCGAACCGCGGCCTGCGGCCATGTCCTCCAGGCTCGGCAGCAGCGCTTCCAGCGGCCTGCGCTCGGTCACGAGCATCGACCCGTCGACCTTCTTGCTGGCCAACAGCTCCACCGCGGTCCTGACGTAGTTCGGGGTGTGGTGGAAGACGCCCTTGAGCGTGTATTCCTCGTAATGCATGGCGGAGGAGTCGACGGAGAACAGCGCACCCTTGGGTGTCCCGCCGAACAGCACGGCCGTCGCGCCGGGCCGCAGGGTCCGCACGGTCTGCTCCCACACCTGCGGCAGTCCGACCGCCTCGATGGCGACGTCGGCGCCCCGCCCATGTGGTGTGCGTGCCTTGATCATCGCGACCCGGTCTTCGAAATCTGGGACCTCGGACAGGTCAACGGTATCCACCGCGCCGGCCTGGCTGGCCTGTTGCAGCCGCCACGGTGACTGGTCGACCGAGATCACGTTCGCCCCGCGAAGCGTCGCGAGCCGCACGAACATCAGGCCGATCGGTCCCGCACCGTGGACCACGACAGTGTCCCCGAGCTGAATTCCGGTTTCGTCCATGCCGTGCACGACGGTGGCCAGCGGTTCCAAGGGCGCCGCGGAGGCGAAGTCGAGATCGTCGGGCAGCCGGTAGGTGTTGCGCTCGACGATCGCGGCCGGAATGATCACCTGCTCGGCGAACGCCCCGTTGAGGAATTCCAGGTTCTCACAGAGGCTTTGGCGCCCGCGAGTGCATGCCCAGCAGTGCCCGCACGGCGCGGTGTTGGCCGCGACCACACGGTCGCCGACGGCGAACTTGTCCACGCCGTCGCCGACGGCCGATACGACGCCTGCGAATTCATGACCGAACCGGGACGGCAGCGTCGGGAAGAGCTTGGGATGGCCGCGACGGTAGGACTTCAAGTCGGTGCCGCAGGTCGCTGCGGCTTTCACATCCACCAGCACCTCGCCTGGCCCGGGTTCGGTGGCCGCGACGTCTTCCAGTCGCAAGTCTCCTGGCCCATAGAACATGGCCGCTCTCATCGTTGATCTCCTCGTGTTTCGTGGTGCTGGCCCAAGTCGTGCAGGGTGTGCAGCAGGTCTCGGGTCTCGGTGAACAGGCGTTGGTACAGGACACGTAGCTCCGCGTAGCGGGCCACGGCGTCGGGGCGGGGCTCGATCACGGCGTCGGTGCGGGCGACCGCGGCCGCGGCCTCGGGAATCGAGCTGAATTCGCCGATCGTGGTCAATGCGACCGCGGCCGCGCCGAGCGCACTGACCTCCCCGGAGGCACAGACTTCCAGCGGCCTGCCGAACACGTCGGCCAGGATCTGCGTCCACAACACGCTGCGGGCACCCCCGCCCATCGCGCGCAGCACCTCGACGCGTTCACCGCGGGCCTCTTCGAGCCCGTCGAGTTGCATGCGGAGCTCGAAGGCGATGCCTTCGAGTAGCGAACGGTACATGTGGGCCTTGGTATGACAGCCGCGCCAACCGAGGGTTATGCCGGAAGCGCGGCTGTCCCAGTGCGGCGTCTGCGCGCCGTTCCAGTAGGGCAGGGTCAGCAGACCCTCGCTGCCCACCGGCAGTGCTGCGGCGTCGCGCTCGAGACGCGGATCGGGGGCGCCGCCGAGTTCCGGGTCGCCGAACTCGGTGCGAAACCACGTGGGCAGATAGGTACCCGACGAGCTGAATGTCTCCGCGGTGGTCTGGCCGGGCATCGCCGAGATCATCGATCGGTAGGCGCGAGACGGCAGATACGACGTCATCTCCGCGCCGATCACCACAGCGGTGCCGAGGACCAGATACGCCACTCCGGGATCGGTCACACCGAGGCCGAGGCCGGCGGCCTGACCGTCGCCGGTGCCGGCAACCACCACGACGTCGGGATTCAGCCCCCACGCCTCGGCGACCTCGGGACGCAACGGCCCGAGCGAGGTGCCCGTGGGCACCAGATCGGGCAGCTGATGACGGTTCAACCCGCAGAGCTCGAGAAGCTCATCGCTGTAGTCCCCGGTGGCCTGGTCGATCAACGCCAGCGGGTCCACCGACGCGGTGCTCGACACCCACCGCCCGGTCATCGCATGTGTGAGATAGGTGTGCACGTCGGCGATGCGGTGACAGCGCGCCATCGTGTCGGCCTCGTGATGGCGCAGCCACAGCAGTTTGTACAGGCCCGGCGTGATGTCGGCCGGCTTACCCGACAACAGCTCGACGCGTTGCGTTCCGTGGCTTCTGGTCTCGGCGTCCGCGCGCCCGTCCATCCACAGGATCGCCGGCCTGATCGGCGACTCGTCGGCGTCGAGGCAGACGAAGGTCTCGCGCTGGTGCGTGACACAGACGGCCGCTACGGCACCGCGGTCGTCGATCTCGCTGAGTGCCTGTCGAACGGCCTCGTCGGTCGCCGTCCACCAGTCCGCGGCGTCCTGCTCGAACCAGTGCGGCGCGGGGGTCTGGGTCTGCAGCGCCTGTGCGCCGGTTCCCACCAGGTCACCCTTGGCGTCGACGATGATGGCCTTCGCCGCGGTCGTCGAGCAGTCGACCGCGAGCACGAGTGGTGCCCTCATCGCGGCGTCGCCCCGCTGAGTTCCGGTTCCGCCGTGATGATCGGAGCAGGTTGCGCGACAATGATGTTCGCACCGGTGGCCTGCATCTGCTCCATGTCATCGGCGCCGACACCGGCATCGATGACGACGGCATCGAAGTCTTCGAGTGCGCAGATGCGGTGGATGGCGCGACGAGCCGGTTTGGTGTGATCGATGAGCAGCACGCGCAGTTCGGCACTTTCCATGAAGGCCCGCTTGAGCTCGGCTGCCGTGCTCGACGGATGAAAGCACATGCCGCGCGAGACGGCCGTGACCGACATGAACAGCACGTCGTAGTGCATGTCTCGCAGCGCCCGCACGGCCTGCGCGCCGACGAACGACGAGAACTCCGGAACGTAGTCGCCCCCGATGGCGTTGAGCCGCACCCGTGGGTCTGTCGACAGCTCGTTGATCGCGGGCAGGAAGTTGGTGACCACGGTCAGTGGCAGGCGTTCCGACAATCGGGGCAGCACGTGCAGCGCGGTCGTGCTGTCGTCCATTGCGACGGCTTGCATCTCGACCTGGGCTGCGGCCCAGTCGAATCCGGCGTTCGCAACCGCCCGTTTCTCGGCGAGGTTGAGCGCCTTGCGTAAGTCGATGTTGCGCTCGAAGGCCTCGCTCGGCGGCGCTTCGGCGCCCGACCGCACTTTGCGAAGCATGCCCTGGGCGTGGAGGTGGTCGAGATCGCGGTGGATCGTCATGGTGCTCACGCTGAATTGATCCGCCAGTTCGTCGATGCGGGCCCAGCCGCGAGCCCGGACGAACTCAACGATCTCCGAACGCCGATGTGAGTGATTGCTGGTGCGGCGCAACTGTGCTGGCACGGCCACCTCCTGTAACCCACGTCATATCGCGGCCGACCGTATCACGCCAAACATCACATATTCAACATGTCTGATGTTATTTCTAACGTGACGACACGAGTGCAACCAGAGGTCAGAGCGGAACCCGCCGACGAACCTCGCGTGTCAGCTCCATGGCTCTCAAACCGGTCAGACGGCGGGTCGGGACTCAGACGGTGAGCATCGCGACCAGCGCGACCACCAAGAGCGCCACGTACGCGATCGCGTGGATGCGGTCAGGCACATGGCGAACGAGTTTGCGACCGAGCGCGATCGTCGGTAGCGAAACCGCCAAGAGGCATCCACAGGCAAGGACGTCGACATATCCCACGACTCCCAACGAGTCGAGGGGCTCACGAGGTATCGAGTACATGACAGTTCCGACGAGCGCGACCGGGATGCTGAGTGGGTTCGCCATTGCCGTCGCCGCAGCCATGGACACCTGCCGGCGTCGTAGGAGGGGAACCGTCATGACGCTTCCGCCCACTCCGAGGAAGGCGGCCACTGCCCCGATACCGAGGCCTCCGACCGTCGAAGCTGCCTTGCCGAGGGGTCGAGGATCGCCGGACCGCTCGAGGAAGCCCCGACGGGCCACCGCGTCGATGATGGTGATCAGCAGGTAGGCGACGAACAGTGCATGGACGAGCGAGTCTGGTGTGCGGGTCGCGACGAGTACGCCGATCGCGGCGCCTCCGGCGATGAACACCGCCAGCGGCATCAGGTAATCGCGTCTGATCAGCCCGGTGGAACGGCTGGTGAAGGTGGCGATGGAGGCGTTGACGACCATGACGGCCGTCGAGGTCGCGACCGCGATGTGCATCGCGTCAGGATGACCGGCGTTGAGGCCGTAGAGCACGGGCACAACGACGAAACCGCCGCCGAAACCGAAGAACACCGTGGTCAAACCGATGAATACACCGAACATGAGCAGCAGGACGATGTTGTTCACGTGACTCGACGCTATGCGACGCGCGACTGTCGGAAAATTGAACATCGGCCATGTTCATTCGCGTTTCGGACATCTTCTCGAATAGTCTCTGTCCGTGCGCACGACGGTGGAAACGCACGACAACCTCGCTCGTGACGTGCTCGCGCTCGCCACCGACTACTCGTATGGTGAAGTCCTTGCGCCGCATCGGCACCGCCGCGCTCAATTCCTCTACGGTGTCGGCGGAACCATGGACGTCAGGACAGAACACGGCTCTTGGCTTGTGCCTACCGAACGCGCCGTCCTGATACCCCCACAGACCCAGCACGCAGTCACCATGTGGGGTGTGTCTACCCGCAGCTTGTACATCGAACCTGGTGCGGTGCCGTGGTTTCCCACACGATGCACGGTCGTTGACGTGCCGACGCTTCTGCGGGAGTTGCTCGTCGCGGCGGTCGCCGTGCCGTTGGACCGTCCGCCTGATGCACGCGATGCGGCCCTGTTCGCGTTGACACTGCACGAGGTCGCCGGCTGTACTTCCTTACCTTTGGATCTCCCACTGCCGCAGCCGGGCGCGTTGAGCGAGCAGTGCCGACGGTTTCTTGCTGCGCCCAGGATCGACACCACGACCGGTTGGTGGGCCAACGCGCTCCACGTCAGCGAACGCACGGTCGCGCGGTTGTTCCGCAAGGAGTTGTCGATGACAGTCGCCGAGTGGCAACGCCGGGCCTGCGTACTTCACTCTCTTCGACAGCTAACCCAAGGTGTCGCCGTGTCCGCGGTGGCCTCCGATCTGGGTTACTCGAGTCCCGCCGCATTTTCCACGATGTTCCGTCGTGCACTCGGGACGTCTCCGAGCGCATTCTCGCCCCGACGGCTCAATCTCTGATGTCATTGCCGCGGAGTGCGATTCCCGCACGACATCGGCACTGCACCGAAAACCGGCGTCGGCGCCGCAACCGCGCCACCCCGCAGTAGATCACGGCACGAGCGGCCGACGCCGTCGTAGGCGGCGCGGACAGTGCTCGCGGTGTGGCCTCACGGTCAGCGCGCGAACCCGTCCCGAAGTCGTTTGTTGGCCGCGTCCGCGCTCTTGCTGTCGTGCAGGATCAGGCGGATCAGGTTCGCGCGGGCTTGCAGATTGAACGGCTCGTCGTGCAGATCATCGCAAGCGATCTTCAACTTGCGGGCGTATCCGCGCACCAGGGCCAGGTCGGAGTCTGCGGTAGGCGTCGGCGCACACGCCCGGACCCGCTGCTGACTCCTCGTGGATCTGCTCGGAGATCGGTGACTCATCGGATACTCTTCTCCCTCGGTCGCATTCATCAGCAACAAGGCGAACAGGTCAGCCTCGTATTCCTGTTCGTCACCATAATCTGTGGTGCTCAGGACGGTGCCCACCAATTCTGGAGCGAGGTCGGGTATGGCACGGCGCCATGCGGGTTCGGCAAGCGCGTCGCGTACCGGTCGCCGCCCGGCGCTGTGGTGGCCCAGGATCATGTGCCCGATCTGATGGCAGACGGCCTGGTGGATCCGGAATTCCGTGGCACCGCGCTCATAGAGGATCACATCGTCGTCTTCCCGCGCCAACCACGGGCCGCACAGGGTGTCCGGCAAGAAATCTGGTTCGGTTGCGATCAGTGTGATGGGCCGGCCGCGCATGTCGGCGATACCCTGCACGAAGGCGTCCCGACTCCAGGGAATGGGGATCGGAAGCGCGTGCACCAGATCGAGCATGTCCATGTCAGACAACACCATTGACGTCTCCCCATCGGCCCGTCCAGTATTCCCTTGCCGCCGGTACGGTCGACGGCGCGACTCGGATCCGGTTGCCCGACGGCCGTTTTCGAGCATGCCGGCGAGCCGTGATCGGGAACTGATACATGCGCCCTCCTCAGATGGTGCTCGGCAGTGACCGGCTCTTGATGTGTGCGGAAACGATGAACAGCGACATGGAGCCGAAGAACGGGCCGCTCATGAGGCCGTCGATCCAGCTCTGAGTGCGCTCGGCGGGTAAAACCCGGTCGATCACCGCGTGTTCGCATACGTGCCGGAAGCCGAGGACGTGGTCGGCCTCGACCGCGTCTGTCCAATGCGCTGTCACCGGGACGATGGCGTCGACGCTGAATCCTGCTGCGTCGAGCAGACGTGGCAGGGCCCGGCCGATCGTGGCATTGCGAATGACCCGCGCGACGACGTGTCGGGTGTAGGAGTTGCTGAACGCAATATCGGGGTGATCGATGATCAACGTCGCCCAGTCCGGCTCGACACAGACGATCAGACCTGCGGGACTCAGGGTCCGGGCAGCTTCTGCCAGCACAGTGGGCGGCGAGTGCACATGTTGGAGGACACGGTCGATGTGGATGCGATCCACCGTCCCGGCTTCCAAGGGCAGCCGGTGAATGTCGGCCCTGATGGTCGACACGGTAGGCAGATGGTTCGTGGAACTCCCGGCATGGGCGAGCAGGGCCTGGTCGTGGTCGATTCCGATCACTTTTCCTGCGCAGCCCGCGGCCTCGGCGTAGGCGGGAAGGTCCACTCCCGCACCGCATCCGAGGTCGACGACCACCGAACCGTGCCTGATATCGAGCAGGGACTTCACAAAGGCCTTGTAGCTTTTGCCGGTCGTTGAGTTCGCGATGTTACGGAGGTAGTCACTGGGTGGCGCCACGTCCAACCATGGTCGGAACTGAGGTTGTCCCGTCATCGTCATCGTGCGCCTTTCGCCGAAGGGTTGGACGATTCTTCTTCTGCAGCACACGACGATTCATCAGCTGCGGTGTTGCTGTCTGCTGCTCGTATTCCGGTTCCGATGGTTCAGTTGGCTCGCGCATCGTCGGCGCCGTCGCACCCGGAGAGCTCCGAGGGTGGCGTCTGGATCAGGTACTTCTCGAAGAAGGCGAAGGTCCGTCTCCAGGCGTCTTCCGCTTCGGGGTCCGAATAGGCGAATCCCGCAAGCCTTTCGATGATGGTGAATGGCGCCGGGATGCCCGACTTGTTCATGAAGCTGTGCCCGACATCGGGGTACTCCTTGATGTCGCGATCGACGGCGCCTTTGGCAAGGCTGGACTCCAACGCGCCGGCCGATCCCTGTTTGACGATGCGGTCCCTGGCTCCGTAACTCGCGACAACAGGGCATGAACGCGCGAGCGCATCGATGTTCTTGGGTGCCAGTCCGTAGTGGGCTGCGGCCACGTCGAAGAGGCCTCGTGGCGACAGTTGAAGGACGAAGCCTGCGCCCATGCAGAATCCCATCAACCCGATCCGGCCGGTGCACCGCGGATCACTGGCCAGGTAGTCGCGCGCGGCGGCGAGGTCGTCGTAGGCATCGCCGGTGTCGGCGAAGTGGGCCCGAATGGTGGCGATCATGCACCTGGGCTTGAAACCTCGCCCGTAGAGGTCGGGAGCCAACGCGAGATACCCCTCGCCGGCGAGGCGATCGCTGATACGCCGCAGATCCGCTGTCATCCCCCGCACATCCTGGACGACCACCACACCGGGCCAGGGACCCTCGCTTGTCGGCGTTGCCAGGTACCCGGGCAGAGCGCCCGCAGGTGCTGGATATGCGATGTTCGGCAAGGCGCCATCCCCGTCTACTCGGTGCGCACCTCGGCCTCGACTGCCATCGAGCCCCGTAAGGCCTGCGGGCGTGCGACCCCGGTCTGTCGGTTGCTCCCGCGGTCACCCTCAGCACGCGCATGGACGATGCCAGTGTATAGCAGTGTCATCCATGCGTATAGGGAGAGTATCCATATGTATGGTTGGGCAATCGAGCCGTATTGTGTAGCGTTATGTCTGAACGGTGATGCAAGTACGCTGTATTGTCGAGCGTCATGGAAGGCTCCGTGTTCCTGCAGCAACCGGCCCCGGTCGAGTTGTCCAACGCCGAGCGAATACGTGACGCCGCGATCCGCTGCTTTGCAGCTCAAGGCATCAGCGCCACCACGATGCGCGCCATCGCCGAAGCCGCTGGAGTTTCGCACGGCCTGGTGCAACACCACTTCGGCAACAAAGCCGGCCTGGTCGCCGCTGTCGACAACTACGTCCTACGCGTGGTTGGTGAAGCCCTCGAATCCAACCCTTTGCCGGTGCCGGCACCACCGATCGACGATTTCAATTCCCTCGGCGGGCGATTCTCCAAGCTCATCCACGACCATCCCGACGTCGTCGACTACGTGGGCCACGCACTCATCGAAGGCAACAACATCGGCGCGGTGATCTTCGACGGACTGCTCAAAATCAGTGCCAGACAGCGTGACAACTTCGCCGAAGCCGGACTCACCAGGTCCGACCTGGACCATGATTGGGCCGCCCTCAACCCATTGATGCTGCGCCTGGGGGCCATCATGCTGCGCTCACACATCGCCCGCCACATCGAAGGCGCGTTCTCCACGCCCGCCGAGCTGCAGCGCTGGGATGCCGCTGCCACCGCGATGATCCGCCACGGCCAGTTCAAGGCCGAAACCGACCAGGATTAGCGCAGTGCGACCCGCGCCGGGATCGGCCCACCGGGCACCATCGTGAACGGCACAGCCAACGGGAAATCGTCCTCAAGCGAGGACAACCTCACGCGCCGAATGATCGACCCCAGCGCCAGCGTCGCCTCCAGCATGGCGAAGTGATCACCGATGCACGACCGGGGCCCGCCGCCGAAAGGCACGTACTGCCACCGGTCCCGAGCCTTCATCTTCTCCGGGGTGAATCGCTCGGGATCGAACCGCAGCGGATCCTCCCACAGCGCCGGGTCGCGCTGGACCGACATGCGGCCGAAGACCAACATCGTGCCCGCCTCGACCCGATACCCGCCGACCTCCACGTCCTCCATCGCCATCCGGGTCCCGGTCGGCCCCGGCGGACACAAACGCAGAGCCTCCCGAAGCACCTGGACCGTGTATCCGAGCCGCTCGACATCCGCAGGCGTCAGTAGCCGATCACCGATCTCGGCGACTTCCGCCGCCACCCGCTCCTGAATTTCGGGATGACGGCCCAACTGCCACAGCGCATAGGTAAGCGTCGTGGCCGTCGTGTCATGCCCGGCGAACACGAAGATCACGAGCTCATCGCGAATCTCGTCATCGGTCAACGGCTGGCCCGTCTCGGGGTCACGCGCAGCGATCAACGCCTGCACCAGCGGTGCATCGAGGTCAGGGTCGGCACGACACGCGCGCACGATCTCGGCGGCCAGTCCCCGGATCGTGGCGGCCGCCTCTCGGGACCGCCGCCGCGCCGGGGTCGGAAACCAAGCCGGCGTGCGGAGAGGTTTCAACGCCCGACGCACGGCATAACTGGTTGCCACCCGCAACGGCTCGGCCACCACATCCGCCCGCTGATCCAAGTCCAGACCCAACACCGAACGGCCCAATGCGCGCATCGTCAACTGGCGCGCTTCGGCGTCCAAACTGATCTGCGCACCATCGGCCCACGAGGACACCACCATCTCCGTGGCCTCGGCCATGTGGGCGCCGAACGACTCAACCCGCTTCTTGGTGAAAACCGGCTGCAGCGTGCGCCGCCGTGGTAGCCATTCCCGATGCGGCAACACGAACAGATTTCCGCCGAGCAAACGGCGAAGCTCTCGGCCGACCGCGCTCGTCTTGTCGATCGAGCCGTCGCGGACGCTCATTATGTCGCGGATACCTTGAGGTGAGGTCGCCAAAACGATCGGCGGCATCAGCCATCGCGGGCCAAGGCTGAACCGCGTGACCGGTCCACCGGCGTCCCGCAGGATGTCGGTGCCGGTGTGGAAGTTCCGCAAAGCTTCCCGTCTTTGCCGGTACGGCAGCGGATTGATCGGCGCCAGCGGAAGATCCACAACAGTTTGCTCCCGCGCAGTCTCGGTCACGCGCACACCTCCCATGCGTCGGACATAGTCTACGACTGAGGCAACTCGGCGCCCCGGCGCCGAATCAGCGAAGGGACAGCATGCAGACCGCCTACACCGCACAAGTTCTCGACCCAACGCTCCCTGGTGACAAGGCCCTCCTCGACGAGCTCCGTGCTGCCCCCGGCATCGAATTCCTGGACCACCACGACGAACAACTGGAGAGCCTGCGCGCACTTCGCCCAGCACCGGCCGACGAGCTGCTGCGCGAAGGGCGGCGTTGGGCCTACTACCCGTGGCGGCGCGCCGTCGTTGCCGTACTCGGCCCGCGTGGATTCCAGGCGCTGCGGCTGGACCGCAATCGCAACAACATCACCGCCGCCGAACAAGACGAACTCGGCACCCTCACGATCGGCGTCGCCGGCCTCAGCGTGGGCCATGTCATCGCCCACACGCTGGCCGCCCAGGGGCTGTGCGGCAAACTGCGCCTGGCCGATTTCGACAAGCTCGAACTGTCCAACCTCAACCGCGTGCCGGCCACCGTCTTCGACCTCGGCGTCAACAAAGCCGTTGTCGCCGCCCGCAGAATCGCCGAGATCGACCCCTACCTTGACGTCGAGGTGGTCGACGCCGGCCTCAACGCCGAAACACTCGACGACTTCGTCGACGGCCTCGACATCGTGGTCGAGGAGTGCGACTCACTCGACATCAAAGCCCTGCTTCGCGTCGCCGCACGCGATCGCCATATCCCGGTGCTCATGGCCACCAGCGACCGCGGCATCGTCGACGTCGAACGCTTCGACCAGGAACCCGCGCGGCCCATCCTGCACGGATTGCTCGGACAACTCGACATCGGACTGCTCCCCGGCATGAGCAGCCGCGAGAAGATCCCGCACGTCCTGCGCCACCTGGAAGCCGAACGCTTGTCGCCCCGCACAGCCGCATCGCTCATCGAGATCGACAGATCCCTGTCCACCTGGCCGCAGCTGGCCTCCGACGTCATCATCGGCGCCTCCGCGATCGCCGAAGCTGTCCGCAGAATCGGACTCGGCGAGGAACTCGGCTCCGGACGCAGCCGCGTCGACGTGAACTGGGCCCTCGGTCAGATCCGCGAGCCCGACATGGCGCATCGCTACGAAACGACTCTCGACGACCCGGACACCCCGCAGGCCCTCGACGGCGGCCCGCTCGAACACCTGGCCACGGCCGCCATGCGTGCCCCCTCCGGTGGCAACACTCAACCCTGGCAGATCACGATCGCCGAAGACTCCATCACCGTGAGCCTCGACCCCGAACACACGTCGACGATGGACGTGAAATTTCGGGGCAGTGCCGTCGCTCTGGGGGCAGCACTGCTGAACATCAAGATCGCCGCCGCCGAACTCCGCGTGCTCGGCCCCGTCACCGTCACCACCGGCGAGGCCGTGCCGCTTCGAGCCACCATGCGCACCACCGACGACGGCACGGATCCCGCGCTCGCGAGCTTCTACCAATCGATGCTGGCCCGCGAATCCAACCGACATCACGGAACGCCCAAGCCGCTCGACAACGCCACGATCGCCCAGATCAGCGACGCGGCCGAACAGCACGGCGGACATCTGCACCTGTTGACACAGCGGGACCAGATCTCCCAGGCGGCCGCGATCCTCGCCGCGGCCGACCGCATACGGTTCCTGACGCCACGCCTGCACGAAGAGATGATTTCCGAATTGCGCTGGCCTGGCGACCCGGACCCCGACACGGGGATCGACGTGCGCAGCCTCGAATTCGACGCCGGCGAGATGGCGGTCCTTGATGTCCTTCGCCGCCCCGACGTCATGGCGCACCTCGCCGAATGGGATGCCGGATCCGCTCTCGGCGACGACATGCGCGACCGTGTCCTGGCGAGCTCGGCTCTGGCTGTCGTCACGGTAACCGGGAACGACCTGCTCGCCTACGCCGCAGGCGGATCGGCAGTCGAAGCTGTCTGGATCGCGGCTCAGCAGCAAGGATTCGGCGTCCAGCCGGTATCCCCGGTCTTCCTCTACGCGCACACCGCCGCCGAGCTCGAGGAGCTCTCAGCGCCTTTCGCAAGCGAATTGGGCCGACTGCAAAGCGAATTCAACGCTCTGGCGCAATTGCAGCCAGGGGAATCGGTCGCCCTGATCCTGCGCCTGACCGTCGCGCCGCCGGCATCGTTGCCGAGCCGACGCAGCATCAGCCGGGTACGGGGCAGCACGACGGCGACAACCCATCCACTTTCGAAAGGGGTGACAAGCGAACCCGCCTGATCTTCCCAACGGCCTCGTCGTCAGGACAGCCGAGACCCAGCGCATACTCCAAAACCATGCCTGCCATACTGTATTAACAGATGCCATCTCTGCTGTTGGCACATAGTCTCTAGCCGTATGGAAGACGGAACGTCTTGCAGTGATGAAGAACAGGTCCGCGCCGCCGCCCTCCACGCAGCGCGACAAATCGCCAGCAACCGCATCACGGATCGTCTCACCGCGGCCGGCATGACACTGCCAGGCAACGCAGAAGACATCACTGCGGTGCTCCTTGCCGCAGATCCCACCGACCCCCAGTGGGGCGCGTTGTCGGCGTACCGACTCGACTGGTCGCTCGACGTGCTCACCCTCATCGCCAACGCCCTCGTCGAGCGGCGCCGCCAGCGCATCCGCACACCCGACGTCGACGCGGTAGCGGCCGCCCTCGACGCAGGCGCGACGTGGAAACAGATCGGCGAAGCGGTCGGCTCCACGCCCGCGGTCGCCCACGGCCGATATCGTCAGCGCCTCTGACACCAGCGCATCAACAAGGAAAAGGAAGCAGCATCCATGCATCCAGGAACACCGTCTTCGGTTCCGGTTCCACTGCTGGTGTATGCCGTCGCCCGCCGCGATGACGCTGAGCTCCAACCGATGCAAGCGAGCACGGTGACGCTGCATCGCAGCACCGCAGAGTCCGAGCTCGCCAAATTGAACGACCAGAACAACGCGATCCTCGTCGAGCAGCGGATCTTGCCCTGGGCTCCCGCAACCGAAGGTGAGCATCACACGGCGCGATACGAGTACACCGTGGGTTACAGCGCAGGCGACGGCCGCTACATCCCTTGGGGCCTGTCTTTCTCCACCGAGCGTTCGGAA
Organism: Mycolicibacterium goodii; assembly: GCF_022370755.2. Next base: position 5,073,575 of record NZ_CP092364.2, on the reverse strand, counting down.
ATCGAGACCGAGCTGGACACCATACAGACAGCGATCGCCGAATCCAATGTCGACGAAACGATCGACGTGCTCATCCTCGAACGCCCCATTTTCCCGTGGTACGTCGCGCGCCCGAGGGCCATGCCGCTGAGTTGATCTGACGCTGTGCGAGCATCCCGCACCGGATCGGCGACCGCCCGCTACGCTGCAGATCATGTCAGACGTCATGGATTGGGACGCCGCCTACCGCGGCCACATCTTCGCCGGACCTCCCCCGTGGAATATCGGCAAACCCCAACCTGCCATCGCCGATCTCATCGCAGCAGGCCGGGTCCAAGACCCTGTGCTCGACGTGGGATGCGGCATCGGCGATCTCAGCATCGCACTCGCTGAAGCCGGCCACACCGTCACCGGCATCGACATCTCCACCGCCGCCATCAACCAAGCCACCGAGAAAGCCGGCGACCGCGATCTCACCGCCCGCTTCATTCAAGGCGATGCGACCGACCTAGCCGCCCTCGGCCTGGGCGAACCTCAGTTCAACACCGTCATCGACTGCACACTGTTCCACTCATTACCCCTCGACGCGCGCGACGACTACCTTCGGAGCATCCACGCTGCGGCCAACCCCGGCGCCCGCCTCTACCTTTTGGTGTTCACCACCGACGCGCTGCCGGCCGACTCGCCGTGCCCGGTGCCAAACCTCGTGACCGACGCCGAAGTACGCGACGCCGTCGCCGCGCACTGGACCGTCGACACCATCGAACCGTCCCACGTCGCGGTCAGGCTTCCCGACATCCCCAACCTGCCCGAGCACGACTTCCACACCGACGAAGAAGGCCTCACCCACCTGCCGGCCCTGCTCCTGACCGCCCACAAGTAAGCGCCGTCACCAGCAGCCGCGGTCCGGCGTGCTTCGTCACGGACGGCACGCCGGCCGATCGAGCGTTCAGGCTTCGGCGTTCATACCGGCGAGGACGGTGTCGAGGAACTCGTCGGCGATGTCCTCGGGGCTCTCGGGGCCGTCCAACGTGAGCCACAGATAGCTGTAGTTGAACATGCCGAGCAGGCCCTTGACCATGAGCGTCGGTAGTGGGCGGAACCGGCGCTCGCGCACACCCTGGTCAAGGGCGTTGCGCCAGTGCGCCTCGTAGCGCTCACGAGCGGCGATGACGCGGTCGCGCCGTTCCCCGGTCAGCGCGTGGTACTCGCGGAAGAACACCGTCCATTCGGCGCGGTGTTCGGCGATGTTGCGCAGCAACGCTCGGGCCAGACCGCGAAGCCGTTCCTCCGGATCCGTCTCCGTCACCGCCAGGTCATCTGCCACCTTGTTCATCTGCGCCAGCTGCCGGCTGCTGATCTCGTAGAGGATGGTCTCTTTGCTACCGATGTAGTGGTACAGGGCGCCGCGGCCGAGACCGACCGCGGCCCCCAGGTCGGAGATACCGGTTCCGTGGTACCCCGACTTCGCGAACAACTCGGCCGAAATGCGCAGGATCTCATCACGATTCGACTCGAACTTCTTGCTCACTGCAGTCGTGCTCCCTTGAACCGGTGTCGACTGCCAGCCTATGAGGTCGGCGCAGGCCCTCAAGGACGGGCCCGGCTTCAGACGCCGTTGTCGAAGGCGTCGGAGAAGACGTATCCCGACAGCAGTTCGCCGGCTGCGACCATGTACTGGATGGTCGGCGTGCCCTCCTCGAGCCAGTTGAGGCGGGCGTCCCGATAGAGCCGTTCGATGGGGTAGGCCCTGGTGTAGCCGATACCGCCGTGGATCAGCAGTGCTCGGTCGGTGACCCGACCGACGGCTTCGAGGCCGAACAGCTTGCACATGCTCGCCTCGGCCGGAATCCTCTTGCCGCTGTCCCACTTGCGTGCCGCGTCGGCAAGTAGCCCGCGCAACGCGTAGATGTCGGTGGCCATCTCGGCGAGGTAGCGCTGGATCGCCTGCCGGGAACCGATCGGCTTTCCGAACGTCACGCGCTCCTTGGCGCGAGCCACGGACAACTCCAGCGCGCGTTCCGAGGTTCCGAGGGAACTCGCGGCGATGAAGACGCGGCTGATCTCAAGGGCGCGTTCGAGGTGCTGGTTCCCCGCACCCTCCGAGCCGATCAGCGCCGACGCCGGAACCCGGACTCCCGACAGCCTGATGTGACCGTGCTCGCCGCCTTTGCAACCCATGGTTTCCGGGAGCGGTTCGATGGACAACCCTTCGGTGTCGCGGGGAACCAGGAACGCCGACACCTCGGTGGCAGAGGTCTTGGCGAACACGATGAAGTGCGTGGCGATGTCGGAGTTGGTGATCAGCCACTTCTCGCCGGTGATCTCGTACCCGTCGCCGGTGCGCACGGCCGCCGAGCCGAGGTCGGCGCCGGTCCCGTGCCCGGGCTCGGTCAGCGCGAACGCCACCGAGTTCTGACCGGTCGCGGCGCCGTACAACACCGCGGCCTTCTGCTCGTCGTTGCCGATCTCCGAGAGGGCGTGGGCGAACGAATTGTGCACATGCACGAGAACTCGAAGCCCGCCTTGGACTTTCGCGAACTCGGCGATGATGGGCAGGTACTGCGCGATCGACAGTCCGCTTCCGCCGTATTCGCGGGGTACGAGCAGACCGAACGCGCCGACCCGCTGCAGGACAGGGAGCACGATCTCGGTGGGAATGCGTTCTTCGTTCTCGATGCGCTCCTCGAGCGGATCGAGTTCGGACCAGATCGCATCGTAGATCCGGTCTTTGAGGGCGCGGTACTCGGCATCAGGCAAGCCGGGCGCGTGCTCGAGAGTGGCGGTCATGTCGGGAACTTCCTTCCGGTTGGGGGTGTCACAGGGCCCAGCCGCCGTCGGCGGTCAGTACGGACCCCGTGCAGAACGTGGCGTCCTCACTGAGGAAGACTGCTGCAGTCGCGATTTCGTCCACCGTGCCGAAGCGTCCCAGGACGGTGGCGTCCTCGATGCCGCGGCGGGCACTCGCCGACACCGCGTCGGTCATGTCGGTCTCGATGAAGCCGGGGGCGAGGATGTTCACCCGGATGTGATCACGGGCCACCTCCTTTGCCAGTGAGCGTCCGAATCCGACCATGGCGGCCTTGGCGCTTGCGTACGCGGTGTCGCCGGCGTGGCCGATCAACCCGACCACAGATGAGATGAGCACGACGCTGGGCGAGGTGCCGCGCTGCAGGTGCGGCAGGGCGGCCCTGGTGAGGGCGACCGTGCCGCGCAGGTTTGTTTCGACGACCTCCCACCAAGAGGTGGGATCACTGTGGGCCAGTCGTCCGCCGGCCCACTGACCGGCGTTGAGGATCACGGCGTCGAGGCGACCCCACGCATCGACGACCTGCTCGACTGCGGCGGTTGCGGTCTCGAGGTGGGACAGGTCGAAATGCACTGGCAGCACACGCTCTGGTGCATCGGACGCCAGCTTCTCGGCCTCCTCGCGCCGGGTCCGATACGTGCATCCCACCCGCACGCCCCGCCGGGTCAGCGCCGTGGTGATGCCTGCGCCGATGCCCCGTGAGCCGCCCGATACCAGCACCACGCGATCTGTGTCGCCGTCGTACTCCGTCATGCCTGGAATGTACTGATCGGTTCAAGAGTTCCGCAAGACCGGATATATGAAGTGCATATACCAGCGTAAATACCTTCGTCGCTCGTGCCGGTAAGGGTTGGACTGATCGGTACAAAAATCTTGCGCGCCGAATGGAGGCTGTGCTAGAGATGTGATTGAGCGCACAATCCGCGGAAGGGGCTGACGTGACAACCACCGACAGTGAGGTCAGGCAGAAGGCCGGGGCGGTCCATCCGGCGCGGGTTGCCACCGCGAGTTTCGTGGGGACGGCGATCGAGTGGTACGACTTCTTCATCTTCGGCACCGCCGCGGGTCTGGTGTTCGGCGTGGCGTTCTTCCCGACGTTGAGCCCGCTGTCGGGCACCTTGGCCGCGTTCGCCACGTTCGGAGTCGCGTTCATCTCGCGCCCGGCAGGCGCAATCGTCTTCGGGCACTTCGGAGATCGTGTCGGGCGTAAGAAGCTGCTCGTCTTGTCACTGGTGCTCATGGGGACGGCCACCGTCGCCATCGGGTTGATCCCCACCTATGACCAGATCGGCGTTGCGGCCCCGATCCTGCTCGTCGTCGCCCGGCTGGTGCAGGGATTCGCAGTGGGCGGCGAGTGGGGTGGGGCTGTGTTGATGGCCGTCGAGCACGCGCCACCGAAGCGGCGTGCGTTCTACGGGAGCTTCCCGCAGGCCGGAGTGCCGGCGGGACTCGTGCTGGCCACCGTGGCATTCCTGCTCGTCGAGCGCCTTCCGGATTCCGAGATCATGGCGTGGGGGTGGCGTGTGCCGTTCCTCGCCAGCTCGGTACTGCTCCTCGTAGGCCTCTACGTCCGGTTGCAGATCTCCGAATCGCCAGAGTTCGAGCAGATTCGGCGCAACGATCAGGTGTCGAAGCGGCCGCTCGCAGACGTCCTGCGGTCCCACAAGCGCCCGCTGGCGGTCGGCATTCTCACGCAGGCGGCGTCACTGGTGCCGTTCTACCTGGTGACGGTGTTCGTGCTGTCACACGGACCGGCCGAGCTCGGGCTCGCCCGCGAGACGATCCTGATGAGCCTGTTGGTGGCGTGCGTCCTCGACATCTTCACCGTGCCCTACGTCTCGATCGTGGCCGACCGGGTGGGGCCGCGAAAGATGCTGATCTGCGGCTCGCTGTACATGGCCGCCATCGGATATCCGTTCTTCTGGCTGCTGGGCACCGGCGAGGGTTGGGCGGTGGCGCTCGCGATGATCCTCATCGTGACGATCGGCCATGCCGTGACGTACTCGGCGGTCGCGGCGTATGTGGCTCGTCTGTTCCCGGCGGACGTGCGCTACACCGGCGCGTCGGTGTCGTACCAGATGGGCGGCGTGGTGTTCAGTGCGCCGGCACCGTTCATCGCGGTCACCTTGTGGTCGGCCACGCAGAGCCACTGGTCCCTCGCCGCATACGTGGCCGCGGCCTGCCTGGCGACGGTGTTCGCCCTGGCGTTCACGAAGACAGCGAAAGAGAGCTACTGATGGCACACGATGACTCCACCACCGACCGTGCTTGGGCAGTAATCGAATCCCGGCTCGACCGTGATCCTTTCGGTGCCGACTTCAACACCGCCCACGAGGCCTGTATCCGGTACGCCTCCGATCCTGGACGGATGGCACTGACCATCCGCCACGAGGACGGATCCGCCGACCGCTGGACCTACCATGACCTGGATCGCGAAGCGGCCAAGGCGGCGCGGGTTTTCGCGCGCGCGGGTCTGCGTCCCGGTGACCGCGTGGCCGGGCTGCTGTCACGGCAGGTCGAGAGTTGGATCACCGCGTTGGCGGCCTGGCGGTCCGGCCTGGTGTACGTACCGCTGTTCGGCGGGTTCGGACCGGAGCCGATCTCGTTGCGGCTCAAAGCCGCACGCGTCGCGGCCGTCGTCGTCGACGCCAAGTACCGGCGGGCGCTGCAGCAAGCACAGCAGCTGGGTGACGTCGACGTGACGGTCTTCGTCACCGGCGCGTCCGTGGAGGCGGGGGACAGATCATTCTGGTCCGAACTGGACGCGGCCGACGCGGACGGCCCCCTCGTCCCTACCAAACTCGGTGACACCGCGACGGTGCTGTTCACCAGCGGAACGTCGGGAACCCCCAAGGCGTGCGTGATGACGCACGCGGCATTCCTGTCGGTGATGCCGTACGTGGTCAGCGTCCTGGGCCTCGGCCCGCAATCGCGCGATGTGGTGTTCTCGACCGCGGACCCCGCGTGGGCGTACGGGCTGTATTCCACCGGCGCGTCGGTCATGGCTCTCGGCGTGCACCGGGTCATGTACACCGGGCCGTTCGATCCCGAGAAGTGGTACCGCGTCCTGAGCGAGGAGCAGGCGACCGTCGTCACGACGGCGCCCGCAGCGCTGCGTCGATGGACCGAACCGCTCGCGAAAGGTGGCGTGCCGCCCAGCCTGCGGTTGGTCGCGGCGGCGGGTGAGCCTTTGACGGAAGCGGTGGCCAGTGCATGGGCGGCGACCGGCGCACCGGCGGTGCGCAACGGGTACGGCCTGTCGGAGGTCGGCATGTTGCTCGGTGACGTACTGGATGCGGGCACCTCCCTGCACCCGGGCAAGATCGCCGGTTCCATACCGGGGTTCGAGGTGTTCCTGGCCGGCCGGGACGGAAGGCCGGTGGGTGCAGGGGAACCGGGCTTGATCGCGGTCCGCCGGCCCCGCCATCAGATGTCGGCCGCCTACGAGAACGTGCCAGAACGCTGGGAGACGCGTTGGCGCGGGGACGTTTTCCTCACCGAGGACCTCGCGGTGCGCGACGCCGGCGGGCGATGGCAGGTACTGGGGCGTGACGATGACATCATCATCGCGTCGGGGCACAACGTCAGTCCGGTGGAGGTGGAGAACGCCCTGCTGCAGCACCCGGGCGTCGCCGAGGCCGCTGCCGTCGCGCACGTCGACGACGTATACGGCAACGTCGTCCGCGCGGTGGTGGTGCGAACGGACACCGCACCTGCCGAAGGCGTCATGGTAGACGAGCTGAAGAGCCTTGTGGGACAACATGTCGGCCGCTACGCCGCCCCGCGGGTCGTCGACTTCGTCAGCGAGCTGCCGCGCACCGAGGTGGGCAAGCTGCGGCGCTCGGCATTGCGGGCCGAACCGATGAGTCGCGTCAGCTCACCGTGATCGAGAAGACGCTCGTCTCGGGCTTACCTGGTACGGCCACCGGGTAGGTCCCACGGCGCAGCGCGTCGGTGGGTGCGGTCATCGGTTCGAAGCAGATCACCTCGTCGTTGAGGGGCGCGAAGATCTGCGCCGATCCGTATCCGCTGACGAACGTGACTGTGATACGGCGGTTTCCGCCCGATACCGAGAACACGGCGCCGGCGGCGACCTGGTCGAACCCGTGGTCCAGGAACGTGTCGCCGAGTGTTTCCGTGCCACCGGCCCACGGCGACGTGTCACCGGTCGGGATGGCGCGGTCGTCGACGGCGAGGCGGCGCATCGACGGTGTCTCGATCTGCCATTCCGGCCGCGGTACGCCCGTAATCGTGAAGTACGGGTGGTAGCCGTAACTCAGCGGCACCGTCGCGGCCGTGGTTGGCGTCACCGTCGTCGTCACCATCAGCGTGCGGTCTGCCAGGGCGATCGCCATGGTGAGGGTGTGCGGGAAGGGGAACACCGCGAGCAGATCGGGTTGGCTGCTCCAGTCGAGGCTCGCGACCAGTGTGTTCTCGGTTTTCTCGTCGACGAGCCAACCGGAGTTGCCGGCCAGCACACCGTGGATCGGCCATCCGTGCTCGTCAGGGTGCACGCCGCCAACGCCCGGTGTCACTGTCACCGTGGCGCCTTCCGCGGTATAGGTGTTGGCCCCCAACCGGTTTGCCCACGGGTAGAGGATGGGCACGCCCATCGTCTTCGCGGCGCTGACGTACGCGTCGAGTCCGCGGCGCCGGCCCAGGAACTCCGTCCCGTCGTCGGACAGTGACGTGCAGATCATGCCGGCTTCGGGTACGTAGGTGGCCCTCAGCGTGGAATCCGGGTCCTGCAGGATGACGGGTTGGAACTCGACCATCTGATCAGTCTGTCACGAGTGTGCTTCCTGAGCTGCGATACCGTTCACCGCGCCGACAGCGGATCATGCTGAATGCGTTCTGGCGGTGCGCCCTTGGCGATCAGGGCGGCCTTGGTGGTCTCGACCATCTCCGGGCCGCCGCAGATGAGGATCTGGCGGTCGCCCCAGTTTCCGTAGCGGGTCACGACGTCCGCGAGCGTCCCGGTCTGACGGACGTGCAGGCCGCGCGGGGGTGTGGGATCGGGGTAGTCACGTGCCCATGGCGGATCGGTGCTGTACTCGGACACGGGCGTCACCGACAGCCACGGATTCGTCGACGCGATCGTCCACAAGGTTTTGAGATCGTAGAGGTCGCACGGGAAGCGTCCGCCGAAGAACAGGTGCACGCGCGGGTTGTCGCCGTGCAGCGTCATGTCCATGATCAGCGCGCGCATCGGTGCCAGCCCGGTGCTGCCCGCGACCATCAGCACGTCCTCGCCGTTGCGGTTGACCTCCAGAGCACCGTGGGGGCTGGACACCCGCCACCGGTCTCCCCGCCGAGTCTCGTTGACGATCGCGGTGCTGACCATCCCGCCGGTGACCGACCGGACGTGGAACTCGATGGCGCCCGACCGGTCCGACGGGATGGCCGGGCTCAGGTAACGCCAGCGTCGGGGCCACTGCGGCACCTGGACGGTGACGTACTGGCCCGGATGGTAGAAGAGCGGCTGGTCCAGCTGCAGCCGGATCACCGACACGTCGCGCGTGAGCCGGTGGGTTTCGACGACTGTGCCGTCGCAGTAGGCGGGCGACTCTTCGGCGTCGGCCGCCCCGCGCATCACCCCGATGAACAAGGAGACCGCGTCGTGCGCCGCGTCGGCGAGCCGTTCGGTCCACCGGTCGGCCAGTCGGGCGTGCAGCGCGCCGTAGAGCGCGCTGTGCATGCTGTCGTAATGTTGTTGCGTCACACCGTATTTGCGGTGATCTCGGCCCAGCTGGGCGAGGAACTTCACCGGCTCCTCGGCCCGCTGCGCCACCAGTTCCCCGAACAGCCAGGTCAACGCATGCGCGAAGACCCGACGCTGCTCGCCCATATCAGGCGGGAACAGGTCACGGACAGAGAGGTCGGTCGCGAACCAACTGGTGTAGAAGTCTCGGATCAGCGGGTCCGAATCGTTGGCCGGGTCGACTGCAGCACGCAGCACTTGCAGCGATTCACGGTCTTCGAGGCCCACGCCGGAGCATTTTATGCGCGGGTGGACCGGGCCTGCCGCAGAGCCGCGATGACCACCATCGATACGCCGACGGCGGCCCAGCAGCTCAGCACGATGATCGCGGCTGTGGCCCCCGCGCCACCGAAGTGGGCGGTGGACCGCAGCAAGGTGGCGTTGGCTCCCTGCGGTAGGAATTGACCGAACGCGCCCCAGCCCGCGGGCAGCATCTCCGGCGCCGAGGTGAGCCCCGACAGCGGATTGCCGATCAGCACGGCGAGTGCTGCACCCAGGCTCAATCCGAGGCGGCCGAACAGCGAGCCGAGGCCCAGCATCGCCAGGCCCGCCGCGGCGACACCCAACGCCAGTCCGGCCGAGACGCCCCAGAAGTTGGCCTCGATCGAACCGAACACGTACCGCAGGAGTGCGGCGATCGTCACGCCGGCCACCCCGGCGAACACCACCATCGCGATCAACCTCGTCCACACCTCGTGTTTGAGCGCCAGCACAAGCGCGATGGCGGGCAGCAGTCCGGCCAGCGTGATGGGCAGCGCGGATGCGGCCAAGCCGGTGCCGCGCGGGTCACCCGAGGTGGGCGGGGCCAGGTCTTCCGTGCGCAACGGGATCCCGGTTTGCGCGGAGATCCCCGACCCGATCTGCGTGAGCAGTTGTGCGATGGCCGGGCTTGCACCGCCTGCGGTGAGCAACGCCGGCCCGCCCGGCCCGAATGCGATGCCGCCGTACACGTTCCGATTGAGGATGGCCTCACGTAACGCCTCCTCACCCGGGTAGTAGGTGACCGCGAATGCACCGGGCGCCTGTTGTTCGAGACGTTCGGCGACCTGGCTGGTCGCTGCCTGCGGCCCGGCGATGCCGATGGGCACATCGGTCGGTTTGGACCGCGCGGCGGGCAGCGCGAACGCGATCGCGACGACGGCGATCGCGATGGTGAGCACGACGACAATGCCGGCCGCACGCGCGGCAGCCGGCGATTCGTGGGTGGGCGCCGCGTGTTGGGCTGGGACGGTGGCGGTGGTCATGACGCAACCTTTTCATCTGACGTTGAATTCCTGATGCCGCGAGCGTAGCCCTGTTGTGCACATATTTCAACGGTCATTGAAATGTTAAGGTCGCGTAGTGCCGCCCCCACGAAAAACACCAGGTAGACGCGGGCGCCGCCAGGGCGATCCGGTGTCCAGGGACGCGGTGCTCGCGGCGGCCAAGCAGCGGTTCGCGCAACAGGGGTACGACAAGACGACTCTGCGCGCGATCGCGGCCGACGCCGGCGTCGACCCTGCGATGGTGCTCTACCTGTTCGGGTCGAAAGCCGACCTGTTCCGGGAGTCGCTGCGGCTGATCCTCGACCCGGACATCCTGCTCGGCGCCATCGAGGGGCCGCCCGAGGACGTCGGCATCCGGATGGTCACCACCTACCTGAAGATCTGGGAATCACCCGAGACCGCGGCCAGCATTCGGGCGATGCTGGTCGCCGCGACGTCCAACACCGACGCCCACGAGGCGTTCCGCACCTTCATGCGGGACTACGTGCTGACCGCGATCTCCGCGGTCCTCGGGGGAGGGGAGCAGGCACGGCTGCGCGCGATGCTCGCGGGGTCCAACCTCGTCGGGACCGCGATGCTGCGTTACGTGATGGAGGTGCCGCCGCTGGCGACGCTTCCCGCCGAGGACGTGGTGCGGTTGATCGCGCCGACCGTGACGCGCTACCTCACCGCCTCTTCCGAAGAGTTGGGTCTGCCCGAGCTGTAGGCGCGGTGTCGAAGCGCTCGACGCGGAGCAAACCGGCCGGTGGACGCGCCCACATGTCCCGGCACCGCCTCCTACAGGGCGTGCAGTCCCTTGTAGAGGACCAGCAGACCGATGACCACCAGGATTGCGGCCACCAGCACCGCATGTTTGCGCTCCATCCACTCACGCAACCGGGCGAGGCCGGGATCGAGTTTGTCGCCCGACGCGGCATACGCCAGGATCGGAAGCGCCACCGTCGACGACGCGAACACCACGAACCAGATGGCCGCCGCCCACACCTGCGGCTGCCCGAGACCTGCGCTGCCGATCGCCAAACCGGCTGCGGCACAGATGAACAGCACCTTGGGGTTCACGACGGTGAGAGCGACCCCGGTGACGCCTGCGCGCGGCGGCGTGAGCTTGCCCATGCTCTGTATCCACTTGGGGCTGTGGGCGGCCTTGGCGCGGTTGAGCCAGCGGTACACGCCGAGGACGATCAGCGCCGTGCCGAGCACGACGCGCAGCCATGATGCCCATACGGGCGGTTTGTCGAGCTGGCCGAACAAATTCGAGACGCCGATGAACAACGCGGTCAGCGCGGCCATCCCCAGCAGCCAGCCGCCCAGGAACGCCAGCCCGGTCGGACGGGGCCGCGGGGTCTGCAACACCAGCACCGCGGGGATGATCGACAGCGGCGAGAGGGCCACCACCATGGCCAACGGGATCAACTCCGTCAGGACCGAGCCCCAGATGCCAGTCATGCCGGTGAACCTAACACCGGCAACGCGTTGATCTGCTGCACGGCGCGGCACCGGCAGTACCACAATGCGGCTTCTGCCGACGCTCTACCAGCGCCCTACCGCGACGTCCTCGACCGCGTCGGCGGCATGGGCCGGCCCGCCGCGCGCGAAAATCTCGTCGCGATGGTGTTGAGCCGCAGCCGGATCCGCGGCTCGGACCTGACCTGCAGGGCAGCATCCCGGATCTCGGCAGGGTCGGGAAGGTGGGCCCGTGCCGGAAACCACCAACGCTCCAGGGAATTCAGCAGTCCTCGAACCGGTTCTCGCCGAGGGTGCCGACGAACACGGGGCCCTTCCGCTCGAGCTCCTGCCGGTACGCCTCCGCCCAGGCGCCGAACGGCTGGAACGCCAGGTACTCGTTGCGGAACCGGTCGTCCTCGGACACCTCGGACACGCAGAAGGCGGGGATGGCGAGGTCGACCACGGGCCCGCCGCGTTCGACCTCGGAGAGCACCAGGGGAGAGTTGTCGCCGAGGAAGTGGTCGATGATCCAGCCGTCCTCGCCGAGCCAGATCGAGTACCGGATCTTGGCCACCACGTGGTCGGCGCGGCGCACGATCTCCGCGGCGACCAGTGGGTCGAGTTGGCGTTCGGCCTCGTAGCGCGTGCCGCCGACGGCCGGGCCCTTGGCCGTCATGGTGCCGATCGACTCGTCGTGCAGATCCTGCAGGAAGGCGTCGAGGTCCGCGCTGAGGTCGCCAGGGGCGGGTTGCTGGATGCGGATGCGCACCGCGTAGCCGTCGGCTGCGAACAGATACGCCTGCACGATCAGGGTCGGCGAGGGATCCGAGGCCGCGACGGCAGGCAGTTCGCGGACGTAGAACTTCCGTTCGAACTCGAAATCTCCGATGCCGGATTCGGACATGGATAGACGGTAGCCCCTGGCCCCGATAGCTGCGGTGTTGCCGGTCGGCGCGCCCCGCGGACGGTTGTCTCGGAAAATTGGTTAAAGTTGAGCGGAACAGACTCAACCTTGACGACGTTAAACAACAGGACAAGCATTTTTCCTAGCGAACAAAGGGAGGTGTCGTGGACTCGTTCAACCCGACGACCAAGACTCAGGCGGCGCTGACCTCGGCGTTGCAGGCGGCGAGCGCCGCAGGCAACCCGGAGATCCGGCCCGCGCATTTGCTGATGGCATTGCTGACTCAGAATGACGGCATTGCCGCACCCCTGCTGGAGGCCGTCGGCGTCGAGCCCGCGACGATCCGCAGCGAAACCCAACGGTTGCTCGACCGTCTGCCCAGCGCCACCGGCGCAAGCAGCCAGCCGCAGCTCAGCCGCGAATCGCTCGCGGCGATCACCGCGGCCCAGAACCTGGCCACCGAGATGGACGACGAGTACGTCTCGACCGAACACCTGATGGTCGGTCTGGCCACCGGTGATTCCGAGGTGGCCAAACTCCTCACGGGTCACGGCGCGTCGCCGCAGGCCCTTCGGGAGGCGTTCGTGAAGGTGCGCGGCAGCGCCCGCGTCACCAGCGCCGACCCCGAGGGCACGTACCAGGCCCTGGAGAAGTACTCCACCGACCTGACCGCCCGCGCCAGGGAAGGCAAGCTCGACCCGGTGATCGGACGTGACAACGAGATTCGTCGCGTCGTGCAGGTGCTGAGCCGTCGCACCAAGAACAACCCGGTGCTCATCGGTGAGCCCGGCGTCGGTAAGACGGCCATCGTCGAGGGGCTGGCCCAGCGCATCGTCGCCGGTGACGTACCCGAGAGCCTGCGCGACAAGACGGTCATTGCCCTGGATCTCGGCTCGATGGTGGCCGGCGCGAAGTATCGCGGTGAGTTCGAAGAGCGCCTGAAGGCGGTCCTCGACGACATCAAGAACTCCGCCGGACAGGTCATCACGTTCATCGATGAGCTGCACACCATCGTCGGCGCCGGTGCGACCGGTGAATCCGCGATGGATGCGGGCAACATGATCAAGCCCATGCTGGCCCGCGGTGAGCTGCGGCTGGTCGGTGCCACCACGCTCGACGAGTACCGCAAGTACATCGAGAAGGACGCCGCGCTGGAGCGCCGCTTCCAGCAGGTGTTCGTCGGTGAACCCTCGGTCGAGGACACCGTCGGCATCCTGCGCGGACTCAAGGACCGCTACGAGGTGCACCACGGCGTGCGGATCACCGACTCGGCGTTGGTGGCCGCGGCGACGCTCTCCGACCGCTACATCACCGCGCGGTTCCTGCCCGACAAGGCGATCGACCTGGTCGACGAGGCCGCGTCACGGCTACGGATGGAGATCGACTCCCGCCCGGTCGAAATCGACGAGGTCGAGCGGCTGGTGCGGCGTCTCGAGATCGAGGAGATGGCGCTCGAGAAGGAAGAGGACGAGGCGTCCAAGGACCGGTTGGAGAAGCTGCGTGCCGAGCTGGCCGATCACAAGGAGAAGCTCTCGGAACTGACCACTCGGTGGCAGAACGAGAAGAACGCGATCGACGTCGTCCGCGAGCTCAAGGAGCAGCTGGACACGCTGCGCGGCGAGGCCGACCGCGCCGAGCGCGACGGCGATCTGGCCAAGGCCGCCGAGCTTCGGTACGGCCGAATCCCGGAGGTCGAGAAGAAGCTCGACGCCGCCCTCCCCGCGGCCGAGGCGCGCGAGGACGTCATGCTCAAGGAGGAGGTCGGCCCCGACGACATCGCCGAGGTGGTGGAGGCGTGGACCGGTATCCCGTCCGGCCGCATGCTCGAAGGCGAGACCGCCAAGCTGCTCCGTATGGAGGAGGAGCTCGGTAAGCGCGTCGTGGGGCAGCGCAGGGCCGTGCAGGCCGTCAGTGATGCGGTGCGGCGCAGCCGTGCCGGTGTGGCCGACCCGAACCGGCCGACGGGCTCGTTCATGTTCCTGGGCCCGACCGGTGTCGGCAAGACCGAGCTGGCAAAGGCGTTGGCGGAGTTCCTGTTCGACGACGAGCGGGCGATGGTCCGCATCGACATGAGCGAGTACGGCGAGAAGCACTCGGTGGCTCGGCTGGTCGGTGCGCCTCCCGGCTACATCGGCTACGACCAGGGCGGTCAGCTGACCGAGGCGGTGCGGCGGCGTCCGTACACGGTGATCCTGTTCGACGAGATCGAAAAGGCCCACCCGGACGTGTTCGACGTGCTGCTGCAGGTGCTCGACGAGGGTCGGTTGACCGATGGACAGGGCCGCACGGTCGACTTCCGCAACACCATCCTCATCCTGACGTCCAACCTGGGTGCGGGAGGTAGCGAGGATCAGGTGATGGCGGCGGTGCGCTCGGCGTTCAAGCCCGAGTTCATCAACCGGCTCGACGACGTGATCATCTTCGACGGGCTCAATCCCGAGGAGCTGGTCTCCATCGTCGACATCCAGCTGGCGCAGCTGGCCAAGCGGTTGGAGCAGCGGCGGCTCACCCTCGAGGTGTCGTTGCCGGCCAAGCGGTGGCTGGGGCAGCGCGGTTTCGACCCGCTCTACGGTGCCCGTCCGCTGCGCCGGTTGGTGCAGCAGGCCATCGGCGACCAGCTGGCCAAGATGCTGTTGGCCGGACAGGTGCACGACGGCGACATCGTGCCGGTCAACCTCAGCCCGGACGGCGACTCGCTGGTTTTGGGCTGATTTCACCCCGCGAAAAGACGCGAAACTGCCCTTTTCCGTGAGGAATCGGGCAGTTTTGCGTCTGCTCGCGCTAGATGGCGAAGCGGCCGGCGAAACCGCGCAGTGGGACGTCGGCACTCGTGAGCAGTCCGGGCGGTGCGGCGACGACAGATGCGATGGCGTTGAGTGCGGGCAGCCCGGTCACGGTCATGCCGATCGAGGCGAACGAATCCGGATCAGACAGGTCCACACCCGGTTTCGGGAAGATCATGTGCTTGTTGTAGACGCACGGATCACCCTTGATCTGAGTGATGTAGCAGCCCTTGATGTCCCAATGCGGATCGGTGTGCGGGGTCATCTGCCATTCGAGGTGCGTCTCGATGCGCGGAACTCCGTCGACCATGCCCTGGTACTTGATGTAGTTGCCGCCCAATGATCCCTTGGGCAACTGGTACCAGCCCAGATCGACGTCCTTGGTGCATGCGCCGAGTTCGGCGCTGAACCTCACCTCGTCGAGTTCGACGCCGAAGCAGTCGGCCATCAGCAGCACGCTGTCGGCGAAGACGCGGGTGTACTTCTCGAGCTTGCCCGGGATCGAGGGGTCGTCGACCGGCAGCCCGTAACCCACCTCGATCCAGGTGTCCCTGCTGTGATGGCATGACACGTCGACGGATTCGATGGTGGTGACGTTCTCGATCTCGGCGACATCGGCCGAGCACACCACGCCGAGGATCTGGTTGAGCCCGGGGTTCATGCCGGTGCCGTAGAAGGTGGAACCACCACGTGCGGCCGCTTCCGCCAGCACCTGGGTGACCGGTCTCCCCGACGGGTGCGGGTGGTTGGTGTCGCGGTGCCACCCGGTGATCCAGTCCGCGGTGGTGACGATGTCGATACCCGCTTCGAGCACGCGCACGTAGAGATCCTCGTCGGGGAACACACCGTGGAAGGTGAGCACATCCGGCTTGGCGGAGATGATCTCGTCGACCGTGCCGGTGGCCGTCACCCCGATCGGTCCGATCCCGGCGATCTCACCCGCGTCGCGACCGACCTTTTCGGCTGTGTAGCAATGTAATCCGACGAGCTCCAGATCGGGGCGGTGCTGCAGACGCTTGATCATCTCCGTGCCGACGTTGCCGGTGGCCACCTGGAAGACGCGGATCGGTGCGCTCATGTGTGCGTGCCCTTCTGTTCGATCGATGCAAGATCGGCGGCGCTGCCGCCCCGCCCGTCGGTGTAGAACTGCATGGCCCACTTGCGAATTGCGGTGAAGCCCTCGTACTCGGCGGTCGCCAGCGCGGGCGGGTCGGAGTAGCGCTGGTGCGACCAGATGTGGATGTCCTGGGTGAACTGGCGGATCACTTCCCGGCCGAACTCGGCGGCCCTCGCGGCGGCGCGCTCGTCGTCGCGGCCCGGGGTGCGGCCGATGTAGACCATGAACCGCACATCCGAGGTGGACTCGTCGACCGGGGTGACCGCCGAGATCGTGCGGTTGTCGATCATGCCCCAGCTCTTGGTCACCGCGATGCCCAAGCCGCCGTTGATGGCCTCGACACCGCTGTTGACCTCGTCGATGGCCTGGTTCTCGTCGCCCTCGAAGGTGATGGTGAAGTCGACGTAGGAGACCGGCTCGGCGAAGTCGTGCCGGGTGAACACGGGCACGATCGGCGTCTGGTGCACGTACTTGAAATGCGCGAAGTCGACGCCATTTTCGAGTACGTACTGTGGATGCAGTTCCAGCGCTTCGCGATAGAGCCGCTGCTGGGGGTAGTAGTCGGCGGCGCTGCTGCCGTCGCCGAACGAGGCGAATACGTCGGGCGCGTCGAAGAACGGCGCCCGGCCCAGCGGGTCGTGCCAGATGTAGATGGCCTCGTTGCGCTCGACCACCGGGTAGGTCTTCATCCTGCGGCCGCGGTTGGGCCGATCCTGGTACGGGATGCAGACGTTGCGCCCATCGGCGTTCCACTGCCAGCCGTGGAAGGGGCACTGGATGACCTCGCCGACGACCTTCCCGCCGAACCCGAGATGTGCCCCGAGGTGTTCGCAGTAGGCGTTCATGACGGTCACCTGCCCGGACTCCGACCGCCAGGCCACCATCTCCTCGCCGAAGTACTTCATGGCGTGCACGCCGCCGCGGCCGACCTGATCGGACCAGGCGACCTGGAACCAGCCAGTGGGTTTCATCGACAACGGGGGTTTGGCCATCGTCGCAGTGCCTCCCATCCTCTGCCGGAAAGCGTAGGAGCATGAGACCCACTTTGGAAGAGGGTTCTGTGAAACTGCCTCGAATCGGCGCTACGATCGCGCAGATGACCGACGCCGCAGTACCCGAACGGGCCAACCGGCCCAATCGGCGGGGACTGGCCACGCGGGAGAACATGTTGGAGGCCGCGCTGCAGGCCCTGGCCACCGGCGATCCGGGTGCGGTGTCGGCCAACCGGATCGCCAAGCAGATCGGCGCCACATGGGGCGCCGTGAAGTACCAGTTCGGCGATATCGACGGGTTGTGGGCCGCGGTGCTGCACCGCACGGCCGAGCGTCGCGCCGGTGTGCTGGGTCGTCACGACGCGGGCGCCCCCTTGCGCGAGCGCGTCGCAGGCATCATCGACATGCTGTACGACGGTCTTACCGCCAGTGACTCGCGCGCCATCGAGAACCTGCGCGCGGCGCTGCCGCGGGACCGCGCGGAGTTGGAACGGCTCTACCCGCGCACGGCCGCGGAACTGTCCTCATGGGGCCAGGGCTGGCTGGAAACCTGTCAGCAGGCGTTCGCCGACCTCGACGTCGACCCCGAGCGGGTCCGCGAGGTCGCCTCGTTCATCCCGGGTGCGATGCGTGGCATCACCTCGGAGCGTCAACTGGGCACGTATACCGACCTGGACGTGGCGCGCCGAGGCCTCACGAACGCGATCGTGAGCTATCTCGGGGACCGCGGCCGAGGGAATGCAGGCAACCAGTAACCGGGTTGTGACCTCCCGGGGTAGGGGCTTTTCCGCTACCAACAAGTAGGCTGTTGGTGATGGTCCCGCTCTGGTTCACGCTGTCCGCACTCTGCTTCGTGGGTGCGGCCGTGTTGCTGTACGTCGATATCGACCGCCGACGCGGGCTGGGACGTCGCCGCAAGTCGTGGGCGAAGTCGCATGGTTTCGACTACGAGTACGAGTCCGAAGACCTCCTCAAGCGCTGGAAACGCGGGGTGATGTCGACCGTCGGTGACGTCACGGCCAAGAATGTCGTCCTCGGTCAGATCCGCGGTGAGGCGGTGTTCATCTTCGACATCGAAGAGGTCGCCACCGTCATCGCCCTGCACCGCAAGGTCGGGACGAACGTCGTCGTCGATCTGCGGCTCAAAGGTCTGAAGGAGCCCAGGGAGAACGACATCTGGCTGCTCGGCGCGATCGGCCCGCGGATGGTGTACTCCACCAACCTCGACGCGGCGCGACGCGCGTGCGACCGCCGCATGGTCACGTTCGCCCACACCGCGCCAGACTGCGCCGAGATCATGTGGAACGAGCAGAACTGGACGCTGGTCGCCATGCCGGTCACCAGCAACCGTGCCCAGTGGGACGAGGGCCTGCGCACCGTCCGGCAGTTCAACGACCTGTTGCGGGTGCTGCCGCCGGCTCCGCAGAACGGGAGCCAAGCCGCCCTCGCCCGCCGGGGCGGCTCGCCCAGCCGTCCGCTGGCCCCCACCCCCGCCGGCCGCCGGGAACTGCCCGCGGGACGTGCCGACATGCCCCCGGGCCGCGGCGACGTCAGCCGCTTCGCCCAGCCCCGCCCCGAAGGCGGACGCTCGGACGCGTTCCGCAGGCCCCCTCCACCCGCCCGCAACGGGCGGGAGGCCACCCACTTTCAGCGCTAGCCGGGCGCAACCGGCGGTACCGCAGCCCTTCAGTACGCTGTCGGCATGCCACGTCCCGTTGCGTTGATCACCGGACCGACCTCGGGCCTCGGCGCGGGATTCGCCCGCCGCTATGCGCTCGAAGGGTATGACCTGGTTCTCGTCGCGCGCGACGAGCGGCGCCTCGAACAGCTCGCCGAGGAACTGCACCACGAGGCCGGCGCCACCGTCGAGACGCTGCCCGCCGATCTCTCCGTCGCCGCCGACCGCGCCAAGGTGGCCGACCGCCTGCGCTCCGGTGTGCGCGTGCTCGTCAACAACGCGGGTTTCGCGACCTCGGGCGAGTTCTGGACCACCGACATCGCCAAGCTGCGGGCCCAACTCGGCGTCAACGTGACCGCGGCGATGGAACTCACGCACGCCGCGCTGCCCGCGATGCTCGACGCACACGAAGGCACCGTCATCAACGTCGCCAGCGTCGCGGGCCTGGTGCCGGGCCGCGGCTCGACCTACTCGGCGTCGAAGGCGTGGGTGGTGTCGTTCACCGAGGGCCTGGCCAACGGCCTGATCGGCACCGGCGTCGGAATCCATGCGCTGTGCCCGGGGTTCGTGCGCACGGAGTTCCACGCCCGCGCCGGGATCGACATGGCGGGCACCCCGTCGTTCATGTGGCTGGAGGTCGACGACGTGGTCCGCGACTGCCTGGCCGACGTGGCCAAGGACAAGGTCGTCATCGTGCCGGGACTGCAGTACAAGGCGCTGACCACGGGCGGCCGTATGGCCCCGCGGAATCTGGTGCGCGCTGTGACGAAGGTGGTGGGCAAGGGCCGTGCCAGGACCTGACGGACACGCTGAGACACGACCTGAGATCCGGTGCGGGCGCTGATCGCCGCGGTGACGACGACGATCCTCGTCGTCACCGCCTCGGGCTGCTCGAACACCGACACCCCCACCCGCACCTACGAGGCCCTCACGACCTCCCTGGGTCAGGCCCTCGACGTCCTGGGCTGGCACATCACCCTGTCGAACCTGCGGTTCGAAGCCGATCGGGTACTGGTCGACGTCGACGCCACGCCGTCGGAGGATCAGCGCGCCAAACCCGAGGATCTGCGGTTCGGCCTGTACGGCGCGCTTGCGCATCCGATCGAGGCCAACGGCCTCGGCGCGTGCAGCGACGTGCCGAGCCTGTCGCTGCAGCCGCTGACCGCCGCACCCGACAAGCTCTCGGGCACAGTCTGTTTGGGACCGCAGCGGGACCAGAGCCAGGTGCGCGGCGTGTACGTGTACTCACCGCGAGACCGCATCAGCGGCACCACCGTCGCCTACGCGGCCGCGTTCCCGGTCGGGGTGCTGCCCACCAACCCCAACGACACCGGCCTGTCCATCAAGACCACGAGCGTCGACGGGTTCAGTGCCGACGGTGCCCAGCTCGCGCCGACGGCGCTCGGTGAACCCGACGCATTCAGTGGCAACGGCTACATGCTCGTGGGTCTGGAGATCACCGGTCTGGCGCAGCGCTACCGCGACGACTCGGCGCGGCGCGGCGGCCCGCTGATGCTGGTCGCGGCGCCGACACTGCCGCCGCCGGGACTCAGCCATGCCTGCTCGGTGTACGGGTCGTCGGTGCTGGTACTGCCCGACGCATCACGCGAAGGGGTGAACATGCGGGTCTCGCTGTGTACGCAGGGCGAGATCAACGCCGCGCTGCTGTACGCGTCGGTGTCGGTGATCGGTACCCACCCCGCCTTGTGGACCACCCGTGGCTGAGGCTGTCGGGCCCACCGAGTGGGGAGAGAGTCCCGGCGTCGGCCCCTGGGAGGGGCCGTGGCCCGATGACCCGCGCTACGACCCCGAGCTGCTGCGCGCCGGGGACAGCCGTAACGTCGTTGACGCATACCGGTATTGGACCCGCGAGGCGATCATCGCCGACATCGACCGGCGCAGGCATTCGCTGCACATCGCCATCGAGAACTTCGGCAACGACGCCAACATCGGCGCGGTGGTGCGCACCGCGAACGCGTTCGCCGTCGACACCGTCCACATCGTGGGGCGTCGGCGCTGGAACCGCCGCGGCGCGATGGTGACCGACCGCTACCAGCGGCTGCGTCACCACGACACCACCGCGGAGTTGCTCGAGTTCGCCGCCGGCGCCGGCCTCGTGGTGGTGGCGGTGGACAACGTGCCCGGATCGGTGCGGCTCGAGGAGACCGAGCTGCCGCGGAACTGCCTGCTGGTCTTCGGTCAGGAGGGCCCCGGCATCACCCCGCAGGCTCAGGCCGGCGCCGCGGTCACGGTGTCGATCGCGCAGTTCGGCTCGACGCGCAGCATCAACGCCGGGGTCGCCGCGGGCATCGTCATGCACGCCTGGATCGCCACACATGCCGACATGTCGAAGGCGTGGTAGGGCAGGATCGTTGGCATGGATCAGCTATGGGCCAACCGGGCGGCCAGTGCCGAAGCTGCGATCACCAAACGTCATCTCAAGAAGCTGTGGGGTCTCCCCGGCACGCAGCTCGGGGTTGTGGCCTGGCCTCCGGCCCGCAAATACACCCTGTTCGGCACCTGGCACTACTGGTGGCAGGCACATCTGCTGGATTGCCTGATCGACGCGCAGGTGCGTGACCCACAGGCTGAGCGCAAGACCAGGATCGAACGGCAGATCCGGGCGCATCGCCTGCGCAACAACCTGTCGTGGGTCAACGACTACTACGACGACATGGCGTGGCTGGCGCTTGCCGTCGAGCGCGCCGGACGTCTGGCCGGCGTCGAGAAACCCAAGGCGCTCAAGAAACTCTGCGATCAGTTCGTGACCGCGTGGGTGCCAGAGGACGGCGGCGGCATCCCGTGGCGCAAACAGGACCAGTTCTTCAACGCGCCGGCCAACGGCCCGGCCGGGATCTTCCTGGCCCGCTACGACGATCGGCTGCGCCGCGCCCAGCAGATGGCCGACTGGATCGACGAGACCCTGATCGACCCAGACACCAACCTGGTGTTCGACGGCATCAAGGCCGGTTCGCTGGTCCGCGCCCAGTACACCTACTGCCAGGGCGTGGTGCTGGGCCTGGAGGTGGAGCTCGCGGTGCGCACGCAGGACACCCGCCACGCCGAACGGGTGCGGCGTCTGGTGACCGCGGTGGACAAGGAGATGACCACCGACGGCGTCATCAAGGGTGCGGGCGGTGGCGACGGCGGCCTGTTCAACGGCATCCTCGCGCGATATCTCGCGCTCGTGGCCATCACGCTGCCCGGTGACACGCCCGAGGATGACGCGGCCCGTGAGACCGCCGGCCAGATCGTGCTGAAAAGCGCGCGGTCGGCGTGGGATCACCGCCAGAGCGTCGACGGGTTGCCACTGTTCAGCGCGTTCTGGGACCGCCAGGCCGAGATCCCCACGGCAGGCGGCAAGGAGGCCGAGTTCGTCGAGGGCGCGGTCAACGCGTCGGCGGTGCCCGAACGGGACCTGTCGGTCCAACTGGCGGGCTGGATGCTGATGGAAGCCGCACACAGCGTTGCAGGCAACGAAGAAGATGCGCAAAGCGACGAGCACGAGGATGAGGAGTAGTCAGTGACAGAAGGTCAGCGGGCCCGGATCGACTTTCCTTCGCGGGTCGGTGTGTGGTGGGCCAGCGAGACGTGGTCGATGCCCGACGCGCAGGAGGTCGCCCGCGAGATCGAGGCGCTGGGTTACGGGTCGCTGTTCCTGCCCGAGGTCACCGGCAAGGAGTGCCTGACCCAGTCGGCGGCGTTCCTCGCAGCGACGGAACGCCTGGTGGTGGGCACCGGAATCGCCAACATCCACATCCGGCTGCCCAGCGCCGCCGAGACCGGCGCCCGCACACTCACCGCGCTGCACCCGGGCCGGTTCGTCCTCGGCCTCGGCGTCAGCCACGCGCCGCTGGTCGAACACGGCATGGGCGGGGTGTACCAGAAGCCGCTGGCGACCATGCGAACCTATCTGGAGCGGATGGCCGCGGTGCCCGAGCAGATCGAACCGGGTGTCGGCCGCCCACCGCGTCTGCTGGCGGCGCTGGGGCCCAAGATGATCGAGCTGTCCGGCACGCACGCCGACGGTGCGCATCCCTACCTGGTGCTGCCCGAGCAGACCCGCATCACGCGCGAGATCCTCGGTGACGGAAAGTGGATCGTCTCCGAGCAGGCCGTGGCGATCGGCGGCGACGACGCCGATCAACTGCGGCGTGCACACCAGCATCTCGAGGTGTACAGCGGTCTGCCGAACTACCGGAACTCGTGGCTACGGCAGGGTTTCGACGAATCCGACCTGGTGCGTGGTGGTTCGGACCGGCTGGCTCGCGCGGTGGTGGGCCTCGGCACCGCGGAGAACGCCGCGAACGCGGTGACGGCCCACCTCGACGCCGGCGCCGACCACGTGGTGGTGCAGGTCCTCGGTGACAACCCGTCGTCGGATCCGCGCCCGGCGCTGCGCGAGCTCGCGGCCGCGCTCGGGCTGAAGTAACCCGTCAACTCCACAGCGTCACATGCACTTTCGGGCGGAAGCGGCTCACGCCGACGCCGCTTCCGCGGATCATCGCCTGCGTGCAGCGCGGTGTGGTGATGAACCGCAGCAGCTCTGAGACCGCCGGCTGGCGAGCCGAGGCGGGCAATGTCGTGGCGGACCATTCGCCGCCGACCTGCAGGCCCGCGCCCTTGACCTGCGCCAGCCGGCCGCCTGCGAGATCCTTGGCGACGGCGAACCCGATCGTCGGGGTGAGGCCGCCGACACGACGCACCTCCTCGAGCGCGGCCGCGTCGCTCTGGAAGATGCGTTGGCGCGCTTCGGGTATCGCCAGTGTCCGCAGCATGGCGGCGACCTCCCCGTCGGCACTGCCGCCCGCCGGGCCGAGCTGCCACGGCTGTTCCCGCAGCGACGCCGCAGTGACCCCCCGCTCCAGCAGCGGGTTGTCCGGGGTGGTCACCGTGATGATCTGATACTTGAGGAACGCCCGTGCGACGAGGCTCGGATCCGCCGGTGCGGCCGGTGGCCCGAGCGCGATGTCGACGGCGCGTGAGGTGATGAGGTAGCCGAACTGGTGCGCCGGGTGCACGCTCAGCTCGACCGAAAGGTCGTCGGCGCGTGACGAGAACAGCTCGATGAGCCCGGGTGCGGCGTGTTCGGCGAACGCGCTGGAGGCGGCGATGCGCAGCAGCCGTCGACCGTGGGCGGCCTCGGTCACCTCGATCGCGGTCTGCTGCTGCAGGCCGAGAATCTCGATGGCGCGGCTCGCCAGGCGCAGTCCGCCCGGCGTGAACGCCAGCCCGGACGCGGTGCGGGTGAACAGCGGGTCGTCGAGTTCCTTGCGTAGTTGCGCGACGTGCATCGACACCCCGGCGTCGGAGACGCCGAGTTCCTCGGCTGCGGCCCGCACCGAGCCCAGCCGGACCACCGCCGAAAAAGCCCGTAGTTGCGCGGGTGTCACGCACGCAGCTTAGATTGGATTGCGTGAGAGATGTGCTGAGCACCCTGTTAGCGGTCTGGGAGTCGGGCGGCACGGCCGGCGTCGGGACCGTGGTGCGCACATTCCGCTCGGCACCCCGGCCGGCCGGGGCGTCGATGGTCGTCGCGTCCGACGGCACCGTGAGCGGTTCGGTGTCCGGCGGTTGCGTCGAAGGCGCCGTCTACGATCTCGCGACCGAGGTCGTCGCCACCGGTACCCCGGTGCTGCAGCGGTACGGCGTGAGCGACGACGACGCCTTCGAGGTGGGCCTCACCTGCGGCGGCATTCTCGACGTGTTCGTGGAACCGGTGTCGCAGAAGACCTTTCCCGAGCTGAGCGCGATCAACGACGACATCGAGGCTCACCGGCCCGTCGCGGTCGCGACCGTGATCGCGCATCCCGACCCGCACCGGGTGGGCAGACGGCTCGTGGTGCACGCCGACCACGGGGCAGGCTCGGTCGCAGGATCGCTCGGCTCCGCGCGCGCCGACGCCGCGGTCACCGACGATGCGCGCGGGCTCCTGGCCGCCGGGCGCAGCGAGGTGCTCACCTACGGTCCGGACGGGCAGCGCCGCGGCGAGGGCATGGAGGTGTTCGTCGCCAGCTACGCACCGCGTCCGAGGATGCTGGTGTTCGGGGCCATCGACTTCGCGGCCGCCGTCGCGCAGCAGGGTGTGTTCCTGGGCTACCGGGTCACGGTGTGCGACGCGCGCCCGGTGTTCGCCACCGCGGCGCGGTTCCCGACCGCCGACGAGGTCGTCGTCGACTGGCCGCACCGGTATCTCACCGCGCAGGTCGAGGCCGGTGCCATCGACGCCCGCACGGTCATCTGCGTGCTGACGCACGACCCCAAGTTCGACGTGCCGCTGCTGGAGGTGGCGCTCCGGCTTCCCGACGTCGGCTACATCGGTGCGATGGGCTCTCGGCGCACGCACGAGGACCGGCTGGTCCGGCTGCGCGAGGCGGGCCTGCGCGACGCCGAACTCGAGCGGCTGTCCAGCCCGATCGGGCTGGATCTCGGGGGCCGCACCCCCGAGGAGACCGCGGTGTCGATCGCGGCCGAGATCATCGCCAAACGCTGGGGCGGCGGGGGCCGGCCGCTGGCCGAAACCGACGGCCGTATCCATCATGAACTGGGCGAACGGGAGGCCGCGCCCGCCAGTTAAGTGATCGCTTAACTGCCTATTGACGCTCCCGCCAATCGGGGTGTGAGCTGTCCCACATGCAGGTTCCCGGCCCATTCGAGTACGAACGCGCCACCAGTGTCGACCACGCCGTAGGTCTGCTGGACAGGTTGGGGGAGGACGCCAGAATCGTCGCAGGCGGGCACAGCCTGCTGCCGATGATGAAACTGCGCATCGCCAACCCCGAGTATCTCGTCGACATCAACGACCTCGCGGTCGAGCTCGGCTACGTCGTCACCGATCCGACCTTGGTGCGGATCGGCGCGATGGCGCGGCACCGCCAGGTCCTGGAGTCCGACCCGCTGGCCGCGGTGTGCCCGATCTTCCGCGACGCCGAACGCGTGATCGCCGACCCCGTCGTACGCAACCGCGGCACCCTCGGCGGCTCGCTGTGCCAGGCCGACCCGGCCGAGGACCTCACCACGGTGTGCCGCATCCTGGGCGCGGTGTGCCTGGCACGCGGGCCGGGCGGCGAACGCGAGATCGGGATCGACGACTTCCTGGTCGGACCGTACGAGACCGCGCTGGCCCACAACGAGATGCTCATCGAGGTGCGGATCCCGGTGCGGCACCGCACCTCCAGCGCGTACGCGAAAGTCGAACGACGCGTGGGCGACTGGGCGGTGACCGCCGCCGGCGCCCAGGTCACGCTCGACGGTGACTCGATCGTCGCCGCACGAGTGGGCCTCACGGCGGTCAACCCCGATCCGCAGGCCATGCGCGCGCTGGCCGACGATCTGACCGGAAAACCTGCGAGCGAGGAAACCTTCACGGCCGCAGGCGCACTCGCCGCGCAGGCCTGCGAACCGGTCACCGACACCCGCGGCAGCGCCGACTACAAGCGCCATCTGGCCGCCGAACTCACCACCCGCACATTGCGCACCGCGGTGGAACGCGTGCGCAACACCCCCGCCCCGGAAGGGAACTAGAGATGCAGGTCACCATGACCGTCAACGGCGAGGCCGTGACCGCCGATGTCGAACCCCGCATGCTGCTGGTGCACTTCCTGCGCGACCAGTTGGGGCTCACCGGAACCCACTGGGGCTGTGACACCTCCAACTGCGGCACCTGTGTCGTCGAGGTCGACGGCGAACCGGTCAAGTCCTGCACGATGCTCGCGGTGATGGCCTCCGGGCATTCGGTGGGCACCGTCGAGGGCATGGAGGTCGACGGCAGGCTCGACCCGGTGCAAGAGGGGTTCATGCAGTGCCACGGTCTGCAGTGCGGGTTCTGCACCCCGGCAATGATGATCACCGCGCGCGCCCTGTTGCGAGACAATCCGGATCCCACGGAAGACGAGATCCGCGAGGCGATCTCGGGTCAGATCTGCCGGTGCACCGGTTACACCACGATCGTGCGCTCCGTGCAGTGGGCGGCCCGCCACGCGCGGGAGGAGGCCAAGGCATGACCACGCTGGAGAACCCGGTCGAACGCCCTGAGGACACCGCCGTCAACGACGCGAAACCGTGCGGTCACGGCCGGATGCTGCGCAAGGAGGACCCCCGCTTCATCCGCGGGCGCGGCACCTATGTGGACGACGTCAAACTGCCCGGCATGCTGCACCTGGCGATCCTGCGCTCACCGTATGCCCACGCCAAGATCAACTCCATCGATGTGACTGCGGCGCAGGCGCATCCGAAGGTCAAGGCCGTGGTCACCGGCGCCGACCTCGCAGCCAAGGGCCTGGCGTGGATGCCGACGTTGTCCAACGACGTGCAGGCCGTGCTGGCCACCGACAAGGTGCGCTTCCAGGGGCAGGAAGTCGCGTTCGTCGTCGCCGAGGACCGCTATTCGGCGCGAGATGCGCTGGAGCTCATCGACGTCGACTACGAACCGCTGGACCCGGTGATCGACGCCCGGCACGCGCTGGACATCGACGCGCCCGTGATCCGCACCGACCTGGACGGCAAGACCGACAACCACTGCTTCGACTGGGAGACCGGCGACGCCGCGGCCACCGAGGCCGCCTTCGCCAAGGCCGACGTGGTGGTCAAACAGGAGATGGTGTACCCGCGCGTACATCCCGCGCCGATGGAAACCTGCGGTGCGGTGGCCGACCTGGACCCGGTGAGCGGGAAGCTGACGCTGTGGTCGACCACGCAGGCCCCGCACGCGCACCGCACACTGTACGCGCTCGTCGCGGGTCTTCCCGAGCACAAGATCCGTGTCATCTCGCCCGATATCGGCGGCGGATTCGGCAACAAGGTGCCGATCTATCCCGGATACGTGTGCGCCATCGTCGGATCGCTGCTGCTGGGCAAACCGGTCAAATGGATGGAGGATCGCAGCGAGAACCTCACCAGCACAGGCTTTGCGCGCGACTACATCATGGTCGGCGAGATCGCGGCGACCCGTGACGGCAAGATTCTCGCGATCCGCTCCAACGTGCTGGCCGACCACGGCGCCTTCAACGGCACCGCGGCCCCGGTGAAGTACCCGGCCGGGTTCTTCGGGGTGTTCACCGGCAGCTACGACATCGAGGCCGCCTACTGCCACATGACCGCGGTGTACACCAACAAGGCTCCCGGCGGGGTGGCGTACGCGTGCTCGTTCCGGATCACCGAGGCCGTGTACTTCGTCGAGCGCCTCGTCGACTGCCTGGCCTACGAGCTCAAGATGGACCCGGCGCAGTTGCGGCTGCGGAACCTGTTGAAGCCCGAACAGTTCCCGTACACGTCCAAGACGGGCTGGGTGTACGACTCGGGCGACTACGAGAAGACCATGCGCCTGGCGATGGAGATGGTCGACTACGAAGGTCTGCGCGCCGAGCAGGCCGAAAAGCGCGAGCGCGGCGAGCTCATGGGTATCGGCATGTCGTTCTTCACCGAAGCCGTCGGCGCCGGGCCACGTAAGGACATGGACATCCTCGGCCTCGGCATGGCCGACGGGTGCGAGCTGCGCGTGCACCCGACCGGCAAGGCAGTCGTGCGACTTTCGGTGCAGAGCCAGGGGCAGGGCCACGAGACCACGTTCGCTCAGATCGTCGCCGAGGAACTCGGCATTCCGCCCGACGACATCGACGTGGTGCACGGCGACACCGATCAGACCCCGTTCGGCCTGGGTACCTACGGCAGCCGGTCCACTCCGGTGTCCGGCGCGGCGGCGGCGCTGGTGGCGCGCAAGGTTCGCGACAAGGCGAAGATCATCGCCGCGGGCATGCTGGAGGCCTCGATCGCCGACCTGGAGTGGGACAAGGGCTCATTCCACGTCAAGGGCGACCCGTCGGCGTCGGTGACGATCGCCGACATCGCGATGCGGGCGCACGGCGCTGGTGACCTTCCCGAGGGGCTGGAAGGCGGCCTGGACGCCCAGATCTGCTACAACCCCGCCAATCTCACATACCCTTACGGCGCGTACTTCTGCGTCGTAGACGTCGATCCCGGCACCGCGGTGGTGAAGGTCCGGCGATTCGTCGCGGTCGACGACTGTGGCACGCGGATCAACCCGATGATCATCGAGGGGCAGATCCACGGCGGTCTGGTCGACGGTATCGGGATGGCGCTGATGGAGATGATCGCCTTCGACGAGGACGGGAACTGTCTGGGCGGATCGCTCATGGACTACCTGATCCCGACGGCGATGGAGGTCCCGCACTTCGAGACCGGCCACACCGTCACCCCGTCGCCGCACCATCCCATCGGTGCCAAGGGCATCGGCGAGTCGGCCACCGTCGGCTCACCACCCGCGGTGGTCAATGCCGTGGTGGATGCATTGGCGCCGTTCGGCGTCCGGCACGCGGACATGCCTCTCACACCGTCTCGGGTGTGGGAGGCGATGCAGGGCAGGCCCACACCGCCGATCTAGGCGCGTAGTTATGGAGGTGCGATGACCCCGATGACCCCGACGCGGCTGCACGACCGGGTGGCCGAACTGCGGCGCGCCCGTACGCCGTTCGTGCACGCCACAGTGGTACGCGCACAGCAGCCCACCTCGGCGCATCCCGGTGACGAGGCGATTCTGTTGGCCGACGGCACCATCGAAGGATTCGTCGGCGGCCACTGCGCCCAGAACTCGGTCCGCAAGGCCGCACTGGGCGCCCTGCAGGTGGGACAGAGCGTGCTGTTGCGGGTGCTGCCCGACGGCGACGTCAGCTTCCCCGACACACCCGGTGCGTGCGTGGTGGTCAATCCGTGCCTGTCCGGGGGAGCGCTCGAGATCTTCCTGGACCCGCAGGTGCCCGCACCGCTGGTAGGGGTCTTCGGTGGGTCACCGATCGCGGACGCGCTGATCGAGGTGGCAACGCTTCTTGGCTACGACATCCGGCGCCTCGACACACCGGATCCGACCGCCCTCGACGGCGCTGCGGCGCTGGTGATCGCGAGCCTCGGGGGGCCCGAGGCGGATCTGATCCGCGCGGCGCTCGACGCGGGCGTCGGCTACGTCGGACTTGTCGCGAGCCGCCGCCGCGGGGCGGCGATCCTCGACGGGCTGAACCTCACCGAGTCCGAACGCATCAGGGTGCGCACCCCGGTGGGCCTCGACATCGGCGCACGGACCCCGGCCGAGATCGCGGTGTCGATCGCCGCCGAGGTGATCGCGACCGTCCGTGCGCGGCGGCGTTGAACTCAGGTGCCCGTGGTGACGGAGTTCGGGGACGTCGACGATGTGGTCCGACGGTTCGACGCCAACGACTACCTGCTCGACGAGGGCACCGCGACGGCCATCTACCTCGCGGTCGGTCTGGGCCGTCCACTGCTGTTGGAAGGGGAACCCGGCGTCGGCAAGACCACGGCCGCCAAAACCCTTGCGGCGGTGCTGGACACACCTCTGATCAGACTGCAGTGTTATGAGGGGCTCACGGCCGCCGAGGCCCTCTACGATTGGAACTACCAGCGCCAATTGTTGTCGATCCGGCTGGCCGAGGCACGCGGCGGCGAACACCTCGACGAGTCCGCGCTGTATACCGAGACCTACCTCGTCGACCGGCCCATCCTGCAGTGCGTCCGCCACCGCGGCCCCAACCGGCCGGTCCTGCTGGTCGATGAGATCGACCGCGCCGACGACGAATTCGAGGCGCTGCTGCTCGAGTTCCTCGGCGAGGCGGCGGTGACGGTCCCCGAACTCGGCACGTTCGTCGCGGCGCAGCCACCCATCGTCGTGCTGACCTCCAATCGCAGCCGCGACCTGCACGACGCACTGCGGCGCCGCTGCCTGTACCACTGGATCGAGTACCCGCAACGGGCTCAGGCCGTCGCGATCGTGCGACGCACCGTCTCCGGCGCGACCGACGCTTTGATCGAACGTGCAGTCCAATTTGTCAGCGCCGCACGCGAGCTCGACCTCGACAAACCACCGGGCGTCGCGGAGACCATCGACTGGGTCGCGGCGCTGGTTGCG
This sequence comes from Mycolicibacterium goodii, assembly GCF_022370755.2. Next base: position 5,042,909 of record NZ_CP092364.2, on the reverse strand, counting down.
CTGCGGGTCGGCGACCTGGTCGACCCCGCCGCGCTGGGCACGCTCGGCGCGCTGGCCAAGACCCCCGACGACAGCGCGCTGCTGCGTGATGCGTGCAAGGACCTGACGGAATTGAAAGGGAGCACCCTATGAAGATCGCGAACGAGTTCACCGTCAGCGTGCCGATCGAGGATGCGTGGGACCTGCTCACCGATCTCGACCAGGTGGTGCCGCTCATGCCGGGAGCCAGGCTCACCGGACGCGACGGCGACGACGTGCTGGGCTCGGTCAAGGTGAAAGTGGGCCCGGTGACCAGCGAGTTCAACGGCAAGGTGCACTTCGTCGAGCAGGACCGCGAGCATCACCGCGCCGTGATCGACGCCAAGGGCAAGGAGACCCGCGGTACCGGCAACGCCGCGGCGACCGTCACCGCGCAGCTGCACGACGCGGGCACCTCGACCCGCGTGACCGTCGACACCGACCTCAAGGTCGTCGGCAAACTCGCCCAGTTCGGCAGCGGCATGCTGCAGCAGGTGTCCGAGAAACTCCTCGGTCAGTTCGTGGATTCGCTGGAGTCCAAGCTCGCCGGTGAGCGGGAAAAGCCCAGTGAGGCAACAGCTGCCGGGACACCTGCTCAGCAAGCCGCGGCCAAGCCCATGGAAACGCTCGCCGCCGCGGCACCGGCGGTCGCGGATCCCGAACCCATCGATCTGCTCGACCTCGCGGGCGGGGCCGTGTTGAAGAGGGTCGGACCAAAAATTGCCTGCGCGTTCCTGCTCGCGGCGCTGGTGTTCACGGTCGGCCGATTACGCGTGGCCCGCAATGCACTTCGCGACAGATGACGGCGCCGCTGCTGTTGCGTGGTGTCGACCTGGCGGCATTCGCGGTCGCACTGGTCGACCGGCTACGGGAGGCCGGGGTTGCGGTGTCGGCGGTGGGCGCCTCGGCACTCGTGGCCGCCATGCATGTCCTGTCCCCGGCGCGCCGGTCGCAGGTCTACTGGGCCGCGCGATTGACGCTGGTGAGCCGCGCCGAGGACCTGCCCGCATTCGACGATGTCTTCCATGCGGTGTTCTCTGACGCGGTGTTGGGCGTCGACCCGCCGAATCGCCAACCGGGCCAGACCCCGCCAGGAGTTCCGCGGCAGCAATGCGCGAACGGCGCCGACAGCGGTGACGCCCATGATGGGCTGCCGTGGACGACGCGTCCGGCGTCGATCACCGCGGCTGGGCACTCGCCCACGACGAGCACGATCCCGGATCTCGCGCCGAGCTGGCTCGCCGGCCGCACCGACGAAGCCTTCGACCGGTTCGACGTGGGCGATCTGCGTCGCCTCGGCATGTGGCTGCAAGGCGCCGAGTGTCACTGGCCGCGACGCAGGACGCTGCGGTACCGGCGTCACCCGTCGGGGCGACGTATCGATCTGCGGGAGACCATCCGGGCGTCGCGCACCACCGGGTGGGAACCGGTGCGGCTCGCGCGTACCCGGCGGAGCACCCGGCCGCGCCGCGTCGTGCTCGTCTGCGACGTCAGCGGCTCGATGCAGCCGTACGCAGTGGTGTATCTGCATCTCATGCGGGCCGCGGCGCTGCGTCGACGCGGTGGGGCGCACCCCGAGGTGTTCGCCTTCGCCACCACGCTGACACGGTTGACCGCGACGCTGTCGCACCGCTCGCCCGAGGTCGCGCTGGCCCACGCCAACGCCAGGGTGCACGACCGGTACGGCGGCACCCGGTTGGGCCGGTCGATCGCTGCGCTGCTGGCCGCACCGCACGGCAATCTGCTGCGCGGCGCGGTGGTGGTGATCGCATCGGACGGCTGGGATGCCGATTCCCCTGATGTGCTGCGGCACGCGATGATCCGAGTGCGCCGGCGGGCTCACCTGGTGGTCTGGCTCAATCCGCGGGCGGCCGCACCCGGCTATGTGCCGCTGGCCGGTGCGATGGCCGCGGCGCTGCCATACTGCGACCACTTCCTGCCCGCACACACCGTGACCGGGCTACGCGCGTTGTTCGACGTGCTCGCCGGTTAGGCGGCCGGTGAGGCGGCGTCGGTGGCGGCGGCCTTCTTCGCGGCCCGGCGGCGTTTGTACCACTCGATGAACATCGGTGCGACGGATGCCAGCACGATCAGGATGAAGATCGGTTCCAGCAATTTCTGGATGATCTCGAAGCTGCCGAGCCAGTAGCCGAGCAGCGTCAGGCCCACCCCCCAGATGACCGCGCCGAGCACGTTGAAGAAGGCGAACACCGGGTAGCGCATCTTGGCCGCACCTGCGGTGATCGGCGCCAGGGTCCGCACGATCGGCACGAAACGGGCGATCACGATCGCGAACGGCCCCCGCTGCTCGAAGAACACGTGGGCCTCGTCGAGGTACTTCTGCTTGAGGACGCGGGCATCGGGTTTGAACATCGACGTCCCGATCGTGCGGCCGATCCAGTAGCCGACCTGGCCGCCCAGGATCGCGGCCAGCGGGATGAACACCAGCAGTTGCCACAATTCGAAGTTCGCGTCGACGCCGCCACGCGCCGCGGTGCCCGCCGCGAGCATGCCCGCCACGAACAGCAGGGAGTCGCCGGGCAGGATCGGGAACAGCACACCGGACTCGACGAACACGACGAGCAGGATCCCCACCAGTGCCCAGGTCCCGAAGTATCCGATGAGGTTCAGCGGATCCATGAAGTCGGGCATCAGGGCCAGATTGGTCGTAACCTCTGGTAAGGCGGTGGCGATCACGATTCCCAAGGGTACCCGGGCCGCCGCAATGCCTCGCACCTGCGACAACCCGTGTCCAACAGGATCAGAAGGGGGAGCGTCATGCCGATTGCCACGCCCGAGGTGTACGCCGAGATGCTGGACCGGGCCAAGACGCACTCGTTCGCGTTCCCGGCGATCAACTGTGTGGGATCGGAGAGCATCAACGCCGCGATCAAGGGCTTTGCCGACGCGGGCAGCGACGGCATCATCCAGTTCTCGACCGGTGGTGCGGAATTCGGATCAGGTCTCGGCGTCAGGGACATGGTGACCGGCGCAGTCGCGCTCGCGGAGTTCGCGCACGTGGTGGCCGCCAAGTACCCGATCACCGTGGCGCTGCACACCGACCATTGCCCCAAGGACAAACTCGACACCTACGTGCGCCCGCTGCTCGCGATCTCCGCCGAGCGCGTAGCCAGGGGCGAGAACCCGCTGTTCGGTTCGCACATGTGGGACGGGTCGGCGGTGCCGCTCGACGAAAACCTCACGATCGCGCAGGAACTGCTCAAGACCGCCGCCGCGGCCAAGATCATCCTCGAAGTCGAGATCGGCGTGGTCGGTGGGGAAGAGGACGGCGTCGAGGCCGAGATCAACGACAAGCTCTACACGTCGCCGGAGGATTTCGAGAAGACCATCACCGCGTTGGGCACCGGTGAGCACGGGCGGTACCTGCTGGCCGCGACGTTCGGCAACGTGCATGGCGTGTACAAGCCCGGCAACGTCGTCCTCAAGCCGGAGGTGCTCGCCGAGGGGCAGCGCGTGGCCGCGGCCAAGTTGGGATTGCCGCAGGACGCCAAGCCGTTCGATTTCGTCTTCCACGGCGGCTCGGGCTCGTTGAAATCCGAGATCGAGGATTCCCTCAAATACGGCGTGGTGAAGATGAACGTCGACACCGACACCCAGTACGCGTTCACGCGTCCGATCGCCGGGCACATGTTCACCAACTACGACGGCGTGCTCAAGATCGACGGCGAGGTGGGCAACAAGAAGACCTACGACCCGCGCAGCTACCTGAAGAAGGCCGAGGCCTCGATGTCCGAGCGTGTCGTGGAGGCGTGCAACGACCTGCACAGCGCCGGACGCAGCGTCACCGCCGGCTGACCGGGATCAACACGCCGGGTTCAACACGCCGGGATCAGAACGCAGGAGCCTGGCAGATCTTCCACTCGTCGTCGCGGTACTGCAGGTCGAAACTGCGTGTCGACCGGGTCTGCGGCGCGAAGGCCATGAACGTCGTGACGTTGGCCTCCGCGTGGTCACCGTTGACGATCACCTGGTCGATCGAGGCGACCACCGGATACTGTTTGGCGGCCGCGACCCGCTCGTGCGTCTCGTCCCACGCCTTCTGGTCGTAGTTCACGTAATTGTCGCGCGTGGTGCCGCACGTGATCGACCGCAGCGTGGCGAGGTCCCCGCGCTGGATCGCGCCGTCGAACGTCTGGATCGTCTCGCGGACCCGATCCTCCTGGGATCTGGCCGACGACGAGTCGCGGGTCAGCAGTACGGTGCCCAGGATGGCGATGGCCACGAGCGCGGCGATCACCAGTACGACCGCGATCACCCAGCCCCAACTGCGTCGTGCGGTCGCGGGCGCGGGCGGGCGCGCGGCGTCGTCACGCGGTGGGATGACCTGTGGCGCAACGGGTTTGTTCGGATCGCCGGCCGGCGGCGCGAACACCTCGGTCTCCGGATCGGGTGGGGTGTCGATCTTCTGCGTCGAGCCGTCGAACCCCGACGGCGCGGTGAAGCGCCGCTCGTCGGTCTGCGGCGCCACGTGGTCGGGAGCGGTCGGGGCGCTGAACACCTCGGTGGCCGGTTCGTGCTCCGGATTCAGCGTGACTTTCTCGGTTGGCGCATCGGCGGACTGGCGGCTCGGTTCTGTCGGGTCTTCTGAAGAGGGTGTGTTGTCCTCGTTCGGCTCCGATGGATTCGGCATCCCTTTTGCGGTCCTCCCGTACGTCGCTACCGGTGGAGCTTATCGGGCGGTGCACAATAGGCCCATGACACGGATGGGCGATCTGCTGGGACCGGACCCCGTTTACCTTCCAGGCGACCCTGCGGCCGAGGAGGAACTGGCGGCCGGCGAGAAGGCAGCGGTGGTCGCTGCCGCCCACCCGTCGGCCTCGGTCGCGTGGGCGACGCTCGCCGAGCAGGCGCTGGAGGACGACAAGGCCGTCACCGCCTACGCGTACGCGCGCACCGGCTACCACCGCGGCCTGGATCAATTGCGTCGCAACGGGTGGAAGGGTTTCGGCCCGGTGCCGTTCAGCCACGAGCCGAACCAGGGTTTCCTGCGGTGCGTGGCGGCGTTGGCGCGTGCGGCCGACGACATCGGGGAGACCGATGAGTACCAGCGCTGCCTCGATCTGCTCGACGACTGCGATCCGACCGCACGTCGCGAACTCGGTCTGGCCTAGCGCGTCGTCACTCGGCTTCGCATTTGCAGTCGCCCGCGGCGTCGGGCGGCTCCACCTGCACGGTGGCGTGTTCGAGCCCGTGTGCGGTCAACACGGCTCTGGCGTCGTCCAGGACACGTGCGGTGTCGCCTTTGCTGGTCAGATGCGCGGTGACCATGTCCTTGCCGGGGACCAGGGTCCACACGTGCAGATCGTGCACGCCCGTCACGCCGTCCACAGCGCACAGCGCGTTGCGGACCTTCTCGACGTCGATGTGCGCCGGTGACGATTCGGACAGGATGCGCAACGCCGCACGGGCCAGCGCGATCGCGCGCGGCAGCACCCACAGCGCCACCAGTACCGCCACCACGACGTCGGCGTAGGGCCATCCGGTGGTCACGGTGACGATGCCCGCGATCAGCACGCCGATGCTGCCGACGGTGTCGGCGACGACCTCCATGTAGGCGCCTTTGACCGCCAGACTGTCCTTGGAGTGCGAGCGCAGCATGAACACGACGGCGGCGTTGGCGATCAGGCCTGCGAGCGCGACGACGATCATCGGCACGCCGGGCACCTCGGGCGAGTTCCCGAGCCGCTCGAACGCCTCGTAGAGGATGAAGCCCGCGACGCCGATCAGCAGTGTGGCGTTGGCCACCGCGGTGAACACCTCCGCGCGGTGCCAGCCGAACGTGCGGGCCGGTGATGTGCTGCCCCGGCGGGCGAGCAGCACCGCGGTGAGGCCCATGAACATCGCGACGAGGTCGGTGAGCATGTGGCCGGCGTCGGCGAGCAGGGCGATCGAGTTGATCCACAGCGCGGTGACGAGTTCGACGACGAAGAACGTGGTGAGGATTGCTGCCGCCATGAGCATCCGACTCACCCGTGTGTCGGTGTGGTGACTGTGATCGTGGCCCGCGCCCATTACCGCAATATATGCGCAAGTCTGCATATGTCGCAAGCGTCGCGTCGCGACCAGGAATTTCGGCAGCCCTGCCGTCCGTCGGCGCAGACGACGCGACGCACGACAACACCGCGCTTTCGTGCGCGCCGAACTCTAGAACCAGGCCGACCAGAAGCGCGTGAGCTGACCACCGGCCGACACCAGGTAGCTCGACACGCCCGAGAAGTCGAAGAACCAGTAGACGAGTTCGAAGAACCAGCGGTTGAGCGCGGGCGTGATCAGCAGGATCAGCAGGATCAGAAAGCCCCACTGCTTGGCGGGCGCGAGCGCGCGCTGGGTGTCGGGGCTCAGGTGCGGCTCCAGCGCGCCGTAGCCGTCGAGCCCCGGAATCGGCAGCAGGTTGAGCACCAGGGCCGTGACCTGCAGGAAACCCAAGAACGCGATCCCGGACCAGAACACGGCGTGCTTCGGGTCCCAGAACGCGCGGGTCAGCCCCAGCAGCAGCACCGCGAGCACCAGGTTGGCCGCCGGACCGGCGAGGCTCACGATCGACTTCTGGCGTGGGGTCATCCAGTGCGTCTGGACGTACACCGCGCCGCCGGGAAACCCGATACCGCCCAGGGCGATGAACAACACCGGCAGGCCCAGCGACAGCATCGGGTGCGTGTACTTCAGCGGGTTGAGCGTCAGATAGCCGCGGGCCTCCACGCCGTGGTCGCCGAAGCGCCAGGCCGTGTAGGCGTGGCCGAACTCGTGCAGGCACAGCGACATCAGCCAGCCCGCGATGACCAGGATGAACACCCCGACGTACGACAGGGGCTCGATGGTGTCGGCGGCGATCCAGGCGATCGCGCCGCCCGCGGCGGTGACCGCGACGACGATCAGGAAGATCGGGCTCGGCCGCACCGACTGGCGCAGCGGACGGATGTTCACGATTCGACGGTACCGGCAGGTGGTGACGTCAACCGACGCGCAGCCAGCCCTCGGTGTGCCGGTAGAACGTCGAGCGGCGCACCGGCCGCGGCATGGGCACCCCGTCGCGTACCACCTGGGCACCGGGCGTGCCGAGTTGTGCCGCGCGCCCGCTGACCCAGCCCAGCGGCCTGCCGCGGCGCGACAGCACGCTCGCCCGCAGTCCGGGCATCACCGTCAACGGCTCGATCCGCACACCGTGCGCCTCGCCGTCGAACAGCACCGTGTCGTCCACGATCGCCTCGCCTTCCAGCAGCTTTGCGTCTCTGCCGTGCCATTCGGCGGCGCAGACGAGGACGGTTCCGGTCTCGTCGCGGATCAACGGCACCCGTCGCGCCGCGCCGCGCAGGGCCCGGCGCGCCGACCAGCTGCTGCGCGCGTGTGCGACCTCGACATCGAGCCGATCGGCCTTCAGCAACCTGCTCAGCACTTCGGCCACGTCGACCGCGGAGCCCGTCACGATGAGCCGGCGGTGCGCGCCGACGTCGTCGATGCCCACCGTGGGCAACCCCCGCAGCGGGCGCGGTACACGGCCCGTCTCGCCCGTGAAGACGGCAGTTGACGAAGTCAAAACCACTCCTGGCACGCAAACAGAATTGTGGCTCCGCGCTTGCTCTGGGATAAGGTGGCCTACCGGCTGCACCACTTCCAGGCGCGGAGATAGGCGGGAGAGTACGCCATGCCGGCAATCGTGCTCATCGGGGCCCAATGGGGCGACGAGGGCAAAGGTAAAGCCACCGATCTACTCGGTGGACGCGTGCAGTGGGTAGTTCGCTACCAGGGGGGCAACAACGCGGGCCACACCGTCGTGTTGCCGACCGGGGAGAACTTCGCGCTGCACCTCATCCCCTCGGGCATCCTCACACCCGGGGTCACCAACGTCATCGGCAACGGTGTGGTGGTCGACCCCGGTGTGTTGCTGACCGAACTCAAGGGGCTCGAAGATCGCGGGGTCGACACGTCGAACCTGCTGATCTCGGCCGACGCACACCTGCTGATGCCCTACCACGTCGCGATCGACAAGGTCGTCGAACGCTGGGCCGGCAGCAAGAAGATCGGCACCACGGGACGCGGCATCGGCCCGTGCTACCAGGACAAGATCGCCCGCATCGGCATCCGGGTCGCCGACGTGCTCGACGAGCAGGTGCTCGCGGAGAAGATCGAAGCGGCACTCGAATTCAAGAATCAGGTGCTGGTCAAGATCTACAACCGCAAGGCGCTGGAACCCGCAGAGGTGCTCGAGAACCTGCTGGGTCAGGCCGAGGGCTTCAAGCACCGCATCGCCGACGCGCGGCTGCTGCTCAACCAGGCGCTGGAGAACGACGAGACCGTGCTGCTGGAAGGTTCACAGGGCACCCTGCTCGACGTGGACCACGGCACCTATCCCTTTGTCACGTCGTCGAATCCGACGGCGGGCGGCGCCGCGGTGGGCTCGGGCATCGGGCCCACCCGCATCACCACGGTGCTGGGCATCCTCAAGGCGTACACCACGCGCGTCGGCTCCGGTCCGTTCCCGACCGAACTGTTCGACGACCACGGCGCCTACCTGGCCAAGACCGGTGGCGAGGTCGGTGTCACGACCGGACGGGCCCGCCGCTGTGGCTGGTTCGACGCCGTGATAGCCCGCTACGCGACCCGGGTGAACGGCATCACCGACTACTTCCTGACCAAACTCGACGTGCTGTCGAGCCTGGAGACCGTGCCGGTGTGCGTGGGTTACAAGGTGGACGGCAAACGCGTCGACGAGATGCCGATGACGCAGTCGGACATCGCGCGCGCCGAGCCCATCTACGAGGAACTGCCGGGCTGGTGGGAGGACATCTCGGGAGCGCGGGAGTTCGAGGACCTCCCGGCCAAGGCCCGCGACTATGTGTTGCGCCTCGAAGAGCTTGCCGGGGCGTACGTTTCGTGCATCGGTGTCGGGCCCGGCCGCGATCAGACCATCGTGCGCCGTGATGTTCTGGCAGCCCGTTGAACTCGGCTGACTTCGGGTTGGATCCGCGCCGTACCGATCCCAAATACCACAGTGAGCACGGGGGCTTCCCGGTGTTCGAGGCGGCCGAACCCGGACCGGGGTTCGGTCGGTTCCTCGCCGCGATTCGTCGCGTGCAGGACCTCGCGGTCTCTGCCAACCCGGATGCCGCCACGTGGGACAAGGCCGCCGACCTCGCCGAGGAACTCGTCACGCTGCTCGACCCGTACGAGGCGGGCGAGGGCGTCGGACCGGCCAACCGTGTTCCGGATCTCCCCGGTGCGGGCAGCCTGCTGGCGCCACCCTGGTTCGTCGAGAAGTTCGAGGCCGACGAGGTACTGCTGACCGTCACGTTCAGCCGTTTCCACGTGGGAGGCAACTACGCCGTGCACGGCGGTGTGCTGCCGATGCTGTTCGACTCGCTGTTCGGCATGGTGATCCACGCGGCCGGCCGTCCGATCAGCCGGACTGCGTTCCTGCATGTCGACTACCGGGCGGTGACACCGATCGACACGCCATTGAAGGCCCGGGGGTGGATCCGCGAGGCGCAGGGGCGCAAAGCCTTCGTCAACGCCGAACTGCGTGACGGGGACGGCAAGATGCTCGCCGAGGCCAACGGCCTGATGATCAGATTGCTGCCCGGACAACCTTGAACCGTGGCAGGATCACGCGATGACCGAGCGAGGCGTGAACCGTCTGACGACTCCGCGTGCGGCCGCGGCCGCCGGCGTGGTGTTCGCGGTGCTTTTCGGTGCGGCGCTGGTGCTCATCCGCGCGGCTCTTCCGGAGGGCGCTGAACCCGGCTCCCAGTGGCTCAACGCCGGAAGCGGCAACCTCAAGGTGGCGGCGATCCTGATGCCGTTCGCGGGGATCAGTTTCCTGTGGTTCATGGGGGTCGTCCGCGACGGGCTGGGACGGTACGAGGACAAGTTCTTCTCCACCGTGTTCATCGGCAGTGGTCTGCTGTTCCTGGCGATGATGTTCGTGGCCACCGCCATCGGGGCAGGGCTGGAACGGAGCGGGGACGCGACCGATCCCAGCGTCGCCACCTTCGGTCAGATGGTGCTGCTGACGGTGTCCAAGACCTACGCACTCAGGATGGCCGCGGTGTTCATGGTTTCGTTGGCCACCATCTGGCTGCGGACCGGCTTGATGCCCCGGTGGCTGGTCGGCGTGACCTACCTTGTCGCCGTGGTGCTTCTGCTCGCCAGTGAGGTGACGATGTGGCTCACGCTGGCATTCCCGATCTGGGTTCTGGTGGTCAGCGTGGTCCTGCTCGGCCGGGCCGGGGTCATCGATCTGCCGGGGGAGCATCCCCGGTCAACCGGAGCACACTCGCGGGACACAGCCTGACGGCCTCGCGGGCGTGCTCGATCTCGTCATCGGGAACCTCGTCGACCAGGACCATCACGATGCCGTCCTCGTCCTGGTCGAACAGTGCTTCGGAGACCATCACGCAGTTGCCCGAAGCGATGCAGTTGTCGTGATCCGCTTCTATCCTCATGGCGTTCACCACGCTACCGCCAACGACTGCAGCCCGTAGATGAAGTGGAACGGCCGCCACCGGACATCCTCGAACGGTTCGGCCAGCACCAGTGTCGGGAACCGGCGGAACAGCGCGGGCAACGCGATCCGCATCTCCATGCGGGCCAGCGGGGCCCCGAGGCAGTGGTGGACGCCGTGGCCGAACGCGAGGTGGCCCGGTGCGCCGCGACGGATGTCCAGCACATCGGGCGCCTCGATGAAGTCGGGATCGCGGTTACCCGCGGGCAGCGACGCGAACACGAGGCTGCCTGCCGGGATCCTGACACCGGCGAGTTCGACGTCGGTGGTGGTGATGCGCGGCAGCGCGGTCGACACGATCGACAGCCACCGCAGCAACTCCTCGATGGCGGGACCGACGGCGTCGGGGTCATCACGCACACACGTCAATTGGTCTGGGTGGCGCAGCAGGGCGAGCACGCCGAGCCCCAGCATGTTGGAGGTCGTCTCGTGCCCGGCCAGCAGCAACAGCCCGGCGATGCCGATGAGCTCGTCGTCAGTCAGTTCTGAACCGTGTTCTCGCACCAACATTCCGAGGATGTCGTCGCCGGGTGTGCTGCGCGCCCGCTCGACGAGCCCGCGCATGTATGTGCGACCCTGCCGTTGCAGCGCAAGGCGTTCCGGGATCGGCGCCGACAGGTCCAGTTGACGGGCCGACCGCTGCTGGAAGTCCTGCCGGTCCTCGTAAGGCACGCCGAGAAGTTCGCAGATCACCAACGACGGTATGGGAAGCGCGAAGTCGGCGACGAGATCCGCGGGCGGACCTGCCGACTCCATGGCGTCCAGGTGCGCGTCGACGATCTCGACGATCCGCGGCTCGAGTCGCCTGATACGGCGGATGGTGAACTCGGGTGTGAGCATGCGGCGAAGTCGTTGGTGCTCGGGCGGGTCGAGACCCAACAGGTTCCCGGCACGGGCACTGGCCTGCTCTTCCTCGGAGATCTGCGGTGCCCCGGGCACGGCGAACCCGGGCGGCCTGCTGTTGGAGAACCGTTCATGGTCCGACAGGACGGTCTTGACGTCCTCATGGCGCGTGACGAGGTACACCTGCATGCCGAACGGGTTGACCGTGACGTGCACCCCTTCGGCGGCCCGGATCTCGCCGAGTTCAGGCGTGGGATCGAACGTGTCGCGCCGCATGTGCAGCGGCGGGAGCGCCTGCGCTTGGGTCATGCAACGACGCTACCCGCGGCTGCCGAACTCCTGGGAAGTTCCTGGTCAGGCCGTCTTCACGGGTCGGCGCGTCTCACGGTTCTGCGTGCAGGCCGGGCCACCAGATCTTCGGGCCGATCCAGGTGAACAGCGCAGGGATGATGACGGTGCGCACCAGGAAGGTGTCCAGCAGGATGCCGAGGCCGACGATGATGCCCAACTGGGTCAGCACGATCAGCGGCAGCACACCCAGCACACAGAACACCGCGGCCAGCACCACACCGGCGCTCGTTATCACCGCGCCGGTGGCCGACACCGCGCGCACGATGCCCTGGCGGGTGCCGTGCTGCGGGGTCTCCTCGCGCGCCCGCGTGACCAGGAAGATCGTGTAGTCGACACCGAGCGCCACCAGGAACAGGAACGCGAACAACGGGGTGCTGTTGTCGAGTGCGGGAAACCCGAAGATGTGCACCGACGCCCAGCCACCCAGGCCCAGCGCGGCCAGCGAACTGAGCACCGTGACACCGACCAGCAGCAGTGGCGCGAACGCCGACCGCAGCAGGACATACAGCACCGCGAGCACGACCGCGAGGATCGCCGGGATCACCACGACCCGGTCGCGCTGCGCGGCCGCGGCCGCATCACGGGCCTGCGCGTCGGAGCCGCCGACCACCGCGTCGGCATCGGCGGTCCGCACCGAATCGCGAAGCGCGTCAATGGTTTCGAACGCCTCGTCGGAAGCGGGATCGGCGCTCAGGACCACCGACCACTGGGTCAGGCCGGTGGGAGACCGGCCTGCCGGGCTCGCCGACACCACGCCCTCGGTGTCGGTGATGGCGCGTTGTACGGCTGCAGCCCTTTCGGTCGACGCGATCACGCGGGTGGGATCGGTCGACCCGCTCGGGAAGTGTGCGGACACCGTCTCGAAGCCCGACACGGACTCGGCCTGCACGCGGAACTGCTCGGTCTGCGTGAGGCCTATCGGAGTCGTCAGCAGTGCGGTGCACAGCAGCACCAGGCCGGCCACCGACACCACGACCACCCGAGCGGGCTTACGGGCCACCGAGTCCGCGATGCGGTGCCAGACACCGCTTTCGGTGAGCGCCTTCGCGCCGACGTTCGGGACGAACGGCCAGAACAGGCGTCTGCCGCACAACGCCAGCAGCGGGGGCAGCACGATCAGCACGAACACCGCCGCGACGACGAGACCCGACGCGGCCTGCACACCGAGGCTTCGGTTGCTCGGAGCGGTCGCGAAAACCAGTGTCAGCAGCGCCAACACGACCGTGGCATTGCTGGCGATGATCGCCGGTGCCGCGGCCCGCAATGAGGCCTGCAGTGCGTCGCGGTGATTGTCTGTGCGGCCGAGTTCCTCTCGGTACCGTGAGATCAACAGCAGCGCGTAATTGGTGCCCGCGCCGAACACCAGCACGCTGGTGATGCCGCCCGTCGAGCCGTCCGGGCTCATGCCGAGCCCGGACGCGACGGCCGTTCCCACGACCGACCCGACCCGGTCGGCGAACGCGATCACCAGCAGCGGCACGAGCCACAGTACCGGCGAGCGGTAGGTGATGATGAGCAGCAGCGCCACCACCGCGGCTGTCACCGCGAGCAAGGTGATATTCGCTCCTGCAAACGAATTCGCGATATCCGCGCCGAACGCCGGGCCGCCGGTCACCTGGGCGCGCAGGTCACCCGGCAAGCCGTCGGTGGCATCGGTGCGCAACTCCTTCACCGCATCGGTGAGTGCGAAGCCCGAGAGCGAAGCGTCCAGTGGCACCATCGAGATCGCGGCCTTGCCGTCATCGGAGACCACCACGGGCGGGCCGGGTGCATCGTTCATGCGGTGCCGCGCCTCAGCGGCGGCGTCGATGTCGTCGGGCCCGAGTTCGGCGCCGTCCGTGCGGGTCACGACCAGGATGGCAGGCGCCTGATCCCCGCCGGGAAAGTCGGCGCGCAGGGCGTCGGCGCGCGCGGATTCGGCATCGGACGGAACCGCCACCGGGGATTGCGAGGCAGCATCGCCACCGCTGAGCATGCCCATCAGGCCGCCCGAGACGATCACAACCAGCACGGCCAGCCACGACAAGCGTCTAATCACGGTTCAGCGTCGCCTCTTCCAGATCGAGCCCATGGAGCACGGTGCGTAACACTTCGTCGTCGATGTGCCCGGCATCGCGCTCGGCGATAAACGTCTGCCGTTCTGCGGCAAGCATTTCCAGCCGCAACCGGCGGAAAGCCGAGGTCGGGCTCTCACCGATGTCCGCTTCGTCACGCCCCAGCCGTTCCCAGGCGGCGTTGCGGCGTCGGGTGTTCCACGCGCGCAGCACATCCGCGGCGCGCTGCGACACGTCGGTATCGGCCGGCTGCTCCGCCAGCAGCGCGTCGAGGCGATCGGCGGCGGCCCTGGCGGCCTTGTCCTGCGCAGCGGCGGTGGCGATGGCGTCGCTCTGAGCTTCGTTGCCCTGAGCGCCGAGCACCCGGATGAACCACGGCAGCGTCAGCCCATGCAGCAGCAAGGTGCCCACCACGACCACGAAAGTGAGGAAGCCGAGCTGCGGGCGCCCCGGAAACTGCTCGCCCGACAGGGTCGTCAACGGAACACCGAAAGCAGCCGCCAGCGACACGACACCCCGCATACCCGCCCACGACAGGATGAACACCTGGGCGTGCGGCGGTGGCGGCTCGTGGTTCCTGGTGAACAGCCTGCCGAGGTAGGTGGAGGCGTACACCCAGACGATGCGAACCGCGATCACCGCGACGAGCACGGCGGCCGACGAGATCGCCAACGATGCCGCCGAGATGCCCTTGAGTTCGCGGACGACCGCGGGCAACTGCAGTCCGATGAGCAGGAACGCGAAGGACTCGAGAACCAGCTGCAGGGCCTTCCACACAGCCTTGTCCTGCAGACGGGTGGCGTAGCTGGCCTGGGTCTCGCGCTGGCCGAGCAGCAGGGCCGCCACCACGACCGCGATCACCCCGGAGCCGTGGACCTCCTCGGCGATCAGGTAGATGGAGAAGGGGGCCACCAGACCGATCGCGCTCTCGACGAGCGGATCTTCGAGGCGCGTACGCACGAGGTGGACCAGCATGCCCAGTGCCAGGCCGACCACCAGACCGCCCACGGCGGCCAGTGCGAAGGTGCCCAGGGCGGTGCCCCAACTCGTGGCGGCGCCGATCGCGGCCGCCAGGGCGACCTTGTACGCGGTGAGCGCGGTGGCATCGTTGAGCAGACTCTCACCACCCAGCAGGGTCATGGTGCGACGCGGCAGGCCGAGCCGGCGCCCGACCGCGGTGGCCGAGACCGCATCTGGTGGCGCGACGATCGCGCCGAGGGTGAGCGCGGCGGCCAGCGTGAGCTCAGGCACGGTGTGGTAGGCGACGATGCCTACGACGAGTGCCGTCACCAACGGCAGGCCGACGGCCAGGAGGCCGATGGGGCGGATGTTGCGTCGTAACGCCACATAGCTGCTCTCGAGTCCCGCCGACCACAGCAGCGGCGGAAGGATGACGAACAACACCAGGTCGGGGTCCAGTTGGACGTCATGAAACCCGGGCAGTGCACTGCCCGCGAGACCCGCGACCACCAGCACCAGTGGCGCCGATACGTCGAACCTGCGCGCGACCGCGGTGAACAGCACCGCCACCACCAAGGCCGCCAACAGTGTGGCACCCACGTCGTCCGACCTCCTTGAACAGCCGTTCCTTATCCTTGGTCAAATGTTGAGGAGATCACGCCGACGTGAGTCGCGCCCGACACCTCGAACCTGTGAACACCTCACGGCCGAAACGGTCGAGCCGCAGCCGGTCACCCCTGGCCACTGC
Organism: Mycolicibacterium goodii; assembly: GCF_022370755.2. Next base: position 5,027,416 of record NZ_CP092364.2, on the reverse strand, counting down.
CAGGACTGTGCCGAACTAGGTGAGACTAGCTGGGCGCATCTACGGATGTGTATGACGTGTGGTCACGTCGCCTGCTGTGACTCCAGCCCCCATCAACACGCGACCAAGCATTTTCATTCGACGGGCCACCCGGTCATGCGTTCGGCCGAACCGGGCGAGAGTTGGCGTTGGTGCTACATCGACCATCGGGTCGGATGAGCATCTGGCAGTCTGGGGTGTGCGATGAGTGAACCGATTGAGGGTGCCGTGACCGACGATGCCGCTGCCGATGAGTCCGCCGGCGCCGGTCCCGACGCCACCGATGTGACCGACGAATCGGTGGCCGACACCGACCCCCAGACCACCACGCCGGAGCCGGAACCACAGGACGAGCCAGGCATCGACCCTGGCGCCGACAATGCGGTCGCCGCGGTCGATGTCGCAGCCGACGACCCGGCGCCCGCCGATCCGCCGGCCACCGTGATGGTGCTCGGCGGCGGTGAGCTGAGTCGGGAGCTCACCCTGGCGTTCCAGAACCTCGGCGGTGTGGTGGTCGCGGTGGACCGCTGCCACGGGCCCGCACACGGTGTCGCCGACCGCTCCGCGGTGATCGACATGAACGACGCCGACGAGCTCGGCGCCGTCATCGCACGCGAGAAACCGCAGTACGTGGTGGCCGGGGCAGGCGTTGTCGCCGCCGACGCGCTGATCGCGGTGGCCGAACGCGGCGACAGCGAGGTGCTGCCCACCCCGCGCAGCATCCGCCTGAGCCAGGACCGTGAGGGCCTGCGCCGGCTGGCGTCCGATGAACTCGGCCTGCCCACCGTGCCGTTCTGGTTCGCCGGCTCCGTCGAGGAGCTGACGGCCGTGGCCGAGCACGCCGGATATCCGCTCGTGGTCAAACCCATCACGGGTCGGCTGCGCGACGGCCAGTCCGTGCTGCTGCGGCCCGACGACATCGAACCGGCATGGCGGCGTGCGACCACCGCGGGTCACTTCGCGCACAGCCGGGTGCTGGCCGAATCGGTCGTCGAGGTCGACTTCGAGGTCACGATGCTGACCATCCGCACCACGGGGCCCGCCGGGCCCGGTGTGCAGTTCTGTGAACCGATCGGGCATCGCCGGCTCGACAGCGGTGTGCTGGAGTCCTGGCAGCCACAGCAGATGCCGCCCGCGGCGCTCGACGCGGCGAAGTCGATCGCGGCGCGCATCGTCAACTCGCTGGGCGGGCGCGGCGTCTTCGGCGTGGAACTGCTGGTGCAGGGGGAGGACGTGTACTTCTCCGACGTACGGGTACGTCCGAGCGACAGCGGGCTGGTGACGTTGCGCTCGCAGCGGCTCAGCGAGTTCGAACTGCACGCGCGGGCCATCATGGGGCTCGCGTGCGACACGATCATGATCTCGCCGGCCGCCGCCGAGGTCACTTACGCCGGTGCCAATGCCGGTGGGGGAGCCGCCCCGTCGGTCAACGTCACCGCTGTGCTCTCCGAGGCGCTCGCCACCTCGGAAAGCGATGTACGCCTGTTCGGCCGTGCCGAGGAGTCCGACGGTGCGCGACGGCTCGGCGTGGCTCTTGCCACCGCACCGGACGTGATCGTCGCCCGCGATCGGGCGCGCCGGGTCGGCACCGCGCTGCGCAGGCTGTGGTAGACCATGGCCGAGAATCCGGGGAATCCGGTGGGCCCGGGTGATTCCGAGCACGCCGCCGACCGGCCCACCGCGTGGCCGTTCATGGCGGCGCTCGTGCTCATTGTGCTCGTCGTGATCGGTGTGTTCCTGGTCAACGCGTTCAGCGGGGACGGCCTGTCCGAGGAGGAACGCGTGGGCCGGGCGGCGGTCGGCCAGAACGACGCCATGCAGCGCGAGGACTACTCCGCGTTCGTCGGGTACACCTGCGCCGCCCAGCGGGGAGCCGAGGCCGATTTCCTTGCGCGGCAACGTGACTCGGTACAGAAGCAGGGCGCCCGGTACGTCGACGACGTGACCGGTGTCCGTATCGACGGCGACCGCGCGACCGCCACGGTGGTCTATCACTTCGAGAAGGAACCCGACAACAAGATCAACGTCGAGACCGTGTTCGTGCGCGAGGACGGCGAATGGCGCGTCTGTTCGAGTATGGGAGACTCACGCCCGTGAGCTATGCAGGGGATATCACGCCTGAGGAGGCCTGGAAACTTCTGAGCGAGAGCTCCGAGGCCGTGCTGGTGGACTGTCGCACCGACGCCGAATGGCGGTTCGTCGGGGTTCCGGATCTGTCCTCGCTGCAACGTGACGTCCTGTACATCGAGTGGAACCGGTCCGACGGCACCCACAACGACGGGTTCGTCGACGACCTCAAGGCCGCAGGCGTCACCGGGGAGCGCCCTGTGGTGTTCCTGTGCCGCTCCGGCAACCGGTCCATCGGTGCTGCCGAGGCTGCCACCGCGGCGGGCATCGGTCCGTCCTACAACATCCTCGACGGGTTCGAAGGCCATCTCGACGAGAACCAGCATCGCGGTGGCTCCGGGTGGAAGGCCGTCGGCCTTCCGTGGAAGCAGAGCTAGGGGACGGTCATGACCGACGACATCCCATCCGTTCGTATCCCGGCGCCCCTGCCCGACGGCGTGAGCCAGGCGACGATCGGCGTGCGTGGCGGCCTGCTGCGATCCGGTTTCGAAGAGACCGCCGAGGCGATGTACCTGACTTCGGGTTATGTCTACGAGACCGCTGCGGCCGCCGAGAAGGCGTTCACCGGCGACATCGACCGTTACGTGTACTCGCGCTACGGCAATCCCACGATCTCGATGTTCGAGGAGCGGTTGCGTCTCATCGAGGGCGCGCCCGCGTGCTTCGCGACCGCCACCGGAATGGCCGCGGTGTTCACCGCACTCGGTGCGCTGCTCGGCGCGGGGGACCGGCTCGTCGCCGCACGCAGCCTGTTCGGGTCGTGCTTCGTGGTGTGCAACGAGATCCTTCCGCGCTGGGGCGTGGAGACCGTGTTCGTCGACGGCGACGACCTCTCGCAGTGGGAAGAGGCCCTTTCGGTGCCCACCCAGGCGGTGTTCTTCGAGACGCCGTCCAACCCGATGCAGACACTCGTCGACATCGCCGCGGTGTCGGAGATGGCCCACGCGGCCGGCGCAAAAGTGGTGCTGGACAACGTGTTCGCCACCCCATTGCTGCAGCAGGGCATGCCGTTGGGCGCCGATGTGGTGGTGTATTCGGGCACCAAGCACATCGACGGCCAGGGCCGGGTGCTCGGCGGGGCGATCCTCGGCGATCAGGAGTACATCGACGGCCCGGTGCAGAAGCTCATGCGCCACACCGGCCCGGCAATCAGCGCCTTCAACGCGTGGACGTTGCTGAAAGGTCTTGAGACGCTGGCGGTCCGGGTGGACTACTCGAACCGCTCGGCACAGCGGGTCGCGGAGTTCCTGGAAGGCCACCCCGCGGTGCGGTGGGTGAAATACCCGTTCCTGGATTCACATCCGCAATACGAGCTGGCCAAGCGGCAGATGCGCGGCGGCGGCACCGTGATCACCTTCGAGTTGGACGGCGACGACGGCAAGGCCCGCGCGTTCGAGGTCCTCGACAAGCTGCGGGTCGTTGACATCTCCAACAACCTCGGTGACGCCAAATCGCTGATCACGCACCCGGCCACCACGACGCACCGGGCCATGGGACCCGAGGGACGTGCCGCGATCGGCCTGGGGGACGGTGTCGTGCGCATCTCGATCGGCCTGGAGGGCACCGAGGATCTGATCGCCGACCTCGACCAGGCGCTGAGCTGAGCAGTGTCGAAGAAGAGCGACGCCAAGAAGGCGCGACGCAGGAAGCGGCAGGCGGCCCGCGATTCCCGGTGGGTGCCGCACGAGGTCATCGAGCAGTTGCAGGCCGTGCAGGAGGGGATCGTCGCGGACCTCGCCGAGTTCGACGAGCGGATCACCGAGCGCGGGTGGGCGTTCGACGAGGATGAGTCCGACGACAACTACGCGATCTGGTTCTACGAGCCGTCCGGCGCCGACGTCGCCGACGGTCTGCCGGTGACCTCGCTGTGGCTGGATGCGGCCGAGGACGGCGAGATCGTCCGGGTGGTGCTCGTCGGCACCGCCGAACAGCACGCCTTCAGCCACGACGAGCTGTTCGAGCGGCTCGACGTCATCGAGACCTACCGGAACGGTGACCCGGTGCCGGAGTTCGGCTAGGGTTTGCGTTCCATGACCCGCGCCCGCCACCCCGAGGTCCGCGATCTCACCGAAGGCGTGCACTGACGTTGCCGAATGTGACGCTGCGGCAACTCCGCTACTTCGCCGTGCTGGGCGAGGAGCTGAATTACCGCCGCGCCGCCGAGCGGTTGTTCATCACCCAGCCGGCGTTGTCCACCGCGATCAAAGCGCTGGAACAGGCGTTCGGGGTGGTGTTGTTGCGCCGCAACACCCGTGAGGTGGCACTGACCGATCTGGGTGCGGCGTGGCTGCCGCAGGTGCAGCAGGCGCTGGCCGGGGTGGACGCGGTGGTGGACAACCTGGTGACGCTGTCGGGTACCCGGCAGGGCCGGCTGCGGCTGGGATATCTGATCGGCACCGGCGCCGACCTGTTGTTCCGCATCGTGCGGCATTTCGAGGCCGCCTACCCAGACGTCAGCGTCGAACCGATCGAGTTCGATTTCGCCGACCCGACCGCCGGATTGGCCTCCGGTGTGACCGAGGTGGCGCTGATCCGCCCGCCGGTGGACCTGCCGGAGCACCGGATGTTGATCCTGGATTCCGAATCCTGGGTGGCGTGCCTACCCCGGGATCATCCGCTGGCCGGACGACGCGAGGTGCGGATCGCCGAACTTCTCGATGACCCGATCGTCTGCGCGCCGCTGACTGCGGGACGGTGGCGCGACTACTGGTTGGCGATGGACGTCCGCGGGAACCGGCCGCCGACCATCGCCGCGGTCGCCGCCACCTACGAGGCCGAGACCACCTCGATCGCGCGCGGCCTGGGCATCAGCTTTACGACATCGTCTGTGGCGCGGTTCTACGACCGGCCCGGCATCGTCTACGTGCCGATCGTGGACCGGCCGCCCAGCCATGTCGCGCTGGCCTGGCACCCGGGCGCGCTCAGCCCGCAGGCCGATGCCCTGATCCGGCACGTGCAGCAGCGGTGGAGTTTCGGCGACGGCGACGACGTAGGAGCCGACCTGCAGTGATAAACAACGATTATCACTAGATCAAAAGATCGAACTTCCGGTGACCGGCCGGTGGCGTTTTCCTTACAGCAGTCGTTCCCCGACTTCACCTCACCTGGAGTGATCATGACGGATGCGCTTGCTTCACCACCCCACTCGCCTCATTCATCCTTGAACGCCGAAGACGCCAAGCTCGCCGAGCTCGGCTACACCCAGAAGCTCGACCGCTCGGTGGGCACGCTGGCCTCGTTCGCCATCGGTTTCGCCACGATCAGTGCCACCACGGCGGTGTTCACCGGCTTCGGCGCCGGCTACTTCACCGCGGGCGCGCCGTTCGTGTGGACGCTGCTGCTGGCCGGTGCGGTGTTCGCGCTGTGGGCGTTCATCGCCGCCGACCTCACGGCCAAACTGCCGTTGGCCGGTTACTCGTACCAGTGGATCAGCCGGATCAACGGCCCCAACCTGGCCTGGTTCACCGGGTTCATCGCGTTGATGGGCTGGGTGTGCGGGATGACCGGGGTGGGCTTCATCCTGTCCGGCTACCTGGGCGGGTTGTTCGGCTGGAGCATGAGTCAGAGCGCGCAGATCCTGTTGGCCATCGCCGTCGTGTTCGTCTGCGTGCTGATCAACATCTACGGCGTCCGGTTCGCCACCATGGTCAACAACATCGGCGTCAGCCTGGAACTGGTCATCACGGTCGGGGCCACCCTGCTGGTCGCCGTCATCGCCTTCTCCGCGCCGGAGAACCACCAGCCCATCTCGGTGCTGTTCACCGGCGGCGAGTCCGGGGACAAGGATTCGTACATGCTGGCCTGGCTGGCCGCCGCGCTCGGTCCCTTCTTCGGTCTGATCGGTGTCGAGTCCGGGGCCGACGTCGCCGAGGAGACCAAGAACGCCCGGCACGTGGTGCCCAAGACGATGTTCTACGCGCTGGTCACCTCGATCGTCATCGAGCTGGGTATGTACATCGTGTACGTGCTGGCCATCCGCGACACCGACGCGGTCGCCGCCAACTCAGCCGCGCCCATCGAGGAGATCATCAACCAGCAGGCCGGGCCCGTCGTCACGAAAATCGTTGTGGCCGTGGCACTGACGAACATCATGGCATGCCTGCTGGCCAACATCCTGGTGGCCACCCGGCTCACCTACTCGATGGCCCGGGACAACATGCTGCCGTTGTCGCACGTGTGGCGGCACGTCTCGCCCAAGAGCAAGACCCCGACGTGTGCGGTGCTCGGCCTCGGCTGCCTGTCGGCGCTGCTGCTGTGCTCGGCGCTGGTGAACGAGCAGGCGTTCAACTACATCATCGGCATCGCCTCGCTGCTGTTCTTCTTCGTCTACATCCTGCAGACCATCGGCTTGCTGGTCGGATACAAGCGCGGCACCATCCCCGTCGGCGAGCCCGGCACCTTCGACCTGGGCCGCTGGCGGTTGCCGCTGTACGTCACCGCGCTGGTGGTGTTCCTCGGGGTCGCCGTGGCACTGCTCTTCCTTCCACAGTTCACCAACAACAAGTGGGTGTTCCTCGGCATCGTCGCCCTCGCCGCCGTGTGGTGGGCGACCGGGCTCAAGTCGCGGCTGAGCCGCGGCGACGCCGGTGCCGAATACGCCAAGACCCACCACATCTAGAAAGGGCACAAACATCATGACTCTTGCAGACGCAGGCACCTCGAACCTCGTCGCCGTCGAACCCGGCGCCATCCGCGAGGACACCCCGCCCGGTTCGGTGATCCAGTACAGCGATTACGAACTGGACACCTCCAGCCCGTTCGCCGGCGGGGTGGCCTGGATCGAGGGCGAATACCTGCCCGCCGAAGAGGCCAAGATCTCCATCTTCGACACCGGCTTCGGGCATTCCGATCTGACCTACACCGTCGCGCATGTGTGGCACGGCAACATCTTCCGGCTCGGCGACCACCTGGACCGGCTGCTCGACGGTGCGGCCAAGCTGCGCCTGGACGCCGGCATGACCAAGGACGAACTGGCAGAGATCACCAAGAAATGCGTTTCGCTGTCCCAGCTGCGTGAGTCGTTCGTGAACCTCACGATCACCCGCGGCTACGGTAAACGCAAGGGCGAGAAGGACTTGTCCAAGTTGACCCACCAGGTGTACATCTACGCCATCCCGTACCTGTGGGCGTTCCCGCCGGCCGAGCAGATCTTCGGCACCACCGCCATCGTGCCGCGCCATGTCCGCCGGGCCGGGCGCAACACCGTCGACCCGACCATCAAGAACTACCAGTGGGGTGATCTCACCGCGGCCAGCTTCGAGGCCAAGGACCGCGGTGCCCGCACCGCCATCCTGCTCGACGCCGACAACTGCGTGGCCGAGGGCCCGGGCTTCAACGTGTGCATCGTCAAGGACGGCAAGCTGGCCTCCCCGTCCCGAAACGCGTTGCCCGGCATCACCCGTAAGACGGTGTTCGAGCTCGCCGACCAGATGGGCATCGAGGCCACCCTGCGCGATGTCACCAGTCACGAGCTCTACGACGCCGACGAACTGATGGCCGTCACCACCGCCGGTGGGGTCACCCCGATCAACTCGCTCGACGGTGAACCGATCGGCAACGGCGAGCCCGGCCCGATGACCGTGGCCATCCGGGACCGGTTCTGGGCATTGATGGACGAGCCGGGCCCGCTGATCGAAGCGATCGAATACTGAGTCCCGAGGCGGTCGTCGACCTGGCGGCCATCGCCCACAACGTCGGTGTGCTACGTGAGCGGTCCGGCGCCGAGGTGATCGCGGTGGTCAAGGCCGACGGCTACGGGCACGGGGCGGTGGAGGTGTCCCGGGCCGCGCTGGCGGCCGGGGCCACCGAACTCGGGGTGGCCACCGTGGACGAGGCGCTCGCATTGCGGGCGGCCGGCATCACCGCCCCGGTGATCGCCTGGCTGCACACGCCGTCAACGGATTTCGCGGCGGCCATCGCCACCGATGTCGAGGTGGTGGTGTCCACCGCGACCCAGCTGACGGCGGTCATCGCGGCCGCACACCGGCAGGGCCGCACCGCCACCGTCGGGGTCAAGGCGGACACCGGCCTGGCTCGCAGCGGGGTGTCCGTACGTGAGTGGCCCGAGGTGTGCGCGCTGCTCACCGACGATGCGGTCGAACTACGGACGGTGATGTGCCACCTGGCGCGCGGGGACGAACCGGGACACCCGCTCAACGCCGCACAGGCCGCAGGCCTGGACGCTCATGTGGCCGACCTGCGCCGCGCCGGGCTGACACCGCGGCGCGTGCACATCGCCAATTCGGCTGCGGCGCTGACGGATCGGAGCCTGTGCCGGGATGTGGTGCGGACCGGGATCGCGCTGTACGGCCGCAGCCCGGTGCCCGCGCTCGGCGATTTCGGGCTGAACCCGGCCATGACGCTGACCGCCGAGGTGGCGATGATAAAGAGAATCGCTGCGGGACAGGGTGTCTCGTACAACCACACCTGGACGGCCCCGCGTGACACCGTGGTGGCGGTGCTGGCCTGCGGCTACGCCGACGGGGTGCCGCGGGCGCTGAGTAACCGGCTCACGGTGCACATCGACGGCCGCCGGTTCGCAAGTGTCGGGCGGATCTGCATGGATCAGCTGGTGGTGGACCTCGGCCACGACGGCGGTGGCGTGACCGAAGGGGATCGGGCGGTGCTGTTCGGCGGTGCCGGCGTGAGCGCCGGTGATTGGGCGGAGGCCGCCGGCACCATCGACTACGAGATCCTGACCGGGATCGGCGGGCGCACCGTGCGGCGCTATGTGGTGCCGTCGGACTCGATGACGCCCTGAGCGGCGCGGGCGCGGTCCTCGTAGGCCTTGCGCTTGGCCTTGTCGAACTCCAGGAACACGTTGTCCAGCCCGAGCGCCTTGTTCATCGCGCGCCGGCCCTTGGGCGGCAGCATCTGGGCGGCCTGGGCGGTGAACCGCAGCGGCGGCGGCACCGACACATGCGTCTTGGGCTTGTTCAGCGTCTTGACGATGGCCGCGGCGATGTCCTCGGGTTCCACGGGCTTGATCGCCCCGCCGGACTTGGTGCCCGAGATCAGGTCGGTGTTGGTGAACGGCGGCATGATCACCGAGACGTCGACGCCGTAGGGCGCCATCTCGTCGGCGAGCGCCGTGGACAGGCCGACAACCGCGTACTTCGCGCCGACGTAGACCACCTGACCGGGCAGCGGGATGAGGCCAGACAGGGACGCGATGTTGATGACGTGGCCGCGGCGACGCTTGACCATCTCCGGCAACACCAACTGGCACCCGGTGAGCACGCCGTACACATTGACCTCGATGTTGGACCGGATCGACTGCTCGGTCTCCTCCAGGAACGGACCGACGGGCATCACGCCGGCGTTGTTGATCAGGACGTCGATGTGCCCGCCACCGTCGGTGCGGGCCTTGTCCAGGAACGTGGCGAAGGACTCCCGGTCGGTCACGTCGAGCGGATAGCCCGACACCTGGCCGAGCTTGCTGAGCTCGATGACCGCGGACTCTTGCAGTGCCACGTCACGATCGCCGATGACGACGCGGGCGCCGTGGGCGAGCAGGGCCTTGGCGGTGGCATGACCGATGCCGCGAGCGGCGCCGGTGATCGCGATGGTCTTGCCCCTGATGTTGTCCATGGCGGCGAACTTTACACGTGTCAAGTTTGGGAGGGAAGGGGTGGATGAGTCGTGGATCACTGCCTGCGTGAGCATGTGGTCAGCACGCGAAGACCGGCTCGACGGATAACACGCGTTTCAGCGGTACCCGCACGATGCCCCCGTCGACCTGGAGATCCAGCGTTCCCGAACCGCTGCTGAGCAGCGTGCCGCACACCGATCCGGAGTCGGTCGCCACGGCGAGCCGGTGGACGTTCCCGGTCTCTCCGCCGTGGAGATCGGGCCACCACGTGCTCAAGGAGGCCAGTGCCGTCAGTCCGACGGCCAGGAAGGTGACGCCGATCCCCACTCGCAGCCGTCGCAGCGGCGCGCTCGCGGCCGCCGACCGGGCGCCCAACGGGAACGCGACCGTGGCGACAATCGTCACGGCGACGACGGCCAGCACCAGGCCGGCCACGGCGCAGACCCCGCTCGCCTTTTCCAGCCACAGCGGTCGCTGGGCTCCCGCGCCGTCGCCGCCCAACACGCCGCACAGGCCGACGAAGCCCAGCGCGGCCAGTTGCAGCTTCTGCCATTCCCGGGCGGTCTCGTGGACCGGCGAGCGGTTGTCGACGGGAAAGCCCATCTCAGGTCCTCGGCATCGCGAACGCCAGGAACTGCGTCACCTCGAACGGCTGGAAGTTGTCGTCGCTGACCAGGACCACCGACTGGCGACCGTCGGCCAGGACCGGGCCCAGCGTCAGTCCCTCGAGGTTGTCGAGTCGGTCCAGCCGCGGCGTCGCGCGCAGATCAGCGGCCAGGGTCTTGGTCATCGGAGTCACCGCCCCATCCCGCAGCGACGCCACGTCGATCACGTCGGTTGCCGGTCCGATGTCGGCGCGGTAGACCGAGACCGCGACCTGGCGCGGCAGGTTCGCGGCGCGCTCGATGACCAGGAACGAGGTCTCCGACAACGCCAGGATGTCGGAGACCCCGTTGAACCCGGTCCCGGGTGCGGCACGGTCGACGGGGTAGGCGTACTCCGCGACCGCCGCCCGCGTCGTGGTGTCGAACTTGGTGACCCGGACCAGTCCGCTGTGGTTCTCGTCGGTCGCGGGACCGTCCTGGCGGAGCGGTTGCTCCATCGCCGCGAACAGGTATCGCCCATCCGGCGTCAGGGACAGGCCTTCGAGAACGCCGTTGGGGCGCGGGCCGACCGTCTGATCCTGGGAGAACAGGAAGCTGGGCGGCAGTGCGAACTCGCCCTGATAGCTGCCGTCGAGACCGGCCACCCGGATCCACGGCTGCAGGTATGAAACCGGACGGCCGGAGGCATCGTCGTCGACGACGAAGCCTTCGGACGTCCAGTACAGCAGTTGCCGGCCGGCGTCGTAGGCGATCGCCTCGGCGTCGGGTGCGAGCAGCGGCGGGTGCACCGTGAAGTCGTTCCGTCCGAAAGGTTTTCCGGATTCGTCGAGCAGCGGCTGCACCCCGACGAACTGCACATCGTCCACACCCGTGCCGGACAACGCGATTCGCGCGGTGTGGAAGCGGACAGGGCCGTGCTCGGACTTGTCGTCGCTGATGACGTAATAGACCTGCCGCACCGGATCGTAGGTGATGCCTGACAGCCCGCCAATCCTGTTGGAAACGCTGGCTTTCTGGGGTGGCAGCTGCCACTGGCCCAGGTATTCGAATGGCACGGCGGCCATCGCGGCCGGGCTGGTCGCGGTCGCCAGAACGGCGGCGGTGGTCACTGAGCAGGTCAACCTGGAGAGCGGGTTCATACGATCTACAACGCACTCGGGCCGGAAGCGAGTCGAGACGACCTGGGCGGATTTTCGATCACGCTGAGTTTGCGGGGCATATTGCCGGACCCTGAGCGTTGAACACCGCATGGGTATAGAAACGGTGGTGATGTCCGAGCTGGCTCAAGATCGTGTGCACTTCGTCGCGGTCGGCCAGGATGACCCACTGGCCGCACCGCTCATCGACGAGCTTGCCGACGAGTACTCGTCACGCTACGGCAGCACCCGCGACGCGGTGATGGCGTGGCTGCGAGGTCAGCCCGCCGACGTGTTCGCCCCGCCGAGCGGCGGTATGTACGTCGGGCTGCTCGACGGCGCGCCTGTCACCGGTGGCGCCTTCCAGCGGTTCGACGACGACACCGCCGAGCTCAAGCGGATCTGGACCCACAGCGCGTACCGCAAGCGTGGGCTGGCCCGCACGCTGCTGGTGCACCTGGAGAACGAGATCGCCGCGCGCGGCTACCGGAAGGTCTACCTGACGACGGGCCACCTGCAGCCCGAGGCCGAGGCGTTGTACGCCGCCGCAGGCTACACGCGCCTGCGTGAACCGTTGCCCGCCGACGGCACGGTGTTCCCCATCGCTTTCCACAAGGTGCTGCCCGTTGAGGAGTCGGCATGAACGTTCCGTTGTCGATATTGGATCTCGCGCCGATCAGCGCCGGTAGCGACGCCGCGACGGCGCTGCGCAACACCGTCGACCTCGCACAACACGCCGAGCGGTGGGGGTACAAGCGGTTCTGGGTCGCCGAACACCACTTCGCCGCCGTCGCGAGTTCGGCACCCGCGGTGCTGGTGGGGCAGATCGCGGCGGCCACCGAGCGGATCCGGGTCGGCACCGCCGCCGTGCAGCTCGGGCACACCACTGCCGTGGCGGTGGTGGAGAGTTTCGGGATGCTGGAGGCCTTTCACCCCGGACGCATCGACCTGGGCGTCGGTCGATCGGGCCAGCGACGCGTCGAGGCGTTGCGAGACAAACGCAAGCCACCCGAACCGCCCCGGGAATGGCACGAGATCGACGGTGTGGTCATCCCCGCGCCGTTCGACATGCGGGCGATGCTGAGTGACCCGCGGATGCAGACGCGGATGGCGGCGTTGCAACAGCCGCACGCCGTCGCGCCCGACTTCGCCGATCAGCTCGACGACATCCTCGCGATGCTGCAGGACCGCTATGACGTCGGCACCGCCGTACCGGGTGCGGGCAGCGGTCTGACGCCGTGGATCTTCGGCAGTAGCAAGGGCCAGAGCGCAGGCGTCGCCGCGGCCCGCGGGTTGCCGTTCGTTGCCAGCTACCACATCACGCCGGCGACCGCGCTGGAGGCAATCGAGTTGTACCGCAACGAGTTCACGCCGTCCGAATATCTTGCCGAACCGTATGTCGTGGTGTCTGCCGACATCGTCGTCGCCGACGACGAACCCACGGCGCAGCGGTGGGCGGCCGGATACGCGCACTGGGTGTACTCCATCCGTGCTGGTGGCGGTGCCATCCCGTACCCCGATCCCGAAGATCTGCCGCCGCTCACCGCAGACCAGATCGGTATCGTAAGAGACCGTGTCGCAACGCAATTCGTCGGTGACCCGGACCAGGTGGTGAAGCGCCTGGAGGCGCTGCGGCGGGTCACGAACGCCGACGAACTGGTCATCACCTCGGTGACCCACCGTCACGAGGACCGGTTGCGGTCCCATGAGCTGATCGCACAGCGCTGGGGACTGTGACGCGTAACTCGATGAAGCCCGCGCCGGACCGCCTATAGGCTTGGCCCCGCAAGAGCCGAACACCAGTGGGGGAGCGTTTGCCGAATCCGCAGGTAGTCGTGGGGTCGCTGCTGTTGGCGTCCGGGGCTCTGGTGTTCGCGGCCGGGGTGGCCGTGCGATTGTTCATCGGTCGCCGCGCCAACTCGGACAGGCTGCGCGAACGCCTGTTTGCGTTCCGCCGCACCGCCGTGGCCAGGGTTTTCTTCGGCTCGATCGACGACGACGAAGTCTTCGAACCCGAGGAACTCGACCAGATGGTCCTCATGCCTACGATCGTGCTGGCATGTGGGCTGTGCCTGACCGGTTTCTTCCTGCTGGGTTACCGGGTTCTGGGTTAGCCGGTCCGTGGCGGTCCGCTAGGTGCTGCGCGCGGAGGGTGCGGCCTGATCGGCGAGCTCGCGGATCGGGCCGCGCCACACGTCCCCGTGACCGGGAAGCAGCACCTCGGTGTCCTGCAGCGCAAGCGCGCCGAGGCTGCGCAGGCAGGCCTGCTCGTCGTGATTGAACACCGGATGCAGCAACTGGGGGCCGCGCCGCGGCGAGGTCGGATGGCCGGTCACGAGAGCGTCACCCGACACCAAAACACCGTCGACCAGATACGAGCAGTGCCCGCCGGTGTGCCCCGGGGTGGGAATCGCAGTGGGATTCCCCGGCAGCGTCGCTGCGACGTCGGTGGTGAACGCCTGCGCCGAGGCGATACCGGAATGGTCGAACGCGCCGCTACGCGAGATCGCCAGCGCCCACTTCAGCCAGCTCGGCCGCCACGCCTGACGGATCACCGCTGCCGGCGACGCCTGCTCGAGATACTCGCGCCGCGCATGACCGACCTCATCGGCATGGCAATACACGTGGGTCCCATGGGTTTTCGCAAGCCAGATCGCCGTACCGAAATGGTCGATGTGGGCGTGGGTCAACAGAATCGCCTTGATGTCGTCCGGCCCGAAACCCAACTGCCGCACCGAACCGAGCACATCGTCGCGTTGCCCCGGGTAGCCGGCGTCGATCAGCATCACGCCGTCATCACCGGTCACCAACGTCCAATTGACGAGGTCGGTTTGGGCGAAATGCACGCGCTCGGTGATCTTGGTAAGGGCCACTGCCATGCCGCGAGTCTAAGCACTGGAGTAGAAACGAATCGTGGCTGAGTTGAAACTAGGTTATAAGGCGTCGGCGGAGCAGTTTGCTCCGCGCGAATTGGTCGAGTTGGCGGTTCTGGCCGAGTCGGCAGGTATGGACAGTGCGACGGTCAGTGATCATTTCCAGCCCTGGCGGCATGAGGGCGGGCATGCGCCGTTCTCGTTGGCGTGGATGACCGCGGTCGGGGAGCGCACGCAGCGGTTGGTGTTGGGCACGTCGGTGTTGACACCGACGTTCCGCTACAACCCGGCGGTGATCGCCCAGGCGTTCGCGACGATGGGGTGTTTGTACCCGGGCCGGATCTTCCTGGGTGTGGGCACCGGTGAGGCGCTCAACGAGATCGCGACCGGCTATGCCGGGGAGTGGCCGGAGTTCAAGGAGCGGTTCGCGCGGTTACGCGAATCGGTGAAGTTGATGCGCGAGTTGTGGCTCGGCGACCGGGTCGATTTCGACGGCGAGTACTACCACACGAAGGGCGCGTCGATCTATGACGTGCCCGAGGGTGGGATCCCGGTGTACATCGCCGCCGGTGGGCCGGTGGTGGCCAAATACGCCGGCCGCGCCGGGGACGGGTTCATCTGCACCTCGGGCAAGGGTGAGGAACTGTACGCCGAGAAGCTGATCCCTGCGGTCAAGGAGGGTGCGGCGGCCGCCGGCCGCGATGCCGACGATATCGATCGGATGATCGAGATCAAGATCTCCTATGACACCGATCCGGAGGCGGCGTTGGAGAACACCAGGTTCTGGGCGCCGTTGTCGTTGACCGCCGAGCAGAAGCACTCGATCGATGATCCGATCGAGATGGAGAAGGCAGCCGATGCGTTGCCGATCGAGCAGGTCGCCAAGCGCTGGATCGTCGCCTCGGATCCGGACGAGGCGGTCGAAAAGGTCGGTCAGTACGTCAAATGGGGCCTGAACCACCTCGTGTTCCACGCCCCGGGCCACGACCAGCGGCGGTTCCTGGAGCTGTTCAAACGCGATCTGGAGCCCCGGTTGCGCAAGCTGGCCTGATAATTGGGCGCGCTCGTGCACCGCGAGCGTGCGTGCAGTGCTGCTGTTCGACGGTGTGTCGGGCGGCAAACACGCCCGCTCGCGGTGTTGGTTCAGGCCGTGCTGCTGACCGACCGTTCGACCGCGCCGACGGTGCCGTGGCTGGTCGCGGTGAGACGCACGCGGTCGGCGCGGAAGAGATCGTAGGCGTATTCGAACGGCCTGCCCGAATCGTCGCGGGTCACCCGTGTGATGGCCAACAGCGGTTTGCGGTGCGCGATGTCCAGCCACTGGGCCTCGCGGGGGCTGGCGCTCACCACCTCGATCGTCTCGGTCGTGGTGGCGGGCACCAGCCCGTAACGCACTTGCAGCAGCTCGTAGAGCGAGCCGCCGAGCGGTTGTTCGAGCAGATCGTTCATACGCTCGGCGACGAAGCACGCGAGATCCACCGACAGGGGCACACCGTCGGCGAACCGTAAGCGCCGGATGGTGAAGATGTCTGCGCCGTCCGGTACTTCGAGTGCCTCGGCCTCGATGGTGGTCGCCGGCCTGCGGTCTGTGCCCAGCACGCGGCTGGTACTGGTGTGCCCGCCGCTGTGCAGGCGGGCGGGCAGACCGGCCAACTCGGCCGCGTTGCGCTGCACGACGTCGGCGCGGACGAACGTGCCACCGTTGCGGCCGGTGCGACGCTCCAGCACACCGGCCTGGCTCAACGGCAGCAGGGCGCTGCGCAACGTCGACCGCGACACCGCGAAGGTGTCCGCCATCTCGCGTTCGGTGCCCAGCCGCGAACCCGGGCGCAGCATGCCCTGGGCCAGCATGGACAGAATTCGGCGGCGTACGTCTTCGGCCACCGGACCGCCGGACGTCTCCTCCATGGCCGGTGCTACGTCGCGATCGCGTCCAGGGACTCGGGCAGCACCTGTCCACCGTCGACGGCGATGGCCTGGCCGGTGATGTAACCGGCCTCCTTGGTGGCCAGGAAGGCTGCGAGGTGGCCGATGTCCTCCGGGGTGCCCAGCGCGCCTGCCGGGATGGAGCGTGCCATGCTGGCGATGTACTCCTCGCCGTTGTCGAGCAATCCCTCGGTCATGATGTTGCCGGGCAGGATTGCGTTGACAGTGATCTTGTGGGGCGCCAATTCGATTGCTGCCGTGCGCATGAAGCCCAGCTGCGCGGCCTTGGTGGCGCCGTAGTGTGACCAGCCCGGGTAGCCGGTGATGGGGCCGGTGATCGACGACGTCAGCACCACGCGGCCGCTGCCCGATGCGATGAGCGCATCCAGACAGGCCTGGACCGCGTAGAACGTGCCGTTGACATTCACGGCGAAGATCCCGGTGAGCTGCTCGGGCGTCATGGTCGCCAACGGCGCGTCGGGAAAGACCCCGGCGTTGGCGCACACCACGTCGATGCCGCCGAACGCCTCGACCGTACGTGATGCGAGGGCTTCGCACTGGTCGCGGTCGCTGACGTCGGTCTGCACACCGATGACCTTGCCGGAACCCAACTGCTCGAGATCGGCCACACACGTGTCGATGTCGGCGGTGGAGCGTCCGGCCACCGCCACGTTGGCGCCCGCCCGAGCGAAGACCGTGGCGATACCGCGGCCGATGCCTTTGGTTCCGCCGGTGACCACCACGGAGCGGCCCTGCAGGTCGAACATGTTTCTCCTTGTCATGCTGTCGGGGTGAGGGGTGAAGCGAAGATGGCCTCTTGTAGCCAACTTTGGTCGTCGAGGTAGCGCTGCGCGAGACGTGCGGTGCCGCGCGCGTAGTCGGCGCCGACGGAGATCGCGGCGTCGGCATCGGCGTGTGAGGCGATCCACGCCGTCAACTGCACGCGGCGCAGCAGGACGAACGTCGGGATCAACGCCAGGTGCTCGTCGGGGAGGGCTCGCACCGCCCGGTATCCGCGCAGCCACTCGGCGATGATGCCGCCGGCCTCCGGGGATTCCTCCAGCCACGACACCACGGCGGCGAGATCGGCCAGGTGCCAGCCCCAGCCGCAGTCATCGAAGTCGATCACGGTGATACCGGTGCCCGGCGACGCGGGATCGACCATGAGGTTCGACAGCCGCAGGTCAGCGTGGATGAGCCCGTAGCGGTCCGGCGACGCGCCGAATTCGGTGATCCGTCTGGTGATCTCGGCGACGGCGCGGCTGATCGAGGCCTTGTCGTCCTCGGTGAGTGCGGGTGCGTCACGCCAGTTTCCCCAGCGCGCCTCGGGGCCCAGGATCGCGTCGAGATCCCAGCTGAACCGCGTGAACGATGCCGGCGCCGTCCAGCTCTGGGCGTGGTCGTGCATGATCGCCGTCAGCTCACCGAGTTCGGCGAAACCCACGACATCCGGGGCCTCCTCGGCCGTGCACCCGGACACGAAGCTCACGGCGTCGACGTACAGCGTGCGGTCGCCAACGGTGGCCGCGACCACCTGGTCACCGTCACTGGCCGGTACGAGTTCCGGTGTACTGACATTGGTTTCGCGTCGTAATGCGGCCATCCACGACAGCTCCGAGGTGATACCCGCCACGGAGTGGTAGTCCGGGCGGTGGACGCGCAGCACGATCGGTTCGGCGTCACCGTCCGGATCGCCGGCCAGATACGTCGCGTTCTCCGACAGGCTGAGCAGACGCAACGGAGTGTCGAGGTCGCGCCGATAGGCGCCGAGGGCGGCGCGCGCGAACAGTTCATGGTCAGCAGGAAGTCCCGGCATGCGAAGAGTGTGGACCAAAAGGGCGAGCAGAGCAGACCAAATCGAGAATTTTTACGTTGTCGTTGCATGGCTCTCAGCTTCGAAACATGACCGCAACAAAGCCCGTTGGCACAGGTTATTCCAAGTTGACCAACGGATCTGGGCGCGGTAACAATTGCCCCGTCGCACCACAGAGTCGTCGTCGACATCCCCAGACCAGACCAAATATTGGTCCGGCAATTTCCCTGCTTTCCAGGGACGGATTAGGACCCCAATGAGTGAGATCATCGACCCCTCGGCGCCTGGAAAGGCGTCGACGTCTTCAGAAGCCATCCAGCGCCTCAAGCCCAACGCGGTGGGCCTGGTCGGCGTCATGTTCATGGCGGTCGCAACCGCCGCACCCATCACGGCCATGGTCGGCAACGTCCCGATCGCGGTGGGCTTCGGCAACGGTGCGTACGCGCCCGCCGGGTACTTCGTCGCCACGATCGTCCTGACGTTGTTCGCCATCGGCTATGCCGCGATGAGCAAGCACATCACCGCGACCGGCGCGTTCTACGGCTACATCAGCCACGGGCTGGGCCGCGTTGTCGGCCTGGGTGCGGGATTCCTGACGGCGTTGGCCTACATGGTCTTCGAAGCCTCGTTGATCGGTATCTTCGCGTTCTTCGGCAACGATCTGTTCAAGTCCTTTTTCGACGTCGACGTGCCGTGGATCGTGTTCGCGGTCGTCATGCTCGCGGTCAACGCGGTGCTGACCTACTTCGACATCAACCTTGCCGCGAAGGTGCTCGGGGTGTTCCTCGTCACCGAGATCGTGATGCTCGCGTTGATGGCGCTGTCGGTGGTGTTCACCGGTGGCGGCCCGCAGGGCTGGTCGCTCGGATCGCTCAACCCGCTCAACGGTTTTCAGAGTCTCTCCGGTGAGGTGGCGGGCACTGACGGAAGCATGATCGCCGTCGCCGGCTCCGCGGGCGTCGGCCTGTTCTTCGCGTTCTGGTCGTGGGTCGGGTTCGAATCGAGCGCCATGTACGGCGAGGAGTCGCGCAACCCCAAGAAGATCATCCCGATCGCGGTGGTCAGCTCGGTGATCGGCATCGGCGCCTTCTATGTGATCGTGTCATGGCTGGCCATCGTCGGCACCGGTCCGCAGAATGCCATTGCGCTGGCACAGGATTCGGAGACCGCGGGCAACATCTTCTTCAACCCGGTGCACGAGCACCTCGGGGTGTGGGCCGTCGACCTGTTCAAGATCCTGCTGATGACGGGGTCGTTCGCGTGCGGTATGGCGTTCCACAACTGCGCCGCGCGGTACCTGTACGCGATCGGCCGCGAGAACGTCGTCCCCGGTATGCGCAGGACCATCGGCGCCACGCACCCGGTGCACGGCTCGCCGCACATCGCCGGGTTCGTCCAGACCGGCTTCGCGACCCTGGTGGTGCTGTTCTTCGACCTCACCGGACGAGATCCGTACACCGAGCTGTACGGCCTGATGGCGCTGCTGGGTACCACCGCGATCATGATCGTGCAGGCACTGGCGGCGTTCTCGGTGATCTCCTACTTCCACGTGCACAAGCGGCACCCCGAGACCGCACACTGGTTCAAGACGTTTCTCGCCCCACTGCTGGGCGGCGTCGGCATGCTCTACGTCATCTACCTGCTGGCCAAGAACGCGTCGTTCGCGGCCGGTGACGCGGCCACCGACTGGATCTTCGGTGCGATCCCGTATGTTGTTGGCATCGTCGGTATCGGCGGAGTACTGCTTGCGCTGTTCTTGAAGGCCAAGGACCCCAACCGCTATGCCGATCTCGGCCGGACCGTGTTGGAAGAATCACACGAGCGCTGATCGAGAGGTTGCGGGCCGAGACCGAGACAACTGACATGGGTACGAAAGGGGTTGGGAACATGAGGTTTTCCAACATCATGGATTCCAACAGCTATACGGGCGATCAGGCGATCGATCCGGGTACCGAACGGTTGATCTCGGCCCGCACCCGCTTGCTCGGGCCGGCGTACCGGTTGTTCTACGAACGGCCGGTGCACCTGGTCCGCGGCCGGGGCAGCCACATGTTCGACGCCGACGGCGTGCGTTACCTCGACGCCTACAACAACGTCGTCAGCGTGGGGCACTGCCATCCCCACGTCGTCGCAGAGGTGACCCGCCAGCTCGAGACACTCAACACCCACACCCGGTACCTGCACGACGGCATCGTCGCGTACTCGCAGCGGCTGCTCGCCGGCATGCCCGATGAGGTTGACCAGGTGATGTATGCCTGCACCGGGTCCGAGGCCAACGACCTCGCGCTGCGCGTCGCGCAGATGTACACCGGCGCGCGCGGCGTCGTGGTCACGCGCGACGCCTACCACGGCAATACCGAAGCCGTGACGGCGATTTCGCCGTCGATTGGCGGAGAGACCGTGGTCGGCGCACATGTGCGCACCGTCGCTGCGCCCGACAGTTACCGTGGCGGCGGAAACGTCGCGGCACGGTTCCGCGCCGACGTCGAGGCCGCGATCGCCGACCTGCAGAGCTCCGGATACGGCCTCAGCTGCCTGATCGTCGACACCTTCTTCTCGTCGGACGGCATCTATCCGGACAGCTCGGTGCTGGCACCGGCGGTGGAGGCCGCGCGCGCCGCGGGAGGGGTGTTCGTCGCCGACGAGGTGCAGCCCGGTTTCGGCCGCACCGGCGATCACATGTGGGGTTTCGCGCGGCACGGGGTGGTCCCGGACCTGGTGACCATGGGCAAGCCCATGGCCAACGGGCTGCCCGTTGCCGCGATGGCGGCACGCAGCGCGGTGCTCGAACCGTTCGCGCGCGGCGTGCCCTACTTCAACACCTTCGGCGGCAACCCCGTGTCGATGGCCGCCGCCGGCGCGGTCCTCGACGTCATCGAGAACGAGCACCTCGTGGCCAATGCCGCCACCGTCGGCGCCGCGCTGCGGGACGAACTCGCCCGCATCTCCGCCGACCACCCGCACATCGGTGACGTCCGCGGCGCCGGGCTGTACCTCGGCGTCGAGGTGGTCGACGACCGTGACACCGCGACGCCGGACCGCATGCGCGCCCACGATCTGGTCAACGAGATGCGTGATCGGCACGTGCTGATCTCGGTGTGCGGCACCTACGGCAACGTCCTCAAGATCAGACCGCCGCTGGTGTTCTCGATGGCCGACGTCGACTGGTTCTGTACGGAATTCTCGGGGGCGCTGGCACGTCTTCGCTGAACAAGTGGGATGCTGTAGGTCGTGCCCGAGGGAGAGACAGCGACCGCGATCTACATCGCCTCACCCGAGGGCGACACCGGCAAGTCGACGATCGCGCTGGGCATTCTGCACCGACTGGCCGCGACCGTACCGAGGGTCGGGGTGTTCCGGCCCATCACGCGCCTGGGTGAGGACCGCGACTACATCCTGGAGTTACTGCTCGCCGGGACCACTGCCGGACTTCCCTACGAAGATTGCGTCGGCGTCGGCTACCAGCAGGTCCACGAGGATCCCGACGCTGCCATCGCCGAGATCGTCGACCGGTACCACCGCGTCGCCGATCAATGCGACGCGGTGCTGATCGTCGGCAGCGACTACACCGACATCGCCACCCCCAGCGAGCTGAGCATGAACGCGCGCATCGCGGTCAACCTCGGCGCGCCCGTCGTCCTCGCCGTCAAGGCCGCCGACCGCACCCCGGACGAGGTGGTGCACGTCGTCGAGGTGTGCCTCGCCGAACTCGCGGGCCAGCACGCGCACACCGCCGCTGTGGTCGCCAACCGGTGCGACCCGGCCCAGCTCGCGGCCGTCGCGAAGGCCCTGAAACCGCTCGGCCCGCCGGCCTACGTGCTGCCCGAGGAACCTCTGCTGGTGGCGCCGTCGGTCGCGGAACTGCAGCGGGCCGTCGACGGCACCGTCGTGGCGGGAGATCCCGCGCTGTTGTCGCGCGAGGCGCTCGGTGTCCTGGTCGCCGGGATGACCGCCGAGCACGTGCTGGAACGCCTCACCGAGGGCATCGCCGTGATCACGCCGGGTGACCGCTCCGATGTCGTGCTCGCGGTGGTCAGCGCGCATGCCGCCGAAGGATTCCCGTCCCTGTCGACCATCATCCTCAACGGTGGCCTCGAGCTGCACCCGGCGATCGGGAAACTGGTCTCCGGCCTGGGTCTCAAGCTGCCGATCGTGGCGACGAAGTACGGCACGTTCGAGACCGCGAGCAGGGTCGCGGGCACCCGCGGCCGGGTCACCGCGACGTCGCAGCGCAAGATCGACACCGCGCTGCAGATCATGGATCGCCACGTCGACATCGACGAGCTGCTGGCCCGGCTGCGCCTGCCGATTCCCGAGGTCACGACGCCGCAGATGTTCACCTACCAGCTGCTGGACCGGGCGCGCGCCGACCGCAAGCGCATTGTGTTGCCCGAAGGCGAGGACGACCGCATCCTCAAGGCCGCGGGACGGCTGTTGCGGCGCGGTGTCGCCGATCTGACCATCCTCGGCGAGGAGAACCAGATCCGTTCCCGCGGCGCGGAACTCGGTGTCGACCTATCGGCGGCGACCGTGCTCGACCCGCGCACCAGCGACCTGTGCGAGGCGTTCGCGCAGCAGTACGCCGAGTTGCGCAAGCACAAGGGCATCACGCTGGACCAGGCCCGCGAGATCATCGTCGACGTGTCCTACTTCGGCACCATGCTGGTGCACAACGACATGGTCGACGGCATGGTCTCCGGCGCCGCACACACCACCGCCCACACGGTGCGGCCCGCGTTCGAGATCATCAAGACCCTCCCGGACGTGTCGACCGTGTCCAGCATCTTTTTGATGTGCCTGGAGGATCGCGTACTCGCCTACGGCGACTGCGCGATCGTGCCGGATCCCACGGCCGAGCAACTGGCCGACATCGCGATCTCGTCGGCGCGCACCGCGGCACAGTTCGGCATCGAACCGCGCGTCGCGATGCTCTCGTACTCGACCGGCACCTCAGGTACCGGCGCTGACGTCGAGAAGGTCAGGGCGGCAACAGATCTGGTGCGTGAGAGGGACAAGACGTTGCTCGTGGAAGGGCCCATCCAATACGACGCCGCGGTCGAACCGTCGGTGGCCAAGACCAAGATGCCCGATTCGGAGGTGGCGGGGCGCGCGACCGTGCTGATCTTCCCCGACCTCAACACCGGCAACAACACGTACAAGGCCGTACAGCGCAGCGCCGGTGCGATTGCGATCGGCCCTGTGCTGCAAGGGCTCAAAAAGCCCGTCAACGATCTGTCCCGAGGCGCGCTGGTGGAGGACATCGTCAACACCGTCGCGATCACCGCGATCCAAGCGCAGGGTCGGTCGTGACTGTACTCGTGGTCAACTCCGGGTCATCCTCCCTGAAATACGCAGTGGTGAAACCGGCGAGCGGCGAATTCCTGGCCGAGGGCATCATCGAGGAGATCGGGTCGGACGCGATGCCCGACCACGACGCGGCACTGCGCGCCGCGTTCGACGAACTCGCCGCGAACGGCCTACGTCTGGAGAATCTCGGCCTGGTGGCCGTCGGCCATCGGATGGTTCACGGCGGCAAGACGTTCTACGAGCCGTCGGTGATCGACGACGAGCTGATGGACAAGGTGCGTGAGCTGTCGCCACTGGCGCCGCTGCACAATCCGCCAGCCATCAAGGGCATCGAGGTCGCGCGCAAGCTGCTGCCGGATCTGCCGCACATCGCGGTGTTCGACACCGCGTTCTTCCACGACCTGCCCGCGCCGGCCTCCACCTACGCCATCGACCACGAACTCGCCGAGCAGTGGCACATCAAGCGGTACGGGTTCCACGGCACGTCCCACGAATACGTCAGCCAGCAGGCCGCCATCTTCCTCGACCGCCCCCTGGAATCGCTCAATCAGATTGTGCTGCACCTGGGTAACGGTGCGTCCGCCACCGCGGTCGCCGGCGGCAAGGCCGTCGACACGTCGATGGGCCTGACGCCGATGGAGGGCCTGGTGATGGGCACCCGCAGCGGCGACATCGATCCCGGCGTCATCATGTACCTGTGGCGCACCGCGGGCATGAGCGTTGAGGACATCGAGTCGATGCTCAACCGCCGCTCCGGTGTGCGTGGCCTCGGTGGTGCCAGCGATTTCCGCAAGCTCCGCGAGCTCATCGAATCCGGTGACGAGCACGCGAAACTGGCGTACGACGTCTACATTCACCGGCTCCGCAAATACGTCGGCGCGTACATGGCTGTGCTGGGCGCCACCGACGTCATCAGCTTCACGGCCGGGGTGGGCGAGAACGTCCCGATGGTGCGCCGCGATGCGCTGGCCGGCCTGAGCGGTTTGGGCATCGAGATCGACGACGCGCTGAACTCTGCGAAAACCGATGAGCCCCGTTGCATCTCGACAGCAGGCTCGGCGATCACGGTACTTGTCGTGCCGACCAACGAAGAGCTTGCGATCGCGCGTGCCTGCGTGAACGTGGTATAGCGTCTTCGCATCGAGTGTGCTTGCAGGGCGGGTTTTCAGCTGACTTTCCGCCATGGACGCACACTGGATTGCCGGGTCGTCAAGGCATCACGGATTCTGCGGAGGATTTCGGCCCGGCCGTCCTCGGCGACCACGCGAATCACGATCCAGCCGAGTTCGGCGAGCATCTCGAGGCGTCGGATGTCCTTGACATACTGCCGGCGGTCGGTGCGGTGCTGATCTCCGTCGTACTCGACAGCGACCATCCACTCCTCCCACCCCATGTCGAGATAGGCAAGCAAGGTGCCGTCTTCTTCGGCCACCACCGGGATCTGGGTGGTGGGCTTGGGAAGACCGTCGCGGATGATGAGCAGACGCAACCACGATTCTCTGGGGGATTGCGCGCCGGGATCGACCAAGGGCAGTGTCGTCTCGAGCTGACGCAGACCACGCGCACCGCGATGGCGGACGGCGAGATCCGCGACGTCGGCGACCGTGCACCGTGTCGCCCGCAGCAGCGCATCGAGGTGGGCGACGCCGCGATTGGTCGGTGAGCGTCGACCGATGTCGAAGGCTGTTCTGGCAGCAGAGGTCAGCAACATCTCGCCGATGGCGACGGTCTCTCCGGGCAAGAGGATGTCGCGCCGGGTTGTGATGCCACGCGGTTGGCGCGGATTGTCGTGGATGAGGTCGATAGGGATTGACGGGTCGATCCATCTGGCGCCGTGTAATGCCGCAGCGGCAGGGCCCGATATGACACCGCGACGTCCGGACCACAGCCAGGCGCCGACGGTCCGCTGCGTCAACGACGGCGTGACGTTCTTGGGGACGTAGACATTGGGATAGAGCGTTTTGAAACGCGTGCGCAGTTGGTGGCGGGTGAGTGTGCCGTCGGCAAGGGCATCACTGCCGAGGAATGGTGCCGTCATGGGCGGAGACTCGCAGCACGCTCCGACATAGTGCGGTGTGGATGGGGGACTTATCCACAGCCCGGGCCTCACTTCGGAGTGAGTGTGCGTCGTGGGAGGGATTCAGGGCCGAAACCCGCCCTGAACGCACGATCAATTGCGGCAGGCGCACTGGCGATCACGCATCAGAACGTGCTCATCGGCCGCACGCTGTTGGCCAGGTCGACCAGCGCGTAGCGGTGCGACTGCGTGGGAGCGATGCGGGCCAGTGCGCGCAGCGATGCCTCGACGCCGAGCTTGAGACCGTGCTCGGTGAACGGGAATCCCAGTATGTGGTTGCTGCTCGCGGTGTTGTCGGCGAGCCAGTCGAGTGCGGTTCCCAGCACCAGGGCGCGGATCTGCAACACGCGAGGTTCGGAGTCGGGCAGGGCCTCGACGCGGCGTGCGGCGTCGCGGATGTGTTGTTCGGTGATCTCACTGGTGGACCGTCCGGACAGCAGCGTCACGGCGCTGGTGAGCCGGGCGGTGGTGAAATGTCGTGAGGTGGGCGGAACCTCGTCGAGGGTCTGCACCGCTTTGTCGCGCTCACCGACCACGGACTGCGCCCGCGCCAACCCGAAGCCGGCGGAGATCACCCCGTTGTCGGTGCTCCACACGGTTTTGTAGAACTTCAGCTCGTCGGCGGTGCCTGCCAGCTCGGCCGTCGCGGCGAGCGCCAGCTTGGGCGCCAGCTCACCGGGAAGGGTATCCAGCACTTCGGTGAAATGCTTTGTTGCCGAACCGTAGTCAGCCGAAAGCACCTCGGAGACGGCCTTGAACCACACCAGCCGCCAGCGCCAGCCGACGCGCGCGGCGAGGTCTTCGAGCTTGCGGGTGGCCTTGGCGACATCCCCGAGGTCGAGCAGCGCCCGGACCTCCATGAGCGGCAACTCGACGGATTCGTTGAGGTCGATCCCCTCGGTGTCGAGCGCGCCGTGGCGCGCCGCCCGCAGCTGGTCCAAGGTGTGTACGGGCTCGCTGAGCACACTGGCCACGAGCATCGGTGCCCCGACGTCGGTCCGGTCGACCAACGGCACCGGCAGCGCCCGCACGATCTCCTGCGCGGTCAGCTTCTCCGAGTGCACCTGCCCGTCAACGTAAACGTCGGTGTGCGCCACCAGCAGGTCCACTCCGAACGTCGAGCGTGATGGGCTGAACACCGTCGACAGGCCGGGCCGCGGAACCCCGGTGTCGGTCGCGACCACCTCGCGCAGCACACCGAGAAGCTGCGACGACATCTCCTCTGCGCTGGCGAAGCGTCGCCGCGGATCGGGATCGATCGCGCGCCGCAGCAGCCTGTGGAACGAGTCGTAGGTCTCCAGCACCGGATCGTCGGACGGCAGGCCGTCGACGTAGCGTCCGCGCCGAGTCCGCAGTGACAGCGTCAACGCGGCCAGTGTGCGGCCCACCGTGTAGATGTCGGTGGCCACCGTCGGGCCGGTCCGCACGATCTCAGGCGCCTGGTAACCCGGTGTGCCGTAAAGATATCCGTAGCTGTTGAGGCGCGACACCGCACCGAGGTCGATCAGCTTGAGCTGCTCCTCGGTGATCATGATGTTCTCGGGCTTGAGGTCGTTGTAGGCCAGGCCGATCGAGTGCAGATAGCCGAGCGCGGGCAGGATCTCGAGCATGTAGCCGATCGCCTCGGCCACCGGGAGCTTGGTGCCCCTGGCCTGTTTGAGCGACGTTCCGCCGACGTACTCCATCACGATGTAGCCGACCGGGTTGCCGTGCTTGTCGTCGTGCTCGACGAAGTTGTAGATCTTGACGATTCCGGGGTGGGTCACCTCGGCGAGGAACTGCCGTTCGGCCATGGCGATGGCCTGGGCCTCGGCGTCCCCGGAATGCACCAGACCTTTGAGCACCACCGGGCGGTCGTTGACGTTCTTGTCGAACGCCAGGTACACCCAACCCAGGCCGCCGTGGGCGATGCAGCCCTTGATCTCGTACTGGTCGGCCACGATGTCGCCCGGGGACAGTTGCGGCAGAAACGAATACGCGCTGCCGCAGTGCGGGCACCAGCCCTCCGACAGTGCGCGGCCGTCCGGCGTCGACCGGCCGACGGGTTTGCCGCAGTTCCAGCAGAACCGTTTCGACTCGGCCACCACGGGATTGGTCATCAACGCGGTCAGCGGGTCACGCTCGGGGACGCGGGGAATCTCCACGAGCCCGCCGCCGAGGCGCCGCATCGGCGACAGCGCGCGCGTGGCCATGGTGATCTGGTCGTAGGCCTCGGTGGCGACGGTGCTGCGCGACATGCCATCGGTGTCGTCGAACTCGGGCCGGTACACGGCCTGCGTCGCCATCGGCCGCATGGTCGACGCCGAATCCATGTCGAGGTCTTCCAGGCTTGCCGGCTGGGTACCGGGCCCGCTGTCGACATAGGCGTCGTCGATGTCGTCGGGGCGATCAGGGTTCTCGGGTGCAGTCATCAGTCGACGTACCTCGCCACAGGAGGTGCCGGCGCCGGACCGAGCACCGTCAACCACTTCCGATACAGCGTGTACCACGTGCCGTCACGGCGGATCCGCTCCAACGTCCCGTTGACCACGCGCACCAGGCCGGTGTTCTCCAGATTCACCCCGATGCCGTAGGGCTCCTGGCTCAGGCTGGGGCCCACGATGTGCAGGTACGGATCCTGGGCCACGAGGCCGGCGAGAATCGAGTCGTCGGTGCTCACCGCGTCGGCCTGCCGCTGCTGCAGCGCCACCAGGCAGTCGGCCCACGTCACCACCGACACGATGATGGGCGACGGGCTGATCTGCTGGATCCGCTGCAGCGAGGTCGTGCCGTCGACGACGCACACGCGCCGGCCCGACAGATCCGAGGCCTGCGAGATGTTCGAGTCGCGCGCGGCCAGGATCCGCTGATTGGCCATCAGATACACCGTGGAGAAGTTCACCAGCTTCTTGCGCTCGCAGGTGATCGTCATGGTCTTGACGACGATGTCCACCTGGTTGTTGCGCAGCGCGGTGATCCGATCGGCCGACGACAGGATGCGGTACTCCACTTTCGACGGTGTGCCGAAGATGTCGCGCGACACCTCGCCGGCGATGTCGACGTCGAAACCGGTGATCTGCCCGGTGATCGGATCCCGGAACGAGAAGAGATTGCTGCCGATGTCCAGGCCCACGATGAGCCTGCCGCGTTCGCGGATGTTCGCGACGGCAGCGTCGGCCTCGGCCTTGTTGCTGAACGGGCGCAGGCTCGCGGTGCGGTTGCAGTCGTCGTTCTCGACCTCCGGCACCCGCACCGGTTGCGGCGGGAGCTCCTCCATGCCCGCGGGCGTCGGCGGGGCGAGCGTCAACGACGGCAGGTTCAGCGCCGGCGCGGCTTGACTGCACCCCACCAGGCTCACCGCGGACACGATGCTCACGAGCAGGAGCAGAAGGTGTCTCATCGCCACCGGTCTCTTCTTCGCGCAAGCGCTCATCGCCACCGGTCTCTTCTTCGCGCAAGCGCTCATCGCCACCGGTCTCTTCTTCGCGCAAGCGCTCATCAGCGGTACTCACTCAGTCGGGGCCAGATACCCAACGCCACTGCCACCGCCGCGGCGACACTGAGCAGCGCGGCGCCCACGGTCGCACCGGACAGCACGCGCCGGGCGTTGGCGATATCGGTGCGCAGCTGGTTGCGGCTGTGCTCGATCGCATTGGACAGCGCCTGGTCGAGCTTGTCGAACGCCGGGGTGGAGTCGTCCTCGCCGGTGCCCAGCGCCACCTGCGTCGCGGCCTGGTAATTGCCGACGGCGATGTAGGCGTTGATGCGGTCGTCGGCCGCGCGCCAGCGGGTCAGCAGTTGCTCGGCACCGGCGAGGTCGCTCTTGTCGATGCCGATGTCGCGAGCCAGGTAGTCGGAGAGCTGCTGCTGCATGACGTCGATGCGCTGATAGTAGGACTGTTTGCGGACGTTCTCGTCACCACGGCGGATCAGCGCCAGGGTTTCGTCGGCCCGCGCCTGCTGCGCGGTGATCGCCAGCGTCGTGATGGTCTTCAGCGACTCGGCGGCGGTTTCCTTGGCGCTGCGGCTGTCCGATGTCGAGATCACCAGCGCCGTCGACACCCAGATCAGCATGATCAGAACGGCCATGCCGCCGGCGACGAACCCGATGTTGACCCGGCGCCGTGTGCGCCGCGCGAGCCAGCGGTTGGCGAACGCGCCGAACAACAACGTCGCGAGCACCACCAGGATCACCGGCAGCGGAATCTGCGTCGACGCGGTGGTCTCGGCGTCGACCCGCGCCGAGGTCTCCTCGTAGAGCCGTTGCGCGTCGGGCAGGATCTGCGTCTGCATCATCGATGACGCCTCGGACAGATACGACGAGCCCACGGGGTTGCCCGCGCGGTTGTTGGTGCGGGCGGTTTCGATCAGGCCCGTGTAGACCGCCAGGCGGGCGTTGATGCGACCCAGCAATTGGATCAGCGCCTCGTCGGTGAGCCCGCTGGACGCACGCGTGACCGCGACGGACGCGTCGACGATGGCCTGTTCGTAGCGCTGTCGCACGTCCCGTGGTTCGGCGCCGGCGATGAACGCCGTCGCCGCGGCGGCGTCGGCCACCGACAACGTCGTGTACAGGCGGCCTGCGGCAAACGACAGGGGTTCGGTGTGGTCGAGCACCGTCGTCAGCGCCTGCTGACGGTCGTTGACCGTCGTCGACGTCGCGAACGCGCTCGCGATGACCAGTGCGGACAGCACCAGGCCGATGGTGAGGATGCGGCCGGGTGTGGTCCACAGGAACCACCACCGCGGATGGGCAGGTGTGGTCGGCGACCGAGACGCGAGGGGCTCGGTCGAGGGATGTGCCAACTCCACAGTCACCTGCGCGCGAACCTCACTGCGTTTCGATGCTTCCGGCTCTTCGGGTGATGCAACTCTATAAAAGAATTCTAAGATTTTCCGGCACGCCTCGCCCTGTAATCACCGCCGGTTCGGCGTGGCCGAACTGTTCAGCGTGTCGTTCCCTATCCTGTACGGGTGCGTGGCGACGGTGATGGCTGGGTGATGTCGGAGAACGGCGCCCGGTTCTGGGGTCGCCACGGCGCGGCCGGTTTGCTGCTCCGGGCTCCCATGCCCGACGGGTCGGCGGCGGTGTTGCTGCAGTTCCGCGCGCCATGGAGTCATCAGGGCGGCACCTGGGCGTTGCCCGGCGGAGCTCGCGACAGCCACGAGACCCCTGAGCAGGCCGCGGTGCGTGAGGCCCACGAGGAGGCGGGCCTGCCCGCCGAGCAACTGACGGTCCGAACGACGGTCGTCACCGCCGAGGTCGCGGGCATCGAGGGCACGCAGTGGACGTACACGACGGTGATCGCCGACGCGACCGAACCGCTGCAGACGGTGCCAAACCGCGAGAGCGCCGAGTTGCGCTGGGTGGTCGAGGATCACGTGGCCGATCTGCCGCTGCACCCCGGTTTCGCCGCAAGCTGGCAGCGCCTGCGTGAGGTCGCCGCGTCGATCCCGTTGCTCAACCGGCAGCGCTGATCGCCGCCTGGAGCTCCTCGGCTGCGGCCTTCGGATCGTCGGCTGCGGTGATGGCGCGGACGACGACGATGCGCCGAGCCCCCGCGGCGAGCACCTCGGGCAGCCGCTCCATGTCGATGCCGCCGATCGCGAACCACGGTTTGCGCGGATTGCGCGCCGCCGTGGCGCGCACCAGATCCAGGCCCGGCGCCGGCCGGCCCGGTTTGGTGGGCGTCGGCCAGCAGGGCCCGACGCAGAAGTAGTCGACGGCCTCCTCGATCGCGACGTCCATCTGCGCGGTGTCGTGGGTCGAGCGTCCGATGACGGGCCCGCTGCCGATGATGCCGCGCGCGACGTTCAACGGCAGATCGTCCTGACCGAGATGCAGGACATCGGCCCCCGCGGCCAGGGCGATGTCGGCGCGGTCGTTGACCGCCAGCAGCGCGCCGTGACGGCGTGCCGCGTCGGCCAGGATCTGCAGGGCTTCGAGTTCCTGACGCGCCTCCAGCGGCCCGAACTTTTTCTCGCCCGCGGAGCCCTTGTCGCGCAGCTGGATCAGATCGACGCCACCGGCCAGTGCCGCATCGGCGAATTCGGCCAGGTCACCGCGTTCCCGACGGGCGTCGGTGCACAGATACAGCGAGGCGCGCTGCAGGCGCTGCACGGGAAGTTCCACACCTTGGTCCACACGGTGACGGTAGTCGGTCATCTTTGAGTAATCTGGACGGGCAACACGGGAGTCCCGGGAACGGGGACTGAGAGTGGGCAACGCCGGCCCTTACCGTCACACCTGATCCGGGTCATGCCGGCGAAGGGAGCGGATCTATGGCACGGGCGGTCGCCGTCATCGGCGGCGGCGTCATCGGGCTGTCTGTCGCGCGGCGCGCCGCGCTCGACGGCTGGACGGTGCGGCTGCACTGCACCACCGAACGCGGTGCGTCCTGGGTGGCCGGCGGCATGCTGGCGCCGCACAGCGAGGGCTGGCCGGGCGAGGAGCGGTTGCTGCGGCTGGGGCTGGAATCGCTGCGGTTGTGGCACGCGGGTTTTCTCGACGGTCTGCCCGAGTCGGTGGTGACCGCGCGGGAGTCGCTGGTGGTCGCGGTCGACCGCGCCGACGTCGCCGACCTGCGCACGGTCGCCGAGTGGCTCGCCGCGCAGGGGCATCCGGTCGAGCTGACCACGGCCGCCCGCGATGTGGAACCTTTGCTGGCGCAAGGCATTCGGCACGGTTTCCGCGCGACGACCGAGCTTGCCGTGGACAACCGCGCGGTGGTCGACGCGCTGGCGGCGCACTGTGAGCGGTTGGCGGTGCGCTGGGCCGGACACGTCGACGACCTCGCCGACGTCGATGCCGACACGGTGGTGATCGCCAACGGCATCGACGCGCCGCGCCTGTGGCCCGATCTGCCGGTGCGGCCGGTGAAGGGCGAGGTGTTGCGCCTGCGGTGGCGCAAGGGGTGTATGCCGATGCCGCAGCGTGTGATCCGCGCCCGCGTGCACGGCAGGCAGGTGTACCTGGTGCCCCGCGCCGACGGGGTCGTGGTGGGCGCCACCCAGTACGAGCACGGCCGCGACACCGCACCGGTGGTCAGTGGTGTCCGGGACCTGCTGGATGACGCCTGCGCGGTGATGCCTGCGCTGGGCGAGTACGAACTGGCCGAGACCGCAGCCGGCCTGCGGCCGATGACACCCGACGGCGTGCCGATCGTCGAACGCGTCGACGAGCGGACGCTGGTGGCAGTCGGGCATGGACGGAACGGATTTCTGTTGGCGCCGTGGACCGCTGAGCGGATCGCGGCAGAACTCGAAGTGGGTGTGGGAGCGAAATGATCACCATCACGGTCAACGGGGAGAGCGTCGAGGTGGACGACTCGACCACCATCGAGGGCCTGCTCGAGACGCGCGGGTTTCCTGAGAAGGGCATCGCGGTCGCAGTGGACTGGTCGGTGCTGCCCCGCTCGGAGTGGGATCAGACCCTGGCCGACGGAGCGCGCATCGAGGTCGTCACGGCGGTGCAAGGTGGCTGACTCGGTATTGCGGATCGGGGGCCGCGAATTCGGGTCCCGGCTGATCATGGGCACCGGCGGCGCCCCGAACCTCGCGGTGCTCGAAGAGGCGCTCATCGCGTCGGGCACCGAGTTGACCACGGTCGCGATGCGACGCATCGACGCCGAAACCGGAACGGGTGTCCTGGATCTGCTCAACCGGTTGGGCATCGCGGCGCTGCCCAACACCGCGGGTTGCCGCGGTGCGGCCGAGGCCGTGCTCACCGCGCAACTCGCCCGTGAGGCGCTGGGCACCGACATGGTGAAACTCGAGGTGATCGCCGACGAGCGCACGCTGCTGCCCGACGCGGTCGAACTGGTCAAGGCCGCAGAACAATTGGTCGACGACGGATTCACCGTCCTGCCCTACACCAACGACGACCCGGTGTTGGCACGTCGGCTCGAGGACATCGGGTGCGCCGCGGTGATGCCGCTCGGTTCGCCGATCGGCACCGGGCTGGGCATCTCCAACCCGCACAACATCGAGATGATCGTGGCGGCCGCAGGAGTGCCTGTGGTGCTCGACGCCGGCATCGGCACCGCGAGCGATGCCGCGCTGGCGATGGAACTCGGTTGTGACGCCGTACTTTTGGCGACCGCCGTCACCCGCGCGTCAGACCCGCCCACCATGGCCGCCGCGATGGCCTCAGCCGTCACTGCGGGCTACCTCGCACGCCAGGCCGGGCGTATCCCGAAGCGGTTCTGGGCCCAGGCGTCGAGCCCGGCTCTTTAGTTCTGGATCGGGGCTGCTGTGAAACGGTATGTGGCGTTGGGCAGTTCGATGGCGGCGGGGCCGGGGATCAAACCGTCGGCACCTGGTGCGCCACGACTGGCGGGCCGTTCGGCGCGCAATTACCCGCACCTCGTCGCGGACCGTCTTGGTCTGGAGCTGGTCGACGTCACGTATTCGGGGGCAACCACGGCCCACCTGCTGCGCGACGAGCAGAATGGGGCACCGCCGCAGATCGACGCGCTGGACGGGTCCGAAACGCTCGTGACGGTCACCATCGGCGGGAACGACGTGGGTTATGTACCGCTGCTGATGGTCGCCGGCTGGCCTCGGATACTGCGTCGGGTGCCGGTGCTGGGGCCGTGGGTGCGCAACCTGCTCGACGTCGACGCGCGCGAGGAGGCGCTGGAGCAGGTCGCCACGTCGCTGGTGCAGCTCGGTGAAGCGATCCGGGCGCGGTCCCCGCAGGCCACCGTCCTGTTCGTCGACTACCTGACGTTGCTGCCACCCGCCGGCGTGCCCGCACCGCCGCTGCCCGACGCTCACGCCGAACTCGGCCGACATGTCGCCGACACGCTGGAGAAGCACACGGGTGCCGCCGCCGCCGAAACCGGTGCCGGCTGGGTACGCGTCGCCGACGCCAGCCGCGACCATCACGCCTGGTCAGCGACCCCCTGGACGACGCGGCCGGGCCTCCCGTGGCCGGGGCGCCCGGCGCCACTGCACCCCAACGCCGCGGGCATGCGAGCGGTCGCGGACCTGGTCGCCGCTCAGCTCGGCTGAGATCATGGGGACAATGATCGAACTGGCCGGGCTGACAAAGCTCTACGGAACTCAACGCGCCGTCGACGACCTCAGCTTCACGGTCGAGCCGGGCGTGGTCACCGGATTCCTCGGACCCAACGGCGCGGGCAAGACCACCACCATGCGGCTGATCCTCGGACTGGACCACCCGACGGCAGGCAGCGCGACCATCGACGGCAAGCGCTACCGCGAGCTGAAGAATCCGCTGCGTACCGTCGGTGCCCTGCTCGACGCGCGCCAGGCCCACCCGAACCGCTCGGCCCGCAGCCATCTGCGCTGGATCGCCGCGGCCAACCGCATCGCGGCGTCCCGGGTGGACGAGGTGCTCGAGATGGTCGGGTTGACCTCGGCCGCCGACCGCAACGCCGGGGCGCTGTCGCTGGGGATGAGCCAGCGGCTCGGCATCGCCGCGGCGCTGCTCGGGGACCCTCCGGTGCTGTTGTTCGACGAACCGGTCAACGGGCTGGACCCCGAAGGCATCCACTGGGTGCGCACGCTCATGCGGGAACTGGCCACCGAGGGGCGCACGGTGTTCGTCTCCAGCCACTTGCTCGCCGAAATGGCCAACACCGCCGACCGCCTGGTGGTCATCGGGAAGGGCAAACTGATCGCGTCGACCACAGTCGACGAGTTCGTGAACGGCAGCGACGCCGACACCGTGCGGGTGCGCAGCCCGCA
This sequence comes from Mycolicibacterium goodii, assembly GCF_022370755.2. The sequence goes on along the minus strand of NZ_CP092364.2, from coordinate 4,992,250 downwards.
GTTGGAGATGCTGCGCGACGTGCTGTCGGACGCGGGCCTTGATGTCGTGATCGAACCTGACGGTGGTGCGCTCAACGTGCACGGCGTGGCGATCGAGGTGATCGGCGATCTCGCGGCCCGCAACGCGATCACGCTGCACGAGCTCAGCCGCAGACAGGCGTCGCTGGAGGAGGCCTATTTGAAGCTCACCGATGACGCCGTCGACTACCGGGCGGTGCAGCCGTGAGCGCGTTGGCGGCGCTGGACGCCGAGCGGATCAAACTTTCCACGACGCGCTCGCCGCTGTGGTGTGTGGTCGGCGCGGCAGTGTTGAGCTTTGGCGTCGCGGCGCTGCAGGGCTGGAGCGCCTACGGGTACACGCCGCTGCCGCCCGGCAAGGCCGCGCTGGGCGTCGCGGTGTTCGGGGTGCCGGTGCTGATGGTGCTGGCGTCGATGACCATGACCGGCGAGTACCGCACCGGGCTGATCCGGACGACCTTCCTCGCCACGCCGAACCGGACTGTGGTGCTCGCCGCGAAAGCCGTTGTGTGTGCCGCGTTCTCCTCTGTCGCGGCGATCGTCATGGTGCTGGGTGCGGTGCTGGTGGCCCGGCTGTTCACCGATCCGCTGATCGCGGTGGACCTGTCGCCGACGAACCCGGTGACCTGGCAGGTGGCGGGAAGTTTCGCGTTGTATGCGGCGCTGGCCGCAATCCTCGGCGTGGCCGTCGGTGCGTTGGTGCGGTTTTCGGCCGGCGCCGTCGCGGTGCTGCTGCTCTGGCCGCTGGTCGCCGAACCGCTGCTGGCCAACATGCCGGGCAACGGCGCGCAGATCGGGCCGTGGCTGCCGTTCGTGCACATGTACCGGTTCCTCGGCGTCGACTGGTTGTTCTCGAGCTATGCCATGCCGTGGGGTCCGGTGGGATCGCTGATGTACTTCGTGGTGCTGGTGGTGGCGGTGTTCGCCGCTGCCGTCGTGGTGCTCAGCCGGCGGGACGCCTGAGTTCGCGCTGACGCCCAATGTCGGCTTGTGTTCGACTTCCCCGCGATTTCTCGAACACAAGCCCACACTCGGTGCGGCTGCGCACCCGCTACCGTGGGTGCAATGCGACGTAGTTTGACGGGGGCCGTACTGGGCACGGTGGTGCTGACCGGGCTGGCCGTGGCGTTGGCCGGATGTGACGCGAAGACGGAACTGCAGACGACGCAGCCGGAAGCCCAGCCGCAGGGTGTGTCGGCCTCGGCCGTGGAGTTCGCGAACCAGCTTCGTGAACGCGTCACGATCGACGCGATGATGGGCCATCTGGAGAGACTGCAGGAGATCGCGGACAACAACGACGGCAACCGCGCGCTCGGCTCCCCGGGGTACGACGCGAGCGTCGACTATGTCGCCGAAGCGCTGCGGGATAAGGGATTCGACGTCGAGACTCCTGAGTTCGAGGTGCGGCTGCCGTTCGCGGAGGATCCACAGGTGACGGTCGGCGGTCAGGCGGTCACCGCGAAGCCGTTGGAGTTCACGATCGGCACCGAGGGCGTGTCGGGCCCGTTGGTGGCGGCCAAGGCCGAGGAGACCCCTGGCTGTGAGGCAGGCGACTACGACGGGCTCAACGTGGCCGGGGCGGTGGTGCTCGTGGACCGTGGCGCGTGTGCGTTCTCGATCAAGCAGGCCGTTGCCGCTGAGCGCGGTGCGGTCGCGATGATCGTCGCCAACAACACCGACGGCGACGAGATGGGTGGCACGCTGGGCCGGCGCACCGACGTCAAGATCCCGGTGGTCAGCGTCACCAAGGCCGAAGGTGCCCGGTTGCGCGCGAACCCTGGACCCACGACGATCAAGCTCGTCGCGGGGGTGCGGGTCGAGAAGACCCGCAACGTGATCGCCCAGACCGACACCGGCTCACCCTCGGACGTGGTGATGGTCGGCGCCCACCTCGACAGCGTTCCCGAGGGCCCCGGGATCAACGACAACGGCTCCGGTGTGGCGGCGGTTCTGGAGACCGCTCTGCAACTCGGCAGCAGCCCCGACGTGAACTACGCCGTGCGGTTCGGCTTCTGGGGCGCCGAGGAGGAGGGCCTGCTGGGCTCGACGAACTACGTCGAATCGTTGAATGAAGAGCAGCTCAAAGACATTGCGTTGTACCTGAACTTCGACATGCTCGGCTCGCCGAACCCGGGCTACTTCACTTATGACGGCGATCAGTCGATCCCGCCGGGGCCGAGAGTGCCGCGCGTGCCGGAGGGATCGGCGGGCATCGAACGAACCCTGGCGGCATATCTGGCGGATGCCGGAAAGATGCCGCAGGACACCGGCTTTGACGGCCGCTCGGACTACGATGCGTTCACCCTCGCGGGAATCCCCGCGGGTGGGTTGTTCTCCGGGGCCGAGGACAAGATGTCCGTCGAACAAGCCGAGGAATGGGGCGGCAAGGCCGAGGAGCCATTCGACCCGAACTATCACAAGAACACCGATACCCTCGAACACGTGGACCGGGAAGCGCTGCGGATACACGGTGAAGGGGTGGCCTTCACGGTCGGCCTGTACGCACAGGATCAGCGGGGACGCAACGGGATACCGGTCCGGGAGGACCGCACCCGACATCAGATCAGCCCGCAGTGAAGCGGCGCTGGCTGACGGCCCTGGCGGCCTTGGCGACCACGGCCGCCGTGGCCGTGTCGGCCAACGCCTGTTCGTCGGAACCCGCCACGCCGTCGAGTGAACTGCCGCACGACCTTGCGCAGCGGATCACCGTCGACGCCATGTTCGGTCATCTGCGCAAGTTCCAGGAGATCGCCGACGCCAACGGCGGCAACCGCGCACAGGGCACGCCGGGTTACGACGCGAGCATCGACTACGTCGCACAGCTCTTGCGTGACAAAGGATTCGACGTCCAGACACCGGAGTTCGAACGCCTGGACACGGTGGGTGGCGGCAATCCGTCGCTGACGGTCTCGGGCAGACGCTTCTCGGTGGAGCAGGCCTCGCTGCTGGTGCCGACGCCCGACGGCGGGCTCGACGCGCCCACGCTGCGGCCCGGCAAACCGTCCGGTTGCACCGCGTCGGACTACAACGGCGTCACGGTCCGCGGGGCCATCTCGGTGGTCGACGACACCGGCTGCTCGATCGTGGTCAAGCAGAACGTCGCGGTGGCAGAAGGCGCGGTCGGTGTGCTGATCGTCAGCACCAGCCGACCGAGCCCCGCCGGGTTGTTCACCTCCGGCTACTACGGTCAGCTCACCGTCCCGGTCGGGGTGATCGACAAGACCATTGACGCCGCGCTGCGCCGCACCACCCGACCGGTGCGACTGGTGCTGGACAACAAGGCGCAGATGGAGACAGCACGGAGCCTTGTGGCCCAGACCAAAACCGGATCGACCGACAATGTGGTGATGGTCGGCGCCCACCTCGACAGCATCGCCGGAGGTCCCGGCATCAACGACAACGGGTCCGGGGTGGCGGCGGTGCTGGAGACGGCGCTGCAGCTCGGCGGGACGCCGGCGATCAACAACGCGGTGCGGTTCGCGTTCTGGGGCGCCGAGGAAACCGGGCTCGAAGGTTCCACGCAGTACGTCCGCAAGCTTTCACCCGAGCAGCTCGACGAGCTGGCGCTCTACCTGAACTTCGACATGCTGGGGTCCACGAACGCCGGCTACTTCACCTACGACGGCGATCAGTCCGCGCAGGCGGCCGACCCCAAGCCGGTGCCTGATGGTTCGGCAGGCATCGAGCGCACCCTGGCCGGCTTCCTGAATCTGCAGGGCGTCCGTCCGGCGGACATGCCGCTGAGCGCCAACACCGACTACAGCGCGTTCATGAACGCCGGGGTGCCGATCGGCGGTGCCACCACCGGCTCGTCGCAGCGCAAAACCGAGGTGCAGGCCCGGTTGTGGGGCGGCAAGGCCGGCGTCGCGTTCGACCCGAATTACCACACCCGACGCGACAACATCGACAATGTCGACGCCCAAGCGCTGTCGGTCATGGGACCAGCCGTCGGCTTCGCTGTCGGCACTTACGCGCTGTCCACGGACGGCCCCAACGGGGTCCCAGCACGCGGGCAGCGAAAACGCGGCTGACGCACCAGTTCTTCACAGTGATCTGGTAGTTCGGTGTTGAACTGCGATGTGCCGTAACGCGTGTTACCGGTATGGAAAACACCGCTGTTACGCCGTCGGGCACTTGCACCATCGCAGGCGTTCACGGCGTGCTCCCACCTCACCGCTACACGCAGGCCCAGGTCACCGAGGCCCTTCTCGACCTGCCCGGATACGCCGATTTCGACGGCATCGTCCGCTCGCTGCACAAGAGTGCGAAAGTCAACAGCCGATATCTCACCCTTCCGCTCGAGGAATACGCCGCACTCGACGATTTCGGTGAGACGAACGGCCTGTTCATCGAACATGCGACAGAAATGGGTTGTGGCGCATTGTCGGGTGCGCTCGACGAGGCCGGTCTGCGGCCCGAGGACGTCGACCTGATCATCACCACCACCGTCACCGGCGCGGCAGTGCCATCGCTCGATGCACGTATCGCGGGTCGCCTCGGGTTGCGACCCGACGTGCGACGCGTGCCGATCTTCGGACTCGGCTGCGTCGCCGGGGCGGCCGGGATCGCGCGACTCAACGACTACCTGCGCGGCGCGCCGGACAAGGTCGCGGTGCTGGTGTCGGTCGAGCTGTGCTCACTCACCCACAAACACACCCCGTCGATGCCGACCCTGGTCGCAGGCGCCCTTTTCGGCGACGGCGCCGCGGCCGTCGTCGCGGTCGGCGCCGAGCGCGCCGCACAGCTCAACCCCGCCGGCCCCGACATCGTGGATTCCCGCAGCCACCTGTACCCGGATTCGCTGCACGCGATGGGATGGGACATCGGCACAAAGGGATTCGAGATCGTGCTGAGCGTCGAGGTGCCCGGCTTCGTGGGCCGATACCTGGGCGACGACGTCACCGGGTTCCTCGCCGAGCACCAACTGTCGGTCGAGGATGTCGGCGCATGGGTGAGTCACCCGGGTGGACCGAAGGTGATCGAGGCGATCATCGAGACGCTGCACCTACCTTCGGACGCACTGGATCTCACGTGGCAGTCACTGGCCGAGGTGGGCAATCTCTCGTCGTCGTCGGTGCTGCACGTCCTGCGCGACACGATCCGCAAGCGGCCGCCCGCGGGCACCCCGGGCGTGCTGATGGCCATGGGGCCCGGATTCTGCTCCGAGCTGGTCCTGCTGCGGTGGCGCTGATGAGGGGCTTCACAGCGCTCGTCGCCGCGGTGGCCGCCGAACGGTTGGCCGAGCTCGTGGTGGCCGAACGCAACCTCGAATGGAGCAAGGCCAACGGCGGCAGGGAATTCGGAGCCGGACACTATCCGGTGATGGTGACCCTGCACACCGGCCTGCTTGCCGGCGCCACGCTGGAAGCCCGCCGACGTCGGTTCACCCCGGCGGTCGGCTGGCCCATGCTCGTGGTGGTGATCGCGGCGCAGTGCCTGCGCTGGTGGTGCATCAGGACATTGGGGCCGCAGTGGAACACCCGCGTCGTCGTGGTGCCCGGCGCGCCCCGAGTGTTCGCAGGCCCCTACCGGTTTCTGCCGCACCCCAACTATGTCGCCGTGGTGGCCGAGGGCGCGGCCCTGCCCCTCGTCGGCGGCGCGTGGCGCACCGCGCTGGTGTTCACGATCGCCAACGCGCTGCTGCTGCGGACCCGCATCCGCGTCGAGAACGACGCGCTGCGCAGCCTGACATGATCGATCTGCTCGTCGCAGGCGGCGGCCCGGCCGGGCTGGCCACCGCGGTGTACGCGGCGCGCGCCGGACTGGAAACGGTTGTCGTCGAACCGCGGCCAGGACCGATCGACAAGGCCTGCGGCGAGGGCCTCATGCCGCACGCCGTGCGGCAACTGGATCGCCTCGGCGTCCACCCTGACGGCCGCGCCTTTCGCGGCATCCGGTACCTCGACGGGCGGCACACCGCCGAGGCGCGTTTCCGCGACGGCAGCGGACTCGGCGTCCGTCGCACCGTGCTGCACGCCGCGCTGGCCGACGCGGCCGCGGCCGCCGGGGTGCGGGTGGTCCAAGGCCAGGTGGACACCATCATCCAGAATCCGACATCGGTGTGTGCGGCCGGTTTTCGGGCCCGCTACCTCGCGGCGGCCGACGGTCTGCACTCACCGATTCGACGCTCGTTGGGGTTGGCGCACGGTGAGGCCGTGCGCCGTCGATGGGGAATCCGGCGCCACATCCAGGTCGCGCCGTGGTCGGACTGTGTGGAGGTGTACTGGGCACATGACGCCGAGGCGTACGTTACGCCGGTGGCCGACGACTGCGTCGGCGTCGCGGTGCTCACCTCGGCGCGCGGCGGTTTCACAAACCACCTCGCGCAGTTCCCCGAACTGGCCGCCCGCCTCGACGGACCACCGCACGGGCGGGACCGCGCGGCCGGGCCCCTGCTGCAGAAGGTGCGCGGACGCGTGGCGGGCCGCGTACTGCTGGTCGGCGACGCCGCCGGCTACATCGACGCGCTCACCGGCGAGGGCATGGGCCTGGCGTTCGGAGGTGCCCAACTGCTCGTCGACTGCGTGCGCCACAACCGGCCCGAGGACTACGACCGGCGGTGGCGTGCCATGACGCGACGCTACCGGTGGCTCACCGCAGCCCTGTTGCGCGCGAGCGAGATCCGGCCCGTGCGCGCCGGTATCGTGCCCCTCTCGGCGGCGCTGCCCGCGGTGTTCACCCACGTGGTCACTGCGCTGGGGGAGTAGGGGTCCCGTCCGGCGCGGCGCGTCGTCCCAGACCGCCGAGGGTCTCCAGCAGGCGCATGCCGTGGAAAACCGCCAGCGCGGCGATCGAGCCCAGCGCGATACCCGTGAACGTCAATTGCCCGGCCTGCCAGGTGAAGTCGGCGATACCGATGATGAGTGGGATCGCCGCGGTCATCTGGTTGACGGGCTTGGAGAAGTCGACGTGGTTGGTCAACCAGATCCGCACACCGAGGATCCCGACCAACCCGTAGAGCACGATCGTCGCACCGCCGAGCACACCGGCCGGGATCGCGGAGATCACCGCTCCCACCTTGGGGCACAACGACAAGGCGATCGCCACCACGGCCGCCACCCAGTACGCCGCGGTCGAGTAGACGCGCGTCGCGGCCATGACACCGATGTTCTCGGCATAGGTGGTGGTGGCCGATCCGCCGCCGGCGCCGGCCAGCACCGTGGCGACACCGTCGGCCGCCAACGCCCGCCCGATCAGCGGGTCCATGTCGGTCTTGGTCATCTGCCCGACGGATTTGACGTGCCCGATGTTCTCGGCGATCAGCGCGATCACCGCGGGCAAGAACAACGGCAGCAGACCGATCGCGAACGTCGGCGTCTGGAACTCGGGCAGCCCCAACCACGGCGCCGCGGCGATCGCGGCCGTGTCGACCTGGCCGAGGACCAGCGCCAGCAGATACCCGATGAGGACCGCGCCGAAGATCGCCAGCCGGCCGATGATGCCGCGGAAGAATGCCAGCACCCCGACCAGCAGCACCAGCGTCACCAGGCCGACCAGCGGACCCTGCTCGAAGTTGTTCTTCGCCGCGGGCGCGAGATTGAACCCGATGAGCGCCACGATCGCGCCGGTGACCACCGGCGGCAGGGCCACGTCGATCCACCGCGTGCCCACCAGGTGGACCACCGCGCCGACGAGGATCAGCAGCACGCCGACCGCGATCAACCCACCCAAAGCGCTGCCCGCGCCGTCGGCGGCCACGGCCGCGGTGACCGGTGCGATCACCGCGAAGCTCGACCCCAGGTAGCTGGGCAGCCGGTTGCCGGTGATCAGCAGGAACAGGATCGTGCCGATACCGGAGAACAGCAGCGTGGTCGACGGCGGGAAACCCGTGAGCACCGGCACGAGGAACGTCGCACCGAACATGGCCACGACGTGCTGGGCGCCGATGCCGATGGTGCGGCCCCAGTCGAGCCGTTCGTGCGGCGCGACGACGAACTCGTCGTCGGCGCGCGACTCGACGTACTTCCAATTCAGCAAGGTCACGAATGAGAACTACACACCATCGGCGGCGTTTGCGCACGCGCCGCACTACCGGACGCGGCGGCCTCCGTAGACCGCAGCGCCGAGCGCCACCACAGCCAACCCGGTCAGCACCGACGACAGCGGCAACGTGAACGCGAGCACCAGACATCCAGCCAGCCCGACCGCGGGAATGACCCGGCGCCCCAATGTGGCCGCCGACGCATTGGCGATCGCGTAGTACAGCAGCACCGCGAACGACGAGAAGCCGATCGCGCCACGCAGATCCGCGACCGCGGCCAGCACCGCCACCACGACACCGACCGTGACCTCGGCGCGGTGCGGTACGCCGAACCGCGGGTGGACGACGCCAAGGGCCGGCGGCAGATGACGGTCGCGGGCCATCGCGAGTGTCGTGCGCGACACCCCGAGGATCAGCGCCAGCAGTGAGCCCAGTGCGGCGATGGCCGCGCCGACGCGCACCAACGGCTGCCACTGCCCGGACCCGACCGCCACCACCGCATCGGCCAGCGGGGCCGCCGCACCGGCCAGGCCGTCGGTACCCAGCACCGCCAGCACCGCTGCTGCCACCACGGCGTAGACGACGAGCGTGAGCCCGAGCGCGATCCGGATCGCGCGCGGAATGATCCGCGCAGGGTCGCGGACCTCCTCGCCGAGGGTCGCGATGCGCGCATAGCCGGCGAAGGCGAAGAACAGCAGACCCGCCGCCTGCAGCACTCCGCCGGCTGAGACGTCGTCGCCCAGCGCCAGCCGGGATGGCTCGGCGGAACCGGAGCCGAGGAGCAGTACGACCACGGCCGCCAAAACCGCGAGCACCACGGCGACGATCACCCGTGTCAGCAGCGCCGATTTCTGTACGCCGACGTAGTTGACGGCGGTCAGCGCCACCACGGCGCCCACCGCGACCGCGTGCGCCTGCTCAGGCCACGCATAGCTGCCGACCGTCAGGGCCATCGCCGCGCATGACGCGGTCTTGCCGACGACGAAGCTCCAGCCCGCGAGGTAACCCCAGAACTCACCGAGACGTTCACGGCCGTAGACATACGTGCCGCCGGACTGCGGGTAGATCGCCGCCAGGCGGGCCGAGGAGGTGGCGTTGCAGTATGCGACGACGGCGGCGAGGGCCAAGCCGATCAGCAGACCAGATCCGGCCGCCGCGGCCGCAGGCCCGAGCGCGGCGAAGATCCCCGCGCCGATCATCGACCCCAGCCCGATGGTCACCGCGTCGACGGTGCCGAGCCTGCGTTGCAGACCCCCGGGCGTGGACACGCCCGTGATCGTAGATCAGTCCGTGTCGCGGTTGGGGATGAGCGATTGGTGTGACGACGACGTCGCCGCCCGGAACAGCACCGCGACGAGCGCCAGCGCACCGAGCGCCACCACCGGGATCGTCCACAGCCGACGCGTCACCAGGGCAGAACCGCACCTGTCGACGTACTCGGCGCCGGCCACCTCGGCCTGCGTCAGGTGCGCCGAAAAAGATGTGCCGCAGGGAATTTGCATACCGTACCGGTCGAAGTCGTCGAGGTAGACGGTCATGCTCATCAAGTAAAGGCCGATACCGAGGATGATCGCCCCGGCGATGCCGATGTAGACCGCGCGATAACTCATGGTGTCCCCTTCGTGTCGTGCACGCGTCGGAGAACAGCAGCGCCGGCCAGGACACGATGGCCCCGAGGAACGACACCACGGCTTCGAGGTTCTCCATGTTGCGCAGATGGCCGATCAGTTCGCCGACGGCAGCCTGGTACGCCGGCAGGCGACGCGATCTGCTGAGCACAGGACCCCCATCCGGCCACAACGCCGCCTATGTTAATGACCGTTCGCCGTGGGTCCGCGCCTTTGACCGGATCGGTGGGCCCGTTTATCGTGACCACATGGCGCGCACCCCGCTCGGTCCGACCACGAGCGGTTCTGTAACCGTGCGGCGTCGGCCCAAAGACCGAAAAGCCCAGATCGCGCGGGCTTCTGCGGAGGCGTTCAGCGCGCTGGGCTATCACGGTGTGAGCATGGAGGCCATCGCGTCGCGGGTCGGGATCTCCGCGGCCGCCCTGTACCGGCACTACTCCAGCAAGTACGAGCTGTTCCGCGACGCCGTGCTCAATCTCGGGCAACAACTCGTCGACTGCACCACGTTTGCCGATACCGAGGACGGGGCCGACCCGCCCGAGCAGTTGCGCCGCCTCGCCGGTGCGCTGACCGACACGTCGCTGGCGAACCGGGAATCCGGCGGCCTGTACCGCTGGGAGGCCAGGTACCTCAACGACGACGATCAGGCGGCCCTGAACGCGCAGATGCGCACCGTGCACCACCGGATCCAACGCCCGCTGCGGACGATGCGGCCGGAACTGACGTCGCGGGAACGCTGGATGTTGTCGACCGCTGCGCTCAGCGTGATCGGCAGCGTCGTGGACCACCGCGCCAAACTCCCCGCCGGCCAAATCCGTGATGTGCTCGGCGAGATCGTCGACAGTGTGCTGGCGGCCGAACTGCCCGAGCTTCCCGAGACCACCGCCGTCACGGCGCCCGCACCGAGCGCGGTGAGCGCGACCAAATACGAAGCGCTGCTTACCGAATCGATGCGGTTGTTCAACCAGAACGGCTACCGGGACACCACGATGGAGGACATCGCCGCAGCGGTCGGCATGCCGGCCTCGGGGATCTACCGCTACTTCTCGGGCAAGGCCGACATCCTGGCCGCGGGGTTCCGTCGCGCGGCCGACCGACTGTCGGCCGACATGGCCGAAATCCTCAACGCCGGAGGCGAGCCCGAGGAAATCCTGGCTGCCCTGATCGACGACTACGTCGTCCGCTCCTTCGAGCGTCCCGAGTTGGAGCACGTCTATTACACCGAGCGGCTCAACATGACCCCGGCGGACCAGAAGATCCTGCGCGACCTGCAGCTTTCGGCCGTCGAATCGTGGGTCAACGTCGTGATGCCGGTGCGCCCGCAGTGGTCCGCCGGGCAGGCGAGGTTTGCCGTTCATGCCGCGATGGCGTTGGTGATCGACCTGGGCCGGCTCATGGAGTACCAGAATTGCGAGCCGGCCCGGGCCGTGGTGGCGACCATGATCGATCTGGTGTTGTTGGGCCGCTACCGGTTACGGACGGCGTTGCCGGCGAGGTAGGTGAGATAGCCGAGGGTTCCGATGGTCCCGAGCCGCCGCGTCTTGGGGGTGCTCAGCGCCAGCCCCAGCACGGTCTCGATGCCGCCGTTGGTGTAGATGTGCTTACGGGTATCGCGCGGGAATGCCGGTGTGGTGATCGACTCGAACAATTGCGGCCTGGCGAAGTGCGCGAGGCCGACACCGGCCAGGCCGAGGCCGGCAAGTCTGGCCACGGTGGAGTTCTTCTTGTCTTGTGTCATGGATGATCCTCTCTGGTCAGGCAAAGATGTAGTCGCTCAACGGGAATCGTGAGGCTTCCACGACGGCCCTTCGGGTCGTCATCGGCCGGAGCAGCGTTGCCTCGCCGCTCGGATTGAAATAGTACGACCGTGCCGATGCGCAGTTGCCGAGGGTGAACAGTGAATCACCGAGAAGGTCGGTCATCCGGTCGAGGTATCGCCGATTGGCGTCCTCGGTGACCTCGAAGGTTCGCGCCCCACGCCGCTTCACCTCACCGAACAGCCGCTCCATGAGCCGCATCTGGTACTCCATGGTGTTGAAGAAGTTCAGGCCGAGGAACGCATACGGGCTCGCCAGGCTCAGGTAGTTGGGGAAGTGCGGCATCGAGACGCCCTGGTACGCCTGGAATCTCGTCTGGCGCCACCACTTGCCGAGGTTGCGCTCCTGCCTGCCGATCACCTCGATCGCCGGGAAGTTGGCCTCCCACAAATCGAATCCGGTCGCGAGCACCAGCGTGTCGATCACGGTCTTGCCACCGTCGGCGTTGACGATCCCGTCAGGCTCGATGTGGTCGATCCCGTCGGCCTGCAGGTGCACGTGCGGCTTGGTGAACGCGCGGTAGTAGCTGTTGGAGAATGTGGGCCGTTTGCAACCGAAGTCGTAGTCAGGCGTCAGCTTGCGGCGCAGGTCGCGATCCCGGATCGATGCCGCCAGGTGCAGCCGGCCGAGGTCGGCCGCGGCGATGTTGAGCCGACGGAAGTACCGGTGTTTGAGCACGGCGGTGTCGACCATGAACGCGTAGATGGCGTCGGTGAACGCGCGCAGCGCGCGCTGGGTCAGCGGGGCGCGCGTGAACAGCCTCTTGATCGCAGGCGGGAACCGCACGTCGATCTTCGGCACCACCCAGATCGGGGTGCGCTGGTAGACCGTCAGCTCGGCGACGCGCTCGGCCAGTTCAGGGATCAGCTGCACGGCGGTGGCGCCGGTGCCGATGATGGCGACGCGACGGCCGTGCAGTGAGTACTCGTCGTCCCAGTCGGTGGTGTGGATGACCTTGCCGTCGAATTCGGTGATGCCCGGGATGTCGGGAGTGCGCGGCTGGGACAGGAACCCGGTGGCGGTGATCAGAAAACGCGCCCGCAGTTGCTCGCCACCGGCGAGCGAAAGCCGCCAGACGGCGTCGTCTTCGTCCCATCGGGCGCCGGTGACGGTGGTGTTGAAGCGGATGTGGCGGCGGACGTCGTACTTGTCGGCCACGTCGTCGGCGTAGTTCTTGATTTCGGTGCCCGTGGAGAACAGTCGTGACCAGTTCGGATTGGGCTCGAAGAAATACGAGTACGTCGTGGTGGGCACGTCGACGGCCAAGCCGGGGTAGTGGTTGACGTACCAGGTGCCGCCCAGGTCGTCTTCGCGTTCCAGGACCACGAAATCGTCGAACTTCATCCGTTTGAGCTGGATCGCCGCCCCGATTCCGGCAAAGCCGGCCCCGACGATCACCGCGTCGTGCACCCCCGATCGCATGCCGCAGACAGTACCGCAGGTACCGGGTATTTTGTCGAGACCTTCCGGCGAATCGGGATAATGATTCGGACATGGCGAAGTCGTTCACCCTCGTGCAATTGCGGTACTTCACGGCCGTCGCGCGGCACGAGAACATGCGGGCGGCCGCGCTCGACCTCAACGTCACCCAGTCGACGCTGTCGGCGGCGATCCACCAGCTCGAGCGCGAGGTCGGCGCCGAGCTGTTCCAGCGGCTCTCCAGCCGTGGCCTGCGCCTCACCGCCGAGGGCCGCAGACTGCTGATCGGTGCCAAGACCGTCCTGGAGGATGCCGACCAGTTGTACCAGTCGGTGCGCGCCGAACGTGAGGAACTCGTCGGCGATCTCGTGGTGGGCATCTTCTCGCCCATCGCACCGTTTCACGCGCCGAACATCCTCACCGCCGTCGAGAAACGTCACCCCGGCATCAAGCTGACCTTCCTGGAGGGCGACCAGGAAACGCTCATGCGCGCCGTGCGCGACGGCATCTGCGAAATCGCGGTGATGTACGACCTCGGCGTCGGCACCGAGTTCGACTACCGGACGCTCGAACGCATCCCGCCGCACGTGCTGGTCTCGGCCGACCATCCGCGCGCGGCCCGCCCCGAGCAGGCGGTACACCTCCGCGATTTCGAGGACGAACCGTTCGTGCTCCTCGACCTCAAGCACAGCCGCGAGTACTACCTCGACATCTTCAAGCGCCTCGGGCTGAGGCCTCGTATCCGGCACTTCGTGTCCGGATACGAGACGGTGCGCTCCTACGTGGGGCTGGGACAGGGCTACTCGGTGCTGAACCGGCGGCTGGTCCACGACCTCACGTACGCCGGGCGGCGGATCGTCGCCCTCGACCTGGCCGACGACGTCCCGCCCATCGAAGTGGTTCTGGTGCGCCTGCGCGACGCGCGCCTGACCCGGAAGGCCAAGGCGGTCGAAGACGTGTGTGTGGACCTCCATGCCGCGACAGTCCAGCGCTGATCGATTCTGTCGATCAGGTTGTGCAATTGTTTTCGTTGGACTTGTGAGAGCGCGGTCACAATGCTGGGGCCCAACCAGGATCTCCGACGACTGAGAGCCCACATGACAAAGACAGAACAGCCGGAAGCCGCAGAAATCCCCGATACCGCCCCCACCGCGTCGCAGCCGTCCGACAAGCAGCCCAGCACCGGCATGCAGAAACGGGTGCTCGCCGGGGGCGGCATCGGACAGTTCATCGAGTTCTACGACTTCACCCTCTACGGCCTGTCCGCGGTGACGCTGGCGAAGCTGTTCTTCCCCGGCGGCAGCAGCTTGGCCGGTCTGCTCGCGACCTTCGCCACGTTCGGCGTGGCGTTCTTCGTGCGCCCACTGGGCGGGCTGTTCTTCGGCGCCCTCGGTGACCGCATCGGTCGCCGCAAGGTCCTGTTTCTCACACTGTTGCTGATCGGCACGGCCACCGCCCTGATCGGCATGCTGCCGACACACGCCAGCATCGGCATCGCCGCGCCCATCCTGCTCGTCACGTGCCGGCTGATCCAGGGCTTTTCCGCGGGCGGCGAATCCGTCGGTGCTCCCGCGTTCGTCTTCGAGCACGCGCCACTGGACCGCCGCGGGTTCTGGCTCAACATCACGATCGCCGCGACCGCGCTGCCGTCAGTGGTGGGCGGCACGCTGATCCTGATCCTGTCCTCGACCATGCCGGCCGCCGCGTTCGAATCCTACGGGTGGCGCATCCCGTTCCTGCTCGCGCTGCCGCTCGCGGTCTTCGGTGTGTGGATCCGCGCCAAGACCGAGGAATCCGAGGCGTTCAAGCAGGTGCTGGCCAAGCACGAGCACAAGGAGTTCAGCCCGATCCGGGAGACGTTCCGCGAGAACAAGGTCCGGATGGCGCAGGTCATCTTCGTCATGGGGTTGACGGCCATGGGCTTCTACTTCCTCTCGGGCTATTTCGTCTCCTACGTCCAGACCACCGGAAATCTGAGCCGCGAACAGTCGTTGCTGATCAACGCGATCGCCATGGCGTTCTACGCGCTGCTGTTGCCCGTCGGCGGCATCATCGGCGACCGCGTGGGACGCAAGCCCATGCTGATCGCCGGATCGGCCACCATCGCGGTGCTGTCCATCCCGTGCTTCATGCTGGTCACCAGCGGGTCGCTGGGGCTCGCGATGGTGGGGCAGCTGCTGTTCGTGGTGCCGCTGTGCATCTACGGCGGCGGGTGCTACACGTTCTTCGTCGAGGTCTTCACCACGGCAACACGTTTCACGTCCGCGGCGATCAGCTACAACGTCGCCTACGCGGTGTTCGGCGGGACCGCGCCGTTCATCGGCACGATGCTGGTGTCCTCGACCGAACTCGACGCCGCCCCCGGCTACTACATGGCCGCGGCCGCCGCGGTGGTCCTGCTCCTGCTGATATTCGCGCGGGTGCCCGAAACCCGCCGCCGCATCGGCTGAGCACGAACCCGACAACCAAGGAATCACCATGTCTGCACACGCATTTCTCGCCGACTTCCATCACGTCGCCACCTTCGGCGCCACCGAGAACAACGGTGTCGACCGGCAGGCCGCCACCCCGGAGGACAAACTGAGCCGCGACTGGTTCGCCGCGTTCGCCGCCCATCGCGGGTGGGAACTGCGCGTCGACGGCATCGGAAACATGTTCGCGCTCGTCGAATTCGTCCCGGGCGCGCCGTACATCCTGATCGGGTCGCACCTGGACTCCCAGCCGCTCGGCGGGCGTTTCGACGGCGCCTACGGCGTCATCGCCGCACTGCACGCGGCCGAACGCGTCGAACAACGGATCAAGGGCGGCACCGGCACCGACACCGGGGAGGTGCGGTACAACCTCGCGGTCGTCAACTGGTTCAACGAAGAAGGCGGCAGGTTCGCCCCGTCGATCATGGGGTCCTCGGTGTTCGCGGGACTCATGGACGAAGACGAGATGCTTTCGGTCCGTGACCTTTCGGGTGTCTCGGTCGCCGAGGCGCTGGCCCAGATCGGCTACCGCGGCACCGATCCGCGGCCCGAGGTCGCCGGCTACGCCGAGATCCACATCGAGCAGGGCCGCATCCTGGAGCGCGAGGGCATCGCGCTCGGCGCGGTCGACTACTCCTGGTACACGCAGAAACTCGACATCGAGGTGCTCGGCGAGCAGTCACACACCGGTGCCACCGCGATGGCCGACCGCCGCGACGCCCTGGTGGCCGCCAGCAAGGTGGTACTGCTGGTGCACGACGTCGTCGGCCAGTTCGAGGACGAGGCGATCGTGTCGTCGGTCGGCCGCTTCACGGTCGAACCCAACTCACCGATCGTGGTGCCCCGCCGCGTGCACCTGGTGGCCGACCTGCGCTCGGCCTCACCCGACATCGTCGTGGCCGCGCGGTCGAGCCTGCTCGCCGACATCGCCAAGATCGCCGAAGAGCACGACATCCGGATCAACGTGCGCGACTTCGACATCCGCGACATCCAGCGCTTCCCGCAGGCAGGCATCGAGCTGACCCAGAAGGTCGCCGCCGACCTCGGGCTCAGCGTACGGCCCATCCGCACCATGGCCGGGCACGACTCGGTGCCCATGAACCGCATCGTGCCCACCGTGATGATGTTCATCCCGTCGGTCGACGGGGTCAGCCACTGTGAGCGTGAGTTCAGCACCGACGACGACATGGTCGCCGGGGTCGACGCACTGACCGGAGTGGCCTGGGAGATGGTGCACGGTGCGCTCGCCCCGGAGACGGTGGCCTGATGGGCACAGGCGTCATGACACCGTTGGCGTATCTGAGCGCCACCGAGGCCAGAAGAGCCTTCCGCAGCCGCGAACTCTCGCCGCTGGATGTGCTCGATGCACAGATCGCGCAGATCGAGGCGCAGAACGGGGACCGCACCACCGGTGTCAACGCCTTCACCGAGACCCTGTTCGACGACGCACGGGCACAGGCCCGCGCGGCCGCCGACATCTACACGCGGTGCGCGGCGTCCGGCGACGAGCCCCCGCCGCTGCTGGGGCTGACCGTGGCCACCAAGGAGAAGCACGGCATCGCCGGCCTGCGCCTGGAGCAGGGGCTCGCGGCACACCGCGGGCGTATCGCCGAGCATGACCATCCCGTCGTCGAACGGATCAAGGCCGCCGGTGGCATCATCCACGCGCGCACCACCAGCCCGGAGTTCAGCTGCGCCACCGTCACCCACTCACCCATGTGGGGCATCACCCGCAACCCGTGGAACCCCCAGACCTCACCGGGCGGCTCGTCCGGCGGCGCGGGTGCGGCGCTGGCCGCCGGGTTCACCACGCTGGCCACTGCGTCCGACATCGCCGGATCCACCCGCATTCCCGCGGGTTTCACCGGCACGGTCGGGTACAAGGCGCCGTACGGACGCATCCCGGGCGTGCCACCCCTGGCCGCGGACTGGTACCGCGGCGACGGACCGATGGGCCGCACCGTGGCCGACGTCGCATTGCTGAGCGCGGTCATGGCGGGCCGTCACGCCGTCGACCACGCGTCGTGGGGCCCGGTGAATCGGTCGCCACTGCGGACCGGCGGCGTGCAGGGTCTGCGGATCGGACTGTCCGTGCACCTCGGCGACTTCCCCGTCGCGCAGTCCGTCGCCGCCAACACGCGTGCGGTGGCCGAGTTGCTCGGCGGGGCCGGCGCGGAGATCGTCGACGTTGCGCTGCCCTGGACCACCGCGCAGATCAGGGACACGATCTTCGCGCACTTCGGTCACATCCTCGGCCCCGCCATGGTGCGCGAAACCCGGGGCGGCGAAGGCGAACTCGCGGCCTATACCCGAAGGTTCATCGAGGACGCGGCAGCCGCGGCGCAGCGTTGTCCGCTGGTGCAGTCACTGGCCGCAGACGCCCGCGTACAGCACGAACTGGCGGTCGCCATGCGCGACATCGACGTCCTGCTGTGCCCGACGTCGGCCGTGACGTCGCTGCGCGCCGACGGTGACTACCTCGACGGCATCGACACCGAAGCCGGTCACCGCGAGCACTACTGGGAAGGCCACATGACCAGCCCCTTCAATGTGGCCAACCACTGCGCGGTGCTCTCGGTGCCCAGTGGGCTGTCCGGCGAAGGGGTGCCCACGGGAGTCCAGATCGTCAGCCATCCGCACGACGAGGCGACGGCATTCCGGGTCGCCCACGTCGTGCAGGCACTGGTCGGCTTCGACGCGCGGCCGGCGATGCCGGCCGGCGTCTGAACCACCCTGCCTCAGTAGAGCTTCGCCAGAACCTCACCGGCCTCGGCGTCCTCGACGGCAGGGGTGACGTCCATCGTGAGGAACTCCCCCCATTCGGCCGCGGACTCGAACATCGCCTTGGCATCGTCGGTCTCGACGATGGCGAAGCCCTGCCCGTTCATGCCCCACCAACGGCCCAGCAACGTCACCCCCTCGGGCACCTGGGCACCGGTCTTCTTGAACTTGTCGACCGCATCGCGGAAGCCGGCCTGCGACTGCGTCCAGTGCACGATGAACTTCATTGCGGTTACCTCCTGGTGACACGGGCCAAAACCGGCGCCGCGGCGATCACGGTGAAGGGGGTCTCCACCGGGAAGTCGGATTCCTGGGACTCGACGGACACCGCGCGCACGACGGTGGCCAACGCCAACGTGGCCTCCAGCATCGCGAAGTGATCGCCGATGCACGAGCGTGGCCCGCCACCGAAAGGCAGGTACTGCCAACGGTTCCGGCCCACCGAACGCTCCGGGCTGAACCGCTCGGGGTCGAACTGCTCCGGGTGGTCCCACAGGGCCGGGTTGCGGTGCATGACGTAGAAGTTGACGATCGCGATGGTGCCTGCCTCGGCACGATAGCCGTCGACGGCGACGTCCTTGTTGAGCATCCGTGTCGTCGCGGCCCCCGGTGGGCACAGCCTCAGCGCCTCGTGCAAAACCCACACCGTGTAGGTGAGCTTGCCGACGTCGTCGGTGGTCAGTTCACGGTCACCGAGGGCGGCGACCTCGGCGTGCACGCGGCCCTGAATCTCGGGGTTACGGCCCAGCGCCCAAAGCGCGTAGCACACCGTCGTCGACGTGGTGTCGTGTCCCGCTAGCACGAAAAGCACCAACTCGTCGCAGATCTCGGCATCGGTGAGGCCGCGTCCCGTCTCCGGGTCGCGGGCCTCCAGCAGTGCGCGCACCAACGGCGCGTCGAGGTCGGGATCCGCGCGCACATCCGCGAGGATCTCGGTGGCAAGGCCGTGCATGACGGCGTTTCCTGCACGAGCCTTGCGTTGTGCCGGGGTGGGCACCCACTGCGGCAGGTTCACGGGCCGCACCGTACGGTCGGACACCCACGACAGCGAAGTGCGCAACGCAGGGCCGACGTCTTCGGCACGATCGTCGAGGTCGACGCCGAACACCGAGCGTCCCAGGGCCCGTAAGGTCAAGGCCCGGCACGCCTTGTCCAGATCGACGGTCGCTCCGTCGACCCATGAGTCGGCCACCGTTTGTGCCGCGGCCGCCATATGGCCGGCGAAGCTGGGCACATGCTTCTTGGTGAACAGCGGCTGCAATGTGCGCCGCCGTGGCAACCACCGATCATGAGTCAGGTCAAGGAGATTGCCGCCCATCAGGCGCTGCAGTTCGCGCATGTTGCGGGACCCGCCGCGATCGGCGACCGAGTCGGGAAGACTCAGTACATCGTGGGCGCCCTGCGGCGACGTGATCAGCAGCGCCTGAGGCAGCAGCCGACGCGGTCCCAGGACGATGCGGGTGACCGGGCCACCGGCGTCAGACAATCTCCGCATACCGTCGACGAACGAGCGCAGGCAGCGGATCTGCTCGCGGTAGGGCAGCGGATTGCGCGGCGCGAGCGGCAACTCCGTCGCGGGGCGACTGTCGATCTCGACCATGCTTCGAGTGTCGGCCCGCGCGAAGCGTGGCGTTCAGGTAGCGCGTTACCCTATTTTCCCGGTCCTGCTGTTCTCGCTGGTCGCGATGCACGTGACCGTCCGGTCCCCGCGTTGCCACGAATCGGCCGTCGGGTACAGCACCAGCGTCCGGATCGCCGCGTCGTCGGCCGCCGCGGGCGCATACTGCTTGAGCGCGGGTCCGCACTTGTCGGTGTACTCCAGCACCGCCGACTCGCCGGGGAAGTCGCCGTCGGGCATCTGCATCACCGAGAACACCTCGCCCTTGTGCGGCTGATCGCACGCCACGGTCTGCACATAGAGCACGCGGCTGCTGTCGGGAATCTCGGCCAGGCAGTCACCGACCTTGACTTCCGCGGCCTCCGTCGCGTCGCGCTCGCTCATGTAATACAGCGCCACGGCCGCACCGGCGACGAGCATCGCGAGCACCACGACCGCCGCGACGAGCACCCGCAGGCGCGGCCGCCTCTTCTGCGGCGGCGGCGGGATGTGGCCGGTGTCGCCCCCGTACGGAAGCGGGGGAGGCGGCGGATAACCGTGAGCGCCGTACGGCGGCGGTGGGGGACCGGGCGGAGTGGTCATGCCCTGACGATATCGAGCAACCTCAGGGCGGCGTCGACCGCGAGGGCCGGGACGTTGTGCGTCTTGGACCCGAGGTCATGGCGGGCCCCGTCGATCGCGACCACCTCGGTGGGTCCGGTCACCAGCGCCGCGGCGGCGGTGACCTCGTCGATCGTGCCGAACGGATCCGATGACCCGTGCGTGAACACGGTCGGCACAGTGATGTTCGGCAGATGCTCGGTGCGGGCCCGCTCGGGCTTACCGGGTGGGTGCACCGGATACGAGAACAGGGTCAGCACGTCCATACCGCCGGTGTCTCGGCCGGTCTCGGCGGCCACCATCGAGGTCATCCGCCCTCCGTACGAATGGCCGCCGGCGAGGACCGGCCCGTCGGTGAGGCTCCGGGCGAACGCGACGGCCTCGGCGACGCCTTCCTGATCGGCCTTGGCAGATCCCGACGGCGGGCCCTTGGGACGGCGCCGCCGGTACGGCAGGTTGTAGCGGATGGCCAGCCAGCCGCGCCCGGCCCACTCGTCGCAGATCCGGGTCAACAGCGCGCCGTCCCGGTTGCCACCCGCGCCGTGGGTGAGCACCACGACACCGCGCGGATCGGCTTCCGGTTCATGGGCGACGCCGGCGATGGCCTCGAGACCTCGGCGCGCGTCACGCTCCACGGTGCAACCTGAACAGTGCCGACACTGGACCGTGGCCGTGGCCCAACGGATATGCCGCACGCAGACATTCGGTGACCCACTCCTTGGCGAACGCCACCGCGCCCGGCATATCCATGCCGTGTGCCAGTGCGCATGCCGCGGCCGCGGCGAGGGTGTCGCCTGCGCCGTGATCGTGCGTGGTGTCGATCCGCTCGGCTTCGAACTCGTAGAAGTCGGTGCCGTTGTACAGCAGGTCGGGGCTCTGCGCCGACGTGCGCAGGTGCCCGCCCTTGACCAGTGCCCACTTGGGGCCCAGCGCGTGCAGTGCCTTGGCCGCGTCGCGTTGCGTGGCCTCGTCCACCACTTCGATACCGGTGATGAGCCGGACCTCGTCGAGGTTGGGCGTGACCAGCGACGCGATCGGGAACAACTCGCTGCGAACCGAGTCGAGGGCACTGGGGTGCAGCAGCGGGTCACCGTGCATCGACGCGCACACCGGGTCGACGACCAGTGGGGCGTCGGTGCCCAGTCCGCGCCACGTGTCGGCGACCGCGTCGATGATCTCCGCAGACGCCAGCATGCCCGTCTTGGCGGCCTGGATACCGATGTCCTCGACCACCACCTGCATCTGGCCCGCGATGATGTCGACCGGGACCTCGTGAAAACCCTTGACCCCCACGGAGTTCTGCACCGTGACGGCCGCAACTGCGACGCAGCCGTGCACTCCCAGCATCGCGAACGTGCGCAGGTCCGCCTGGATGCCCGCGCCGCCACCGGAATCGGTGCCCGCGATCGTCATCACCCGCGTCGGGGTCTGCCC
This sequence comes from Mycolicibacterium goodii, assembly GCF_022370755.2. The sequence continues at coordinate 4,970,483 of NZ_CP092364.2, read as the reverse complement.
CGGGGCGGTCAGCGGTAGCAGCTCCACGTCGGTCCTCACGATGTCAACGGTAGATACACGCGGTTTCCGTGTTCGGCGAACTCGGCCGATTTCTGGTCCATCGCATCACGGATCGAGTCCTTCAGATCGGCCGTGATCCGCATGGAGCAGAACTTCGGCCCGCACATCGAGCAGAAGTGTGCGGTCTTCGCCGGCTCGGCGGGCAGCGTCTCGTCGTGGAACTCACGGGCCGTGTCAGGGTCCAGCGACAGCGCGAACTGGTCGTGCCACCGGAATTCGAACCGAGCCTTGGACAATGCGTCGTCGCGTTGCTGCGCGCGGGGATGGCCCTTCGCCAGATCGGCCGAGTGGGCGGCGATCTTGTAGGCGATCACGCCATCCTTGACGTCCTGGCGGTTCGGCAGGCCCAGATGTTCCTTCGGGGTGACGTAGCACAGCATCGCGGTGCCGGCCTGCGCGATGATCGCCGCGCCGATCGCCGAGGTGATGTGGTCGTAGGCCGGCGCGATGTCGGTGGCCAGCGGTCCCAGGGTGTAGAACGGTGCCTCCTCGCACAGTTCCTCCTCCAGGCGCACGTTCTCCACGATCTTGTGCATGGGCACATGGCCTGGCCCCTCGATCATCACCTGCACGCCATGGCTTTTCGCGATCGTGGTGAGCTCACCCAGCGTGCGCAACTCGGCGAACTGGGCCGCGTCGTTGGCGTCGGCGATCGACCCGGGGCGCAGCCCGTCACCGAGCGAGAACGTCACGTCGTAGCGGGCGAAGATCTCGCACAGTTCCTCGAAGTGGGTGTACAGGAAAGATTCTGTGTGATGCGCCAGGCACCAGGCCGCCATGATCGACCCGCCGCGCGACACGATCCCGGTGACCCGGTCGACTGTCAGCGGGATGTGCCGCAGGAGCACCCCGGCGTGCACGGTCATGTAGTCCACACCCTGCTCGCACTGCTCGATGACGGTGTCGCGGTAGACATCCCAGCTGAGCGCGGTCGGATCCCCCTTGACCTTCTCGAGCGCCTGGTACATGGGCACGGTGCCGACCGGCACCGGGGAGTTGCGCAGGATCCACTCACGCGTCAGATGGATGTCGCGGCCGGTCGACAGGTCCATGATGGTGTCGGCGCCCCAGCGCGTCGCCCACACCATCTTGTCGACCTCCTCGGCGATCGAGGACGTGACGGCCGAATTGCCGATGTTGGCATTGACTTTCACGCCGAACGCCTTGCCGATGATCATCGGCTCGCTCTCGGGATGGTTGTGGTTGGCCGGGATCACCGCACGGCCACGGGCCACCTCGGACCGCACGAGCTCGGGGGAAACGCCTTCACGCTCGGCGATGAACGCCATCTCGGCGGTGATCTCACCGGCGCGGGCGCGTTGCAGCTGCGTGCCGCGGTCGCGCACCACCCCGGGTCGATGGGGCAGGCCCTTGTCGAGGTCGATGACGGCGTCCGGGTCGGTGTAGGGACCGGACGTGTCGTACAGGTCCAGGTGGTCCCCGTCGGTCAGGTTCACCCGGCGGAACGGCACCCGTAACGGGGCGTCGATGCCAGGATGGTGCAGCTCCCGATAGGTCTTGGTGCTTCCCGTGATGGGCCCGGTTGTGACCGTGGGCGTCACAGTCGGGGCCGCGACGGGCGTCACAGACGGGTCGACAAAAACATCAGACATTCGATCTCCCTACGCCGGCATTACCCGGTCAGGTTCATACGGTCGACAGCCCCAGCTGTCCTCTCAGCGCGCTCGGTGCGCACTCCCGCGGTTTTTTTCTGCCGTCGCTGAACCTAGCGCAGATCGTCGCGTTGCGGAACCGGGGCGCGATTTACTGCAAGAATTTATATAGGTAATATATGTGTTTTGGTGTACTGACGACGCTCCGACCAGAGCCGCGCCCGGGTGATCCGTGCGCTCCCGGCGAAGTCGGGGCACCGACGTTGGGGCAAAGCTGCCCGGTGTTTTGCGATACATAGAGCGAAGACGGAATGACGACTGAAACAGAGATGACGAAACCCGCGGACGCCGCGCAGGCCGAAACCGCCCGGCGCCGCAAGCGAATGGACCACGACCACCCGTTCTACAAGTGGATAGCGCTGTCCAACACCACGCTGGGCACCCTGATGGCGACCATCAACGCGTCGATCGTATTGATCTCGCTGCCCGCCATCTTCCGCGGCATCGGCCTCAATCCGCTCGACCCGGCAAACGTCAGCTATCTGCTGTGGATGCTGATGGGCTACCTCGTGGTGACGGCCGTGCTGGTGGTGTTGTTCGGTCGCCTCGGGGACATGTACGGGCGGGTACGGATCTACAACCTGGGCTTCGTGGTGTTCACCGTCGCGGCGGTCGCGCTGTCGGTCGACCCGTTCGATCTCGGTGGGGGTGCGGTGTGGCTGATCGCGTGGCGCGTCGTGCAGGGCGTCGGAGGCGCGATGCTGATGGCGTCGTCGTCGGCGATCCTCACCGACGCCTTCCCCGCCAACCAGCGCGGCATGGCGCTCGGCACCAACATGGTCTCTGCTGTCGCCGGGTCCTTCCTCGGCCTGCTGATCGGCGGTGTGCTCTCGGAGTGGGACTGGCGCGCGATCTTCTGGGTGGGCGTGCCGGTCGGCATCCTCGGCACCATCTGGAGCTACCGCTCGCTCAAGGAACTCGGCGTCCGCAGCCCCGGCAAGCTGGACTGGGCCGGGACACTCACGTTCGGCATCGGGCTGACGGTGCTGCTCACCGGCATCACCTACGGCATCCAGCCATACGGTGACTCGACCACCGGGTGGACCAGTCCGTTCGTGCTCGGAGCGATCATCGCCGGGATCGTCTTGTTGGTCGCGTTCTGCCTCATCGAACTCCGCGTGCCGAACCCGATGATGAACATCCGGCTGTTCCGCTCGACGGCATTCGGCATGGGCAACCTGGCCGGGCTGATGTCGTCAGTCGGCAGGGGCGGCCTGCAGTTCATGTTGATCATCTGGCTGCAGGGGATCTGGCTTCCGTTGCACGGCTACAGCTTCGAGTCCACCCCGCTGTGGGCGGGCATCTACATGCTGCCCATGACCATCGGGTTCCTGGTGTCGGGCCCGCTCGCCGGGTCGCTGTCGGACCGCTACGGCGCCCGCCCGTTCACCGTCGGCGGCATGGTGCTCATGGCCATCACGTTCGTCGCGCTGGTGATGATCCCCGTCGACTTCGACTACTGGCTGTTCGCGGTCCTGGTGTTCCTCAACGGCCTGGGCGGCGGCATCTTCACCGCACCCAACTCCGCGGCCGTGATGTCCGCGGTGCCGGCGAGCGAACGCGGCGCCGCCTCAGGCGTGCGTGCGACGTTCTTCAACGCCGGATCGTCGTTGTCGATCGGCATCTTCTTCTCGTTGATGATCGTCGGCCTCGCCGGATCGCTACCCACCGCGATGAGTGCGGGCCTCACAGAGCAAGGTGTTTCGGAATCGGTCGCACACGAGGTGGCGAATCTGCCGCCGGTGGGCAGCCTGTTCGCGGCGTTCCTGGGATACAACCCGATCGCCGAACTCCTCGAGCCCTACCACGCGTTGCAGCAGCCCGGCGTCAACGCCGACGTGCTGACCGGTCAGCAGTTCTTCCCGCAGTTGATCACCGAACCGTTCCATGCCGGTCTCACGGTCGTGTTCATCGCGGCCGCGGTGATGATGGTGATCGGTGCGATCGCGTCGCTGTTCAACGCGGGCCGGTACGGGACGGAGGCGGGCGCCGACAACGAGGCCTGACCGGGCCGGGCACGCAGACACGCCGAGACCGACGGAATTGTCGTTACCGGTGAGGATTTACGACAATGACGTCGATCTCGGCGCGGAAGCGCAATCGTGTCAGGGCGTCGGGACGTTCGCCGCGGGCACGAGCGTCGGGATGCCGCCCGCGGTCAGCGGTGCATCACTGCCGGCCGGGACGGTGGGCGTGGTCGCCCCGTCCGCAGGCGCCGGCGTCACAGGCGCAGCAGGAGGCCCGCCCGGTGCAGGTGCCGTCGCGGCAGGCGCGGGTGGTGCGGCCGGCGCCTCGAGTGCGCCCGGCGCCGGAGCCGCGGGAGCGGGCGCAGGAGCTGCCGGGGCCGCGGGCGCCTGCTGGACCGCGGCGGGCAACGGGGTGCCCACGCTCTCACCGGGTGAGACGGTGTCCTGCGGAAGCGGCGCGCCCAACTGCTCGGGCGTGGCGTCCTCTGCGACTGGCGGGACCGTGCTGCCCGGGATGTCGGTGGCGGCGGCGCCGGCGCCGGGTGTGGCGGCCGGGGCGGTGCCTGTGGGTGCGACGGCGGGCGACTCGGGCGCGAGCTCGGTGGCGGGGGCGTTCGACGCGGGTGCGGCCGGCGTGACCGGCATCGTGCGGGCCGGGGTGGACACCGTCGTTCCCGATCCGGTTGCCGCCGGACGCGGCGATGTGGCCGACGAAGAAGTCTGTGACCAGGTCAGCAGATCCCGCTCACCGTCGTTGTAGACGACGCTGGTCGGTGCTTCACCGGTGACGTCGAAATAGATCTTGCCCGTGGTCTTCTGGCCCTGTGCGAGCGTCGACGGGTTGACGCCTTGCGGTGTGGCCACCTGGAACAACACGCGATAGTTCTCGCCGCCAGCGGTCCTGGCGTTGAGGTTCGACACGATCGGGATCACCGAACCCCGAACCGCTTCGTCGGTGGCCGTGGCCTCCCACAGGGTTCCGCGCACGGCGTACGGGATCGGGTCCGAACTCGGCTTGAGGTCGCTGATGGTCCAGGCCTGCACCACGTCGCCGTTCGCGAGCGTGGCCGGACTGCCGAGCGGGCTGGCCTGTGCGGCCTGTGCAGCCTGTGCCGCCTCGGCGAACGCGGTCGCCATTCCTGTCGTCCCCGCGGCCGCCGAAATGGCGAGTGCGGCCGCGGCGGCGATGGTCAATCGTGAGATCTTCATAGTTGTCCACTCCAAGAGTCGTCAGTTGACGGCTTCCCCCAACTGGGCGGTAATCCGCCGGCGCGAGCCGACAGCGAAAACAATCGTACGAGACCCTTGATACCGTGCCGTGCACTTTTTCGCTGCAAAGCACCGATAATCCGGGGTCGCGGAATTGTCGGCACCCGGTTATCGGGGCAAATTCACCTGATGTTCAGTTCGGCTCAGTTCAGTTCGACCAGAACCGGTGCATGATCGCTCGGAGACTTCCCTTTGCGCTCCTCACGGACGATTTCGGCGTGCCCGACGCGCTGCGCCAACGCGGGTGAACCGAGGATGAAATCGATCCGCATACCCTGACGCTTGGGAAACCGCAGCTGGGTGTAGTCCCAGTAGGTGTACACCCCGGGCCCGGGCGTGAACGGCCGGACCACGTCGGCGAACTGGGTGTCGACGATCGCCCGGAATGCGGCGCGTTCCTTTTCGGTGACATGCGTAGAACCGGCGAAGAAGTCCATGTCCCACACGTCCTCATCCGTGGGGGCGATATTCCAGTCTCCGGTCAGCGCGATTTGCGCCTGCGGATCGTCGGCCAGCCATTTCTGGGCGTTGTCCCGCAACGCCGCGAGCCATTCGAGTTTGTAGGCGTAATGCGGTGAATCGACCGTGCGCCCATTGGGGACGTACAGGCTCCACACCCGGACCCCGCCGCACGTCGCGGCGAGGGCGCGCGCCTCGGCCGAGGCCTCCCACGCGGGTTGGTCGTCGAACCCGAGCTGCACATCGTCGAGGCCGACCCGGGATGCGATCGCGACGCCGTTCCACTGGTTGAGGCCGTGATATGCCACCTCGTACCCGAGCTCGAGGAACGGCATGGCCGGGAACTTGTCGTCGGAGCACTTGGTCTCCTGCATGGCCAGCACGTCGACCTCGGCACGGGCGAGCCAGTCGGTGACCCGGCCGACGCGTGTGCGGATCGAGTTGACGTTCCAGGTGGCCAGCCGCATGGCTAAACAGGGTACGGGCGAGGACTGACTCGATTCCCCGCGGTGCTCCGGGGGCCATGCCGGATCCGCATGTGCCCATATCGCAGTTGTTATGCACATCCGACCTGTCCGCGGTGTTTACGCAATACGGCCATCGAAGGCCGCAACGCCTGACAACGCCACAGACAGAAGACAGGAGACACACATGACATCACGACGGGTTCTGATCAGCGGTGCCTCGAAGGGAATCGGCAGGGCGACCGCGGACCGTCTCGCCGCCGACGGTCATCAACCGATCGGCCTCGCGCGCACGTCGTCGCCGGACTTCCCGGGGAAGATGTTCGAGGTCGACCTGAGCGACCGCAAGGCCACCGACGAGGCCCTGGCCGTGGTGCTGGCCGACGGCCCGATCGAGGCGGTGGTGAACAACGTCGCGGGCGCGCGGTTCGGGCGCATCGGCGAGATCGACCTGGACCAGTTGTTCGAGACGTACGACATGACGATGCGGATCGCCGTCCAGGTCACCCAGGCGGTCTTGCCGGGCATGCTCGACGCGGGCTGGGGTCGCATCGTCAACGTCACGAGCCTGACCACCCAGGGCACCCCGCTGCGCTCGCCGTACGCCGCGGCGAAGGCTGCCCTGGAAACCGTGACGCGGACGTGGGCCGGCGAACTGGCCACGTCGGGCATCACCGTCAACGCGGTCGCGCCGGGGCCGACCGAGACCGAGATGTACCGCGAGCGCAGCCCGCAGGGTTCGGAGTTGGAGCGCAAGTTCCTCGAACACATCCCGATGCGCCGCGTGGGAAAACCGCGCGAGATCGCGCACGCGATCGCGTCACTCATCCACGATGACGCCAGCTACATCACGGGCCAGATCGTCCGCGTCGACGGCGGCGGCAGCGTCAGCGGAGCGTGGTGAGATCGTCGGCCGCCACGTACCGCGTCTGGTGGTGTAGGCGGTATCCCAGCGAACTGTAGAGCGTGATCGCGGGGGCGTTGTCGACCTCGACCTGCACGTAGGCGCGCTGCGCGCCTTCGGCCGCCCCCCACGCCAGCAGGCCGTCGCACACCGCGCGGGCATACCCTTTGCGTCGGGCTTCGTCGGCCACGCGCACCGAGGAAATGCCCAGCCACCGCGTACCGTCGGGCGCCGACGTCACCGCGCCGCGCCCGACGGCGCTGCCCGCGACGCTGACGAACGTCACACGGCCGTCGAGCACCGCGGTGAGGACCTCGACCGGCACCTTGCGCTCGTAGCGTGCCAGCCAGGCCGCGTCGGGCCGGGACAGGAACTCGGCGTCGGTGCGGGGGGCCCCTCCGGGGTGGTGCCGGGGCACGTCGCGCACCATCACGCGCGCCGGTTTGATGCCGGCCGCGCGGATCGGCAGCAGCCGCTCCGGCAGTGCCAGCCACGCAGGCAGACCCCGCGTTCGGTACCACTCGACGAGCGCGGGAAGGTCTGCAATCTGAGCTGACATGTCAAGTGGTACAGCTGAATTCGCGCGGCTCGTGGCGCCCCTGCCGGCGCGGACGAACCAGCCACCCAGCCACTGCTGCTCGATGCCGGGCCACGCGAGCGCGGCGGCATGCTCGAGCGCGCGGATCTCCGAGGCCCGCACCGGCGTGTGGGAGAGTTCACGCACGCTGACGATCGCCGCGGGTTCCACCTCGACGAGCTCACCGGACTTGGTGCGCACGTGCACCGTCGGCGACACCTGCTCGACATACCCGATCACGTCGGTGAGCGGTTTGGCCTCGTCCGCCGGCAGCCGATGGCGCAGGCTGACCCGGGTGCCGACGACGGGCAGTTCAGGCATCAGTGGCCGAACGGATCCGGTACCTCACCGGGCACCCACGACAGACCCGGGACGCCCCACCCGGCGCGCTTGACGGCCCGTTTGGCCGCGCGCGCATACCGTCCGACAAGTCGGTCGAGGTACAGGAATCCATCGAGGTGGCCGGTCTCGTGCTGCAGCATGCGAGCAAACAAGTCCTCACCCTCGAGCACGACCTCCGAGCCGTCGGCGTCCAGGCCGGTGACGCGCGCCCAGGCGGCGCGCCCGGTCGGGAAATTCTCGCCGGGCACCGACAGGCAACCCTCTTCGTCCTCGTCGGGATCCGGCATGGTCTCCGGCACCTCGGAGGTCTCGAGCACGGGGTTGATCACCACACCGCGCCGGCGGGATGTGTTCCCGCGGGTGAGGGCGCAGTCGTACACGAACAACCGCTTGGCGACACCGATCTGGTTGGCGGCCAGGCCGACCCCGTTCGCGGCGTCCATCGTGTCGAACATGTCCTGGATGAGCGCGGGCAGATCATCGGGCATGGATCCGTCGGGACCAACGGGGACCGGTTCGGTCGGCGTGTGCAGTACAGGGTCTCCGACGATGCGGATCGGGACGACGGCCATGGACCAAAAGCTTATGTGAGCCGACTCGCGGGCTTATGTGTCACCTCAACCCAGCAAGCCGTGGTTGAATGATCCGCGAACCACAGCGATGTAATTTCTCGAGTGTCGGAAGGGTCCAGGGAGCAATATGGACGGCGCCATGGCGCGGACTGAGCAATCCGGTGACGACTCTGATCTGACCGATGGGCTTACCCGGCGCGAACACGACATCTTGGCGTTCGAGCGCCAGTGGTGGAAGTACGCGGGCAGCAAGGAAGACGCCATCAAAGAGCTGTTCTCGATGTCGGCCACACGGTATTACCAGGTGCTGAACGCGTTGGTGGACCGACCCGAGGCTCTGGCTGCCGACCCCATGCTGGTCAAACGTCTCCGCCGGTTGCGCGCCAGCCGGCAGAAGGCCCGTGCCGCACGCCGGCTGGGCTTCGACATCAGCAAGTGAGGCTCACGCGGTGACGGATCGGGCGATTCGCTCGATACAGTGGACGCGATGAATCAGCGAGAGTCCTCCAAGCTACCCCTGCGCGCCATGGTGATGGTGCTGTTGTTCCTCGGGGTGGTGTTCCTGTTGGTCGGATTCCAGGCCCTGGGTTCCGACGACGACTCCTCGGATCAACCGGCCGTCGCCAGTGCGACGACGACCACACCCACCAAGACGTCGGCCAAGGCCGAGCCGAAACCGGCGCCGAGGGCCGAGGTGCGTGTGTACAACATCTCCGAAGTTGCCGGAGCGGCCGAGAACACCGCCAACCGCCTGCGCGAGGCGGACTGGAACGTCACCGAGACCGGAAACCTCACCCTGGCAGACGTTCCCGTGACGACGGTCTTCTTCGGCGAGGCCGAAGGCGAGCGTGAATCCGCTGAAGAAGTGGGCAAACTCCTCGACGCACCGGTCGAGCCCCGGCGTCCCGAGCTCGCAGAGCAACCACCGGGCGTAATCGTGGTGGTCACCGGCTAGGCTTTGGGCCATGCTGAAGCCCGTCAGTGTCGCCGTCCTGTTCGCCACGCCCGTCCTCGCGTTGAGCGCCTGCAGCCCTCCCAACGAGCAGGCCTCCAGCGAGCCCGGTACCACCCCCTCCATCTGGACCGGATCGCCGTCCCCGTCGGCGCCGCCCGGGGAAGAGCACGGTGGCGGGCACGGCGCGAGTGCCGCAGGCGCCGGCGAGACGCTCACCGCGGAACTCAAGACCGCCGACGGTACCTCGGTGGCAACCGCCGACTTCCAGTTCGCCGACGGCTTCGCCACGGTGACGATCGAGACCACCACCCCGGGTCGCCTCACCCCGGGCTTCCACGGCGTGCACATCCACTCGGTGGGCAAGTGCGAGGCCAACTCCGTCGCCCCGACCGGCGGCGCCCCCGGTGACTTCAACTCGGCCGGTGGTCACTTCCAGGTCTCCGGCCACACCGGACATCCCGCCAGCGGTGACCTGAGCTCGCTGCAGGTCCGTGCCGACGGCTCGGGCAAGCTGGTGACCACCACCGATGCGTTCACGGCCGAGGATCTGCTCGACGGCGCCAAGACCGCGATCATCATTCACGAGAAGGCCGACAACTTCGCCAACATCCCGCCGGAGCGCTACCAGCAGATCAACGGCACCCCCGGCCCGGATCAGACGACGATGGCCACCGGCGACGCCGGAAGTCGGGTGGCGTGCGGTGTCATCACCGCCGGCTGACCGCCGAATCGATTTCGCCGGGTCGCCCCGGCCGACCGTCGGTGTCGAATGGGAGTTCGCTCTCGTCGATGCCGGCACCCGTGAGCTGAGCAACGAGGCTGCCGCGGTGATCGCCGAGATCGGCGAGAACCCGCACGTGCACAAGGAACTGCTGCGCAACACCGTCGAGATCGTCACCGGGATATGCGACGACACCGGTGAGGCGATGCACGACCTGTGCGGAACGCTGTCCACCGTCCGCCGTGCCGTGCGGGGCCGCGGCATGGAGCTGTTCTGCGCCGGGACCCATCCCTTCGCGAAATGGTCGGCCGCCCAGCTGACCGACGCCCCGCGCTACGCCGAACTGATCAAGCGCACCCAGTGGTGGGGCAGGCAGATGCTCATCTGGGGTGTGCATGTGCACGTGGGGGTTTCGTCGGCCCACAAGGTGATGCCGATCATCTCCTCACTGCTCAACCAGTATCCGCACCTGTTGGCGTTGTCGGCGTCCTCACCATTCTGGGACGGTGAGGACACCGGCTACGCCAGTAACCGGGCGATGATGTTCCAGCAGCTGCCCACCGCGGGCCTGCCGTTCCAATTCCAGACGTGGCACGAGTTCGAGGGATTCGTCCACGATCAGAAGAAGACCGGAATCATCGACCAGCTCAACGAGATCCGGTGGGACATCCGGCCCTCGCCGAAGCTGGGGACCGTCGAGGTGCGGATCTTCGACGGCGTCTCCAACGTCCGCGAACTCGGTGCGCTGGTCGCGCTGACCCACTGCCTCGTCGTCGATCTGGACCGCAGGCTCGACGCCGGTGAGCAGTTGCCGACCATGCCGCCGTGGCACGTCCAGGAAAACAAGTGGCGCGCCGCACGGTACGGGTTGGACGCGGTGATCATCCTGGACGCCGACAGCGACGAGCGACTCGTCACCGAGGATCTCGACGAGCTGCTGAACCGCCTCGAACCGGTGGCCGCGTCGCTGCACTGCACCGACGAACTCGCCGCGGTCGAGGACATCTACCGGTCCGGCGCCTCCTATCAGCGTCAGCGCCGGGTCGCCGAGGAAAACGACGGCGACCTACGGGAAGTCGTTGACGCCTTGATCGGTGAGCTTGAGCTATAGGGTTGAACCCATGCGGCGATTGATGGTTGCTGGGCTCGCTGTGGCGATGGTCGGGATCGCGGGCTGTACCACGGTCACCGAGGGGACACCGAAAGCCGATCCGGCGCAGGTCCGCATTGCGCAATCCGAGAGCGCCCCGTCGACCACGAGGCGTACGCCCACCCGCACACCCACCGCGGCTCCACGCACACCGCTGTTCCCGCCGCCGAGTGCGGGCAGCGGTGGTCCGAGCACGCCGCCGCCGAACGGGTTGGCCACCACCTGCCGTGAGTATGCCTCGATGGACGAGGCGACCAAGCTCGGAATGGTCGAACTGCTCGGCGACAGCGGCTATCCGGGGCTCAAGCGCAATCCGCTGCTGTGGGTCACCCTCGTCGGCACGATGTGTGTGATCGCCCCGAACCCCGACACCACGGTGGTCGACGCGATCAACCGTGAGCCCCCGCGCTGACGGTTCACGGGCGTGCGCGCGAATGATGCTGTTTCGCAGATGATTTCGCGACTCAAAGGGGATCGGCGTCATCGCCGCCGGCAACCGCCTGCCTGCGACGGGGACGGACAGCCTTGTAGTGGCAGGTGATGTAGATCCACGACTCGACGCTGACCACGCCGTCGATCCCGCGGATGTCGCCATCCAAGACGGCGATGAGATCTTCACCCGTTCTCGTGATCACCTCGGTCAACACATCCCACCGCCCGGCCGTGATGGCGACGTAGGACACCGCGTCCAACCGGGTCAGCGCCTCGGCCACCTCTTCGGCACGGGTGCGGCCTCCCACACGGATGGCCACCCAGCTGCTGTAGCGGTAGCCGAGACGCAGGGGGTTGACGATGCACATCACCCTGGCGGCATTGGATTCCAGCAGGCGGTTGTACCGGAAACGGATCGTGGTCTCCGAGACGCCGAGGGCCGAGGCGAAATCTCGAAAAGCCGCCCGCCCGTCGACCGCCAGCCGGGACAGGATCGCGCGGTCGGTCTCGTCGAGCGTGCGCGGCCGAACCCCGTGGTCGGTGAGTGTGGCCGAGAAACCCGCTTGTTGATAGTGCAGGCGCAGATACGGCAGAAGTTCGACGGAACGCACACCGGGTGTCCGGGCGATCGCGCCGAACGCGACGTCGTGAAGTTCACGTGCATCGGTGCACACCAACTCCAGCACCACCGCGTACGGACCCGTTGTCGCCGTCACGTAATCGGTTTCCGGCAGCTGCGCGAGTTCGGCGGCCATATCGACCGGCGACCGTGTGCCGTCGGTGGTCACCAGCGCCAGGGCCAGCGAACCGAATCCGAGGAGTGCCGGATCGGTCACCGCTGCGATCGTCACGAAGTTCTCGTCGAGCAGTCGCGAAACACGGCGGCGCACAGTCTTTTCTGTGACCTCGATACGACGTGCCAGCTCTGCGTAGGGAATACGGCCGTCGATCTGCAGGTGGTGAATCAGTTGCCGGTCGAGGGAGTCGAGATCGCCGGCCACCGGATCGGATTGCAGTGGCCGGTTCCCCGAAAGCTCCGGTGGCGTGGGCATGCACAGAGGCTACTAGCCGCACAGCAACCGTTCTAAGCGCCGAGTGCCCGCACGGGGATGATCGTGCGCCGCATTGACCTGATGCCGGTCAGGGACCATCCTGGCCGCATGACGGTCACCCCGATGTTTCCGCTCGAAGTGGCGATGCTGCCGGGCGAGGAACTGCCGCTGCGGATCTTCGAACCCCGGTATCTGGCATTGGTCAGCGACTGCATGGCCATGCCGGAACCGGCGTTCGGAGTCGTGCTGATCGCGGCGGGCCGCGAAGTGGGCGGCGGGGACAAACGGTGTGATGTCGGGACGCTGGCCCGCATCATCGACTGCCAGGACTTCGGCGCCAACAGGTACCGGCTGATGTGCGTGCTCGGTGAGCGCATTCGGGTGCAGCAGTGGCTCGACGACGCGCCCTACCCGCGCGCCGACATCGAGCCGTGGCCCGACGAGCCCGGTGAGCCCGTCGACCCGTCCCAGGTCGCCGCGGTCGAGGAACGCATAGTGGCCCTGTTCGACCTGATCGGGGAGGCCAGCGGGAAACCGGTGCCCAGCCGTGACATCGTCGCCGCCGCGGGCCTGGACCCAGATAATCGGCTGTACGCCCTGGCCGCACGTGTGCCGATGGGGCAGGCCGATCGCTACTCGGTGCTGTCGGCACCCACCGAGGCCGCGAGGCTGGCGGCCCTGAGCGAAGCAGTCGACACGGTCACCGCGATGGTCGAGTTCCAGCTCTCCGAATAGGCTTGAATAGATCAGCTGATCGCGGCGTTAACTATTTCGAGTGTGGAACCCCTGCGATTTTTTGGCGATTTATTCGCAGAGGTTTCACACTCGCCCTGCATCTCGGGACGCTTGAGGCTCAACCCCGCCGATGCGGGTCGGATTCCCCGAGCTCGGCCATCTCATCGCGGGTCAGCAGGTCGTCACGGATGTTCTGCTCGCGATAGGCGAGCTGACCGACGCGGTTGGCGATCACCGGTGCGGTGATGATCGTGAACACCCCGGCGAGCAGCAGCATGCCGACGTCGGCGTTGCCGCGCAACCGGATCACCGCACCCGCGATCACCAGCAGCAGGCCCAGCACCTGGGGCTTGGTGGCCGCGTGCATGCGTGACAGCGTGTCGGGGAAGCGGACGATGCCCATGGCCGCGGTCAGGGCCAGGGACGACCCGCCGAGGATGAGGACCGCGGTGATGATGTCGGGGACGTTCACGGTTTCCTCCGACGCGGTGGCAGGGGCTCGTCGGTGTCGGGCACACGGAAGCGCGCGACGCTGACGGAGCCGACGAAGCTGATCAACGCCAGCGCGGTCATGCTGTAGGTCACCGTGGTGTCGAGGCTGAACGCGGCCCAGGTGCCGATCGAGCACAGCGTGACCGCCACCAGGGTGTCCAGCGCGACCAGACGATCCAGCGTGCTCGGACCGGCCAACAGCCGGAACATCGTGATCGCCGCGGCCGCGGTGAGCATCGCCGCGGCGATACCCCAAACCCAGTTCATGAGGCGTCGACCTCCTTCTCCGCTGACGGTTGCCAGTCGGCTTCGCGTTCGAACGCGGCGACGAGCAACCGCTGTAGCTGATCGATCTGGGTGTAGAACCGGTTGACCGCGCGGTCGGAGCCCACGTCGAGCACGTGCACGTAGATCATCCGGCGGGTCTGGTCGATCTCCAGCACGATGGTGCCCGGCGTCAGGTTCATGATGTTGACCGCGAGTGCGAGCACCAGATCGGACTTCAACGCCAGATGCGCGCGCAGCACCGCGGTCAACGGCGGCGGACCGGGACGAATCGCCAACCACGCCACCTGAACCGACGACACGATGAGGTGGTAGACCACCCACACCAGCAATTTCAGAAGCGACAGTGGATGCAGCTTGCCTTCCACCGGCACCGCGGGCAGAGGCAACAGCACCGTGATCGCCACGGCGATGATGGTGCCCCCGACGATGTTGGCCAGCGACAGGTCACCCCACAGCAGGACCCACACCAGCACGAGGAAGCACAGCACCCAGGCACGAAGCAGCAGTCGTCTCATCGTGGCTCTCCCAGCACGGCGGTGATGTACTGCCCGCGGTCGATGACCTCGGCGGCCGCGCGCTCACTGAACGCGAAGATCGGTCCCGCGGCGACGGTCAGCACCAGACCCACCACGATCAGTAGGCCGGTGGGGACCAGCATGCCGACGGGCATGCGCCCCACGCCTTCTCGATCGGCGAACTCGATGTCCTGGCCGTCGTCGAGCAGCACGGCAGGAGCGGCCTGCGACAGATGGCCCTCGGGTGCGTCGGCGCGGGTGCGCCAGAACGCCTTGGTCCACACGCGTGCGACGACGTACAGCGTCAGCAGGCTCGTCACCACACCACCGGCAACGAGGATCCACGCCAGGGCCGAGCCGTTCGCGGCACCGGCCTCCATGAGCGCGATCTTGCCGATGAAGCCCGAGAACGGTGGGATGCCACCGAGATTCAGCGCCGGGACCACCCACACGAACGCCAGCACGGGGCTGGCGGCGGCCAGACCGCCGAGGCGCTGCAGGGTCGACGCGCCGGCCTGGCGTTCGATGAGCCCCACCACCAGAAACAGCGTCGTCTGCACCACGATGTGGTGGGCGACGTAGTAGATGGCGCCTGCCATGCCGAGTTCGTTGCCCAACGCGATGCCGAACACCATGTAGCCGATGTGGCTGACGAGCGTGAACGACAACAGACGTTTGATGTCGCTCTGCGCGATGGCACCCAGGATGCCGATCACCATCGTCAGCAGACCCGCAACGAGCAGCACCGAGTCGAGACCGCCGTCGGGGAACAGCAGCGAGTGGGCCCGGATGATCGCGTACACACCGACTTTCGTCAGCAACCCGGCGAACACCGCGGTGACCGGTGCGGGGGCGGTGGGGTAGGAGTCGGGCAGCCACGCCGACAACGGGAACACCGCCGCCTTGATGCCGAACGCCACCAGCAGCACCGCGAAGATCGCCGTGCGGGTCCCGGGTGGCAGATCGGTGAGGCGGACGCCGAGTTCGGCCAGGTTCAGCGTGCCCGTGGATGCGTACACCAGCGCGATGCCGATCAGGAAGATCATCGACGACACCATCGACACCAGCACGTAGGAGATGCCGGCGCGGACACGGTCGGCGCTCGCGCCGATGGTCAGGAGCACGAAGCTCGCGGCCAGCAGCACCTCGAACCCGACGAACAGGTTGAACAGGTCACCGGCGAGGAACGCGGTGTACACGCCTGCCGACAGCACCAGATACGTCGGCATGAAGATCGACACCGGCTGGCGTTCGTCGCCGTCGCGGATGCCCTGACCGATGGCGTACACGACCACCGCCAACAGCACGATCGACGACACCACGAGCATCAGCGCCGAGAGCCGGTCCACCACGAGCGTGATGCCCAGTGGGCCCATGCCGGGGACGGACTGTTCCCAGCCGCCGACATGCAGGACCAGCGTGCCGTCCCGGTCGGACAGATACAGCAGGACACCACACACCGCGACCACCGCGGTCAGCGCGATCTGGGCGATGGCCCGCTGTAGGTGGGGACGTCGGCCCGCGATGAGCGTCATCGCCGCCGCCAGGGTGGGAATCAGCACCGGCAACGGGATCAGGGTCTGCGCCGTCATTTCGAGCCCTCGAATCCGGGCAGCGCGTCGAGTTCGTCGGGAGCGTCGGTGTCGCGGCTGGCGTCGGGCTTGGGAATGTCGTCCTCGTCTTCGTCCTCGTCGACGACCTTGAGAGACACGCGGGTGTCCTCGGGGTCGTTGCTGACTTCTTCGATCGTGGTCAACCGGTACGAGCGATAGGCGAGCGCGAGCACGAACGCGGCGATACCCATGCTGATCACGATGGCCGTCAAGATCATGCCCTGGGCCAGAGGATCGGCCGTCGACTCCGAACCGTTGCTGGTGCGCCCACGGATCGGGGGATTGCCCGACGCCCCACCGACGGTGAGGATCAGCAGGTTCACGGCGTTACCGATCAGCAACAGACCCAACAGCATTCGGGTCAGGTTGCGTTCCAGCAGCAGATAGACACCGGCGCTGGTGAGTCCACCGATCATGATGAGCGGGACGATGTAAGTGGTCATCAGGCCGCCGCCTTCTGGGGTTGGCCGGACTCGGCGAGTTCGACGTCCACGCGCGCGCCGAGGCTGCGCAGCACGTCGAGCACCAGGCCGACGACGATCAGGTACACCCCGAGGTCGAAGAACAGGGCCGTCACGAACTTGATCGGACCGATCACCGGGACGTCGAGCTGCACCACGGCCGACGACAGTGCCGGCGCACCGAGCAGCAGCGACGCCACCGCGGTCCCGGCCGACAACCCGAGCCCGGTGCCGAGGATCTTCCCGGCGTCCAGCGGCAGCGTCTCACCGAGCTCATAGCGGCCACCGGCCAGATACCGCAGCACCAACGCCAGGCCGGCGACCAGGCCGCCCGCGAAACCGCCACCGGGGGTGTTGTGCCCGGCGAAGAAGAAGTACGCCGACAGCACCATGATCAGAGGGAAGATGAGTCGCGTCGCCACCTCGAGGACCAGCGACCGGTGCCGTGGATCGCGCAGTTCGCTGCCGCGAAGCCACGTGACGTCGCCCGCCGCCGGGCTGTAGGCGGCCACCGGGCCGATGTCGGGCTGGCCGACAGCGGTGCTGACGCGCGGCGCCGCACCGAACCGGCGGTGACGGAACACCAACGACGCCACACCGGTCGCCGCGACCAGCAGCACCATGATCTCGCCCATCGTGTCCCACGCCCGGATGTCGACGAGCAGGACGTTCACCGTGTTGGAGCCGTGGCCTCGGTAATACGCGGCATCGGGCAGAAGTTCGGCGACGCCGGGCCCGGTGCGCGCGGCCATCGCGTAGACCGTCAGTGCGGTGACGGCCGCACCCACCGACAGCGCCAGCAGCGCACGCGGCAGCCGGTTCTTGTTGATGTTCGTGGCGTCGGCTTCGGCGGGCAGGGTCCGCAGCACCAGCACGAAGATCACCAGCACCAGCGTTTCGACCAGGAACTGCGTCAACGCCAGATCCGGTGCGCCGTGGAACGCGAAGATCGCGCCGCACCCGTACCCGGTGACACCGACCAGCAGCACCGCGGCCAGGCGGTTGCGCATGATCGTCGCGCCGATTGCCGCCGCCAGCATCAGCAGCCCGACCACCACCTGAAGCGGCGAATCCCACAACTGCAGGTCGGGGCGGTTGTGCGCGCCGAGCACCAGCGACGCCGTGGGCAACAGCACCAAGGTCAGCAGGATCACCGACTGCGTGGCTGGCAGCGAACCGCGCTGCGTCGACGCCGTCAACCGCAACGACACCATATCGAGGCCGCGGATCACCGCGTCGTAGATGCGGTCGGCGTTACCCAGCGGCAGGAAGCCGGGCTTGGCCTTCGGCAACCGGTGGCGGAAGAAGAACACCGCGACACCGGTGGCGACCACGACGATCGACAACAGCAGCGGCAGGCCCACACCGTGCCACAACGCGAGGTGGTAGCTGGATCGTCCAGGGACGGTGTCGGCGTAATCCTCGAGCACCGCGTCGAGACCCTTGGGCCACAACCCGAACAGCAGGCCGGCCGCGGACAGGATGGCAGGCGGGAGCAGGAAGTTCACCGGAGGACGGTGCATCTCGGCGACGCGCACACTCGGGCCGGACAGCCCTTTCCCGGCGAACGCACCCCACAGGAACCGCAGGCTGTAGATGGTGGTGAACACCGAGCCGACCACGATGCCCGTCAACACGTACGGCGCCACGGTGCCGAGGGCATCGCTGTGCAGCACGGTCTCCAGATCGGCTTCCTTGGCGACGAAACCGAAGAACGGCGGAAGCGCGGCCATGCTCGCGACGGCGCCCACCGCGATGATCATCAACGGTTTGTGCGCGCGCCCCAAACCGGCAAGGCGCCGGATGTCGCGGGTGCCGGTGGCGTGGTCGATCACGCCGACGACCATGAACAACGACGCCTTGAACATCGCGTGGGCGACCAGCATCGCAAGGCCGGCCAGCATCATGTCGGGGCCACCCGCACCGACCATGACCGTGATCAGGCCGAGCTGGCTGACCGTTCCGAACGCCAGGATGAGTTTGAGGTCGTACTCGCGGACCGCGCGCCAACCGGCCAGCAGCATGGTGAGCAGTCCGAGCCCGATCACCATCGGACGCCACAGTGGTGTGTCGGCGAAACCGGGTGTCATCCGTGCGATCAGGTACACACCCGCCTTGACCATGGCCGCGGCATGCAGATAGGCGCTGACCGGCGTGGGCGCGGCCATCGCACCGGGGAGCCAGAAGTGCATGGGAACGATGGCCGACTTCGACAGCGCGCCGATCAGGATCAGGGCGATACCGACCGAGGCCGCGGTGCCGGTGGGCGGCGCGGCGACCAACTCCGAGAGCAGATATGTGCCGGCCAGGTTGCCCAGCACCACGATGCCGGTCAGCATCGCCAGACCACCGAACGTCGTCACCAACAGCGCCTGGGTGGCGGCGCGGCGGCTGGTGGCGCGTTCCGCGTAGTGGCCGACCAACAGGAACGACAGCACGGTCGTCGTTTCCCAGAAGATGTAGAGGACCAGCATGTTGTCGCTGACGACCAGGCCGAACATCGATCCCGAGAACGCGACCAGCTCAGCGGCGAAACTCGGCAGCCGTTTCTCCATGCGACCGTCGTGGTGATGGAAGTAGTGCGCGCAATAGAACAACACCAGCGCGCCGATGGCGAGCACCAGCACGCTCATGATCGCCGCGAGTGCATCGAAGCGCAGGGTGAAATCCATCGACAGCTCGGGCACCCATGGCACGTGCACCGTCGGAACGTGATCCGGACTGGGCCAGTTCAGCCCTACCCACACCAGCGAGCCGAGCGGAACCAGCGACAGCGGAAAAAAGGCCGCCCGG
The DNA here is from genome assembly GCF_022370755.2 of Mycolicibacterium goodii. The sequence continues at coordinate 4,950,989 of NZ_CP092364.2, read as the reverse complement.
CCCCATCTGGCCACCAACAAGGGCGCCAACGCAGTGGCGACCGCGTGGGCGAGAAGAACGGCGAGCATGGCACTCCGATCGGGTTGGGGTCGGGGTGTCAGCCTTATAGCTATGGGGTAACTACGGCTTTGGGTTTAACCCATTCTACGGGGACGGACCTGGCTACCATCGGTATGCAGATACGCTGCGCGGCGAAGGGACGGTTCGCGTGGCAACAGACGCGATCCTCGTGGTCGGCGCCGGGCCCACCGGCCTCATGCTGGCGTGCGAACTGGCGCTCGGCGGCGCGAAGGCCGTTTTGCTGGAGGAGCGGACCAGCGCACCCAACATCACCAGGGCGTTTGCGGTGCACGCGCGCACGTTGGAGCTGCTCGACGGCCGTGGTCTGGCCCAGGATCTCGTTGCGCGCGGGTTGCCCGTGCGGGAGGTCACCCCACCGGGTGGTGTGGTGTTGAAGCTCTCAGAGCTGCCCACCGAATTCGGCATGGTCCTGATAGTTCCGCAAAGTGGTACCGAGCATCTGCTGGAGGCCAGGGCCACCGAACTCGGGGTCGACGTCCGGCGCGGCGCCTCGGTGGTCGGCGTGGAACAGGACGCCGACGGGGTGACCGTGCGGCTGGCCGACGGGGACAGTCTGCGCGGCTCCTATGTGGTGGGTTGCGACGGCGCCCACAGTGCCGTGCGCACGTTCGCGGGGATCGATTTCGTCGGCAAGCAGTACGAGACGCACATCCTGCTCGCCGATGTCCGGTTGGCGTCGCCACCCGAGGAGACCCTGTTCGCCCGTACCGGCGTCGAGGGCGTCGCGCTGTTCATCCCGTTCGGCGACGGATGGTTCCGCGCGATCGTGTGGGACCGGCTGCGTGAGCAGGCGCCGTTGAGCGAACCGGTGACCCTCGACGAGATCAAGGACGCCTTCGGGCGCATCACCGGGCAGAACTACGGGATGAGCGACATGCGGTGGAGCTCACGGTTTCTCAGCGAACGCCGACAGGCCAGAACCTACCGCCGCGGGCGGGTGTTCCTGGCCGGTGACGCCGCGCACGTGCATTCCCCGCTCGGGGGACAGGGCATGAACACCGGGCTCGGCGACGCGTTGAACCTGGGCTGGAAGCTCGCCGCGGTTGTGGGTGGCCGCGCGCCGGGATGGTTGCTCGACAGCTACGAGCGCGAGCGGCATCCGGTCGGCGCGAGCGTGCTGCGGTTCACCGACGCGTTCAACCAGATCGTGCTGAGCTCGCCGGCTAAACGTCGCGCCCGCGTCGCCGCGCTCGCGATCGTGCTCCGTGTCCCCGCGATCCGCCGGTCCCTCACCGAGCGGCTGAGCGGTATCGGGATCACCTATCCGCGGTCGCGCGGCGAACACCGTCTGGTCGGGCGCCGCATGCCCGACGTGGACTGCCGCGGCACCCGCCTCTACGAGTTGCTTCGCGGCGGCCGGTTCGTGCTGGTCTCGTCGCGTCCGCTCGAAGGCGATGGGGATGTGGTTTCCGCCGTCGGTGATCTCTCGGGTCTGCCCGACGCGGTTCTGGTGCGGCCCGACGGGTACATCGCGTGGGCAAGCGATCGGTTGCCAGGTGCGGCGGACGTGCGTGCTGCGGTGGCGCACTGGATGCGGGGGTAGATTCCGCGCCGAGATTGCACTGAGGGACAAATCCCGGCGTGAGTTTGTCCCTCAGTTCAATCTCGGTGAATTGTCGGTGGGCGGTGCCAGCCTTCGGCCATGGGTGAGGTGGTGATCGGCGGCGAGGCGCTGGCGAAGGGTCTCGTGACCCGCAACGATCTGCGCCACCACTATCGACGGTTGTTCCCCGGGGTATATGTGCGTGGCGAGCCGACGCTGCGGGACCGGACGGTCGGAGCGTGGTTGTGGTCGGGGCGACGCGGTGTGATCGCGGGGGTTGCCGCGTCCGCGCTGCACGGCGCCGCGTGGGTCGATCCGGACGTTCCGATCGAGTTGATCTGGCGCAACGGGCGCCCGCCCGCCGGTCTGATCGTGCGCAACGAGACACTCGCGGCCGACGAGGTCATGCGTGTCGCAGGTCTGCCCGTCACCACCCCGCCGCGCACCGCGTTCGATCTGGCCCGCCATCTTCCACGTGACGAGGCCGTCGCCCGCATCGACGCGTTGGCGTGGACGCGCCGGGTGACCGTCGGCGACGTGGCCGCGCTGATCGACAAGTATCCGGCCGCGCGCGGGATACGCGCGGCCAGAGCGGTCCTCCCGTTGGTCGACGCGGGGGCCGACTCACCGCGGGAGACCTGGCTGCGGCTGCGGTTGACCGATGCCGGCATGCCGCCCGACGCCACGCAGATCCCGGTCGTCGACGAACGCGGCCGCATCGTGGCGATCCTGGACATGGGGTGGGAGCGCCACCGCGTCGCCGTGAACTACGACGGCGCCTTCCACCAGTCGGACCGCAAGCGGTACGTGCGCGACCTGAAAACCCTACGTGCGCTCGAAGACCGGGGCTGGATCGTCATCCGAGTGATCGCCGAGGACGACGTCGCCGACGTCATCGCCCGGGTACGACGCGCACTGCTCAGCCGTGGCTGGCGCCGAGATTGCAGTGAGGGACAAATCCCGGCGTGAGCTTGTCCCTCAGTTCAATCTCGGTGTGCGAGAGCCCCTTCAGAAGTACCGCAACCAGACGTACACCCATGCCAGGGCAGTGCTGAGGAACGTCACCACGATGCCGTAGCGCGTGAAGTGCCAGAAGGTGATCGGATGGCCGGCGCGTTTGGCGATGCCGATGGCGACCACGTTGGCGCTCGCGGCGATCGCGGTGCCGTTACCGCTGAAACATGCGCCAAGGGCGAATGCCCACCACAGGGCGTTGCCGGTCACCATGTCGGGCGCCTGGGCGACCATCGACTCGACGACCGGCGTCATGGTCGCGGTGTAGGGAATGTTGTCGATGAAGGCGCCAGCGACCGCCGAACCGAACAGCAGAGCCGTCGCCGCGCCGAGCCAGTTCTGCCCGAACGCCGATTCCGCGACCGACCCGAGCTCCCCGATGACGCCGGTGTGTGTCAGCCCGGCGACCATGACGAACAGGCCCATGAAGAACACCAGCGTGGGCCACTCCACCTCGGGCAGGACCTCGTTGACGTCGACATCGGTGACCAGCAACATCGCGCCCGCGCCGAGCAGGGCGACGACGGACGGGGCGACGTGCAGGACCGAATGCAGTGCGAAGCCGACGATGACGATGTTGAGCACGATCAAGGACCGGACCAGCAGGCGCATGTCCTTGATGGCGCGGCGTTCCTGCAGCGCCATCACCTCATCTAGGTGAACGTTGTTGGCACGCAGTTCGTTTCGGAACAACACACGGGTGAATGCGACGAACAACGCGAAGATGATGATCACGATGGGCGCCATGTGGACGAGGAAGTCGTTGAACGACAATCCCGCCCGGCTGCCGATGATGATGTTCGGCGGATCGCCGATGAGGGTGGCCGCGCCGCCGATGTTGGATGCGAGGACCTCGGCGATCAGATACGGCTGAGGCGGGATACGCAGACGGTCGCAGATCACCACGGTGACCGGCGCGACGAGCAGGATGATGGTGACGTTGTCGAGCACCGGCGACGCGAACGCGGTGATGATCATCAACATGACCATGAGCCGGAACGGCTTGCCGCGCGAGCGCTTCGCCGCCCAGATGGCGAGGAAGTCGAACAGACCGGTCTGCTTGATGACGCCGACGATCACCATCATTCCGAGCAGCAGGAAGATGACGTTCCAGTCGATACCCTCGTGCTCGGAGTAGAACACCTCTGCGCCGGGGACCAGACCCAACAAGGTCATCAGCCCGGCGGCGATGAGAACGGTCCTGACCTTGTCGGCCCGCTCGGTGGCGATGAACCAGAAGGCGACGACGAAAATCGTCAGCGCCAGAACCGGGGCCAGCACGGGCCGGCAACCGGGGGATCAGTCGCCCGGCCCGGCGACGGCCAGACTGGTCAGTAGCCGCTCCAGGGTGACTGCGCCGGTGAGCTTGCCATGGCGGTCGACGACGGCGATCAGCGGGCTGCGCTTGTTCGCCATGATCGTCGCGATCTCCAGCAGCGTGGCGTCGGGCGCCACGGTAGCCGGTGTGGCGACGGGGGTGGGCAGACAATCACCGACGGTGAGCTTGCCCGGGCCATGCCAGAACAGGTCGGCGTGGATCTCGTCGACCGTGCGGACCAGCGCCGGATCGTCGCGGTAGGACTCGGGGATCGTCAACTTCAGCACCTGGGTGCCGGGCAGCACCGCCACCGGCCGGTCGTTGTCGTCGACGACCACCAGGCCCGGCAACCGGTTCACGACCATCAACTGCACAGCCTTGGAGACGGGGTCGTCGATGCGCACGGTCGGCGGGTGCACGGCGATCTCATGAGCTTGCATATCTCGTTTCCCGTGTGCAGGGGCAGTTACGGTCATCGTCCTCGTTCTCCGATCAGTTCGGGACGGGTGTGCAAGATCTCGCCGATGTCACCGGCCTCGTCGGGTTCCCACACGGTCGTTTCGGCAGGGACGCCCATACGTGGTTGGGGTCCGGCATCCGATCGAATCGCATCGGTGATTCCTCCAAGCGGGTGCCTTCAAGTCTGCTTTTCCTCTTTATCTGGGGCTATCCGGGCTGACACCCATTTGGCCGGGGGTGGGGACTGTATGGACAAAACCGGCGATCAACGTCCACGCTGGTGTGGTGAAACCGGCGCGCACTCCGGCGGCAGCGCTGTTCCGGAGAGTGTTTCTGATCAACGGCCTGATCTTCGCCCTGGGCACGTTGGTGCTGGCAATCTCACCGGCGACGGTTTCCTCGCGAATCAAGCTCACCGAGATCCCGGTGCTGCTCGTGGGTCTGGCGATCATGCTGACCGCCAACGCGCTGCTGCTGAGATCCAGCCTCGCGCCGCTGGATCGGCTCGCGGCGTCCATGCGACGGGTCGATCCGCCCCGCCGCACCGATCGCGTCGACGGCCGCGGCACCGGAGACCTGCACCACCTCATCGATTCGTTCAACACCATGCTCGACCGGCTGGAGACCGAGCGATCCACGGCCAGTGCGTCGGCACTTGCGGCCCAGGAAAATGAACGTCAACGCATCGCGCGCGAGCTGCACGACGAGATCGGCCAGACGCTCACCGTCGCGCTGCTGACCCTCAAACGGGCCGTCGACCGGGCACCCGAGTCGATCCGCGGCGAGTTGTCGGATGCGCAGGAGATCGTGCGGTCCAGCCTCGACGAGGTGCGGGAGATCGCGCGGCGGTTGCGACCGGACGCGTTGGAGGACCTGGGCCTGCACAGCGCGTTGAACGCGCTGTGCACCGACTTCGCGCAGGCCTCCGGCATCGCCGTCGTGAAACACATTTCCCCGCAACTGGATCGGTTGAAGCCCGATGTGGAGCTGGTGTGCTACCGGATCGTGCAGGAGAGCCTGACGAACGTCGCGCGGCACTCCGGCGCCCGCAAGGTTTGGCTCGATCTGCACATCAGCACCGACGAGTTGACCCTGCGCATCGCCGACGACGGATGCGGAGGCGTCGTTGAGGACGGGGCAGGCATCAACGGCATGCGCGAGCGCGCGCTGCTGGTGAACGGCACCTTCACCATCAGTTCGCCGGACGACGGCGGCACCGAGGTGCGGTTGGTCATCCCGATGCGAGGCAGTTGATGGCAGCTCGCATATTGCTGGCGGACGATCACGCCCTGGTCCGTAGTGGGCTGCGGATGATCCTCGACGCCGAACCCGATCTCCACGTGGTGGCCGAGGCGGCCGACGGATACCAGGCGCTGGCGGCCCTGGACGATGAGGTGGTCGACCTCGCGATCCTCGACATCGCGATGCCGCGGATGACGGGCCTGCAGGCCGCGCGCGAGATCAACCGGTCGCATCCCGATGTCCGGATCCTGATCCTGTCGATGTACGACAACGAGCAGTACTTTTTCGAGGCGCTCAAGGCGGGCGCGTCGGGCTACGTGCTGAAATCCGTTGCCGATCGGGACCTGCTGGAAGCGTGCCGCGCGACGCTACGCGGCGAACCCTTCTTGTACGCGGGCGCCATCACGGCCCTGATCCGCGACTTCCTGCACCGGGCCCGCCAGGGCGGCGAACCGCCCGACAGCATCCTCACGCCGCGTGAGGAAGAGGTGCTCAAGCTGATCGCGGAGGGCTATTCGACGCGGGAGATCGCCGCCACGCTGACGATCAGCGCCAAAACCGTCGACCGGCACCGCACGAATATCCTCGCCAAACTCGGTCTGCGGGATCGGTTGGCGCTCACCCGTTATGCGATCCGAGCCGGTCTGATCGAACCGTGAGCCCAGATCGGGATCGCATGGGAGGCGACGCCGATGCCCCATCCCATGATCGGCCAGACCGGCCAGAAGTACCAACCGCCCCCGCCCAGGCCGACGGCCAGCCAGATGCCGAGCATCAGCACCGATACGGCGAGGTAGGCAGCCAAGTGCAGGCGCACGCTCAGACGGGCCGCGCGAAGTTGCGCTTCGCGGCGGCGCGGATCGTTGCGGCGCAGGGTGGCGAGCGGAAGGTCGGTGACGAGTTGGCGGAGCTCCGCGGTGGTCTGTGCGGAGAACACCGATTGCAGCCGCTCCTCGTATTCCGGCATCTCCAGGTAGCCCTGCGCCAATGCCCGGCCCAGATCGTCGGCGGTGCGTTCCCGCTCCCGGTCACCGGCGCGGGTCGATTCGTTGACATGGGGCAGAACTGACTTGGCCATGGCAGCCTCCCTGAATCTTGTCGATGACAAGTCACACTGTCGCACAGTAACTAGTCACTGTCGCACAGTAACTAGTCACTGTCAAGATCCACTTTTGCCGCGAACTCGCGATGGGCCAGGTGTGCCTCACGAAACCGTTCGCGGCTGCGGGCGTAGATGTGCCGCAATGCGTTTGAGGGTCCAGCGCACGACCGCCCGGTGCCCGCCGGTGCCGATCACCAGCGCGCGATAGGCCCGGCCGCGGATGCCCGGAAAAGCGGCCCAGGTCTGCGAACGCACGCGGGTGCGGTATGGGCCGATCGCATCGAGGATGAACACCCACTCGTAGACCGCGAACATGTGGCGGCCCCTCAAGCCGAGTCGCTTCCCGGGTTCGAAGTCACCGATCGTGAAACCGACGGGGGCGCGCGGGTCGGTCGGATCTCCACACAGGGTGCTCAACGCGGCGGCCCAGGTCGCGGCCGCGTCGGCGTCGACGGTTATGGCATGCTCATCGATATAGGGTAATCGCTCCATATAGAAGGACCGTACTAGATCGTGGCACCTCCGCGGAAGCATGAAACCGACACCATTCTCGACGCGGCCCGCACTTTGGTCCTGACCGAAGGGCCGCGGGCGGCGAGCGTCGCCGCGATCGCCAAGGCCAGCGGAGCCCCGGTGGGCACGCTCTATCACCGGTTCGGCAACCGCGACGGCATCCTCAAAGCCGCCTGGCTCAGGGCGTTGGGGCGGTTCCAATCCCGCGCGATGTCAGCCGAGGGCGCGACACCCGTGGATGCGGCAGTCGCCATGGCCGTGGCGGCCCTCCATTTCGCACGCGACGAGCCCGAGGACGCCCGGTTGTTGTTGTCCATCCGGCCGGCCGATCTCCTCGACGGTGAAGCGGACGCGGGTTTCGACGCCACGCTGGCGAGCATGAACGCCCCCGTCTTCGAACGTCTCCACGGCCTGGCCCGCGGGGTCTATGGGAACGACGACGCCCGGACCATGGACGCCATCATGCGAGCCGTCGTGGATCTGCCGTATGCCACCGTGCGGCGGCACATCCACGACGCGCAATGGCCGCAGTGGCTGGACGTGGATCTTTCAGGTTCTGTTCGTAGGCTGTTGTCCGTGGACAAAGTCGTCAGCGCCAGCCGTGAGATCGCCGCACCGTCCGACGTCATCTTCGAACTGATCGCCGACCCGGCTCAGCAACCGCGCTGGGACGGCAATGAGAACCTGCTCAAGATCGCCTCCGGCGGGCGGATTCGCGGGGTCGGTGACGTCTTCACCATGGAGATCACGCAGGGAGGCCTGCGAGACAACCACGTCGTCGAGTTCGAAGAGGGCCGCCGGATCGCCTGGCGCCCCGCGGTGGCCGGCCAGCAGCCGCCAGGGCATCTGTGGCGTTGGGAATTACAGCCTGCCGGTGAGGGGCGCACGCTGGTCACCCACACCTACGACTGGACACAGCTCACCGACGAGAAACGCAAGGTGAAGGCGCGCGCGACCACCGCGGACAAGCTGCAGGCCTCGGTCGACCGGCTGGCCGCGTTGGTCGAAGGCCGGCCGAACTAGCGGTTCTCGGCGAACGCCCGCAACGATTCCACCTGGATGGGATCCAATGAGGGACGGACGATTTCACGCGCCTTGGCGACGTCGTCGGCCGTGACGTCGGCGGCGTCGATGGATCGACGCATCGCCGTCATCGCCGATTCGCGAAGCAGCGCAACGCAATCGGCCGCACTGTAGCCGTCCAGATCGTCGGCGAGACTGTCGAGATCGACGTCGTCGGCAAGTGGGATGGATTTGCCTGCCGTGCGCAGGATGTCGCGGCGTGCGTCGGCGTCCGGCGGTTCCACGAACACCAGGCGTTCGAGTCGTCCGGGCCGCAGCAGGGCCGGGTCGATGAGGTCGGGCCGGTTGGTGGCGCCCAGGACGACGACGTCCCGCAACGGTTCGATCCCGTCGAGTTCGGTGAGCAGGGCCGCCACCACCTTGTCGCTGACCCCGGAGTCGTGGCTCTGACCTCGACGAGGCGCGAGCGCGTCGATCTCGTCGAGGAACACCAGCGAGGGCGCCGAATCTCTGGCCCTGCCGAACAGTTCCCGCACCGCCTTCTCCGATGAGCCGACCCATTTGTCCATCAGCTCAGACCCTTTGACGGAATGCACCGACAACTTTCCCGAACTGGCCAGCGCGCGGACCACGAACGTCTTGCCGCATCCCGGTGGCCCGTAGAGCAGCACCCCGCGTGGCGGGTCGATGCCGAGGCGGGCGAAGGTGTCGGGATGTTGCAGCGGCCACAACACCGCCTCGGTGAGCGCGCGCTTGGTATCGACCATGTCGCCGACGTCGTCGAGCGTGACGGACCCGACGGATATCTCCTCGGAGGCCGAGCGGGACAACGGTCGGATGACCGTGAGCGCGCCTTTGAGGTCCGCGTGCCGCAGCACCGGTTCCTCGTCGTCGGAACTGGCCCGCGCGGCGGCGCGCAGGGCGCCCTCCCGGACCACGGCAGCCAGATCGGCCGCCACGAAACCTGGGGTGTGGTCCGCGATGTCGGCGAGGTCCAGGTCTTCGGACGGAACCCCGCGCAACAGCATCTCCAACAATGACCGGCGGGTCGCGGCGTCGGGCAGGCTCAACCCGAGTTCGCGGTCGCACACATCGGGCGCGCGCAACCGGGCATCGACATTCTCCGGGACCGCGGAGGTCGCGACGAATGCGACACCGGCAGTGGCGACGGCCTTGCGCAGCTCGGCCAGGATCAGCGTAGCCACCGGTTCCGGCGGCCGCGTCTCGTTGCCCGCAGGCAACAGTGCGTCGATGTCCGTGATGAACAGAACGCCGCCGGATTCGGCGACGGCGTCCACCGCCGACGTCACGCTGCTCAGGCGGTCTTCGACCGCCAATGCGCCCACCTCGGGGCCGTCGAGTTCGACGACCCGCCGTGAAGCGCACACCGCGCGCACCATGGTGGTCTTGCCGACACCGGCCGGACCGGACACCAGCACTCCCAGATGCGGTGTGGCCCCGAGGGTTTTGAGGAGGTCGGGCTCGTCGAGGGAGAGCCGGAGCCACTCCTCGAGTTTGGTGGCCTGCGGATGCGTCGTCTTGATGTCGTCGAACGACACCGACTGCTCGGCGCGTGCGGGGCTGCCGGGGCCGCTGACGGAGTGCTGACCGGTGGGCGGTGGCGCGGGATCCGCGGGCGCACCCGAGCCCCACGACACCAGTGAATTCGGTTGCACGCTGACCGTTCCCTGCGGATCGACCGCGGTGACCGTCAGCAATTCGGAGGTCCAGGTGATCCCGACCGACGACGCGAGCGCACTGGCGGCCGCCGAGGTCGACGTCCCTGGGCCGAGGTCGCGCGGCAGCAGGGACACCGTGTCACCGACCGTCATCACCTTGCCCAGCAGAGCCATCCGCAGTGTCGCGGGGGAGATCGACTGTGTGGCCAGACGCGACCCCGACACCGTCACCGACCGCGCCCCGTACACCGTCACCGGCGACACCAGCACCGTGGCGTTCTCCCGGATCCCGGCGTTGGACAGCGTGACGTCATCGAGCAGTGCGGTGCCCGCGGGGACCCCTGGTCCGGCCACACCTGCCACGGCCGCGGTGGTGCGTGAACCGGTCAGTGCCACCGCATCCCACTCCCGCAAGCCGAGTGCGGCGAGAACTTCGGGGTGCAGCCGCACGACACCGCGGCGGGAGTCGAGTGCGGAAGTGTTCAGTCGCGCCGTGAGCCGCAGATGGCTGAGTGGGGTTTCGCCGTCGTCGTAGGCCTGCGACATGTCACCTTCCCGGTTTGCGTAGACCCAGGCGTGCCATCGAACGCCGATGCGGCTGCGCACGACGGATGGCGCGGCGCGCCGCGCGCCGCTGCTTCGGTTTCTCGTCCCATGACTCCGGGTGGCTGGCCACCCAGTGCTTGGTGCGGACCGCGAACGGGATGTGCAGCACGTAGGCGACGATGATCACCATGATCACGAGGTAGCCGTAGAACACCGAAGCGGCAACGCCGATCGCCACCAGCACCAGCAGCGGGGCCACCATGTTGGGCGGCACCGAGAACGTGTGGATCTTGCGCATCGGGATCCGGCTGACCACCAGCAGCGAGACACCGATCATCCAGATGATCACCACCCACTCGGCCGTCACGGTGTTCCACCACTCGCCGGGCCACTGCATCTTCGCGGCCAACGGACCGATCGCACCGATCGCGCCGGCCGGGGCGGGCATGCCGACGAAGTACTCCTTCTCGTAGGCAGGTTGGTCGACGTCGAGCAGCGCGTTGAACCGGGCCAGCCGCAACACGATGCAGACCGCGTAGAGCAGCACCACGATCCAGCCCACCCGTGAATGCGACAACAGGGTGCCGTACACGATCAAAGCCGGTGCGACACCGAAATTCACGGCGTCGGCCAGCGAGTCGATCTCCTCGCCCATCTTCGAGGTGGCCTTGAGCATGCGGGCCACCCGGCCGTCGAGCGCGTCGAGGATCGCCGCGGCGGCCAGGAACGCCATCGCCTCGGTCGGGCGGTCGTCGAGGGCCATCTTGACCGCGCTCAACCCGAGACAGATGGCGGCAACCGTCATCGCGCTCGGCAGCATCCGGACCGTGAAGGAGGGGCGCCTGATGCGGGCCTTGATCATGCGAGTTCCGCCAGTACCGTTTCGCCGGCCAGCGTGCGCTGACCGTGTGAGACGAGTACTCGCGCATCCGCCGGGAAATAGGTGTCCAGGCGGGAGCCGTAGCGGATCAGTCCGTAGGTGTCGCCGATCGCGAGCTTGTCGCCGACGTGTGCGTCGCACACGATCCGCCGCGCGATGAGACCGGCGATCTGCACCGCGATGACGTGTACGCCCTCGGGGGTGCGGATGACGACGCTGTTGCGTTCGTTGTCTTCGCTTGCGGCTTCCAGTTCGGCCGAGTGGAAGCGGCCGGGCCGGTGACGCACCGCGACCACCTCACCGCCGATCGGTGCGCGCTGCACGTGCGCGTCGAGCACCGACAGGAAGATGCTGACCCGCTGCATCGGGGTGTCCGGCAGGCCCAGCTCGGCCGGGGGAGTGGCCTCACCGAGCAGACAGATCAAACCGTCGGCGGGTGCGACCACGACGCCTGGGCGGGTCGGTGGCACCCGCGGCGGGTGCCGGAAGAAGGCGGCGTTGGCACCCGCGGAGATCAACCCCGCGCGCCGCACCCAGCGCCGGTTGCGGCCGAGCAGTGCGACCGCGAGGCTCGCGCCGACGAAGGGCAGGCCCGCGGAGTGCATCGGCGGAATGCTGGAGCGCACCAGCGCCGCGAGGCGTTCTGGGCCGGATTGGAGATCGGGGCGTCTGGCCATCGGGTGGATTCTACGTGCGAGGGGTGTCGGAATCGCTAGCTCAGGTCCCAGACCTGGACAGACGTCCCCGCGGGCACCTCGGTGACGTCTTCGCCGATCTCCAGCAGGCAGTTGGCCGAGGCCAGCCAGCGCAGGTGATGCGACGCCGGGGGCCCGTAGCTGGTGACGGTGTCGCCGGTGAGCACACCGCGACGGAACTGCCGTTTGCCTGCCGGGGAGGTGAGCGCCTCGGTGAGCACCGCCGCGCGCTTCGGGCGTCCCGGTTCGATATGGCCCATCGCGGCCCGCAGCGGTGCACGGACGAACACCTCGAACGACACGAGCGCACTGACCGGGTTTCCGGGCAGCGTGATGATCGGGGTCGAACCGACCATGCCCGAACCCTGGGGCATGCCGGGTTGCATCGCGACCTTGACGAAGTCGACCTGCTCGGCGAGGGCGTCCTTGACCACCTCGTAGGCGCCGGCGCTGACACCGCCTGTGGTGATGATCAGGTCGATGTCGCGCGCATGCTCGGCCAGCACCGCGCGGAACGTGTCGACGTCGTCATGCGACATCGGCGACGACACCACGAGCGCGCCCGCGTCGCGGACCGCGGCCGAGAGCATCACGGCGTTCGACTCGTAGATCTGGCCGGGCTGCAGCGGCGTGCCCGGCTTGACCAGTTCGGTTCCGGTGGACATCACCATGACCCGCTGCGGCGGGACGACGGTCAGCTCCGCAAGGCCCAGTGCCGCGGCCAGGCCCAGTGCGGCCGGGGTGACGGTCTGGCCGGCATGCAGCACCGTGGTGCCGGCCGTGACATCCTCGCCGGCCCGGCGGATGTGCTGACCGGGTTTGGCCGCCGCACGGATGGTCACGGTGTCGGTGGCGCCGTCGGTGGCTTCCACCGGGATCACCGCGGTGGCCCCGGCCGGGACGGGTGCCCCTGTCATGATCCGGTGTGCCGTGCCGGGTTTCAGCGTCAGCGGATCGGTGCGCCCGGCCGGGATGTCCTCGGCGACGGGCAGTAGCACGGGGCTGTCCGCGCCGGCGCCCGCGATGTCGTCGGCCACGACGGCGTAGCCGTCCATCGCCGAGTTGTCGAACCCGGGCAGCGACAGCGGTGCGACGACGTCGGCCGCGAGGATCAGGCCCAACGCGTCGGCGAGCGGAACCGATTGCGGTTCACGGGCTTTGATGAGGCCCGCGACGATCTTCTGGTGTTCTTCGACGGTCCGCATGATCACACCGGGTAGCTGACGCCGGTCAGCTCTTCCGAGACGGCCCACAGCCGGCGCTGCAACTCCGGATCATGGGACTGGGAACTGGACTTCACGAGCTTGGGGTGGCCGCGCGTCTCGCGGAACCCGTCCGGACCGTAGTATTCGCCGCCCCGCACGCCCGGATCGGTGGCCGCGCGCAGCGTCGCGAGCGCGCCCATCAGCGGGCTGTTGGAGAACAGACCGGCGATCTGCCGATAGCCGGGCAACCCGGTTCCCGGGATGTGCCGCATGAGCTCGGTGTTCGACAGGCCCGGGTGCGCGGCCACCGAGATCGTCGGCTTGCCCGCCGCGGCGAGGCGACGCTGGAGTTCATAGGCGAACAACAGATTCGCCAGCTTGGACTGGCCGTACGCCTCCACCCGGTTGTAGCGACGTTCCCACTGCAGGTCGTCGAAGTGGATCTTGGCGAGGATGCGGTGCGCCACGCTGGCGACCGCGACCACGCGGGAGCCGTCGACCGGCAACAGGTGCTCGATGAGCAGCCCGGTCAACGCGAAGGGCCCCAGATGGTTGGTGCCGAACTGCAGTTCGAATCCGTCGACCGTGGTCTGCTTGGGCGGATACATCACGCCGGCGTTGTTGATCAGCAGGTCGATGCGCGGATAGGCGCTCTTGAGTTCGTCGGCCGCTGTGCGAACGGAATCCAACGAGCCCACGTCCAATTTCTGTAGTTTCACATCGGCCTTGGGCGTCGAAGCGGTGATCTGCCTCATGGCGTCACGGCCCTTGTCCAGGTTGCGCACCGCGATCACCACGTGCGCGCCCTTGGCGGCCAGCACCCGCGCGGTCTCGTACCCCAGTCCGGTGTTGGACCCGGTGACGATTGCCACCCGGCCCGATTGATCGGGAACGTCGGACTCGGTCCACTTCGTGTCGGCGCTCATGGCTCGAACAATACGGTTCCTCGGGCATGCTCGACGCATGGACCGCGAAGGTGAGGAGCATTCCGGCGGCACGGCATCGGGATTGGTTTTGCTCGACCCGGCGAACCCGCCGAGCCGCAAGGCACCGCTGGCGTGGGCGATGGGTGCGGCGATCCCGTGGTCGATGCTGGTCTTCGGACAGCTGGTGTGGCTCCTGTTCGACCGCAGGATGTTGTGGCTGCACGGCGTGGCCGCGGCGGCGACAGCGGCGGGCATCGTGCTGTTCGTGGTGATCGTCCCGCTGTGGCGGTACCGGGTGCACCGGTGGGACATCAGCGTCGACACCGCGACGCCGGCGGTGTACACGCGTACCGGTTGGCTCGTACAGGAGCGGCGCATCGCGCCGATCTCCCGCGTGCAGACGGTGGACACCTACCGCGGCCCGTTGGACCGGCTGTTCGGACTGGCCAACGTGACGGTGACGACCGCGTCGTCGGCCGGTGCCGTGCGCATCGTCGCTCTCGACGCCGATGTCGCCGACCGTGTCGTGGCGCAGTTGACGGACGTTGCCGCGATCGGTGAGCAGGACGCCACATGACGGACGGTCATGACCTGCCCGCGCCGCAGTGGCAGCGGTTGAGCCCGCGCATGCTGCTGGTGCACCCCGTTCACGAAGTGCTGCAGCAGATACCGCTGCTGATCGGTTCGGTGGTGCTGGGTTCGGCGACCGGGAACCCGTTGTGGACGGTGGCCGCGATCGTGCTGACGATCCTGTTCGGTCTGGCCCGGTGGTTCACCACCACCTACCGCATCGAACCGACCGAGGTGCAGTTGCGCACCGGTGTGCTGCAACGCAAGGTTCTTGCGGTGCCGCGCAACCGGATTCGCTCCGTCTCCACCGATGCGCGGCTGCTTCACCGGGTGATGGGGCTGACGGTGCTGCGCATCAGCACCGGGCAGGAGGCCAAGGGGGACTCCGGATTCGCGCTCGACGCTGTCGAAGCCGGTCAGGTCGCACGGCTGCGCGCGATCCTGTTGGCCGACGCCGCACCCCGGGAGCAGCAGGCACCAGCGGGGTGCGAACTCGCCAGGTGGCAGCCGGCGTGGCTGCGCTACAGCCCGTTGAGCTTCACCGGCCTGGCGATGATCCTTGCGGCGTTCGGCATCGTGTACCAGGCCGGGGCCGGTGCGCTGATGCGCGATTCGGCTCTCGCGCAGTCGGGTCTGGACGCCGCCCAGCGGTTGGGTGTCGCGGTCACGGTCGCGATCCTGGTGGTTGCCGTGCTCGTCGCCTCGGTCGTGCTGTCGGTGCTGCGCTCGTTGCTGACGTACGGGAACCTGGTGCTGAGCCGACGGGACGTCCCCGGCGCCGACGGTGTGCTGCACCTGCAGCACGGATTGCTGCGGCTGCGTGAACACACCTACGACATGCGTCGCCTGCGCGGCGGCACCCTGCGTGAACCGTTGCTGGTGCGCATGTTCGGCGGCGCGAGGCTGGACGCGGTGATGACCGGCGTCGGCGGGGAAGGAGAGGCGTCGCTGCTGCTGCCGCCGTGTCCGGCGACGACGGCACACGGGGTGCTGACCGCGCTCATCGGACGTCCCGATGCGGTCTCCGGCCCGCTGCGACCGCACGGGCCTGCGGCCACCCGGCGCCGTTGGACCCGTGCCCTGACGCTGCCGGCGCTGATGGCGCCCGTGCTCGTCGTGGGCGGCGTCCCAGGCTGGGTGTGGACGGTGTGGGTGCTGGTCGCCGTGGCCGCGGCGCTGTTGGCGGCGGACCGGTCACGCGCGCTCGGCCACCGCGTCGACCGTGACTGGTTGGTGGCGCAGGCGGGCAGTATCGAACGCAGACGCGACTGCCTGCAGACCGACGGCATCATCGGCTGGACGGTGCGGCAGACGCTGCTGCAGCGCCGGGCCGGGGTGGCGACGCTGATCGCGGCGACCGCTGCGGGGCAGAAGCGGTACGAGGTGATCGACGTCCCCGCCGGGCAGGCGTGGGCGGTCGCTGCCGCAGCGACACCGTGGGTCGCGGACAGTGTCTGGGCCCGCGCGACGACGGGGTCCGACTTGCGCTGAAACTCCAGGCGTTTAATGTCGCTGCATGGCTATCGGTGGTGTGCTCTTCGACATCGATGGTGTGCTGGTGACGTCATGGCAGCCGATCGAGGGTGCGGCCCGAGCGTTGCGGGTGCTGGCCGACCAGCAGGTCGCTCGGTCGTACCTGACCAACACCACCACCAAGACCCGTGTCCAGATCGCCGACCTGCTGACCGAGGCCGGGATGGACGTCACACCCGATGAGGTGATCACCGCTGCCGTGCTCACGGCGGAGTACGTCCGTGACCGTTTCCCGGGTGCCCGGTGTTTCCTGGTCAACAGCGGCCGCATCGACGAGGACATGCCCGGCGTCGACGTCGTCTACTCCAGCGAGTTCACCGGACCCCGCGCCCCCGACACCCCGGATGTGGTGCTGCTCGGCGGTGCCGGGCCGGAGTACAGCCACCTCACCCTCAGCTGGGTCTACGACTGGATGGCCCAGGGCGTGCCGGTCGTCGCGATGCACCGCAGCACGTCGTGGAACACCACCGACGGGTTGCGCGTGGACACCGGCATGTACCTGATCGGCATGGAGGAGACGTCGGGCCGCAAGGCCACTGCGGTAGGAAAGCCCGCACCGGAAGGCTTCCTGGCCGCGGCCAACCGGCTCGGTGTCGACCCCGACGAGATGTACATGATCGGCGACGACCTCAACAACGATGTGCTGGCCGCCCAGGTGGTCGGCATGACGGGCGTGCTGGTGCGCACCGGCAAGTTCCGGCAGAGCACGCTGGACCGTTGGGCCGCAGACGAATTCGCGATGCAACCCAATTATGTGATCGATTCGGTGGCCGATCTGCCGGAGCTGCTCGGACTCTAGGGGTTGAGCCTGCGGACGGCCTCGATGCGCTCCTTGAGCTGTTCGGTGGTGGCCGCGGCCACCGGCGGTCCGCCGCAGATCCGGCGTAGTTCGTTGTGGATCCAGCCGTGCGGCTTGCCCGTGCGGTGGTGCGCGATGGTCACCAGCGCGTTGAGTTCCTTTCGCAGCTCCCGCAATTGACCGTGCGTGGTGCGCGGCGGTGGAGGAGCGCCGGTCTCGGCGGCGACGGCGGTGCGCTTGGTGAGCTGTTCCTCCTGGCGGCGGCGCAACAGGTCGCGCATCTGCTCGGCATCGAGCAGGCCGGGGATGCCGAGGTAATCGGCCTCTTCGTCACTGCCGGCGGGCGTCGCCGTGCCCCACGACGCGCCGTCGAAGATGACCTGGTCCAATTCGGCGTCGGCACCGAGATATTCGAACCCGTTCTCGAGTTCGCTCTTCTCGTCCTTGCGCTTCTCGGCGTCTTCGAGTGCCGCGTCGTCGAGCCCGTCGGATTCGCGGTGTGGCTTGCCGAGCACATGGTTGCGCTGCGCCTCCATCTCGGAGGCGAGCATCAACAGGTTGGGCACCGACGGCAGGAAGATGCTCGCGGTCTCACCGGCGCGCCGCGATCGCACGAAGCGTCCGATGGCCTGTGCGAAGAACAGCGGCGTCGATGCGCTCGTCGCGTAAACACCGACCGAAAGGCGCGGCACATCGACACCCTCGGACACCATGCGCACCGCGACCAGCCATTTGCTGGTCGATTCGGAGTACTGGCTGATGCGGTCAGAGGCGCTCGGATCGTCGGAGAGCACCACCGTCGGTGCCTCACCGGTGATCCGGGTGAGCAGGTCCGCGTAGGCGCGAGCCGTGGTCTGATTGGTCGCGATGATCATGCCGCCCGCATCGGGCACGTGCTGGCGCTTCTGCTCGAGCCGCTTGTCGGCGGCCTTGATGACCGCGGGCATCCACTCGCCGGCGGGGTTGAGCGCGGTGCGCCACGCGCGCGCCGTCTGCTCGGCGGTCAGTGGTTCACCGAGACGCGCCGCATGCTCCTCGCCGGCGCTGTCACGCCAGCGGGCCTCGCCCGAGTAGGCCAGGAACACCACGGGCCGCACCACGCCGTCGGCGAGGGCATCGGAGTACCCGTACACGTGGTCGGCCTTGGACCGCATGAAGCCGCTCTCGTCCGGTTCGTATTCGACGAACGGGATCGGGCTGTCGTCGCTGCGGAACGGGGTACCGGTGAGGGCGAGGCGGCGGGTGGCGTCGCTGTAGGCCTCGCGCATCGCGTCGCCCCAGCTCTTGGAGTCGCCGCCATGGTGGATCTCGTCGAAGATCACCAGCGTCCGGTAGTTCTCGGTGCGCACCCGGTGGCGGGTCGGATGGCTGGCCACCTGGGCGTAGGTGACGACCACGCCGTGGTACTCCGACGAGGTCTGCGAGTTGGAGTTGCTGAACTTCGGATCCAGCGAGATGCCGTTGCGCGCCGCCGACGCCGCCCACTGGATCTTGAGGTGCTCGGTCGGCACGACGACTGTGATCTTGTCCACTGTGCGATCGGCGAGCAGCTCCGCTGCGATCCGCAGCGCAAACGTCGTCTTACCGGCACCAGGCGTCGCGACCAGGAGATAATCACGCGGCTTGGTGGTCAGGTACTTCACCAGCGCCTTGCGCTGCCAGCCCCGCAATGCCTGGGTGCTGGGCGCCGAGTCAGCCCGCACCCGAGGACTCCTTTCGTCGGAATGCAGTCTAGGCCAGGGCGTTCCGTAAGCGCATCTTGCCAGGTGATCCCCGGGCGTGTCGGCAGGGACGCGCGTTGTGATGCCTGGTGAGAGGCTCGCGGTCCCCTGCTGGCCGAGCCGGCCGGGCCGCGCCAACCTGCTACCGCCCGGGACGCGGGGTGTCAAGAGCAAACCGGCGCGACAGAGGGAAGGCGGCACACCGTCCGGTGTCGGGGCTCGCGTCGCCGCCGCGTGGTGGGTGAGCGACCTAGATGAGCTTGTCCAGGGTGATCGGCAGATCGGTCACCCGACGTCCCGTCGCGTTGAAGACGGCATTGGCGATCGCTGCGGGGATCCCGACGATGACCAGTTCGCCGATGCCTTTGACACCGATCGGGTCGGCGATGAGGTCCTCACCCGCAAGGAACTCCGCGTCGAGCTCGGGCACGTCGGCGTTGACCGGCACCAGGTAGTCGGACATGTTGGCGTTGACGATGCGCCCATCGCGGTGATCGAGATGGGTCGCCTCGAGCAAAGCCGCCCCGATGCCCATCACCATGCCGCCGATTGCCTGGCTGCGTGCCAGCATCGGATTCACGATGCGTCCGGCGTCATAGCTTGCGAACATCCGCCGGACCCGAACCGTGCCCAGCGCCTCGTCGACGGCGACCTCGGCGAACACGGCGCCGAAGGAGTGCATCGAAAAGCGATCCCGGGCATCGTCGGGCGCCCAGTCCTGCTCGGCCGACAGCTCGTCGAGGCGGCGACGCCGCAGCAGCTCCTCGTACCGCTCGCCGCGCGCAGGTTCGCCGCGGGACCGCATGCGGCCGTCGACCACTTCGACGTCTCCTGGTGCCAGCCCGTTCAACGGCGACCCGGGATCTGTCACGGCCATGCGCACGAATCGATCGCGCAGCATTGTGCCGACGTTGTGGATCGAAGAGCCGGCGCTGGCCATCAGCCGCGACCCGGTCTGAGCCGGCGCGACCGGTAAGGCGCTGTCGCCCAATCGGAAACGCACCCGATGCAGGGCGACGCCGAGCGCGTCGGCACCGACCTGACTCATCGCCGTGTAGGTACCCGGACCGATATCGCTTGCACCGCACAGGATCTCCACGGTGCCGTCGGCACGCACTCGCGCCGATGCGGCACACGGACTGACGATGGTGACAAAGCTGGCCGCCGACACACCCAAACCGATGAGCTGGCCGCCCTCCCGCACCGAGCGCGGAACGGCATTGCGCCGCGACCACCCGAACACCGCTGCGCCGGACCGCAGACACTCGGTGAGCCGTCGGGAGGAGAACGGGAGGTCGTCCTCCTGATCCCTGGCGGGCTCGTTGCGCAGCCGCAGCTCGATCGGGTCCATCCCGAGCCGGTGCGCGAGGTCGTCCATCGCCGACTCCAGCGCGAAGTTCCCCGAGAGGTGTCCCGGACCGCGCATCTGATTGCCGGGCTGGACGTCGAGGTCGACTGTTCGCAGCGCCGAACGCAGGTTCGGCGCCTGGTACATGTAGCTCGTCGAGCCGATCACATTGTCCACATACGGGCTGTACCTGGACACCTCGACGGTGCCTTCGTGCACGATGGCCGCGATGCGACCCGACCGGTCGGACCCGATCGCGAGCCGCTGCCGGCTTCGCGGCCGGTACCCCGTGACGGCGTAGAGCTGTCGACGCGTCAACATCAACTTGATCGGCCGCCCGACGCGGCGGGCCGCATGGGCCGCGAGCACCTGATGCGCCCACACCTGACCTGCGTTACCGAAGGCGCCGCCGACGAACGGCGAGATGACGCGCACGTTGTCGGCCGGGACACCGAGCGCGTCGGCATACTGCCGACGGGCCCCGCTGACCGACTGCACCTTGTCCCACACCGTGAGCCGGTCGCCGTCCCACCGCGCCACGACCGCGTTGATCTCCATCGGGTTGTGATTGTTGCGTTCCATCGAATAGCGCAGATCCGTCACGACGACGGACTCGCGCAGTGCCCGGTCGGCGTCGCCCCGCGAGTAATCGCGGCTCGGATCGGGGCGTACGACGGTGGCGTCGCGAGAATCCATGTCGGTCAGCTGTGACCGCGTCGAGTACCGCACCGCCACAAGCGATGCGGCATGCAACGAGGCCTCCAACGTCGTCGCGACCACGACGGCCACCGCCTGCCCGAATGCTGCGACCTGCTTCGGGTCGTATTTCAGTGTGAGGCCATCGAAATCGGTGATGACATCGACCACGTCCGGTACCCGCCGTGCCGAGTCGGTGTGGACGGCGTCCACCGCGCCGCGTGCCACCGTGGCGCCCACGATCGAGGCGAACAGCGCGTCGGCAACCTCCGCGTCGGCGGCATATCGGGCCTGACCGGTCACCTTGAGGCGTCCGTCGACTCGGGGGACCGCGCGCCCGGCCACCGCCGGAGAAGCCTGCGGGGCGGTCATCGGGCGCCCGCGATCGTCTCGAGTTGACGAGCGACGGTGCGCTTGAGCAACTCGACCTTGAATCCGTTCTCCGACAACGGCCGCGCACCTTCGGCGGCCAGATCCGCCGCCGCGCGGATGGCGTCCGTCGTCGCAGGCTTGCCTGCCAACGCATGCTCGACCGCGGGCAATCGCCAGGGCACCGTGCCCACCCCGCCCGCGGCCACCCGCGCCGACCGGATCGTCTGTCCTCGCATGTCGAGTATCACCGCCGCCGAACAGATCGCGAACTCGTATGACGCGCGGTCGCGCACCTTCAAATACCCGGATCGAGGTGACCCCGGGGTGACGGGAACCTCCACCGCGCTGATCAACTGACCTGGCTGCAGGTTGTGCTCCCGCTCGGGGGTGCTCCCGGGCATACGATAGAAGTCGGCGAGGCGAATCGTTCTCTCGCCGTTGTGGTCTCGCAGGACGACCCCGGCATCGAGCGCCGTGAGCGCGACCGCGAGATCGGACGGGTGTGTGGCCACACACCGGTCGCTGGTGCCCAGGATGGCGTGGGTGCGGTTTCGCCCGCCGACCGCGGGACAGCCGCTTCCTGGTTCGCGGCGGTTGCACGCGGCCGTGACATCGCGGAAGTACAGACAGCGTGGTCGCTGCATGAGGTTGCCTCCGATGGAGGCCGTGTTCCGCAACTGGGCAGAGGCGCTGAGGTCAAGCGCTTCTGCGATGACGGGATACTCGCCGCGGACGACCGGGTGTGCGGCCAACTCGGACATCCGCACCAGTGCGCCGATACGCAGTCCACCTGGCGTCACGTCGATTCCACGGTACGGCAGATCGTTGATGTCGACGATGGATCGGGGCCGCTCGACGGTTTCCCGCATCAGGTCGATCAGGGTGGTGCCGCCCGCGATGTAGCGGCCACCCTCGTCTGCGGCATCCAGCGCCGATTGCTCGTCGGCGGCCTTGGTGAAGGTGAACGGGTGCACGGTCATTCTCCTTGCCGCGCGACCGCGGACACCGCGTCGACGATGTTGACATAGGCGCCGCAGCGGCAGATGTTGCCGCTCATCGACTCCCGGATGGCTTCGGGTGTGGTGGCGTGCCCCTCACGGATGCACGCCACACCTGACATGATCTGTCCGGGTGTGCAATAGCCACACTGCATGGCGTCGTGGTCGATGAACGCCTGCTGAAGCGGATGCAGGCGGCCATCCTGTTCCAGGCCCTCGATCGTCGTGATATCGGCGCCGTCGTGCATCACCGCGAGAGTCAGACACGACACGATGCGCTCTCCGTTGAGATGGATGGTGCAGGCACCACAGGCGCCTTGGTCGCAGCCCTTCTTCGTCCCGGTGAGGCCCACTCGTTCCCGCAGCATGTCCAGCAATGAGGTGCGGTTGTCGACCTCGATGTCGCGGTCCTGACCGTTGATACGCATCCGAACGGTGGTCGAATCCGACTCCGCGACATCGTCTTCGGTGGTGCAGCCGGTCAGCAGCGGCAACGCCCCGATCGCGCCGCCGACCGTGAGAGAGGCGCCGATGAACGTCCGCCTTCGAATCTGCCACGCCAGTGTCTCCGTGGCGTCCTGCGTTTCGTTCGTCGTCACGTGGCATCCTTCCGACGTCGATGGACGGCGCACAAGGCATCCGTCGATGTGTCAACCCTAGGCAGGTGACGGCGGGTCTTCGCGAAGCTCATAGGAAACCCATATGAACTTGGCAGCCACGGTGGATGTCGTCGTAATCGCCTTTGCTCGGCGGCATTTCGCTCTGCAGCACTCGGGGCGTCGCGAGAACGTCAGATGAAGAAGTTGTCGTTCTCGACGAACCACCGGGCCCGGTCCTCGTCGCTGAGATCGGCGAGGTGCTCGAACCCCTCGAAGTACGCTTCGCGTGGCGCGCCAGGTGCGAACAACATGAGCAACGACGTCGGAGCGTCGGCCTCGTTGCGGAAGCCGTGGATGCCGCCCGGCGGCACGTAGAGGAAGTCGCCCTCGTTCCCGTCGGTCCACTGCTGCCCGTCGTAGAGCTTCACGGTTCCCGACAGCACGAAGAAGGCCTCGGACATGGTGCGGTGGAAATGAGGTCCGGGACCGCCGCCCTGCGGACCGATGTCGACCCGGTACAGGCCGTAGTCGCCCGCGGTCTGCTGCTGGTTCGCCAGATAGTGGTACTTGACGAGGCCGAACGAGTCATGGTCGGCGGGCGTGTCGCCGCGGCGTATCCACGCGCTGACCTCCGGCTCGTCCCTGGTGTATCGAGCCGGCGGATACGGCGGTACCTCCCTGGGGTTCCAGAGCGACACGGGGCCAGCCTAGTCGTGCCGCGGCGTTGATCGCGACGGCTAACCTAGCAGATATCAGAAAGCTGGCCGGTGATGTCGGGAGGGCGCATGAGAGCACTGCTGTCGCGCGAGGTCGGCGACGCGATCAGGGATTACATCGTCGAACATGGCCTCAAACCGGGCGATGCCCTTCCACCGGAGGGCGAGCTCGCAACCCTTCTGGATGTCGGCAAGACCTCGGTACGCGAAGCCCTGCGCCGTCTCGAAGCGCACGGCGTCGTCGAGGTGCGGCGGGGCAGAGGCCTGTTCGTCGGCGCTTTCAGTTTCGGACCGCTGATCGAACACCTGCCGTACGGCCTACAGGCCGACAACGTCCCGCTGCGCCAGCTCCTGCAGGCGCGCCGGGCGCTGGAGGAGGGGCTGGTGTGCGAGGTCGCCAAGGTGGTCACCGCCGAAGACCTCCACCGGCTCGACGATCTGGTCGAGCAGATGCGGGCCCGTACGGTCGACGGGCGGGTGCCCGCCGAGGTGGATCAGGCGTTCCATCAGGCGCTCTTCGCGCCGCTCGGCAATCCGTTCGTCCTGCAGCTGATCGACGTGTTCTGGAGCATCTTCCGGCGGGCATCGGACCGCATCGTGCTCGATCTACGGCGCCCGACCGCCGAAGACCACGCGGCGATCGTCGACGCCCTGCGGTCGGGCGACCGCGCCGCCATGACCGATGCGGTCGCCCGCCACTTCGAGGATCTGCAACGAAGCCTGGACGCCGAAGTGAATCGTCCGCTCGCGGACTGACGTGACTCGTCGGCTCCCGGCCCCTTGATGTGATCTGCGCCATGGAGTAGCGTCCGCCTGGACACCACATATCTGATATCTCATAACCCAGGGGCGCCATGGCCACACCAAAAGCCGATGAGGGCTCATTGACCCCCACACAGTGGAAACAGTTCTTCGCTGCGTGGCTCGGTTACCTCCTCGATGGTTTCGACTTCCTCCTCATCACGCTCGTCCTCACCGAGGTCGCCGACGAATTCGACCTCGATCTGGTCACCGCGTCGACCTTGGTCAGCGCGGCCTTCGTCTCGCGATGGTTCGGCGGACTGTTGCTCGGCGCCATCGGCGACCGGTTCGGGCGGCAACCCGCGATGGTCATCAGCATCCTGTGCTTCTCGATCGGCAGTTTCCTGTGCGGCCTGTCGTGGGGTTACTGGTCGCTGTTCGTCTTCCGCGCGATCGTCGGCCTCGGCATGGCGGGCGAGTACGCCGCCAGCGTCACGTACGCGATGGAGTCCTGGCCCAAGCGATTCCGTAACCGGGCCAGCGGCGCCCTGCTGTCTGCCTACCCGGTCGGTGTCGTGTTGGCCAGCCAGCTGTACGCGGTCGTCGTTCCGCATCTGGGCTGGCGGTGGATGTTCTTCATCGGTCTGGTTCCGGCTTTCGTCGCATGGTGGATGCGCCGCACGCTGCCGGAGGCGCAGGAGTGGCAGAACACCGTCGGCAGCAGCGACGCCGTCGCCGCCCGCACCACGATGCAGTTGTTGTTCACCGGCGGTCGGCGACAACTGAACATCGCCATCACCGTGGTCGCCATCGCCGATCTCGTGCTGATCTTCAGCCGCACCGTGACCGGTCCCTGGGTGTGGCTGCTCGCGGCGATCGCCGCAGCATGCTTCTATGCGCTGGCACGCCAGATCGCCGGGACGCTCACCCCGATGTTCGTGATGCTGGTCGTGACCGTGCTCGCCGCGTTCCTGTACTCCTGGCCGACGCAGTCGTTGCTGCCCACCTACCTCAAGACGGAACTGCATTTCGATCCGGCCCAGGTCTCGCGCGTGCTGCTGTGGGCCGGGCTGGGATACGCTGCGGGATCGGTGATCTCGGGTGTGGTTGCCGACCGGTTGGGCACCCGCCGCACGTATGTACTCGGCTTGGTGATCTCGCTGGCGTTCGTCGTACCGGTGTTCGCCCTGGACGGTGCCCACATCGTGTGGCTGTGGGTGCTGATCTTCGGGCTGCAGTTCACCAGCCAGGGCATCTCCGGGTTGCTGCCGAAGTTCCTGTCCGATCACCTTCCGGTGAACGTACGCGCGAGCGCGCTCGGATTCTGTTACAACGTCGGCGCTCTGGGCGGCGCGGTCGCGCCCATCGCGGGCGCGTCGATCGCGGCGTCGATCGGATTGGGCAACGCACTGATGGTCCTGACGCTCGGCTTCACCGCACTGGTGGCCATCCTGGTCGGGTTCGACGTACCCCGACGGTTCGCCCCGCGGGGCATGGAGAAGGAACAGGGGGTTTCGGTATGACGGTGGAGCTCACGGGCATCATCCCACCACTGACCACGCCGCTCACTGCCGAGGCCGACGTGGATACCGCGTCGCTCGAACGACTTTGCGCGTTTTTGCTCGACGGCGGCGTCGACGGGCTGTTCGTGTGCGGCTCGTCAGGTGAGGTGGCGCTTCTGTCGGATGCGCAGCGCGCCAAGGTGATCGGCGTGGCCGCGGCGACCGCATCGGGTCAGGTGCCGGTGCTGGCCGGTGTGATCGACACCGGAACGGCGCGGGTGATCGACCACGCCCGCGCTGCGGTGAAAGCCGGGGCCGGCGCCGTGGTGGCGACGCCGCCGTTCTACGTCGCGCCGAACGCCGACGAGGTGGTGCGGCACTACCGGTTGCTCGCCGACGCGGTGGACGCGCCGGTGGTCGCGTACGACATCCCCAGCGCAACGCACTCACCGTTGTCGCGGGCTGTCGTGGAGCGCCTGGCACACGACAGAATCGTTGTCGCGCTGAAGGATTCCAGTGGTGACCTGGATGGGTTCCGGGCCCATCTGTCGGCGACGGCTGACACCGGACTGCGGGTGTTCACCGGCTCGGAGACCATGACCGACATCGCACTGCAGTTGGGTGCGCACGGCGCGGTGCCGGGCCTGGCCAACGTGGACCCACACGGATATGTCCGGATCCGTCGTGCCGCTGACGCCGGTGACTGGGCGGCCGCGGCGGCCGAACAGGAGCGCTTGCGGCGGATCTTCGCGATCATCGACGTCGCCGATCGGAACCGGATCGGGTTCACCGCAGGTGCACTCGGAGCCTTCAAGGCGGCACAGCACCTGCGCGGGGTGATCGACACGCCGCGGTGCGCCGATCCGCTGCTCCCGCTGGAGAGCAGCGAGATCGACGCTGTCCGGGCGATTCTCGAACGTGAGGGGGTTCTCGATTAGGCCTGCTGCAACGTCGCGCCGACCGGGAACGTCACGCCTGTGAGTTCCTCGGACACCGCCCACAGCCGGCGCTGCAGATCGGCGTCGTGCGACTGGGCGCTGGACGCCACCACCCTGGGGTAGCCCCGCGTTTCGCCGAGGCCGTCGGGGCCGAAGTATTGCCCACCGAGGGCGCCCGGATCGGTCGCGGCGCGCAGTGTCGGAAGCGCCCCGGCCGACGCGTCTTGCGCCAGCGGGGTTACGAGACGCTCCAGGGCACCAGGCAGATAGCGAGCGAGCTCGGTGTTCGACGCACCCGGATGCGCGGCCAGAGCCGTGGTCTGGTGACCGGTGAGGCGGCGCTGCAATTCATAGGTGAAGAGCAGGTTGGCCAACTTCGACTGGCCGTATGCGGCGACCCGGTTGTAGCGGCGTTCCCACTGCAGATCGTCGAAGTGGATCGCCGCGAGGATGCGGTGGCCCTGGCTGCTGACCGTCACGACCCGCGAGCCCGGCACCGTCAGCATGCGATCGAGCAGCAGGCCGGTCAGCGCGAAGTGGCCCAGATGGTTGGTGCCGAACTGGAGCTCGAAGCCGTCCTCGGTGGTCTGCTTGGGCGGCCACATGACGCCCGCGTTGTTGATGAGCAGGTCGATGTGGTCGTGCTTGCGCTTCAACTCGTCGGCCGCCGCGCGCACGGATGCCAGCGAGCCGAGGTCGAGCTGCTGGAGTTCGAGGTCTGCGGTCGGAGCGCTGCGCATGATCCAGTCGACCGCGGCTTTGCCTTTGTCGAGATTGCGGACGGCGAGAACCACGTGAGCGCCCTTCGCGGCGAGCGCCTTGGCGGTTTCGAGGCCTAGACCGGTATTGGCGCCCGTGACGATGGCGATGCGGCCGGTTTGATCGGGAATTCTGGCGGTGGTCCATTTGGTCATGGGAGACTCCTGGTGAACGGTTATCCGGAGTGGGCGCTCCGGTTGAAATCGACTATACGGAACGCGCGCCCCGCTTTGTCAACCGTTCTGAACGGCGTTTGGTGATGAGGTGATGTCGATGCGAGCCGACGCGGCCCGCAACCGTGCCAAAGTGCTGGAAGTGGCCTATGAGGCGTTCGCGGACGAGGGGCTCTCGGTGCCCATCGATGAGATCGCCCGTCGTGCCGGCGTCGGTGCGGGGACCGTTTACCGGCACTTCCCGTCCAAGGAGGACCTGTACCGCGCCGTCGTCGTCGAGCGCATCCGCGAGATCGTCGACCAGGGGCGCGCGCTGCTGTCTGATGCGGATCCGGGAGAGGCGCTGTTTCAGTACCTGCGGTTGATGGTGCTGCAGTGGGGTGCCGCCGATCGTGGGCTGGTCGACGCGCTCGCGGGCCTGGGGATCGACGTCAAGACCGTGGTGCCCGACGCCGAAGACGAGTACATGGAGATGCTCGACGAGTTGCTGCGTGCCGCACAGCGGGCGGGCACCGCGCGTACGGACGTCACGGTGGCCGACGTCAAGGCGATCCTCGTCGGCTGTCAGGCCATGCAGAGCTACAACGCCGATGTCGCCGAGCGCGTGACCGGTGTGGTGTTCGACGGGTTGCGCATGTCGCCGACTTCTGCGTCAGGGTTGTGAAACGAGCCAGCGGCACAACCCTGGTGTGGAAGTCGGCGCAGGGCTTCGCGGCGGGCGCGCCGCACAACCTTGCACTCGACATGCCCGAGTGCTAAGAATGCAGTTGGCACTCTCGATTCGTGAGTGCTAGGTCGGGACGGTGAGGCCGGGGCCGCACCTGCGGGAGCACAACCCCAGCCGTCCGTCGCGGGCACTGCACCTGACCACCGAACGTGCGATCCCCAATCCGGAGGAACACTTCGCAATGGCTAAGACAATTGCGTATGACGAAGAGGCCCGTCGCGGCCTCGAGCGGGGCCTCAACAGCCTCGCCGACGCGGTAAAGGTGACGCTGGGCCCCAAGGGTCGCAACGTCGTCCTGGAGAAGAAGTGGGGCGCCCCCACGATCACCAACGATGGTGTGTCCATCGCCAAGGAGATCGAGCTCGAGGATCCCTACGAGAAGATCGGTGCTGAGCTCGTCAAAGAGGTC
Source organism: Mycolicibacterium goodii (assembly GCF_022370755.2). Next base: position 4,922,162 of record NZ_CP092364.2, on the reverse strand, counting down.
GCCAAGAAGACCGACGACGTCGCGGGCGACGGCACCACCACCGCCACCGTCCTGGCTCAGGCCCTGGTTCGCGAAGGCCTGCGCAACGTCGCGGCCGGCGCCAACCCGCTCGGCCTGAAGCGCGGCATCGAGAAGGCCGTGGAGAAGGTCACCGAGACCCTGCTGAAGTCCGCCAAGGAGGTGGAGACCAAGGAGCAGATCGCTGCCACCGCCGGTATCTCCGCCGGTGACCAGTCCATCGGCGACCTGATCGCCGAGGCCATGGACAAGGTCGGCAACGAGGGTGTCATCACCGTCGAGGAGTCCAACACCTTCGGCCTGCAGCTGGAGCTCACCGAGGGTATGCGCTTCGACAAGGGTTACATCTCGGGCTACTTCGTCACCGACGCCGAGCGTCAGGAAGCCGTCCTCGAGGATCCGTACATCCTCCTGGTCAGCTCCAAGGTCTCGACCGTCAAGGACCTGCTGCCGCTGCTGGAGAAGGTCATCCAGTCCGGCAAGCCGCTGCTGATCATCGCCGAGGACGTCGAGGGCGAGGCCCTGTCGACCCTGGTGGTCAACAAGATCCGCGGCACCTTCAAGTCGGTCGCCGTCAAGGCTCCCGGCTTCGGTGACCGCCGCAAGGCGATGCTGCAGGACATGGCCATCCTCACCGGTGGTCAGGTCATCAGCGAAGAGGTCGGCCTGTCGCTCGAGACCGCCGATGTCACGCTGCTGGGCAAGGCTCGCAAGGTCGTCGTGACCAAGGACGAGACCACCATCGTCGAGGGTGCCGGTGACGCCGAGGCCATCCAGGGCCGCGTCGCGCAGATCCGCGCCGAGATCGAGAACAGCGACTCCGACTACGACCGCGAGAAGCTGCAGGAGCGCCTGGCCAAGCTGGCCGGCGGTGTTGCGGTCATCAAGGCCGGTGCTGCCACCGAGGTGGAGCTCAAGGAGCGCAAGCACCGCATCGAGGACGCCGTCCGCAACGCCAAGGCCGCCGTCGAGGAGGGCATCGTCGCCGGTGGTGGCGTGGCCCTGCTGCAGGCCGCTCCGGCGCTCGACGACCTCGGTCTGTCGGGTGACGAGGCGACCGGCGCCAACATCGTTCGCGTCGCGCTGTCGGCCCCGCTGAAGCAGATCGCCCTCAACGGTGGTCTGGAGCCGGGCGTCGTCGCCGAGAAGGTGACGAACCTGCCCGCGGGTCACGGCCTGAACGCCGCGACCGGTGAGTACGAGGACCTGCTGGCCGCCGGCGTTGCCGACCCGGTCAAGGTCACCCGCTCGGCGCTGCAGAACGCTGCGTCGATCGCGGCTCTGTTCCTCACCACCGAGGCTGTCGTCGCCGACAAGCCGGAGAAGGCCGCCGCACCTGCCGGCGACCCGACCGGTGGCATGGGTGGCATGGACTTCTGAGTCCCAGTACGAAAAAAGCCCGGTGTGCTCCGCACGCCGGGCTTTTTCGTGCTTTATCCCCAGCGTGGGTTCCATGCACAGGTCGAGCCCGAAAAGCGTGCGCGGGGCCCACGTTCGTCGGTGGTTACGGCGAGCGTGCGGGCATGGAACCCTTCATCGGAAGCGCGGCAGTGCGCAGTGGTGCTCTCACCCGGCGGGGACTGCAGCGCAAGTACACAGCGCTCTACCGCGACGTCTACATCCACCGTGACCTGGCGGTGACGGCCCGCATCCGCGCCGAGGCGGCATGGTTGGCAACGCGGGCGCCCCTCGCCGGAACCTCGGCGGCCGCCGTGCTCGGCACGCTATGGCTCAACCCTGATCTACCCGCCGAGATCATCCGGGCCGACCGGCACGCGCCGCCGCGCATCGTCGCGCACTCCTGGACGCTCGCACCAGGTGAGACGTGCATGGTCGCGGGGATGGATGCCACGACGCCGGCGCGTACGGCGTTCGACCTGGGCCGCCTGCACCGTGCCGACGTGGCGGTGCCGCTGGTGGACGCCCTGCTCAACGCCACCGGCATCAAGCCCGCCGACGTCCTCGCTGTGGCCGAGGCGCATCCGGGCGCCCGAGGCGTCGCGCGTCTGCGGGCGCTGCTGCCCATGGTCGACGGTGGTGCCGAATCTCCCCAGGAGAGCAGGCTGCGTCTCGTGCTGGTCCGCGCCGGATTACCCGCGCCGCAGACGCAGATCGAGTTCCGCGACCTGCGCATCCGCGTCGACATGGGATGGCCGGAGTGGAAAGTGGCAGTTGAGTACGACGGCGTGCAGCATTGGGCGGACCGCAGGCAGCGGTCGTGGGACATCGATCGGATCGCCCTGCTCGAGGAGGCCGGCTGGGCGGTGGTGCGCGTCAGCGCCGAGATGTTGTCGCGCCCGCACGTCGTGGTCGAGCGCGTGCGCGCCAAATTGCGCATGGCGGGATGCCCGGTCTGAGCCGAGAGTGGGCCTCATGTACGGAATTCGGGCGAAAAGCGTGCACAGGTCCCACGTTCGGCGTTAGTTCTCGCTCAACACCACGCAGTCGTCGATGCTCGCCGCGGTGGGCCCGTTGGACCGCTTGCGGTGCAGGACCGCGCGGGTCGGAGTGATCTGAGGGGCATCGTCGCCGGTGGCACCGGCGCCGGCGTGACCGTCGACGATCAGCGAGAACCCGCTGGGGCTGCGCGGCGGCCAGATGAGGGTCACGTTGTCGTGCATTGCGAGGTTTCTGCGCGTGCGATCCCCGATCGGACCCACGTCGATGACGCCGTCGACGAGCCGGGGGTCACACGCGACGGTGTGCGCATGGTAGTTGTCGTCGACCGTGACGAGGTAGGCGAACGTGTAGTCCGTCAGCTTGTCGGCCAGCTGCTTGAGATCCACTTTCACGCTCATGTGGCGAGGATAGTGCGGTCGGCCGCCCCTCGGGCCGGACCTGTCAAGCCGGTGCGGATTGGCGGCCGCGGACCAGCCGGCCGGGACGCGCGGCGGTGGGGACACCGTTCTCGGCGATCACCTGACCGGACACGACGGTGGCCACGTAGCCGTCGGCGGTCTGGTCGAGGCGCCGACCCCCGGCGGGCAGGTCGTAGGTGACGACGGGTTTGTGCAGCCGCATCGCGCCGTGGTCGATGACGTTGAGGTCCGCCTTGTAGCCGACGGCGATGCGGCCGCGGTCGGCCAGCCCGGCGATCTGCGCGGGCACCGACGTCAGCTGCCGGACGGCCTCCGGCACCGACATCCGGCCATTGGCCCGGTCACGTGCCCAGTACGCCAGAAGGTACGTGGGAAAGCTTGAGTCGCAGATCATTCCGTAATGCGCGCCCCCGTCACCGAGCCCGAGCACCACATCCTCGCGGCCCATGAGGTTGCCGACGGTGTCCAGCGAGTTGTCGTAGAAGTTCGCCAGCGCACCCAGCAGGATCGCGTGGCCGTCGTCTTCGAGCAGCAGATCGTAGGCCTCCTCCAGCGGCGTGACACCACGCGCCCTGGCCCGTGCGGCGATGCTCTGCGATGGATCCGGTTCATAGTTCGCCTCTGGCCCGAGCGGGAATATCCAATCCCAGGCCTGCGCCAGGTACACCAGCGGATTGGCCGGGGCGCCGCCGGCTTTGTCGGCCAGGATGCGTTCGCGCACTTCCGGTTTGCGCATCTGTGCTACCCGCTCGGGCAGCGGCAGCCCGGCGATCTGCTGGTAGCTCGGGTAGAGCACGAACGGGTTGGCCGAGAGTTCGAGGCCGATCATCAGGCCGATCGGCCGCGGGAACACCTGCGCGGTGACGCGCGGTGCCGGTGTGGACGCCGAGGCTTGGGCCTTTTCATTGGCCTTCTCGACCATCTCCATGGCTTCCTTCCACAGCGGTTCGCCGGCGTTGAGCACCAGCAGGCTGAACGTCACGGGTAGTCCGGTCTCGCCGGCGGCGTCGAAAACCTGTTGCAGCACAGGCTGATACCCGCCGGCGGGGATGTCCGGCACGAACTGGATCAAACCGCCGCCGCCGTCGGCGACACCACGCGCGATCTCACGGATCTCCTCGTAGGCCGCTTCGAAGCTCGGGATCTGCCTGCCTGCCTCGGTACGATGCGTCGCCAGTCGCGACGAGGCGAAGCCGAGCGCCCCGGCCTCGATCGCCTCGCGGGCCAGCGTCCGCATCCGGGCGAGATCGTCGGCGGTGGCCGGTTCCCGGTCGGCCCCGCGCTGGCCCATGACGTACACCCGCAGCGGCGAGTGCGGCAGGTAGACGGCCACGTCGATGTCGAGGCGCCGCGCGGCCAGCGCGTCGAGGTACTCGGGGAAGGTCTCCCAGTGCCAGTTCAGCCCCTCGGTCATGACCACACCGGGGATGTCTTCCACGCCGGCCATCACATCGACCAGAACGTCGTGGTCGTCGGCCCGGCATGGGGCGAATCCGACACCGCAGTTGCCCATGACCGCGGTGGTGACGCCGTGCGATGACGACGGGTTGAGCCGATCCGACCAGATCGCCTGCCCGTCGTAGTGCGTGTGCAGATCGACGAAGCCCGGCGTGACGAGCATGCCGTCGGCGTCGATCTCCCGCGCGCCGCGCCCGGCCACCCTGCCGACCTCGGCGATGGCGCCACCGTGTACCGCGACGTCGCCGACATGGGGTTCGCCGCCGAGGCCGTCGACGATCGTGCCGCCTCGGATCACGAGATCGAAGTCGTAGGTCATTTGTCCAACGTACGACGCGGCATGCCACAGAAGTCCGAGAACGGGCCAACGCCGGCGGTGCCGGATGGCAGGATTCGACCCGTGATCGATCATTTCGGGATCAACTGTGTCGACTTCGAGCAGTCGAAAGCGTTCTACGACAAGGTGCTGGGCGTCCTCGGCTACACCCGGCAGATGGACTTCGGCGTGGCCATCGGGTACGGCGCCGACGGTCATCCGGACTTCTGGATCGCCGATGCCGACGTGGGCAACGTGGCCGGGCCGAACCGCGAGGTCCACGTCGCGTTCAAGGCGTCCGATGTCGAGGCGGTCAAGGCGTTCCACGACGCCGCCGTGCAATCGGGTGCCGAATCGCTGCATGCGCCCCGGCTGTGGCCCGAGTACCACCCGGGCTACTTCGGCGCGTTCGTGCGGGACCCCGACGGCAACAACGTCGAGGCGGTGTTCCACGGCGCCGCGCCGCAATGATCCCGTGCCCTACAGGGGCTCGAGATTGTCGATCGTCCACGCATCGTCGGATTTCCGCAGCGTGACCCGCATCGCGTACCCGGACTGCGACCGGGTCTGGTTGCCCGTCGACGCGACCGTCTGATCGACGAACGCCAGCACCTCGGCCGTGTCGTCGGTCAGGCTCTCCACCGCGGCCTGCCGGACGGTGGACGTCTGGGTCACGCCGTTGGTCCGCGCGACCGCCAGTTTGGTGCGCATGTCGTCGCGGTAGGCGTCGGCGGCCGTGCCGGACAGCACCGACGCCATGTCCGCGACGTCGGCGTCGTCGGTCCTCGGTGTGTAACTGAGCAGCTTCTCCAGATTTTGCGAGACGAACTGCATGACCTCGTCGCGGGCCTGGGCCTCGTCGGCCACCAGAACCGGTGCGGGACGGTTCTTCTCCGACAGCTGCCACATCCCCAGGCCGAGTGCGACCATCGTGCCGAGCGCAAGGGCCGCCACCATCACCCACCAACCAGCGCCGCGCCGCATCAGTCGACGAACTCCAGCTTCGACACCTTGTACGTGCCGCCGGTGTCGACGACGGTCACCGCGAGCCGTTGCAGCGCGTCCTGCCGCGGTTCGTGCGTGTTGTACGTGGTCTTGGTGGTGAGACTGACCAGTACCAGTGCCTCGTCAGAGGTGAACGACTCGATGCCTGCGCCGGTCACCTCTGCCTCGGTGTGCTTGCCTTCGTCGGCAGTGTCCTTCTTCATCTTCGCCGCACCCCGGACCAGGCCGTCGCGGAACTCGCCGGTCGCGCCGTCGAGCACGAGTTGTACGTCGGCGTCGACGGTGTCGGCGTTGACCGTCACCAGGTTGTGCGCGAACGTCTTCGCGGTGTCGACGTACGGCTGCCACTGCGGGGCCGCGTCGGCCGACGCGGCGCTGCGGGCGAACTGGGCGACCGCGAACGCTGTGGCGCCCAGAAACAACACCGCCAGCAGTGCAGGAACGAGAAGTGTTGCGCGACTGCGCTTCTGCCGAGGACGCGGCTGCAAGCCGCGGGGCGGGCCAGCGGGTGCCGGCACCGGCATGGAGAACTGAGCCGGGCCGCTGTGCCGTAACGGCTGAGCCTGCTGCGTCGTCACCACCGGCGGCCGCGCACGGTCGGGCGGGGGAGGGGCCTGCGGTGCCGGCGGGCGCGCGGCCGCGGTGAGCGCCGCCGCGAACTCGCCGCACGTCGCGTAGCGCGCGTTGGGGTCCTTGGCCAGCCCCTTGACCAGCACATCGTTGAGCCGCGCCAGGTCCGGACGCGAATCACCGAGGCGCGGAGGCGGTTCGGACAGATGCTTGCTGATGACGACGGCGGCGTTGGAGTGGTGGAACGGCGACCGTCCCGCCAACAGATGAAACGCGCTGGCGGCCAGGGCGTACTGGTCGGCACGGCCGTCGAGGTCCTGCCCCAGCAGTTGTTCGGGTGCCGAGTACGCCATGGAACCGACGGCCATGTTCGTCGCCGTCAGACCGCTGATGTCGTCGACGCGACGGGCAACACCGAAGTCGGCCAGCAGGATCCGGCGGCGCGCGGCGGAGGGGTCGGTAAGCAGGATGTTGGCGGGCTTGACGTCCCGGTGCAACAGGCCACGGGCGTGGGCGTAGTCGAGCGCCTCGGCGATCGCGGTGATGATCTCGACCGCGGTGCCGGGTGGCAGCCCCGTCGGGTGGTGATCGCGGACCAGTCGTGCGGCATCGGTGCCGTCGACGTAGTCCATGGCGATCCACAGCTGTCCGTCGGCCTCGCCGCGATCGTGCAGACCCACGATGTGCGGATGCCACAGCCCGGAGGCGATGTCGGCCTCGCGGTTGAACCGCAGGCGGTACTGCGCATCGCCGGTCAGCGATGCGGGCAGGATCTTCAGCGCGTCCTGCCGCGGCAGGCGGGGATGCCGGGCCAGATAGACCTCGCCCATTCCACCGGTGCCGAGCAGCCGCGCAATCGTGTACCCGGCGAACACGTCGCCGGTGTTCAACGGCATGGCCGTGATAGTAACCGCGCCCCCGCGATGCGCGCCGCGAGTAGCGTCGGCATCATGACCGTTCCTGACCCCGGCACGAAGGCGAACTCCCTCAACGAGTCCGCGGCAGTCCGAGAACTGCTGCGTGATGCGTTCACCCGACTCATCGAGCACGTCGACGATCTCACCGACGGGCTGACCGAGGAGGTGTCGTCCTACCGGCCGACACCGGAGGCCAACAGCATCGCGTGGCTGCTGTGGCACAGCGCCCGCTGCCAGGATCTGCAGCTGTGTGACATCGCGGGCGTCGAGCAGGTCTGGACCCGTGACGGCTGGGTCGACCGGTTCGATCTCGGTCTGCCGCCCAACGACATCGGCTACGGGCACAGCCCCGAAGAGGTCGCGAAGGTGCAGGCCCCGGCCGAACTCCTGGCCGGCTACTACCACGCCGTGCACAAGGTGACCCTGGAGTACATCGCGACCGTGACACCCGAGGAGATGGAGCGGGTGGTCGACACGAACTGGAATCCGCCCGTCACCGCGAGCGCCCGACTGGTGAGCATCATCGACGACTGTGCACAGCACCTGGGTCAGGCCGCCTACCTGCGCGGCATCATTCCGCGGTGACGCGGTGGTGGCCGCCGGTCGGGCTGGCCGCCATGGTGTTGCTCGGTGGGGCGGTCCGTCATGGGTCCACCCCGATCGACACCTGGTTCGGTCACCTCGGCCGTGATCTGGGACCGCACCGCAGGGCGTTTCTGTGGTTCACCGAACCATGGTTGGTCGCGGGCGTGTTGTTCGCGGTGATTGCGGTGGCGCTGTACCGCAGGCAGCGGTGGTTCGCCTTGGCGGCCGTTCTGAGCCCACCGGTGGCCGTGCTGCTCGCGCAGGCGCTCAAACGGCTCTTCGGCCGGTACAAGGGTGACGGGTTGGCGTATCCGAGCGGGCACACGACCTTTCTGGTGGTCACGTTGTGCTTGCTGGTGGTGGCGGCGGGCTTCACGTTGTGGGCCGTGGCGACCGCGGCGCTGCTCGGTGCGCTCGGCATGTTCGGCCAGGCCATCACCTATCACTACTTCACCGACACCGTGGGCGCGGCATTGCTGGCCACGTCGGTGGTCGGCGTAGCCGTAGTTGTTCTTGACAGGTGTCAACCCCGCTGCGACGTGGGTCACAAACCGTGATTAACATAGGGCCCATGACAGCGACGCCTGAAGTTGATCTGCCGAACCCGTACACGGGTACCGGCACCATTCACAACCCCGCGACCGGCGCCGTCGCCGGCGAGGTGCGTTGGACCGATCCGGCCGATGTGCCGCGCATTGCCGCCGGTCTACGCGATGCGCAGAAGGAATGGGAGGCCCGCGGCCCGAAGGGCCGGGCCAAGGTGCTGGCCCGCTACGCCGTGTGGCTGGGTGAGCACCGCGGCGAGATCGAGAAGCTGCTGATCGCCGAAACCGGCAAGTCGGCAGTGGACGCCGCACAAGAGGTGCCGCTGCTGCTGATGATCCTGTCGTACTACATCAAGACGGTGGAGCAGGCGATGGCGCCCGAGAAGCGTCCAGCGCCGCTGCCGTTCTTGTCGATCAAGAAGATCGAGGTGCACTACCGGCCGCGCGCTGTCGTCGGCATCATCGCGCCGTGGAACTACCCGGTCGCCAACGCCATGATGGACGCGATCGGCGCACTGGCCGCAGGCTGCTCGGTGCTGCTCAAGCCGTCCGAGCGCACGCCGCTCACCGCTGAGGTGCTGCTCCGCGGATGGCTCGACTCGGGTGCGCCCGAGGTGTTCGCGCTCGCGCAGGGCGCCCGCGCGGTGTCGGAGGCCGTGATCGACAACTCCGACTACATCCAGTTCACCGGTTCCAGCGCCACCGGCGCCAAGGTGATGGAACGCGCCGCGCGGCGGCTGACACCGGTGAGCCTCGAACTCGGCGGCAAGGACCCGATGATCGTGCTCGAGGACGCCGACATCGACCTGGCGGCCAACGCCGCGGTGTGGGGCGCCATGTTCAACGCGGGCCAGACCTGCGTGTCGGTCGAGCGGGTCTACGTGCTCGAATCGGTCTACGACCAGTTCGTCGCCGCCACGGTGCGCGCCGTGGAGAACCTCAAGATGGGTACCGGCGAGGGCTACGACTTCGGTTCGCAGATCGACGCCGGCCAGGTCGACATCACCGACCGCCACGTCAAGGAGGCCATCGCGGCGGGCGCCAAGGCGCTCACCGGCGGCAAGCGTCCCGAAGGGGGCGGCAGCTTCTATCCGCCGACCGTGCTCGTCGACGTCGACCACTCGATGAAGTGCATGACCGAGGAGACGTTCGGCCCGACGCTGCCGATCATGAAGGTGTCGTCGGTCAAGGAGGCCATCCGCCTGGCCAACGACAGCCCCTACGGTCTGAGCGCCTCGGTGTTCTCCAAGGACGTCGAGCGCGCGAAGAAGATTGCGCTGCAGCTTGATTGCGGTGCTGTCAACGTCAACGACGTCATCTCCAACCTGATGTGCACGACCGCGCCCATGGGCGGTTGGAAAACCTCGGGCATCGGCGCGCGGTTCGGCGGCGTCGACGGTGTGCGCAAGTTCTGCAAGCAGGAGACCGTCGTCGTGCCGCGCACCAGCGTGGGCGCGGGCGGCACCTACTACAACAACTCGCACAAGGCGCTGGCCCGCATGAACCGGCTGATGACCAAGCTGGCGCTGGCCCGGCCGCGCCGCGTCGCGAAGTAGCGCCGCGCAGCGCCGATCGGCGTGCCAAATCGGTACGCCGATCGGCGGGGCGCGTCTAGCGTGAACGCGTGACGTTCACGCTGCCCGACACCAAGACCGTGCGCGACGCCGCGGTGCATGTTCGCGCACTCGTGCATCCACAGATCTACAACCACAGCGTCCGTACCTACCTGCTCGGCGCCGAGGCGGCACGCCGTGACGGGGAAACCGATCTGGACCTCGAAACGTTCTGTGTCGCAGCGCTTTTCCACGATTCTGGCACCGCCGATGAGTACAACGGGCCGGCCCGCTTCGAAATCGAGGGCGCCGACGCCGCTGCTGAGTTTCTCTCCGACCGGGGCTTCGACGCCGACGCGGTCGACGCGGTCTGGCAGGCCATCGCCCTGCACACCACACCCGGCATCCCCGAGCGTCGCGGTGCCGTTCCGCACTACCTGCGCACCGGGGTGCTCATCGAATTCGGGCCGCCCGAGCTCCGGAAGTCCTACGCGGAGGCCGTTGCCGCCGCGGAGGCAGAGCTTCCGCGGCACCGGCTTGAGCAGACCCTGGAATCCCTCGTCGTACAACAGGCGCTCGCCAATCCGCACAAGGCGCCCAGGCTGTCGTGGGCGGCCGAACTCGTAGCGCACCACGATCCCGCGCGCGACGGCATCAGCCCAGGATTCTGACGCCGTCCGTTCACGTCGTCGTCACCCTCGCGTTCGCCGGCCTCGTTATTTTCGGCCGGTGATGCTGGACTCCACCGGATATGCGGTCCGTGACGACGACGATGACGATCCCGAACTGCTGCTCCCCGGCGGCGAGGTCGTCGACACCTGGCGCGAGGGCTACCCGTACGACGAGCGCATGCACCGCGCGGAGTACGAGGAGCAGAAGCGACTGCTGCAGATCGAACTGCTCAAGTTGCAGAAGTGGAGCCAGGCCCACGGGCATCGGCACGTGATCGTGTTCGAGGGCCGCGACGCCGCGGGCAAAGGCGGCACCATCAAACGCTTCATGGAGCACCTCAACCCACGCGGAGCGCGGGTCGTCGCCCTCGAGAAACCCACCGAGCGCGAACGCACGCAGTGGTACTTCCAGCGCTACGTCCAACATCTGCCCGCCGCGGGTGAGATCGTGCTTTTCGACCGCTCCTGGTACAACCGCGCCGGTGTCGAACGCGTGATGGGCTACTGCACACCCAAGCAGCACGCCGAATTCATCCGGCAGGCTCCGCTGTTCGAACAGATGCTGGTCAACGACGGCATCAGCCTGACCAAGCTGTGGTTCTCGGTCACCCGATCCGAACAACTCACGCGGTTCACGATCCGCCAGGTCGATCCCGTCCGGCAGTGGAAGCTGTCACCCACCGACCTGGCCTCCCTCGACAAATGGGACGACTACACCGCAGCCAAAGAGGACATGTTCGCCTGGACGGACACCGAGATCGCGCCGTGGACCGTGGTGAAGAGCAACGACAAGAAGCGCGCCCGCATCAATGCCATGCGCTACGTGCTCGGTAAGTTCGACTACGACAACAAGGACCATGACGTGGTCGGCCAGGCCGATCCGCTGATCGTGGGGCGTGCCCTCTCGGACTGAGCCGAGCGCCGCCCCGAAGAGGAGGGCGGCGTGCGTTTCCTGACGACGCTGTTCCTGTGGCTGCTGACGACGGTACTGCTCGCGGCTGCGGTGCCCGGCTTGTGGGCGCAGAAGAACGTCATCGACGCGGCGGGTTATTCGTCGTTCGCCGAGGCCGCCGCCAAGGACCCGCAACTGCAAAAGGCTGTCGCCGGTGAACTCACGACGCAGGTGACGGCACTCGTGCGTGACAACGGCGGCGAGGTCGACGTCGACATGGTGCGTGGTATCGCCAACGCCTACACCGCCGGTGAGGATTTCCCCGGCCAGTTCGCGCGCGCGAACGAGATCGCGCACACCTGGTTGTTCACCGACCGCATCCGGCGCGACGATACCGGCAGCTGGGTGATCGACCTGGCGCCCATGCTCGCCGACTCGTCCTTCCAGAACACCCTGTCGAACTTCGATGTGGAAGTGCCGCAGACACTCACGGTGCCGATCGCCTCGTCGCCGCCGGCCGGGTTGGAGCCCGGCAGGTTGCGGCCGCTGGCCACGTGGGGCCCATGGGTTAGCGTCGGAACGACGGTTCTCGCCGGTGTGTTCGCCCTGCTGACGTTGGCCACCGCGCGGTCGCGCGGTAAAACCCTTGCCGCCTTGGGTATTTCCGCTCTGCTGGTCGGTGCGGCCGGCTGGGCCGGGTTAGAGATCGCGCGCCGCTACCTCAACGACGCGCTCAACCACACCAGCGGCGACATCCGCCAGATCGCCGACGCCATGGTCGGCCACGGCGTCGACAGCCTGCATCAATGGCTCAACCTGACTTTGGCCGCCGGTGGCGGTCTCGTGGTGCTCGGCGTGGTTGTCGCGATGCTCGGTGGGTTGCGCCGGTCTCGTTGAGGCGCGACTGTTTCAGACTACTTCGACCTACCGATGAGGTCCCACGCGGAGTAGATCCGTGACCCGATCTTCAGGTAGTCCGTGCGCAAGAATGCATACAGCGCAGTGACGAAGAGGATCGCGAGATACGAGGCGGCTACGGTGGCCCACCCCATGTGGAGGGCGGCGAGTGAGACGAGCAGTCCTCCGACCGCAGCCGTCGCCCAATACAGACGACGCTCGAGCTGTTTGTCCTTGGCCAAGAACAACGAGACGACCCCGACGAAGAGGACCGCCGCACCGGCGACGAGAAATACAGTCGCAACCGCTGAAGCGGCACTACTTGTCGAACTGGCTTCCAATCCACCCTCCTAATTGCTTACCGCCCTCGGAGAGCGCAATGCTGGCAGCCACAGCGGCCACAAATGTACCGCCTGGCCCGAACACAGAACCGGCGAGTGCGGCGGCACCAATCGTCCCAAGCGCTCCGCCGCCCGTGCTACCAATGAACTCCCCGATCCGCTGGCCGGGTGCAGCACCTTGACTCAAGTCGTAGCCAAGGTCGAATACTTCGACGGCGGTGCCTGCCCAACCGAGTCGCTTGCCTACATCGCCGAGGATCCCTGCATCCTTCGCCGTCAGCACGTCAGGCTTGTAATGGCCGCCCGCAGGCAGCGTCTTGTCTAGTACCTGTGCACCTGCTCCGGCTCCACCGGCCAACTGGCCGTTCACTTCGAGGATTTGGTTCCAGTGAACCCCACTTGCGAGCTCGGCTACGACTGACTGCGCACCCTCGGGCGACATACCCGCCCGGGTAAGGGATTCGACAGCTTGGCTAATTGCTAGCTGTCGAGCTTGGGCTTCTGCGCTGTCAAGTAGAGCAGTTGCAGCGTCTGGCGACATTGGCGGCAAGGGGCCGAAACCATTCTCGAGCTGTGATTGCAGCTGGAGACGGTCACTGGCTCGTTCCCGGGCGTCGCGTCCGAGGATGGGATCTCTCGCCAACGGCCCGACCATCTGCGCGGTGAAGAAATCGTTCAATCGTTCTCCAGCGAGCCGGCTCGCCTCAGGGGAGGCGTTCGGATCTGTAACGATACCGTAGTCCCGAAGCCGTCCGGCCGCCGCTTCCTTCTCGGGCGTAGGAGGTCCGGGTGAGTCAACCAACGCCTGATCTGCGGCGCGCTGGGTGGCGGAATAGCGATCCGCGTCCTTTTGCCCTAGTTCGCTAGGCGTCAAGCCGCCTTCCCCGTCCGCGCCTTCTGTGGCTTCGGGCCTGTAACCTTCGGCTGCCATCTCGAGCTGGGACGTGTGAAGCTGTTCGGAGTAGCTGTCTCGAATTCCCTGTATCTCATGAAGTGCGGACCGCGTTTGTTCAATGGCCCGTTCTTTTAGTTCGGACCAATCCGTAGTTTGTCCGGTTGCTTCTGCTGTGGCAACTACCGACGATATTTGATCGTCGATCGTTTGGAGCGTTGCCTCAAGATTGTTGATAGACGTTGCTCCGCCACTCTGCGCTTCGGCTAGGCTGGCGGCAATATTCTGAAGATCAACAGAAATTCTGCCAAGTTGCTCCCAGGTCAAATGTAGCTTCTGCGTCGCTCGTTGAACTTCGGCTGAGTCGTTGATCGGATGTCCCGAGTCCTCCCGGTCCCAGGCTGATTCGAAACGTTGTTTCGCAGCGTTGAACTCTTCAACGGTGCTTCCAGCGCATGCGCCAGCCTTGTAGAAAGCCGATGCCAAGTCGCTGATTTCTCCGGGCGCACCGCTTTGAATGGTCTCGTTTAATTGCCACGGATCCCCGCCGGCAACGCCTATCAATTCCGCCTTGTTTAGATATTGCAGTTCCATCAGTGGAAGTGCAGTCGTGCTGCGTGCAGTGCGACGGCGCGCTCTTCGTCCTCGCGATCGAAAATTGACGCTGCAGTGTCGGCCTTGCTGGATAACTCATTCAAGGTATCGCCGTGCTGCTGCATGGCTGCGGCGTGCGCTTCATGCGCCTGAGTCAAGGTCTGGTGAAAGTGATCCGCCTCGTCAAAGTCGCCGAAGATCTTGGCGGGCAGCGGAGTGCGCGAAAACTGATCTGCTCCGTCTTGGGCGGTTGCGGCAGCACTGCGCGAAAATTCCGCTCCGCAACGCAACAAGGCCGAATCTACAAACATCGAGTCCCCCTCTAGCGACAGGACACATTTTATACGGTTCTCCGACGGGGGAACGCACCAGTTTGCGGTCCGAGGAGATCCACGAGGCCTGGCGCTCGCCATCTGTGATCTCCAACCAACATGGCCTTGGTCGCCGTTGCGCTCGAGTGCGCATACGCAGGCCGACGCCAGAGGTTATTCGCGTCGTCGATTCTGTAGGCAAAGCGCAAAGCGTGAAAGAAAACGCTTTTGGACACTCGGTCAGACGAGGTTTCCTCCGGTGAGCATGCGCCACAGGAATTCGTAGGTCAGCGCACCCTTGAACGCGGCCTGCTTGTTGTCGGCCGCACCGCCGTGCCCACCCTCGATGTTCTCGTAGTAGTACACGCGGTGGCCCGCTGCCTCCAGCGCGGCCGTCATCTTCCTGGCGTGCCCGGGATGCACGCGATCGTCGCGCGTGGACGTGGTGATCAGGATCGGTGGATACTTCGCGTCGGCCGAGATGTTCTGGTACGGAGAGTATTTCGAGATGAACTCCCAGTCCGCCGGATCGTCGGGGTTGCCGTACTCGGCGACCCACGAGGCGCCCGCCAGCAACAGATGGAACCGCTTCATGTCGAGCAGGGGCACGCTGCACACCAAGGCGCCGAACAACTCCGGGTACTGCGTGAGCATGACGCCCATGAGCAGACCACCGTTGCTGCCACCGGATGCGCCGAGCTGATCGACGGTGGTGATGCCACGGCGCACGAGGTCGGCCGCGATGGCCGCGAAGTCCTCGTACACCAGATGCCGGTTCTCGCGCATGGCCTGGGTGTGCCACTGCGGCCCGTACTCGCCGCCGCCGCGAATGTTGGCCTGTACGAACGTTCCACCGCGCGACAGCCACGCACGGCCGATGCCGCCGCCGTACCCGGGTGTCTGCGCACTCTGGAATCCGCCGTAGCCGTAGAGGTACGTCGGCGCGGGTTCGGAACGGCGTCCCACCACGAAATACGGCACCTGCGTACCGTCATTGGACGTCGCGAAGAACTGTTCGACCTCGATGCCGTCGGCGTCGAAGAACGCTGGCGCAGATTTCAGTTGCACCAGCGGGCCACCCGCCGTGCCGTACAGCAGGCGCGACGGGCTGGTGAAACCGCTTGAGTCGTAGAATACTTCGTCACCGAGATGATCGGCGTCGACGACGACCGTGGACGCCACCGGCGGGATGTCGGGGGCGTCGCGGCGCTCCCAGGTGCCCGGGGTGACGATCTCGATGTGGCTGACGACATCGCGCAGCGTCACCAGGATCAGCTTGTCCTTGGTCCAGCTGAAGCTGGACAGACAACTGTGCGGGTCGGGTTCGTACACAATCGTCAGATCACGTGCACCCGAGAGGTATTCGTCGAACGTGGTGGCCAGCAGTGAGCCCGCCGGATAGGTGACCTCACCCACCTGCCACTCGGTGCGCAGGGCGATCAGCATCCACTCCTGGTGTAGAGAAAGCGTCGAGTCCGTCGGGACGTCGATCAGGACCAGTTCGCCGTCGCGCACCTCGTAGCGGACGCGGTTGTAGAAGTCGGTGTAGCGGCCCAGGCGTGTGTGCTCGTAGCCGGGCGTGCGGTCGACACCGGCGATGACGCGGATGTCGGTCGGCTCCGCCTCGTAGACGGTCTCGGCGTTCTCCAGCGGCTCACCGCGACGCCAGCGCTTGGCGACACGCGGATACCCCGACTCGGTCATCGAACCGGGACCGAAATCGGTGCACACCAGCAGGGTGTTCTCGTCCTCCCAGGACGCCGAGGACTTCGCTTCCTCCAGATAGAAGCCATCGGTGACGAATTGCCGCGTGCGCATGTCGAATTCGCGGGTGACGACGGCGTCGGCCCCACCGCGGGACAGGCTGATCAGCGCCAGGGTGTATTCGGGTTCGATGACCTCGGCTCCCGACCACACCCAGTTCTCGTCGTCGGTGCGCGCCAGTTCGTCGACGTCGATGAGCACGTCCCACTCGGGTTCGTCGGTGCGGTAGCTCTCCAGTGTCGTCCGCCGCCACACGCCCTTGGGGTTGGCCTCGTCGCGCCAGAAGTTGTAGAGGTACTCGCCGCGACGCCGGACGTACGGAATGCGCGCGTCGGTGTCGAGGATCTCCAGCAACTCGCCGCGGATCGCCTCGAACCGGTCACCGCCCAGTGCTTCGAGTGTCGGGTCGTTGTGGGCGCGCACCCACTCCAGCGCGTCGTCGCCGGTGATGTCTTCGAGCCAGAGGTAGGGGTCGTCGTCAGCCACCCACACATTGTGGCCTGCGCGCGTAATGTGAGCTGCGTAACACCGGTTCAGAGGTTCCAGAGGAGTCGAGATGACAGTCTTTTCCCGCCCGGGTGCCGCAGACGCTCGCATGTCATTTGAGTCCCGTTACGACAATTTCATCGGCGGTGAGTGGGTGGCGCCCGTCGACGGCCGGTACTTCGAGAATCCGACGCCGGTCACGGGCCAGGTGTTCTGCGAGGTGGCCCGCTCCAGCGAGGCCGACATCGAGAAGGCCCTCGACGCCGCCCACGCGGCGGCGCCGGCGTGGGGCAAGACCGCTCCGGCCGAGCGTGCGCTGATCCTCAACCGCATCGCCGACCGCATGGAGCAGAACCTGGAGGCACTCGCGCTCGCGGAGGCGTGGGACAACGGCAAGCCGATCCGCGAGACGCTCAACGCCGACATCCCGCTGGCGATCGACCACTTCCGCTACTTCGCCTCCGCGATCCGCGCGCAGGAGGGTTCCCTGAGCCAGGTCGACGAGGACACCGTGGCCTACCACTTCCACGAGCCGCTGGGTGTGGTCGGGCAGATCATCCCGTGGAACTTCCCGATCCTGATGGCCGTGTGGAAGCTCGCCCCGGCACTGGCCGCGGGCAACGCCGTTGTGCTCAAGCCCGCCGAGCAGACCCCTGCCTCGGTGCTGTACCTCATGTCGCTGATCGCGGACCTCGTGCCTGCAGGCGTGGTGAACATCGTCAACGGGTTCGGTGTGGAGGCCGGCAAGCCGCTGGCGTCGAGCAACCGCATCGCGAAGATCGCGTTCACCGGTGAGACCACCACCGGCCGGCTCATCATGCAGTACGCGTCGCAGAACCTGATCCCGGTCACGTTGGAGCTGGGCGGCAAGAGCCCCAACATCTTCTTCTCGGATGTCATGGCCGCCGCCGACGACTTCCAGGACAAGGCGTTGGAAGGGTTCACGATGTTCGCCCTCAACCAGGGCGAGGTGTGCACGTGCCCGTCGCGCTCGCTGATCCAGTCCGACATCTACGACGAGTTCCTCGAGCTCGCCGCGATCCGCACCAAGGCCGTGCGTCAGGGCGACCCGCTGGACACCGAGACCATGATCGGCTCCCAGGCGTCCAACGATCAGTTCGAGAAGATCCTGTCCTACATCGAGATCGGCAAGAGCGAGGGCGCACGCATCGTGACCGGCGGCGAGCGCGCCGACCTCGGCGGTGACCTCTCGGGTGGTTACTACATCCAGCCGACGATCTTCACCGGCCACAACAAGATGCGGATCTTCCAGGAGGAGATCTTCGGCCCGGTCGTGGCGGTCACGTCGTTCAGCGACTACGACGACGCGATCTCGATCGCCAACGACACGCTGTACGGTCTCGGCGCCGGTGTGTGGAGCCGCGACGGGAACACCGCGTATCGTGCCGGGCGCGATATCAAGGCCGGCCGGGTGTGGACCAACTGCTACCACCAATATCCGGCGCACGCCGCGTTCGGTGGGTACAAGCAGTCCGGCATCGGCAGGGAGAACCACAAGATGATGCTCGACCACTACCAGCAGACCAAGAACCTGCTGGTGAGCTACAGCAACAAGGCGCAGGGATTCTTCTGAGCCTGCGCTGACACGGGAGAACTGGAGAACGATATGAGCACCCCGTCGAGGGCCCTGATCACCGCGGCGGCCGCCGATCTGCTCGCACGGCTGCAGAAGACGCACGGCGCGTTGATGTTCCATCAGTCCGGCGGCTGCTGTGACGGGTCGTCACCGATGTGTTACCCCGAAGGCGATTTCATCGTCGGTGACCGGGACGTCCTCCTCGGGGTGCTCGACGTCGGCGACGGCGTCCCGGTGTGGATCTCCGGGCCGCAGTTCGAGGCGTGGAAACACACGCAACTGGTGATCGACGTGGTGCCGGGCCGCGGCGGCGGCTTCAGCCTCGAAGCCCCCGAGGGGATGCGGTTCCTGTCGCGGGGACGTGCGTTCAGCGACAGCGAGAACGAGCAACTCGCCGCCGAGACGCCGATCACCGGTGCGCAGTACGCCGAGGGTGTCCGGCCGGTCCACACCGAGACCCGCGTCGTCGCCGAAGCCGAGGACGCCTGCCCGGTCCCCGGGCGCTGATCAGCGACCCTTGTCCAGGGTGAACTGCACGACGTCCGCCTGGCCGCCGCGGAACAGCTGCGCGCATCCGGTCAGGTACTTCATGTACCGCTGGTAGACCTCCAGGGACTGGATCGCGATGGCCTCGGCCTGGTGCGCCTGCAGGCGTGATGCCCAGATGTCGAGGGTCCTGGCGTAGTGCGGCTGCAGCGACTGCTGACGGGTGATGGTGAAGCCGGCCCGCTCGGCATGGTCGTTGACCATCTCCGCCGACGGCAGCTGCCCACCCGGGAAGATCTCGGTGACGATGAACTTCACGAACTTGGCCATCTCGATCGTCATCGGCATCCCCTTCTCGCGGAAATGGTCGGGGTGAAATCCGCAGATCGTGTGCAGCAACATGACCCCGTCGTCGGGCAGCAGCGCGTGTGCCTTGCCGAAGAACTCGTCGTAGCGGGCGTGGCCGAAGTGCTCGAACGCGCCGATGGACACGATCCGGTCCACGGGTTCGTCGAACCGCTCCCAGCCCTGCAGCAGGACCCGCTTGTCGCGCTCGCCGGGCAGGTCGTCGAACATGCGCTGGACGTGCGCGGCCTGGTTCTTCGACAACGTCAGCCCCACGACGTTGACATCGTGGCGCTCGACCGCGCGACGCATCGCCGCACCCCAGCCGCATCCCACGTCGAGCAACGTCATCCCCGGTTCGAGACCCAGCTTGCCCAGCGCCAGGTCGATCTTCGCGATCTGGGCCTCCTGCAGCGTCATGCCCTCGTGCGCGAAGTACGCACAGCTGTACGTCTGCGTCGGATCCAGGAACAGCCGAAAGAAGTCGTCGGAAAGGTCGTAGTGGGCCTGCACATCGGCGAAGTTGGGGATGAGCGTCTCGCGCACAACCGGTGCCTCTCTGTTCATGGGAACGCCCGCCCGTTGCGGCGGGGGACACCCATACCAACGACACACGGCCCGAACCGCCTCAATATCCGCGTCGGCGCCGGGTGTGGCGCATTACGCTCCGATCACCGCGTGTGACCATTGCGCGGCCCACTAGGGTGGGAGCGTGACCCACTTTGACGTTGTCGTTCTTGGAGCCGGTCCCGGTGGATACGTCGCGGCCATTCGTGCCGCCCAGCTGGGATTGAATACCGCAGTCGTTGAACCCAAGTACTGGGGCGGCGTGTGTCTCAACGTTGGGTGCATCCCATCCAAGGCATTGCTGCGCAACGCCGAGATCGCCCACATCTTCAACAAGGAAGCCAAGACCTTCGGCATCAGTGGTGAGGCGACGTTCGACTACGGCGCGGCGTTCGATCGCAGCCGCAAGGTCGCCGACGGCCGCGTCGCGGGTGTGCACTTCCTGATGAAGAAGAACAAGATCACCGAGATCCACGGCTACGGCAAGTTCACCGGCCCCAACAGCCTGGAGGTCGATCTCAACGACGGCGGCACCGAGACCGTCGAGTTCGACAACGCGATCATCGCGACCGGCAGCAGCACCCGGCTGGTGCCCGGCACATCGCTGTCGGACAACGTGGTCACCTACGAGACGCAGATCCTGTCGCGCGAACTGCCCGGATCGATCATCATCGCCGGCGCCGGCGCGATCGGCATGGAGTTCGCGTACGTCCTCAAGAACTACGGTGTGGACGTCACCATCGTCGAGTTCCTGCCGCGCGCCCTGCCCAACGAGGACGCCGAGGTCTCCAAGGAGATCGAGAAGCAGTACAAGAAACTGGGCGTGAAAATCCTCACCGGGACCAAGGTGGAGGGTATTGCCGATGATGGCTCGACGGTGAAGGTCACCGTCAGCAAGGACGGCAAGTCCGAGGAACTCAAGGCCGACAAGGTGCTGCAGGCCATCGGCTTCGCACCCAACGTCGAGGGCTACGGCCTGGAGGCGGCCGGCGTCGAGCTCACCGACCGCAAGGCCATCGGCATCGACGATTACATGCGCACCAACGTGCCGCACATCTACGCGATCGGTGACGTCACCGGCAAGCTTCAGCTGGCCCACGTCGCAGAGGCGCAAGGCGTCGTCGCTGCCGAAACCATCGGGGGAGCCGAGACTCTGCCGCTGGGTGACTACCGCATGATGCCCCGCGCCACGTTCTGCCAGCCGCAGGTCGCGAGCTTCGGGCTCACCGAGGAGCAGGCCCGCGACGAGGGTTACGACGTGAAGGTGGCCAAGTTCCCGTTCACCGCCAACGGCAAGGCGCACGGTCTGGCCGACCCGACCGGGTTCGTCAAGCTCATCGCCGACGCCAAGTACGGCGAACTGCTCGGCGGGCACCTCATCGGCCCTGACGTCTCTGAGTTGCTGCCTGAGCTGACCCTGGCCCAGAAGTGGGACCTGACCGTCAACGAACTCGCCCGCAACGTGCACACCCACCCGACGCTGTCGGAGGCGTTGCAGGAGTGCTTCCACGGTCTGGCCGGCCACATGATCAACTTTTGAGAAACGAGATCGTCTCCGGCATAGCCGGTTTGGTGGCCGGCCACATTCTGTGGCTGGCCGCCATCACGTTGGCCACCGACAGCTCGCGGGTCACCCGGTGGGTGCTGGTGGTCGCCGCGTTGTCATTGGTGGGCGGCGCCGCGGCGGCGTGGGCGGGCCGTCGCAAGTACCAGCAGCGGTCCCGCGTGTGGGCGGCGTTTCTGTGGTGCCTGCCGGTGTCGCCCGTGCTGTTCTCGCTCACCCTGCTCGGCGTGACCTACCTCTAGCCTCTAGCGGTTTGTGCACCGTTTGTCAC
Organism: Mycolicibacterium goodii; assembly: GCF_022370755.2. The sequence continues at coordinate 4,900,698 of NZ_CP092364.2, read as the reverse complement.
GCTCAGCGTGACGACGGGTGCACAAATCGCTCAGTCGGGGAAGTCCAGCGGGATGCGCAACGTCGCCATCGTGGCGGCCAAGCCGTCGTACTGCCCTGCCAGCAGGCAGAATTCGATCAACTGAGCCCGGTTGAGGTGGCTGGACAGCGCGGCCCAGGTCTCCGGTGACATCGAACGTGTGACGATGAACTCGTCGGTGGCGGTGATGAGCGTGCGCTGCCGGTCCGTCAGTCCCTCGGCGTCGGGCCCCTCGAAGATCTTGGCCTGGGTCTCGGGGTCGAGGCCGCGGGTGCGGGCCAGCCGGCGATGCTGTTGCAGTTCATAGGTGCTGTCGCGCAGGTGCGCCACACGCAGGATCACCAGTTCGGTGTCACGCTTGGGCAGCTTACCCCAGTTCAGCAGCACACCCGAGTACGGCAGGAACGCCAGGAACAGCAGCTTGTGTTGGCCGATGGTGTCGAACAGGTGAAAGCGCGGGGCCCGGATCGCACGCGCCCCTGCACGGGCCGCGATCCAGCCGATCGGCCCGAGTTCACGCAGGCTGCGGGCGGGTGGGATGCGGGCGGGCTCGGTCTGATCGTCGCGGGTCACCTCCGCGAGTCTAGGGAACGGGCCAGATCAGACGAGCTGATTCACCGCCTCACGACGGCTTCACCAGATACGGCGACACCGTCGACCGGTGCTCGTCGAGGTCGAGGGCTTTGCCGAGCGCCGGGAACGCGCGCTGTGGGCAGTTGTCGCGCTCGCAGACCCGGCAACCAGAACCGATCGGGGTGCTGACGTTCCCCGACAGGTCGAGGCCTTCGGAGTACACGAGCCGATGTGCATGGCGCAGTTCGCATCCCAGGCCGATCGCGAATGTCTTGCCGGGCTGGCCGTACCGCGACGCGCGACGTTCCACGGTGCGCGCGACCCACATGTAGTGCCTGCCGTCGGGCATCTGGGCGATCTGCACCAGGATCTTGCCGGGGTAGGCGAACGTCTCGTACACGTTCCACAGCGGGCACGTCCCGCCCGACGACGAGAAGTGAAAACCCGTGGCGGACTGGCGTTTCGACATGTTGCCTGCTCGGTCGACACGAACGAACGAGAACGGCACGCCGCGCATCGACGGGCGCTGCAGGGTCGAGAGGCGGTGCCCGATGGTCTCGTAGCTGACCTGGTAGAACGCCGACAGGCGCTCGATGTCGTAGCGGAAGTTCTCGGCGACATCGTGAAACTGCCGGTAGGGCAGCACGGTTGCCGCGGCGAAGTAGTTGGCCAGGCCCAGCCGGGCCAGGGTCCGTGACTCGTCGCTGGTGAACCGGCCCTCGTCGACCAGCTTGTCGATCAGGTCGCCGAACTCCAGATACGCCAGTTCGGCCGCCATCTTGAACACCTGCTGTCCCCGCGACAGGTGGTTGCCCATCTCCAGCGTCTTGGTTGCCGGGTCGTAGCGGTGCAGCACGGTCTCGCCCAGGTCGATCCGTCGCACCACCCGCACGCCGTGCACGCTGGTCAGCCGGTTGGTCAGCTCGGCGGCCAGGTCACCGCTGTGCATACGCATCCGCGAGGTGAGATCCTCTGCGGCGGTGTCGAGTTCGTGCAGGTAGTTCTGGCGCTCGTAGAAGTAGTCACGCACTTCCTCGTGCGGCATCGTGATCGCGCCGCTGCCGCTGCCGTCGGAGTAGCGGTCCTCGGTGGCGGCGGCCAATTGCGTCGTGGCCAGGCGGTAGCGTCGGTGCAGGTTCACCATCGCCCTCGCCAACTTGGGATGCGAGGCCACCATGTCGGCCAGCTCGGTGAGGTCGACGTCGGACGCCCCGAGGTCGCGGTCGAGGGTGACCTCGCGCAGTTCGGCCACCAGGCGGGTGTCGTCCTGCGGGGAGAAGAAGGTCGCGTCGACGCCGAACACCTCGGTGATCCGCAACAGCACCGCGACCGTCAGCGGTCGCACGTCGTGCTCGATCTGGTTGAGGTAGCTCGGCGAGATGTCGAGCATCTGCGCGAGCGCGGCCTGGCTGAATCCGCGTTCGCTCCGCAGCTGGCGCACCCGCGAACCGACGAACGTCTTCGGCACGTTCTACATCCTAGGGCCTGTTGCAAAGCGGGCTTTAACAACATTCGCAAATCGTGAGGGGGGTACCGGGGACATGATTGATTCGGGTGCACCGAAGAAGGGTGAGCTGACCCGCGAGATGGAGATGGCACACGGGATGTTCCGGCGTGAATTCGGACTCGCGGCCGACGCGGTCCGGCGGGTGGCAGCGGGAGAGGTCGCCCGCGCGGGTGTCGTCGCTGACCATCTGCGGTTCATCGCGGCGCTGCTGCATCACCACCACGCCGGTGAGGACGACCACATCTGGCCGCTGCTGCTGGAACGCGCTGCACCGCACGCCGAGCGCGTCCGTGACGTAGAACGTCAGCACCGCGACGTCGACGCCGCGCTGGATTCCGTGGCCGATGCCGTCGCCGCATGGCGTCGGGGCGCCGACGCCGTGAGCCGCGGCGCCCTGGTCGACGCGCTGGAAACGCTCGAGGCGGTCGTGGTGGACCACATGGACTACGAGGAGCGCTGGGTCGTTCCGGAGATGGAGCGCCACATCACGCGGTCCGAGTGGGACCGCGTCATCGCGGCCATGGCGATGGCGATCGACCCGAAAGACCTCGTGCTCGCGGTCGGGATGACGACGTACGAGGGTGACGAGGAGATTATCGAGCGCACCGTGGCGAACCTGCCGCCGGAAGTGGGTCCGTCCCCACGCACGATGGCGCAGGCCGCCTACGCCGGCCACGCCGAGGTGATCTACGGCACCGGTGTGCCGCCACGCAGCACCGAATTGACCAGGTCGACGGCCGGGTCGCAGGGTGTTTGAGCGATCTGCGCTGATCGGGGCAGGGCCCTCGACGCTCTGGCAGTATGGGATCGCCTGCCCAGCGGCCGCGGGCCGGCGACGGAACAGGGAAGACGAAAAGCATGACGGGCAGCACAAAAGGCACTGTGAACACGGGTTTGGCGAAGACGATGATGCCCGTACCGGACCCGCACCCCGACGTGTTCGATACGGGTTGGCCGCTGCGCGTCGCCGATATCGACCGCAACGGCCGGCTGCGCTTCGACGCCTCGACGCGGCACATCCAGGACATCGGCCAGGACCATCTGCGTCAGCTCGGGTTCGAGGACACGCACCCGGCGTGGATCGTCCGGCGCACCATGATCGACCTGATCAAGCCCATCGAATTCCCCGACCTGCTGCGGCTGCGCCGCTGGTGCTCGGGCACGTCGAACCGGTGGTGTGAGATGCGTGTGCGGATCGACGGCCGCAAGGGCGGCCTGGTCGAGTCGGAGGCGTTCTGGATCAACATCAACCGCGAGACCCAGGGGCCCTCGCGCATCGCCGATGACTTCCTGGCGGGGCTGCGGCGCACGACCGATGTCGACCGGCTGCGCTGGAAGCCGTACCTCAAGGCGGGCAGCCGTGAGGACGCGCTCGAGATTCGCGAGTACCCGGTGCGGGTCGCCGACATCGACCTGTTCGACCACATGAACAACGCTGTGTACTGGACCGTGGTCGAGGACTACCTCTACACGCATCCCGAACTGCTCGCGCAGCCGTTGCGCGTGACGATCGAGCACGACGCTCCCGTGGCTCTCGGCGACAAGCTGGAGATCATCTCCCACACCCACCCGCCGGGTTCGACCGACAAATTCGGTCCGGAGCTCACCGATCGGACTGTTACAACCCTCACATATGCGGTCGGCGAGGAGACGAAAGCCGTCGCCTGCCTCTTCACGCTCTGAATCAATCACGTTTAACAGTACGGGCGTACTGACCTGCGGAAATTGGCTACCCGTCGGTAGCTTCTGAACCGGTACAGCCATCATATTTCTTCACAAACTTTGCAAGTTAACGCGCTTGTTTCGCCAAAATTGGCAAACGAAACGGGTGGACCTGCGGATATGTCGTGTGCCATCGTCGGATTAGCACACCAGTGAAGCTGCTGCGGTGTTAACAACCGCAGTGACTTAACAACCGAAGGAGCCGTCCAATGTCGACCGTTGGCACCCCGAAGTCGCCCGAGCAGATCCAGCACGACTGGGATCACAACCCCCGCTGGAAGGGCGTCACCCGCACCTACACCCCCGAGGACGTCGTCGCGCTGCAGGGCACCGTCGTCGAGGAGCACACCCTCGCCCGCCGCGGCGCAGAGGTGCTGTGGGAGCAGCTGCACGACATGGACTTCGTCAACGCGCTCGGTGCGCTGACCGGCAACATGGCCGTCCAGCAGGTTCGCGCCGGCCTCAAGGCCATCTACCTGTCGGGCTGGCAGGTCGCCGGTGACGCCAACCTCTCCGGCCACACCTACCCCGACCAGAGCCTGTACCCGGCCAACTCGGTGCCGCAGGTCGTGCGCCGCATCAACAACGCGCTGCTGCGCGCCGACGAGATCGCCAAGGTCGAAGGCGACACCTCGGTCGAGAACTGGCTCGCGCCGATCGTCGCCGACGGCGAAGCCGGCTTCGGTGGTGCACTCAACGTCTACGAGCTGCAGAAGGCGATGATCGCCGCCGGTGTCGCCGGTTCCCACTGGGAGGACCAGCTGGCGTCGGAGAAGAAGTGCGGTCACCTCGGTGGCAAGGTGCTGATCCCGACCCAGCAGCACATCCGCACGCTGACCTCGGCCCGTCTGGCCGCCGACGTCGCCGACGTGCCGACCGTCGTCATCGCCCGTACCGACGCCGAGGCCGCGACGCTGATCACCTCCGACGTCGACGAGCGCGACCGTCCGTTCATCACCGGCGAGCGCACCTCGGAGGGCTTCTACCGGGTCAAGAACGGCCTGGAGCCCTGCATCGCGCGCGCCAAGGCCTACGCGCCGTACTCCGACCTGATCTGGATGGAGACCGGCACCCCGGATCTCGAGCTCGCCAAGAAGTTCGCCGAGGGCGTCAAGGCCGAGTTCCCCGACCAGATGCTGGCCTACAACTGCTCGCCGTCGTTCAACTGGAAGAAGCACCTCGACGACGCCACCATCGCGAAGTTCCAGAAGGAACTCGGCGCCATGGGCTTCAAGTTCCAGTTCATCACGCTGGCCGGCTTCCACGCGCTCAACTACTCGATGTTCGATCTGGCCTACGGCTACGCCCGCAACCAGATGAGCGCGTACGTCGACCTGCAGGAGCGCGAGTTCGCAGCCGAGGAGCGCGGCTACACCGCCACCAAGCACCAGCGCGAGGTCGGTGCCGGCTACTTCGACCGCATCGCCACCACGGTGGACCCCAACAGCTCGACCACCGCGCTCACGGGTTCGACCGAAGAGGGACAGTTCCACTGAGCCTTGACTGAGTCGGTGGCGACGTCCCCGGCGACGGACCCACGGCTCAGTACCGGTAAATGTTGACAGCGCAGGCCCCGCTCAGGTTTCTTGGGCGGGGCCTGTCGCATGTCCGCGTGAGACGAAAGTACATACAGTGAGCAATTCAATCGAACGAGTAGGTGTTGTCGGAGCCGGCCAGATGGGCAGCGGCATCGCCGAGGTGTCCGCCCGCGCTGGCGTCGACGTCCTCGTCTACGACACCACCGACGCCTTCGTGACCAACGGACGCAACCGCATCACGAAGTCGCTGGAGCGGGCCGTGAGCGCGGGCAAGGTCACCGAGCGTGAGAAGGACGATGCGCTGGGCCGACTGCGCTTCACCACCGACCTCGCCGACATGGCCGACCGTCAGCTGGTGATCGAGGCCGTCATCGAAGACGAGAACATCAAGGGCGAGATCTTCGCCGAACTCGACCGCGTGATCACCGACCCCGACGCGGTGCTGGCGTCGAACACGTCGAGCATCCCGATCATGAAGATCGCGGCGTCGACGAAGAATCCCCAGCGCGTGCTCGGCCTGCACTTCTTCAACCCGGTGCCGGTGCTGCCGCTGGTCGAGCTGGTGTCCACGCTCGTCACCGAGGAATCCGCGGCCGACCGGGTCGAGGAGTTCGCGGGGACGGTGCTGGGCAAGCAGGTGGTGCGGTGCTCCGACCGGTCCGGGTTCGTGGTCAACGCGCTGCTGGTCCCGTTCCTGCTCTCGGCGATCCGCATGGTCGAGGGCGGCTTCGCCTCCGTCGAGGACGTCGACAAGGCCGTGGTGGCCGGGTTGTCACATCCGATGGGGCCGCTGCGGCTGTCGGACCTGGTCGGTCTCGACACCCTGAAGCTCATCGCCGACAAGATGTTCGACGAGTTCAAGGAGCCGCTGTACTCGGCGCCGCCGCTGCTGCTGCGGATGGTCGAGGCGGGCCAGCTGGGCAAGAAATCCGGTAAGGGCTTCTACACCTACTGATCGGCGGGCGCGCGGCCCCAGGCTGGCATCAAAAGCTTCGCTTGGCTACTCTTCCCCAGGAAGGGCCGCCAGGCTCCGTAGGGAGCCTGCGCCGTAAGCGTGTCGGCCCGCACAAGTCTTCAGCAGACGAAAAAACGCAAAGGGTTATCTGTCGCATGTCAAATGTCGAGTCCGAACTGGCGCCGTACTACGAGGAATCGCAGTCGATCTACGATATTTCGAACGATTTCTTCGCGCTGTTCCTCGGCCCCACGATGGGCTACACCTGCGGTTACTACGAGCGCGAGGACATGACGCTCGACGAGTCGCAGAACGCCAAATTCGATCTCGCACTCGGCAAGCTGGACCTCAAGCCGGGCATGACGCTGCTCGACGTCGGCTGCGGTTGGGGCGGTGCCCTGGAGCGGGCCGTCATCAACTACGACGTGAATGTGATCGGCATCACGCTGAGCAAGGCTCAGTCGGAGTACGCCCGCGAGCGGCTCGCGAAGATCGAGACCAACCGCACCATCGACATCCGGCTGCAGGGCTGGGAGGAGTTCAACGAGCCCGTCGACCGCATCGTGTCGATCGGCGCGTTCGAGGCCTTCAAGGCCGAGCGCTACCCGGTGTTCTTCGAGCGGGCGTACAACATCCTGCCCGACGACGGTCGGATGCTGCTGCACACGATCCTGGCGCACACCCAGAAGTTCTTCCGCGAGAACGGCATCAAGCTGACGATCAGCGATCTGAAGTTCATGAAGTTCATCGGTGAGGAGATCTTCCCCGGCGGTCAGCTTCCCGCGGTCGAGGACATCGAGAAGCTCGCCGCGGACAGCGGCTTCAAGCTCGAGCGGATCCACCTGCTGCAGCCTCACTACGCCCGTACGCTCGACATGTGGGCCGCCAACCTCGAGGCCAAGAAGGAAGAGGCCATTGCCATGCAGGGGCAGGAGGTCTACGACCGGTACATGAAGTACCTCACCGGTTGTGCCGACTTCTTCCGTCGCGGCATCACCAACGTCGGCCAGTTCACCCTGGTCAAGTAAGTATCTCCGCCGAGGGTCCCCGAGCTCTGCTCGGGGACCTTTCGCGTATCTGGCGGGCGCCACGTCGAGATTGCACGCAGGGACAAATTCGCCAGATTTTCTGTCCCTGCATGCAATCTCGGTGAAATCAGGCCTCAGCCAACCGGCGCTTCTCGGCCTCCACGTCGAAATCCGGTGGCGGCCATGACATGTTGAGGCGCTTGAGCGCCTCGATGAGCAGTTCGGTGATGGCCAGGCGGCTGTACCACTTCCGGTCGCACGGCACGATGTGCCACGGCGCGTAGTCGGTCGAGGTCTTGTCGAGCATGGCCTGATAGGCCTCCTGGTACTTGGGCCACAGCAGGCGCTCGTCGATGTCGCCCGGGTTGTGCTTCCAGTACTTGTCGGGGCGTTCGAGGCGTTCGGCGAGGCGCTTCTTCTGCTCGGCCAGAGACACGAACATCGCGACCTTCACCAGGGTGGTGCCCGCATCGACGAGTTCGCGCTCGAACTCGTTGATCTCGTCGTATCGCGCGCCCCACACCTCGGGCGGCACGAGGTTGTGGACCCGGACGATGAGCACATCCTCGTAGTGCGAGCGGTCGAACACTCCGATGTGACCGGCGGGCGGCAACGCGTTGCGAATCCGCCACAGGTAGTGGTGGGCGCGCTCCTCCTCGGTCGGCTTCCCGAAGCTCGTGTAACGGATACCCTGCGGATTTGCCGCGCCCACAACATGTTTGACGATCCCGCCCTTGCCGGCGGTGTCCATGCCCTGCAGGATCAGCAGCACCGAGCGGTTGTCGTCGCCGGCCTTGGAACGTGCGTAGAGCATCTCCTGCAGCGACGCGAGGCGCAGGTTGCGTTCGACCTGCAGCGTCGCCGCGTCGGCCTTCGAACCGCGGAAACCCGGGGTGCCGTCGGTCTTGATGCGGCTGACCTCGTCGCCGGGACGGAAGGTCAAGTGCACGCGGGGTTCATGCGTCCACAGCGTGGGCAGGTCCCCGGAGAGATCTCTGTCGTCGGAATCGGACATCCGGCTAGTCAAGCAGGCGCCGCGGCGGAATCGGCGATGGATGCGGCTGCGAGTTGAACTTCTCCAGCGATCCGCCGACCTCGACGATGCCGCACAGCGCGTACCACGAGAGCATCGTCAGATAGTCGATCAGCTCGTCGGTGCTCATCCGTGGGTTCGACATCCACGAGTGCGTCGCCAGTTGAACTCCACCGACGGTGTGGAAAGCCCAGGCCTCGACGCCGCTCGTGTCCATGCCGACCTCGGCCATGCGGCGGCGCAGCATCACCGCCAGCATGCGCGCGATGATCTGCTCGGAATCGGCGACGGCCTTGCTCTTGCTTGCCGAGTTGTTGGCCATGACGAACCGGTACGGTTCCGGCTCGGCGGCGACCGTCTCGACGTACACGCGGATGATCTCGCGGGTGAGGGCGAACCCGTCGAGGTTCGACGACAGCGCGGCCGCCATGTTGGGGATCAGGGTGGTCTGCGCGAACCGCATCATCACGGCGGTGGTGAGATCGTTCTTGTCCACGAAGTAGCGGTACAGCACGGTTTTGGACACGCCGATCTCGGCGGCGATCTCGTCCATGCTGACGTTGCTGCCCCGACGTCGGATGGCTTCGAGAGTGCCATCCACCAACTCGTTACGGCGCTCCACCTTGTGCTGGTGCCAGCGCCGTTTGCGTCCATCGGTCTTCACCGTCGCCGGTGGAGTCTGCTGTGCCACTTTCGCAGTAATTTCCGTTCCCTAGGTCACCTCGATAGTACGGCGGTTCGCCAGATTTCCGCTTGCGGGCTGAGAGGGTGTTGGCGCGGGGCGGATGATGGAAATGTGGCTCATCGAATGGATGCGGATCAGCGTGCGTTGCCCGCCGCCCGGCCGAGCTTCGCCGAGACCCTGGCCGGTGCGGATTCCGCCGCTGATGCCGAGCGTAGGCGCGGTTTACGGCGCATGAAGGTGGTGGCGCTGAGTTTCCTGCTCGGCGCCACGGTCGTCTTCCTACTGTGCACGTGGGCGCAGTCGCACGGGGCCGGGCCGTGGGTGGGCTACGTGCGTGCGGCGGCCGAGGCCGGCATGGTCGGCGCGCTTGCCGACTGGTTTGCCGTCACCGCGCTGTTCAAGCATCCGCTGGGGTTGCCCATCCCGCACACCGCGATCATCAAGCGCAAGAAGGATCAGCTCGGCGAGGGGCTGGGAACGTTCGTCCGCGAGAACTTCATGTCTGCGGAGGTGGTCGCGGCCAAGCTGCGTGACGCGCAGGTGGCAGGCCGGGTGGGGAAGTGGCTGTCGGACCGGTCGCATGCCGAGCGGGTGGCCGCCGAGACCGCGACCGTGCTCCGGGTCGGGGTGGAGATGCTGCGCGACGAGGATGTGCAGCACGTGCTGGACCGCATGATCGTCAAGCGGATCGCCGAACCGCAGTGGGGTCCGCCCATCGGGCGGGTGCTGGCGTCGCTGCTCGCCGAGGGCCGTCAAGAGGCGCTGATCCAGCTGTTGTGCGACCGGGCTTTCCAGTGGTCGCTCAATGCCGGTGACGTGATCGAGCGGGTCATCGAACGGGATTCGCCGACGTGGTCGCCGCGCTGGGTCGACCATCTGGTCGGCGATCGCATTCACCGCGAGCTGATGGATTTCACCGACAAGGTCCGGCGCAATCCCGACCACGAGCTGCGCCGCTCGGCGACGCGGTTCATGTTCGAGTTCGCCGACGACCTCCAGAACGACGAGGCCACGATCCAACGCGCCGAGAACGTCAAGGAACAGATCATGGCGCGTGACGAGGTCGCCAGGGCGGCCGAGACGGCGTGGAGCGCGGCCAAGCGGATAGTCCTGGAATCGGTCGACGATCCGTCGTCGGCGCTGCGCACCCGCATCGCCGACTCGGTGATGCGCATCGGTGAGTCGATGCGTGACGACGCCGAACTGCGCGACAAGGTGGACGGCTGGATCATCCGGGCAGCACAGCATCTGGTGTCCGAGTACGGCGTGGAGATCACCGCGATCATCACCGAGACCATCGAGCGCTGGGACGCCGATGAGGCGAGCCGGCGCATCGAACTCCATGTGGGCCGCGATCTGCAGTTCATCCGCATCAACGGCACCGTGGTGGGTGCGCTGGCCGGCCTGGTCATCTATTCGATAGCTCAGCTACTCTTCTGACCTGCGCTAACTAGTGCTTGCAAAAGTTAGCACCCCCGCGTAGCGTGGAAACCGTCGTCATCGGTAACCGAGCTACAAGGGGGCGCACGTGACGCAGGATGAGAATCTCGCGGCAGTGGTGTCCAACGCGGCGCAGGACATCGGCAGCTTCATTCGGGCCCAGCGCGAGGCGGCGCAGGTATCGGTGCGGCAGTTGGCCGAGAAGGCCGGCGTGAGCAATCCCTACCTCAGTCAGATCGAGCGGGGATTGCGCAAACCCTCCGCCGATGTGCTCAACCAGATCGCGAAGGCGCTGCGGGTGTCCGCGGAAGTGCTCTACGTCCGCGCCGGGATCCTGGAACCCAGCGAACCCAGTGAGGTCCGCGACGCCATCGTCAACGACGTGAGCATCACCGAGCGTCAGAAGCAGGTGTTGCTCGACATCTACACGTCGTTCCGCCGGCAGAACGAAGCCGAGAACGCACCGGCAGGTGCGTCGGCAACTGCCTCGCCAAGTGAGGAGCCGACGACTGACTGACACCGCACCGACGAACCGATGAACCCGCGGGACATCCGCATACAGTCCGCAGAAAGGAAATACGACATGGCTGACAAGACCCAACCCACCATCGAGGACCTCAAGGCTCCGCTGCTCGCCGCCGTCGGCGCCGCGGACCTGGCGCTGGCCACGGTGAACGAGATCGTCGCGACCCTGCGTGAGCGTGCCGGTGAGGCCCGCAGTGACGCCGAGGCCCGCGTCGAGGAGAGCCGCGCACGCCTGGCCAGGCTCCAGGAGGAGCTGCCGGGCCAGTTCGGTGAGCTGCGCGAGAAGCTGACCTCCGAAGAGCTGCGCAAGGCCGCCGAGAGTTACGCCGATCAGGCCACCGCGACCTACAACAAGCTCGTCGAGCGTGGCGAGGCCGCCCTTGAGCGCCTGCGCAATCAGCCGGCTCTCGAAGAGGCCGCGAACCGGGTCGAGGGCTACACCGACCAGGCCGTGGAGCTGACCCAGGAGGCCCTGGGCACGGTCGCGTCGCAGACCCGTGCCGTCGGTGAGCGCGCCGCCAAGCTGGTGGGCGTCGAGCTGCCGAAGCGCACCGAGGCCGCCGCCGAGAGCGCTTCCGAAGCGGCTGCCGAGGCCGCTGAGCCGGTCAAGAAGGCTGCCGCTCCGGCCGCCAAGAAGGCCGCGCCCGCCAAGAAGGCCGCCCCGGCCAAGAAGACGGCTCCGGCCAAGACCGCTGCCAAGGCTCCGGCCAAGAAGGTGACCCAGAAGTAGTTCGCGACAGCGCAACGCGAGGGGGATTATCAGACGTCATTCGACGTTGACGATGGCGCCCGCATAGGCTGGTGAGGTGATACTTGCCGACCTTGCGGGCGTCATTATTTTGGTACTGGTCGCCCTGGTGTTCTTCGTGGGCGTCTATGCCTTCGTGCACGCAGCCATGCAACGCCCGGACGCCTACACGGCGACCGGCAAACTCACCAAGCCGGTGTGGCTGATCATCCTCGGGGTGGGGCTGGTCCTGCTGCTGTTGCTGCGCGACGCGTTCGGCGCCGCGATCTCGGCCTGCGCGACCGGTGTGTACCTGGTCGACGTGCGGCCGAAGTTGCTTGAGATCCAAGGAAAGTCGCGCTGATTCGATGCGTCTTTCGACCGCCGCGGCTGCCGTGGCCGCTGCCTCGCTGACTGCTGCGTGCGCATGGCTGCCGAGCGCGCATGCCGACCCTGCCGGGGCGTCGACGCCCTACGTCGACCACGTCGAATGGGCCAAATGGGGCGACCTGTCGAGCCTGCGGGTGTATCCCACCGGAACTGCCCGCGAGCTGTCGCGCCAGCCCGGCAATGCGGCGCTGGCCGACGAGGCGTGGCAGCAGGTCCTCGCCCTCTCGCCGGACGCCGACATCCCAGGCATGCGCGAACAGTTCCTGTGCCACTGGACCTTCGCCGAACTCGTCGAACCCGGCAAGAGCAGCTGGAATCTGGAACCGTGGCGTCCCGAGGTCTCACCCGATGCCATGGCAGCGGCCGGGTGCAACCCCGGCGGCACCGAGGAGCCGTTCTGATGACCGACTACACGCGCGCGCAGGTCGCCGCGCTGGTCGACCACACCCTGCTCAAGCCCGAGGCGACGGCGTCCGACGTCACCGCCGTCGTCGCCGAGGCCGCCGACCTTGGTGTCGCGACGGTGTGCGTGTCACCGTCGATGGTGTCCGTCGCCGGGGCGGTCGCACCGGCGGGCCTGGCGATCGCCGCGGTGGCGGGGTTCCCGTCCGGCAAGCACCTGCCCGGCATCAAGGCCACAGAGGCCGAACTCGCCGTCTCGGCCGGCGCCACCGAGATCGACATGGTGATCGACGTCGGCGCGGCGCTGGCCGGTGACCTCGACGCCGTGGCCGCCGACATCACCGCGGTACGCACCGCGGTCCGCGCCGCGACGCTAAAAGTGATCGTCGAATCGGCGGCACTGCTGGAATTCTCGGGTGAGCCCCTGCTGGCGGACGTGTGCCGCGTCGCCAAGGACGCCGGAGCCGACTTCGTGAAGACCTCCACGGGTTTCCACCCGTCCGGCGGGGCATCGGTGCACGCCGTCGAGATCATGGCCCGCACCGTCGGCGAACGTCTCGGGGTCAAGGCCAGCGGCGGCATCCGGACTGCCGAGCAGGCCACCGCCATGCTCGACGCGGGTGCCACCCGGCTCGGCCTGTCCGGAACCCGCGTGGTGCTCGACGGGTTCGGACCGGCCTGAGCCTGCCCGAACCCCTCGGGCCTACCGGTCAGATACCGGCGAAGCAGGGATCCTCTTCGCCCTTGGGCATCGCGGCGTTCTGCGTCGAGAACCGGGCCACGACCCCACTGTCGGTGACCTGAACCGAGTCGGCATGGATACCCATCGGGTAGTTCTCGGTGAGCTGCGCGGTGAAACTGTCCAGGATGGGCTGCAGCGTCTCGCGCGGCCACGACAGACCGATCGCGCTCAGCTCGGTGATCTGCAGCGAGATGCCCTGGTTGACCACGCGTGGCCGCGCGGTGATGGTGCCGATGAGCCCCTTGAGTTCGATCGTGCCGGCCGAGGGGTTGGTGGTGACGTCGGAGATCGCCGAACCGATGAACGGCAACTGCACCATGTCGGCCACGGTCTGCCGGATGCCCTCGGTGGACCAGGTGATGTCGGCGTTGAGCGATCCGACCGAGCCGGTCGAGGTCGGAGTGTCCTCCAGGCGGACGTCCCGGATGTCCAGCGCGACCTTCATGCCCTTGGCCTCGCGGATCTGATTGCCCGCGGTCTCGATGTTGATGTTCGTGTAGTGCCCCGACATGTGCTGCAGCAGGAACGGTGGCAGCGGGTCGAACGACGCCTTCGCGTCGTCCTCCACGACGCACGAGACGATCCTGGCGACGATGGTGTCGGCGCGGTTGCGGGCGTACAGCTCACCGCCGAGAACCCCGGCGATGACCAGCGCCAGCACGATCACCACGACCAGCACCACCGACAACGGGTCGGACAACAGGTTCTTGACCTTCGCCACGGGCGAGGAACCCTTCGGCGGCCGGCCGGACGCGTCGGGCTCAGAAGGGCCCGGCTGCGGCGGCTGCCCGGGAATCGGCTGTCCGGCAGCAGGGGGCGTCTGCGGTGGTTCCTGCGGCGGCAGACCCTGCTGGGGCTGCGGCGATGGTGCTTGCGGGGCCTGGTCGGTGGGGCGAGCCCAGGGATCGGTCACGCCAGCGATTGTGCCTTACCGGACTGAGCCGACCGTGAGCGAGTGAGGATCAGCCGAGCCCCGCCAGTGCCGACCGGTTGTCCAGAACCGCGATGGTCTGTCTGGCCTGCGTGGCCGCGTCGAGGTCGATGTCGACGGTCAACAGCTGCGGATCGGCACCCGCCGACACGAGCACGTCACCGGTCGGGGAGGCGACCAGACTGCCGCCGACACCCGTTGGCCCGGCCTTGGCGATCTCATCGCCGGGATAGGCCTGATCGACCGCGGCGAGGAAACCCGTCGTGTCGAGTGCGCGGGCGCGCGCCAGCAGCGTCCACTGGTCGAGCTTGCCGGGTCCGGACCCCCATGATGCGTGGACCGTGATCAACTGCGCACCACGACGCGCCAACTCGACGTACAACTCCGGGAAGCGGATGTCGTAACACGTGGTGATGCCCACCGCGGTCCCGTCGACAGTGATCGTCGTCGGGGTGAAACCCGGTGCGACAGTACGTGATTCGGAGAAGCCGAACGCGTCGTACAGGTGGATCTTGTGGTAGTGGGTGTCGACGCCCGCGCCGGCGGCGACCAGCGTGTTGGTGACCCGGCCGTCGTCGCTCGGCGCGAACATCCCGGCGACCACCACCACACCGGCGCGCGCCGCGATGTCGCGTACGGCCCTCGCCCACGGCCCGTCGAGCGGTTCGGCGACCGGGCACAGCGGAACCCCGAACCGGCACATCGTCGCCTCGGGGAACAGCACAAGCCGGGCGCCGTCATCTGCGGCGCGCCGGGTATAGGACTCGACCAGCTCCAGATTCGACGACGGGTCGGTACCGGTGGCGATCTGGGCGAGAGCGATCCGCATCATCCCAGCCTAATCCGCGACGGCTGCCGCCACGGGCCTGAATTCGTGGCTGCCGCCACTGGCCTCAATTCGTGGCTGCCGCCACGGTCGACCAGCTGACTGTGAGCACCCCATCCCTCATCCGCCGCCGTGGTGGTTGCACGCCGAACCCCTCGTCGCGCAGCAACTCGAGCATCGCGCGCCAGCGCACACGCGGACCGAACACGCCGTGGCCGGCCACGCTGGCCCACGCGCGGTCGGCGGCTGCGAGCAGCGTGTGGATGGGCTGACCAGGCACGTTGTGGTGGATCAACACCTTCGGCAGGCGTTCGGCGAGATCCGATGGGCGGTCGATGGCGAACGGATCGCACGCGAGTGTCAGGCTCACCGGTCCGGTGGCGTCCAGCAGCACCCAGCAGCACCGCCGGCCCAGCTCGTCGCATGTGCCGTCGACGATCAGCCCGCCGGGGGAAAGTTGCCGCTGCATCGTCGCCCACGCCTCGGGCACCGCCTCGACGGGGTACTGGCGAAGGACATTGAACGCGCGCACCAGCACCGGCCGCAGCCCGGCCAACTCGAAACCACCCAGCGCGAACTCGACCGCAGACCCGGCCAGCGCACGTGCGGTCTGGACCCGCTCCGGATGGATCTCCAACCCCACCACCCGCACGTCGCCGCGGACGATCTGCAGCCGCGACGCCAGCTCGAGCGTGGTGATCGGCAGTGCGCCGTACCCCAGGTCGATCACCAGCGGATCGCTCGCGCTGCGCAACACCGTCCGAACCCGCGGCTCGTGGACCAGCCAACGGTCGCTGCGACGCAACCGGTTGTAGCCGGTGGTGCCCCGGGTGACGGCGCCCACCGTTTTTCCGGCCGGCCTAGGAATGCTGGGCGATCCAGTCAGCGGTGAACGCCTCCTCAAGGGTCAGCAGATTCTTCATGAAGTCCAAGACCAGCTTTTCGAGCTTTCCCCCGACCAACGGCACCGACACCTTGGCGCGGCCGGTCACCAGCAGCCGGCTGCCGGCCGAGGCATCGCTCAGCGCGTAGGTGCCGTCGAGCCGGCCCGGCACATGGGGCACCGATGCCGCGAAGTGACCTGCCGCAGTACTGTTGACCTCGTTGAACGCGTTGAAATGCTGGTGCCGTTCGATGATCATGTCGACCGGGATGATGGTGCGCACCAGCCCGGGCAGCTCCGATCGCGACAGCACCTGGCGGAACGCGACATCGACGCCGTCGGCACCCGAAGTGAACGCCGTGATCTCCGATTCCTGCGTGTGCTCGCGATACCGGGCCATCAACGCCTGCCAGTAGTCCTCGCCGGCGAACGCCGCGTACACCGTCTCGGGCGGCGCGGCGAACGCCATGGGGTGCTCGAGACGTCGGCTCATGGCCTCCGACGCTACGGCAGAAATCAGGCGTTTTCGGTGATCCACACCGTGGTGAACCGTTGTTCGGCGACCAGCAGGTCCACGAGCTGGCCGCCGATGAAGGTCTCGATCTTGCCGCCGACGAGCGGCACCCGTACCTCGACGGTGGTGCGCACCGACAGTTTCGCGCCCCGCTCCGACGGCTCGAGCACCATGGTCCCGGTCAGAGATACCGGGGCGCCGGGGATCGACCCCGCCACCGTCCCGTTGGCCCGCCCCTCGTGGATCGGCGCCCACGTCTCCTCGCGGCGGATGCGCAGGTCGCCGGGATGGAACTGCGACACCAGTCCGGGCAGCCGGTCAGCGCGCAGCACCTGGGTGGTCACGATGTCGAAACCGCCGTCGGCGCCGATCGTCAGCGTGTCGAGGATCGCTTCGTCGGCGCCGGAATCGGCCAGCCGCGCCCGCCAGTACCGTTCGTCACCGAACGCGCGGTGCACATGTTCGACGCTGCCTTCGTACTCGGTGGCCATGTCGAATGATCGCGGCATAGCTGGTCAGGCTACCGTTAGCGGCCGTGGCCAGTTCGCATGTTGCCGGCGTGGAGATCGCGGAGTCGGTTCCCCTGGCCCCTCTGACCACGCTGCGGATCGGGCCGGTGGCCCGCAGGATGCTCACCTGCACCAGCACCGAACAGCTCATCGGGGTCCTGCGTGCCCTGTCCGCCGACGATGAGCCGCTACTGATCCTCGCCGGCGGGTCCAACGTGGTGCTGGCCGACGACCTCACCGATCTGACGGTCGTGCGGATCGCCAACACCGAGATCACGGTCGACGGTGACCGCGTGCGCGCCGAGGCCGGCGCACTGTGGGACGACGTCGTGGTGACGTCACTCGCGCACGGCCTCGGCGGGCTGGAGTGCCTGTCCGGCATCCCCGGGTCCGCCGGTGCGACGCCGGTACAGAACGTCGGCGCGTACGGCGCCGAGGTCGCCGACACCATCACGCGGGTGCGGCTGCTGGACCGGCGCACGGGCGAAGACCGTTGGGCGCCACCGGAAGAACTGCGTTTCGGATATCGCACCAGCGTGCTGAAACACTCGGATGCCGTCATCGTGCTCGAGGTCGAGTTCGGGCTCGACGCCGAAGGTCGCAGCGCACCGGTGCGGTACCGCGAGCTGGCGACCGCGCTCGGCGTGGAGCCGGGGGAGCGCACCGATCCGCTGCGCGTGCGCGAGGCGGTGCTGCGGTTGCGGACCGGCAAGGGCATGGTGGTCGACCCCGATCCGGAGAATCCCGACCATGACACCTGGAGCGTCGGCTCGTTCTTCACCAACCCCGTCGTGTCAACGGCCGACTTCGAGCGGGTGCAGCGCATCGCGCGCGACGCGGGCGCAGGCCCGGTGCCGAACTATCCGGCGCCGGATGGGGTGAAACTCGCCGCGGGCTGGCTCGTCGAGCGGGCCGGCTTCGGCAAGGGCTACCCCGGTGAGGGGGCACGGGCGCGGCTGTCCACCAAGCACGCACTGGCCCTCACCAACCGGGGCGACGCGACCACTGCCGACGTGATCGCGCTGGCCGGCACCGTCAGGGCGGGCGTTGTGGAGGTGTTCGGGATCGAACTCACACCGGAACCGATTCTGCTCGGATGCACTCTGTCGGTACCCTAGGTCCACGTGAGCTCCGCCGGTGATGACCAGGCCGACATATCGGCCGACAGACAGGCCGCAGCGCCGCTGATGAACCGGCGGCGCGCCCTGACAGCGCTCGCGGTGGGGGTAAGTGCAGGCGTGCTGGCCGCGTGCTCGGGCAAGACACCGCTGAGTCAGGACGAACCCGAGGCCGCACCCGCTGAGCCCACGCTGAAGTACACCCCCGAGACCGACACGGTCGACGTGCTGCCCACATCGGAGGTGGGCGTCGAGATCTCCGACGGCTGGATCCAGCGGATCGCGCTGACCAATGCCGCGGGCAAGGTCGTCGCAGGCAAGCTCAACCAGGACCGCACCGCGTTCGCCGTGACCGAGCCGCTCGGTTACGGCGCAACGTACACCTGGTCGGGATCGGTGGTCGGCCAGGACGGCAAGACTGTGCCGATCGAGGGCAAGTTCACCACGGTGGCACCGCAGACGCAGGTCAACGGCCAGTTCCAGCTCGCCGATGGCCAGGTCGTCGGCGTCGCGGCGCCGATCATCCTGCAGTTCGACGCCTCGATCGACGACAAGTACCGCCCGACCGTCGAGAAGGCGCTCAGCGTGGTCACCGAGCCGCCGGTCGAGGGCAGTTGGGCGTGGCTACCCGACGAGGCCGCGGGCTCGCGCGTGCACTGGCGCAGCCGCGAGTATTTCCCGGCGGGCACCAAGGTCCACGTCAGGGCGCCGCTGTACGGCGTCGAGTTCGGCGAGGGTGCCTTCGGCGCTGCCGATGTCACGCTCGACTTCGAGATCGGGCGCAAACAGGTGGTCAAGGCCGAGGCCTCGTCGCACCGCATCCAGGTGCTCGACGGTACGGGCGCGGTGCTCATGGACTTCCCGTGCAGTTACGGCGAGGGCGACCTGGATCGCAACGTCACCCGCAGCGGGATCCACGTGGTCACCGAGAAATACGAGGACTTCTACATGACCAACCCCGCGGCCGGCTACGCCAACGTGCGTGAGCGGTTCGCGGTGCGCATCTCCAACAACGGCGAGTTCATCCACGCCAACCCGGCCAGTTCGGGTGCGCAGGGCAACAGCAACGTCACCAACGGCTGCATCAACCTGTCGCTGACCGACGCCGAGCAGTACTTCAACACCGCCATCTACGGCGACCCGGTCGAGGTCACCGGGACCCGCATCCAGCTGTCCTACGCCGACGGCGACATCTGGGACTGGGCGGTCGACTGGGACGAGTGGAAATCCATGTCGGCCCTGTCCAGCGCGCAGTCGCCGGCCGACATCCCGGCGTCGGCGCCCGCGACGCCGACGGACGCCCCGACGTTGTCGGGGACGCCGACCACGACGACGGCACCCCAGCCGGTGCCCGGCGGCTGAGCCGCCAATCGAGCATCGGCGGCTGAGCCGCCAATCGAGCATCAGCGGCTGAGCCGCGTCAGGTCCGGCGGTTGAACCGTCCGTTCGGTGCCTGATCCCGTGGCCGGATCACGATCTGGTCGAGGTTGACGTGCGGCGGACGTGACGCGACGAATCCGATGACCTCGGCGATGTCCTCGGCCACCAGCGGCGTGATGCCCTTGTAGACGTTGTCTGCGCGTTCCTGGTCGCCGCCGAAACGCACCAGCGAGAACTCCGTCTCGACGGCGCCTGGAGCAATCTCGGTGAGCCGCACGGGTTTTCCGAGAAGTTCGCCGCGCAGCGTGCGGTGCAGCGCGCCCTGGGCGTGCTTGGCCGACGTGTAGCCCGACCCGCCGTCGTAGGTCTCGAACGCCGCGATGGAGGTGACCGTGACGATCAATCCGTTCCCGGAGTCGATCAGCTTGGGCAGCAGTGCCCGGGTGACCCGTAAGGTGCCCAGCACGTTGGTCTCCCACATCCAGCGCCAGTGGTCGAGATCGGCGTCGGAGACCGGTTCGAGTCCCTTCGCGCCGCCGGCGTTGTTCACCAGCACGTCGACCCGGTCCAGCTGCGCGGCGAGCGCATCCACCGAGTGGTCGTCTGTGACGTCCGCCACAATGGCGGTTCCGTCGATCTCCTTGGCGAGAGCATCGATCCGATCGGCGCGACGGGCCGCGCAGACCACGTGAAAGCCCAGCGAGGCAAGGGTTTTCGCGGTTGCGGCGCCGATACCCGCGCTGGCGCCGGTGACCACCGCGACCGGACGATCTGAGTGTGGTGTCGACATTCACCCAACTGTAGATGGCGTGCTAAGTTCACCTACGTGACCCGGAAGTCCCAGTCCTGTTTCGCGCAGTGTGCGTGTTGTTGTCGCGCACACTGCCGCGCCTGACTGCGTCCGGACGTCCGTAACCCGTCCCGCTGAGTCGCCAGGTGTGGCCTCGAACCCACCAGCCGACAATCAGTGAGGACCGTTCACATGACCGCCGCCATCGTCACCCCGGCCACCGTCACCACTTCCGTTCGCCGCGCCTCTCGCGGTTCGGTTCGCTCCGCACGGCCGTTGAAGCCGGCCGGGCCGTCGGCAGGCGCACGCCTCCCGCAGTCGCGGCTGCTGCACATCGTGGCCCCGTCGCTGCGGGTTCCCGACGCGGCCGCCGCCTCGGTGTTCAACGCCGTGCGCCTGCGCGGGCCGATCGCCCGTGATGTCATCGCCCAGCACACCCAGCTGAGCATCGCGACCGTGAACCGCCAGGTCACCGCGCTGCTGGAGGCCGGCGTGCTGCGTGAGCGCGCCGATCTGGCGGTGTCGGGCGCCATCGGCCGCCCGCGCGTTCCGGTCGAGGTGAACCACGAGCCGTACCTGACCCTCGGTGTGCACATCGGGGCCAAGACCACCGCGATCGTCGCCACCGATCTGCTGGGCCGCACCCTCGACGTGGTCGAGACGCCCACGCCGTCCGGCACGCAGTCCGCCGCGCTGGCCACGCTGGCCTCGAGCGCACGCCGTTACCTGAGCCGCTGGCACCGCCGCCGCCCGCTGTGGGTCGGCGTCGCCGCAGGTGGCGTGGTCGACAGCGTCACCGGCTACCTCGACCACCCTCGGCTCGGCTGGGCCGACGCCCCGGTCGGACCCGTGCTCGCCGAGGCGCTGGGTCTGCCGGTCTCGCTGGCCTCGCACGTCGACGCGATGGCCGGTGCCGAACTGCTGCTGAGCGGCCGTCGCGCCGAGAACGCCGACGGTCAGTCCCGCACCAGCCTGTACGTCTACGCGCGGGAGACGGTCGGTTACGCGCTGTCGATCGACGGTCGCGTGCATTCACCGGCCAGCGGCCCCGGCACCATCGCCGGTTTGCCCGCCCACTCTGAATTGCTCGGCGGCACAGGTCAACTCGAATCCACTGTGAGTGACGAGGCGGTGCTCAACGCCGCGCGCAGGCTGCGCATCGTGCCCGCCGACGGCCCGGCCTCGACGCTGCCGGCCGTGCTGCGCGCGGCCCGCCAGGGCAACGAGAAGGCCGCCGAACTCCTGGCCGACCGTGCCCGTGTGCTCGGTGAGGCCGTCGCGCTGCTGCGCGACATGCTCAATCCCGACGAACTGGTGGTCGGTGGCCAGGCCTTCACCGACTACCCCGAGGGCATGCCGCTGGTCGAGGCCGCATTCGCCGAGCGCTCGGTGCTCGGCCCGCGCGATGTCCGGTTGACGGCCTTCGGAAATCGCGTCCAGGAAGCGGGTGCGGGCATCGTGTCGCTCGGCGGGCTGTACGCCGATCCGATCGGCGCCATGCGGCGCGCTCAAACCCGTCGCGCAGCGGCGGTGTAGACATGACGATGTGCGTCTAGCAACAGACCTCGAGACTCCGCGCCGCGTGGCGGTGTTGTCCGTACACACCTCCCCGCTGGCCCAGCCGGGCACCGGTGACGCGGGCGGCATGAACGTCTACGTGCTGCAGACCGCCTTGCAACTGGCCCGGCGCGGCGTCGAGGTCGAGGTGTTCACCAGGGCCACGTCGTCCACCGACGCGCCGATCGTGCCCGTAGCCCCCGGTGTGCTGGTGCGCAACGTGGTCGCAGGCCCGTTCGAAGGGCTCGACAAGAACGACTTACCCACGCAGCTGTGCGCGTTCACCGCGGGCGTGCTGCGCGCCGAGGCCACCCACGAGCCGGGCTACTACGACGTCGTGCACTCGCACTACTGGTTGTCCGGACAGGTCGGGTGGCTGGCCCGCGACCGCTGGGCGGTGCCGCTGGTGCACACCGCACACACGCTGGCCGCGGTCAAGAACGCCGCGCTCGCCGAGGGCGACTCGCCAGAACCGCCGCTGCGCGCAGTCGGCGAACAGCAGGTGGTCGACGAGGCCGACCGTCTCGTCGTCAACACCGAAGTCGAAGCGCAGCAACTGGTGTCGCTGCACCACGCCGACCGGTCACGCATCGACGTGGTCCATCCTGGCGTCGATCTCGACGTGTTCACCCCCGGTTCGCGTGATGCCGCGCGGGCCGAACTCGGACTCGCGGCCGACCAGAAGATCGTGGCGTTCGTCGGCCGCATCCAACCGCTCAAGGCCCCCGACGTCCTGCTGCGGGCCGCGGCGAAACTGCCCGGTGTGCGCGTGGTGATCGCGGGCGGGCCGTCCGGATCGGGTCTTGCCCAGCCGGACACCCTGGTTCGGCTCGCCGACGAACTGGGTATCACCGACCGGGTGACCTTCCTCCCGCCCCAGACCCGTGCGCAACTGGTCAACGTGTACCGCGCCGCCGACCTGGTCGCGGTGCCGAGTTACTCCGAGTCGTTCGGCCTGGTGGCCGTCGAAGCGCAGGCCTGCGGCACGCCCGTGGTCGCCGCCGCCGTCGGCGGGCTGCCGGTGGCGGTGGCCGACGGGGTCAGCGGGGCGCTGGTCGACGGCCACGACACCGGGGCCTGGGCCGACACGATCAGCGAGGTGCTCGAGCGTGAGCCGACCGCGTTGAGCCGCGCCGCGATCGACCATGCCGCCCAGTTCTCGTGGGCGCACACCGTCGATGCACTGCTCGCCAGCTACGGCCGGGCGATGCGCGACTACCGGGCCCGCCATCCCAGACCCACAGCGCGGCGTTCCGCACGCCGATTCTCGATGCGCAGGGGAGTACGCACGTGAATGTCAGGAAGATCATCGAAGACACCCTCGACGAGCACGAGCTGAAGTACCAGTTCCACGAAGGCGCACACGGCGGCCTGCCCGGCATCGTCGTGGAACTGCCCGGAGAGCGCAGGCTCAAGACCAACACGTTGCTCAGCATCGGTGAGCACTCGGTGCGGGTCGAAGCGTTCGTGTGCCGCAAACCGGACGAGAACCACGAGGGTGTCTACCGGTTCCTGCTCAAACGCAATCGCAGGCTGTACGGCGTCGCATACACCCTCGACAACGTCGGCGACATCTACCTCGTCGGGCGGATGGCGCTGCACTCGGTGACCCCCGAGGAGATCGACCGCGTGCTCGGGCAGGTGCTCGAAGCCGTCGATTCGGACTTCAACACGTTGCTGGAGTTGGGCTTTCGCTCGTCCATCCAGAAGGAATGGGAATGGCGCGTATCGCGCGGCGAATCGCTCAAGAACCTCGAGGCGTTCGAGCACCTCATCGACGAGAAGTAGCCGAGCAGGCCGCAGTGGCCGCATGAGAAGATCGGTCCATGGCGACCCTGATCCTGCTCCGCCACGGTGAGAGCCAGTGGAACGAGAAGAACCTGTTCACCGGTTGGGTGGACGTCGACCTCACCGACAAGGGCCGGGCCGAGGCCGTCCGCGGTGGAGAGCTGCTGGCCGAGCAGGGCGTGCTGCCCGACGTGCTGTACACGTCGCTGCTGCGTCGCGCCATCACCACCGCACACCTCGCGCTGGACGCGGCCGACCGGCTGTGGATCCCCGTGCACCGCGACTGGCGGCTCAACGAACGCCACTACGGTGCGCTGCAGGGCCTCGACAAGGCCGAGACCAAGGCCAAGTACGGCGAGGAGCAGTTCATGGCGTGGCGCCGCAGCTATGACACACCGCCGCCGCCGATCGAGAAGGGCAGCGAGTTCAGCCAGGACTCCGATCCGCGCTACGCCGACATCGGCGGCGGTCCGCTCACCGAATGCCTCAAGGACGTCGTCGAGCGGTTCGTGCCGTACTACGAGAGCACGATCGTGCCGGATCTGCGGGCCGGCAAGACGGTGCTGATCGCCGCGCACGGCAACTCGCTGCGCGCGCTGGTGAAATACCTCGACGGCATGTCCGACGAGGAGGTCGTCGGCCTCAACATCCCGACCGGCATCCCGCTGCGCTATGACCTCGACGAGAACCTCAAACCCGTGAAGATCGGCGGCGAGTACCTGGACCCGGAGGCGGCGGCTGCCGGTGCGGCCGCCGTGGCCGCCCAGGGCGCCAAGAAGTAGCTGCAGTAGAAGAAGTAGCTCACCCGTTTCCGCGTCGAAACCGCGTTCCAGCAGGCGTTCACCCGAACTTTCCCTGCTGGGATGCGGTTTCGGCCGTTTGAGGTGAGAAGTGATCGAGCTGTCGGTTGCGGTCGGGTTAACGAGAGCCGAACACCTGTATTTCGTGGTGTGACATGTCTCGAATCAGCCGTTCGCTGCTGGGCTGACGTTCACCGGATGCGTACGATTTTCGCGTGAGCTTGGTGTCGGCGTTACTGCTGACGGCGCTCGTGGCGCTCCTCACGCTGATCGTCGGCGTGGCGGTGGGCGCCTCCGTCGCGCCCCGCATCGTGGCCCGCCGACAGCGGCGTGCTGCCGACGCAGCCGGCATGACGGTGTCGCAGATGCTGCAGCACATCGCCTCGCTGTCGCCCATGGGCGTCGCGGTGGTCGACACCTTCAACGACGTCGTCTACAGCAACGACCGGGCCGTCGAACTCGGCGTCGTACGCGACCGCATCCTCGATGAGCGTGCCTGGCAGGCCGCGCAGAAGGTCTTCGAGACCGGCCAGGACGTCGAGGTGGACCTCCAGCCGCAAAAGGTCGCCCACCCGGGTCGGTCGGGCATCTCGGTGCGCGGGAAGGTCCGGCTGCTGGCCGACGACGACCGGCGGTTCGCCGTCGTCTACATCGACGATCAGTCCGAGCACGCCCGCATGGAGGCCACCCGGCGTGATTTCGTCGCGAATGTCAGCCATGAGCTCAAGACACCCGTCGGTGCCATGAGCGTGCTGGCCGAGGCGCTGCTGGCATCGGCCGACGATCCCGAGACCGTGCGACGGTTCGCCGAGAAGATGGTGGCCGAATCGCATCGGCTGGCCGACATGATCGGCGAGCTGATCGAACTGTCGCGGTTGCAGGGGGCCGAGCGCCTGCCCGATCTCGAGGCCGTCGACGTCGACAGCGTCGTGTCCGAGGCGGTGTCGCGGCACAAGGTCGCCGCCGACAACTCGCAGATCTCCATCACCACCGACGCGCCGACGGGTTACCGGGTCCTCGGCGACGAGGGCCTGTTGGTGACCGCGATCGCCAACCTGGTTTCCAACGCGATCGCATACTCGCCCAACGGAACCGACGTATCGATCAGCCGGCGCAGACGCGGCGGCAACATCGAGATCGCGGTGACCGACCGCGGCATCGGTATCGCCAAGGACGATCAGGAGCGGGTGTTCGAGCGTTTCTTCCGCGTCGACAAGGCGCGGTCCCGGGCCACGGGTGGCACCGGGCTCGGTCTGGCGATCGTCAAGCACGTGGCCGCCAACCACAACGGATCCATCCGGCTGTGGAGTCAGCCGGGAACGGGGTCGACGTTCACCTTGTCGATTCCCGAGTACCCCGACACCGAATCACATTCGGACGAACGAGAGGACTAGCGAGAACGATGACCAGCGTGTTGATCGTTGAAGACGAGGAGTCGCTGGCCGATCCCTTGGCATTCCTGCTTCGCAAGGAGGGCTTCGAGGCCACCGTGGTGGGTGACGGCCCGTCGGCTCTGGCCGAATTCGAGCGTTCCGGTGCCGACATCGTCCTGCTGGATCTGATGCTGCCCGGGATGAGTGGCACCGATGTCTGCAAGCAGTTGCGTGCCCGCTCGAGTGTTCCGGTGATCATGGTGACGGCGCGGGACAGCGAGATCGACAAGGTGGTCGGTCTGGAACTCGGCGCCGACGACTATGTCACCAAGCCGTACTCGGCGCGCGAACTCATCGCCCGGATTCGCGCGGTGCTGCGGCGTGGTGCCGACACCGACGACGCCGGTGTCGACGACGGTGTGCTGGAGGCAGGCCCGGTCCGCATGGATGTCGAGCGCCACGTGGTGAGCGTGAACGGTGAGCCGATAACGTTGCCACTCAAGGAATTCGACCTGCTCGAGTACCTGATGCGCAACAGTGGGCGAGTGCTCACCCGCGGTCAGCTCATCGACCGGGTGTGGGGCGCCGACTACGTGGGCGACACCAAGACGCTCGACGTGCATGTCAAGAGGCTGCGGTCGAAGATCGAGGAGGATCCGGCCAATCCGGTGCACCTGGTGACCGTGCGGGGGCTGGGCTACAAGCTGGAGGGCTGAGCCGCGGCCGTCGACTGAGGGGCCTCATCAGCGCGGTGCCGGCGGGTTCGAGAAACCGACCTGCGACAGGTGCGCGGCGGGTATGGATCACTACAGTTGGATGGTCGCGTTGCCGCCGTTGCGTTTCGCGTAGAACATCGCACGGTCTGCTCGCTCGATGATCGCGTCCAGCAGCGCAGCGGGATCCACCCCCGGCGCAGTGAAGCTGGCAACCTCTACCCGTGTGACACCGACACTGGCGGTCACCGCAGGCTCGGCCGGAGCCGCGATCGCCAGCCTGACGCGGTCGAAGTCCCGTTGCGCGTTGCGGCTCGGTTCAGCGAGGTCGACGGTGACGAATTCCTCGCCACCGATCCGTGCCACCAGCGCCCCGCCGCCGACCGCGGACCTGATCCGTCGGGCACTGCGGACCAGAACCTCGTCGCCGAGTGTGTGGCCGAAGGTGTCGTTGATGTCCTTGAAGCGGTCGAGGTCGACGACCATCACCGCCACCTCGGTGTTGATCGCGGGAGTGTCGCGCAACAGGTCCCCGATGTGCAGGTGCAGGCCTCGTCGGTTGAGGAGTCCGGTCAGCGGATCGGTGACCGATTCGTTGGCGTCATTGCGCAGCGCCCAGATCCCGAATTGGATGCCCAGTGGTGTCGCGACCACGGGTGCCACTGCGGTGAGAGTGCTCGCGGTGAACGCCACCGTGCCGAAGTTGCCCTGCGAGCTCGCCCGCACGGCGAACGCGGTTGTCGACGCCAGTATCCAGATCGAATGGTTCGCAAGAGCTTTCGGACCATCGAAGAACATCAGATACACCGAGATCATCGAAAATGCGTTGAAGGCGAAGAGGCCGAGCAGCCAACTGGCGTCGACGACAGCCACTGCGGCGATACCGATGTCGGCGGATATGACGAAGGCTAGCGACATCCACCGTGGTGGCCACGGCCGCGTGCACCAGACCCACCCCCACATGATCTGTAGCGCGGCGAACATCGCGACCACGACGGCGGATGCCCGACTGCCCGCGTACGGCATCAGGATGGCCAGCGAGAGCACCCCGTTGAATGCCGTTCCCAGCCCGATCAGCGTCTGGATCGCGCGAGACATCGACCGCTTGGTGAAGTACTGCACCTGCGCGGCGTAGTCGACTGGCCCACACCACCACTCACGGAGTGACCGGCCGAACACCGCAAAGCTACTCGAACGCGCCAGCAATCCGTACTCCCGTCAGCGGTCTTACGTCAACCTGCCCCGGGCGGCTCCCGCGCACCCGCTCCAACCAGCTGCAACCGAATCAAGACAATAGCCGAAATCCGACTGCCAGTTAACCTAGTGGAGTTGCCCGGCTAAGGCCGGGAGGTCAGAACGTCCATTCGGCTGCCACAGCCCGGTGACGCCGGGGCGCACCATCAGTCGTCTGCGCATCAGGTCGTGGTAGGACTCCACTTCTCGAAGCACCTGGGGGCGTGGCCCCACCACGCTCATCTCACCGCGCAGGACATTGAAGAACTGCGGTAGTTCATCGATGCTGTATTTCCGTGTCCATCGGCCGACCGGGGTGACGCGAGGATCGTCCTTCATCCTGAAGGACACCGGCTGAGAACCGGCTGCTTCGATGAGTTTCGCCGCCCGCCTATGCGACCCGTCGTACATGCTCCGGAGCATAAACATGCGGAACCGCTTGCCGTTCATGCCGATCCGCTCATCCATGTAGAAGATGGGGCCGGGGAGGAGAACTTGACCGCGATCGCGGCCACCACCATGACGGGGGGTGCTCGCAGGATGGCCACGAGGGCGAAGCAGATGTCGAATGCCCGCTTGGCCCAGGAGATGGCGCGGCCGTACTGCGGTTTCTCGATGTGCAGCATTCCCATACCGGCGATGGGCCGGAATGGATTCTCTGGGTCGCGACGTCGATCAACCCGGAGGTCACGACGAGTGCCACACCCTTCGGCTCCAGATCCACATGAGCCGCCGCATGTCCTGCATCTGGCCGCGCTTATAGCGGCGGCTGGCGACCATTCGCCAGACCCACCGGCTGGCCAGCAGCGCCACAGTGCCGAGCGGAAAGGCGATGGCGAGATAGCCCCGGGCGATATCCATCCGGAACAACATCGAAAGAACCGAGATCAAACCGAAGAGCAGGAACGTGGCGGAGACGATGCGGCGGAACTCCTCCGGCCCCTGGCCGATGATTTTGGTTGAGCGACAATCCACTCCGGCCAGCAGGGCGAGCCACAGAATCGCGAGCGTGGCGGAAACCAGCTGGTACCCCACCGTTGACGGCAGGCCCCACGACAGGGCCGACTGGGCCGCGACCTCGCCGAACCTCAGGTGCGCACTGGCGACCGCGCCGAACACCACCAGGGTGTCGCTGATCATGAGGTTTCTGCTGTACTGAGCTTGCCAGCGCTCACGTTGTGAGCGAATTGTTCGAAACCTGGGTTGACGACCTCGGCCGGTTTCGCCGGTGACGATTCCGTCCTCAGACATGCAAGGTGAGGAACCTTCTGCGGGATTGGATCGACGCAGACTCATGCACACTTAGACCGCCATTTCCACAGGCTTCACCCTTTCTGCAGGGCGGCGTCGGTTCCCGACCGTAGCAAAGTATGACGCTCCGCTAGCTAAGGCGCAACTCGTTCGCTGTAGATCACAGCGTCGGGTGAAAAACGGTTAGCGACTGGCGAACGCACAAATAGATTCAGGTGTGAGAAGCCCACATCGTGGCTCGTATTATGGACGTTCAGGCGACCAGAAGGATCGTCATTCGCGGGCGTCGGCGGCTACCGCGCCGGGCCGTCGACGCGTGCGTTGCTGGTGCGGTGCGACGGTGCAGGGGGCAATGCCGTCCGCTACTGGAGCACTCGCCACCACAGTGCGCAACTTGTCGCGAAACGCCGCACCCGACAGGGTCTCTGCGCAGCGAGGCATCGATCAACGGTCGTCATCTACGGATTCCGACGTGGCCAGCGCGGTCGCGAAGTAGACGACATCCTCGTCGTCGGGCCCGAGACTGATGTGAACTCCGGTGACTTCCGAGATCGCGGTGTCTACCGCGCCGCCCTCGCCGAGCGCGATGACGGGGGTTCCCGTCGCCATCGACTCGACCGGCACGATGCCGAAATCCTCGACTCTCTGGCTGAGCAGCACAAGCGCCCGGCGAACTAGCGTGCGCATCAGGTGAGCACGACGGCTGGGAACGTGGGCAGAGAGGGCGTCTCCGATTCGCCGGTGTCGAACGGCGCATCGTATTTCCGAGCCACCCGCTGTGCTGCTAACACGACATCCGGTCGGCCGAGGCGGTTGTCGGCACCGGTCTGTGGCGGGGGTGTCGACCAGATGTGGGCGCGACGAGCCGCCGTCGGTGTGGGCCGGTTCGATGCACTCGGACCGACACGGCGGGCACGGGCCTGCGGCACCAGGTGGATGGTGTCGACGGCATGACAAACGCCTTGGTGCCCAACGGGTTCGAACCTGAAGAGCGTGATGCGCACAGATCCGGTGCGACCGGGCGACGGTGGCCGGGCGGGCCACGAACCGCAGGCAAGGGCATTTGCTCACCGCGCCCCGGCTATTCCGCGTTTTACGTAGACGTCAGTTGGTTCGCGCGAATGCCGCACCGGCGGAGCGTCCTAATGGTTGCGAGAAAACTTCCAGCTACCGTTTGGCAATTAGCTGAAAGCTGCTAGGCTCTGCAAACAGCGACGTCCAAGGTGTTGTGGCTGTATTTCTCCTTTCACTGAACTGCCGGTGAATCGGCTGAGAGCGAAGGTCTGATCGTGCAGTGTCGGTTGTGCAAGTCGGATTGCCTGTCGAGCGTCCTCGACCTCGGGGCGACTCCACCATGCGAGAAGTTCCTCTCCGACGCCGACCTCGCGCAGCCAGAGGTGACGTACCCACTCCACCTGCGAATCTGCGACAACTGCCTGCTGCTCCAGATCCCGGCGCTGATCACGCCGGAAGACACCTTCACCGAGTACGCCTATTTCTCGTCCTACTCCGATTCGTGGGTGCGGCATGCCCGGCAGTTCGTCGACACCGCGCGCACGCGGCTCGGCCTCGGGTCCGATGCGTTCGTTGTCGAGGTCGCGAGCAACGACGGCTATCTACTCCAGCACGTGGTGGCGGACGGGCTGCGGTGCCTTGGCATCGAGCCGTCGGTCAACGTGGGCGCGGCCGCACGCGAGCGGGGCGTGCCGACGCTGACCGCCTTCCTCGACGAGCAGACCGCGGCCGCGGTGCGTGCCGAGCACGGCCCTGCCGACCTCGTCGTCGCCAACAATGTCTACGCACACATCCCGGACGTTCTGGGGTTCACCCGATCCCTGCGCGCGCTGCTCGCCGATGACGGATGGCTCTCGGTCGAGGTGCACTACGCGCGCAACCTCGTCGAACTCGCGCAGTACGACACGGTGTATCACGAGCACTTCCAGTACTACACCGTCGCGTCGGCCACCGCGGCGCTGGCCAGCGGCGGCCTCACGGTCGTCGATGTCGAGGAGATTCCCACCCACGGCGGATCGATTCGTCTGTGGGCCCGGCCCGATGCCGCCGCCGGGCCACCGTCGAGCAGGATGGCGGCACTGCTGGCTGCCGAGGCCGCTGCCGGTCTGCACGGAATCGACGGGTACCGGCGGTTGCAGGGCCGTGTCGAACAACTCCGCCACGATCTGCTCACGCTGCTCCTGGACTACCGAAAGGCCGGTACCCGGGTGGCGGGCTACGGCGCTCCCGGCAAGGCCAACACGTTGCTCAACTACTGCGGTGTGCGGTCGGATCTACTCCCGTACACCGTGGACCGAAATCCCTACAAACACGGGAGATTCACTCCGGGATCCCGGATCCCGATCCATCCGGTGGAGCGCCTCGCCGACGACCGGCCGGATGTGATCGTGGTCTTGCCCTGGAACCTGAAGCCCGAGATCACCGCGCAACTCTCCTACACCGCCCAGTGGGGCGCTCAGTTGGTGTATCCGATGCCCACGCTGCATGTGGTTGCACCCGGCGGAAGGTAGAAACCATGAAGGTCGTGCTCTTCTGTGGAGGCTTCGGTATGCGGATGCGCAACAGCGCAGACGACACGATCCCCAAGCCCATGCAGATGATCGGTACCCGTCCACTGATCTGGCACGTCATGCGCTACTACGCCCATTTCGGACACAAGGAGTTCATCCTCTGTCTCGGATACGGCGCCACCCACATCAAGAACTACTTCCTGGCCTACGAGGAGACCACGTCCAACGACTTCGTCATCCGCGACGGCCGTGTGGAACTGCTGCAGACCGACATCAGCGACTGGTCGATCACCTTCGTCGACACCGGCCCGGAGTCACCGATCGGGGAGCGCCTGCGGCGGGTCAGCAGTTACGTCGCCGACGACGACTACTTCCTGGCCAACTACGCCGACGTGCTCACCGACGCGCCACTCGACCGGATCATCGACGAGGTCAAGGCATCCGGGGCGGCAGCCTCCATGCTGGTGGTCCCGCCGCAGTCGTCGTTCCATTGCGTCGACCTGTCCGATTCCGGTGCGATCAGCGGCATCACACCCGTGGCGGAGCTTCCGATCTGGGAGAACGGCGGCTTCTTCGTGCTGTCGCGTGAGGTGTTGGACCTGCTGACCGAGAACTGTGATCTGGTCGAAGACGTCTGTGGCAAGCTCGCCGCCAACGGCCGCTTGTACGGCTACAAACACCTGGGCTTCTGGAAGCCGGCTGACACCTTCAAGGAGCGCGCCGATCTGGACGCGGCGTACCAGCGCGGGGATGCGCCTTGGATGGTGTGGGAGCGGCGCGCCTCGTGATCCGGCTCATGACCGGCGACCTGAACGAGATCGCCTGCTTGGCAGCCCATTGCGACGACATCGCCATCGGTGTCGGTGGGACCCTGCTGACCCTGTGCCGGGCACGCCGAGGGCTGCGGGTGCACGCGCTGGTGCTCTGCGGCGGGGACAGCGGCCGGGCCGAGGAGGAGCGGAACGCATTGCGGGATTTCTGCCCCGACGCCACCGTCCAACTCACCGTGTTGGACATTCCGGACGGGCGCGTCCCCGCACACTGGGACCGGGCCAAGCACGCAGTCAACGCCTTTCGTCGGACCTGTGAGCCGGACATCGTGTTCAGCACGCAGCGCGCCGACGCGCACCAGGACCACCGCACTCTTGCCGAACTGACGCCCACCGAGTTCCGCGACCACCTGATCCTCGGCTACGAGATCCTCAAGTGGGAGGCCGACACTCCGCAGCCGACGCTGCTGCATCCGCTGGAAGCCGGCGTGGTCGACGAGAAATCGGTTCTGCTGCACAAGCATTATCCGTCGCAGGTGGGCCACGACTGGTTCGACGACGAGGCGTTCCGCGGGTTGTCCCGGCTACGCGGCGTACAGTGCCGCAGCCGCTATGCCGAGGCGTTCGTGGTGGAGAAGGCGATCATCGGGTTCGGCGAAACGGCCCGCGAAAGGGTGGGGATATGAGGATCCTGGTCACCGGGAACACCGGTTATCTCGGAACGGTGATGGTCCCGGTGCTGCAGGCCGCCGGACACGACATCGTCGGTTTGGACACGGGCTACTTCGCCGATTGCACCCTCGGGCCGGTGCCCGAGCCGATCCCGCAGATACCGGCCGACCTGCGGGACGTGACGGTCGAGCAGTTGACCGGTTTCGACGCAGTCGTGCACCTGGCCGCGCTGTCGAACGACCCGCTCGGGGCGCTGGACCCCGAGATCACCTTCGACATCAACCACCGCGCCTCGGTGCGACTGGCCCGCACCGCCAAGGAGGCCGGGGTCTCGCGGTTCCTGTACGCGTCCACGTGCTCGGTGTACGGCGCCGCCGGCGACGGTCTGGTCGACGAGAACGCGCCGCTGAACCCGTTGACCCCGTACGCGATCAGCAAGGTGCGGGTGGAGGACGACGTCGCGGCGATGGCCGACGGCGGCTTCGTTCCCGTCTTCCTGCGCAACGCGACCGCCTTCGGGTTCTCGGCTCGACCGAGGGCCGACATCGTCCTGAACAATCTGGTGGGTCATGCGGTACTCACCGGGGTGGTCCGCGTCCTGTCCGACGGAACTCCGTGGCGCCCACTGGTACATGCGGCCGACATCGCCCAGGCGTTCCTGGCGTGCCTGACGGCGCCCGCCGACGTGGTGTCCTGCCGGGCCTACAACATCGGGTCGGAGATCAACAACGTCACGGTCGCGCAGATCGCCGCCGAGGTGGTGAAGGCCGTGCCGGGATCGGTTCTGGAGATCACCGGCGAGACCGGCGCCGACCCTCGCTCCTACCGGGTCGATTTCAGCAGGGCCCGCGCCGAGATCGGACTGCACTGCACGCGTACCGTCACCGACGGGGCCGCCGAACTCTACGAGGCATACACCCGGTACGGGCTCACACGCGACGACTTCGAGCAGCGGTACACGCGGCTGGCCCGGCTGCGACACCTGCTCGACGACGGCGCCGTCGATGCTCGGCTCAAGAGAGTCACGGCCATTGCGTGACCACGTGGGCCCGGCTGCCCGCGACGGCATCTCGAGGCGAGACGACGACCCGCAGGGTGCCCCCGGTGCCCGGGTGGCGGGCGTCGGGGGCCGCGCCGCGGTGCCGTGTCTTCTCGGCATGTACCGGAGCAGGCTGCCATGACCGCCTGTCGTGGATGTGGCGATGAGCGGTTGACCCGTGTTCTCGACCTCGGTGCGGCACCACCTGCCGACCATTTCCCGCCTGCGACCGGCGGGGGAGACGACGTCACCTACCCGTTGGCCATGGAGGTGTGCGACGCGTGCGGGCTGGCGCAGTTGGCCGAGGACGCCACCGTCGCGGAGGAACCCAGGGGCGTCGAACCGCAGGCACTCAAAGACCAGGCCGCTGCCGCGGTCGAACGTGTCGCCGCCGCCGGCTGGCTGCGCGGACGGACGGTGCGCGAGTTCGGTAGCCCGCACGGCGGCAGCTGGACCGGCCTGCTGGCCGGACGTGGCTTCAGCGTGGTCTCCGACGGTCCCGCCGATGTGGTGCTCGACTCGTTCGGCATCATGCACGAACGCGATCAGGCATCGGCTTTCCGGCGACGCGCCGCCGTCACCGCGCCCGGCGGGGTGCTGCTGCTGCAGTACCACGCGTTGGAAACCATTGTCACACAGGGACAGTGGAACGCGTTGCGGCACGGCCATTTCGCGTACTATTCGCGCCCGGCGCTGCGTCGATTGCTCGTGTCTGCAGGCATGACGATCGAGACCAGTTGGCATTTCGAACTGTACGGCGGGACCGAACTGGTGGCCGCGGTCCACGCCACCGCGACGCCCACCCCTGTTGCCATGGGCGTGAGCGATGACGACACGGTTGTTGACCGGCTCAAAGCCGGTGCGCTGCAACGCGCCGCCGACGGGCACACCTCGAAGCTGGCGGCATGGCTGGCGGACCGGCACCGGGACGGGACGAGCGTGGCGGCCTATGGAGCCGCTTCGCGCGCGGTGGCGCTGTTCTCGTTGGCCGGGGTGAACCGTGAGCTGGTGAGCGCGGTGGCCGACGCGTCGCCGGCCAAGCACGGACGACGCATGCCAGGTACCGACATCCCGGTGGTCTCACCCGCTGAGCTCATCGCCATGGATCCGGATTTGGTGCTGCTCACCCTTCCGGACCTGCTCGACGAGGTCGCCACGCGGTTTCCCGTGCTGGCAGGCCGGTTTGTCGACATCGACCGTCTCGATGCCAGGGGGTACGGATGATTCGCGTCGTCAGCAGATCCACCGATACGGCACCGCCGATGACCGGCGTGACAAGCGCCGGTGTGCCGGTGACGTTGCGTGGACCCAGACTGTCCGATGCGAGCGCCTGGCGATCGGTGCGCTTGGCCAACCAGCATCTGATCGAACCGTTCTGGGACCATTCGGAACTGAGTTGGGCCGAACGTCACAGCTGCCGAGCCTGGATCCGGGAATGGGCCTCGGCGCATCGCCGCATGCGATGCGGGGCCGCGGTGCACACCGTGATCGAAGTCGAGGGCCGGTTGGCGGGACAGTGCGACGCGTGGATCGACGGTTATCACGGCCGTGGTGAATTGGGCTTGTGGGTCGACGGCAGGCTTGCGACGCGCGGGGTCGGCACCACCGCGATCCGGCTGATGGTCTGGCACCTGTTCGAGGACCGCGGCGTCGAACGCGTCGCCGCGCCGATCGCGGCGGGAAACGCCGTGACGATCCGCATGGCGCAACGGCTCGGTTTCGTGCGGGAGGGCGTGTTGCGCAGTTACATGACCGTGGGGAGCGGACGGTGCGACCACGAGCTGTGGAGCCTCACCCGTGCGGACTGGGCCAATGTGTGCGCGCTGTATCGCGATTCGGGATCACCGCACGGTGAACGTCGTGATCGGGTATGAGTCCGCCGCATCGCGCCCGCTCTGGGCGAGCTGCATGGGCGGAAAGTCGACGGTCGCAGTGGCGTTGGGTTTGTGTTCGCGCCACAGGACGCGGGTCCGGATCTGGTATGTGCCTACGGGCAGTCCCGGCTCGATGGTGAGCACGTCGTCGGTGGTGGCCGCCCTCGGCACGTCCGAGTCCTTCTCGAACCGCTGATCGGCGACGAGGCTGCGCAGATCGATGCCGGAGACCAGGGTCCGCACCGTGCGGCCGTCCCAGGCGACGATGTCGTAAACCGGTTGCCACCGTTCATAGGCCGGTGCCGAACCGAGGTTGTGCCACACGACCGTCACCGTGGCGTGCTCGGGTGTCGACACATCGAACGACGGCTGCGCGCCGGTGGCGGCGTAACGATAACCGCTGAACTTGTTGGCTTTCGACCAGACCTCGTACTGGTCGCTCGGCATCGGATCTTCGCCGAGCTGCCCGGGAAACCCTGTGCTGGACGTCATCGACACATGATGATTCACCACATCACGCAGTCCCCGGCGGTAATAGGTCATCGGGTCCACGGGATCGGGCGGGTTGGGAATCCACTCGGTGATGATCGGCGCGGTCCGGTACCGGTTGGCGACGACGTTGACAATGGGGTCCCGGTTCTGCACGTACCACGAGTCCTGGTGCTCGGCCCAGGTGGGGATGGGGCTGAAAGCGCCGAGGCCGTCGGCGCGGATGCCGACGGGTTTCCTGCGGCCCCGCAATAGCGGGCTGTCCCGGAACAGCTGACGCGTGATCTCGGGATTGCCCGCCGCGGTGACCAGCATGGTGTTCCCGAATGCGCGCAGGTTGGCGTCGACCAGACGGGTGACCGAGTCTTTGGTGATGTACTGGTCGCGGTACTGGCTGTAGTAGCCGAGAGTCTTCTCGCTGTCCGCCGGTGCGGGACCGGGGATTCCGAGCGTATCGCGCATGAAAGCCACATGGTTCTCGCTGAAGTCGCCGTAGCCGGACATCTCGACCCACGCCAGCCGCTCGTCGCGGTCGTAGCGCCGGCCCAACGCCGCCAACAGATCCCCGAAGTACGACAGGTAGGCCTTGTTGTTCCAGTCGGGGATCACGTAACTGACGCCCGAGTGCCGGAATGTCTGTGTCGCACCGCCGATGGTGCGCAGCCAGTCCGGGACCGACACGTCCACGTCGTCTGGATATTTCATCTCACAACACGAGTTGAACGAGGTGATCCGCAGCCCGAGCCGCTGCCCGTTGCGGTGTGCCGATTCCAGGGCCCGGTCCAGCACACCGAAATCGAAACGGACGTCGTCGGGAGCGTTGCGCGGCAATGTTCGCGGATCACGGGGTTGCAGTGTGCGCCATTCGAGGCGCACGCCCAGGTCGGTGGTACCGGGCCAGGCGGGTTCCGGTTGCGCCGGATTCGATTGCGGGAAAAGTTCGGTCGCGAGGTTCTCGTACTGCCCACGTAGCGGGTTGACGAGGTCCGGTTCCGAGAAGGTGATCAGTTGGGCCTTCGTCCAGGACGCGTCGGCGAACGGTCCGCAGGACGACAGCACGAGGGCACAGACCAGCAGCACCGCGTGCCGTCGCCCGTTGCGCAGCCATGTTCGTCGTGTCCGACCCGACATCTGAATACCGTCTCACGCGTTGGGGTCCGCCGCGCGGACCTGCCGGTCGAGCCGCCACAGCACGGTCGACAACGCGACGAGGATCCAGGTGACGGTCCAGATCTGGATGAATCCGCTGACGTCGAGAATGGTGCTGATGACGACGAGCGCGGCCAGTGAGCCGCTGACCGCACCGCCGAGTTCGGCGATCACCCGATCACCCGATGCGGACGCCCTGAGCGCGAGAACCAGCGCGACCGAGAGCAGTAAGACAAAGCTCGCCAGACCCAGCGCACCTGTCTCCATCAGCCGGGAGAGGTACTGATTGTCCAGCACCGGTTGGTCGTATGCCGGGTACATGCCTGCGCCCTGCCCGAGCCAGAAGTTGTCGCGGTAGTGGTTCGTCACGTACGCCGCGCCGAGTTCACGCGACGCGATGGACGAGTCCGTCGACACGTTTGCGAACGCCTGGAGCATCGCAGAGACCACGTGCACCTCGAGCAGGAGTGCGATGCCGATCGCGGCGGAGGCGGCGACGACGACAGCCGCCAGACGCTGAATCGACCACCGCCACGCCATGACGACCGCTGCGCCTCCCAGACCCACTATCGCGGACCGGGATACGGTGCTCAATGCGCCGCACAACAGGACACCGGTGCACAGCAGCCATGGCCACATCCGCTCACCGCGGGCACGGGCGCTCATGGCCACCCCGAGACACAGCGGGATCACCACCGTCAGCACTCCGGCGAGCTCGAGCGGATGGCCCGCGCTGCCCTGCGGTCGTTCCACGCCTTCACGTGCCAGATTGGTGACGAGGACGAAATCACTTGCCTTGAGCCCGGGCAGGATGAACATGGGGGACAAGTCGATGCCGACGATCAGGCGGAGGATGGCGAACGACGCCGACAGCGTCGCGCCGAGAATCAGGCCCTTCAGCACCAGGAGGATCCGGTCGGCGGTGGTGAGCATGGCGATGATCGCGATGACCATCGCGGTGAGGGCGAGGTCGGCGAAGATGTAACGATCACCGAACATGAACCCGCGCAGTACGGTACCTCGGCTCACCGCGGCCCCGTATGACAACAGCGATGCCGTGAGGTACCCGAGTACCGCGATCACCAGCCAGTGGTTCACCGGGGTGGCCCGGTAGTGCCTGGCCGTCACAAGAGCCCAGAGCGCCGCGACGACGTAAAGCAGGAACTGACCGAGGCTCAAGCCGAATGTCAAAGACACCGTGAATGTTTGGCGCATGCCAAGGAGGAAGAACGCCCCGGTCGCCAATATCAACGGGCCGATCTGCGCACTGGGGACGCGCCACCGCACCGGGGCCGCTGCGACCCCTGACAAGCCCGCCTCAGTGGTTGTCATTGATGCCGACGCTCCGCCGGTGCCGACCCGGACCGCCGTCGTCGTCCGGTGTGAGGTCGTAGAGCGCAGATGTGCTGCGGAACAGGGTGTCGCCGCCCAGGTCGGCGCCGCCGATGTCGGTGAACGGGGCCGGATCCGGGTCATCGGGCCGCTCCGGGGCAGCTGGCCGGCGGCGCCTGCGGACCACTTCGCGGATGGCGTCGACGATCATGAGTATCAGCAGGCAGATGAGCGCCGCACCGAGTGCATACGACGCGGCGGCGCGCACACCGCTGGTCGGGATCTTGGTTCCGTCGCTCGGTTCGACGGATGGGATGAGCAGTGCGTTGTTCACCACGGGTACCGCTGAGTCGAGTTGCAGCTTGTTGAGACAGGTGCGGGCATATTCGACCAGCGCCGCGGCCGCACTGCGCGCGGATTCCGGATCGGGCCCTTGCGCCGTGATCACAAGTTGCGAGGACAACTGGGCGTACATCGAAGCGTCGCCGTAGATGGTATCGACCGTGAAGTTGCCGGTACCGCCCGCTCCGGTTGCTGCGGCAACACCGCCTTCGGCTTGAATCGAAGTTGCCACAACTGCGGCAAGCTGTGCCATGTCATTATCCAGATTGAT
The DNA here is from genome assembly GCF_022370755.2 of Mycolicibacterium goodii. The sequence goes on along the minus strand of NZ_CP092364.2, from coordinate 4,861,284 downwards.
GAGTGGATTCAGCATGGCATCGGTTGAGCCACTTCCGGGCGGTATCACGACCGCAACGGCGGTGGATTCGTACGTCGCCGACGTCGACGTGAAGCCCGCGTATCCGGCAACGGCGACAGACATTGCCAAAAGCATCAGGGCGATCGGTCGCCGAAGGAGCGATCGGAGGAACTGGGCAACGTTCAAAGCGGCCTCTGCATGTGGTGTGTGCGCGTGAATCCCCGGGTACTGCTCGTTGATACTAGTGGCTTGACCGAAAATGGCAACGGGCGCCGGATTGCCTGCCATCGCCGATCGTGGCGACCAAAACTGCTTTGCCAGTGATGGGCACCGCGATGTCAGTGGTGGAAATCTTCGTTTGTGCAGGTTATGCGGTTGACCGTGGAGCGGGCCCGCGCACCTGGCGTCCGGAGTTTGCCGAAATTTTCGTTTGCGATATTTAGATTGATCGTAGAAGATGACTCGCGTATCTCGACAGATGTTTGCCATGATGAAGCCATTGCGCGCAGACCTGCGGCATCGAAGAAAGGCTTCTTGCGTTGCTGACCACGATTGAAAAGCCCGCCATGCGGGTGTGTGGCACCGTTGTGACCCGATACACCGCGGCGGAGGTGATCGCACTGGTCGCGAGTCTGACCGCGATATCGGGATCACCGCAACTCGCGATCGGCTCGGTCAATCTGGACCACCTCCACCATTTCCGGTCGGAGACCGTCGACGGGGATGACGACGCCTGCGGTGACGGCGACGGCGGGCCGCAGTGGCTGTGGCTGGCCGACGGCGCCCCGGTGGCGTGGCGTGGTTCACGGCTCGTCGCCGGCACCTGGCCACGGGTCACCGGTGCGGATCTGCTCGAGCCGATTCTCGACGTCAGTGTCCAGAACGACGTGCAGGTCGGATTTCTCGGTGGTACCGCCGCGATGCACCGACGGCTCAAAAGGCAGTTGGCACAGCGCTATCCGGATGCCGCACCCGCGGGATTCTGGAGCCCGAGCCGCAGCGTCGTGGAGTCGCCCGGTGCCTCTGCGGAGTTGGCCGCCGAGATCCGGGCAACCGGTGTCCGGGTACTGGTCGTGGGATTGGGGAAACCTCGTCAGGAGCGGTGGGTTCAACAGCACGCTGCCGAAACCGGTGCCACGGTGTTCCTCGCGTTCGGCGCGGCGGCGGATTTCCTTGCCGGGGTGGTCGACCGGGCGCCCGACTTCTATCGGCAGAATGGGCTGGAGTGGCTCTACCGCCTGCGTCAGGAACCGCAGCGCCTGGCACGCCGCTACCTCGTGCAGGGTCCGCCGGCGCTGCTGCGGCTGCGGCACGCAGACCTGGTCATGCCGTATGCACCAGAGCCGCGAGGTTGGCGGCCATGACCGTGGAGGTGAACTCGCGCCGCGCTCTGACCGCGGCGGCCGCCCCCATCTCGGCACACCGGGCCGGGTCCGACAGCAGCTCACCGATGGCCGCGGCGAATGCGTCGACATCTCCGGGTGGCACGAGCAAGCCGGTGACACCGTGCTCGATATAGTCGGCGATGCCCGGATTGTCGGTCATCACCACCGGTCGCCCGCTCGACATCGCCTCCAACGCGACGGTGAGACCGGAACCGCTGAATGTGGGCTTCAGCGCGATCGCCACCACGCGCGCCCGGCGGTACAGGTGGCGCATCTTGCCGTCCATGCGGCCGCGGTACAGCGTCCCCAGGCTCGACGGGAGATCGACCGGAAGTCCCGTGGCGAGTTCGAGGCGAAGGCCATGATGAGTGGCTTGCAGCCGCGACACCGCCGAGACCAGCAGCGCGTGGTCGCGGTAACGGTCCTCGCCGGCGCTGACGACCACAAGGGAGTCCGGATCAGGTTGCGGCTGAATCGGATAGAAGTCGGTGTCGATACCGACCGGCAGGTAGTGAAGCCGCGCGCGCGGAACACCCCACTCGTGATGCAACAGGGACAGCACCGGTTCACACTGCGTGAACACCGATGCGGCGCGCAGCATGGCCCGGCGCGCCAGCGCCGCATGGACACGCGGGGAGCCCGCCCGGTGCGTCAGCCAGCCGATACCGAGCACCACCGGTATGCGGCGCCCGCCACGCAGCAGCGCCGCGGGCACACCGGTCCGCTCGTCGTACGCGAGAACAGCGTCCGCGCGGCGGCTTTCGCGCATCGCGACCAGCCCTTCGACGAGTTCGAGTCCCGCGGTGCGGTAGCGCACCGACGCCGCCACACGTTGGACCGCACGTCCCGCGCTGATTTCACCGAAGGTGACGTCGATACCGTGGTCGGCCAGTTTGTGGAGGCCGTACGGTGAAGCGTCCGGAACCTCGCCGCGGCGGTGCCGCTCTCCCCAGACTGTTGCGGAAAGACCGTTCGGCAGTGGTATGTACGCGCGCATCGGGCTCCGGTTCGGGTATCGCTGAACTCGCTGAGGATAACAGCGTCGCCGACGGTGGGCCGACGGTTTCGAGCCGGGTCTCCAACCGCGCGATGGCGCGGGCATTCAGTCAGCAGCTGATCTTTCGCGCGCTCGGCATGGTGGCGTCGATGCTCACGGTCGCGATCACCACCCGCTACCTCGGGCCGTCCGGCTATGGGCATCTGACCACCGCGATCGTGTTCGTGGGCCTGTGGACCAGCCTCACCGAGCTCGGCATCGGCGCGGTCGTGGTGCGCCGGGTCTCGGCCGGGAAAAGCGATCTGGCCCGGCTGGTCCGCGTGAATTCCGGGATGTCGCTGATCTATTGTGTGCCGCTGTTCGGGGTTGCCGCGGTGTCGGGGGTTCTGGTCTACCGGGGACAGCACGAAGTCGTCACGATGGTTCTCATCGTGTCGTGCAGCTTGATCCTGACGACCATAAGCAGCTGTTTCGAGCCGGTCTTCCTGGCGCGGGTGCGGTTCGGCGCCGTTGCCTGGTCGGACCTGGTGAGCCGGGTGGCGTCGCTGGCCGCGACGGTGCTGCTGGTCACCGTGGACGCAGACATCGTGTGGTTCGCGGTGGTGCAGCTGGTTCCACCTGCGGTGGTGCTGCTCATCCAGGGCCTGGCTGCGTCGCGGATGATCGATTGGCGGCCGGTGTTCTCGTTGTCGGAAAGCTGGGACCTGTTGCGTGAGAGCCTGCCGCAGACCGGTGTGCTGATCATCGCGGTGCTCTACTGGCGCGCCGACGGTGTGATCTTGAGTCTGCGCAGCACACCGGACCAGGTCGGGGTGTACGGCCTCGCATACACGTTGGCGTTCACGCTGTCGGTGTTGTCCACGTTCTTCCAGTCGTCGACCCTGTCGGCGGCCACCCATTCGTTCGCCGTGGACCGCAACGAGTTCGCCCGGTTCGTCTCCCGGTCGGTCGAGTCGATGCTGTTCCTCGGGGCGCCGGTCGCCGTGGTCGGGATCGTGCTGGCGCAACCGATCGTGGAACTGGTCGGATCATCGGAATTCGGGGCACACGGCGGAGTCGCACTGGCGCTGCTGTTCGTGGCGGTCGCGCTCACGTTCGTCAACGCCGCGATCAGCCAAGCGCTGTTCGCGGCGCACGATCAGGTTTTCCTGTTCCGGCTCAACCTGATCAATCTGCTCGGGAACATCACGCTCAACATCGTCCTGGCCCCCCGGTACGGCGCGGTGGGTGCCGGCGCGGCGCTGATCGTCGCGGAAGCGGTCGGGCTGCTCGTGGTGAGTTGGCGGCTCAGCCGGATCACGCCGTACCGTACGCCGCTGATGTTCGCGCTACGGCTGACGATTCCGCTGGGTGCGGCGGCGGTCGTGGCGATCTCACTGCAGAACGGCCCTGTGGTGCTGGCGCTCCTGTGTGCCGCCGCGGTGTACCTGGGGGTGAATCTCCTTGTGGGACCGGTGACACCGCGCGTGATTCGCGCCTTGCTGACGGAGAAGACATGACCCGTGAACTCGACCGGGCGTATCTGCCCGCCCGCTACCACGTGCCGCTGCCCCCGGCCAGAACGGCACCGGCGCGTGACACGGCGGTGCTCATCGTCGCCTACCGCAACCCTGACCTGCTCGCGGACTGTCTCGCAGCGGTCACCAGGCACCTGCCCCAGCTGCGGGTTCTGGTCTGGGACAACTCCCCGGCAGGCTATCCGGGTATGGACACCGTGGTCTCGGACCATCCCGAGGTGCGCTGGCGCAGGGGATCGGCGAACATCGGGTTCGCCGCGGCGGTCAACGCTCTTGCCGCCGACGTCCCCGAGCACAACCTGCTGCTCCTCAATCCCGATGCCGTTCTGCAGGGTCCGCTGACCGGGACCCTGCAGGCATTGACCCGGCCCGGCGTGGCCGCCGCCGCTCCGCTGGTGGAGGATGCGGCCGCCGACCGGTCCAGGCACCGACCCTGGGACGTTGCGCACCGAGAGCACAGCGTGGTCCGTGCGCTGGTGTCGCGGGCCGGATACGCCGATCGGCTCCGAGGTACGTGGCTGTCCGAACTCTATGCGACGCAGCCCGATTCGGTGGACGGATACCTCACCGGTGCGTGCCTTGCCGTCAGCCGCGACGCCTGGCAGGCGGTCGGCTGCTTCGACGAGGAATTCTTCCTCTACGGCGAAGAGTCCGACTGGCAGCGGCGTGCCCGCAGGGCGGGATGGACGCTCGAACTCGTCGACGAGCCGGGTGTCGTCCACACCGGACACGGCACGGTGGCCCGTGATCCGCAGGCCGGCACACGGTCCAGAGACCTGCTGCGCGCCAACATCGCCCTGAACCTCGAGCTCGACAAGGGGGTGACGGCCGCCGACATCTATCTGGCCGGTACATCGGTACTCGATCGGGTCCAGCGTTCGGCGCGCCGGCGACGCGCCGCGCTCCGCACGCCGGGCAGTTCGCGTCCCGCGGTCATCATCACGACCAACCGGCTGGTGTTCGGTGGCGCGGAACGTCAACACGTGCTGCTGGCCCGGGAACTGGACCGGCGCGGCTACGAGGTCACCATCGCCTGTATGCAGAGGTTCGGGCCGCTGGTCTCCGAATTACCCGCCTCGGTGCGGGTCGTGCGTCAACCCTGGTGGGCGCCCGTGCTCGACACCGGATCTCGCCGTGCCGTGGTGATCAGCGGGGACACCAACACCGAAACCGGATTCGCGACGCTGTGGCGTTCCCTGGGCTCCGACCGCCGCTGGCTCGTCGCCGCGCACATACCCCCCGAACCGGAGGGACCGACATACTCGACGCCGTTGGCCGCGGCCATGCGGCGATCGGACGGCTTCATCGCCTTGTCCCCACGGCACTGGGACGATGCGACGCGGCACCAACGCCTCGGCACGCGGACGTTCCTCGCCCCCAACGGTGTTGCGAGCCAGGCTGATCTGGCCGCGGTGCCGCGGCGCCCCCCGGTGAGCGACACACCTCACCTTGTGATGTTGAGCCGGATCGTGAAACACAAGAACCCGCACGTGCTGATCGATGCCCTCGACGGTCTGCGTGAACTGCCTTGGCGGTTGTCGATTTTCGGTGACGGACCGGACCGCGCCGAACTGCAGGCCCGCACGCCCGCAGACCTCGCGGACCGTGTGGCGTGGCGGGGCTGGGCGGCGGGCCCGGACGAGGCGCTCGCCGACTGCGATCTGCTGTGCGTGCCAAGCCGATCGGAGGCCTTCCCCCTGGTGATCCTGGAGGCCATGGCCCGGCGTATCCCGGTGGCGGCCTCGGCTGTGTGCTCGGTGGGGGACATGCTGGACGGCGGACGGGCCGGGATCCTCGTCGAGGACATCTCGGTGTCCGGCTGGCGGGCCGCGCTCGACAGCGCGCTGCAGCGCCCGCAGACCTGGCCGTCGTTGGGAGACAACGGGTTCGAGCGCATGTCCGCGCACTACACCGTCGAGGCGATGGCTGACGCCTACGAGACTGCCCTGACGGCGGTGTTCGGATGAGCGGTCTGCGGGTGCTGTGGCTTTCTCCCTGGATGCGGCCGTTGGCGCGGATCCACGCGGAGGCACTGATCGACGCGGGTGCGCAGGTGCTGCTGGTCACCTCCGACCAACATCCGTCATCGGCGTCGGCGGCAGACTACGAGCTGGTCCTCGACCCGCGCCCGAAGACGGCGGCGACGTGGCCGGCACACCTGCGCGCCGCGATCGAGGTGCGGCGATTCGGCGCGGACGTCGTGGTCTGCGAACTGGTCCGCGACCCGCGTTGGCTGGCATTCGCGCCGCGGGCACCGCGCGTCGAGCTCATCCACGACGACCGGCCGCATGACGCGGGGGAGGAGCGACCCCGTTGGGAGCGTCGGCTGTTCGGGTGGCGGGCGCGCACGGCGCATCCGGTCGCCTTCAGCCGGTACGTCGCGAACGCTGTGGGGGCCGAACACGTGGTCCCGTTGACCAGCGATCTGGCCGAGCGGGATGTGCCCCGGTTCGTCCCGGCACCCCAGCGGCGCGATTTCGTGCTGCTCGGCCGGTTGAACGGCTACAAGAACGTCGATGTGTGCCTGCGGGCGTGGTCCGAGCACGTCGCGGGCGGCAGTTGGCGCGGCGACAAGTTGATCCTGGTGGGCGACGGCGAATGGTCGGGCACGCTGCCGGAACATGTGGTGTGGCGCCGAGGGCCGTTCCGCTACGCGGATGTGCTACCGATCCTCGCGCGCGCGAAAGGGTCTGTGGTGCATTACCGCAGGGCCTCGCAGAGCGGAGTTCAGGTGTTGTCCATGCAATTGGGTGTGACGCCGGTCGTATCCCCGATGGGTGCCCTACCGGAGTTCCTGCCGCCGGGGTGCGCGCCGGTGGGAGTCGACGACGTGGCCGGACTGACCGCGGTGTTCGATGCCCTGGCCGACCCGGACCTGGCTGTCACGTGCGGTGCCGCGGCCCGGCGACACTATGAACAATCGTTCTCCGCGACCGCGTCGGCAGCGGCCCTGCTCGATGTGCTCACACGAGTTTGTGGGCGGTGACGCTGCTCCACACCTCGGCCAGTTTCTCGCGCCAGCCCTCAACGGCGAACGTGGCGGCCTGCACGCGGGCCTGACGGCTCAATGTGTCCCGTAACGCGTCGTTTTCGACCAGACGTCGCAGGGCCAGGCCGAGTGCGATGGGGTCACCCGGAGGTACGAGCAGGCCGTGCACACCGTCGGTCACGGCTTCGGGGATACCGCCGACCGGCGTGGTGATCGGAACGATGCCGTGCGCCATCGCCTCCAGCAGCGCCATCGGGAGTCCTTCGTCGTAACTGGGCAGCACGAAGATGTCCGCATGCCGCAGCGCCTCGTCGCGTTCGCGCGGCGCGAGCCAGCCCGGGACATCGACGGTATCGCCCAGGCCGCGCGCCACGACCTGCGCGCGTACCTGTTCGACGTCGCCGTCGCCGGCCAGCCGGAGGTGAACTCGTGAACGGGTCTGCGCCGGCAGTGATTCCATGGCAGACAACAGGTCATAGGTGCCCTTGCGCTGTCCGAGCCTGCCGAGCGCCAGCACGGTCAACCGTCGCGTCGCCGACGGAGGACGGCGCGGGGTCTCCGGTAGGACCACCGGGTTGTGGAGAACCTGGACGGTGGCCGCGTCGAGTCGGAGGCAGCGGCGGTATTCGTCGGCCAGCCCGCGACCCAGCACCAACCAACGGTCGGCGCGCAGGGCCCATCGCACCAGTCGCCGAACAGACGCCGGCAGTGGGGTGTACCACGCGGCGAAGTTGAAACTGTGGCCGTGGACGATGGTGGGCACCCCGCAGATCCGAGCCGCCAAGAGGGGAACGGCTTTTCGTACCACGCTGCCGCCGTGCGAGAGATGGACGTGAACGACGTCCGTGCGGTTGAACGCGATTGCCGCCGTGGCCGTGAGCATCCCGCGGATCCCGGTCCGCAGGCGATCCACGACGCCGGTGTCGACGAACGTCGGCACCGCCGTGACGGTGAATCTCGGGTCGGGGTTGTCGACCATGAGGCGTATGACCGAGGCCATGCCCCCGCGGCTGGCCGGACCCTCGGGAGCTGGACCGACGACGAGTACACGGATTGGGTTCGCCGTACTCATTGCGCGAGAATAGCAAAATTTCGTTGACTGTCTGACAGGGAACAAGCAACCTGCGACCGGCCGGGGCGGTATGCACGGACGGGCGGCCATAGTGATGTGCTGAAATCCACGTAACGGTAAAGCAGCTATCTCCTGCAAGGCCGTGATTTGCCTGTCGATGGCTCGATGCGGTATGGCGCGAGACGATTGGTCGACGGCAAATATGCAGTTGACAGCCGATCTGTCGAACGCCTGGACCCATCGGATCATTAGCGATGTGAATCAAGAGTGATTTGCGTCACTACCATCTGCTAATAGCAGCATGATGGTGCAAAATTAGCTGCGTTCAACTGTCCCTGGGAAAGTTGGTTGTGGCGATGAGTCTGCACGACGCCGGATCAGTACTTGCTGACTCAAACATAGCAATGAAATGTGAGCGACCTGACAGTATCGGGCCGCGGCGGCCGCACCGATGGCGCCAGTGGCAGCGCCGCTACGCCCGATGGCTGATCCTGTCGGACGCGTTGGTCGCCGCCGGCGTGGTGGGACTGGCACAGGGTTTGCGCTTCGGCACGGTCACCGGCGAGCGCCTGCCGTACGCCAACATCGACTATCTGGTGGTGTCGGCCTTCGTGCTCGCCGCATGGCTCGCGGCGCTGGCCTTCAACCGGAGTCGGGCTCCCCAGATCCTCGGCCACGGTATCGAGGAGTACCGGCGGGTATGGGCCGCCACGCTGGCGGTGTTCGCCATCATCGCGGTGGTTTCGGCGATGTTCCAACTCGACATCGCGCGCGGGTACCTGGCGCTGGCATTGCCGCTCGGTCTCGTCTCTCTCACGGCCAACCGCTTGCTCAGTCGACGCTACGTGGCAGCGGTACGGCGGCGCGGCGATTTCCTGAACCTGGTCCTGGCTGTCGGGCACGTCAATTCGATTCGCGCGTTGGTGAAATCGCTCGAACGCAGGCCCGAGGAGGGCTACCGCGTCGTGGGGGTCTGCGTGCCGGGTATCAGCGACAGGCGCAAGCCGGTGGTCCACGGCATCCCGACCTATCCGCACGAAGGCGATATCGCGCGCGCGGTGCTCGCGGCAGGCGCCGACACGGTGGCATTGACGTCGGGGCATTTGGCGCCGGACGAAATACGGGACCTCTCATGGCAATTGGAGAGGCTGGACGTCGACCTCGTCGTCTCACCGGGCATTGCCGACGTTGCGCCGCCGCGCGTGATGGTCCGGCCGGCCGGCGGGGTGCCGCTGATCCACGTCGACAAGCCGCAGTACGAGGGTGCCAAACGGTTCGAGAAGAGAACCTTCGACGTGTGTTTCGCGTTGCTGGCGTTGACACTGTCAGCGCCGATCATGCTCGTCGCGGCCATTGCGATCAAGCTGACCAGTCGCGGGCCGGTGTTCTACCGGTCGGAACGTATCGGTCTGGGCGGAGAACCCTTCCAGATGCTCAAGTTCCGCAGCATGGTCGTCGACGCTGACAAGAGGCTGGCGACACTGGTCGAGAAGAGCGACGGAAACGGCGTGCTGTTCAAGATGAAACAGGATCCCCGTGTCACGGCTGTGGGAAGGATCCTGCGGCGGTACAGCATCGACGAACTGCCGCAGTTCATCAACGTGTTGCGGCGGGAGATGAGTGTGGTCGGCCCGCGTCCACCGCTACCCAGAGAAGTCGACCACTACGACGCCCAAGTCCGTCGCCGCATGCTCGTCCTCCCCGGCATCACCGGTCTGTGGCAGGTCTCGGGTCGATCAGACCTCTCGTGGGAGGATTCGGTGCGACTTGATCTGTCGTACGTCGAGAACTGGTCCATGATAGGAGATCTGGTGATCATCGCGAGCACCGTCAAGGCCGTCCTGCTTGGGTCGGGTGCGTACTGATCGGGGCTGCGACGAGCACATCCGCTCGTTCGCGCAGTCCAATCAACTGCAGGCCCGGCTGCACGACGTCGTACCGGGCGGATCTCACACCTACGCGCGAGGCGCGGATCAGTATCCGGAGTACATGGCACCCATCCTGGTGCGCGGCCGCGGATCTCGCGTATGGGATGTCGACGGCAACGAATTCGTCGAATACGGGATGGGTCTGCGCTCGGTCACCCTCGGACACGCCTATCCGCCTGTGGTCGCTGCGGTGCGCGAAGCGGTGGGGGATGGAACCAACTTCAGCAGACCGACCATCCACGAATTGACTGCCGCCGAAGAGTTCCTCCGGCTGGTCCCGGGTGCGGACATGGTGAAATTCGCCAAGAACGGATCGGACGTGACGACGGCCGCCGTCAAGCTGGCGCGTGCGGCCACCGGCCGTCGTCGCATCGCGGTGTGCGAGCAGCCGTTCTTCTCGACGGACGACTGGTTCATCGGGACCACGCCGATGGCCGACGGCATACCCGACGACGTGCGTCGGGACACGGTCCGCTTTCCCTACAACGATCTTCGGTCGCTCGCCGAGATCCTTGACGTCGGTGACGTGGCGTGCGTCGTGATGGAGGCCGCGACAGCCACCGCCGAGCCGAACCCCGGCTATCTGGAAGGCGTCCGCGCCCTGTGCGACAGCACAGGGACACTCCTGGTGTTCGACGAGATGATCACGGGGTTCCGGTGGTCGGTCGGTGGTGCACAGTCGGTGTACTCGGTGATACCGGACCTCTCGTGCTGGGGTAAGGCCATGGGCAACGGCTTTCCGCTGGCGGCGCTGGCCGGTCGGCGCGAGTACATGGAACTCGGGGGTTTACGCACCGATCGTGACCGGGTGTTCCTCCTGTCGTCGACACATGGACCCGAGACCGCGTCGCTTGCGGCGTTTCGCGCCGTGGTCGACGCGTACCGGCACGACGATCCGATCGCGCGGATGGAGCACGCCGGCCGGTTGCTCGCAGACGGTGTCCGCGCCGTCGCCGCGCAGCACGGGCTGTCGGAGCATGTGGAGGTGATCGGCAGGGCCTCGTGCCTGGTGTTCGTCACACGCGACGCCGAACTCAAGCCGTCGCAGGCCTATCGGACGTTGTTCCTGCAGGAGCTGTTGCGGCGCGGCGTCCTCGGTCAGTCCTTCGTCACCTCGGCGGCACACACCGAAACCGATGTCACCAAGACCGTCGAGGCGGTTGCTGAGGCCCTACCGATCTATCGCCAGGCGATCGACCGTGGGTCGGTCGACGGGTTGTTGCAGGGCAGACCGGTCGCACCCGCCATCCGCCGGACCGCCGCACCGCGGCGTTTGCACTGAGGGGAGGTGGCGTACCCACCGGCTACGGTGTCCGCGCACCCGGGCCGAGGTAGTTCGACTTGGAATGCTGAGCGCGATCCCGTTTCGGCGGCGGCTGGACGAATTCGTCTGCGCGCCAGTCGTCGAGTCGGTTGAGCCCCCGCAGCAGCAACAGCGCCGCGGTCACGGCGACGACCGGCCACGCGGTCCACACCCAGTGGGGGTCCTGCCGGGACTGCAGGAACCAGTACAACGCGATCAGCACCATCCACGTGCCCGACGAGATGTAGAACCGGGCATCAGCGCTCGTCGCCCAGTTGGGGTGCCGGCGAATGTCCAACCGCCAGGCGCCCAACGCCACCAGGGCGATCAGGACGATGGTTGCTGACATCGCTGACATCTGGGCACCGAGCATTCGTGGTGGGCTTCACGGCGGTCGTCTGACATTGCCACAACTATGGCACATACCCGTCCGGGGCAAGCCTGAAACGACCTCCGGCTAACGCGGCGGGTCGGACAACCCGCTCTCGGCGGCACGCGTCGCCGGATGGACCGCGATGAGACCTAACTTGCTGCGCCGCTTGCACATCGCCGCCAGCTCGGCATAGGCCTTCTCGCCGAGCAGTGCGGTCAGCTCCGGCGCGTAGGACTCCCAGACGGGGCGGCTGCCGACGTGGGCCGCCGGATCACCGCTGCAGTACCAGTGCAGGTCGGCGCCGCCCTCGCCCCAGCCGCGGCGGTCGTACTCGGTGATGACCGTCTTGAGGATCTGGGTGCCGTCCGGGCGTTCCACCCAGTCCTGGCTGCGCCGGATCGGCAGCTGCCAGCACACGTCGGGTTTCATGGTCCACGGTTCGACACCGAGCTTGAGTGCCTTGCTGTGCAGCGCACAGCCGATGCCGCCCGGGAATCCCGGCCGGTTCAGGAAGATGCAGGCGCCCTTGTACTTGCGGGTGCGCAGGTTGGGCTTGCCGTCGTACTCGTCGTCCTCGAGGTAGCCCTTTTTGCCCAGGCCCTTCTCGCGGAACTGCCAGTCCTCGTCGGTGAGCTGCGAGACGGCGTCGTCGAGCCGGGCCCGGTCGTCGTCGTCGGACAGGAACGCGCCGTGCGAGCAGCAACCGTCGTCTGGGCGGCCCTCCACCGTGCCCTGGCAGGCCGGGGTGCCGAACACGCACGTCCACCGGGACAGCAGCCAGGTCATGTCCGCCGCGATGAGATGGTCCGCGTCATCGGGGTCGTAGAACTCCACCCACTCACGGGCGAAGTCGAGTTCAACCTCACCGGGATGCACACGTGTCACAGTCCAAACGCTACTCGTTTCCACCGCCCCGAGCCGATCGGGCGCGGGTCCGGATACGGAACCCGCCGGGTGACCCACTAGGTTGAACCCGTGCGGTTAGGCGTGCTCGACGTGGGCAGCAACACAGTCCATCTCCTCGTGGTGGATGCGCACCGTGGTGGACATCCCACGCCGATGAGTTCCACCAAGGCCGCGCTGCGCCTGGCCGAGGCCATCGACGGCTCGGGCAAACTCACCCGAAAAGGTGCCGACAAGCTGGTCGAGACCGTCGACGAATTCGCCAAGATCGCGGCGAGTTCTGGCTGCGCGGAGCTGATGGCCTTTGCCACCTCGGCGGTGCGCGACGCCACCAACTCCGAGGACGTGCTGGCGAGGGTGCAAGCCGAGACCGGGGTGACACTGAAGGTCCTCAGCGGGGTCGACGAGTCGCGGTTGACGTTCCTGGCCGTGCGCCGCTGGTATGGCTGGAGCGCAGGCCGCATCATCAACATCGACATCGGCGGCGGTTCACTCGAGCTCTCCAACGGCGTCGACGAGGAACCCGAGGTGGCACTGTCGCTGCCACTGGGTGCGGGCAGGCTGACCAGGGAATGGCTGCCCGACGATCCGCCGGGACGCCGACGCGTCGCGATGCTGCGCGACTGGCTCGCCAACGAGCTCTCGGATGCGGGCGCCGCGATGCTGCGGGCCGGTGCGCCCGACCTGGCCGTCGCGACGTCGAAAACCTTCCGGTCGCTGGCCCGCCTCACGGGAGCCGCCCCGTCGGGGGCCGGTCCACGTGTCAAGCGGACGCTCACCGCGGCGGGATTAAGACAGCTCATAGCTTTCATCTCTAGGATGACGGCGGCTGACCGCGCTGAACTGGAAGGGGTGAGTGCCGAACGGGCTCCACAGATCGTGGCCGGTGCTCTGGTAGCTGAGGCTAGTATGCGAGCACTGGAAATCGAATCCGTCGACATTTGCCCATGGGCATTGCGGGAGGGGCTGATCCTGCGGAAGCTCGACAGCGAGGCCGACGGAACCGCCCTGGTGGACGCTACTGCGCGCGACGCCGGACGATAAGGAAGAGCTAGCCCCGAAGGCAACACGACATGACAGGACCTGAAGATAGCCAGACCCCCTCGCGGCCGATCTCGGTCGCGGAGTTGCTGGCGAAGAACGGAACGATCGGGGCTCCGCCCGTCGGCGGGCGTCGTCGGCGTAGACGGGGCAACGCCGACGCGGTGACTGTTGCCGAACTCACGGGCGAGATCCCCATCATCAGCGATGACTCGGCGCAGACCTCGCGCGGTTCGCGTGAACATGACACGAGCCTCGACGAGACGACCGTCGCCGGCGCGGCCCAAGACCCGGTCCGAGACACAGCAGAGCCCACGCGCAATGGCCGCAACGGAACGCAGACGCTGCAGGCCGACCGGCCGGGACGCGCTTCCGACAAGGCCGAGCCGCGCGACCGCGACAGCGCGGACCTCGTCACCGACAGTGCCTCGTCGGTCGTCGCGCCGGACACCACGGGCGCCGACATCGAGGCCGATTACGACGCGCACCTGAAGACGCGCGAGATCGATCCGGAGCCGGTCGAGTTCCGGCCGCGGCCGCGCAGGCAGTTCGCTTCCGGTACCCGCGACTTCACCGCGGGCGGCACCGGTGCCGAGCAGATGAGCCCCGATCCGCTCGACGATCTCGATGACGGCCGCGATGGTGCCGACACGGGCTTCGACGACCACCTGGACACGGCGCTGGACGTCGACGACACCGATCCGGATGAGCGGGAGCGCGCTGACACGTCGTACCCGCTGGGACCGCTGTTCGGTGGTCCGTCGGTGGACCGGGACCTCGAGCGGGATCTCGACCGGGACCTCGATGACACCGATGTCGAGTACGACGACGAACTCGACGAAGAAGAACTCGACGACGACGAGGGCTCGCCCCTGGTGCGGGGCATGTGGGTCGTCGCGCAGTGCATCATCGCGGTGGCGTTCGGTGCGGGCCTGTTCGTCGCCTTCGATCAGCTGTGGAAGTGGAACACCATCGTCGCTCTCGTGCTCGGTGTGCTGGTGATCCTCGGCCTGGCCGGCGGCGTGCGGGTGGTCCGGAAAACCGAGGACATCGGGAGCACGCTGACCGCGGTGGCCGTCGGTGCGCTCGTGACGTTCGGGCCGCTGGCGCTCCTGCAGGCGAGCTGAACCCGCCGGTAGACGATCACTGTGCGCCCCGCCATCAAGGTCGGCCTGTCCACGGCGTCCGTCTACCCGCTGAGAACCGAAGCCGCATTCGAACTCGCGGCCCGTCTGGGTTACGACGGCGTGGAGCTCATGGTGTGGGCCGAATCGGTCAGCCAGGACATCGATGCCGTCGAGAAACTGTCGGCGAATTACGGCGTCCCGGTGTTGTCTGTGCATGCGCCGTGTCTGCTGATCTCACAACGTGTCTGGGGCGCGAACCCCATCGCGAAACTGGACCGCAGCGTGCGCGCGGCCGAGCAGCTCGGCGCGCAGACCGTCGTGGTGCACCCGCCGTTTCGGTGGCAGCGCCGTTATGCCGAGGGGTTCAGTGATCAGGTCGCCGAACTCGAGGCGGGCAGCGACGTCATGGTCGCCGTCGAGAACATGTTCCCGTTTCGCGCGGACCGCTTCTTCGGGGCCGGCCAGACGTCGATCTCGCGCATGCGCAAGCGCGGCGGGAGGCCCGGGCCCGGCATCTCGGCGTTCGCGCCGTCCTATGACCCGCTGGACGGCAATCACGCCCACTACACGCTCGATCTGAGCCACACCGCCACGGCCGGTACCGATGCGCTGGACATGGCGCGGCGCATGGGCGACGGGCTCGTGCACCTGCACCTGGCCGACGGCAAGGGCGCCTCGACCGACGAGCACCTGGTTCCCGGTCACGGCACACAGCCCGTCGCGGAGGTGTGCCAGATGCTCGCGGCGAGTGATTTCGCGGGGCACGTGGTTCTCGAGGTCACCACGCAGACGGCGCGCACGAACTCCGAACGCGAGGCGCTGCTGACGGAGTCGCTACAGTTCGCCCGCAAGCATCTGCTGCGCTGAAGTCCTTCGGAAGGAAACGACGTGTCGGCCTCGACGCTGTTCAGCGATGCCATGGCGCTCACCCCCGCCGGTGACGGCGTCTATGAGGGTGAGCTCAACGAACACTGGACGATCGGGCCCAAGGTCCACGGCGGCGCGATGCTCGCGCTGTGTGCGAACGCCGCGCGGACCGAGCTCGGGCAGCCTGTGCAGCCCATCGCTGTCTCGGGCAACTTCCTGTGGGCGCCCGATCCCGGCCCCATGCGGCTGGTCACCGCGGTGCGCAAACGAGGCCGGCGGATCAGCGTCGTCGACGTCGAACTCCGCCAGGGTGACCGCACGGCGGTGCAGGCCTCGGTGACCCTCGGTGTGCTCGGGCACCAGCCCGGCGAGGCCGGGCACCGGACGGCCCCGCTGCTGTCGTTCAACCCGGTCACCCGCGTCATGGCGCCCGAGCCGCCGCCCGAGATCGAGCCGATCGGACCCGGGCACCCCATGGAGCCGATCGTGCACCTGGCGCACGGCTGCGACATCCGGCCTGCGCTGCACACCCTCGGCGCCCGCGAGGGCGGCGGTCCGCCGGTGTTCGAGTACTGGGTGCGGCCCAAGGGCGTCGCACCGGACATCCTGTTCGCGCTCCTGTGCGGCGATGTGTCGGCGCCCGTGACGTATGCCGTGGAGCGCACCGGTTGGGCGCCCACGGTCCAGCTGACGGCGTATCTGCGTGGTCTGCCCGCCGACGGCTGGCTGCGGGTGATGTGCACGACGGTGCAGATCGGCCGGGACTGGTTCGACGAGGACCACACCGTCGTTGACTGTGAGGGCCGCATCATCGTGCAGACGCGACAGCTTGCCATGGTCCCCGCCGACCAGGGATAGCCGGTCACCATGAAATGCTGACCGCATGTCGAGAATCGCGATCATCGGCGGCGGGAGCATGGGTGAGGCACTGTTGTCCGGCCTGCTCCGGGCCGGCAGGCAGGTCAAGGACATGGTCGTTGCGGAGAAGTTCCCCGAGCGGGCCAAGTACCTGGCGGACAAGTACTCCGTGCGGGTGACGTCGGTTGCCGACGCCGCCGAGAACGCCAACTACGTCGTCGTCGCCGTCAAGCCCACCGACGTCGAGAAGGTGATCGGCGAGATCGCCGACGCGGCGGCCAACGCCGAGACCGACACCGCCGAACAGGTCTTCGTCACCATCGCGGCCGGGGTCAGCACCGCGTACTACGAGGCCAAGCTGCCCGCCGGGTCGCCGGTGGTGCGGGTCATGCCCAATGCGCCGGTGATCGTCGGCGGTGGGGTCAGCGCGTTGGCGCCCGGCCGGTTCGCGACGCCTGAGCAACTCAAGGAGGTCTCGGGGCTGTTCGACGCCGTCGGCGGTGTCATCACGGTCGCAGAGGCGCAACTGGACGCCGTCACGGCGCTGTCCGGTTCGGGCCCGGCGTACTTCTTCATGATGGCCGAGGCGATGGTCGACGCCGGCGTGGCCGTCGGGCTGTCGCGGGCCGTGGCGACCGATCTGGTTGCCCAGACGATGGCGGGTTCGGCGGCGATGCTGCTCGATCGGCTGGATCAGGTGAACGCTGCCGGAGGCGCGGCGCTCGACACCACGCCGGCCCAGTTGCGCGCCACGGTCACCTCACCGGCCGGCACAACCGCCGCTGGTCTGCGCGAACTTGAGCGGGGTGGGCTGCGGGCCGCGGTCGCGAATGCCGTGGAAGCCGCGAAAACGCGCTCTGAGCAGCTAGGAATTACATCCGAGTAATTCGGGGAATTCCAATGGATTACCCCACACCCGTCGCAGTAACCCCACCTGCCACGCTATTCTCCCCTTGTATGCGCGGGTTGGTGCCAGCGGTGGGGAAGCCGCTGGGACTGCCCGTGCCTGATTGATTGGGTTGCGATGACGTCTATGAACGGGCCATCGGCGCGGGATGCTGGCGACGGCCAGCCCCGAGCTCAATTCCTGACCGTCGCCGAGGTGGCGAGCTTGATGAGGGTCTCGAAGATGACGGTGTACCGCTTGGTGCACAACGGAGAGTTGCCTGCGGTCCGGGTGGGCCGATCGTTCCGTGTGCACGCCAAGGCCGTCCACGACCTGCTGGAGACCTCGTACTTCGACGCGGGCTGATCGGGGTACGACCGGTGTCCGACGGACCCGGGGCGACGCCTCAGGCGGCGATCTGAGGCCCCTCGGGCGGCGCGTGCCGTCCGAGGCGACCCCGGGACGCCCGGCCGTTTTCCGTTTACCGGGTGTGCCCGGGTAAGGTAACCGGGTCAAACAACGGCTTTAGATAGCGGAGACTGCGGAGTCTATGGGTTCAGTCATCAAGAAGCGGCGTAAGCGCATGTCGAAGAAGAAGCATCGCAAGCTGCTTCGGCGTACTCGCGTGCAGCGCAGAAAACTCGGCAAGTAGCTTTCTGCCGCGGCCGCTAGGCTGGGCCGATGGATTCTGATGGACGTTCCGGTGGACGCCCAACGGGGGTCCCTGGTGTCGGCGGCGAAGGATCGGATGGCGCGGACGCAGTGCCCAACCCGAAGTCCGGCCCGAAAGTGGTCCTGGTCACGGGTGCGTGCCGGTTCCTCGGCGGTTATCTGACCGCGAGGTTGGCGCAGAACCCGTCGATCGACCATGTCATCGCGGTCGACGCGATCACGCCGAGCAAGGATTTGCTACGTCGGATGGGCCGCGCGGAGTTCGTGCGCGCGGACATCCGCAATCCGTTCATTGCCAAGGTGATCCGCAACGGCAACGTCGACACCGTCGTACATGCCGCGGCCGCGTCGTACGCGCCTCGCTCGGGTGGCCGGGCCACGTTGAAGGAACTCAACGTGATGGGCGCGATCCAACTGTTCGCAGCGTGCCAGAAGGCGCCGTCGGTGCGTCGCGTCATCCTCAAGTCGACGTCGGAGGTCTACGGGTCGAGCTCGCGCGACCCGGTGATGTTCACCGAGGAGAGCAGCGCCCGCCGTCCGCCGCGCGACGGCTTCGCGCGCGACAGCATCGACATCGAGGGCTACGCGCGTGGCCTGGCCAGGCGCAGGCCGGACATCGCGGTCACGATCCTGCGGCTGGCCAACATGATCGGCCCAGCGATGGACACCGCGCTGTCGCGCTATCTGGCCGGGCCCGTGGTGCCCTGCGTCGTCGGGCACGACGCACGGCTGCAATTGCTGCACGAGCAGGACGCCCTCGGCGCGCTCGAACACGCCACGGTGGCCGGAAGGGCCGGCACGTTCAACATCGGTGGTGACGGCATCATCATGATGAGTCAGGCGATCCGCCGCTCCGGTCGGATCCGGCTCCCGGTGCCGAGATCGGCACTGGCAGCGGTGGATTCGCTGAGCCGGGCCACGCGCTACAGCGAGGTCGATCGTGAACAACTCAACTACCTGAGTTACGGACGCGTCATGGATACCACGCGCATGCGCCGCGACCTGGGCTACAGTCCGAAGTGGACGACTGGGGAGGCGTTCGACGACTACGTTCGGGGACGTGGATTGACGCCGATCATCGATCCACGATGGGTAGGCTCGCTGGAGAGTCGTGCTGTTGCCGTGGCGCAGCGTTGGGGACGGTAGTACGGGCTCTGATCTTGGTGGGGAGAAGGTAGCGACGTGGCAGGCGAACCGAAAGCGAAAGTGATTCCCCTGCACGGTAATCCGAGTCGCGCTTCGGCTGCCCGAAGAGCTGCTCAACGAACCGAGAGCGCGCGTCGACATCCGTCTCTGCTCGCCGACCCCGGAACCCGGGCGCCTGCCGAGCAGATCGCCGCGGTGGTGCACGAGATCGACCAGCGGCGCCTCGGTGCGGCGGGCGGTTCCGGCACGGCCGACGGGCCCACCGAGATCGCAAAGAGCATCGCCGCGGTCGCCGACTTCATCCGCAAACGGATGACCGGCGACTACGCCGTCGACGAGTTCGGATTCGACCGGCACCTCAACGAGACGATCTTCCTGCCGTTGCTCAGGGTGTTCTTCAAGTCGTGGTTCCGCGTCGAGGTCTCGGGAATCGAGAACCTGCCCGACTCCGGGGCCGCACTCGTCGTCGCCAACCACGCCGGGGTACTGCCGTTCGACGGGCTGATGACCCAGGTCGCCGTGCACGACCATCATCCGCTGCACCGCGACCTTCGCCTGCTGGCAGCCGACCTCGTGTTCGATCTTCCGATGGTCGGACAGGCCGCACGCAAGGCGGGACACACGCTGGCCTGCACCACCGACGCGCACCGCCTGCTGGCCAACGCCGAACTCACCGCGGTGTTCCCGGAGGGATTCAAAGGCCTCGGCAAGCCCTTCAAGGACCGTTACAAGCTGCAGCGGTTCGGCCGCGGCGGGTTCGTCTCGGCGGCGCTGCGCGCCAAGGCGCCGATCGTGCCGTGCTCGATCGTCGGATCAGAAGAGATCTATCCGATGGTCGCCGACCTCAAACTGCTGGCACGGCTGCTCAACCTGCCGTACTTCCCGGTGACACCGTTCTTCCCGCTCGCGGGCCCGGCCGGCATGATCCCGTTGCCCTCGAAGTGGCACATCAAGTTCGGTGAGCCGATCGACACGCACGGCTACGACGAGAGCGCCGCCGACGACCCGATGGTCACCTTCGAGCTCACCGACCAGGTGCGCGAGACCATCCAGCACACGCTGTATCAGCTGCTGGCGGGCCGCCGCAACATGTTCTTCGGCTGAGTTCCCCGTTCAGTCCCCCCTGCGGACCTTAGGAACCGGACTTCTGCCCGGCGACCATCTTCGCGATGGCCGCGTCGCGGGCCGCGGCGATCTGCGAGCTGATCTCATCGGCCTCGTCGATCTCGGCCTCGCCCAGCATCGTGACGATGCTGGTGGCCACCGGCTTGCCGTCGTCGTCGCTCACCTCGGCGCGGATCTCGCAGATGACGGTGCCGTGCGACTCGATCACCGAGTCCAGGTACGAGTCGAACCACAGCTTGTCGCCGACCACGATCGGGCGGTGGAAGATCAGCTTCTGGTCGCGGTGCAGCACGCGCTCCAGGTTGATCGGCACGTCGAACTTGTCGAACAGCTCCAGCTGCACACGACGGCCTGCGACCGCCAGGAAGGTCAGCGGCGCGATGAGGTTGTCGTAGCCGCACTCCCTGGCGGCGGCCTCGTCGAAGTGCGCGGGATGGTCGTCCTTGACAGCCTGCGAGAATTCGCGGACCTTCTCCCGGCCGACCTCGAAATAGTCGGGGTAGCGGTAGTGAGTCCCGATGATGTTCGCCGCGATGCTCATGTGTTCTCTGCTACTCCCGTGCTTCCAGCTTCAACTCCCCGGCTGCGGAAGCCTATCAGCGCGCCGACCGGGCTCAGCGAACGTCGTGGCGGCGGGAGGCCACCGCGGCCAGCGCGCCGCCGAGTGCCCCGAGGGCCAACGCGGACGGCACACCGATCCGGGCCGCTTTGCGGGCCGTGCGGAAGTCACGGATCTCCCAGCCGCGTTCCCGCGCGACGTCACGCAGCGCGGCGTCCGGGTTGATCGCGACGGCGGTGCCCACGAGCGAGAGCATGGGCACGTCGTTGAAGCTGTCGGAGTACGCCGTGCAGCGGCGCAGGTTGAGGCCCTCACGGATCGCCAGTGAACGCACGGCGTGGGCCTTGCCGGTGCCGTGCAGGATGTCGCCGACCAGCCGACCGGTGAACACCCCGTCGACCGACTCCGCAACCGTGCCGAGGGCGCCCGTCAACCCCAGCCGCTTGGCGATCGTGGCCGCCAGTTCGTAGGGCGTCGCGGTGACCAGCCAGACCTGCTGGCCCGCATCGAGGTGCATCTGGGCCAGCGCCCTGGTTCCCGGCCAGATCTTGTCGGCGATGATCTCGTCGTAGATCTCCTCGCCCAGCGCGACCAGTTCCGCGGTGGACCGGCCCTCGATGAACGCCAGCGCCTTGCGTCGCCCCGCGGCGACGTCGTCGCTGTTCTCCTTGCCCGTCAGCTGGAACTTGGCCTGCGCATACGCGATGCCGACGATGTCGCGGTAGGTGAAGTACTTGCGTGCCGCGAGTCCGCGCGCGAAGTGCACCAGTGACGAGCCCTGGACGAGGGTGTTGTCGACGTCGAAGAACGCCGCAGCGGTCAGATCCGGCGGGGGCGAACTCGGTGGAGGTGCCCCCTCGGCCAGCAGGTCGGTGACGGCCACCTCGGCGCTGGCCTCGCCGCCGAGTTCCTGAGCTTTGTCAGACATCGCCCCGGCACTACCGAATTCGGACACGGAACAACCCTATCGGGATACTGGCGGGGTGGAGCGTTCGCAACCTGGTCCCGCCGACCGGCACACCGTGACGTTGCTGACACGGGCCGGATGCCATCTGTGCGCCCGCGCGGCCGAGGAGTTGTCCGCCCTCCGAGAGGAGCTCGGATTCACTTTGGTGACCACCGACGTCGATGAGCTCGCGGCCGCGGGCGACACGGCGCTGCGCGCCCAGTACGGCGATCTGCTGCCCGTGGTGTTGCTGAACGGGACCGAGCACAGCTATTGGGAAGTCGACTCGGCCCAGTTGCGTCGTGATCTCGGGCACTAGTCCGTCGCCCCGAGGAGTCACCCGGCAAACCGGCTGGATTCCGCCATCTGAATCCATCAACTTACCGGCCCTATACCAGGTCACTAACTAAGTGAAATTTGGAGGCCGCCCGGAAAACCGATACCGTGGTTGACGTGGTGATGAAGCCGTGAGCGTGCTGCTATTCGGGGTTTCGCACCGCAGTGCGCCGGTGTCTGTGCTCGAACAGCTGAGCACCAATGAAGCCGAGCAGGCGAAGATCATCGACCAGGTGCTCCAGTCCGCGCTGGTGACCGAGGCCATGGTGCTCTCCACCTGCAACCGCGTCGAGGTGTACGCGGTGGTCGAGGCCTTCCACGGCGGCCTGTCGGTGATCGGGCAGGTGCTCGCAGAGCGCTCCGGTATGTCCCTCAACGATCTGACCAAATACGCCTACGTCCGTTACGCGGAGGCGGCCGTCGAGCACCTTTTCGCGGTGACCAGCGGTCTGGATTCCGCGGTCATCGGCGAACAGCAGGTGCTCGGGCAGGTGCGTCGCGCCTACGCGACGGCCGAGGCCAACCACACCGTCGGCCGCACGTTGCACGAACTGGCGCAGCGTGCGCTGTCGGTGGGCAAGCGGGTGCACTCGGAGACCGGGATTGACGCCGCAGGCGCGTCGGTGGTGTCGGTGGCGCTCGGTATGGCCGAGGCCAAGCTCTCCGATGGGCTCGGCGGACGCACCGCGGCCGTCGTCGGCGCTGGCGCGATGGGCGCGCTCGCCGGGGCGCACCTGGTGCGGGCCGGCATCCAACGCGTCCATGTGGTCAACCGGTCCCTGCCGCGCGCCCAGCGCCTGGCCAAGAACCTCACCGAGCAGGGCGTGGTGGCCGACGCCGTCGGCCTGGACGACATCGCCAAGGCCCTCGTCGACGCCGACGTCGTGATCAGCAGCACGGGCGCCGTGCGCCCCGTGGTGTCGCTGGCCGACGTGCACTACGCGCTGGCTCAGCGCACGCTCGTCGGCGCCGAACACCAGATGGTCGTGTGCGACCTGGGCATGCCGCGCGACGTCGATCCGGCCGTGGCGGGTTTGCCGGGGGTGTGGGTCATCGACATGGACCGCATCCAGCGCGAACCGTCGGCGCGTGCGGCGGCGGTCGACGCGGAGGCGGCCCGCAACATCGTGGCCGCCGAGGTGGCGAACTACCTGGCCGGCCAACGCATGGCCGAGGTCACCCCGACCGTCACGGCGCTGCGGCAGCGTGCCGCCGACGTCGTCGAGGCCGAGCTGCTGCGCCTGGACAACCGGTTGCCCGGCCTGGATGCGGCCCACCGCGACGAGGTCGCCAAGACCGTGCGTCGCGTCGTGGACAAGTTGTTGCATGCCCCGACCGTCCGCGTCAAACAACTCGCCAGCGCCCCGGGTGGCGACAGCTACGCCGAGGCGCTGCGGGAACTGTTCGAACTCGATCCGCAAGCCGTCGAAGCGGTTGCGGCGAGCGAATTGCCCCTGATAACAACCGATCCCGATAAGACTGAGTAGAGCTTGGCAAAGAACCGCGATTCGGTGATCCGGCTCGGCACCCGGGGTAGCCTCCTGGCTACGACACAGGCCGGCACTGTCAGAGACGCTCTGCTGGCCGCGGGGCATCCCTGTGAGCTCGTCATCATCTCCACCGAGGGTGACCGCAACCAGGGGCCGATCGTGGACATCGGGATCGGTGTGTTCACCGCCGCATTGCGCGAGGCGATCGACGACGGCCGCGTCGACATGGCCGTGCACTCGTACAAGGATTTGCCCACGGCATCCGACGAGCGTTTCTGCATTCCCGCCATCCCGCGCCGTGAGGACCCCCGCGACGCCCTCGTGGCCCGCGATGGGCTGGTGCTGGGCGAGTTGCCGGCGGGCTCCGTGATCGGCACGTCGAGCCCGCGGCGGGCCGCACAGCTTAGAGCACTGGGTCTCGGTTTGGAAATCCGCCCCCTAAGAGGCAACCTAGATACCAGGTTGAACAGGGTTACGAGCGGTGAACTCGACGGCATCGTGGTCGCCCGGGCGGGCTTGGCCCGGATCGGACGACTGGACGTTGTCACCGAGACGCTCGAGCCGGTGCAGATGTTGCCAGCGCCGGCTCAGGGTGCGCTCGCGGTGGAATGTCGCGCGGGCGACACCGAGCTGATCGCGATCTTGTCGGAGTTGGACGACGCCGATACGCGAGCCGCGGTCACCGCTGAACGGGTCCTGCTCGCCGAACTGGAGGCGGGTTGTTCCGCACCGGTCGGTGCGATCGCTGAAGTGGTCGAGTCGATCGATGAGGACGGCAACGTCTTCGAAGAGCTGTCGTTGCGCGGCTGCGCAGCGACGCTGGACGGATCCGACGTGATCCGTGCGTCCGGCATCGGCACTCCCGATCGGGCCGCTGAACTCGGCGTCTCGGTTGCGGCGGAGCTGTTCGATCTGGGTGCACGCGAGCTGTTGGAAGAGCGTGGGAGTGAGAAATGACCCGGCAGGTCCCAATCGGCGGAGCCGACAGTCTTGCAGCCGTCGGCGCAGCCGAGAGTGTGGCAGCCGTCGGCGTGGCCGACGGTGTGGCAGCAGCGGGTGGTGTCGACACCGCGGTGGCGGTGGTCGGTGCGAGCCCAACAGTCCTCGGCGGTGCTGACACCGCAGTCGCGGTGGTCGGCGGTGTCGAAAATCCAGCTCCGGTCGGTGCGGCCGACGGCCCGGTTGCCGACGCGCACACGCGTCCCGGCGAGAGCTCGGGCCGGTCGCGCAGCCGCAAGGTCAAGCCCGGTCGCATCACGTTCGTCGGTTCGGGCCCCGGTGACCCGGGCCTGCTGACCACCCGCGCACAGGCCGTGCTCGCGCACGCCGAACTCGTCTTCACCGACCCTGATGTGCCCGAGGCGGTGCTCGCCCTCGTCGGTACCGATCTTCCCCCGGCCGCGGGGCCTGCGCCGGCCAAGAAGTCCGACAAGGCCGAGAAGGTCTCCGACAAGGCCGACAGATCCGAAGACGCGAAGTCCGACGATCCGGCGATCATCGCGGGCGGGCCCGAGGTGCGGCCTGCGCTCGGCGATCCCGCCGAGGTGGCCAAGACGCTGGCAGCCGAGGCCCGCCACGGCTACAACGTCGTGCGTCTGATCGCGGGGGACCCGCTGTCGGTGGACGCCGTGATCACCGAGATCAACGCGTTGGCCAAGACACATCTGACCTTCGAGATCGTTCCCGGTCTGCCCGATACCACCGCCGTGCCGACGTATGCAGGCCTGCCGCTGGGGTCGTCGCACACCGTCGCCGATGTGCGCGGTGACGTCGACTGGGCCGCGTTGGCCGCCGCGCCGGGTCCACTGATCCTGCACGCGACCGCGTCGCACCTGCCGGATGCCGCGCGCACGCTCATCGAGCACGGGCTCGTCGAGAACACGCCCGCGGTCGTCACGGCCAATGGCACCACCTGCCAGCAGCGTTCGGTCGAGACCACGCTGGCCGGGCTGACCGACAAAGCGGTGGTGGAGAAGCCGGCGGGCAGCGAGCTCGCGGGTCCGCTGACCGGACCGCTCGTGGTCACGATCGGCAAGACCGTCGCCAACCGCGCCAAGCTGAACTGGTGGGAGAGCCGCGCCCTGTACGGCTGGACGGTGCTGGTGCCGCGCACCAAGGATCAGGCCGGCGAGATGAGTGAGCGGCTCATCACCCACGGCGCGCTGCCCATCGAGGTGCCCACCATCGCCGTCGAGCCGCCACGCAGCCCCGCGCAGATGGAGCGCGCGGTCAAGGGGCTGGTCGACGGCCGGTTCCAGTGGGTGGTGTTCACCTCCACCAACGCGGTGCGCGCGGTGTGGGAGAAGTTCAACGAGTTCGGTCTGGATGCCCGCGCGTTCTCCGGTGTGAAGATCGCCTGTGTCGGGCAGGCCACCGCCGACAAGGTGCGTGCGTTCGGTATCAACCCCGAGTTGGTGCCCTCGGGCGAGCAGTCGTCGCTGGGCCTGCTGGACGAATTCCCGCCGTACGACGAGGTTTTCGATCCGGTGAACCGTGTGCTGCTGCCTCGTGCGGACATCGCCACCGAGACGCTGGCCGAAGGTCTGCGTGAACGCGGCTGGGAGATCGAGGATGTCACCGCGTACCGCACCGTGCGGGCGGCCCCGCCGCCGGCGCACACCAGGGAGATGATCAAGACCGGTGGTTTCGACGCGGTGTGCTTCACGTCGAGCTCGACCGTGCGCAACCTCGTCGGTATCGCGGGCAAGCCGCACGCCCGCACGATCGTGGCCTGCATCGGACCGAAGACCGCTGAGACCGCAGTCGAATTCGGGCTCCGGGTGGATGTGCAGCCAGAGACCGCCGCGGTGGGGCCACTGGTCGAGGCGCTCGCCGAGCACGCCGCTCGGCTGCGCGCCGAAGGTGCACTCCCGCCGCCGCGCAAGAAGAGCCGCCGCAGGTAGACACCGCCGAAACGGCATTCCGGCAGGCGTGCACCCGCACTCCCTGCTGGATTGCACCTCGCCGGAAAGGAGGCGAACCAGTGTCGTTCCCGAGGCATCGGCCCCGTCGCCTGCGGACCACGCCGGCCATGCGCCGGTTGGTGGCGCAGACCTCGTTGGAGCCAAGGCATCTCGTGCTTCCGATGTTCGTCGCCGACGGCATCGACGAACCACGGCCGATCAGTTCCATGCCTGGCGTCGTACAGCACACCCGGGATTCGCTGCGTCGTGCCGCCGCCGAGGCGGTCGCCGCCGGGGTGGGCGGGCTGATGCTGTTCGGGGTGCCGTGCGACGAGGACAAGGATGCGACCGGTTCGGCCGGTGTGGACGAAGACGGCATCCTGAATGTCGCATTGCGTGATCTGGCAGAGGATCTCGGTGACGCGACGGTGTTGATGGCCGATACCTGCCTCGACGAGTTCACCGATCACGGCCACTGCGGGGTTTTGGACACCGCGGGCCGCGTCGACAATGACGCCACCAATCTCCGCTACGTGGAACTGGCTGTGGCGCAAGCGAATTCGGGTGCCCACGTGGTGGGGCCGAGTGGCATGATGGACGGTCAGGTGGCGGCCATCCGCGACGGGCTCGACGCCGCCGGGCACACCGACGTCGCGATCCTGGCGTATGCCGCGAAGTTCGCGTCGGCGTTCTACGGGCCGTTCCGTGAGGCGGTGTCCTCCAGCCTGAGCGGCGATCGCCGCACCTACCAACAGGAGCCGGGCAACATCCGCGAGGCTGTGCACGAGATCGAACTCGACATCGACGAAGGTGCCGACATGGTCATGGTGAAGCCCGCCATGAGCTACCTCGACGTCGTGCGCGCAGCGGCCGACATCTCGCCGGTGCCGGTCGCGGCCTATCAGATCTCCGGCGAGTACGCGATGATCAGCGCCGCGGCGGCCAACGGGTGGATCGACCTGCAGACCGCCGCGGTGGAGTCGCTGGTCGGCATCCGCCGTGCGGGCGCGGACATCGTCCTCACCTACTGGGCGGCCGATGTCGCCGGTTGGCTGGCGTGACCGGCTCGATGACCGAGCAGCGGCCGGGCTCTGAGCCCCGTCCCGAGGACGTCGACACCGGGTTCTGGCTGTGGGTCGTCGCGCTGCCCCTGCTGGTCGTGGGCTATCTGCTCGACGCTGTCACCGGCTCGGCGGGCGATCAGCGCGTGCTGATGATCGTGCTGGCGGTCATGTTCATGATCGTCGTCTCGTCGATCGTCGTCGCGTTCCTGATCCTCATGCGCCACGGCTACCGCTGGACGCGGACCCTGCTGACCAGCGGCGGTTTGGTCTCGGTGATCCACGTCGTCACCGGTCTGTTCGGCGGTGAGCGCCCGCCCGCGGCCGCCGTCGCCTACGCGCTCACCGGGATCGTCGGATCGGTACTGATCGTCGGTGGTGTGTACCTCCTGCACCGCAAGGATGCGAACGGCTTCTTCACCCGATGATTCGCTAGGCTGTGCCGACAATGTGCCCCTCACAGTCGCCGCTGCCGCCGTCGGAACCGGCCCGTGCGCAATCCCTCGTCGAGACCATCGGGTTCACTTTCTGGCTGGTCGCCGCGGTGCTGCTGATGGTGGGCGGCATGATCGCGGCCTCGGTGTCGTTGCCGGGCCTCGACACCCCGGTGTTCCGCGGCGTGGGCGTGCTCATCGCGGTCGCCGGTGCGGGCATGGCGTTCCTGGCGGGCCGCAGCCGAAGCGGTGACCCCCGGTTCCGGCGCGCGGCGATCGCGCTGTCGGTGGCGATCGTGGTGATCGTCGCGCTGACCGCGCGCCTCGGCGTCGTGCACATCCTGACGCTGATCGGCATCGTCCTGCTGATCATCGGGACGATCCTCAACGCCCTCCCGAGGAGAGACCGTGACTGAATCCGCCGGAGACGGCGCTCCCGAGGTGCTGTTCTACGAGCAGGGCGCCAGCTGGGCGTGGTTGTTGTCCGGGCCGATCGCCGGGGTGGGGATGGCGATCCTGCAACGCACCGGCGGCTACGGGCACGATCTGTGGATTCCGCTGGTCTTTCTGGTGCTGGTCTCCGGGTTCATCGCGATCCAGGTCAAGGCCGCCCGCATCCACACCTCGGTGGAGCTCACGCGGCAGACGCTGCGCCAGGGGACCGAGATCATCTCGGTCGACGAGATCGTGCGCATCTATCCCGAGGCGAGCGGGTCCGAGGTGCCCAAGTGGCAGTCGGCACGTGCACTCGGTGAACTGACGGGCGTGCCGCGCGGCCGCACGGGCATCGGGCTCAGGCTGACCGGCGACCGCACGGCCCAGGCGTGGTCGCGCAAGCACCGGACATTGCGGGCCGCGTTGCAGCAGCTGGTGGAAGAGCGCACGCCGTGAGACGTCGCGCAGTCATCCAGATGCTGCTCGCGGTGGTCGCCGCGGTCGGCTGTGTGTGGAGTTGGATCGCCGCGAGCTCGACGGTCGAGGTCGCGCCGGTGCTGCCGGGCGAGCCGGTGACCTACTCGGTCACGTACTCGGCGCCGATGCTTGCGCTCGCCCTGCTGCTCGCGACGGTGGCCGGTGTGCTCGTCGTGCTCGGCGTCGCCAACGCGCGGCGCCGCTGATCTCACCACGAAGACGTGAGCGCTCTCACACGCGCTTGGTACAAAGTACGAAATCTGTAACACTGTGTCCATGACGGAGTTGGCGGAACGCCCCGCAGAACTGGACGCTTTGCCCCTCGGGCCGGAATCGCTGGTGTGGAAGTACTTCGGTGACAACCGCATGTTCCTGATCGGCCCAAGGCCCGCGGTGCTGCAGAACATGCTCGCCGAACTCGGACAGGGCGTGCTGGATCACTCGACGTTCTTCTCCGACACCGCCGAGCGGCTCAAGCGCACCATCCCGCCGATCTTCCGGACCGTCTACGGCAGCGAAGAGGACCCCTCGGGCACTGGGGCGGGCACACAGGTCCGGGATTTCCACCACCACGTCAAAGGCGACATGCCCGGGCCCGACGGCAAGCCGGCCGGCCGCTACCACGCCCTGGACCCGGAGACCTACTACTGGGCGCACGCGACCTTCGTCGAGCAGGTGATCTACTTCGCGGACACCTTCGTCAAGCGGCTCACCCGCGAGGAGAAGGAACAGATCTACCTGGAGTCCAAGACCTGGTACCGGCGTTACGGCGTCAGTGATCGGCCCATGCCTGCCGACTACGCCGAGTTCGAGAAATACTGGGACCGGATGATGAACGAGGTCGCCGTCCCGCACAAGACCGCCAAATACGGCGTCGGTTATGTCACCAAGGGCTTCCCCTGCCCGAAGGCCGTGCACCCGGCCGTGTGGCGCGTGGTCTCGCTGGTGTTCAACCCGGTCGCGGCGTTCCTGACCACCGGCGGCCTGCCGCCCCGGGCCCGTGACCTGCTCGGACTGCCGTGGAGCGAGGGTCAGGAGCGTCGCTATCAGCGGTTCGCGGCTTTCTGGCGATCCCGCCCGGTCAACTGGGTGTGGGATCATCTGCCGATGAGCGTGCGCTACAGCAAATACGCCCGGCAGGGCTATGCCCGGGGCTGATGCCGCCAGTCGGGCGATCCTCGATGCGGCACTCGTCGAGTTCGAGCGATACGGCTTCCGTCGTGTCGCACTCGATGATGTCGCGCGCCGTGCCGGCGTCAGCCGCACCACGATCTACCGCCGATTCTCCAACCGTGACGATCTGGTCGGCGCGGTCATCGAACGCGAGAACCTGTCACTGTTCGCCGACATCGCGGCCGAGCTGAAGGCCGCCAAACCGCAGTCCAACATCTACGTCGAGGCGTTCACGCTGTCGATCCTGCGGTTCCGTCGTCATCGGGTGCTCAACCAGATGATGAAGGACGAACCGGCCCTGGTGCTGGAACTCGCGCATCGGCACTACGGCGCGGCGGTCGAACGCATGGCCGCTGCCCTGCGCGTGATCTTCCCCGAGGGCTTCGCCGACCGGATCGGGGCGTCCGCCGTCAACGACCTGGCCGACACCATCCTGCGGTATGCGTTGATGGCGTTGCTGATCCCGAGCGTCGAACCGCTCGAGAAGGCCGACGACATCCGGGCGTTCGCCACCCGGCATTTCCTGCCGAGCCTGCCGGTTTCGTTGCGCGCGGTACCGGCGTGAGCCGTCGTCTGTGATGCCGGTCTGAAAGCCGGTCTGAAGGCCGACGACAGATGGCGGTTTGATGCCGCGCGTCCCTGGGCAGCCGACATCCATGACTACCGACGACAGCAAGCGCACCGAGCCCCCGCCGATCACCGATGCGCACCGCGAAGAAGCCAAGCGGGTCATGCGGGCATACGACGACGATCGGCCCACCACGGTTCTGCCCGGCAGCGGGGGAACGGTGGCGGGAACCGCCGTGACCGACTGGGTGGACGACGAGGGGCGGCCGATCTACGACGGCCCGGAGAACAAGAGCGGGTAGGCCACCGGCAGATCCGGCCGCCTACTGTGGCTCTGTGACCCCTTTCGAGCAGATCGCACCGGCATTCGTCGACATGGCCCATTCCATCGTGTGGGCCTCGGCAGCCACCGTCGACGCCGACGGCCGCCCCAGAACCCGTGTTCTGCATCCGATCTGGGAGTTCGACGGTCCGGATCTGTTCGGCTGGATCGCCACCGTGCCCTCGCCGGTCAAGCGGGCGCATCTGGCGGCGCACCCCTATATGTCGCTGAACTACTGGTCGCCCGGTCACGACACGTGCTCGGCCGAATGCCTCGTGGAGTGGTACACCGACGACGAGACCCGCGGGCTGGTCTGGGACAAGTTCGCGAACGGTCCTGCGCCCGTCGGGTACGACCCGGCGATCATCCCGCAGTGGCGAGGCGGACCGACGTCGCCGGAGTTCGCGGTCCTGCGTCTCACGCCTTACCGGCTGCGCGTGATGCCCGGTTCGGTGATGATGTCCGGCCAGGGCGAGACCCTCCTCTGGCACTCCTGAGACACCCGTGAGACGGGTCTGAGGCACTTGCGCGACCCGGCGATTTGAATGCATCCATATCACACGGCCCCCGCGAAACGGGCCGGAAAATCGGCGGCGTGACATTGATCACGACCAGGAATAGTTCCCTGGGCAAGTTGCCGTCTCCGCTCGGGCTGCAGTTAACGGAGTCGGGCGGCCGCGAAGGCGGCGAAGAGTCGACTGGAAGTCCGCGCGCGGGCGCGCAGTGGTGACAGTCGATACCGCCGGTACTCGCTGGAAAAGGTTTTGCCTCACGCTGAATGTGTGACCTGAATTGCACTTCACAGGTAAAAGCTGAGGTAGTCGCCGATTGCCCCGACGCCTTCCCGGCATGGGCACCGCTGTGGCGCAGCTTTACTGAGGCCGGGAGAGCGCGTCGGTCACCGGGCGCCGTCGGTGTGTGCAAGGAGCCCCCGCAGCAAACTATTTGTCGGCGGCTGTCCAGAACAGGACAGCCGAAGGTATCCGTTGCTGTCATGCGCCCTGGCGTTTATGTTTCTGCTGCCAACTGAGCGAGGCCTTAGAGGCAGATGTGATCTCTTGGGATCCCTGATGTCTGTGGACAGGTGTCGAGCCGGTTGCATACAACAACACAGGTGGAGCGGGGGCCGCCGGCGATACAGCTAGGGAGAACATGAAGGCAATCAGTCGGGTGCTGATCGCGATGGTCGCGGCCATCGCGGCGCTTTTCACGAGCACAGGCACCTCGCACGCGGGTCTGGACAACGAGCTGAGCCTGGTCGACGGCCAGGACCGCACCCTGACGGTGCAGCAGTGGGACACCTTCCTCAACGGTGTGTTCCCGCTGGACCGCAACCGTCTGACCCGCGAGTGGTTCCACTCCGGTCGCGCCAAGTACATCGTGGCCGGACCGGGCGCCGACGAGTTCGAGGGCACCCTGGAGCTCGGCTACCAGATCGGTTTCCCCTGGTCGCTGGGCGTGGGCATCAACTTCAGCTACACCACCCCGAACATCCTGATCGACGACGGTGACCTCACTCAGCCGCCGTTCGGCCTGAACTCGGTCATCACCCCGAACCTGTTCCCCGGTGTGTCGATCTCGGCCGACCTGGGCAACGGCCCGGGTATCCAGGAGGTTGCGACCTTCTCGGTCGACGTCTCCGGCGCCCAGGGCGGTGTGGCGGTGTCCAACGCGCACGGCACCGTGACCGGTGCGGCAGGCGGTGTGCTGCTGCGTCCGTTCGCCCGGCTGATCGCCTCGACCGGTGACTCGGTCACCACCTACGGCGAACCCTGGAACATGAACTGAGTCCTCGACAGCCGTTCGGTCACTGAGACCGTCTGAGATCGGCGCGTCGTGCTCCCGGTGTCGTCAGCTCATCGTTGACACGTGAACTGACACTCTTCCTGGCCGGAGCGCGACGCGCCGATCTTGCATTCGGAGCACTTCCCAACCGGCCCAGAGCCGCACCCGCCCAGAACATCACCCAGGGGCCGGGCGCACGATCCGGTTGAACCGCGCGCGCCGCCGGCGAACCGCATCAGATCCGACGCAGCAGGACTGCCTGCTCGAACGGCAGCCGCGCCAGTACCTTCCGCACTGGGCCACGCACCCGCGCGACAGCCTCGGCGCGTGGGACCACGCGCGGATCGGCGACGCGGATGGTCTTGCCGTGTCTGCGTATCTCGGCGGTGCCCGCGGCGGTGATGTTCTTGAGCCAGTCGCGGTCGGGGCCGTAGGTCAGCAGGATGGCGACGCCCTCGTCGGTGCCGAACACCGACAGCGGGGTGCGGTAGCGCTTCCCGGACTTGCGTCCGACGTGCTCGAGGATGCCGAACGTCGGTGCCCATCCCGCCCACAGCCGCAGGATGGGGTTGGTGACGTGACGGTTGAACCGGGCCAGCCATTGCGGGAGTTGCATGTGGCCATCATGTGCACACGCCGCGTGCGCTCACCAGATTTTCGAGTTCTGCTTGCCGGGCGAGGTTTCTGCGAAACTGAACGCATGGTCTCGGAAGTTCCTGCGGTGTCTGCGCCGTCGCGACGGTCCCGCGCCACGGAAGCGCCGGACGTCAGTGCGCTGCCGCTGGCGCCCCGCAATCCGTTGTCTCTACGTCAGATGGCGCGCGCGGTACGGACCCTGGACACGGGCCAGGAGGTGATCCGTGATGCGGGCGGGCCGGTCAGCCGGGTGCAGTTGGGTCCCCGATGGCTCGTGCCGCCGTTGGTCGCGGTGTTCTCGCCCGCCGGAATCCGCGACGTGCTGGGGCGCAGCGACGCGTTCGCCGAGCGGTGCATCGTGCACGACGAGGTGCGGCACGCCGCGGGTGAGAG
The DNA here is from genome assembly GCF_022370755.2 of Mycolicibacterium goodii. Next base: position 4,827,578 of record NZ_CP092364.2, on the reverse strand, counting down.
CCTGTTCGTCCTGCCCAACGAGCAGTGGCGCCCGCGCAAGCGCGCACTGCAACCGGTGTTCACCAAACAAAATGTGCGCGCGTTCGGCGGGCACATGTCGCGGGCCGCCCAGACCGTCGCAGATGAGTGGGCCGACGAATGGGTCGGCCGGCAGAGCCGTCTCGACATCGACCTGGATGCTGTGTGCCGTCGCGTGACCATGCAGTCGTTGGGCCGCTCGGTGCTCGGCATCGACCTCAACGAACGCGCAGACGTCATCGTCGAACACATGCACGTGGCGTCGTCGTACGCGACCGACCGGGCGCTGCGTCCGCTGCGCGCCCCGCGCTGGCTGCCCACACCCGCCCGGCGACGGGCCCGCGCCGCGGTGGCCGCGATGCGCGCGGTCACGGCCGAGATCCTGCGGGCCTGCCGTGATGATCCGGACCGCGACGCCCCACTGGTACGGGCGCTCATGGCGGCCACCGATCCGGAGACCGGCGAGCGCCTCACCGACGAGGACATCTGCAACGATCTGCTGATCTTCATGCTGGCAGGCCACGACACCACCGCCACCGCCCTCACCTATGCCCTGTGGGCGCTCGGCCACCACCCGGACATCCAGGACCGCGTGGCCGCCGAGGCCTCGGCCCTCGGTGACCGCGAGCTCACCCCGGCCGACGTCCCGCGGCTCGGATACACCGTGCAGGTGCTGCACGAGGCGCTGCGGATGTGCCCACCCGCTGCGGGGGTGGGGCGCCTGGCGCTGCGTGACATCGCGGTCGACGGCCACCGCGTCGAGGCGGGCAGCCTGGTCGCACTCGGCATCTACGCCGTGCACCACGACCCGCAGTTGTGGCCGAACCCAGAGGTCTTCGATCCGGACCGGTTCAGCCCCGACAACGCGCGGGATCGCGACCGCTGGCATTTCATCCCGTTCGCCGGGGGAGCGCGGGCATGCATCGGCGAGCACTTCGCGCGGTTGGAGACGACGCTGGCACTGGCGACGATCATCCGCGCTGTCGAGGTGGAATCGGTCGACGCCGAATTCCCCGTCGACGTGCCCTTCACCACAGTCGCGAAGGGCCCGATCAGGGCGAATGTGGCCCCGCGCGAGCCTGACCACTACACCCTGTAGTTGACTCGTTTGCGCCGACTGGGACACTGGTGGCCATGCGTGTCGACCACACATGCGGATCCGCTTCGACCCAACGCTCGGCCGAGCTGTTCGCCGATGCCTGCGCTGTCATCCCCGGCGGGGTCAACTCCCCGGTCCGCGCGTTCAACTCGGTGGGCGGCACCCCGAGGTTCATCACCTCGGCCGGCGGCTACTGGCTGACCGACGCCGACGGCAACCGTTACGTCGACCTGGTGTGCTCGTGGGGTCCGATGCTGCTCGGTCATGCCCATCCCGCGGTCGTCGAGGCCGTGCGCAAGGTTGCGGAGAACGGCCTGAGCTTCGGTGCGCCGACGCCGTCGGAGACCGAACTGGCCGGCGAGATCATCGACCGAGTGGCGCCCGTCGAGATGGTGCGGTTCGTCAACTCGGGCACCGAGGCGACCATGAGCGCGATCCGGCTGGCCCGCGGGTTCACCGGCCGCGCCAAGATCATCAAGTTCTCCGGCTGCTACCACGGCCACAGCGACGCGTTGCTCGCCGACGCGGGCTCGGGCGTCGCGACCCTCGGCCTGCCGTCGTCGCCCGGCGTCACGGGCGCGGCCGCCGCGGACACCATCGTGCTGCCGTACAACAACGTCGCGGCCGTCGAAGAGGTCTTCGCCCGTTTCGGTGACGAGATCGCGTGTGTCATCAGCGAAGCCAGCCCGGGAAACATGGGCACCGTGCCGCCGCTGCCGGGGTTCAACGCCGCGTTGCGCCGCATCACCGCCGAGCACGGCGCGCTGTTGATCCTCGACGAGGTGATGACCGGGTTCCGCGTGAGCCGCTCCGGCTGGTTCGGGCTCGATCCCGTGGAGGCCGATCTACTCACCTTCGGCAAGGTGATGAGCGGCGGTCTGCCCGCCGCGGCGTTCGGCGGTCGCACCGAGGTGATGAGCCGGCTGGCCCCGCTGGGCCCCGTGTACCAGGCGGGCACGCTCTCGGGTAACCCGGTCGCGATGGCGGCGGGTCTGACGACGCTGCGCCACGCCGACGACGCCGTCTACGCCAGGCTCGACGCGAACGCCGACCGGTTGGCGGGCCTGCTGGCCGGTGCGTTGACCGACGCCGGCGTCGCGCACCGAGTGCAACGGGCCGGGAACATGCTCAGCGTGTTCTTCACCGACGAACCGGTGCACGATTTCGCCGCCGCCAAGGCGACCGAAACCTGGCGCTTCCCACCGTTCTTCCATGCCCTGCTGGAGCGCGGGATCTACCCGCCCTGCAGCGCGTTCGAAACCTGGTTTGTCTCAGCGGTTCTGGATGACGAAGCGTTCACGCGCATCGCCGAGGCGCTGCCCGCCGCCGCGCGTGCTGCCGCCGCCGCGGTCGCCCCGGAGGCCAAGGCGTGAGCGACAACACCGCCGCCTCGGCACCGGTGCGCACCACCGTCCACGTGATGCGCCACGGCGAGGTGCACAACCCCGCCAAGGTGCTGTACGGCCGGTTGCCCGGTTACCACCTGTCCGAACGCGGGCGCGCGCAGGCCGAGGCCGCCGCCGAGTGGCTGGCGGACCGCGACGTCGTCTACATCGTGGCCTCGCCGCTGGAACGCGCGCAGGAGACGGCGGCGCCCATCGCCGAGCGCCACGGGCTCTCCATCGACACCGACGACGACCTCATCGAGTCCTGGAACACCTTCGAGGGGCAGAAGGTGGCGCCCGGTGACGGCGCGCTGCGCGATCCGAGGAACTGGCCGCGCCTGCGCGACCCGCGCAGACCGTCGTGGGGAGAGCCGTACACCGAGGTCGCAGCGCGCATGATGGCCGCGCTGCACCGTGCGCGTCTCAAGGCCGCGGGCCACGAAGCGGTGTGCGTGAGCCACCAGTTGCCGGTCGAGACGCTGCGGCGCGCGATGACGGGGCGCAAGCTCGCGCATCTTCCGCTGCCGCACAGCAGGCTGTGCAACCTGGCCTCAATCACGTCGTTCACGTTCTCCGACGACCGGCTGATCCGCTGGGGATACACGGAGCCCTGGGGTATCTGATGCAGTCGTGGGTCGCCCGGGTGGTGAGTGTGACGCTGGCGGCGCTGTTCGCAGTGCTGGCGGGGGCACTCGCCGGATGCTCGACGGGTGAGGACGCGGTCGCCCAGGGCGGCACGTTCGAGTTTGTCGCGCCCGGCGGCAAGACCGACATCTTCTACGATCCGCCGGAAAGCCGGGGCCGCCCAGGCACATTGGCCGGCCCCTTGCTCACCGACCCGTCGAAGACCATCTCGATCGACGATTTCGCGGGCAAGGTCGTGGTGATCAACGTGTGGGGCCAGTGGTGCGGGCCGTGCCGCGCGGAGATCTCGCAGCTGCAAGAGGTCTACGACGCCACCAAGGACAAGGGTGTGCAGTTCCTCGGCATCGACGTGCGGGACAACAACCGCGATGCCGCAGTCGATTTCGTCACCGACCGAAACGTCACGTTCCCGTCGATCTACGACCCGCCGATGCGCACCATGATCGCGTTCGGCGGCAAGTACCCCACCACGGTCATCCCGTCCACGGTGGTGCTGGACCGCGAGCACCGGGTGGCCGCGGTGTTCCTGCGTGAACTGCTCGCCGAGGATCTCGAGCCGCTCATCGAGCGCCTGGTCGCCGAACCGGCCGCCCCGTCGGCTTCGAAAGAGCAACCGCAGTGACCGGATTCGCCGAGATCGCCGCGGCGGGGCCGGTTCTGCTGGCACTGGCCGTGAGCGTGTTGGCCGGCCTGGTGTCGTTCGCGTCGCCGTGTGTCGTGCCGCTCGTGCCCGGCTACCTGTCGTATCTGGCCGCGGTGGTCGGCGTCAACGAGGATCCAGTGCGGACCGGCGGAGAACGGGTCGCGCTGCGGTCGGCACGGTTGCGCGTGGCAGGTGCCGCGGGGTTGTTCGTCGCCGGGTTCACCGTGGTGTTCCTGCTCGGGGCGGTCGCGGTGCTTGGCATGACCACCGCCCTGATCGCCAATCAGCTTCTGCTGCAACGCATCGGCGGCGTCGTCACCATCGTGATGGGTTTGGTGTTCGTGGGTTTCATCCCGGCGCTGCAGCGGCAGGCCCGGTTCACGCCGCGCCAGTTGTCCACGGTCGCCGGCGCGCCGCTGCTCGGTGCGGTGTTCGCGCTCGGCTGGACCCCGTGCCTCGGGCCGACACTCACGGGTGTCATCGCGGTCGCTTCGGCCACCGACGGGGGCACCGTCGCGCGCGGGGTGGTGCTGGTGCTGGCCTACTGCCTGGGGTTGGGCATCCCGTTCGTGCTGCTCGCGTTGGGTTCGGCGCGCGCCGTGCAGGGCCTGGGTTGGCTGCGCAGGCACACCAGGACCATCCAGATCTTCGGTGGCGTGCTGCTCATCGTGGTGGGCACGGCGCTGGTGACCGGCCTGTGGAACGAGTTCGTGTCCTATGTGCGCGACGCTTTCGTCAGTGATGTGAGGCTCCCCATCTGATGACTTCCCCCGCGTCTCCTGCGCGAGCAGACACAAAACTGCCCGAAAACCCCCCAGAAAGGGCAGGTTTGCGTCTGCTCGGCAGAAGAATCTGGGCCCCGATCCGCAACACGTGGCGCACGCTGACGTCGATGGGCACCGCGCTGGTGTTGCTGTTCCTGCTCGCGTTGGCCGCCATCCCGGGCGCCCTGCTGCCGCAGCGCAGTCTCAACGAATCCAAGGTCGACGAATACCTCGCGACGCACCCGACGCTCGGACCATGGCTGGACCGTCTGCAGGCGTTCGACGTGTTCTCCAGCTTCTGGTTCACCGCGATCTATGTACTGCTGTTCATCTCGCTCGTCGGCTGCCTGACCCCGCGCATGATCGAGCACATCCGCAGCCTGCGCGCCGTGCCCGTCGCCGCGCCGCGCAACCTCGGCCGGCTGCCCAAACACCACAGCGCGCGGGTGCAGGGCGACGCATCCGAACTCGCCGAACTCGTCACGCGGCGGTTCAAGGGCTGGCGCACGGTGACCCGTCAGGACGCCGAGACCATCGAGATCTCGGCGGAGAAGGGCTATCTGCGCGAGTTCGGCAACATCGTCTTCCACTTCTCGTTGCTTGGCCTGCTCGTCGCGGTCGCGGCGGGCAAGCTGTTCGGCTACGAGGGCAACGTGATCGTCATCGCCGACGGCGGTCCAGGATTCTGCACGGCCTCACCGGCGGCGTTCGACTCGTTCCGCGCGGGCAACACGGTCGACGGCACCTCGCTGAATCCGATGTGCATCCGGGTCAACAACTTCGAGGCGGATTACCTGCCGAGCGGGCAGGCGTTGTCGTTCGCCGCCGACATCGACTATCAGGCCGGCGACGATCTGGCCGGCGACACCTGGCGGCCGTACCGGCTCGAGGTCAATCATCCGCTGCGCGTTGGCGGGGATCGCGTGTACCTGCAGGGGCGCGGGTACGCGCCGTCGTTCACCGTCACGTTCCCCGACGGTCAGAGCCGCAGCCAGACCATCCAATGGCGCCCCGAGGAACAGATCACGTTCCTGTCCTCCGGCGTCGTGCGCATCGACCCGCCCGCGGGCACCTACCCGGATCCCGACGAACGCCGCAAGCACCAGATCGCGATCCAGGGGTTGTTCGCGCCCACCAAGCAGCTCGACGGCACGTTGCTGTCCTCAAGTTTCCCGGCCCTCAACGACCCCGCCGTGGCCGTGGACATCTACCGCGGTGACACCGGCCTGGACACCGGCCGGCCGCAGTCGCTGTTCTCGCTCGACCCGCGGCTGATCGGCCAGAACCGTCTTACCAAGGTCGCGCGCGTCAACCTCGAGGAGGGCCAGGAGACCCGCCTCGACGACGGCACCGTCGTGCGGTTCGACGGCGCCAAGCCGTTCGTCAACCTGCAGGTGTCGCACGATCCGGCGCAGATCTGGGTGCTGGTGTTCGCGATGACGATGATGGCGGGCCTCTTGGTGTCGCTCGTGGTGCGCAGGCGCAGGGTCTGGGTCCGGATCATCCGAGCCGCCCCGGCGGCGGCATCGGGCCCAGCCGCCCCGGCGGCGGCATCGGGCCCAGCCGCCCCGGCGGCGACATCGGGCCCAGCCGCCCCGGCGGCATCGGGCGGGGTACCCGCAGGTGCGGGTACCGTGAGCGTCGAGTTCGGCGGGCTGGCCCGCACGGACAACTCCGGGTGGGGAGACGAGTTCGAACGGTTGACCGAGCGGCTGCTGGACGGCCGCGTGCAGTCAACGGAAGTGCCTGCGGAAGAGAAGAAGGCGTAATGAATACCGAGCACATCGATATCGGGCTGGCCCGGTACTCCGATTGGGCGTTCACGTCGTCGGTGCTGGTTCTGGTGGGCGCACTGCTGCTGCTGGCCGTCGAGATGGCGTACAGCCGCAGTCGACGCGTCGAGTCACGCGAGCTCGTCGGCGCGGGCGGGCCCGCCGTGGTCGGTGCCGACAGCGCGACCCCGGGCGTCGTCGTGGAGAGCCCGAAGCGGCCGTTCGACGAGCGGATCGGCAAGACCGGTCTGGCACTGACCTACGTCGGCATCGGTCTCCTGCTGGCGTGCATCGTGCTGCGCGGGCTGTCCACCTCACGCGTGCCGTGGGGCAACATGTACGAGTTCATCAACCTCACGTGCTTCTGCGGACTGGTGGCCGCGGCCGTCGTGCTGCGCCGCCAGCAGTACCGCACGCTGTGGGTGTTCGTTCTGGTGCCGGTGCTGATCCTGCTGACCGTCTCGGGCCGCTGGCTCTACACCCACGCGGCTCCGGTGATGCCCGCACTGCAGTCGTATTGGCTGCCCATCCACGTGTCGGTGGTCAGCCTCGGCTCGGGCGTGTTCCTGGTTGCCGGTGTCGCGAGCATCCTGTTCCTGGTGAAGATGTCGCCGCTGGGGCAGGTGCAGGAGGGCGCGAACCGCGACAGTGTGTGGGCGCGTATCGTCGACCGCCTGCCCGACGCTCAGACGCTCGACCGGATCGCCTACCGAACCACGATCTTCGCGTTCCCGGTCTTCGGCTTCGGCGTCATCTTCGGCGCGATCTGGGCCGAGGAAGCTTGGGGTCGCTACTGGGGTTGGGACCCCAAGGAGACCGTGTCGTTCATCGCATGGGTGGTGTACGCGGCGTACCTGCATGCCCGTTCCACCGCGGGCTGGCGTGACCGCAAGGCCGCGTGGATCAACGTCGTCGGTTTCGTCGCGATGGTCTTCAACCTGTTCTTCATCAACCTGGTGACCGTGGGCCTGCATTCGTACGCGGGAGTCGGCTGACGCGCGTGAAGTGAGTGTGCGTCCCGACGCGCAGGCGAGCGCGCGCCTCGGCGGCGCGGCGCGCTATCGTCGGGCCGGGAGCTGTCCGAGAAGAGGGGATTTCGTGTCCGCATCATCCGACCACCCGGTACCCGACTCGGCGGACGTGCCGGCGCTGCAGGATCCGCAGGCCGCGCCGTCGGCCGAGACACCTGAGGTGCCATCGGTATTCGCACCCGTTCCGGGATTCCGGGGACAGCAACGCTTCAGTGACCCCGCGCAGGCCGGTGTCAGCACGCCCCTGCCCGCGGAATGGACAGCGCCGACGCCTCCACATGGCATCCCGGTGATCACGCCGCAGCAGGCTTCACCGATCACGGCTCCGGGGCAGCCGCCGCTGCCACCCCTGCCGCCTCAGACCGTTGCGACGCAGCAGCCGCCCGCGGACTTCGCGACGCCGTATGAGGACCTGTCCACGGCAGCCCTGCTGGGCCAGCGCAAGCCGCCGCCGAGCGCGGGTTGGCGCCGGTGGCTCTATCTCGCGTCGTTCAAACAGATCAACGTCGGCGAGAGCCCGAAGGTCACGCACCGCCAGAGCTTGGTCTCCGAGGTCAGTCAACCGCTGCAGGGCTGCTACCGCATCGCGGTGCTGTCACTGAAAGGCGGCGTCGGCAAGACCACGATCACCGCGACGCTGGGTGCCACGTTCGCGTCGATCCGCGGGGACCGCGTCATCGCGGTCGACGCCAACCCCGACCGCGGCACCCTGAGCCAGAAGGTGCCGCTGGAGACGGCAGCCACGGTGCGTCATCTGCTGCGTGACGCCGAGGGCATCGAACGCTACAGCGACGTGCGGGCCTACACCTCCCAGGGGCCGAGCCGCCTGGAAGTGCTGGCCTCCGAGACCGATCCGGCCGTGTCGGACGCCTTCAGTTCCGAGGATTATCTGCGGACGCTGGAAGTGCTCGAGCGGTTCTACAGTCTGGTGCTCACCGACTGCGGCACCGGGCTGATCCACTCGGCGATGTCGGCGGTGCTGTCGAAGGCCGACGTGCTCCTGGTGGTCAGCTCGGGATCGGTCGACGGTGCGCGCAGTGCCGCGGCCACGCTGGACTGGCTCGATGCGCACGGCCACCAGGAGCTGGTGCGCAATTCGATCGCGGTCCTCAACGCGGTGCGGCCGCGGTCGGGCAAGGTGGATCTGTCCAAGGTCGTTGACCATTTCTCGCGCCGCTGCCGTGCGGTGCGGCTCGTGCCGTTCGACCCGCATCTGGAAGAGGGTGCCGAGATCAGCCTCGACCGGCTCAAGCCGAAGACGCGCGAGGCGCTGCTCGATCTGGCGGCTGCAGTGGCTGGTGGTTTCGGGGCAGGCGATTTCGCGACCAGCGAAACCGCAGGGCCGCACCGGCTCGTGGACCCGCGCGCCTGACCGCTCGGGTCGGTGCGGCTAGGGTCTCGGGTTGTTGTCTCCGTGCCCGAGTTTCCGGAGGAAGTCCGGATCATCGTCGGGGCCGATGACGCGCGTCCGCGGCCTTTCACTCGCGGCACGCGAGAGTCGCCAACCCACGTAGACCAGGCCGGCCAATGTGCACAACAGGAGTAGGTACGCCACTCGAAACCTCCTTGTCCCGAATATACGCGTCGTCGGTAGGCTCGGATGGGTGTCAGCAAGTCGTCCCGCATCCCGCATGGTTGCCGATGTGCTCGTCTACGTCGTGGCCCGGCTGGCTCTGGTCGCGGTCCTGGCCGCGCTGATCTACTTCGTGGGGCGTCTGGTTGCCGGTGATTTCCCGCTCGTGGTGGCTTTGCTGTTCTCGTTCGTGATCGCGCTGCCGCTGGGTATCTGGGTGTTCAAGCCGCTGCGGTTGCGCGCCACCGCCTCGATCGCGGAGTTCGACGAACGCAGACGCAAGGATCGCGCGGAACTTCAGGCCCGGTTGCGGGGCGACGAGCCGAAGTGACGAGGGCGGCTTTCGGAGCTGAATTCGCGGGCGCCGAGGGGTTTCTGAACTCGGCGACCTATGGTCTGCCGCCGCAGTTCCTCGTGGATGCGTTGCGCACGCACATCGACGAATGGCAGTCCGGGACGCTGGACGCCGCTTCGTTCGGTGAGCCGGTGAGTAGGGCGCGGGCCGCGTACGCCGCGCTGACCGGCGTCAAGACCGGCTCGGTGGTGCTGGCCGGGTCGACCTCGGCCGCGCTCGGGCTGGTCGCCGCCTCGATCGCCGACGGCAGTCGTGTGGTCGTGGTCTCTGGCGAATTCACCAGCACAACTTTTCCGTTCGCCGCGCAGGCTGCGCGCGGGGTCACGGTCACCGAGGTCGAGCCGGCGGCATTGCCGGCCGTGGCCGCGGAGTACGACGTGGTGGTGGCCGGCCTCGTGCAGTCGGCCGATGGCACGGTGCTCGACACCGACACATTGCGCGACGCGGTGGCTGGCACCGAAACCCGTACGGTGATCGATGTCACACAGGCCGTCGGCTGGAAGCGGCTCGAGCTGGGTTGGGTCGACGTCACGGTCGCCTCGGCGTACAAGTGGCTGCTCGCGCCGCGTGGTACCGCGTGGATGTCGTTGAGTGACAGGGTGGCTGCGCGCATGACTCCGCATGCGGCGAACTGGTGGGCCGGCGAGGAGCCGTGGGATGCGATCTACGGCCTGCCGTTGCGGTTGGCGGACGAGGCCCGCCGCTTCGACGTGTCGCCGGCCTGGTTCGCCGTGCTCGGCGCGGGTTTGACCATGCCGTGGCTGGCGTCGCTGGACCCGGCGGCTGTCGAGTCGCACGCGGTGGGCCTGGCGAACCGCCTGCGCCATGAGCTGGAACTGCCACCGAACAACTCGGCGATCGTGTCGATCCCGATCGCCGGTGCGCAGGATCGTCTGCGGCAGGCCGGAATTCGCGCCGCCGTTCGTGCGGGCGCGGTGCGGGTGGGCTTCCATCTGTACAACACCGAGGACGATCTCGACCGGCTTCTCAGTGCCGTGGGGGATAACCGGTAGCCGGTGTTTGGTGCCAGCGCCATCGATACTCTGGCGTCGGCGGGCAAGGCTGGGGGTACACGAAAAGTGTTATTACAAAGGAGTTTTCCCCCGATTATGAGTATCAGTATTCGTGCTTTGACGCTGCTGGCCGCTGGTGCGGGAGCGCTGGCTGTCGGCTCGGCACCGGCGGCGCAGGCCGCACCCACCGGACCGACCTGCACGGTTCAGGGCAACTCGACGTTGTGCCAGTCCGAGGGCAACGCACAGGTGACGGCGAACCCGCCTGCCGTCGACTATCAAACGCAGTACCCGTTCTTCGGCGGGTACGCGTTGCTTTTCCACCACGGTGGTGACCACCGATAGACACTGTTCTGCGAGTGTGCACCTCTGCGAGGCCTCACACAGCGGACACTTCCGAGAACCGGCGAACGAATCAGCCGTTGTGCAGTGGGATCCGCGCGGTGATCGTGGTGCCGACCCCGGGAGGGCTGGTGATGGTCAGTTCACCGGACAGCGCCTCGACGCGGTCCTTGAGGCCGATCAGCCCGGACCCGCCGCCTGCCACCGCGCCGCCTACCCCGTCGTCGTCGATCATGAGGTCCAGCGTGTCGGCGCCGAGCGTGGCGGTGACGACGATGGTCTGGGCCTCGGCGTATTTCGCGGCGTTGGTGAGCGCTTCGGCCACGACGTAATACGCGGCGACGCCGACGGATTCGCACACCGGTTCGGGAAGGTCCACCTCGAGGTCGACCGGCACCGGGCAGCGGCGGGCCAGCGATCGCAGTGCGGGCCCCAGGCCGCCCTTGGACAGGATCGCAGGGTGGATGCCGCGCGAGAACTCCTGCAGTTCGGTGGACAACGAGGACAACCCGTCGACCAGGCGGCCGATCTGTGCGCGCAGTTCGGGCTGATCGTCGGGTATTGACGCCTCGACCGCACGCAACCCGAGTCCCAGGGAGATCACGCGCTGCTGGGCACCGTCGTGCAGATCGCGTTCGAATCGGCGCCGCGCCTCGTCGGCGGCGGTGACGATCCTGGCGCGTGACGCGGTGAGCGCCGCGCGGGTCTCGGCGTTGGTGATCGCGGTGGCGACCAGGTCCGCGAAATCGCCCACCCGCACCTCGGTGTCGGGCGGGAACTCGAACGGCTGTGACGAACCGACGAGTAGGACACCGTAGACGCGTCCGTCGACGAGGATGGGCGCCCCGACTGCCGAGCGGATCCCGATGTCGCGGATGCGGGCGGCCGTCGTGCCCGAGACGACGGCGTAGTCGTCGACGCGTGCGGGTTGCCCGGTCTGTGCCACCAGTGTGGTCACGGTGTTGCCGTCGAGTGGGAGTTTCTCGCCGACAGGGAATTTCGGGGCGCCACGGCTGTCCCTCGACGCCAGCACGGTCGACGTACCGTCGCCCGGGTACAGCAGCAGCGCAACATGGTCCAGGCGGAGGCCGCCCGCGAGTTCGTTGACCGCCGCGGGATACACCTCATCCGGTGGCGACCCGCGCGCGACGAGCGTGGCCACCCGGCGCAGTGCGGCCTGTTGTGCGGCCAGTTCACTGACCTCGGCGTGACTGGCCTCGATCAAGTGTTGCGCCGCACGTGCCGCGGCAGCCGCGCGGTCGGCTTCGACGGTGCGCTGCTCGGCTTCGGCAGTCCGCACCCTGGCCTGCCCGACGAGGATGTTCGCGAGCAGCGCGACCGGCACGAAGACCGCGATGGACGCGATGTCCTCGGTGTAGATGGGCATCACCGCGCCGTGGGTCTCCATGTGGAAGTGCACATAGACCAGTGCGGTGAGAAGTGACGTCGCGACCGAAAGGCGATATCCCCATCCGGCCGACACCACGAGCACGCCGAGTAGGAACACCGTGCCGAACGTGCTCTCGGGCGCGACCTGTTGGAGGGCGTGCACCAGCAGGCTCTCGGCCGCGATGCAGGCCAGTGCCACCACGATGCCGATCTTGACCGGTGGGGCCTCCGGCCGCAGCACGAGCCCAAGCAGACGCCCACCTACCGACTCGCGGCGGCGTTCACGGGGCCGAGCAGCTACACCAGTCACATCACCATGAGAAACGGAACAGGTGGTGCGTGTGGTTCATGCCCGCCACCGTCGGCGAATTCCCGCTAGCAGCAATGCACGCCTCGGCACGTCGCTGCCACCCTGGTGTCATGACCGGGTTGCGGAGGCATGATGCGTTGTCTCATCGTCGATGACAGTGCGAGTTTTCGCACGGCTGCCGCCACGATGCTCGACAGTGGCGGGGTCGAGGTCGTCGGCGTGGCATCCAACAGTGCCGAAGCGATGGTCTTCTGCCGCGAACTGCGACCCGACGTGGTCCTGGTGGACATCGCACTCGGCGCCGAGAGCGGATTCGATCTCACCGAGGAACTGCACCGCGACATCTCGCCCGCGCCACCCGCGGTGATCCTGATCTCGACGTACGACGAGCAGGACCTGGCCGAGATGATCGCATCGAGTCCCGCGGTCGGGTTCGTGCCGAAGTTCGCGTTGTCGGTGCCTGCCATCGAGGACCTGCTCGCCAGGATCTGACGCGGGACGTATCAGTCCATTTCACGCCGCGGCGACCCCGATTCGGGTGATGATCGGCGCATGGGGATTCACGGTAGGGCACCGGTCACTTCGAAGACGTCGACGGGCACGACCGTTCGGGTGGGAGCCGCACTGGGCGCAATCTTGTTGCTGCTGACCGCTTGTGGAGGTCAACGGTCGGACAGCAACGGTGCGGCGTCGGCCGAACCGACCGAATGCGAGGTCACCGCCGACGCGCGGCTCAGCATCGCCACCGGTAACACCACCGGTGTGTACTACACGCTCGGTGGCGCGTACGCCGAGGCGATCAGCCGGGCCACCGACGGCAAACTCAAGGCCACCGCGGCCGAGACGTCGGCGTCGCTGCAGAACATCCAGCAACTCGTCGCGGGCACCCATCAGATCGCGTTCTCGTTGGCCGACACGGCTGCCGACGCCGTCAACGGCACCGCGTCGTTCAGCGAGAAACAGCCCATCGCGGCGCTCACGCGTCTGTACCCGAACTACACGCAGGTGATCGCGCGGACCGATGCCGGGATCAACACGATCGCGGACATGCGCGGCAAGCGCGTGTCGACCGGGGCGCCGAACTCCGGCACCGAGGTGATCGCCAATCGCATGTTGGAGGCCGCGGGCCTGAGTCCGGCCGACGTGCAGGCGCAGCGCACCGAACTCGGCAAGACCGTCGAGGGCATGAAGGACGGTTCCATCGACGCCATGTTCTGGTCGGGCGGCCTGCCCACCAGCGGTATCACCGACCTGATCGTCAGCAGGCGTGATCAGGTGAAGTTCATCGACGTCACCGACACGCTCGACAGGCTCAAGGAGATCAACCCGATCTATGAACAGGGCGTGATCCCGGCGGCCACCTACCAGACTCCCGCTGACGTGCCCACCGTGGTGGTGCCGAATGTGCTTCTGGTCAAAGACGATATGGACGGTAACACCGCATGTGTGCTGACCAAGGCCCTGTACGAGCACAAGGACGATCTGGTGAAGGCCAACAAGGCGGCCGAGGGCATCGTGCTGGAAACCGCGGGTGAGACGGAACCGGTGCCATTGCATCCCGGTGCCAAAAAGGCCCTCGATGAATTGGGTGCGGCGCGCTGACCGTGGGCGAACGCGAGATTTCGCAGGACCCCGGTGAGGTGGCGGCACCTGCCGCCTACGAGGACGAGAAGCCCGCACGGCAACTGAGCGGGTGGGTTGGGCACGCGGTGGCGGCGGGTTGTGTGCTGCTGGGCCTGTCGGCGGTGTACCAGGTGTTCTTCCCGTTGGCGCAGGGCAACCAGTTCTCGCTGATCCTGTTTCTCGCGGCGGTGCTGCCGTTGACGCTGCTGTGTTATCGCTCCGGTCTGGCATTGCCCGCGCGGTGGCGTCGCGGCCGTGAACCGCAACCGGAGCAGCAACCCCGGGACAACCCGACCCCGCTCGACTGGGTGCTCGCCGCGGTGGCGCTGGCCGCGTGCCTGTACCCGGTGTTGCCGTTCGAGATCGGCGACGGGGGAGGTGGTTTCAACGAGTTCCTCGGCAGGCAGGGCTCGCCGGGCATGGTCGACGTGCTGGTGGGCTCGATCGTGTTGCTGCTGGTACTCGAGGCGTGCCGGCGCACCACGGGCGCGGCACTGCCGATCGTGTGTCTGCTCGCACTGGGTTACGCCTACTACGGCGGCTATCTGCCGCAGGGGGCGGCGATCGCACACGCCGGGGTGGATTGGGAGCAGATCGTCAGCTCGTCGTTCCTGCAGTCCACCGGGTTGTACGGGGTGCCTTTGGATGTCGCGGCGACCTACATCGTGTTGTTCACGATCTACGGCGCCGTGCTCGACGCCTCCGGCGCCAGCCGGTTCTTCATCAACCTGTCGTTCGCGGCGTTCCGCCGGTCGCGGGCCGCGCCGGGTCGGACGGTGACGCTGGCCGGTTTCCTGCTGGGCAGCGTGTCGGGTTCGGGCACGGCGACTGCGGTGAGTCTGGGCTCGGTGTGCTGGCCGGTGCTGCGAAAAGCCGGTTATCCCAAGGAGAACGCGGGCGGGATGCTGGCCGCCGCGGGTATCGGCGCGATCCTGTCCCCGCCGACGCTTGGTGCGGCGGCGTTCATCATCGCCGAATACCTCGGTGTGCCGTATCTGACCGTGCTGGTGTGGGCGGTCGCGCCGACCCTGCTGTACTACCTCGGTATCCTGCTGGCCGTCGAGATCGACGCACGCCGTTACGGCACAAGGGAAATCGAGGTCGCCGCGACGTCGGCGTGGCGTCTGCTGGGTCGGTTCGGCTACCACCTCGCCTCACTGGTGCTGATCGTGGTGTTGCTGGCCATGGATGTCTCGGCGGTTCGCGCGGTGGTGTACGCCACGGCCGCGGCGATCGTGCTGTCGTTCCTGGATCGTGAACACCGCCTCACCCCGGCACGGCTCTACAACGCGTTGGCGACGGGGGTCCGCGGGGTGCTTTCGGTCGCGGCTGTCTGCGCGGCTGCCGGTGTGGTCGCGGCGATGATCACCCGAACCGGACTCGGGCTGCAGTTGAACTCCATCCTGGTCAATACGGCCCGGTCCATTGCCGAGAACCCCACGGCCGTCCTGATTCTCACGGCGATCTTCGCCGCGCTGGCGGTGTCGGTGCTCGGGTTGGCGGTGCCGGTCACCGCCTCGTTTGTGATCGCGTGGGTGATCATCGGGCCCGCGTTGCAGGATCTCGGTGTCGCGGCACCGGCCGTGGCCATGTTCGTGTTCTACTTCGCGGTCCTGTCGGAGGTGACGCCGCCGACGGCACTGGCCTCGGTTGCCGCGTCGGCCATCACCGGCGGCCGCGTGATCGCCACGATGATGCAGGCCTGCAAGTACGCACTGCCTGCGTTCCTGGTGCCGTTCGCGTTCGTGTTGACCGACAACGGTCAGGGCCTGATCGGGCTGCGGTCGTTCCCCGATGCGGTGTGGTCGACTGCGGTGGTGGCACTGGCCGTCGCGGCTCTCGCGGTCCTGACCGGCGGCTGGATGATCCGGCGCGCGGGCTGGCCCGAGCGCGTGCTGTGCGCGCCGGCGGCGGCCCTGCTGCTGTATCTGCAACCGCTGACGATCGCGGTGGGGGCGGGCCTCCTGACGTTCGCGGTGGCGCTGCACCTCATCCTGACGCGGTTGCGCGACCCCGAAAGTCGGCTCAGCGTGACTCCAGGTACGTGATCACCGCGCGCACCCTGCGGTGATCGTCGGCGGTCTCGGTGAGGTTCAGCTTGGTCAGGATGCTGCGGACGTGCTTTTCGACGGTGCCCTCGGTGACCCACAACCGGCGCGCGATACCGGCGTTGGATCGGCCCTCGGCCATCAGCATGAGCACTTCCTGTTCGCGGGCGCTTAGCGCGGCCAGGGGATCGTCGCGCCGCCGCGCGGAGACCAGCTCCGACACCAGCGCCGGGTCAACCACCGAGGCGCCTTTCGCGATGCGCTCGAGGGTCTCGACGAAATCGGAGACGTCGGTGACGCGGGACTTCAGCAGGTAGCCGATGCCGTGGCCGCTGGCGAGCAGTTCGGTCGCGTGCTCGACCTCGACGTGCGCCGACAGCACGAGGATGCCGGTGTCGGGGAAGTCGGTGCGGATCACCTTGGCCGCGTCGAGTCCCTCGGTGGTGTTGGTCGGCGGCATCCGGATGTCGACCACCGCCAGTTGTGGCGACTTCTCCCGGACCAGTGCGAGCAGTTCGGTCGCGTCGGCCGCCTGGCCGATGACGTCGAAGCCGGACCGGTCGAGCAGGCTTGCGAGCCCTTCACGCAGTAGAACGTCGTCGTCGGCGACGACGACTTGCAGCCCACTCATTCGGTGATCCTCTCCCTGCCCGGCGCAGGTGACCTGGTCTGTGTCCGCCCGGGATGTCCCATCATTTCCCACGAGTGTGTGGCCTGCTATGTGAACCGGCTATGTGAACGCTTCCATTCGGGCGCAGACCGCCGTATTCGCTAGCGAACGAACGCCGCGCCCTTTTCGCGGTCCAGGTACGTCTCGGACTTGTTCTTGAGGAAGAACAGGTAGACCGCCAACGAGATTCCGATGCACACCGTCACGTAACCGATGAACAGCGGCACCTGGTCGCGTTCCTTGAGAGCCTGGTAGATCACCGGTGCGGTGCCGCCGACCAGTGAGTTGGCCAGCGCGTAGCCGACGCCGACGCCGAGCGCGCGGATGTGCGACGGGAACAGTTCGGCCTTCACGACCGCGTTGATCGAGGTGTATCCGGTGAGGATGACGTAGCCACCCGCGACCAGAAGGAACGACATGACGGCCGAGTGGGTCTGCGGCAGGTAGGTGATCAGGATGTAGGTGTAGATCAGGCCGCCGAAGCCGAACCACAGCAGCAGCGGCTTGCGGCCCACCTTGTCGCTGATGAGCCCGCCGACCGGCTGCAGCAGCATCAGGAAGATGAGCCCGATGAGGTTGATCCAGGTCGCGGTCATCGCCTGATCCTTGTAGGTGGTCTTGACGATGGCAGGCGCGTTGACGCTGTAGGTGTAGAACGCGATGGTGCCGCCGAGGGTGATCAGGAAGCACATCAGCAGGGCTTTCCAGTACCGCGTGACCAGCTCGCCCAGCGAGCCCGAGCTCTTGTCCTTGCCCGCCTTGACCGCTTCGAGTTGTTCGTCGCTCAGCGACTCGTCCATGGTGCGGCGCAGCCAGAACACCACGATGGCGGCGACGCCGCCGATCGCGAAGCCGATGCGCCAGCCGAAATCGTGCACCTGGTCGGTGGTGAACACGGTGAGGATGATCAGCAGCGTGAACTGCGCGAGCACGTGGCCGCCCACGAGAGTGACGTACTGGAACGACGAGAAGAAGCCGCGTCGCTCGCGGGTCGCGGCCTCCGACATGTAGGTGGCCGACGTGCCGTACTCGCCGCCGGTCGCGAAGCCCTGCACCAGTCGGCACAGGATCAGGATCACCGGTGCCGCGGCACCGATCACCTCGCGGGACGGGACGATGGCGATGATCAGCGAGCACAGCGCCATCAGCGACACGCTGAACGTCAGCGCGGCGCGCCTGCCGCGGCGGTCGGCGAACCGTCCGAAGAACCATGAGCCAAGTGGCCGGGTCAGGAAGGTGACCGCGAAGATCGCGTAGACGTAGACCGTCGAGTTCTCGTCGGATTCGGCGAAGAACTGCTTCTCGAAGTACGTCGCGAACACCGTGTAGACGTACACGTCGTACCACTCGACGAGGTTGCCCGACGATCCGCGGATCGTGTTCCAGATCGCGCGGCGGGTTTCCGCAGCGCCGGATCGTGCCGGCGGGTGGGTGTCGCTGGCAACCATCATGACCGTCCCCCAGAGTGTGTCGTCGCCCGAACCGACGGACACGTTAGTCCTTGGGTTTCCTACCCTCCACGAGCAGGCGCGTATGTACCCGCAAAAGCCCATTCGCGGGTACCTACGCGTCTGCTCGCCGGAGATGTCAGCCCGCGATCGCGGGACGGGCCGGGCGGTCCAGGTATCGGCGGAGGTGGCGCACCAGGTCCTCCGGGTGCTTGCGGATGTCGTCTGCCACGGCCGCGATGGTCGTCCAGCCGCACTCTTGTAGGCGCGCGACCTTGATCCGATCGTGTGTGAACGCCGTGGGGTTGGCGTGCCATTGCATGCTGTCGTACTCGGCGGCCACCTTCGCGTCCGGCCACGCGAAGTCCACGCGCCACAACTTGCCCGTATGGTCGACGATCTCGTACTGGAGCTCGGCATCGGGTACGCCCCGGTCGAGGAAGACGAGTCGCATCTCGCTTTCCATCGGAGATTCGGCCCGGCCGTCGGCGTGGGGCAGCAGATCACGAACCGCCACGATGCCCCGGCGTCCTTTCTGCTCGCGTACCGCGGCGGCGAGTTCGTCGGCGGTGCAGGCACCGACGTGCAGTGCCGCGTCGAGGGTCGCGAGGGCGCGGGGCCGGCGCAGGGTGCGGGCGATCTCGACGGCGGTCCAGGCAGGTGCCGTCGCCAGTCGGCCGCGGACGCGTCGCAGGTGCGCGCCGACACGTTGGTGTACCACCAGGTTGCTGTCGGATCGGATGCGAACGCCTGGGTCCAGGATGTGGACGCGATTGTCGTTCTCGGTGTCGAAGCCGTAGAACGCGGCGGCCGTGCTCATGCAGGCCACGATCGGGGTGGTGTTGAGCAGGTCGAGCGCGGCCAGGCGTTCGGTGCTGCCCGGGGTGTGCAGGCAGTAGACGCCGCGGCAGACCCGCTTGATCGCACCTGAGCGCACCAGCGAGGCCAGCACCTTGCGGGTCATGACGGCGGTCAGTTGCGCAGTGGTGGCCACTCCGCCGTTGACGGCGAAGATCTCGTCGAGAGGCACGTCCTTGATCGTGGCCGTGGGCGCGGGTCACGTGGATCACGTCTTCGCGTTCTGTGGATAACCTGCCGCATTCCTTCTGCCGAGCAGACATGAAAGTACCCCTGAGAGGGTGTTTGTGGGTACCTACGCGTCTGCTCGCGGGAGTCAGGAGAGCGACAGCGCGATGGCCACCGCCAATGCCCACACCAGCATCGTCAGGCCGGTGTCACGCAGGACGGGGATCAGGTCTTTGCCGCCGAGCCCGCGGCGCACGGGCGACGCCGCACGCAGCGCCAGGGGCAGCGCCAGCAGGCCGGCCGCGGCCCACGGCGTCGCGACGATCAGTACGAGGGTCAGCAGCAGCGCGACCGCGAGCAGAACTTGAAACAGCACGCGCGTGCGGGCGTCGCCGAGACGAACGGCCAGCGTGATCTTGCCGGATTGCGCGTCGGTGGGGATGTCTCGCAGATTGTTGGCCACCAGCACGGCCGACGACAGTGAGCCCATCGCGACCGCGAGGGCCAGGCCGACCCAGTCCACCCGCAGCGCTTGCGTGTACTGCGTGCCGAGCACCGCCACCAGGCCGAAGAAGACGAACACCGCCACCTCGCCCAGGCCCAGATAGCCGTAGGGCTTCCTGCCGCCGGTGTACAGCCACGCGCCTGCGATGCAGACGGCGCCGACGGCGATCAACCACGGCGCGCTGACCACGGCCAGCACCAGCCCGGCCACCGCGCCGACCGCCAGGCTCGCGATCGCCGCCGTGAGCACCGCGCGCGGGGACGCGAGCTTCGAACCGACCAGTCGCAGCGGTCCCGAGCGCACGTCGTCGGTGCCGCGGATGCCGTCGGAGTAGTCGTTGGCGAAGTTGACGCCGACGATCAATGCCAGCGCGACCACCAGTGCCAGCAACGCTTTCCACCACACGGCGGCGTCCAGCCAGGCCGCCGCGCCGGTGCCGGCGATCACCGGGGACACGGCGTTCGGCAACGTGCGGGGGCGGGCGCCTTCGATCCACTGCGCGAAACTGGCCACGCCGTCATCGTATTTGCAGGACATGATCTCCTCGGCACACCGACCTAGACTGGCCCTCATGAACGAGCAGCTCAGTAAGACCGAGATCGGTAAGGACGCGCTGCAGGAGTCCGTCGAGGCCCTGGCCACGACGGTCGGGGAGGTCGCCGCGATCATCACCACCGCGGTGAAGGACGTGGCGTCGTCGATCGGGGACCTGGCGACTGAGGTGTTCGAGATCGGCGACAATGCCCGACGGGCGGCACGCGCCGGAACCGACATCAGCAGCGTCCCGGACGCCGGCCCCACGGGCACTGACACCGCCGAGTGATGCTCGGCGTCATCGGCGGCAGCGGTTTCTACACGTTTTTCGGCGCTGACGCGCGAGCGGTCAGCGTCGAGACCCCGTACGGGTCGCCGAGCGCGCCGATCACGGTGGGCACGGTGGGCGACCACGAGGTGGCGTTCCTTCCGCGGCATGGCGTGAAACACGAGTTCTCGCCGCACACCGTGCCGTACCGCGCCAATCTGTGGGCGCTGCGCTCGCTGGGGGTGCGACGCGTCTTCGCGCCGTGTGCGGTCGGCAGCCTGAATCCGGATCTGGGTCCGGGGTCGATCGTGGTGCCCGATCAGCTGGTGGACCGCACCAGTGGGCGCGACGACACGTATTTCGATTCCGGCGGAATCCATGTCGCGTTCGCCGATCCGTACTGCCCGGCGCTGCGCGCGGCCGCGACAGGTCTGCCCGGCGTGGTCGACGGCGGCACCATGGTGGTGATCCAGGGCCCCCGCTTTTCCACCCGTGCCGAGAGTCGCTGGTTCGCGGGTCAGGGCTTCACGCTGGTGAACATGACCGGCTACCCCGAGGCGGTGCTCGCCCGGGAACTGGAAATGTGTTATGCCGCAATCGCATTGGTCACCGATCTGGATGCCGGTATCGAAGTGGGCTCGGGTGTGCGCGCGGTCGACGTGTTGGCCGAGTTCGAACGGAACATGCCGCCGTTCAAGAAACTTGTTTACGAGGCACTCGAGGCCGTGGAGGTCGAGCGGAGCTGCACGCACTGCCTGGCGCACGCCGGGGTGAACCTGCCCTTCGAGTTGCCGTGAGAGTGCTGCTCACCGGTGCGGCCGGGTTCATCGGCAGCCGGATCGCGGTGGCGCTGCAGGAGGCGGGCCACGAGGTGGTCGGCCTCGACGCCATGCTGCCCGCCGCCCATCGCAGCGGGGCCGAGCCGCCGGAGGGTTGTGTGCGCGTCGACGTGCGCGATCCGGATGTGTTGGCGCCGTTGCTGTCCGGGGTCGACGTGGTCTGCCACCAGGCCGCGGTGGTGGGCGCAGGCGTGAACGCAGGCGATGCGCCGTCGTACGCGAGCCACAACGACCTCGGCACCGCGGTACTGCTGGCCCAGATGTTCGAGGCGGGCTGCACGCGTCTGGTGCTGGCGTCGTCCATGGTCGTCTACGGGCAGGGGAGTTATTACTGCGTCGAGCACGGCGAGATCGACCCGATGCCACGTACCCGCGCCGATCTGGATGCCGGGGTGTTCGAACACCGGTGCCCGGTCGGTGCCGAACCGCTGCGCTGGCAGTTGGTCGGTGAGGACGCCCCGGTGCGCCCGCGCAGCCTGTATGCGGCGAGCAAGGCGGCCCAGGAGCACTACGCGCTGGCGTGGGCCGAGGCCACCGGCGGGTCGGTGGTGGCGCTGCGCTATCACAACGTCTACGGTCCGGGCATGCCGCGCGACACCCCGTACTCGGGGGTCGCCGCGATCTTCCGCTCCGAGCTCGAATCCGGTGACGTGCCAAGGGTTTTCGAGGACGGCGGGCAGATGCGCGACTTCGTGCACGTCGACGACGTGGCGGCGGCCAACGTGGCCGCGGTGCACGCTCAGTTCGGGTCGCTCGACGGGTTCCACGCGTTCAACGTGTGCTCGGGCCGGCCGATCTCGATCATGGAGGTGGCCGCCCAGTTGTGCGAGGTGCGCGGCGCGCCCGCGCCGGTGGTCACCGGCCAGTACCGCAGCGGGGACGTCCGCCACATCGTCGCGGACCCCGCGCGGGCTCACGAGGTGCTCGGGTTCCGTGCCGCGGTCGATCCGCGTGACGGCCTGCGCGAGTTCGCGTTCGCACCGCTGCGCAGTTAGCGCTGAGGTGAACCGTGCGCCGCGAGTGGGAGCACGTTCACTCCAGCGGGCGGCGTGGTGAAGGTAAGTTTCAAGCATGACCCCTCCTGATGTGCCGCCGCGGGGCTGATGCGCCGGTGGTTTGCCGTCATCGCTATCGTCGCGCTCGTGACGATCGGCCTGCTGGCCGCGCTGTGGTCTACGCAGCGTCGGCTGGTCTACTTCCCGTCGCCCGGCCCGGTGCCGTCGGCCGCGACCGTATTGCCCGGCGGCCGGGACGTCGAGCTGACCACTGCTGACGGAATCCGATTGGGGGCCTGGTATTTTCCGGGCCCGCGCCGGTCAGCGGTGTTGGTGCTCAACGGCAACGCCGGCGACCGGTCGATGCGGGCGCCGTTGGCGGTCGCGCTGAACCGGATGGGGTTGCCGGTGTTGCTGTTCGACTACCGCGGCTACGGCGGCAACCCGGGCCGTCCGACCGAGGCCGGACTGGCCGCCGACGCGCGGGCGGCGCAGGAATGGTTGGCCGCTTCGCCGGGTGTCGATCGTGTCGCCTACTTCGGTGAGTCGCTCGGCGCGGCGGTAGCGGTCGGGCTTGCGGTTGACAAGCCCCCGGCTGCGTTGGTGTTGCGGTCACCGTTCACCTCGCTGGCCGACGTCGGAGCAGTGCACTACCCGTGGCTGCCCGTGCGTTGGCTGTTGCTGGACCGGTATCCGTCGATCGAGCGGATCCCGTCGGTGACCGCACCGCTGCTGGTCATTGCCGGCGGTCGCGACGACATTGTGCCGACTGCGCTGAGCCGGCGGCTCTACGACGCGGCCACAGCGTCCAAGCATTGGCTGCTGGTGCCGGGTGCCGGGCACAATGACCCGGTGTTTCTGGATGGGCGGCAGCTGATCGCCGAGCTCGAACACTTTTTGTCGACCACAGGTATGACCTAGTGGTCGCCGTCGACGTCGTTGAGTGACTCGTTGCGGGTCTCAGGCGCCCATGCCCAGCAGGCGAATCCGCCGATCGCCAAGACGACGACACAGCCGATGAGCGCGGCGTTGACGTTGTACTGCGCGACGACGACGGGCAGCAGAAAGGTGCTGGCGGCTGATCCGATCCGACTGGCTGCGACGGCGATCCCCACTCCCGAGGCACGTAGATCCGTGGGGAACAGCTCTGGTGGGTAGACGAATTCGAGGTTGACCGCGGCCGCGAGGACGAGAGCGAACAGGGCGAACAGGGCAACCTTGACCGCTGAGCTGGTGTCGGAGAATACGACGAGCGCGGCCAGCAGGGCGGCCCCCACGAAGAATGTTCCGATCAGGAACGCGCGCCGCGAGATCCGGTCGATCACCAACAGCCCGAGCACAGCGCCTGCGAGCAGGAAGATGTTGTAGGCCGCGCCGGCGCCAAGTTTGCTGGTAACACCGAGAGACTCCATCACCTGAGGGGAGAACGTCCCGAGCGCGAAGAATGGGATGACTTGGCAGATGTAGAACAGGGCTCCCACCATGGTGCGCTTGCGGTATTTCGGCGTGAACAGGGCGGCGATGTTGCGTCGTGCTGGGTTCGGCTCGATCGAGGGCGGGCGGACATCAGCACCGAGATGGCGCGAGACGACGGCTGCGGCCTCCTCGGTCCGTCCGTGCCGGCTGAGCCACAGGGGTGACTCGGGGACGCCGAGGCGGAACCCGAGGATCAGTAGGGCGGGCACCGCGCTTGCGGCGAGCATGTATCGCCACGATTCGCCTTCGAGGCTGGTCAGCAGGAAACCGACGAGGTAGGCGGCGACGTAACCGGCGGCCCAGGCGACCGCGAGGATGCTCATCAGTCTGCCCCGGAACCTACGGGGTGCGTGCTCGGTGACCAGGGATTTGCTGACCACGTAGTCGGCGCCGAGCACCACACCGATCAGCAGGCGCAGCACCAGCAGTTGCGATGGCGACTCGATGAAGAATTGGAGTCCGGACAAGGCGGCGAAGGCGAGCATGTCCCAGGCGAAGATGTGTCGGCGGCCGAAGCGGTCTGCGATCGGACCGGTGACGACGGCGCCGAGGAACAGCCCGGCCAGGGACGCGGCGCCCAGGAGTCCGACCCACAGTGGGGTCAGACCGAGAGTATTGGTTGAAGCGGTGATCACGATCCCGATGATTCCGAGGATGAAGCCATCGCTGAACTGTCCACCGGTGCCCGCGATCGTCACTCGGATCTGGAATTTGGTGAGTGGGGCATCCTCGTAGTCGACGTGCTGAATTGATTGCGCTGCAACGTCAGACATGTCCGTCTCCATTCCGGCCGGTGGCGGACAGGTTGTTGTTGCGGTACTGGGTCGTGGTGGCGTCATACCCCCTCGTGGCGGCGAGCGTCACCCAGCTGTCGAGGGCCGCGGCGAGGTTTTCCTCCCGGCGGTGACCGTCCCAGCTGATGCCCGTGACGCAGCGGCGAGCGAAACATGTTGCCGCGGCAGCGAGATCGCCGAAGATTGTGATCAGGGCGTCGATGATCACCGGCTCCATCACGTTGAGCTCGAGTTCGCCTGCGGCGACGGCGAATTCGACCGTGTGGGCCGCGCCGCGGATGCGATAGCTCAGTTGCATCACATACTCGGGTATCGCGGGGTTGACCTTCGCCGGCATGATCGACGAACCAGCCTGTACCGCAGGGATGTTCAGATCGCCGAAGCCACCCGCCGGGCCCGACGAAAGCAACCGGACGTCGGCGGCCACCTTGGCCATCGTCAGTCCGGTCCGGGCCCCTGCGGCGGCCACCGCCGCGTACGGGTCCAGGTGCGCGAGCGCGTCGAAAGGATCCACCGCGGGTCGCAGGTCCCGGCCGGTGAGCGAGGCGAGTTCACCGATCGCGAGCTCCTGGTAGCCGTCGGGGGCGCCAACGCCCGTTCCGATCGCGGTCGCTCCCAGCGGTACCGAGCTCATCGCTGCGACCGACGAGCGAAGATCCTCGCAGGTGCGGCGAATCGCCGCGGCTTGTGACCGATGCGATTGGCCCGCAGTGAGGCTGACCGCATCTCGAAGGCATGTGCGTCCCAAATGTGGTGTGGCGTCGAATTCGGCGGCCTTGTCCTCAAGCGCGCGGGCCAGTTCGCCGAGCGCTTGCACAGGATGCTCGACCAGGTCGAACACTGTCAGTGCCATGGCCGTCGGGTAGGTGTCGTTGGTCGACTGCGAAGCGTTGACGTGATCGTTGGCATGAACCGCCACGCCGGCGAGCTGACTGGCGCGGGCCGCGATGACCTCGTTGACGTTCATATTCGTGGTCGTGCCGCCGCCGCCGAGAAGCAGCGCCGACGGGAACTGGTCCGCATGGTGCCCGGCTGCGACTTCCTCGCACGCCGCGACGATGCCGTCACGCTGTGCGGAGTCGAGCACGCCGAGTGAATGGTTCGCCCGTGCGGCGGCGAGTTTCACCAGGGCATAGTTGCGCACAAATGCCGGTACGTCGGCCAACGTGCGGCCCGGGGCGGTGAAATTCGCGAGCGACAAGGTTGTCTGCTGCCCGTAGAGCGGCTGATCCGCCTCCGGGGTGATCTTGGTTGAGGGCATTGAGTTCGACACCTTCCGAGTGGCCTTGCGAGTGATTCGGCCCACAATCTCTGCGGCCCGTGCGCGAAGACGTTAGGCAGCCCGGGCACCGATGAATACGATTCGTGCTGTAGCAGCAACACGTTTCTTGCGTATCTGCGGTATTTCGGATTTCCGCCGGCAATGCTGTTGTTGTGAGAGCAACAGAAGGAGCCACGTGAGCGACTCGGGCCCAGAACGGGTGGCGGCACTGTTACGCGCGTTCGGACGCGGTGACGGACCCAACGTCGAGCACACCGTCAGTGATCTCGCCCGCACCGTCGGACGTGAACGCAGCCAGGTTTCCCGGATGCTCAAGGCCCTGGAAAGGGGCGGACTCGTCGAGCAGAACGCAGAGTCGAAGGCCTACCGATTGGGATGGCCGCTGCTGGTACTCGCCGCGGGCGCGGGGGACACCCCTTTGCTGCGGGCCGCTCGTCCGGTTCTGCAGACGCTGGTCGCGCGGACCAGTGAAGTTGCATTGCTGTCCGTGCAACAGGGCAACAGGTCTTTGACGGTCTTGCGGGAAGAGTCGCACCAGTCGCTGCGAGCGGGCGGGTGGGTTGGACGCAGCTCACCGATGCACTGCTCCGCTTCCGGACGGGCGTTGCTGTTCGACAGCGACGACGCCTTGGTGGCCGATCTCACCGCCGACGATCTGAAAGCTCCGACCTCCACGCTGGAAGCGCCGGCTGATCTCGATGAACTGCTCACCCGGCTTCGCGTCGAACGCGGCAGGGGCTACGCGGTCGCAAGCGAGGAGCTTGAGATCGGACTGACCTCGGTGAGCACCCCGGTCCGCGACCGCAACGACACTCTGCTTGCCGTCATCAACGTGTCCGGGCCCACCTCCCGGCTCATCCACCGGGTGGACGACATCGCCAAGCTCCTGCTCACGGCGAGTGTTGCGATCCAGCGAAACCTGGCATCCACTCGGCCGCCGGCTCCGCGACGACGGCGCTGAAGGACGACGGCGCTGAAGGAGGCGACGCGTACTCGCGTTCTTGATGGACGAATACGGTCGATACTGACGGGGTGAAACCCGCGATCTGCGAACAGTTCGGTATCGACTTCCCGCTCTTTGCGTTCAGCCACTGCCGCGACGTGGTGGCCGCGGTGACCAACGCAGGCGGCTTCGGCGTGCTCGGGGCCACCGCCTACACCCCCGAGCAGCTGGACCGGGAGCTGTCCTGGATCGACCAGCAGGTTGGCGGCAGGCCCTACGGCGCCGACATCATCGTGCCCGCCAAGTTCGAGGGCAAGGGCGAGAACCTGACCCGCGAGCAACTCAAGGACCGGATCCCGGCCGAGTACCGCGAGTTCGTCGCCGCACTTCTTGCCGAGCACGGCATCGAACCGGAGGCCACGCAGCGGCTGGGCGGTTCGTCGCTGTCCGGCGACACCGGCCGTGAACTTCTCGACGTGGCGTTGAGCCACCCGATCAAGCTGGTCGCCAACGCCCTTGGTGTCCCGCCGGACTACATGATCGAGGCGGGTCGCGAGCGCGGTGTCCCGGTGGCGGCGCTGGTCGGCGCGCGCGAGCACGCACTCAAGCAGGTGCGGGCCGGCGTGGACCTGATCATCGCGCAGGGCACCGAGGCCGGTGGCCACTGCGGTGAGGTGTCGACGTTGGTGCTGGTACCCGAGGTGCTCGACACCCTGGCGGAGGTGGGCAGCGACATCCCGGTGCTGGCCGCGGGCGGCATCGTGACGGGACGGCAGATGGCCGCCGCC